>NZ_CP082909.1:0-1225000 GCF_023822025.1 Endozoicomonas sp. 4G | reverse complement strand
TATCACTATTCCATTGATACTCAGTGAGCTGCTCAATTCTTCTTGCTTCAGCTTCACCCTGAGTTTGCTTGATGTAGTACAGAGCCGCATCAATACCCGCCGAGACCCCTGAAGACGTCAAATACTTACCATCATCAACCCAACGCGCCGCTGGCTGCCATATCACATGGCTATTTAATCCCGTAACCCAGCGATAAGCCATCTTATTGGTGGTAGCACTGGTGCCATTAAGCAAATGAGTTTTAGCCAATAAAGCACTGCCTGTACACACGGAAAAGACTTTTTTTGATACACCAGACTGGCGAACTAACCAATCAATAAGCGACTTATCATTCACTAATGTACGAGTACCTATCCCTCCCGGAATAAGCAACAAGTCACACTCAACCACTGCTGGAAATTGAATATCGGTGACCACACGCGGGCCTTGATAACTGCGCACGATAGACTGGTTACCGATCAAAGATATATGGGTATCTGACATGTGGCCTAACATTTCTATGGGTCCATGCAGATCCAGAGTCTCGTAGTCGTCAAAGACTAAAGCGACGACGTGATGCTTAGCCGTTGGTGATAACATATGTGCCAACCAATGAAGAGTGCCAACCAAAGCAGCTTATCGAATTTTTCTCAATTGGAAGGAATTCCATCCAGAGCATCGACCACATCTTCCAGTTCAGCAATGGTCTGCCGGATCAGTTGTTTGTACTGGGAGGTGTCCCGCTTCTGCACTTCGCCCTTGAGATGATTGCGGGCACCGTCAATGGTAAAACGCTTATCATACAACAGGCTGCGAATTTGCCTTATCAGCAGCACATCCTGCCGTCGATAGTAACGACGGTTCCCACGCCTGACCGGTTTTAGCTGCGAAAACTCCTGTTCCCAGTATCTCAGGACATGGGATTTGACCTGACACAAGTCACTGACCTCACCAATGGTGAAGTAACGCTTGCCGGGAATAACAGGGAGATCACTCTTCCTGAGCTCTGTTTCCTGCATAGGCCTCAACTCGTGACCTGAGTTTCTGACCAGGCTTGAAAGTCACCACCCTGCGAGGAGAAATAGGAATCTCTTCGCCAGTTTTGGGATTTCGGCCTGGCCGCTGACTTTTGTCTCGTAGTTCAAAGTTACCAAAACCGGATAACTTGACCTGTTCATTATTCTCTAACGCCTGACGGATCTGTTCGAAAAACTGCTCGACCATCTCCTTGGCTTCGCGCTTGTTCAAACCGAGTTCTTCATACAAATGCTCGGCTATATCCGCTTTAGTCAGAGCTCCCATCGATAACTTCCGCTCTCTTATAACAACCGGGGCAGTGAACGGTTGAGGGACTGCTCAGAAAACATCCCCTCAGACCGCTCGCACTGGCTGATTAACTACGGAGACTGGCACCAAATTCCGATTCCAGCCGACTTACAATGTTGTCAATCAAATGATTAACTTCTTTGTCTGTTAGAGTGCGGGAAGCGTGCTGCAAGGTCAAGCCCAAAGCGAGACTCTTATGACCTTCTTCAATACCTTTGCCCACATAAACATCAAAAATACGAACATCTTTCAATAGCTCAGAGGCTTCTTCCCGGATGACCTGATTGAGACTGTCAGCAGCCACTTCCTGCCTCACCAGCAAGGCCAGGTCACGACGGACTTCAGGGAATTTGGACAGTGCTGCGAACTCTGTCACTTTACCTTGACTCACCGCTTCCAGACTGGCCTCAAACATCAGCACCACACCATTCAGACCCAGCTCTTTCGCCAGGCTTGGATGCAGAGCGCCGATATGGCCAATCACCTTATCATCACGGATCAGCGCCGCACACTGACCAGGATGCATGGCATCATGACGGCCTTTTTCGAAGCGAAAATTCTCTACAGCACCACCGAGTTCCAGCAAAGCTTCTACATCCCCTTTCAGATCATAGAAGTCCACCGGTTCAGCTTTAGTCGCCCAGTTTTCGGGGTAGCGACTGCCGGTAATCACGGCAGCAACCTGATTTTCCTGTCTCAGGGCGTCACCTTCACGAACAAACGTCTGACCGGTTTCGAACAGACGAACACGACTCTGCTGACGATTCAGGTTGTAACTGACCGTTTTAACCAGACCTGGCAACAGAGATGTTCGCATGACAGAAAGATCGCTGGCGATGGGGTTCGCCAAAGCCACAGGCTCATGCCGGGGATCAAACAGCTGATGCAGTTTCGGATCAATAAAGCTGAAGGAAACCGCTTCCTGATAGCCTCGACTGACAAGAATACGACGAATGTCTGATTCTTTAACCTTGTTTTCATCCACCTGCTTAAGCTTCAGCAACGCCGTCGGAATGGTTTCTGGCAGACGCTCATAACCATAAATACGACCTAACTCTTCTATCAGGTCTTCTTCTATGGAAATATCAAAACGCCAGCTTGGCACGGCAACGCTCCACTCACCTTCTGCCGTGGAACTCATCTCCAGGCCCAGTCGCGTCAGCAGGGCTTCAATCAAGTCATTCTCGATGGTAATACCCAGCAGCGAAGCGACTTTCTCAGCCCTCAGATGAACTGTGTTCAGGGCGGGAAGGTTATCTTCACTCACCACCTCAGCAACAGGCCCCGGCTGACCGCCACAGATTTCCAGAATCAGGGCAGTGGCTCTCTCAATGGCCTTACGTTGCAACTGGAAGTCCACCCCACGCTCAAATCGGTGAGAAGCGTCGGTGTGCAATCCGTAGGAACGGGCTTTACCGGCAATAGTAATGGGATTAAAGAAAGCCGCTTCCAGCAGGACGTTACGGGTGGCCTGGGAGACACCAGAACCTTCTCCGCCCATCACGCCAGCAATACCCAGGGCCTGCTGCTCATCGGCAATAACCAGAGTATCGGTGTTCATACTGACTTCCTGCCCATCCAGCAGAACCAGTTTCTCCTGCTCATGGGCCATGCGAACCATCAGGGAACCATTGAGGGTATCCAGGTCATAACCGTGCATGGGCTGACCCAGCTCCAGCATGACATAAGCGGTGACATCGACGACGGGATCAATGGCACGAATACCGGAACGACGCAGGTGTTCAACCATCCACAGAGGGGTAGGTCGAGTGACATCGACATCCTTCAAAACACGGGTCAAAAAGCGTGGAGCGCCTTCTTTGGATTCAACAGAAACCTTGAAGGTGTCGTCAATCTCCGGAGTGACCGGTTCAACCTGAACGTCACTGACATCAGCCAGGAAGTTCGCACTGACTTCCCGGGCCAGACCGGCAATACTCAGGCAGTCACCCCGGTTTGGCGTCAGGTCAACATCAATAATTCTGTCATCAAGATTCAGGTATGCACGGATATCCTGACCTACAGTGGCATCCGCTGGCAGCTCCATCAGGCCGTCTGAAGATTCAGCCATACCCAGCTCTTCTTCCGCACAGAGCATGCCGAAAGATTCAACACCCCGCAGTTTGGCTTTCTTGATTTTGAAATTGCCCGGCAGAACTGCACCTACTGTTGCAAAAGGGACGCGAATGCCTACACGGGCATTGGGTGCACCACAAACCACCTGGAACTGATCTGAGCCTGTGCTGACACGTGTGACACGTAACTTGTCAGCATCGGGGTGTTGTTCACAGGCCACAATTTCGCCCACAACGACACCGGAAAACTCGCCTGCCACCGGCTCAACGTCGTCCACTTCCAGGCCAGCCATGGTGATTTTGTCCACCAGCTCCTGAGTGTCAGCTTCCAGGGCAACCCACTGACGTAACCATTGTTCACTGAATTTCATAAACTTTTCTCAACTCCGTTACTCGATCTGATCGCTGGCAACCGTTAATTGAACTGGCTCAAAAAGCGCAGGTCATTATCGAAGAACTGACGTAAATCGTTTACGCCGTAACGGAGCATGGCAAAACGCTCAACCCCCAAGCCAAAGGCAAAGCCTGTGTACCTGCTGGTATCAATACCGGAGTATTCAAACACTTTCGGATGGACCATACCGCAGCCCAGCACCTCCAGCCACTTAACGGAACCGTCTTCATTGCGGCCCCACTCGATGTCCACTTCTGCCGAAGGCTCGGTGAAGGGAAAGTAGGAAGGACGAAAACGAACTTTCAGATCATCACGCTCAAAGAACACTCTCAGGAAGTCACTGAGAACACTCTTCAGGTCAGCAAAGCTGACGTTCTCTGCCACATAGAGACCTTCGACCTGATGAAACATCGGGCTGTGAGTCTGGTCAGAATCGCAACGATACACTTTGCCCGGACAGACAATAGCGATAGGCGGTTGCTCACCGGCCTTGCTCAAGGCTTCCATAACACGAACCTGAACCGGAGAGGTATGGGTTCTCAGAACGGTGTTGTCATTGAAGTAAAAAGTATCGTGCATGGCACGGGCCGGATGGTGACCCGGTATATTCAGCGCTTCGAAGTTGTGGTAATCGTCTTCGATTTCCGGCCCCTGGGCCACTTCAAAACCGATGTTGCCAAAGTAATCGGTGATGCGCTCCATGGTACGGGTAATAGGGTGCACCGTGCCCAGGTTCTGGCTACGGCCAGACAGGGTGACATCAATGGCTTCACTGTCCAGACGGGCTTGCAGAGCTGCTTGTTCCAGGCCCTTACGTTTCACATCCAGTGCCGCCTGAACCTGCTGCTTGGCTTCATTAATAAAGCCACCCGCCTTTGGACGTTCTTCCGGGGACAATTTGCCCAGGCCTTTCAACAGTTGGGTCAGCTCACCTTTCTTGCCCAAAAATCGTACTCGAACCTGATCCAGGTCAGCGACATTGGCGGCTGACTCAACGTCAGCCATAGCAGAGACGACTATGGGTGAAACAAGTGTTTCCAGATTCTCCATGGGATTCCTGATAACCGATGCGTAGAGAAAATAAACCGCCAATTCTAGCGGCTGAGAAAGAGTTTGGATAGATGCAGTTGCAGGATGGGCCAAGTCTGCCAGCGATAAGAATCTGTCACCCAACAAAAAGACCCTGCAAAGCAAGGCCAAAGTCACACACAAAGGGAGATTTTTTATGGTTCACAAGCCAATGTGATGCTATACAGCCGGGTATTTTCAAAAAAGATCAGGTGTCTGTTATGATTCGTCTATCTTCCCCTGTGTCATGGAGAAAATACATTGTAGTAAGCTTGTTCGGACTCGCCTTACTCCCCCAACTGGTTACAGCGGGTTTCGCGCCTTCAATATTTTGGGGTAGTGATGCATTTTCAAAAAATGTGAATAAGACCATATCCATGAGGTTTGGGTCGTTTGTTTTTTTTATTTGTGATAATACTTACACTTATTCAAAGCCCAGAAGGACCGGTAAAAGTGTTTATGATATGTATGTTAACCTTTGGCAAGTTGATAAAGCCGACTATGAGCAATGTAAAGTAAATACCAGTAAATCTACAAGTGTGCTTTTACAGAAATGTATTCGCCCTAATCACCTAAGTTCATACTTGGCAATATTTGAAGAATTCAATACCCTCAATAAGCCAGTCTATGAAGAGGGTAAATTCTACTATTTCATATCCACAGCAAATGGTGACAAATCTTCACTCAATAACCTTGAAGGCGGTTACTGCCGATCCCATAATATGCGCCTTGCGGTGTATCTCTGTAACCCCTATAACCCTGAATGCGGCTATAAAAAGCCTGAAACAACAACTCATTCTGAAACAACAACTCATCCCGAAACAACAACTTATCCTGAAACAACAACTTATCCTGAAACAACAACTTATCCCGAAACAACAACTTATGCTGAAACAACAACTTATGCTGAAACAACAACCTATCCTGAAACAACAACTCACCCTGAAACAACAACTCATCCCGAAACAACAACTTATCCTGCAACAAGGAATCATACTGAGACAACGAACCACACTGTGACAGGAAATTATTCTGAGACAACGACTTACCCTGTGATAACGACTTATCCAACCACTGTTCCAACCGAGTATAGTGATTCAATTAAACAACCCTTTGAACTCGTTTGGACTGTTCGCTATAACGATAATCAAAATCTGTATATTCACAAGGAATCAGAGTTTCCGATTGTTGCACTGTGCGAAACTAACAGTGTCATTACCCAGCTGGGCGAAGAAGGTGAAACCGTTAACAGCTGGCTATGTCAAAGTGGGGATCATCGCTCAGTTATTTTAAAACCAAAATACAATAGTAGTGATATTTATGTCTTTGAAGCAGTTCCTGAGCAGGCAAGCTCACAGGGATGGAAATCATCCCTGACCGTGAACGTGGTAGGTGCAAATAACCTCGAGTATCTTGCAAGTGAGGCAACCTCATCTCCCGGTAAGCCAGCATTCGCTTTTCTGGTTTCATTGTATCTCTTGGCTGCAAGTGCATGGTAAACACTATGCTCTTGCAGAGCATTGACCTGCAAAAGTACTAATCCTCATGCTCATGCTCAGGGAAGCTTTCATCCTGATCAGGATGATCATAGTACCCTGCATCATCGTACTCTTTATCCTCAATCTGAGCCTCATCTTCTGGTTCAAAGTGCTGATCAGGATACGGCGGGTACGGATACGGAGCCGCTTCATTTTGATACAGGCTTTCTTCGTTCAGGTCATACTCCTCGGAGTCAGTATCATTCTGCTCTCCAAAGAGATCCATCTCATTGGCAATGGTAAACCCAAAACCCAAAATAGCGAGGGTGAGAATAACCCCCTTCAAAAGCTTTTTCATGAGCATGGCCTCAGACTGTATTATTAAAAGTTTAACGACGTTTTTCAGACTTCCTGAACCTCTTGCCAAAGCTTCCTGAGGCGTTTATCGGATACCGGGAAACGAGTGCCCAGCTTCTGGGCGAATAACGAGACGCGGTACTCCTCCAGCATCCAGCGATAAAGCATCAGGTTTTCATCAACCATTTTATGTTTCTCATGAATGGCTTTACGCTGTTCCCAGGCTTTAAAAAGAGTCGCCAGCTCCTCTGACCAGGCCCGGTCTTTGTTGACCTGGGCTGGCAGCTTCTCCTGCCTGACCTCAATGCCCTCCAAAAACCTTGGATAGTGCCTGAGCCACTCAATACCCGCATCACAAAGAAAGCCGGGATAGATCAGCTGACCCAAGTGCTGCTTGATGTCCGACAGTGAAAAAGCCCGGTCAAAGGATATCTTGCCCTTCAGCTGTTTACTGATGTTGTGAGCCTTCTGGAAAATCTCAAACAACAGGCCATCAATCTCTTCAGCAAAGGGTACCAACTGGCCTTTTCGCTCATCCATCAGAGCATTGAACGCCACTTCATCCCTTGGCCCCTTATTGCCGGATGACAGAGCAGGATCACGAACAAACACCTCCGAAATCAGGAACGCCTGAAGATCCTCCTCCAGCGCCCTGGCCTGCATAATGCCCGTGGTCAGCAGCTTCACCTGTTTCAGATGTTTCATTTTCGACAAGGCAAACTTCAGTTGATGAGACAGTTTAAACTGAAGCAGGCGCGTCACACCCATACGGTGAGTCGCTTCAGCCATGGTTCTGTCTTCAAACAGCTTAACGGCCACCGAGTGCTGCTGATCCACCAAAGCAGGATAGGTTTTAAGTACCAGTCCAGCAACTTTACGGGTTATTTCCTCCGGCAGCTCACCACAGTTCCAGTCTTTCAGACCTTCCTGCTCCAATGAACTGTCCGCAAGTCTGCGCACACCGTCTTCAGATTCCCGACCAAACTTTTCTTTGAGCTTGACCAGGTCACGGCCCTGCCCCAGCACCTTAGCGTTCTCATCCACCAGCCGGAAGTTCATCCGCAAATGTTCCGGCAGATCATGAGTGTCCCAGTGCTCGTCCAGGATACGCATACCGGACATACGATGCAGGTGATGCCCCAGTATATCGGTCAGCGGCTCATCGCAGACCGACATGGACTCCAGAGCCCCCCGAACGTAATCCGGTACCGGGACAAAGTTTTTACGCACCGCTTTCGGCAAGGCTCTGACCAGGGCAACACACTTGTCGTATAACATACCGGGCACCAGCCATTCCAAACGATGCTTAGGCAACAGTCTCAGTGCTTGTACTGGTAATGTCAGGGTCACCCCGTCGTCCGGGGCACCAGGTTCAAAATGATACGACAGTGGTAGTTCCAGCCCTTCCCAGCGGAAATGATCCGGGTATTTGTTTTCAGTGACCTCACCAGCGTCGTGCCTCATCAGGTACTCTTTGGTGAGGTATAACAGCTGGGCATCCTGTTGCTCAACTTCCTTACGCCATTTTTCAAAACCCGCTCCGTTGTGGAGATGGGCTGGCAGCTTTTCATCGTAAAACTGATAGAGGGTTTCCGGGTCGACCAGAATATCTCTGCGCCGGGATTTGGCTTCCAGTTCATCCACTTCCTGAATCAACGACAGATTATGGGACTGGAACTTGCCCTGGGAATGGTAATGACCTTCAACCAGTGCTTCCCGGATAAAAATCTCACGGGACACCACGGGATCAATGGTGCCGTAACTGATCCGACGACGGGCGACAATCACCAGTCCGTACAAAGTCACCTGCTCAAAAGCCACCACCTGGGCCCTTTTCCTCTCCCAGTGAGGCTCAAAGTAATTTCTTTTGACCAGATGACCCGCCAGCGGCTCAATCCACTGTGGCTCCACTTTGGCATTGGTGCGGGCAAACAGTCTGGAAGTTTCCACCAGCTCAGCCGTCATCAGCCACTTGGGCTTGCGTTTATACAGCGTTGATGATGGAAAGACGTAAAAACGACGGTTACGTGCACCCATATAATCGGCGTCGTCGTCTTTACTCCCCAGATGGGAAAGCAAACCCGCCAGCAGGGATTTATGAATATCCGCGTAACTCGCCTCGTCTTCATTGACTTTCAGACCAACGTCTTTACAGGCCAGTGCTAATTGCCGATGCAGGTCCCGCCATTCTCGCATTCTCATAAACGACAGGAACTGCTGTTTGCAGTACTTGCGCAACTGGTTCTGGGACAGCGTCTGACGTTGCTCTTCATAGCTATTCCAGAGCTGAACCAGACTCATAAAGTCCGAGTCGTCGTGATAATGTTCACGGTGTCGCTGATCGGCAGCCTGTTTTTTCTCTGCCGGGCGTTCTCTTGGGTCCTGAATCGCCAGGGCACTGGTAATAACCAGCAATTCACTGAGGGCATGGTTTTTATCCGCTGCCACCAGCATTCGCGCCATTCGGGGGTCAACCGGCAGTCTGGAAATCTGCTGGCCGATTCGAGTCATACGACGCTTTTCACTGACCGCACCCAGCTCCTGCAATAGCTTAAAACCGTCGTTAATCGCTCTGGCATCCGGCGCATCAACGAAAGGAAAAGCGGCAATATCACCCAGCCCCAACCTGAGCATCTGCAAAATAACTGCCGCCAGGTTGGTTCTGAGAATTTCGGCATCAGTAAACTCAGGACGACCCAGAAAGTCCTCTTCAGAATAAAGTCGGTAGCAAACACCTTCTGCAACACGACCACATCGACCTTTTCGCTGATTGGCCGAGGCCTGGGATATGGGCTCAATGGGTAGCCGTTGCACTTTTGAACGGACACTGTAACGGCTGATTCTTGCCATGCCGGGATCAATCACGTAGCGAATACCCGGTACGGTCAGGGAGGTTTCCGCTACGTTGGTAGACAGGATCACTCTTCGACCACCGCCATGAGGCTGAAAAATGCGATTCTGTTCTGCCGCAGAAAGACGGGCATAGAGCGGCAGAATGTCGGTATGAGCCAAACGGGCATCCTTGAGGAATTTATTGGTTTCCCGGATTTCCCGCTCACCACTGAGAAAGACCAGCACATCGCCCAGGCGTCCGCCTTTTCCGGAACGTTCCAGCTGTTCGATGTCCCGCAGACAAGACAGTATGCCCTGCTGGACCCGTTGGTCGGCATCCCTGCCCTCCAGCTCAAGGTTTTCCAGGGGGCGGTAATTAACTTCTACGGGATAGGTCCGACCAGAAACCTCAATAACAGGCGCCTGATTGAAATGCTTTGAAAAGCGTTCAACATCGATGGTAGCTGACGTAATAATCAACTTCAGACCGGGGCGCTTGGGCAACAGGATTTTCAGATAACCCAGCAGGAAATCAATATTCAGGCTGCGCTCATGGGCTTCATCAATAATGAGCGTGTCGTAGCGGTTCAGAAAACGGTCATTCTGGATCTCAGCCAGCAGAATACCATCGGTCATCAGTTTAACCAGGGTATTCTCATTGCCATGGTCAGTGAACCGAACCTGATAGCCGACCTGCTCCCCCATGGGCACTTTCAGCTCTTGCGCTATGCGGCTGGCGACGGATCGTGCCGCCAGTCTTCTCGGCTGGGTGTGGCCTATCTGACCAACAATACCCCGACCGGCCTGCAGACAGATTTTCGGGATCTGGGTGGTTTTACCAGAACCGGTTTCACCGGCAATAACGACAACCTGATGCTTTTCAATAGCCTCACGGATCTCATCACGACGGGCAACAACGGGCAGCGCCTCATCGTATTCAATGTCGGGAACAGCCTGTTGCCTTTCCTGAACCCTGGAAGTGGAACGACCTATTCTTTCCTGCAGCTTATCCATCGCTGCCTGATCGCCGGTGTTAAGTTTCTGAATCTGCCTGCGAATAGAAAAACGATCCCTGACCATGCACTGGTCCAGAGCGTCATACAGCGCTTTCTTCTGAGGGTGGCCGGACACGCATATCTCCCGGAAAATGCATTTCAATCAAAACGCGCGATTATACTCGCTCCGGGTCCCGATATCTGTTTTTCTTTCCTGCCGTTTCCTGTCGCTTCTTGTCGCAGAGGAACGAGAGAATTAAAGCCCTCGCTTTTTCAACTCTTCATCCCGTAATTCACGGCGGAGAATTTTACCGACATTGGTGGTCGGCAATACCTCTCGAAATTCGACCTGTTTAGGCACTTTGTAGCCGGTCACATGCTTACGCAGGTGCTTGATCACCTGCTCTTCTTTCATGGCCGGGTTGGAGCTGACCAGGAACATTTTAATGGCTTCACCGGTTTTCTCATGGGGTAAACCAATAGCGGCGCACTGCACAACATCCGGGTGCATGGCCAGAACTTCTTCCAGCTCATTAGGATAAACGTTGAAGCCGGATACACAGATCATGTCTTTTTTACGATCCACAATCGTGACATAACCGTCATCATCAATAGTGGCTATGTCACCGGTTTTCAGCCAGCCCTCGCTATCAATCGCCTCGTCCGTGGCATCAACATTATCCCAATAGCCTTTCATCACCTGGGGGCCTTTGACGCACAACTCACCCACGGCATTCAGCCCCAGGTCATTGCCCTCATCGTCTATAACTTTCAACTCGCAGGAGGGTACAGGAATGCCAATGGTACCCAGCTTGATTCGATTCAGAGGATTAATGGTGACCACCGGTGCCGTCTCGGTCATGCCGTAACCTTCACTGATCTTGGTGCCGGTCAGGTTCTCCCAGCGTTCTGCCGTGTCCATCTGCAGGGCCATCCCCCCGGACACCGTATTTTTCAGATGGCTGAAATCCATTTTGCGAAACTCAGGATTGTTCATCAGGCCAACAAACAGTGTGTTAAGCCCCACGAACATGCTGAATGGCTGCCCCTTGATATCCTTCATAAAGGTTTTCATATCCCGGGGGTTGGTGATCAGCAGGTTATGAGCGCCCATCAACATGCCCACCATACAATGAACGGTGAACGCGAAGATGTGATAGAGAGGCAGAGGGGTAACCAGCAATTCTTTCCCCTCTTCCAGGTTACGAACCATCATGGCCTTCACTTGAAACATGTTGCTGAGAATATTGCGATGGGTGAGCATGGCTCCCTTGGCGACACCCGTCGTACCTCCCGTGTACTGAAGAACCGCCACTTCATCTTCTTCCTTGCGGGCGTCGTGGGCTGCGTTTTGGCTGCCCAGCCTCATGGCCTTGCTGAAGCTGACCGAAGCTTTTACATGGTAGTCAGGAACCATTTTCTTGATGTACCTGACCGCCAGGTTCACCACCGTTTTTTTCAGGGGTGGCAGCATATCCCCCACTTCGGTAATCACAACCGTTTCTATGGATGTTTTGGGAACCACTTTCTCTGCCATGTGCGCCATGTTGGCCAGCACCACCAAAGCCTTGGCCCCGGAATCACGGAACTGGTGTTCCATCTCCCGCTCGGTGTACAGCGGGTTAGTGTTCACCACCACCAGACCCGCCCTGAGCGCACCATAAACGACAATGGGAAACTGAAGCAGGTTTGGCAGCATGATGGCGATACGGTCACCGGGCCTCAGATCGGTATGGTTCTGAAGATAACTGCAAAAATGGCCACTGAGTTCATGAAGGTCAGAATAGCTGATACTTTTACCCAGGTTACTGAACACGGGCTTGTCAGCATATCTGCGAGCGGCATAATCCATTACATCCAGGATGGAGCGATACTGACCGGTATCGATTTCAGAGGGTACACCTTCAGGGTATTTATCTTTCCAGAAACCACTGTGAATCACAGAAACCACCTCCACTGTACAAGAGAACCCGGTTTGTTTTGCCCTAAAGTTACCAAAAACATCACTCAGTCAGTTACCACAAATCTGTCATAGCCAAAGCGGCCAGCGTTCCCCGACGGGGTGACCGAGATTAGCAGTTTTTCGGTTTTCCCGATAGAGAGCCTGTAAAAAAACCGTTAAACCGTTTACTAATTGTTTCATTTTTGCCATAAAGTGTTGATCGGCTGATACAGGAGCTCTGTGTCTACGGCTAAAGAGCAGAAAACCAACAATAACGAGAGCAGCTCCGCGGTATGAAGACCTACACACTAAAAAGCGACGACCATACCATCCCTCTCTATTGCTGGAATGACCTTCCAGAATGCCCGGGCCGCAAAGGCATTGTTCATATCAGTCACGGCATGGCGGAGCACGGGCAGCGTTACCGTTCCTTTGCCAGCGCACTGAATCAGGCGGGCTATATTGTTTTCGCCCACGACCACAGAGGTCATGGCGCCTGTATTGAGCAAAATGGTAAAGGCTATTTCGCCGGGCAGCGTGGCTGGCATAAAGTCGTGGATGACCTGGCCACCGTCGTTGAATTTATCCAGAAGAAATTCCCCGGCACGCCACTGGTCCTTATGGGTCACAGCATGGGGAGCTACATCCTTCAGAGTTATCTGGTGCACCATACGCCCAGACTGGCAGGTGCCATTCTCTCCGGCTCAAATTATGCCCCCAGGCTGTTACTGGAAGTCGGCTTGCTGATCGCCAAAGTGGAATGCCTCAGACAGGGCAAAAGAGGCATAAGCCCGCTGATCAGGCAACTGACCTTCTCCAGTTATAACCGCCAGTTCAAGCCAAACCGTACCGAGTTCGACTGGCTCAGCAGAGACCCACAGGCGGTGGATGACTATATTGCCGATGAACTCTGCGGTTTTCCCTGCAGCAATCAACTGTGGTATGACCTGTTCAGGGGCTTGCTTCAGATCAGCGCCAATCACCCGCTGAAACACATCGAATCGGAACTGCCGGTGCTGGTTATGGGTGGTGAAAAAGATCCGGTCAGCGCCCCGGCGGGGCAACAGAAACTCACCAAAGCCCTACGGAAAGCCGGTTTAAAAAATGTCACACTAAGCCTGTATCCTGAAGGCCGTCACGAAATGCTGAACGAAACGAATGCTCAGCAAGTGATACAGCGCCTGTTACAATGGATTGATCAAACCCTTTCTTACTGTTTTGCCTCCAAGGGCCAAGATAATGCGTAAACTGGAAAACACCCCGTTTGATGAGCTGAAAATCGGGGACAAAGCCACGCTGACCCGGACACTGACCGAACAGGATCTGCTGCTGTTCGCCAAAGTGTCCGGCGACACCAACCCGGTCCATCTGGACAAGGATTATGCCGCCACCACTCAATTTGAGGGACGTATTGCCCACGGTATGTGGACTTCATCCCTGATCTCCTGCGCCCTTGCCACCCAACTGCCCGGACCCGGTGGTATTTACCTGTCACAGGAAGTGAAGTTCATGCGTCCTGTCAAAATAGGCGACACGGTAACGGTTGAACTGGAAGTGGTGGAAATCAATGAACGTCGCAAGCGTGCCACTCTCTCCACCAACGTGGTCAATCAGAATGGTAAAACCGTGGTCAAGGGTAAGGCGGAAGTTATGCCCGCTACTGAAAAAGTCGTAGTGGATGAATACCCACTGCCTGATGTAGAACTGGTCAACAAAGCCTGATTATCCAGAAGCCGGGCAATATCCGGCTTTCCTTCTTCAAAGCCATATTGCCTGACTCATATGTACAATCTCCGCTCAGGATGAACGGGGTTAGCAAGAGCCCCGGAAGGTAAGACGATTGGTGAAATTTCACAGCAAGACTGGCAACTGACCTAAAGCAAGCTATTGTGAATTAGCTCAGAAATTGTAGCTATTCACAGGAGTCTGCTTTATGAGCTCTATAAGCTGTAACTCGGTAACGCCAAGCTCAACAATGAAACGGTTGTTGCTTCCCACCCTGATGACTCTGTCATTATTAATAAATGCAACGCCGGTCAGGTCTGAATTAGCTGATTGCTCTCTTACCGTCAAAGCTGGCGGGGCATCTGCCGGATACGGTCGATGCCCGGTCGATAAACGCTGTAGCTCTTCAGATAGTGCAAACGATTGTATACCGGAGTTCGGGCCTAAGCTGAAAAACGGCCTGTTCGGCCCTGCCATTCGTCAATGGGGCAGCTCCAGAATCGGGGGCCTGAATAAACCCTTAGCTTTAGCAGAAAACCCCAGGGCAAAAGGTCAGTTCTTTGTCGTCAACAGTGGCGATGACAGCCTGACCGTCTTTTACTGTCCCGGCGTGAAGACTCCGTATCCGCCGGAACATCGCCAGGACCTGGCTTCCTGTCATTTTATGCACCGACCTACTGATATCGCCTTTGGTGGCTCACCCACTCTGGGCGATGTCCCCGAATTTGAAGGACAGGAAGTTCACAACATCAGCTTTACCGGAACATTTGCTACCACAGGGGGCAGCTGTAATGACTACACGGCATCGGCTTTTATGGGCGATGATTTTACCCAGCGACCCTGCTCGGACTTTATGGGACCGGTGCTTTGGGAAAACAACCTGAAGACCTTTGCTATTAAAAATAATGATTTTTTTCCGGATGATCTCGCCACAAAACCTTTTGGCTCCCATATCGACATGCTTCATCAGGAACCTTTCGCAATGGGGATTGCCTGGGAAGGCAGGGAAGCGGGTTACTGGTCCTGGGACGCAGGCCCGGACTCTAAATATGGAAGCATTGTCTACAGCAATATTACTCGCTCCCATGGATACGGTGGACATGAACATACCTACGCCAACCTGTATCGGTACACCAATACAACCATGGCTATGAAGACTGGCCGCAATCTTGTTCCCGGACATATGGCCAGGTACGGTAAATACCTGTTTGTAGCCAATCCCGCAGGAAGCGTCATCAACATTCTGGATACAGAAAGCGGGACTATAGAAGGCGATGTAAAGCCCGAGAATGAATGGCGTGAAAAATATACCATCTATTCAAAAATAACCGGTGCCAGCTTCACTGAACTCAGTGTCACCGGGCTTGAACTAAAAAGCCCCAGCGGTCTGGTTATTTCTGATGACAAACTGTTTGTCAGCGACGCTGATACCGGAAAGATCCACGCTATTAAACTGGATGCTACAGGAAACCACACCTACATAGGCAGCATTCAAACACCTGCCGGCCAGATTGCCGGTCTCGAAATCGATGGAACCAAACGCATCTGGTTTGTTGACGCAGCAAGGCACACACTGAATGTGGTTGAGCCCCAATGTCAAAGTCGCGATGACTGTGTATCTGAGTCACCCTGGGGTCAGCAATGCGCTCCCGATATCGATGAAAGTGGCAAGACTGTCTGGGAGGTACATCGGGAAAAAGCGAAAAATTGGGAAAATTTTCGAGGTTGTGCCAGATACTACTTTTTGGCCTGCCCTGGCGGCGACTCACATAAAGACAGCAAACTTCCCGTTTGCAAGGCAGAAGGCGGTACATGGGAAGATGCGCAGGTAACCTGGGTTGATGGCATGAGTACCTGCCGATGCATGCCCCCTGAATCAGGCCTGTCCTCTGAAGCAAGGCAGGTCATTGCTTCCACCTGGCTGCCACTGGGTGCTTTGTCAGTACTGGCTCTTTATTACCAGTACAGATAATCATGCTTCACTGGCGGGCATGGCCTTCAATGCCCACCAGTGACCGCTGTGATTCAGATGACCTGACTCAGAAAGGCCTGCAGGCGTTGACTGGCAGGTCGACCACTTCACGGGCAAAGCCCATCATAGAAGACAAAAGCCTTATAAATCACTGACAAAGGCCAAACCGAACAAAGATGTAGTATGGTGTAGAGTTTGAACGCAGTGAAACCATCTGGAGCACACCTACCATGCTGAGTCTGATTCTATACTTCCTGATCAACGGTCTGGCTGTTTTTATTACCGCCAGACTCCTCAAAGGCGTGGAAATTAAAAACTACGGCAGTGCTGTATTGGTATCGATCCTTCTGGCAGTGGTCAACACCTTTGTTAAACCGATTCTGTTTTTCCTGACCCTGCCCATCACCGTATTGACTCTGGGTTTGTTTATCCTGGTACTGAACGCTCTGATGCTGATGATCGTTGATTACTTTATGGACAGTTTCAAGATTAACAATTTTGGCTGGGCGCTGGTCATGAGTATTGTTCTTTCTATTATCAACGCTGTGCTGTTCTTCCTGATACCCGGTGTGGTGATGCTGTGAAGCGAGGGAGCAGGGATTACCTGCTCCTGTTCAGTTTATTTCCCAAAAGCCGGTAACAAACCCAGGGCATCCATGCCGGCCAATGCCATGGCTAGAATACCGAAAGCAAATACCAGAACCATTCGAGGCATCCCACCCGGAACCTGATAACCTTCATCGGATTTTTGTCGTCCAATCCAGGCCATCAGCACGGGGGACAGGACACAGAAGATCACCATCACCAGCCCAGCAAAACCGATTGCCTTGATAAATCCATTGGGTAAGAGCACACCCAGCACTGTTGGCGGTACAAAGGTGACAGCTGCCGTCTTTAATCGCCCCAAGAAGTCGTCGCTGAAACCAAACAGGTCAGAGATATAATCGAACAGGCACAGGGCAACACCCAGAAATGAGCTGGCCACCGCCATATTGGAAAACAGTTGTAACAGGGAAGAGACTTTCAAGTCCAAACCCGTGCCAGCCAGTGCTTCCATGATGTTCCCGATATTACCGCCCGCGGCAATGATGGCAGGAAATTCACCGCGATCAATGTTACCGAAAACAGCTACCTGCCAGAGCACATAGATCGCCAGGGTCAGCAATGATCCCCAGAGCAGCGCGTTGCGTACTTTGCGGCCATCACGGTTGTAGTACTTGGTCAGGCTGGGAACCGCTGTCTGCATACCAAAACTGACGGCCAGGAAACTGATAGCCACCAGCGAATAAGGAATAGCCTCGGACAGACTCAAACCGGGAAACAGTTTTGCTGGTTGGGCGGCACCCACCAACCCGCCTGAAGTCCCAAGGAAAGTGATAATCATCCCCCCCAGCAATACCGTACTGACACGATCCACTGCCCGGGTTCCGGCAAAAACAATAACGGCCAGCACCACTGCAAAAATTAGGCTGGCGGTGCCTGCTGTCAGAGTAATGCCCGCTACCGATTTCAAACTGTAAGTGATGATCGAGCTGCCGCCAGAAATATAGGCGTAAGTCAGGATGTAACAGAGAAAGGCGACAGAGGCACCGTTAAGTATACGACCAATGTTGCCCATTGTAGCCTGCGCCATGGTGTCAAAACTGGCACCACGGGGAAACCGCAAATTGGTTTCCAATAAGTACAGGGCAGAACTGTACATACAGAACCAGGTCAACAGCATAAGTATTATGGAATAGCCAAACCACATGCCACTGGTAGCCACCGGCAGAGAAAACATACCGGCACCAATGGCCGTTCCCGCCACGATGACGGTCCCTCCCAGAAGACTTCCTTCCTGCTCCGGCTTCTGGGCCGGCAGACTTCCTATTACTGCTTCACTCATATATGGCTTCTAAGATCTGTTTGTCCTGTTGATCTAATCTTTTCAGGTAGTTGGAACAGCGAGTAACTTTGGCAATGCTGACGCCAAGGCGTGATGCAATCTCACGCTGCGAAGCTTCTCCTGCCAGCAGTGCTCTCATGATGGCCAGCCTTGAAGCGACGGCTTCTTGCTCTTCCGGAGTCAGTAATACTTCCAAAACCCTGTCCAGCGACTGTCTGCTTGACTGACTCTGGATCAGATCCAACACATCCGACCATGATTTTTCTGACATCTCTGCACATAACTACCTTCAAAGCGTACTGGCGTAACAGTACAGAAGTACAGCGCAATTCAATATTATGGATTCACGGAACCAAGCCTGAGCTTATACCTACGCAAATCCGCATATAACGCAGCACGACTTATGTTTTTTACCTTGCTGTCGAGACATAGTTGCAGAGACTTTGATGAAAGGAACCCTGATGAAAAGGATCACTCCGGTACTGGCCGGCCTCTGCGTCCTGATCATTTCAACACTGACCCAGGCCAGAGCCCAGGAAGCAGCCCTGAACTTTTATTTTCAGGAAGATCCCGCTACCGCGGGTTATGCGGTCACTCTGCCGCTGATGCTGAACCCCTCTTCCCGAGGCGAGCCTGTGGAATTCAATGAATTCCCGGCTTTCAGAGTCTCAATTCAACAGGGTATACAGGGATTGGATATTCTTTTTTTCGATAAACTTTCCGGCAAGCTACTGAACAAGATGCGTTACCCAACGGCAAACCGTCTGAAGAATACTTTTCAGACTCAGGGTTTTACCGGGCTTCAATACATCCACCACCCTAATGGCGCGGTACTGCAATTTATTGGGATGGTGAGATAAAACTCATTGTAAATCAGGAGGTTCATCACCTTCAGGCTCCCAAGACCCGTGAGGACGCTCGACTCTTGAGCAGTTATTGTCAATATGTGCCTGCATAGCGACATTATTACAGCCTTGATTAGTACGCGAACAGAATGGACAAATAGTCAGGCAATGGTAAGACGCCCAATGATTCATCAATGCTTCCAGCGAATCCAGTGGCAGATCAGCCCTAAAACCGGAATCTCCGCAAGGCCGAAGCTGGCCTCCCATCAAAAGCACTCTTAGCACGCTCCCCTCTCCCCCCTCCCCCTGACAGGGAGCGCAGCGGTAAGAATCAACATGAGTCAATAAATGGGCTCGCAAGCCTTGTTGGGTACTGAAGGCGTCAGGACAGAACCCACAGCTGAATCGCAAGTGTCTATTCATGTGGGAAGCAGAAGGTCGAATGTTGGTGAACCGATAAAAACGGCAATCTGTTACCGGACAACCGGCCTGCTCCTGATGAGAACTCTCAAAATGAGCCGAGTTGTCGGCTTCTGCTGTCAAAATATCCTCACAGTCGGTAAAAATACAAGGGGCAGAACAGTGTGATAACAGCGCACTCATAAGCTCTTGCAAAGGAAGATAGAGCGTTATGGGCTCATTACAATGTTGGCAGTGCCGATTGAATATTCCCATGGCCCGCTGATATAGATGCTCTGAACAAAGATGATTTATAACTCCATGCTGACCGAGCTCTATGAGCTGACGACCAGACGGATACAAATCACAGTAAACTCTGGGCCTTCTGCTCTTGCCGCAACATGGACACTCAGCAGGTGATTTTCCAAGCTTCTGATAACAATCCAGACAAACCCTCCTGCCACAACAGGAATATTGCCAGCAAACCCCATTTATCTGACAAAGCCAGCACAGATAAGGGCTTTTTTTATCTTCAGGCATGTCCTTGCGCTTATTGCCGTCATTGCCGTCACTGCCCCTTTGGTCATCGCCCCCAGCCGCAACCAGCATACCTGACTGAGACGCTGCTCCTTGCAGACTGCCGCCTTGAACATAAGCCCACCCAGTGTAACCAGAAGGTGAGTCCTCACCACTGATTCGGCTACTGCCAGCCCCCCACTGCAAGATTCCAGGCACGACGCCAGAAGCCTGAGGAGCGGATTCCTTCGTTTGGATGGTTTTTATCAGACCGGGTTGGACAGGAGCATGAAGGCTAATCAGAGGATGAAGAAAAACCAGCAGCAAGGCTTCGTAACAAGGCACTCCCGGCTGTTCTGCCATTGAAGCCTGAACAGAGTTCCAGCAGACCAGTAACAAAAACATCAGTACCTTCAAAACTGTGTGCACCATGGGAAAGTTGGATTATTTTAATGGGGCAGTGAATGGCAGTGAATATAGTTGCTGAGTTTTTACTCCGCCAATGCAAGTACACTTCTAAACCATCAATTTTCAAAAAATCCTACCAGTCCTTAACACCGACTATACTGCCTTAGCAAATAAAAACATTATCTAACAAAAACAATGGTACCTGCTTGACATTAGGCAGCAGGCATATTTCGAGATGAATAAGTGACTGTCTGTACTAACCGTTTTTGTTCTACGACACTTATTGTGTAATGAGGACGCCATGAAATACTTACTGTCTCTTTGCATTATCGCTTTTATAACGGCTTTGTTTGCTGAATCTTCTTCAGCTTTCCCTACCACCCCATCCAACCTGACCTCTATATCCAATACCTTCACCAACCCCTCCACTCCCCCTGAAACCACCGCCGCAACGGGTGAAATGAAGCTTAATGAACTGTGTTCCGGAACCATCGAACACCTTGATCTACTCACCACGGAGGCCATGAAACAGGCGGCTGTAAAAGCTCTGAAACAGGTTCTTGCCAACACTGAACAAGCCATTGACCGGTGTTTTATCATAACCCCGACTGAGGACAGCTATCTTGACGAGAGCATCAAAGGGTTCAATGATAGTGGACCACGGGAAGGGTCCACCACGGCTTTCCTGCTGGTGGGCTACGGCATGAAGTCACAACCCATCGCAGCCCGTGAGCACTGCGCTGCAAAAGAACCGGTCATGGCCGGGGGCGGCCCAGGCTCGGATTCGGTCCTGCCCGATGGCTGGCAAGAACATTTTCTGGTCAAAAAAACCATCCATCTGAACCCAAGACAGATGCTGATCGGGGTGCCACTGGACAGCAGCAATGGTTCCTTTGCAGAGGGTTATTTTGCTGCCCTGAAGAAAAAATTTGTGCCCACTTATGAATGTGTTCCAAGCTCGTACTGGCCGTGGCGCCACGCATCAATCAAAAAACCCACCTTTAACAAAGAAGAGCTGATTCACTTTAATGGCGCTGGCATCCTGATCACAGGTTTAACCACGTTACCTGCATTAAACAATAACTTTCAGGAATCCGTTGATATCTACACTCAATGTAAAGAAGGTTCGGGCAAAAAGGTTTTCAAAGCATACCCCCACGATGTGCATACCGAAATGCTGAAAGGAATGCTGAACCTGGAGTCACATGAAGTTCCTGCTAATGACTACATGGTCAATATTTTCAGAAATGAATTCTTCCAGATTCTTAAACCTGCCATCAGCCTGTCTTTCTCAGATGAATCCGTCGTAGATCCAAGGTCATTTAACAACAGAACCCTGGTCGGCTTTTCCAACAACAAAGTCTATTCCTGTTACTACAAGGCAAGTCCTGTTGAAACAGCCGTGGACATTAGTCTTGTCTACCGGGATGCTTCAGCACCGGACGAGTATATTCGGGCCATAAATTTCAAGGACAATCACATTCTGGGGAATGCGCCAAAGGCCGTGAACCTCACTCTCCCGGAACACGTTAAAGTCAGCATTGCCAACAGTGAGTTTGCGACGACAAAAGCCAGTGATGTGAATACAAAAGGCATCAGCATTGTTGGTCCAGACCATAGCAGCGAAAGCTGGCAGAACCCATTGACCGTCGATATGACAGGGAATAGCATCCTGGGTTATGACGTGGCACTGTCTTTGACCGGTTATCAAAAGCTGGTGTTGAAATCAAACAGGCTGCTTGGCTGGGATGTGTCCATAGAACGCCTGGGCGACTTGAGTCTGCCTGTCACACTGTCAGGCGACAGCAACAACGTGCCTGGTGAAACGGATGCCTGTCGCGGGCTTGAGTATACGAATATCATCGGTGGCTTTGTGTTTTCTGACGGAAGCACTTGTCCAAACGGGTTCAACATCTCGACAGCACCACCCACCGGAACGACCAGACCGTCGTTCACTTCCATCGACCCCTCTTCAGCCAGTCGTGACGTTTCAGAAAAATCCTCAAAAGCAAGCTATCTGAGCAGTGTTAGAGATTCAATATCACCCAGTACTTCAATGCCTGCTTCATCGTCTCAAAAGCTATACAGCTCCATAGAAACGGGAACACCATCGTCAACCCACTCAACGCCCTCTAAAAAGCGGAGTAACCGCACCAAGGATAAACTATCCGAACATGGCGAGGGTAACAGTACCAGACCTGAGCACCCCTCCATCAGAACCCTGCGCCCCCATTCACAAAGTCAAGTCTACAACCAATCGACTCCGGTACCTTTTGAGCTCTCGGTTGGCAAGAGAATAGGCAGTGCGTCAAGCTTTCCACCTTGGCAAAAAGCATTGGTTGTTTCCGGTGGCGTTTTGGTTTTTGGTGCAGGTATGTCCGCTATCGCCTATTATATGCTCAAAAAGAAACGCTCTTCCCAGCAGGAACCCCTTATCAAAAGCCCTAGTTATGATAGTTGTTCTGCATCTGAGTTAACCGAGCTCTCCCAGTTATAAACCCGTAAACAGAGTACCTGAGTCCTGCATGAAGCTTTCCACATTCGGCACAAAATTCACCCGTCATTCCGGCATACTCCAGCTCATGGACGATCTGGGGCATGCCCTGGCCGATGGTCGGGATACGATCATGATGGGAGGAGGCAATCCAGCCCATATTCCTGAAGTGGAAGAGACATTTCGGCGACGACTTCAGAAAATCCTGAACAGCCAGTCCGAGTTCACCCGCCTGATCGGCACCTATGATCCCCCCCAGGGAGAAAAGGAATTTATTCACGAGATGGCTCGTTTTCTGAACCGTCAGTTTGGCTGGCAACTGAAGTCAGAAAATATCGCCCTGAGCAACGGCAGCCAGGCCGCTTTCTTCATGCTGTTCAATATGTTTGCCGGTCATTATGACGACGGCAGCCATCGTCGTATTCAGCTACCATTGGCGCCTGAATATATAGGCTATGGCGATGCCGGCCTGAGTGATGACTTCTTTCTGGCCAACAAACCTGAAATCAAGATCATTAATGATCATATGTTTAAATACCATGTCGATTTCAGCAGCCTGAAAGTCAATGGGGAGACCGGTGCACTCTGCACTTCCCGTCCGACCAACCCCACTGGTAATGTGCTGACCGACCAGGAAATCAGTCGACTGGACACAATAGCCAGAAAGCATGATATTCCCCTGATCATCGACGGTGCCTACGGCACTCCGTTTCCAAACCTGATCTTCAGCGATGCCAACCCGGAATGGAATGAAAACACGATTCTCTGTCTCAGCCTTTCCAAGCTGGGCCTGCCTGCTGCCAGAACCGGTATCGTTATTGCCAACGAACAGGTTATCAGAGCATTGTCGGGTATTAACGCCATCATGAATCTGGCCCCCAACAGTTTTGGCAGCATGATCGTACTGGATATGATTCGTGACGACAGCATCATTGATCTCAGCAAAAATGTGATCAGACCCTACTATGAAGACAAGGTCAGGTTTGCCATTGCTTCATTGCAAAAGCATCTTGATGGCATCAACTGGAAGGTGCACAAGCCCGAAGGCGCCATGTTCCTGTGGCTCTGGTTTGAAGGGCTGCCCATCAGCAGCCAGAAACTCTACGAACGACTGAAACAACGCAATGTCCTGGTGGTCTCCGGCCACTACTTTTTCATGGGGATTGATGACGACTGGCGGCACAGGCACGAATGCCTGAGGATGACTTACTCTCGTGATAATAAAACCGTAGAGCATGGTATTGCTATTCTTGCTGAAGAAGTTCGCAGGGCTTACAAGGAGCCCGCCTAAAAAATACAATACCGGTGCCCACAAACGTAATTATACGTAGTGCTATCCAGTTTTTGCGAATATACCCTAGGACCTGTCGGAGTCGTATACCACATGAAAAGCAAGAGTAACGCGATGGATTTCAGACTACCCAACCACTCTTTCCTGAAACTGCTCGATTTCACTGCCCAGGATATTGCTTCGCTGCTCGAACTATCCACTCAGCTGAAGCAAGCCAAAAAAACTGGCAATGAGCCTCGCTTCCTTCAGGGTCGCAACATCGCCTTGATTTTTGAAAAAGCATCCACCCGGACCCGCTGTGCTTTTGAAGTGGCCAGCTTTGATCAGGGTGCTAATGTGACTTACATCGCCGGTGGCTCACAAATGGGCAGCAAAGAGTCGGTGAAAGACACCGCCAGAGTCCTGGGAAGAATGTACGACGGTATTGAATTTCGTGGCCACTCACAGCAACACGTAGAAGAATTGGCAGAATACTCAGGCGTCCCCGTTTGGAACGGCCTGACTGATGACTGGCATCCGACTCAGGTTCTGGCTGACTTTTTAACCATGCTGGAACACAGCAAGGGGCGCCCTCTCAGTGAACTTAAACTCTGTTATACCGGCGATGGCCGAAACAATGTAGCGAACTCACTTTTGGTGGGTTGTGCCAAGATGGGTGTTGACTTCAGCATTGCGGCCCCTGAAGGTTACACCCCGGCCCCCGAACTGCTGGAACTCTGCCAGCCACTGGCAGAACAATCCGGAGCCAGAATCACCGTCACCCAGTCCGTTGATGAAGCCGTCCAAGGATGTGACTTTATCTATACCGATGTCTGGGTTTCCATGGGAGAACCGGTAGCGGCCTGGGACCAACGTGTACGACTGATGACGCCTTATCAGGTCAATACCTCCATGCTGGAAAAAACAGGTAACCCTGACGTCCGGTTCCTCCACTGCCTGCCCGCCTTCCACAATGACGAAACCCATATTGGTCGTGAGATTGCCAGCAAATATGGCATGTCGGGTCTGGAAGTGACAGAAGAGGTTTTTGAGTCTGAACACTCTATTGTTTTTGATCAGGCAGAAAATCGTATGCACACCATCAAGGCCGTGATGGTGGCTACGTTGGCAACCTGACAAAATCTGGATACTGAAACATCTGAAATTGTCTACTATTGAGTAAATTTTGCATTGCATTCGGGTTGCTGGCTGACACACTCAAAACCTTCAGCAATCCGGCTATCCCTGGTCGCCAGTCCCTCAACTTTATGGGCGATTAACAGGCGACAGGTCACTGATGGTTGGCCGAGCTCCGAGGTTCTGGCTCGTTCGGTCAATCGTCCCGATTTCTCAGTTCCCAAGCCGTATAGAGGAGCAGCAATGCCCCAGAGTCTATTGCGATACACTAACATTCTCAGCATTGTTGGTGACTTGATTCGCGTCCAAGTGCCTAACCTGACGGAAGGCAATGCCCGGGCCAGCTATGGTGATCTGGCGATGATCGAGCAAAGCGGACAGGTTTACTCCCTGGCCCAGATCATCAAGATCGATCACGAAGAAGTTTCCCTTCAAGTGTTTGCCGGGACCAAGGGCCTGTCCACTCATGCCGCCGTCTGCTTTCTGGGTGAGCCTATGAAGGCTACCTATTCTCCCAACATTCTGGGCCGTATCTTCAACGGTGCCGGAGAACCCATTGATAACGGCCCGGCTCTTGAGCAGGACCCCAAGGTTGAAATAGACGGCCCGTCAGTAAACCCCGTCCGTCGTGTACTGGCGTCAAGAATGGTACGCACCAACGTCCCAATGATTGACGTATTCAACACTCTGGTTGAATCACAGAAGATCCCTGTTTTCTCCGTTGCCGGTGAGCCCTACAACTGTTTCCTGGCCCGTATTGCCATTCAGGCTGAAGCGGATGTGGTGGTGTTTGCAGGCATGGGCCTGATCTTCGACGATTACCATTTCTTCCGCACGGCTTTCGAGGAAGCCGGTGTCTCTTCCCGCACGGTCATGTTCACCAACCAGGCCTCTGACCCCACCGTAGAACGCCTCCTGACACCCGATATGGCTTTGGCAGTGGCCGAACATTTTGCTGTCAACGAAAGCAAGAAAGTTCTGGTGCTGCTCACCGACATGACCTCTTACGCTGACGCCATGAAAGAGATCGGCGTGGCCATGGATAAAATCCCGGCGAACCGGGGTTACATGGGCGACCTTTACTCCCAGCTGGCCAAGCGTTACGAAAAGGCCTGCGATTACAAGGGTGCCGGGTCTGTCACGATCCTTGCGGTGACCACCATGCCGGGCAACGACGTTACGCATCCGGTTCCGGATAACACCGGTTACATCACTGAAGGTCAGTTTTATCTGCACAATGGTGTCATTGATCCGTTCGGTTCCCTGTCCCGTTTGAAACAGATGGTTCAGGGTAAAGAAACCCGGGACGACCATGCTCACATCATGAACACCATGATCCGCTTCTACTCAGACTCGGTGAATGCCCAACAGAAACAGGCCATGGCCTTTGAACTGTCCAGCTACGACCTGAAAGCCATCGCCTTTGGTGAAAAATTTAAAAGCCGTTTCATGGTGCTTGATGCCCGGATGAGTCTGGAAGAAGCCCTGGACCTATGTTGGCAGACACTGGCTGAATGTTTTGAGCCGGAAGAAACCCTGCTGAAACAGAGCCTGTTGGACAAGTACTGGCCCAGCCTCGCCGGCGCAGAAAAGTCTGACTCAGATACCGCAGCTGTTGAGGCATAAACCATGGCCAAGGTAGCCCTCAACAAAAGCTCGCTGAACAAAGAGAAGCGCAGCCTTAAGACTTACAACCGTTATCTGCCGGCTCTGGAGTTGAAGCGCCAGCAATTGATGGCTGAGCGGAAAAAGGCCGAAGAGGCGCTGGCAGAAACCCAGTCCCAACTGGTGGACATCGAGCGTCTGGTCAGGGAACAGCTGCCGATGCTGGCCCGTGAAGACGTGCCTGTAGAAGAACTGGTGAGAGTCACCAACATCACCCTGATCGATGAGAATATCGTCGGTACCGCTGTGCCCAGAGTCAAGAATATCGCCACCAGCGTGAAACCCTACAGTGACCTGGCCAAGCCAGTCTGGGTCGACTTTCTGGTTGAACAGCTTCAGCAGATGGTACGCCTGCGTATTGAATACCAGGTGCGCGTGCTGCGCTATAAAGCACTGGACAAGGCCACCCGGACGACATCCCAGAGGGTCAATCTATTCTCCAAGGTACTGATTCCGCAGACTCAAAAAAGTATCCAGAAAATCCAGATCTACCTGTCGGACCAGGATCGCGCCAATGTCATGAACGCCAAGCTCTCCAAGGGTAAAGTGCTGGCCCAGGAAGCAAGAATGGCCAAGGTCCGGGAACAGGCAGCTGGGGAGGTAGACTTCAATGGCCATTAAACGACTGAACAAACTGACCCTGTACGGACCTGAAGCAGAAAAAACCAAAGTGCTTAAGGGACTTCAGGCGCTGGGATGCATGCATCTGATTCCACTGTCCGACAACACCGTCGATCAAAGCCTGCGTATGCAGCCCGCACAGGCCAGCGAAGCCCTGGCCTGGCTGGAACGTTCACCCCGTACCCGTCGACAGCTCAAAGACAAAAAACAGGCCTGTATTGACCAGATCGTTGCCGAGGTTCTGGACAACAAGGCTTCTGTTCGGGAGCTGTCCGACGCCCGTGACAAACTGACTGAGCGTATCCGTGAAGTTCGTCCGTGGGGGGAATTCTGCTTTCCCACGCTGTCCGACCTGGGTGGCCAGCGTTTCTGGTTCTATGTGGTTCCCTTGGGAGAAATGGAGACCCTCTGCGAGGTTCTGAAACAACATGACCTGCCCTGGGAAGAGATTCACAGGGATTCCCGCGAAGCTTATGTCATCGTTATTGCCAGCGATGAACCAGCCGAAGACCTGTTGTCAGTCCCTCGCTCCCATATCGGCATGGTGCCTCTTTCGAGGCTGGAAATGGAACTGGAAGAATCTGAACAGCTGCTGGAAGAACTGCTGGCGGAGCGTGAAGCGTTAACCCGCTGGAGCTATCTGCTGGGTCAGGCGGTTGCCGCCAGACAGGATAAGGCGGCCCTGGAAGAAGCCACCAGTGGCACCCAGGATGAGGAAACCTTCTTTCTGGTTCAGGGCTGGGTAGCGGTATCGGAAAAAAAAGCCGTGGCCGCTTTCTGTCTGGAAAACAACCTCGCCGCGCTCTTCGAAGAACCCTCTGAACAAGACAACCCCCCTACCCTGCTGGAAAAATCCGACAGCGTGGGTGGCGGTGCGGACGCACTGGGCTTTTTCCAGACGCCAAACTACCGTACCTGGGATCCGGGCAACCTGGTCTTTTACTCGTTCTCACTGTTCTTCGCCATGATCATGAGCGACGCCATGTACAGCCTGCTGTTTGGCGGCATCGTGTTCCTGTTCCGCAAGACTCTGAAAAAAACCGAGGCCGGTTCCCGGCTGATGAACCTGGCTTACTTTATGTCAGCCGCCGGTGTCGTCTGGGGTGTTCTGGTAGGCAGTTACTTTGGTGTCGCGCCGGGCTCGGGAGGTCTTCTCGGACACATGGCCCTGATCGACCTGAATGATTACAACGCCATGATGAAACTGTCCGTCTTTGTGGGTGTAACGCATTTGATCATTGCTAACATTATGACGGCAGTGGTCAATCGAAGGAGCAGCTACGCCCTCGCCCCGATCGGCTGGGCCATTATTATGGGGTCGGGTTTATCAATCTGGCTGGGCATGACCCATACCCTGTCGGCTGTTTTTGCCAATAAGGTTGGACCTGCGGGTTTGATAGTCGGTGCTTTGCTGGTGTTCCTGTTCACCAGTACCCGACCGGTTCGCTCCATCGGCAGTCTGTGCCTGAGAGGTCTGGACGGGCTGAAAGCGGTTTATAACATCACTTCCGCGTTCGGTGACGTGCTGAGTTACATGCGTTTGTTTGCCCTGGGTCTTTCTGGTGCCTCCCTGGCCATCACCTTCAACACTCTGGCTGTGGATGCCCTGGACTCCAGCCCGGTCATCGGGGTTCTGTTCAGCGGTCTGATTCTACTGCTGGGACACGCACTCAACTTTGCCCTTTGCATTATGAGCGGTGTCGTACACGGCATGCGCCTCAATGTTATTGAATTCGTTAACTGGGGTTTGTCCGACGAGGGCTACCCATTCAAATCTTTTAGAAAACAAGAGGATTAACCATGGAAAATCTGATCTTGGCCCTGGGCTGGATAGGCGTCTTTGCACCCGTTGCACTGGGAGCCGTAGGTTCAGCCATCGGCTGCTCAGTCGCTGGTCAGGCAGCCTGCGGCGCGATGCTGGATGTTGAAAGTGGTTACGGTAAATTCATCGGTCTGTCCGCTATGCCTTCTTCCCAGGTTATTTACGGCATCGTGATCATGTTCACTCTCAGCGGTATCGGTGTTTCCGGCAACAGTGCTCCTGGTCTGCTGGGTATTGGCCTGCTGACCGGCATTGCCCTGATGTACTCTGCCATCTACCAGGGTCAGGCGGTGGCCGCCTGCATCAATGCCTCCAAAAACAAACCTGAAGTCTTTGGCCTGTCCATTGCCCCTGCTGCAATCGTTGAAGGCTTTGCGGTATTCGCGTTCGTATTTGCCCTGGTTCTGGGTCAGCAGATTGTGGCCTGAGTGGGCTGTAAACAGTGAACGGTAGACCGTTAACCAGAGGAATACATTATGACAGCAGCAATCAATCCTGGCGGCCAGAACGTCTCTGTTGGCGTCCAGGAGCTGATCGAAAAACTACGTGACCAGGGCGTACAGGACGGTCGTAACCAGGCTGACCGGATTGTCAGAGAAGCCGAAGCCAATGCCGCCATTCTGATTCGCGAAGCCCAGGCCAAGGCCGACACCATCGTCAGCAAGGCCCGGGAAGAAGCGGACTTTATCACCAAAGCCGGTCAGGAAGCCCTGCAACTGGCGGAACGAAATGCCGTACTGGAACTGAAAGACTACCTGCTGGAAAAATTCTCCGGACAGATCGGTGCCCTGGTCAGTAACTCCCTGGAGCAAGAAGAAGTGCTCAAGCAGATGATTCTTGAAGTGGCAGGCGAAAACAACCTGCACAGCGAGAAACATCTGGAAGTCATTCTGCCACGCAGGGTGGTCGGTGTTGATGAACTCCGTGATCCTCCTGACCTGGTTAAACAGGGTCCTCTGCTGGACTTCGTCACCGGCCAGGCCGCTGAAATGCTACAGGAAGGTGTGACCTTCTCGGTTGGCCAGACAACCCAGAGCGGTATCAAACTGCGTCTGCACGACAAAAAGATCGAAGTAGAACTGAGCGACAAAACCGTCACTGCGGTTCTGCTGAGACACCTTCAGCCTCGCTTCCGGGCGTTGCTGGAAGGCATCGTCAAGTAATGAGTCAAGTGTTGGAAGTTAACAGTCAGGACTGAAGACTCCTGACTTTTTGGGAGAATGAAATGGCAGACCATGCCTATTACACTCTGGTGACTTCGCTGCCCCACATTGATTCGCTGTTTGACAGCAAGATCACCCCGATCTCACGTCTGCAACTGGATCGACGCCTCTCCATGCTGAACCAGGAAGACCAGGACACCCTGGTCAAGGTGGAGCAGCTGATGCACTGGAGCCATCTGGGCGATAATGTCGACGAGACCGCCCTGATCAAACTGGCCGCCCGCCTGCACGGGGAGCTTCCCAGCCAGACGCTGCGGGACCTGGTCAACTGGCGGCTGGACATGAGAACCGTCATGGCAGCACTGCGTCGTAAAAGACAGGGCAGGCAGGCACCGGGCGATCCTCAATGGAGCTTTGGTACCCGCTATGCCTACATTCGCCGCAACTGGAGCCATCCGACACTGGGCCTTCAGCACGCCTTCCCGTGGATTCCACAGGCCATTGATTGCCTGAACAGGCAGGATTATCTCACTCTGGAGAAAACCCTGCTGGAAGCCGTATGGCGGCGATTGGACGACGCTGGCAGACAGCACAGCTTCGACTTTGAAGCGGTCGTGATCTACATACTGCGCTGGAACCTGGTCGCCCGCTGGACGACTTACGACGGTGAGCAGGCATTGGAACGCTTTAACGAATTGACCGACCGGGCGCTGGGTGACTTTATCAACCGGTTGCCGGGAACAGCCTTTGGAACAAACTTATGAGTGAACAGACAAACACAGAACCGGAACAACAGGCTTCAGCCCGGGTCGTTGCCGTGATGGGTGATATCATCACCATCAGGAGTCTGGGCAGTAAGCCACTGACCAAAAACGAAGTCGTCTACGTGATGCCCAGCCGCCGTGCCAATGAGCAGGTGGAGGAGCAACTGATGGCGGAAGTCCTCAGAGTTCGCGGCGATATTGCTGACATTCAGGTCTACGAAGATACCCGGGGAGTGGCAGTAGGTGATGCCATTATCCAGACCGGGCAGCTGCTCTCTCTGGAGCTGGGCCCTGGCATTCTTTCCATGATCTACGATGGTTTGCAAAACCCCCTGGAAAGGCTGGCCGCCCTGCACGGTAAATTCCTGCAGCGCGGTGTTCAGATTGACGCCCTTGATCGCAGTCAGAGCTGGGCCTTTACGGCAGTCGCCAAGATTGGCGACAAACTGCACGCCGGTGAAACCTTTGGCACCGTCCCGGAAGGTCGTTTTACCCACAGGATCATGATTCCTTTTAACACCGAAGGTGAAGTGGAAGTGACCTGGATTCAGGAAGGCTCCTTCAGCGTTGACACCGTGGTGGCCAAAGTACGCAACCAGCAGGGTGCCCAGATCGATCTGACCATGGTCCAGCGATGGCCGGTACGTCACTCCATTTCTGAAACCCTGTCCAGAAAAGGTAAAACTGAACGTCAGTATCCTGATACTCCGCTGGTCACTACCCAGAGAATCGTGGACACTTTTTTCCCCATTGCCCGGGGTGGCACCGGTTGTATCCCCGGCCCATTCGGTTCTGGTAAAACCGTACTGCAACACTCTTTCTCCCGCTACTGCGATGCCGACATTGTCATCGTCACAGCCTGTGGTGAACGTGCCGGTGAGGTAGTAGAAACCATTGAAGAGTTTCCACACCTGCAAGACCCAACCACTGGCGGCTCCCTTATCGACCGTACCGTTATCATCTGCAACACCTCATCCATGCCGGTAGCCGCCCGTGAAGCTTCTATCTACACCGGTCTGACACTGGGTGAGTACTACCGCCAAATGGGCTACCACGTCCTCGCTCTGGCAGACTCCACTTCCCGCTGGGCCCAGGCCATGCGTGAGACGTCCAACCGGCTGGAAGAAATTCCCGGTGAAGAAGGTTTCCCGGCCTACATGGACTCTGCCATTAAAGGCGTCTACGAGCGTTGCGGTGTCATTCGTAACGAAGAAGGCGACGAAGGTTCTCTAACCCTGGTGGGCTCGGTATCCCCTGCCGGTGGTAACTTCGAGGAACCCGTGACTCAGGCCACCCTGAGTACGGTCAAAACTTTCCTGGGCCTGTCGTACGACCGCGCTTACAAACGTTTCTACCCTGCTATTGATCCACTGATCTCCTGGTCCCGCTACCTGGATCAGTTATCCCAATGGTACAGCAACAACCTGTCTCATGACTGGGTAGATACCGTTAAGGAGATGCAGGCCCTGCTGGTCAAAGGTGACAGCATTAACCAGATGATGCAGGTGACCGGGGAAGAAGGTATTACTCTGGAAGATTACGTCACTTTCCAGAAATCGTTCTTCCTGGATATGGTCTACCTGCAACAGGATGCCTTTGATGACGTTGACAGCAGTTGCCCACTGAGCCGCCAGCAGGCCTGCTTTGAACTGGTGGTCAGCCTGATCAATCAGCAGTACACCTTTAAGGATAAAGAAATCGCCCGTGACTACTTCGTGAAACTGACCGGCCTGTTCAAGAACCTCAATTACTCACACGACGGTTCCCCTGAATACAACGGCTATCTGCAGAAGATCGAAGAATTAAGAAATCAGTATACCGGGACTTCTGCCGCGGCCTGATGCTGCTGCGGCCTAATCAAAAAGTCGACACTCCCCCTGTCGACTTTTTTCTTGCACCTCACCAACGCTTATCCCATCAGAATTCAGATATTTAGCCTCTTGAACTTGCAGCTCTCCATTTAACTGCTAAAAGTTTTGGGTACTTAAAAATTCTCTCAACAGCATACTGGAACAGCCGTCAGCAACTAGCAGCAATGGCTTTCCTCAGTAATAAAAGCACTCAGCTCTGAGGTAGTAGAATGATCTGTACCCGCCCCAATGCTTTGAGCCTTGCAGTGACCGTTGCAATCAGCTCCTCAATGATTGCTACACAGACACTGGCCGATCGCAAGATTCAGACAAGGTCTGTTGATATTCCAAAGAGGGAATATGCAGAGTATACCCAGAGCGAGTCCGCCGTTAAGCCAACTTCAGGTGATGACCAACAACCCGTACCCAAATCTTTTACAACTACCTACCCTGATCAGAGTGAGGCCAGAGCAGGCTACCAGGTTCCTTCCGAAGGCTTTACAGACGTCCTTTCTGGCATTGCCGGTGGTGTCTCCAGTGTTGATCAGTTTCAAACATACGACGATGGTTCTGCCTGGGAATACGTCAAACTCCTAAAAGTCAGTAATGAGGAGGTCTTCAGGTTCACCCATTACCTTAAAGGCAACAAGCTGCTCATCGAAGTCCTGAAAGAAATGACCCATCCCGATTCCGTTGAGGCTGTTCGTGCTCAATTAGGTGACAACCTGCAATTAGAACCGCTAACGAAAATCGCCAACCCCGAACAACTGGCTGGCGTGCTCAGAGGTGCTTATCAAAGAGCAGAAAGCCTTAGTGCATGTCATTACTATGATGTCCTTGCCACCATTGAGGTAGAGCCCGTTGAAGTGAACGGTCGCACCTTCATGCGTCTTATCGCTGCCGGTGATCAGCCCCCTGAACTGAACAGCCTGGGGCAATCGATCTTTGTTAATGATGAGGCCCTTTTGGCAGCAGCCACCTCTGCCTACATTCAGGTTCATATTCTGGGAAACGACATACAACAGGGAGCCCTGAATGACCTGTTGTCTTACCACAAGCCCGTCGGCTACGTTGTCCACGTTGAGGATGACACACAGGCTTATCCTGTGCCTGCCGGTTACCCGAAACTGGAAGTGTATGAGGATCCGGGAGAGATTATTGTCTTCCACGGACAGAAGCAGAACCCGGCCGATATCGCTTTTGTACAAAACCTCATTAGCCTCGGAGAGCCAGATGAGAGTGATGATCCCATCCCACTAACAGCACAGATAAAAACAGATAAAGTCAAAAGTTACCAGTACATCATTCGCAGCAAGCAGCTGGCGCTGCTGGAAGAATTTGCTGCTGAACTGACTGCACAGCAAGACGCTGAATTCAGCGAAGATAAACTGAGGGCACTGGCATACTATGAATCGCTCCAGCAGGCGCTGGAAAGTGCGACTCCAGAAACAGAAGAGGTATTTGAGTTGAGACCATCACACATCGATTTTACTTCGTGGATCATCACTCCACAGTGGATGCGTACTCAACTCCAAAAATACTTCAGCTTCAAACCAGCACTGAGAGAACTTCTGGCCAGCGAGCATTTTTCTCAGAAATTTACACCTCTGGTAACCGCAGTCGCCGGGGATGTTGATAGCAGCGATGAAAAGTTTACCCGCAATGTCATTGGCACCCTGACCAGACAGCTGATTGAGATGGAATACGAGCTGGAAGCAGCTCGGAAAAAAGAAGTCAAAATCTTCGATCTTAAACGTCAGATAGAGCTTGAGGCGCAGAAAGCCAATGACAATAAAGAAGAGCTGACCAGAATAAAACGACTCTACGCAACAGCAGAGCTTGAGCTTATGGAAGTGAGTACTGAACGGGAAGATCTGGAAAATCGGGTAAACAACCTTCAGCGGGAAGCCGAACAGATTCCAATGCTGAAACAACAAGTGCTTGCTGCCAGAAATACCAGAAACGCTGAACTTGCAAAATACCTTGGCATTCCTGACTGGGATGAAACCATGGCTCCAGAAGATCAGGACAGGATCATAAAGGGCCGGATTAATGAAATATTCAAAGATGGTTTCACGGATGCACAGTCTTTGAAAAAAGCTGAAGAGTTTGTTCTGGCATGTATTGAAGCCGAGATTGCTATGGTTCAACTCGATGTAAACAACCCGACTATTGAAGAGAATACGAAAAAAACTATGCTGGAATATCTGTATACCTTTCCAGACCCGTTAAACGCATCGCTGCAAAAAAAGGCGCTCGCTATCGTTGAGCGTCGCCTTGGCCTGACCCCGGATGACCCAGAAAATATGGAAGCTCGCCTACAGGCCGTTCAATCTAGCTTTCTACCTCTGAGAGAAAAGTTCATCCAGAAACTAACCTCCGGCACAGGGGAAGATGAAATCAAAGCTCGCTTTGCAGCCATCGCCTCACAATTAAATATTGAGGAACTGGATAGCGATGCAGATATTGAAACTCAGCAGAAAACTCTGGTTAAGGCCATGAAGGAAGCCGATATTCAGCGATGGGAAATCCTGATGCAGGATGCCTATGAAGAGGCCCAGCTTCAAAAGCCTGACACACAGAGTACTCAGGGCGAAGAAACAGAGCTTAATCAAAGACCTGGGGTTGAGGATCTACATGAGCCGTTAGCCAAAAGCAATATCGACGGGGTTGACTACCTACTCTTGCATGCAGTTCTGGCCAAGGTTTATGGTCTGGAACTGGATGAGGTCAAACGTATTAAAGACCGGCGGCAACTGCTAGAAGCCGTTCGTAAGAAAGCCAGCAGGTTTAAATATTTGGAAGAGGAACTGGAACGCATCAGAACACCCAACGCCATCACCAGACCTGAAGTACTTGAGGCACTGGATGCCGTAGAAAAAGTTCTGAAGATCGATGACCAGGATAACGCCAATGACGTATATCTCCGTCGCCAGATCATTTTTGAACAAGTACAAAGAACCATGGAAGAAACCAGTCAACAGATTCATGAAGAGGCGCAGCGTGTACTGAAAGCCGCAGAGGAAGCACTCGAGATCAAGGTCAATGAAGGTGACACTAACTTGGAACGACTTAACAAAGTTCGTGCACAGGTTGAGAAGGATGGTGATGCCACCATAAAAATGCTGACTGACAAAGAAACTATCCTCTGGGAAGAAATCCCCCCACTTGAGCACGAAACTAAAATAGAAAAACTGACCAAGCTTCTCGAGCATCTTGCCTTTTATGTCGAGGACGCAGATAACCGAGTCCTGAAACAACAGGACGCAACGCTTAAAGCGTTAGAAAGCGCGCTGGGCATCGACCCGGATAAAACAATAGGTCAGCCCGATACTAATGAGCGTATCACAGCCATTAATGCTGAGCTTGACAGACAAGTAGCTGGCCTGGGAGCTAAACCCCGATACACGCTTGATCGTGAGTTAAACCGAGTCAAAAGTGCAAAACGAACCGCTAAAAATGAGTTGGATGATCTTCACCAAAAACTGAATGATATTCATCTCGACACGGACTCTACCGACGCCAGGGCTGTCATCGATGAAGGCGAGACAAAGCTTGATCAGGTATTAAAACAAATTCAGGCTGAATTCGAGCTGACATCGGACGATGAACAAACCACTTCAGAGCGGGTAGACGACATCAGAGACTTTATTCGGAATAAAGGCTCAGAAAGCCCGGATCAGGTCGTTGACAGGCTCATAGATGCCACCCCGGAACTGAGAATCTATGTTGAGGGTGACCCGGACAGCCTGACAGCAGAGGATTTATTTAATGTCATTGTCAGAAGCTTTGTTGGCAGGGATGAAGTCGATTACGGATCGGGCAAGCTGCCTGAAGCCCGACAAAAGTACGATCGGGGTATGAAATTTCTGGGTGAGCGCACTCTCAAAGAAGCACTGTTGCACAATGCTCAGGCTGAAGAAGAGCAGGCACAAAACCAACTGAAGCTTAAAAACCAGGATTTTGGCAATATCGAAGACTCCAGTGTGGACGATATCACCAAACTTAATCATCAGAGAGAGGTACTGACTTTAATCCTGAATCAGAAAAAAGAAATGACATCAGCCGCACAAAAAGATCTGCAGGCCCATGACGCAACGATTAAGGCTATAGAAGATGATCTGCACCTTAAACCAGACTCGACTGACATCAATGACAACCGAATTAATACCGTGAGAGCCGCACTGCTGGAACTGGGTGGGAATGATGGTACTGGCGGCAGGATCCTGGAACTGACCCAGGAGAAGAGCCGTCTGAAAAGGGAACTGGAAGCCAAGCAAACGGAAATAGAGGCGTTAAATAAAGCCCTTCAGGCAGCAGAGGCTGACATCGAAAATGAGGGAGGCCCTTACCAGTACTCGCCAAAACAGGCAGACATACGGACTGAGATACAAGCCTTCACGCAGGGTGACTCTCTCAAGCAACAAACTCTGAATGCCGTAATAGGTCTGGCAGAATCAGCAGAAAAAAACGGTAAGCTAAGACTGGACCTTCGGTTTTTTAACCTTGACGATGAATTTGCTCCCGTTCGCCTGAAGGGATTGGTCGGAGACGACCTGAGCTTTGATCAGGCCATACGGATCGTGGAAGTCTTCAAAAAATTCAAGCACACAGCCGCGCCCGAAACAGTAGCAGAGCAACCTCTGAACCCTCTGGAGGAAGTCCAGAACCTGGCAGACCGGGCGAGGGTTCAGATCGGAAAGGGGGCAGAACAATACGACCTTGAAATACGGAGTATGGGGGAAACCGCCATTAACTTCGTCGAGCATGAACCAAAGGACCTGAAAAGCTTCTCGGACTACCTGGCCAGCCATTCTGCCAATGGCAACAAAATCATCCAGTTACTGGCTGAGGGTCTGATCAGCAAGGTTGAACTTGAGAACTACATGAAGGCCGTCAGAGGTGTCGATGGTTATCAGGTAGTGGCTGAGTTTGAGCACTTCCTTGTTTACAAACACGGCGTTAATATGCCCCGGTTCAAGATGACTGTGCGGATGTTGTCCGACAAGGATGCTGAGGCGTTCATGCAGCGAGCCTTTACTCCTGTGACCGTCACCGCTACTGGCCCAATAGCCATGCAGGAATCGATTGCCGGTATGAAAGAGTATTCAACGGCGGTCATCGCTAACTACGTTCTTGACGATATCGCCTTTGACAATGGCCGCAAGACGGCAGCGTTCCTGACCAATATCCAGGATACCCTGACACCTTATGCCAATGCCGCTGGCCTAGCTGAATCGGACCTGATCACAATTATCCACAGCACATTGATGCAGGCTCACGCAGCAGCGGTTGAGCACCAGTTGAATGATTACTGGCTCAAGCCTTCAGCCTTCCTGGTACAGGCCGTCACCTGGTACTACACCAGCTACAAGCCGCTACTGGCAATCGATACCGCCTGGCAGGCAAGCAAACAGTCCCTCTCAAACATGGCATTCCTTTATCTTCTGGATCTGACCAACCGGGGTGATTACCTGCACCGGATGCTGACACCTTTTCAGAACTGGCTGGAACGCTACCATGCTGACCTTGACCGGACCGGGCAATATGCCTATCACAGCAGCATTGAACAAATCTCTGAACTAGGCGGGCTGGCCATGCCTGCCGGCAAAGCGGCTTCCTCGGTCATTCTGCTGAAAACCGGCTCCGGGCTGTTTGCCAGACAGCACAGCGCCAACCCCCATATGTATCGCAGCATTTTCCGTCTGGTGCCCGAAATCGTGAAATCCATGGCTTGCAGACAAGGAATACAGGTACCGCTGCTGCATCGGGCAACACCGGAAAAAGTAAAAACACTGGCTTCTGCCACTGCTGGCCTGGTACTGGGCCCGGTTGCCACTGTCGGAGCATACACCCACGGTCTTGTATCCGGGCTTACCCGCGCCCAGAACTTCGGACTTGTCCTGACGTCGACGCTTGCTTTCGACTTCTTTATGAACGACAACAAGATGCTCACTCAATGGCTGGGCGGCCCCCTGGGCCGTAGTCTTGACAAGCTCAGCCGCTGGTGGGGAGCCGGTGAAAAAGACGAGGACTTTGTGAAACGTACTGCCGTTGCCATGCCTCAACGCTTCGATGAAACGGATGATGCCTATGCGGCCCGTGTTCAAGCAACCAACATGATGCTTGGCTGGACTCGACAGGAAAATTACCTGCAATTCCGCGAACGCCGGGATCGCACCATGACACTATACGAGAATGGCTGGGAGAAATACTTCCGGGAAAATGTGCCTAAATGGTCATTCTCCCACGCAGAGAGTGTTCCTTACTCCTACGCTCTGGGAGTCTTCTACAAATGACAACAACGGCCACCCCCGCACCATGATCAATGCTCGCCCCAAGGCATTAATTGCAATAGCCGTTGCTATTGGCTCTTTTATCATTGCTACACAAACACTGGCCGAGTGTAAACTGCAGACACAGTCTGTGGTTTTTCAGGGCAAGGGACGTGTCGAATATATCCGGAGTGAGGTCGTCGTTCGGCCTACCTTAGATGATAATCAGCAACCCATCCCTCACTCTTTTACCACCACTTACCCTGGTCAGGCTCCAGCCACAGAGGGCTATGACGCTCCTTCTAAAGGCTTCACAGATGTGCTTTCTGAGGTCGACAACAGTGTTTCCAGTATTGACCTGTTCAAAACAGATGAGAATGGTGTTGCAAAGCAATACACCAAAGTCCTGAAAGTAGGCGATGAGAACGTCTTCAGATTCACCCATAACCTTGAAGAAGGCGGACTGTTCATTGAAATCAGAAAAGAAATGACCAGTAAATATTCAATTAAGTTTGTTCGTAACCAATTAGGCGTCGTAAAACCATTAGAACCGTTAACGAAAGTCGCCAGCCCGGAACAACTGGCCGGAGTGCTGAACGGTGCCAATGACAGAGCAGGAATGCTTGGTGACAGTGAAGACTATGTCTTCCTTGCCAGGGTCAAAGTAGCCCCCGTGGAAGTCAACGGGCGTACCTTCATGCGTCTTATCACTTCCGACGATCAGCCCCCTGATCCGGAGCGTCTGGGTCAGTCGATTTTTGTCAACGATGAAGCCCTTTTTGCCGCCGCCACCTCGGCTTATGCCCAGGCTTATTTTCTGGAGAACGAACTACAGCAGGAAGTGCTGGATGAACTCTTGTCATACCATCAACCCGTCGGCTACGTTGTCCACGTTAAGGATGACACTCAGGCCTACCCTGTACCCACGGGTTACCCGAAACTGGAAGTGTATGAGGCTCCGGGAGACGTTATTGTTTTCCATGGCCAGAAACAGAACCCGACCGATATCGCTTTTGTACAACGTCTCATTGACTTCAGAGAGCAAATTGAGAGAGCTCAAATCACCCCGGTAACCACAGAGATCAAAACAAACAGGGTCAAAAGTTACCAGTACATCATTCGCAGCAAGCAGATGGCGCTGCTGGAAGAATTTGCTGCTGAACTGACAACACAGCACGATGCACAACTCAGCAAAGATAAACTGAAGACACTGGCATACTATGAATCCCTCCAACAGGCATTGGAGAGTGCTACCCCGGATGCCCTAGATAAATTTGAGTTCAAATCAGCACATATCAGGCTTGCTTCGTGGATCATGACTCCAGACTGGATACGGACTCAACTCGAAAAATGCTTCAGCTTCAAACCAGCACTGAGAAATCTTCTGGTTAGCCAGCACTTTGTTCAGAAATTTACCCCGTTGATAACCGGAGTGGCTGGGGATGCTTATGACAGCGATGAGCAGTATACCAGCAAAATCATTGGCACCATGACCGAACAGCTGATCGAGCTGGAAAGCAAGCTGGAAACGCTACACGCAAAAGAAACCAATATCCTCCAGTTGAGAGAACAGTTAGATGGTGTAGAACATGAAATGACGTACTTAAGTTTCAGTGAACTGGATAAACTGAAAGCAAATCAAGTCAGTCAGCGATTAGAGCGTGAGCTTGCAAAGGTTTATAACGAAATGATACAGCTGTATAACCAGTTAAACTTTCTTAAGCAGCAAGCCAAAATCACCTCTGTGCTGGAACACCAAATTCGTGATGCCCGGAAAACTCACAATGCTGAAGCTGCCGCCCCAGCGACAGCGTCGTCCGGGCAAGAAGCCATTCAAGACCAGGCCAGCAGGCTTGAATACCTGGAAAATGAACTGGAACGCATCAGAACCATGGCCAGGCCTGAAGTACTTAAAAAACTGGGTGCCATAGAAAAAGCCCTGAAAATCAATGACCAGGATAACGAAAATGATGTGTATCACCGTCGCCAGATCATTTCTGAGCAAGTAAAAAAAGACTTGAAAGACATCAGCCAGCAGATTCATGGAGAGGCACAGCGTGTACTGAAAATCGTAGAAGAAGTACTCGAGATTAATGTCAATGAAGGTGATACCAACGCAGAAAGACTTGACAAAATTCGTGCACAACTAGTGAAAGACGACGATGTCACCATGAAAATGCTGACCGACGCAGACTATATGATCTGGGAAGAAATCCGCCCAGAGCACGAAACTAAAAATTTAAAAATTGCCAGGCTTCTCGCGCGTCTTAACTTTCATGTCGAGGATGCAGATCACCGAATTCGGGCCTATCAGGACGTAAGGCTTAAAGCGGTCGAAAGCGAGCTGGGCATCGACTTGAGTGAAAAAGACCAGGATGTCAAAGCTAAACTAATTCGACAGCTAAAACTGGAATATATGAAAGATGCCAGTCTGACTGATCAGAAGTATGCTCTTGAAGACGGAGTTTTGAGCTTGATAGATAAAGTAGAGGCAGACTATATCGATGAAAGTGCCAAAAGAAGCAGTAACAATAAAATTGCTCGTCAACTGGAGATTGAGAACTATGAAAGTGACGCCCCCGTCAAAGATCAGATCCTTCTGATTAAAGTTAAGCTCGAACAGCTGTTAGAACGAGTAGATACAATAGGTCGGCCTGATAATAATGAGCGTATCACAGCCATTGATGCTGAGCTTGACAGACAAGTGGCTCGCCTGGGAGCTAAACCCCGATACGCTTTTGATCTTGAGTTAGCCCGAGTCAAAAGTGCAAAAAGAATCGCTGAAAATGAACTGAAAGATATTCATCTCAACACGGAAGCTACTGCCGGCAAGCTGCCTGAAGCCCGGCAAAAGTACGATCGGGGTTGGAAATTTCTGCATGAGCGCACTTTCAAAGAATCGATGTTGCGCGATGCTCAGACTGAAGAAGAGCAGGCACAAGAGCAACTCAAGCTTAAAAGTCTGGAGATTGACAATACCCAAGGCGCCTGTTTGAGTGATAGCACCAAACTTAAGCACCAGAGAGAGTTACTGGCTTTAGCCCTGAATCAAAAAAAAGAAAAAACATTAAAAGCACAAAAAGCTCTGGCGGCCTATGACACATCGATTAAAGCCATAGAAGATGATCTGGATCTTAAGTCAGGCTCTACTGACAACTATGAAGAAAGGATTAATACCCTGAAAGCCAAACTGGTGGAACTGGGTGGGGATGATGGTACTGGCGGCAGGATCCTGCAATTGGCCTGGGAACAGAGCCATCTGAAAAAGGAACTGGAAGTCAAGCAAACGGAAATAGAGACGTTAAATAAAGCCCTTCAGGCAGCAGAGGCTGACATCAAAAATGAGGGAACCCCTTGCCAGTACTCGCCAAAACAGGCAGACATACAGACCGATATGCAAGCCTTCACCCAGGGTCACTCGCTTAGAAAACAAGCTCTGGAAGCGGCGATAGGCCTGGCAGAATCAGCAAAAAAAAGCGGTAAGTTAAAACTGGACCTTCAGTCCTTTGACCTGAACGATGAGTTTGCTTCCATCCGCCTGAAGGCATTGGCCCCAGACGATCTGACCTTTGATCAGGCCATACGGATCCTGGAGGTCTTCAAAAAATTCAAGCAAACAGCCGCGCCCGAAACGCTAGCAGAACAACCTCTGAACCCTCTGGCAGAAGTCCAGAACCTGGCGGACCGGGCGAGGGCCCAGATCGGAAAGGGGGCAGAAGAATACGACCGTGAAATACAAAGAATGGGGGAAACCGCCATTCACTTCGTCGGGCATGAACCAAAGGACCTGAAAAGCTTCTCGGACTACCTGGCCTCCCATTCTGCCAGTGGTAACAAAATCATCCATCTACTGGCTGAAGGTCTGATCAGCAAGAGTGAACTTGAGCACTACCTGAAGGCTGTCAGAGGCGTCGATGGTTATCAGACAGTGGCTGAATTTGAGCACTTCCTTGGCTACAAACACGGCGTCGATGTGTCCCGGTTCAAAACTGTTGTTCAGCTGTTATCCGACCAGGATGTTGAGGCGTTCATGCAGCGCGCTTTTACTCCTGTGACCGTCACCGCCACCGGCCCGATGGCAATGCAGGAATCCATTGCCGGTATGACAGAGTATTCAACGGCGGTCATCGCCAACTACGTTCTTGACGATATTGCCTTTGAAAATGGCCGCAAGACGGCAGCGTTCCTGACCAATGTCCAGGATACCCTGACACCTTATGCCAATGCCGCGGGCCTGTCTGAATCAGACCTGATCACGATTATCCACAGCACATTGATGCAGGCTCATGCGGCAGCGATTGAGCACCAGTTGCATGATTACTGGCTCAAGCCTTCGGCCTTTCTGGTGCAGGCCGTCACCTGGTACTACTCCAGCTACAAACCGCTACTGGCAACCGATACCGCCTGGCAGGCAGCCGAACAGTCCCTCTCAAACATGGCATTCCTCTACCTTCTCGATCTGACCCACCGGGGTGATTACCTGCACCGGATGCTGACACCTTTCCAGAACTGGCTGGAACGCTACGATGTTGACCTTGACCGGACCAGTCAGTATGCCTACCACAGCGTCATTGAACAAACCGCTGAAATAGGCGGGCTGGTAATGCCTGCCGGCAAAGCGGCTTCCTCATTCATTCTGCTGAAGACCGGCTCCACGCTGTTTGCCAGACAGTACAACGCCAACCCCCATATGTATCGCAGCATTTTCCGTCTGGTGCCCGAAATCGTGAAATCCATGGCTTCCAAACAAGGAATACAGGTACCGCTGCTGCATCGGGCAACACCGGAAAAAGTAAAAACGCTGGCTTCTGCCACTGCTGGCCTGGTACTGGGTCCGATTGCCACTGTCGGAGCATACACCCACGGTCTTGTATCCGGGTTTACCCGCGCCCAGAACTTTGGACTCGTACTGGCATCGACACTGGCTTTCGACTTCTTTATGAACGACAACAAAATGCTGACTCAATGGCTGGGCGGCCCCCTGGGCCGTGCTCTTGACAGACTCAACCGCTGGCGGGGAGTCGGTGAAAAAGACGAGGACTATGTGAAACGTACTGCCGTTGCTACGCCCCAATACCTCGATGAAACAGATGAAGAATATGCAAACCACGTTAAAGAAACCAACCTGATGCATGGCTGGACTCGACAGGAAAATTACCTGCAATTCCGTGAACGCCGGGATCGCACCATGAAACTGTACGAGGATGGCTGGGAGAAATACTTCCGGGAAAATGTGCCTAAATGGTCATTCTCCCACGCAGAAAGTACTCCTTACTCCTATACTCTGGGAGTCTTCTTCAAGCCACTCCCGCCGCCGTAAAGTCTACACAGGCTGATTCCAAGGAATACATACTGGCTTCCTCATGTGAGGTAGTTGAATGATAAATCCTCGCCCCAAGGCATTAATTGCAATAGCCGTTGCTATCAGCTCTTCCATTATTGCGACACCAACACTGGCCGAGCGTAAACTGCAGACAAGGTCTGTCGCTTTTTGGGGTAGTGAACGTGTCGAACCTATCCGGAGTGAGGTCACCGTTCGACCTACTCTGGATGATAATCAGCAACCCATCCCTCACTCTTTTACAACCACTTACTCTGATCAGACTCCGGAGGGCTATGACGTTCCTTTCAAAGGCTTCACCGATGTGCTTTCTGACGTCGACGGCAGTGTTGCCAGTGTTGATCTGTTTGAAACAGATGAGCATGGTGTGGCAGAGAAATACACCAAAATCCTGAAAGTAGGCGATGAAAGCGTCTTCAGATTCACCCATAACCTTGAAGAAGATAAACTGGTCATTGAAGTCAGAAGCGGCATGACGGATCCCGACTCTGTTGAGGCTGTTCGTAACCACTTGGGTGATAACCTGCCGTTGGAGCCTTTGACCAATGTCGCCAGTCCCGAACAACTGGTCGGTGTACTGAAGGGCGCAAATCAAAGAGCAGGCAACCTTGGTGCAGGTCATCACTTTGACGCCCTTGCCACGGTTAAAGTAGAGAGCGTTGAAGTGAACAGGCGCACCTTCATGCGTCTTATCACTTCGGGTGACCAGCCCCCTGAACCGGAAAGCCTGGGTCAATCGATCTTTGTCAATGATGAAGCCCTTTTTGCAGCGGCCACCTCCGCCTATGCCCAGGTTTATGTTCTGGATAAAGCATTACAACAGGAAGCTCTTAACAAGCTGTTGTTATACCATAAACCTGTCGGATACATTGTCCACGTTGAAGATGAGACTCAGGCCTATCCAGTGCCTGCCGGCTATCCAAAACTGGAAGTGCATGAGGCTCGTGAAGAGATGATTGTTTTCCATGGTCAAAAGCAAAATCCGGCAGACATCGCTTTTGTCGAAGATCTTATTAACCTCAGGGAAAACGTTGAGAGTACCCACCCCGATCCGGTCATAACAACGATAAAAAAAGACAAGGTCAAAAGTTACCAGCACATTATTCGAAGCAAACAGATGGCGCTGTTGGAGGAATTTGCTGCTGAACTGGCTGTACAGCACGATGCTGAACCAAGCGAAGAGAAACTGATAACGCTGGCAAACTACGAATCTATCCAGCAGACATTGGAGAATGCTGCTCCAGATGCAGAAGGTGTATTTGAGTTCAAATCAGCACACATCAGATTCGCTTCGTGGCTCATCAATCCAGTCTGGATGCAGTTTCAACTCGAAAGATACTTCCGCTTCAAACCAGTACTCAGAGACCTTCTGGCCAACGAGCATTTCGTTCAGAAATTTATGCCCCTGGTCAGTGCAGCGGCTGCGGATACCGATAACAGCGATGAAAAATTTGCCCGCAACATCATTGCCACCATCACCAGACAGCTGACCAGCAAGCTGGAAGCACTACAGGCGAGGGAAGCCAGAGACTCAGAGATTAAACATCAATTACCGCGCAATCTGGCAGCTGATGAAATAACCACTCGCTTTACCTCCAAAGCTGAAGTGCTCAGGAAACTGACTGCCGTAGAACAAGCCCTGACGATCGATGAGCTCGATGCAGAAGACGATGTGTATTACCGCCACGAGATCATTGCCGGGAGCATGCACAGACACATAAGAGAGGCCAGACAGCGGGTAGAGGAAGAGGCTTTGGAAGTACTGAAAGGTGCAGAAGCAATACTGAACATTGAAATCAGTAAAGGTGATGACAAAACAACAAGACTGGAGAGGGTTTGTGAAACACTTCACGACGACAGCACCACAGAATACCTACTGGATGATATGCAAACCAGACTCTGGAAAAAAAACACTATGCCCCTGAATGCCGATAAAGACACAAAGCTCCGGATACTTACTATACGTCTTAAGCATTATGTCTTAAACCTGGATGAGCGAGCCAAAAAACAACAGACAAGGCTACTTGAACTTATAGAAGATAAACTGGACATCAACACCAGCGAAAACGTTGCTGCCACAGAAAGAGGCGAGAATGTTGCTGAAAAACTGGCCAGGGTTCTAGAAGTAAAATTAAAAAAAAGTGCCCACCTGGATGAGAAGAAGGACAGTCTGAGAGGAAAAGTCTGGGCATTAATGTCTGCAATACACGAATTCTATGACGACGAAGATTCCATAAGAAATACAATCAATGCAATTGCTCGTCAACTCAACATTCAGGACTATAAACATGACGCCGCGGTCGATGATCAAATCAATCACATTGAAGAACATCTCGTACGGCTGGAACAAAAAATATACAGATTAGGTCAGCCCAAGGTTCGTGAGCGTGTCACAGCTATTGATGCTGAGCTTGCCAGACAAGTGAGGCAACTGGGACCCAAACCCCGATACGTTCTGGATCGTGAATTAGCCAGAGTCAGAAAAGCATTAATAGCCGCTGAAAGCGAACTGAAAGGTATTTATCAGAAACAGAAGGATACTTTTGCTAATGTCGCCCCTCCTGTCACAGAGGGCGGGGATGATAGTACGGACGGCAGTATCCTGGACTCCACCCGGGAACAGGATCACCTGAAAATAGCAGCAGAAACCAAGCAAGCAGAAATAGAGATATTAAAGGAAATCCTGAAGTCTGCACAGGACGCCGTCAAAAACGACGACGGCCCTTATCAGCACACGCCGAAACAAGCCAAAATACTAACCGATCTACGCGCCTACAAGCAGGAGAACCCTCTCAGGAGGCAAGCCCTGGAAGCCGCACTGGGTCTGGCAGAATCGGCAGAGCTGAGCGGCAGGCCAATACCAAATCTTCGGACTTTTGACTCAGACGATGAATTTGCCCCCCTTCGCCTGCGGACATTGGCCGGAGACGATCTGACGCTTGATCAGGCCGTACGGATCGTGAAAGTCTTCAAAAAACTTAAGCAAACAGACCCGCCCGTAACGGTAGACGATCAACCTCTGAACCCTCTGGATGAAATCCAGAATCTGGTAGACCGGGTGAGGGCCCAGATCGGACAGGGGGCAGAAGAATACGACCATGAAATACAGACCATGGGGAAAACCGCCATTCACTTCGTCGAGCATGAACCAGAGGATCTGAAAAGCTTCTCAGAATACCTGGCCTCCCATTCTGCCAGTGGTAACAAAATCATCCATCTACTGGCTGAAGGTCTGATCAGCAAGAGTGAACTTGAGCACTACATGAAGGCCGTCAAAGGTGTCGATGGTTATCAGACAATGGCTGAGTTTGAGCACTTCCTTGAATACAAACACGGCGTCGATATGCCCCGGCTCAAGGCTGTTCTCCAGAGGTTATCCGACAAGGCTGTTGAGGAATTCATGCAGCGTGCCTTTGCTCCTGTGACTGTCACCGCCACTGGCCCGATGGGTATGCAGGAATCGGTGATCGGTATGCAGGAGTACTCAATGTCTGTCATCGCCAACTACATTCTTGACGATATTGCCTTTGAACATGGCCGCAAGACGGCAGCGTTCCTGACCAATATTCAGGATACTCTGGCATCTTATGCCAATGCCGCTGGCCTGTCTGAATCAGACCTGATCAAGATTATCCACAGCACATTGATGCAGGCTCATGCCTCAGCGGTTGAGCAGCAGCTCAATAATTACTGGCTCAAGCCTTCGGCCTTCCTGGCACAGGCTGTCTCCTGGTACTACTCCAGCTACAAACCCCTACTGGTGGCCAGTACCGCCTGGCGGGCGACCAAACTATCCCTCTTAAACGTGGCATTCCTCTATCTTCTGGATCTGACCAGTCGGGGTGATTACCTGCACCGGATGCCAACACCTTTTCAGAACTGGCTGGAACACTACCATGCTGATCTTGACCGGACCAGACAATATGCCTACCACAGCAGCATTGACCAAACCTCTGAAATAGGCGGGCTGGCAATGCCAGCCGGCAGGGCTGCCTCGTCAGTCATTCTGCTGCAAACCGGCTCCATGCTGTTTACCAGACAGTACAACGTCAACCCCCGGATGTATCGCAGCATTTTCCGTCTGGTGCCCGAAATCGTGAAATCCATGGCTTCCAGACAAGGGATTCAGATACCACTGCTGCATCGGGTAACACCAGAAAAAGTAAAAACGCTGGCTTCTGCCACCGCCGGTCTGGTACTGGGTCCGGTTTCCACCGTCGGAGCGTACACCCACGGTCTTGTATCCGGGTTTAGCAGCGCGCAAACCTTCGGACTTGCCCTGACATCGACGCTTACTTTTGACTTTTTTATGAACGACAACAAGATGCTTACTCAATGGCTGGGTGGCCCCCTGGGCCGTGGTCTTGACCAGCTCAACCGCTGGCGGGAAGTCGGTGAAAAAGACGAGGACTATGTAAAACGTACTGCCGTGGCTACCCCTCAACGCTTCCATGAAACCGATGAACAGTATGCAAGCCGTGTTAAAGCAACCAACGTGATGCATGGCTGGACTCGACAGGAAAATTACCTGCAGTTCCGTGAACGCCTCGATCGCACCATGAAATTATACGAGGATGGTTGGGAAAAATACTTCCGGGAAAATGTACCTAAATGGTCATTCTCCCACGCAGAAAGTATTCCTTACTCCTACACTTTTGGAGTCTTCTACAAATGACGACATAGCGACGATAAAGATAAGAATGCCCGCAATGAACTGTGTTATCAGAAACCCGTAGAGGATCGAATTTTACTGGCACTGAGTTTTGCCAGTGCAAACTAAATTCACTCATTAGCTTACCGAATTTGCCACTGTGAACTAAATTGACTCAACAGCTTACCGAAACAGCCATTAGCGACTGGAAAGCCATTAGCGACTGGAAAGCCATTAGCGACTGGAAAGCCATTAGCGACTGGAAAGCCATTAGCGACTGGAAAGCCATTAGCGACTGGAAAGCCATTAGCGACTGGAAAGCCCTTAGCGACTGGAAAGCCCTTAGCGACTCAAAGCTTTTCCTCGCCTGGTGTGGAAATCACTTTTCACGGTAACAAAGGTAATCAGCTCTGAGGTAGTAGAATGACAACTGCTCGCCCCCATGCACTAAGCCTTGCAGTGACCCTTGCAATCAGTTCTTCCATCATCGGCACACAGGCACTGGCCGACACCATCGGCATGGCCAATCGCAGGCTGCAAATAAGGTCTGTCGACCCTGCGAACGGTCGTACGGAGTTTATCCGAAGTGAGGTCATGGTTAAGCCAACTTTAGACGACAACCAGCAACCTATACCTAAATCCTTTACCACCACCTATCCTGATCAGGCTCAAACCAGAACGGGCCATAAGGCTCCCTCTCCAAGCTTCACAAATGTTCTTTCCGGCATCGACGGTGGCGTTTCCACTGTGGATCTATTTGAAACAGACGACAATGGCTTTGCTCAGAAATACGTCAAAGTCCTCAAGGTAGGTAACGAGGGAATCTTCAGGTTCACCCATAACCTTGCAGAAAAAGAACTGTTCATTGAAGTCAGAGACGGAATGACCCATGAAAATACCATTGATACTGTCAGTGCTCAATTACTTGCAGTTGACATCGAACCATTTGATCCATTTGATCCATTAACAAAAATCGCCGGCCCCGAACAGCTGGCCGCATTACTGAAAGGTGCCCATCAAAAAGCAGGAAGCCTTGGCGATGCGGATGACTATATTCCCCTTGCTAACATCGACGTGGAACCCGTTGACGTCAAAAAGCGCACCTTCATGCGCCTTATCGCAGCAGCCGATTATCCTCCTGCCCTGCAGCGTCTGGGTCAATCCATCTTTGTCAATGATGAGGTGCTCTTTGCAGCAGCCACTTCAGCTTATGCCAAGGTTCATATCGAGGGAGAAGGTATACAACAGGAAGCTTTGAATCACCTGTTCATGGACGATAAACCCGTCGGCTACGTTGAATACGTCAAGGACAACACGCAGGCTCATCCTGCACCTGAGGGTTATCCAAAACTGGAAGTATATGAGGCTCCGGGGGACACGATTGTTTTCCACAGTCAGAAGCCAAATCCGAGCGATACTTCTTTCGTAGAAGGTCTTTACTACCTATGGCAAATGTACGAAAGAAATGAGAACGCCGACGAGACTGAGGCTCAGGATAAAGCCGAGACTGAGGTTCTGTCTCAGGCTCAGGTTAAAACAGAAAAGGTCAAAAGCTACCAGTACGTCCTTCAAAGTACTCAGATGAGGTTACTGGAGAACCTTGCTGCTGAACTGGCTGCTGATCCCGAAAAGCTTAATCACAATCACATGAGGATGCTGGCAGACTATGAAGTTCTTCAGTGGGCATTGAGCAGCGCCACTCAGGATGGCGCAGATGAATTTCAATTTACAGTAAAACAGATGCAAGTCGCTGAGTCGCTTGTCTCGGCTCCCTGGATCCGGGATCAACTGGCAAAACGCTTCAGCTTCAAACCTGCCTTTATAAACCTTCTGAATGACGAGCGTTTTATTAAGGCATTTTTACCCAGCTTCGGCTCACCGATGGTAGATGCTTTTAGCTCTGACGAAGCATTTGCGATCAAAATGGTTCAAGACATGGCCAGTCAAAAGTCTGATGAGAACGTTCAACAACATGCTCAGCGACGAGAACCGGAAAACCCAAAAATCTGGTTACAGAAACTTAATAAGGAAATCAACCGCATTCCAGGGCTGGAAAAACGAGTTCATGAGGTGGAAAAACGAGTTCATGAAGTGGAAATCGATACCACACTGGCTCACAATGCCAAAATGGCAGCAGTGCTTGGTATTAAAGACTGGGATAATTCCAAATCGCTGACAGAGCAAGACAGGCTCCTCCGGGAGCAGGCTCTTAAAATCCAGCAAACCAATGCCGCAATAGATCAGACCGATGCCGAAATGACAGAAGCAGGATCAGTAGCCATTGGCAGCAAGCGCGACATCACCTTAGTCAATGAAGACGATCTGGAAGTCCTTCAATCCATTCAACAGCAGCTGCAACAAATCACTGGACAACCCGATGAGGTAGTCCGGGAAAAGCTGTCTACCATTGAAGGTCATTTCTCAATAGTTCCACACGACGAAAACGACCTGGCAGCCCGCCACCTGGCTGTTCGGCAACACCTTAAGTTGCAAATCGGTGAGATCAGACAGCGGCACACTGATCACCATCAAGAAGTGGAGAAACAGGGGAACCGGTTGAAGCAAATACAAGATGAAGTCGATCTAATTCCAATAATAATGGAGCAAAAAGCAGATCAGGAAGCAAGAGCGGAAGCCAGGCGATCTATGAACAAAAAACTGGCAAAAGATCTGAGCATTTATGACTGGGATAGTAGTCAGCCACTAGCAAAGCAGGACGAAATCATCGACGCAAGAATCAAGGAATTCAGGCAATCGCCTGCCGCAAGATCGATGATCGCAACACCCAGTATCAGACCACTGATTAGCGCTACATCGATTGCTCCTACATCGATTGCTCCTACATCGATCGCTCCTACATCGATTGCCGCCACATCAATCATCGCCCGATCCATTGCCCCAACACCGGTTACAGCAACACCGGTTGCCACAAAATCGGTTGCTACCAAAGACACTCCAACAGGTACCGCTACAGGGAATTCTGAGGAAGAAGCTGTAAAAGGAACGCTGGCTCACTATGAAAAAAAATTCGGTCTTGTTACAGATAACGAAAACGATCTGAGCGCCCGCTACCAGCTCATTCAGCAGCACCTGCAAGACAATCAAAAACCTAAATCCATCCAGAACACTCTGACTAAAATTGAAGCTAAGCTCGGCCTGCCCTCAGGTAAAAAGAACCCTGAGGATACCCGTCATAAGGCCATTAGCGAGCACCTGAAAGCACAGAAAGAGCTGTTTGATCAAGCGCGCCAAAAACTTGCGGCAGAGGATGACAGACATGAAGAACTCCTTCAGAAAGTTGAGACTTTGAAATATGAAAATCCTTCAGAAGGCTCTGCAACCGATGGCGCAACCGATGGCGTAACCGATGGCGCAACCGATGGCGCAACCGATGGCAAAGAAGAGTATTCAAAAGGCTCTGCAACCGATGGCAAAAAAGATGCCCCGACAGTGACTCCTGAAAATGAGTTGGCTGAAATACCCACACAGGAACAATATTCACTAATGAGCTTGAAGCTGACTGGCAAGATCATCAGGATCGCAAAGCTGGAAGAGGAGCTGGATGATATCAGAACACCAGGCCACCCCAAGGCCATGCCTGATGTCCTTGAGACGATCAGTGATGTGGAAAGAGCCCTTGAGATGACTGACCTCAATGAAAACGATGATATCTACCTCCGTCGCGATCACATTTCTGAAGACATGCAGGAATTCATCAGGGAAGCCAGGGAACGGGTAGAGGAAGGGGCCCTGGAAATACTGGAAAGCACAGAAGAAATACTCTCCATCGAAGTCAATGAAGAGGATGAAAAAGCAACACGATTCAGTAAGGTGCTTGAAATCATTGACCGCGGCGACCTCCCGAATGACAAGATTGAGGAGACAGATAACGCGATATGGGCAGTATGGGTAGATAAAGACGCCGGCCTGGACGATAAGAATCCCAAGCTTATGAAGCTTATTGCCCACCTTCACTATAAAATTGAAGGTTCGGACCTGCATCAGCAAACCCCAGAGCAACAAACCGCCCTGATGAAAGCAGCAGCAGAAATACTCGACATCGAATTCAGTCAAAACGATGATGCAGCAGCAAGGTTTGCCCAGCTTCTTACAACGGTTAAGAGCTATGATGTACCAGAATACGCACTGGATCAGGTATATCAAGGCCTCTGGGAGAAAGACAGCAAAGCTCTCAGCGAGCAGGACCTCAAACTCAGGCAGCTTCGTGCGAGCCTTATCTATACAGTTGACGATTCGTTCCTGGATAAGCAAGCCAGGGAAGAACAGACAAGGATGCTTGACGCTATAGAAAGCGCACTGGAGATCGAAGCGAGTGATAACCGTGCCACCAAAGAAAGAGGCCAGGCTTCCGCTTACAAACCGTCAGACGAGTTAGAAATGGAATTTGAAGAAGGCTCCCTGACTGACCAGAAGAAGGTTTTGACAGCTAAAGTTGATGCTTTGATGGATAAGGCAGACAAAACAAACTATGACGATGCCACTCTCGTCGATCAGAACCGTAAGATTAAAGCAAAACTCAAACAGCTGCACAAAGACATTGCCAATATGGGTGGTAAGCCTGACGTTAATGAGCGTATCGCAGCCATTGAAAAGGCACTTGACAGAGAAATGGCTCATCTCGGGCTTAAACCCCGATACGCCTATGACCGTAAGCTGGCCAGAACCAGACAGGATTTGGAATACGCTGAAAAAGAGCTGTCAGCTGCGAATCACAAACTGAATAAACTTAGTCGCAAACAACTACCATTTTTGATTCGCTCTGATAACCAGCAAACTGACCTGGAGTCGATGAATCAGGAAGTAAAAAAAGTTCAGACCGATTTAGGCCTGCCCGCAGGCGATGAGCAAACCTGTCAAGAGCGAATTGACGATATCAAACAATACCTGCAGGAAAAGGCACCAGAAAGAACAGATGAAATCTATGAAAAACTGGAAGCTGCCGCAAAAGCTCACAACATCTTGACAGACAGTAACCAGGGCTCACTGGAAAAAGATGATGACTCTAATGCCCTTGAAAACCTCGAAGGTCGTCCTGGTCTGGAGGCTTCCCCTGAACCCGATGGCGAACTGACTTTAGCGAGGAAAAATTACGCCCAGGTCACAAGCTTCCTGCATGAGCACGACAGGAAAAATATAGAGGCAGAAAATGCCCGCCTTGCCGAGACGAGTGCACAAAACGACCTTAGCAAACAGCAAGAGGTTGAAGGAGCCGAAGGTTTTGAAAACCTCGATGACAAGACTCAGACCCTGCATAAAGAAGAGATAATCAAACTGACGACAGCCCTGGAGGAGAAAAAAGAAGCTACCTTAAAAGCAGAAAAGGCACTGGCGGATTATCATGAAGCCGCTCTTGAAGCCACTGAAAAAGCCATGGGTCTGACGGACGTTGCTGACACCAATGAAGATCGGATTAATACCCTGAGAAACAGACGGATGCAACTGGGTGGGAATGACGGTGCTGGTGGCAAGATCCTGCAACTCACCCGGAAACAGGATCGTCTGAAAGATGAGATTGCAACCAAAAGAGCTCATATTGAGAGATTAAAGCAAGTCATACAGGCTGAAGAGCAAGCTATCGAAAATGAAGGTGGCACCTTTCAGTACACACCAAGTCAGAAAAAAATACGTACCGAGATGCTCGCCTTCACGCAGTCACATCCGCTCAAGGAGCAGGCTCTGGAAGCGGCAATGGCCCTGACAGAAATGGCAGTAGAGAGCGATAAGGCAGCCTCTTTCATTGATGCTTTAGATTTTGACAATGAATTTGCACCCATTCGCCTGGTGGAAATGACCGGAGATAAGCTGGCGTTCGATCAGGCCGGCGGAATTGTAGAAATTTTCAAACGCCTGAAGGCTCTCCCTGAATACCCTGTTGAGCCCGTGGAAGACCAGCCAATGAATGCCCTGGGAGAAGTGCTGGATCTTGTGCGCAGGGCCAGGAATGAGATGAGAAACGGGCCTCAAGAATACGATGAGGACATTCGCAACATGGGCCTGAGGGTCATTCATTACGTCAGTCATGAACCTGGGGACCTGAACAGCTTCTCAGAATACTTTGCCAGTCATTCTGCCAGCGGTAACAAGATCATCCATCTTCTGCATGAAGGCCTGATCAGCAAGGTTGAACTTGAAAACTACATGAACGCCGTCAGGGGTGTCGCTGGTTATGAGATAGTGAAGGAGTTTGAGCACTTCCTTGACAACAAACACGGCATCGATACGCCTAAGTTCAAAGAGGTTGTCCAGAAGTTGTCCGACAAGGCGGCTGAAAATTTCATGCAGAGTGCCTTTGCCCCTGTGACCGTGACCGACACTGGCCCGACAGGTATGAAAGAATCGGTTGCCGGTATGAAAGAATACTCTGCGGCGGTCATCGCCAACTACATTCTTGACGATATTGCCTTTGAAGACGGTCGCAAGACGACTGCCTTCCTGACCAATATCAAGGATACCCTGACACCTTACGCCAATGCCGCTGGCCTGACTGAAACAACATTTCTTGAGGTTATCAACGACACACTCATGCTGGCTCATGCCGCAGCCGTCGAATATCAGTTACATGAATACTGGCTTAAACCTTCAGCCTCTCTGGTACAGGCGGCCACCTGGTACTTCACTAACTACCGACCTCTACTGGCGACCCGAAATGCTCTGGAAGCCAGCAAGCAATCTCTCGTCAACATGGCGCTCCTCTATCTTCTGGACCTGACCAACCGGGGTGATTACACCCACAGGATGCTGACACCTTTCCAACACTGGCTGGAACGCTATGGCTTTGATCTTGACCGAACCGGGCAATATCGCTATCACAGGGCAATTGAAAGGTTCACCGAGGTGGCCGGGCTGGCGATGCCATTTGGCAAGGCCGCTTCCTCAGTCATTCTACTGGAAACCGGCTCGTCGCTGTTTGCCAGACAGTACAACGCCAACCCTCATATGTATCGCAGCATTTACCGCCTGGTGCCCGAAATCGTGAAATCCATGTCGTCCAGACAAGGGGTTCAGATACCGCTGCTGCACCAGGTGACACCACAAAAAGTGAAAACGCTGGCCTCTGCCACCGCCAGCCTGGTGCTGGGTCCGGTTACCACTGTCGGAGCGTACACCCACGGTTTTTTATCCGGTTTGACCTACGCCCAAACCTTCGGGTTTGCCCTGGCCTCAACGCTCTCCTTTGACTTCTTTATGAACGACAACAAAATGCTGACTCAATGGCTGGGTGGCCCCCTGGGTCGTAGCCTTGACAAGATCAACCGCTGGCGGGGAGTCGGTGAAAAGCGTGGCGCCTATAAGAAACGTACTGCCATTACTTCGCCTCAACGCTTCAATGAAACGGATGAAGAGTATGCAAGCCGTGTTAAAGCAAACGACATGATGTATGGCTGGACTCGACACGAGAATTATCTGCACTTCCGTGAACGCCGCGATCGCACCATGAAACTGTACAAGCATGGCTGGGAGAAATACTTCAAGGAAAATGTACCTAAATGGTCATTCTCTCACGCAAACAGTCTTCCTTACTCCTACACTCTGGGTGCCCTTTACGGGTCTCAGGCTAAGGACTGACCCCTGTTCGAAAACGAACGCTTTCTTTGTCCCTGGGGAACCAGGGCAAAGAAAGTGAATTTTCATCAGAGAAAGCTTTAATCCTCCCGGATCGGGAGCCATACGACAGAACTCAACCATTCTTTTGCCCGGAGCCCTTGTTGCGTTAAGCGGAAAGTTGCGTTAACCGGAAAGTTGCGTTGACAGAAAAATACCGGTAAAAATAGGTTGTTGAGTGTTTAATAACTAAGAGAATAAGAAAGCGGCGCCCATGCCAATTCATTTCAGGGATCGACTGTCATTCAAACAGGCACGTAACACCGTCGCCGTTGCCTTTATCCTCGGGCTGTTCCTGAGTCTTTTCCAGGTCATAGCCGACTACCTGTCTCAGGATCAACAAATTGATGCCACGATAGAGACCCATATCGCCATCGCCAGGACTCCAGCTGCCCGTATTGCCTATAACCTTGATAAAGAACTGGGCAACGAACTGGTACTTGGGCTCATCAAATCACCCACCATCGTCAAGGCAGAAATTATTGAACCATCGGGTGCCATCCTTGCTACCGAGAGCAAAGAACCGCAACAGGATAAAGCCCGCCCCTTTACCAATATGCTGTTTGGGGCCAGCCGAACCTATATCAGGGAACTCAGGGTTCCTTTTGATGAAGATGAACAGCTCGGCTGGCTAAAAATTGTTGCCGATACTCGCCCTATCGGTATTCAGTTTTTTGATCGTTCCATCGTGACCATGGCGGCGGGGCTGGTCAAAACCTTTCTGTTTTCACTGGTGTTGTTCATCATGTTTTATCACATGTTGACTAAGCCGCTGCTGAACATGACGGACAAAATGGTTAAGCATCCGGAAGAGAGGCTGCCAGAGCCCAAAGGCCATGAGAGTGATGAAATCGGCCTACTCAACCGCACGATCAACCGTTATCTGAACAACATTCATCATCATCTGCATCACCGGCAACTGGCTGAAGAGCAGTTACGTGAACATTTGTCTGAACTGGAAACCATTATTGCCCAACGAACCAGAGAAATTCGCAACAACAACGAAATGCTCGAGAAAACCAACCGTCAGCTTGAGAAAGCACGCAGCCAGGCAATGGAGACGGCCAGTCAGCGGGCCAGACAGCTATCCAGCCTGAGTCACGAAATCAGAACACCGCTCAATGCACTGCTGGGCATGCTGAGTGTTGCCCTGGACGAAGAACTGACTGAAGTGCAACGTCAGCGTTTGACCATTGCCAGAGATTCTGGCTGTCATCTGATTCGCCTGCTTAACGATATTCTGGATCTTTCCCGGCTTGAATCTGGCAAGATGGTTCTTGAAGAAATCTCTTTTGACCTCAGGAGCTCACTGGAGGATGTTGTCGTTCTTGCAGGACAATCCACCTTCACTAAAGGGGTTCCGATCCATTGTGATATTGACCCCACCCTGCCAGAAGCAGTGGTGGGTGATCCAACCCGGTTCCATCAGGTCATTAGCAACCTGATCGGCAATGCCGCAAAATTTACCGATACGGGTGAAATTCGTGTCTGGCTCGACTACAGGAAAACCTCTGGAAAGTGCTGTGAAAAGTGCTGTAAAAAGTGCTCTGAAAAGCGTCTTGAAATCATGCTGAACATCAGTGACACCGGTATCGGTATCCCTGAATCCGCCCTGGACGAAGTTTTCAAACCCTTTACCCAGGCCAGCAGTGATACCAGTCGCCGCTTCGGGGGCTCGGGGATGGGGTTGTCTTTGACCCAGGCGATTGTCAATAACATGGGTGGACAACTGTCGGTCATATCAGAGCCCGAAAAAGGCAGCACCTTTTCTGTCCGGTTACCCTTCCGCTATGAGTCAGGAGCAGAAAAAGTGCCGGTGCCTGTGGGCGTCCTCAACAACCAGCTGGTACTCAATGGCTCAGAAGCCCTGCAAAGCTACTGCTCCCATCTCCTGACGCATTGGGGGATCAGCCATCGGCGAAGCTCTGATAACGAGATAGGTGAGCCATCCGCTGACTGGGCCGACATTCTGATTACTGAAAGTGAAGCTCTGGCTAAAAAAGCCAGTCAGGACAATCCTTCACTGAAAGTGATTTATGCTGCCCATACACCTTTGGACAACAGCCCGGACACTCTGGTTTGGTTACCACTCCCCCTGACCCGGTCAACGCTCATCCAGGCACTGGAAAAAACCCGGGGCTCCCTTGACCAGGACTCCCGGGCATTACCTGAACCCCTGAAAATTGAGGATAAAAAAAGCAGCGACTACTCAGTTCTGGTCGTCGAAGATAATTCCATTAACCGAATGGTGGCAGAGGGAATGCTTGAGCAACTGGGCTATAAGGTAGAGCTGGCCCATAACGGTGAGCAGTGCCTGGCAGCCTGTCAGCATAAACGCTATGACCTGATTCTGATGGACTGCAACATGCCGGTTATGGATGGATACACCACCACTCGCAGACTGCGGGACCAGATAGAAACCAGAGAGACGCCCATCATAGCCTTAACAGCCAACGCCCTGAATGAACACAAAAAGCAATGTCTGGATGCGGGAATGAACGACCACCTGGCTAAACCCATTAACAAGGAACAGCTTGAAAGCACTCTGACCCGCTGGTTAGCGGCCTGACATTGAGGGTTGACCGTTGATACGCAATTCAGCTGTCTTCCTTAAACTGAAGAGCAACCGAATTCATACAATACCTCAACCCTGTGGGCTCCGGCCCATCAGGGAACACATGCCCCAGATGGGCATGGCAGGCTGAGCACACCACTTCTATCCGATCCATGCCCAGACTGTCGTCTTTAAGGTATTTTACCGCCTCTTTATCCACCACTTCCCAGAAACTGGGCCAACCACAACCGGCATCGAATTTGGTCGTGGATTCGAACAAAACCTGATCACAGCAGACACAGCTATAACGACCCTTACCATCAAAATGGACGTATTCACCGGAAAATGGCCGCTCGGTACCCTTTTGCCGACAGACATGATACTGCTCATCCGTCAGCTCTTGCTGCCACTGGGCATCGGTTTTTTCAATTTTCATAGTACCTCCAGCTGTTTTAACGAAAATGTCAGAGTTTGAATCGTGCACTGTTGCCCTAAAGCGATCATAATGATCGTCTGATTCCCTGCCAGAGAAAACACTGTTTACTTATTCCTGTCTATTGATGGTTGAGTTGATGATATTCAGGGGAATCATGTAACGACCAAAGAACAAATGCTACTCACTGATGGAAAAATACTCAGGCTGCCCCGAGTAATAACAACTTACATAAAAGACAATTGGCCTGACATCGGCCCACTGGAAAGCACCCATGAAGGATATTGAGAAGTCTCTGAAACTGGAAAACGTCTGCTACGAAATACGTGGCCCGGTGTTGCGTGAAGCCAGAAGATTGGAAGAGGAAGGCCAACGTGTACTGAAATTAAACACCGGCAACCCTGCACCGTTCGGCTTTGATGCACCTGAAGAGATTATTCAGGACGTCATTCTCAACCTCCCTGACTCCCAGGGTTATACCGACGCCAAAGGCTTGTTTTCAGCGCGCAAGGCGGTGATGCACTATTGCCAGCAAAAAGATTTTCCCGGTGTCGAGCTGGAAGACATTTTTATCGGTAATGGCGTCAGCGAACTGGTGGTCATGGCGATGCAGGGCTTACTGAATAACGGTGATGAAATGCTGATCCCGGCGCCGGACTACCCGCTCTGGACTGCCGCTGCCAATCTTTCAGGAGGCAGAGCCGTCCACTACCTTTGTGACGAACACGCTGACTGGTATCCGGACCTGGATGATATTCGAAGCAAAATTACCGCCAAAACCCGGGGCATTGTAATCATCAACCCTAACAATCCAACGGGTGCCGTTTACCCACCCCAGCTGCTACAGGAGATCATTGAGATTGCCCGCCAGCACAGCCTGATTATTTTTGCCGACGAGATTTACGACAAAATTCTTTATGACGGTGCCGAGCACACGGCCATGGCATCCCTGGCAGATGATGTGTTTATGATCTCATTCAACGGACTCTCCAAATCCTATCGTGCGGCTGGCTTTCGTTCTGGCTGGATGGTCGCCAGCGGCCCCAAGCATAAAGCCAGAGATTATCTGGAAGGTCTGGAGATGCTGGCCTCCATGCGCCTGTGTTCCAACGTTCCTGCCCAGCATGCTATTCAAACAGCACTGGGAGGCTATCAGAGCATCAATGACCTGATCCTGCCCGGCGGCAGACTTCTGGCGCAGAGAGATGCCATCCATGAACGCCTGAATCAGATACCCGGTGTCAGCTGTGTAAAACCCAAAGGGGCACTGTACGTATTCCCGAAACTGGATCCGAAAAAGTATCCGATTCACGATGACGAACAGCTGGTGCTGGACTTGTTAATTCAGGAAAAAATCCTGCTGGTGCAGGGTCGTGCCTTCAACTGGCCGGACCCGGACCATCTCAGGATTATTACCCTGCCCAGAATTGAAGATCTGGAAATGGTGGGCGATAAACTAGAACGATTCCTGAGTCGTTACAAACAATAGTGAAGACTAAAGTTCTGAACATGGCTGATATTCACATAGATGACTTTTTTCATGATTGCGCCAGGACGCTGGTGCATCTCTACAATGTCTTTCCAAGACTGACTTCACTGTACGTCGATGACATCATTACCCCCGAGCCAGTGGATGAATTCGGATTACCCGGCAAACGACATCAAGCCTGTTTTGACAGTTTTCTCTGGCTGGCCAGGGAAGGTTATATACACTATTGCGAAAGAGTTCGACTGGAAGGTCTGGATCAGGTGGTGCTGACTGAAAAAAGCTTCCTCAGGCTCTGTATGCCGAGCCTGACCACCGAACCTGAAAGTCTGCCAGAACCGGTGCTTCAGAAACAAAGAACGCTGGGCTGGCAGTTTCGTGAAACATTAAAATCCGGGACCAGCCACCAGCTGAACCAGCTCTGCCAGCACTTTTTTACCGACATTCACCACCCTAATCAGGAATAAATCAACCAGTCCGTGTCAATACATACTGAAACAGACTGCTGCCGTGTGGCCTGACAATGTCCCAATTTTTTTAAATTCTGTTTTCTGTCATTAGCAACCAATGTTCAAGTGTATTTTCCAATTTTTCAAGTTGCTGTTGATGCTTATCCCTGTTTTTAGACAAGCGTTGAATATTCATCAGCTTCCAGCGGATAGCAGGAAGTTTTGCAGCAGAAGGCTCGTCAAATAATGCCCAGTTCGGTTTACCCTGTTTGAAAGATAACAGAAAATCATGATCTCTCTTGGTGAAGCGAGCTTGTAAGGCTGCCACCATACGAGAGCGGGTTTCTATCAGCTCGTTCAATTCCACTGGTTCGTTCGTCATGCCGACAAACTCATCGTAAAAAGTTTGCTCCAACTCTTTCCAGCGTGGCGACATGACTTCATGTATTGGGCGTGGGTGGCTCAGTGTGTAGGTTAGAAAGCCAGTAAATATCTCTCTGGAAATACCACCTGCATTCAGTAGTTGTTGTACATCATACAGGTCTCGTGGGTGTTGGCGATCCATGGCGGCACAGAGTTTTCCGCCATATAAATCAGCCTGACTGACAACAGGTATTTCAGTATAACCAAATTCTTCTTCTACTGATTCGACCACGGGTAGCAGCTCTGGGTCATGCAGTGTGCCTCTGGCAACAGGAGAGACTTCGATTTTGATGGTTGCGGATTCTGTAGTGACAATAATTCTTAATTCGTCTTGCCGATTGCCCTGAAGAACTGCACGGGTTGAAGGCTGTGTATTAATCCGCTCAGCTATACGTTCGAGTGCTGAGCGAACATTTTGCAGGGCTTCATCTCTTGGTTCGAGAGGAAGGTAGGCAAGGTCAATGTCTACAGAAAGTCTGGGGAAATCCTGAACAAACAAATTAATGGCTGTTCCGCCTTTCAAAGCGAAGACAGGCTCGATTGCCACAACCGGAAGCATTCGGATCAACAGGGAAACCTGTCGGTAATAAGCGGATGTTTTGTCCATTAATCTGATCTTCTTTTGCGATGCAGGTTAAGGCAGAGATTGAGGAACAGTGATCTGGTAACGCTCATCGTATCGACCATTAATAACCACCTGACGTTTACCTGAGCCAAGTTGTATTTGAGATTCATCAAGTCTGCCAAACCATTGATGGTCACAGTAATGACTCAAGAATAGAAAAATGCGGTTGGTTTTAACAGCACTGCTGCGATTGAGAAGAGACTGCACTTTTCTTGGACTCAGGTTAACTAATCCCTGAAATAATTCAGCTGCGTGCTCAAAACGAATATTTTTTCCGATAGCGTCGACCACTTCATAAGCTGCAAGTTCCGGGCAGCTGGCTCGAAGCTCCTTTCTTTTTACGGTTACTGTGGTGAAATCTTTGTCATTTAGTTCACCAAGCTTATGGTTGCCACTATATAACCAGGGCCGTTCAGAAAACTCACGAAACCATTTGGGCAGGGCTTGTTTACTTCTGGTTCCAACCCAGACCTGTTCTGAATTCAGTTGCAGGTAATGGCTAAGTCCCTGGTGAGTCAGACTGCTGAGTCCTGCAAGGTGTACCGGCAGTTGTAGCTGTTGAGTGAGAGCTTGTATTGCATCCGGCCATTCAGGTTTGATCTTGCCACTGCTGGGTTCCGGACGATAGTAAACACCAGGGCTGAGCCTCTTCAGCCAGCCGCTTTGGGTATATTTTTGAGCCAGAGAATAACGGATGCCGTTCTCTGTCAGCCATTGCTGGAGCACCAGGGAGCCAGGAGAGGTATGGTTTATTAGCCAGTTTATTTTAGATGACATATTAATACCTAGGGTGTTAATTTTTATTCTATGTTAAACCAAAATAAAAGGACACCCTTATGTTGACAAACAAACCAGCTTGCCTGCTTTCTTCCTGTTGCTGATTTTTAGTTCTGGCAGGAGAGGTTATGACACGTGCGCGAAGTTCTCTGTGGGCAGGCTGGAAGACATGAAAACTTTTGCCATATCAGCCTCACTGGGTTCTTTTATCCTAGGCACCAATGAACTGGACCAAGATAGTTTGAATGCCTCTGAGCTGCTGTCTACCTGCAAGTCACAACAACAGGTTGAAGGTGGCTTCCGGTTCCTGTCGGTGTATTCCTGATAGGGGTGGTGAAAGACGGCTTTATCCACAAAAATCAAAATTTTTAAAATGGCCGGGGACGTTGAAATTCGAACTCAACGCCTCCATATTTACACTCTCTAACTAACAAAGGTAACCTCGGGCAATGAAAAGAATTCTGCTATTTCTGGCGACTAACCTTGCTGTCATCGCAGTTGCCAGCATCACCCTGAACATCCTGGGCGTGGGTAGTTATATCTCAGCCCAGGGACTCAATATGAGTTCCTTACTGGTTTTCTGTGCCGTTTTCGGTTTTGCTGGTTCTTTTGTTTCTCTGCTCCTTTCCAAAACCATGGCAAAAATGGGCACCGGCACTCAGATCATTGATCAACCCCGCACCGCCCAGGAACGCTGGCTGATGGATACGGTTAAGGAATTATCTGAAAAAGCCGGTATTGGCATGCCGGAAGTGGGTATTTTCCCCTCGCCGGAAGCCAATGCTTTTGCCACCGGCTGGAACAGGAATGCCTCACTGGTTGCCGTCAGCCAGGGTCTGCTGGACCGTTTCAGCCCCAGGGAAGCCAGGGCCGTTATCGGTCATGAAATGGGTCACGTGGCTAACGGTGATATGGTGACTCTGGCGCTGATTCAGGGCGTAGTGAACACCTTTGTTATGTTCTTTGCACGCATCATCGGCTATGCCGTTGACAGTTTCCTCCGCCGTGGCGAAGACAGCAGTGGTCCCGGCATTGGCTTCTATGTGGTCAGTTTTATTGCCGAGATTGTCCTGGGTATTGCCGCCAGTGCCATTGTTATGTGGTTCTCCCGCAAACGTGAATTCCGTGCCGATGAAGCCGGTGCCGAACTGGCTGGTCGTGGCGACATGATTGCTGCCCTGGAGAGACTCAGGGCTGAATACGACGCACCCAGTGTCATGCCAGCCACTATGACAGCCTTCGGTATTCGCAAGAATGGTCAGGGCGGATTGGCCGCCCTGTTCTCCAGCCACCCTCCTCTTGAAGATCGGATTCAGGCTTTGCAATCCCACCGCTGAGGGTGTTTTTTACTCATCGCCCACTGCAAAAGGCTCGCTGGCTCGAGCCTTTTTTAAAACCAGAGAGCAAAGAATATTAATTTGGCTTCAGAGACAAGCCCTTTATAATAAGCTTTTATTTCTAATCCAGCTGCTTATATGCCTATTGAACATCCTGATCCCATCTGGGTCCTCGACAGCGAAAGCCTGAACCATTATTGCCAGCAGTGGCTTGAGCTGGATGCCATTGCACTGGATACCGAGTTTATTCGCACCGACACCTTTTATCCGATTCCCGGACTGATTCAGGTGGGTACGGGTGCTCAGGTCTTCCTGGTTGACCCATTAAGTGTTCATGACTGGAGTGCTTTTGGTCGGGTTCTGCAATCCGAATCTGTCGTCAAAGTCCTTCACGCCTGCGGAGAAGATCTCGAAGTTTTCAATATCCTGACCGGCTGCCGTCCTGTTGCCTTACTGGATACCCAACTTGCTGCGGCTTATGCCGGACTGGGACATTCATTAAGCTATCAAAACCTGCTGAAAGCCCTTCTGGCAGTAGACCTGCCCAAGGATGCGACTCGTTCAGACTGGCTTCAGCGGCCATTGACTGAAACCCAGGTCAGCTATGCCACGCTTGATGTCGTTCATCTGCTGGAAGCCTATGAGTTATTACTTAAAAAACTGAGAAACAAACCTCAGTTGCAATGGCTCAGGGAAGATTGTGCTGCTCTGGTCAGTTCGCCATTATTTCCAGACCCCAGCGAAATCTGGAAAGATGTTAAACGAGCCTGGCAGTTGCGACCCCAACAACTGGCTGTTTTGCAGAAGATCTGTGAATACCGTGAGCAGGAAGCCCGAAAGAGTAATACGCCACGCAACCGGATCATCCCCAAGGGTAGCCTTTGGCCCATTGCCTGTTATATGCCAGACAATATACGTTCACTCTCTTCTATTCAGGATATGAAACCCAGGACCCTGCGAAAATACGGAGAGATTATTCTGAACCTGGTCAAACAAGCCAAAGACGCTCCGGAAGCAGACTATCCTGAACAACTCCCTGCTCCTCTGCCTAAAGCTGCCCGCGACTATGGCAAACTGATCAAGGCCTGGGTGCATCACAAATCAGATGAGTTGGATGTGCCTGCAGAACTGCTATTCCCGGGAAAAATGTCTACCGCACTCTTACGCCAGTGGCAGATCAGTGGCCGTTTTTCGATACCAGAGAACATTCAGGGCTGGCGACGGCTGGAAATTGCCGACCCCTTGATTCTGGCACTGAAAGAGCATAAAGAAGACCAGAGATAACACAGGCACACAACCTGTGTATTTTCTGATCCTGAATATTTTCAAGTGACTATTGATATTATGTCTAAAATCCTCGTCTCCATTTTCAAAAGCAGCAAACGCAACGAGATGTACCTCTACGTTGACAAACGTGACCAGCTGGAAAAAATACCCGAAGCACTGCACCAGGCCTTCGGCAAAGCCACCCATGTCATGGATATGCTACTGACACCTGAGCGTAAACTGGCCAGGGCAGACATTGAAAAAGTGATGTCCGAGATTGCGGAAAAGGGTTTTTACCTACAGATGCCCCCGGCTGAAGAAGACTATATTCAGCACCTTCCTGAAGAACTGCTGAGCTTTAACGACCCGGTATGACAACACCTTTCTGGCAGGCCAAACCCCTAAACCAGATGACCACTGAAGAATGGGAGAGTCTTTGTGATGGCTGCGGTCGCTGCTGTCTGCAAAAACTGGAAGATCAGGACACAGGTGAGGTTCACTATACGTCCCTGGCCTGCCAGCTACTGAACCTTCACAGCTGCCGGTGTTCAGACTATCAACACCGCAAGGAAAAAGTCCCTGAATGCCTGAAGCTGACAGTCCGTGATATCCCTCATTTTCACTGGCTGCCGGACACCTGTGCTTATCGACTACTGGCAGAAGGAAAGGCTCTCTTCGACTGGCATCCCCTGATCTCCAAAAATCCGGACAGCGTTCATCGGGCGGGGGTTTCTGTCAGGGGGTTTGCTCAATCTGAAACTTCTGTGCCTGAAGAGGACTGGGAAGATTGCATTATTCCTTTGTTGTCTGTCGAGGGTTGAGCTGAAAGGCCAAACTCCGCTCAGGGTGAACGGAGTTTGGGTGCCATTGATAATCTGGTGCGTGGGAACGAGAGAACTCAGCGGCTACAGAAGGCTGATACCCTACTGCTATTTTTGTTTGGCACTGATCTCAAATAGTTAGTATTCCTAGCATACTTTTTTCTATTCATGGAACTCTTTGGCAAAAGCATAGTCAAACTAATCCTTAACAATAAAATCGCTAATAGCTAAAGCCGATCTCCCAGATTTTTCAGGGCCTGTTTCTATAAAGCTTAAAGCAGATACGACTAACGATGCTCCTATCATTTTTCAGCTACCATGCTTGTTTTTTTATGAGATAAGTACAATGAAAAAATATACTTTAATAATCGCAATATGTTGTTCACTAGTAACTCAATATGCAAAGTCAGCCCCTCTCCTAAATAAAGAGGATGAATTGAGCACTTTGCACGCATTAATTAATATGACCCTCACAGATTCAGTAACTATTGCAGATAAAGAATCTAATATAACGGTCGTTATTACAAAGTCGGATGCACCTCTCCTAAAAACAGAGGATGAATTGAGCACATTACACGCAGTAACAAATATGACCCTCACAGATTCAGGTTCAATGAATATTGAAGATAAAGAGCCTTACGGAATAGTCGATTTTTTAAAGGAGTATGATATTGATAAGCAAATTTATTATGGATTATTATTAGGCGCAATACATTTTACACAGTATCAAATTTTGTATTTTTGCGTTTTACGCCCTCTGTCATTAGAACATGACCCATACAATGGAAAATTAACATTTTTGCCTCGTCAGTAAAATCTGTGGGTCATTTCTGGTTCAGGCAGATGGCCCAGTGCATGATATAAAGCAATTTCTGCACATTTGTAGGTCCTAAAACCGTACGATTTTCTCGTAGTGAGTTTTACCTTGGTGTTCAGACCTTCAACAATTCCGCTGGAAAATGCCTTTTTTGCCTTGAACCAATTCAGAATCAACGGCCTGTGTCGTCGAACAGTTTTGGCTACTTTCTTCATGGGTTCTATCTTTGACCTCATGACTCTTGTGCACCACCGATCCAGATACTTCCCTGCCCAGTGTGGTGATATGTAGTCCCAGAACACTTGAAACTCTTCCTTGAGCAGATAAGCCTTGACACTTTTGAGGTTATACTGGAGTACCGTATTTAACTTGATCTCCTCTTTCTCGGTCAGGTTCTCCTTCCGTTTGAGGAGACACCAACGAGTCTTCTTCAAAACAGGCTCATAACCATCAGCCTGAAGCTGTTTTTGTTCTGATGCCCTGACCTCATCGATAGCTTTGTTCAGCATGGAGACAATATGAAATCGATCCAGAATATGCAGCGCCTGACTGGCAAACTCAGTGATTGCTTTTACGTAGGGCTTCCACATGTCAGAGCAGACATACTCCAATCGCTCACTACGTTCGGGGCCAAAGAAAGAGAAAAAGCTACGAATCGTCGCTTCTGTACGGTCCTTACCAACCCACAACAGCCGGGTACAACCACGATCAATCTGGTAAACCACTGTCAGGTATTTGTGCCCAACCTGGTAAGACACTTCATCAACCCCAATAGCCTTGATATGGTCGAGTGAGCGATTTGCTTTGCCCCACTCAACCATGTACTCCACAGCATGAAATACTTTTTCCCACGAAGTATTGAAAGTACTGGCAACCTCCTTCCAGGAAAGTTTTCTGGCCCAGTTTGCCAGGAATTGCATGTAGACTTTGGTCAGTTCCTTTTTACCTTCAGCCCATGGAACTTGCTCAACCTTTACGCCGCATGTCTTACATTCCACTCGGCGCATTCTATAGAGCAAGAAAACTCTGATTCCCCAGAGGGGAACAAACTCGAAACGGCGTTCAGTAAGGTGATCATAGCCTGGTGCTGGTTTTTGGCAGCCAGAGCAGAGAGCCCGACTGTTCTTCCTTGGAACCACGGTGACATTGAACACATCTTCACCCTGATAATTGCCGAATTGGACATCCTGATAAACAAATGACTTGAGTTTATGCACTTTATTTAGGATAGTTTTTATTAGCATCAGCGGTCTCTTCTGTTTTTTTGTCTGCTAACAAAAAACTACCAGAAATCAGCCGCTGGTGCTTCGTAAGCGCTCATTTGAGGACGTCTTCAAAAATCACAACCTGACTGCCAGTCTTTCTCCTGCAAACAACGCAGGAGATGCGAAGCATGAATCAACCAACAAAACCCTTTACCCGTCTCACCCCCGAACAGTGGCAGCAGATTATTGACCAGCAAATGGCCAGCGGCTTGAGCCAGAAAGCTTTTTGCCAAACTCAAAACATCAGCCTGGCTACCTTCACAAACTGGAAACGTAAACTCAAGAGCGATGCAGGCATTAACTCTGCCAATGTCATTCAGACTTCTGGTCAGGAATGGATCGAACTCCCAAATGAGCTTACTGAACCTCCAGCCAGCCCGGACAGGCATATCGAGCTGGAGTTACCCGGTGGTGTTATTCTTCGTATGCGTCATTAATCATGTTTTACCCAGAATCACAGGTGCGGGTCTGGCTCTATAACCGCCCCACCGATATGAGAAAGTCATACGATGGCTTGTCTGCACTGGTGAGAAACAAACTGGAAGAAGATCCTCTCAGTGGCCAGCTATTCGTGTTCATCAACCGCAAGCAGACGCAATGCAAGGTCCTGTATTTTGACCGCAGTGGTTACTGTATCTGGAGCAAACGCCTGGAACAGGGACAGTTTCATGCCCACGCCGGGGAGGCCCACAAGAAGCGCTTGGAATGGACCGATTTGAAACTGATTCTTGAAGGCATTGATACCCGCTCTGTTCAGCAATATAAACGCTACAAACATCAACAGTCTGGTTACACAACTGAAGCATAAAACCGCTATCTTTAGTCGTCATGAATTTACCTGCTCCCACCACCGCGCCTTCCAGCCTGCAACTGCTTCAGCAGATGCAGGCGCTGTTAGTGGAACGGGATCAGAAGTTGGTGGAACGGGATCAGAAGATCGCCTCCCTTGAGCAGCAGTTAGCCTGGTTTAAACAACAGCTGTTCGGTGAAAAATCGGAAAAGCGCCTGATTGAGAACCCCGACCAGCTGCCATTAGGTGAAATCCTCCAGGACAAACCGGAAGAGCAGGAAGCCCCTACTGAAACCATCACTTACGAGCGGCGGAAAAAGAGTCACCCGGAAGACTGCGTGACTGATCAGGGTCTGCGTTTTACTGAAGATGTACCAGTCGAACTGATACCTATGCCTGCTGTCGAAATGCAGGGAGAAGATGCAGACCAATACGAAGTCATTGATTACAAATACACCTATCGCCTGGCACAGCGCCCCGCCAGTTATGTCATCCTGAAATACCAGCGCGAAGTCGTACGCCACAAGCCCAGCCAAACCCTGACGACAGTAGCCGCCCCCTCCGGCCTGTTTGATCGCAGCTTTGCCGACGTCAGTTTTATCGCAGGCCTGCTGGTCGAAAAATACCGTTTCCATGCGCCTCTTTATCGCCAGCACCAAAAGCTTGAATCCAGCGGTATTACCATCAGCCGTGGAACCCTGACACACCTTGAACAACGCGCCGGAGACCTGCTCAAGCCCATCGCTGATGAAGTACTCAACAGCTGCCTGGAAAGCCGGGTTCTCGCTCTGGATGAAACCCCTGGCAAAGCAGGCCGTAAAAGCAAAGGCAAGATGCAGAAAGGATACTTCACCAGATCATCCATGCCCAGTGCTGGACACACAGCAGGAGATACTTCGTCAAGTCACAGGATGCAGAGCCGGAAGCCACCAAAGAGGCGCTGGACTGCATAGGTGCGATCTATAAAGTCGAAGACGAAATTCGCAAGGCAGAACTGCAAGGTGAAGAAAAACGGGAATACCGTCAACAGAAAGCCAAACCTCTGGTTGACCAGTTCTTTAACTGGCATGAGAAACAACTGCAACGCCTTGATCTGGTGAAAAGCAACCCACTGAGTAAAGCCCTGGGCTATGTAAACAAACGGGAAAAAGAGCTACGGGTCTACCTGGATGATCCGAATGTTGCCATTGACACCAATCACCTAGAGCGTGGCCTCAGATGCATCCCAATGGGGAGAAAGAACTGGATGTTCTGTTGGACAGAGGAAGGCGCAGAGAATGTTGCCGTGTTCCAGACGTTAATCGTCAGTTGTCTTCTTGCAGGCATTGATCCTTACAAGTACTTCGTCGATGTGCTCCAGCGTATCAGTCTCCATCCGGCTCGAGATATCCGAGAGCTAATCCCGCGAATTTGGAAAGAGAAATTCGGGGCAATCCGTTAAAATCCGATCTCGACAAGTAGGGGGAGTCTGCCCCCTGTTTGAACGGTTACCCAAGTCCTACCTTGTGGGCTTTACAGCAGTTTTTGAGAAATTATGGATAATTTACCGATTTACCACTATGTAGGCCTTGACAAATGAGGCATAATTACTTTAAAAAATTGGCTATAAATATATTTTGGTAAGTGCATGGATGACTTGTGATCAGTATTATAAAAATATTATTACTCTTATCTTTAATGTTATGGGCCGGAATCAAGTGGTTCAAGAATAAAAAAAGGTTACAAGATCAGTTACGATGGATCGGTGGCTTTGCATTTCTTTGTGTTGTGATTATTGTCATTACTTTTACATGGGGTCCTCAAAGAAAACAGATTTTTACGGATCTCGGGGATGTTAGGAATAATCTCTATTATGGATGGGAGATAAATCCACTACTTCCTTTTCCATCATTAGCTACACCGAAATCTTTCCGTTATGTGAATGGACAAATAGAGGCCGAAGACTTAGATGCTGGAGTTCGTTTATATGTAGAAAAAAATGCCCCCTATCAACCGCTACCCCCTGGTAGACAGTATATATTTTTAGAGTTACTAGCATTTGTACTATTAATCCTAATAAGACGAAAAATAAGACATATGCGAGCTATTAACATGAGCTGGGCTGATGTTAAGTCCAAAAACAGCATTATTGCATACCAGGATTGGATAGATAGAGAAAATACACGTTGGTGGACATTTAGGGCGTTGAATTCTGAGAATATAAACTACGCTCAGTCAAAAATAAATAAAGGAATGATAGCATCTGGAGCCGCATTATATACCCTGCAATCGAGCATGGGACAGCTCTTAAAAGAGCAAATCCTTGCTGATGACACAAAGACGGAGGAACAGAAAGATAATATCCTTAAGGACAGAGATAGAAGAGTGAAGAACCAGCTTATCCTGCCTTGGATGGCTAAAGTGATTACAATAGGACACCGTAGGGTCTGGTTGAAAATAGAAGAAGCTGATACTTTTTTAGCAACTAGTTATTGGGAAGACTGTATAACAGCAGCAGGCCCAGATGGTGACTACAAGGCGCTAATTGAAAACACACAACAATCTATAAAACTCTGCCATGGCACCCTTGGAAGTAGATGCGAAAAGGTCATTCCACTTCGCACAGAACTATCCACAAGTGATAGTATTGACTTTTTATCAGAAAAATTACCTAAAGCTCTGACGACAATTATTAACCGATACTTACCAGAAAATCTAGTATCAGTAAAGCTTCTTGGCAAGAATGAAAATGCACCTAAGGGTGAACCATGTATTGAGCTAAATGTGATTCGTTATGTCAAATTAGAGGAAGACCCATCTACGGCTAAAGCATTACCTAAATTGAAATATAATTTTGATTCAGTGTGCATTCAAACGGGTGCAAAAGATGTGTTGAAACTTGTCGCTAAAATAAAAGCAGATATGCTCTTTACGGGAAGATTGGTCTGTGATGGATTAACTACAGTTCATTTAGAATATTTTCTTGAATGTACGAGTCTACCAAATTATGAGATATTAAAAAATAGAAAGATAAGAAATAACGAAATTATTGGAAAAGTATTAGATAAAATGGAATTGCAGTCTATGCTAGAAAATTGGCTAAAACGGGAGGTATTATTAATTACAGGTAATTACAAAAAGAAGGAACGCGTTTTTACAGAGCACGAAGCGGATCAGTCGAAAGTGATTGATAGTATCTATAACAAAATTCGAAATGAAATTGGTCAAGAAGCTAAAGAAGAGTTGACAACTGAAATTGCATTTCAGATCGCTAAGGCAGCCATTGACAAACATCCAGAAGAGTTGCTGGGTTGTTGTAAAATGGCAATAGAAGAGCTTGATGCATTAGGATTAGATCCATTGCTTATATTAGACGCGATTAAGCTTGGTGTGGATATTGATCTCATTGATAGTTCATTCTTGGAGGAGCTTGAGAGCACTCTCGACCTGCTTGATACTTTTGGGGAGACAGCATGATGAAAGGCTCAAAGCATAAATCACTAATAATAATGACTATGTGTTTGATAACGGCATCTTCGTTAGCACTGGGGACAACGGTTAGACAGCGAGTAGCAGATACAGCTTTCGAAGAGATTCTTGGTTGGATTTTATCACTGCCAGGTTTGTCAAAACTGGAGACACGGTTAGAAAATAATTATATTCAGTGGATAAGTAATAGTGATAATGGTAGAGAAAAATTGCTATTTGAGCTTGAGTCAATGTCGGTCTCAGATTTTAATCTGGTATTCAAAAGGATAGATTTAGATTGGATGCCAATAAACGGCAGTATGACACTTAATAAAAAGTATAAATATAAGATTGGGTTTGAGCGTCATGGAGTGGTCACTGGTCAGAGACAACTAATATATGATAAAAAACTCACACAGATTCTTGAGCCTGCTCACCCGTTAAAGGCGGATAATCAGAATAGTGCATTGCACATTAAGCCCTACCCTGAGGATGCAAGAATTAGGATTCTCAATATTAAGCCAATTTATAAAGAGGGGATGATGCTAAGACCAGGAAAGTATAGAGTTGAACTGAGTAGGAGTGGGTATAAAAGTAAAGTTTATACAATCAGGCTAACCAGTTTTCCTTCAGTTTTCCACCTGGCACTGTGACTTAGTGCCTGTCCGAAAACCCTCAAGCACTTGAATACAAAAGCCTTCAGCCCCATATAGTCCTTGAAGATTTCCCAAGACAGGCTGTTTCCACATTTATGCGCCAAACCATCAACCCACAAATACAGCTGGGAGAGGTTGAAGTCTCCATCCGGCTCGAGATATCCGAGAGCTAATCCCGCGAATTTGGAAAGATAAATTCGGGGCCAATTCGTTAAAATCCGATCTCGGCAAGTAGGGGGAGTCTGCCCCCTGCTTGAACGCTTACGTTCTAATAGCTGTTATGCGGCTAAATCGTGTTTATTGTAAATAACTTTGACCATTGAATGGCTGCCCGGAGCGACCGGGCTTTTATCTTTAGCTCGATATCATCTCAATAAGATCGAGAGCTTTTGAAGAACCAACCAAGATAAAGTTTTGGTCAACCCTACGAGTATCACCGTTTTCATCATCGTGAAATATTGAAAACCAGACTGATTCTTCATTTTTTATATATCTTGTCAATTTCACAATATCATTTTCGTTGTTACCATTAATTAATATTGTTCCATTTGAATATACAGCTGAATAGTGATCTATTTTTCCACTATCAGTCTCTAATTCAACAACAACATCCTTGTTAAAATCAAATCCCTTGAATTTCTCAGAATAAATTACGAAAACCCAGTGATTTAATTTCATATCATATAACGAATATATATAGCTACCATCTTCATTTGATAGATATGCTATAAGTTCACTCATACCGGTATCCATATTATTGTATGGATTTTTTATTACATTCCACTCATAGGTATTAAGTTCCATTCCTGGTAAAAGAGATGATTTTGCTCCAAAAGAAAGACACAGCATAAGGACAGATAATAACTTTTTCATATCACCTAACTTTTAATCAATTATTCCATATTGTTTGGTCTCATTCGATTAATTTCTAAATTCGTATGCCGAAAATTCAGTGAAAAATCTGATGACTAAACATATCCGATTAGTAACAAATGGTATGATAAAGTAATTCTTAAGGGATTGATAGTAGAACTTTATTGTTGCTGATAATGATAAACTAGTATCTCTGACAACTTTCGCTTATCAATTATTGATAATACCTATCTTCGAATGACTCATACAGATGTTGGTGTCTGCTTTGTCAGCTACTCCCGCTTAATATACGTCTAAAGACGTGTAAGTGATGCAGGCCAATATATATTTAATTTGTTCAAAAGGCTAGCTTCGCTCCCAGTGAATATTGAATGACCAAAAATTTTTGCCTCGAGAGCAAAATCTGTGGCTCATTTCTGGTTCAGGCAGATGGCCCAGTGCATGCTATAAATCAATTTCTGCACATTTGTAGATCCTAAAACCGTACGATTTTCTCGTAGTGAGTTTTATCTTGGTGTTCAGACCTTCCACAATTCCGCTGGAAAGTAAGCGCTCATTTGAAGACGTCTTCAAAAATCACAACCTGACTGCCAGTCTTTCTCCTGCAACCAACGCAGGAGATACGAAGCATGAATCAACCAACAAAACCCTTCACCCGCCTCACCCCCGAACAGTGGCAGCAGATTATTGACCAGCAAATGGCCAGTGGCTTGAGCCAGAAAGCTTTTTGCCAAACTCAAAACATCAGCCTGGCTACCTTCACAAACTGGAAGCGTAAACTCAAGAGCGATGCTGGCATTGATTCTGCCAACGTCATTCAGACTTCTGGTCAGGAATGGATCGAACTCCCAAATGAGCTTACCGAACCTCCAGCCAGCCCGGACTGGCATATCGAGCTGGAGTTACCCGGTGGTGTTATTCTTCGTATGCGTCATTAATCATGTTTTACCCAGAATCCCAGGTGCGGGTCTGGCTCTATAACCGCCCCACCGATATGAGAAAGTCATACGATGGCTTGTCTGCACTGGTGAGAAACAAACTGGAAGAAGATCCTCTCAGTGGCCAGCTATTCGTGTTCATCAACCGCAAGCAAACGCAATGCAAGGTCCTGTATTTTGACCGCAGTGGTTATTGTATCTGGAGCAAACGCTTGGAGCAGGGACAGTTTCATGCCCACGCCGGAGAGGCCCACAAGAAGCGCTTGGAATGGACCGATTTGAAACTGATTCTTGAAGGCATTGATACCCGCTCTGTTCAGCAATATAAACGCTACAAACATCAACAGTCTGGTTACACAACTGAAGCATAAAACCGCTATCTTTAGTCGTCATGAATTTACCTGCTCCCACCACCGCGCCTTCCAGCCTGCAACTGCTTCAGCAGATGCAGGCGCTGTTGGTGGAACGGGATCAGAAGTTGGTGGAACGGGATCAGAAGATCGCTTCCCTTGAGCAGCAGTTAGCCTGGTTTAAACAACAGCTGTTCGGTGAAAAATCGGAAAAGCGCCTGATTGAGAACCCCGACCAGCTGTCATTAGGTGAAATCCTCCAGGACAAACCCAAAGAGCAGGAAGTCCCTACTGAAACCATCACTTACGAGCGGCGGAAAAAGAGTCGCCCCGAAGACTGCGTGACTGACCAGGGTCTGCGTTTTACTGAAGATGTACCGGTCGAACTGATACCTATGCCTGCTGTCGAAATGCAGGGAGAAGATGCAGACCAATACGAAGTCATTGATTACAAATACACCTATCGCCTGGCACAGCGCCCCGCCAGTTATGTTATCCTGAAATACCAGCGCGAAGTCGTACGCCACAAGCCCAGCCAAACCCTGACGACAGTAGCCGCCCCCTCCGGCCTGTTTGATCGCAGCTTTGCCGACGTCAGCTTTATCGCAGGCCTGCTGGTCGAAAAATACCGTTTCCATGCGCCCCTTTATCGCCAGCACCAAAAACTTGAATCCAGCGGTATTACCATCAGCCGTGGAACCCTGACACACCTTGAACAACGCGCCGGACAGCTGCTCAAGCCCATCGCTGATGAAGTACTCAACAGCTGTCTGGAAAGCCGGGTTCTCGCTCTGGATGAAACCCCTGGCAAAGCAGGCCGCAAAGGCAAAGGCAAGATGCAAAAAGGATACTTCTGGTGTTTTTATGGTGACCAGGATGAGATGGCCTTTACCTTCTCTACCAGTCGTTCTGGCAGAGTCGTAGAACCCTATCTGAAAGAGTTTGAGGGCACCTTACTGACGGATGGTTATCCGGAATACGACCGCCTGTGTGTAAAATACCCCCAGATCACCCATGCCCAGTGCTGGACACACAGCAGGAGATACTTCGTCAAGTCACAGGATGCAGAGCCAGAAGCCACCAAAGAGGCGCTGGACTGCATAGGTGCGATCTATAAAGTCGAAGACGAAATTCGCAAAGCAGAACTGCAAGGTGAAGAAAAACGGGAATACCGTCAACAGAAAGCCAAACCTCTGGTTGACCAGTTCTTTAACTGGCATGAGAAACAACTGCAACGCCTTGACCTGGTGAAAAGCAACCCACTGAGTAAAGCCCTGGGCTACGTAAACAAACGGGAAAAAGAGCTACGGGTCTACCTGGATGATCCGAATGTTGCTATTGACACCAATCACCTGGAGCGTGGCCTTAGATGTATCCCAATGGGCAGAAAGAACTGGATGTTCTGTTGGACAGAGGAAGGCGCAGACAATGTTGCTGTGTTCCAGACGTTAATCGTCAGTTGTCTTCTTGCAGGCATTGATCCATACAAGTACTTCGTTGATGTACTCCAGCGTATCAGTCTCCATCCGGCTCGAGATATCCGAGAGCTAATCCCGCGAATTTGGAAAGAGAAATTCGGGGCCAATCCGTTAAAATCCGATCTCGACAAGTAGGGGGAGTCTGCCCCCTGCTTGAACGGTTACGGTGCTTCTACCTTTAAGTTTGATCATTCTTACCCGCGGATACCTCTTAAGAACTGGTTTGCTAACCTCAGGGCGCTGATAGCGTTGCAAACTGGTTTGCAGAGTCAGCGGTTTCCAATCCTTCATGTGCCGACTATTTGTTTCCAACTTAGAGGTTACTCTGTAGCTTTATCCTCACAGGCTGGCTGGTTTTACCCACAGATATCCCTGAAGAGCCACATTTTTAGACGCTATTGCAGGAGCTATCATTGAAGAGTCTATATTTAATGGTTTGTTACTCCCTTTAATCAATTACTCTATAGAATTAGCAACTAATAGTAGCACCAAGTTTGATGGAAAAGTATTTATTTTAACTGACAACCATCATCATGATAAAAAAATATTTATTATGAGTAACATCATCAAATCCACAGCATTTGGACTTATACACCTTGCCAACAAGAACCCATTAATGTCACAAGTCCTGATATCAATGATCAACTCATTCGTAAGAGGGCAATTTACTAAAAATTATGGTTTACTAAGTGCGACTGTAGCTCATGTTACTTTAAATTCTATGAGTTATTTAGTCTACATCTATAATGGACGAGAGTCCTTCGGTGCTTGTCATAGATGTCCCGGAAACTGAATTTTAGGCTGCCTGTTTCAGGCGCGCCTCCGACACCGGAACTCTCTCTGGGTTCAATATGACCAAGGTCAAAATCGATGGTTTTTTGGGTAATAAAGTCTGGCTTCCCAGTCATTGAACGGTTTATTGGAAAGTCAGGTTAGTCAAAATCTGGAGGGAGGTCGGGAGTTTCTTTGAGGTGGGTTGGGAGGCGGGTCATTCTTTATCACCCTTCTTTCTTTTCTTGTTAGGTGGCAGCTGGTCATAGGCTTTCCTTTTGGCTCTCTGGTCGGCAGGCAGGTGGATCTGTTTGTGTTTGTTCAGATTACTCACCTGGTCGGTGCTGTAGTTGCAGTCCTCATGGTCACACTGGTAAACCTTGGGTCTCTTGGATCTCTGGTTGGCAAGCAGGTGGGTCTGCCGGTGCCTTTTCAGATTAGACGCATGGTTGGTGCCGTAGTCGCAACCCTCATGGTCACACTGGTGAACTTTGGGTTTCTTGGGTCTCTTAGGTCTCTTGGGCCTCTGGTCGACAGGCAGGTGGGTCTGTTTGTGCGTTTCCAGATTACTTGCCCGGTTGGTGCTGTAGTTGCAACCCTCATGGTCACACTGGTGCCGCTTGGGTCTCTGGTCGGCAGGCAGGTGGATCTGTTTGTGTCTGTTCAGATTACCCACCTGGTCGGTGCTGTAGTTGCAGTCCTCATGGTCACACTGGTAAACCTTGGGTCTCTTGGATCTCTGGTTGGCAAGCAGGTGGGTCTGCCGGTGCCTTTTCAGATTAGACGCATGGTTGGTGCCGTAGTCGCAACCCTCATGGTCACACTGGTGAACTTTGGGTTTCTTGGGTCTCTTAGGTCTCTTGGGCCTCTGGTCGACAGGCAGGTGGGTCCGTTTGTGCGTTTTCAGATTGCCTGCCTGATTGGAACTGTAGTCGCAACCCTCATGGTCACAGTGGTGCACCTTGGGTCTCTGGTCAGCAGGCAGGTGGGTCTGTTTGTGCTTTTTCAGATTGCCCGCCTGGTTGGAACTGTAGTCGCAACCCTCATGGTCACAGTGGTGCACCTTGGGTCTCTGGTCGGCAGGCAGGTGAGCCTGTTTGTGCTTTTTCAGATTGCTTTTGTTGTCGGTTCTGTATTCGCAGCCCTCATGGTCACACTGGTGCACCTTGGGTCTCTGGTCGCCAGACAAGTGGGTCTGTTTGTGTATTTTTAAATGGCCCTTATGACCGGTGCTGTAGTTGCAGCTCTCATGGTCGCACTGGTACACCTTGGGTCTCTGGTCGTCAGGCAGGTGAGTCTGTTTGTGTCTGTTCAGATTACTCGTCAGGTCGGTGCTGTAAGTAAGTATTTCACTGTCTGAAACCGGATCCTCCTTAATCTTTTTCAGTTCCAGAGTCGCACCATACTGACTGATTTCATTGGCTACTCGAAAGGGATTTAGTGTCGTGGTTTCATACTGAACATCAGATTCGCCTTTGTTTAAACGGTTGTCGATGCGTTCATCAGAGCTGCCGTTAGTGGCTATTTCAATGCCTGAAATGGGCTCCTGCTTAATCTCTTTCAGTGCTGGAGCCGCACCATACTCACTGATTTCATTGGATACTCGAAAAGGATTAATTGTTGTGGTTTCATACTGAACATCAGATTCGCCTTTGTTTAAACGGTTGTCGATGCGTTCATCAGAGTTGCCGTTAGTGGCTATTTCAATGCCTGAAATGGGCTCCTGCTTAATCTCTTTCAGTGCTGGAGCCGCACCATACTGACTGATTTCATTGGATACTCGAAAAGGATTAATTGTTGTGGTTTCATACTGAACATCAGATTCGGCATTAGCTTCGTTTTCATATTCGTTTGAACGGTTGTCGTTGCTTTCATCAGAAGTGCTGCTATCTTCACTGTCAGAACCATTATCAGAGGCTGCCCGACTGTGAACCTTCAACTCCCACCATTCAATGGCCTCGCTCTCTTCTTCAATATCCGTAACGTAGACTCTTTTTATGGATAAGACCTCAATAAAGGGCTTTGGGACATTGATCAGCGCCTTGCCGACAGCCAGAGCGACCAGCAAAGGCGACCTGTTTTCCTGAGCGCGACCATTAAGGCAATGCATAGAAAAGGCAATGACCAAGGTCAAAATCAATGGTTTCTTGGATATCAAGGCCTGGCTTCCCAGTCATTGAACTGTTTATTTGAAATTCAGGTTAGTCAAAATCTGGAGGGGGTCGGAGGTTTTTTTGAGATGGATTGGGAGGCGGGTCATTCTATATCGCCTTTCTTTCTTTTCGCGTTAGATGGCGGCTGGTCATAGGCTTTCCTTTTGGCTCTCTGGTCAGCAGGTAGGTGGGACCGCTTGTGCGATTTCAGATTGCCCGCGCGGTCGGTTCTGTAGTTGCAGCGTAAGCGCTCATTTGAGGACGTCTTCAAAAAACACAACCTGACTGCCAGTCTTTCTCCTGCAAACAACGCAGGAGATGCGAAGCATGAATCAACCGACAAAACCCTTTACCCGTCTCACCCCCGAACATGCCTGAAGAGGAGTGGGAAGATTGCGTTATTCCTTTGTTGTCTGTCGAGGGTTGAGCTAGACGACCATTGACTATCGTCGGCATTCTCTGCACCGGAAATGTCGGGTTGGGTGATCTAGCCCGCTCCCTTACACGCCGGTGTGATGTGAGGGAGCATGAGAAAAACCCGCTCTTATCGGATTTAGGTTTTGTTCTGGAAGTTACTCCAATCTATTGAAGAAATATTAAGTAGAGGCGGGATACTGTCAACTGCTTGTAAAAACAAATCGCTTTGAGTAAAAATGTCAGTCAAAGTAAGGAGGTAAATTTTATCCCTATCCAAGTCTGTATGCTTATCAAGTCTGGTATAAAAAGTATCCTTAAACCCGACACCCGACAACATTACACTCCACTCTGCTTGATGTGCTTTTATGTCAGAGTAGTACTTTCTTGCTTCATCTTTATCCAATGCTGAACGACTCATTTTAGACTGAAAATGGCAGAACAACCCATTGTGTAAAAATCTACCATCAATCCCATCATCAGGACCAAGAGGTCCTGGGGTGAAGCCCAGCCTATACGCAAACCTCCGACCAATTTCTTGTTTGCTTCTATTATCTAATGCAATTATGGAGTCGGCCATTATAATTGCTTGGGCTTTAGAAAGTTTAATCATAATAAGCTTTGGCTCATTTTTATTAAACCAAAAACTGTTATGAGTTCATTCGTATACTCAGGGTGCTTTTCAAGCTCAGTTTCTGATTCAGTTGACACACTAAAATCAATTGTTAAACCCTCCATGGAAGATGGAAATTCCGTTTCATTAAAGTCATCTTTAGAACAGTAATATGCACCATAGTTAGCAAGCGTATTAAAAAATACATTTTTTGACAGCCGCAATACATTTTGTAGCTTTGCTGCCATTTCTATCTGTTGCTCATTCAATTTGATTCTTATGACACTATCTTCATTATCAACCAAATCATCTATGTCAGAAAGAGCTTCATTTATAAACTTACTATCATTGCTCATCGGTATGCTCCTACCTATATGCTATTAACTGCGTTCCAGAGGATATTCCCCCCTCACTCCCACGCTCCAGATTATCAATGGCACCCAAACTCCGTTCACCCTGAGAGCCCTTCGACTCCGCTCAGGATAAACGAGGGGGCTGTATGGATATCAAGGCTTAGCTGCACTAGCTTGTTAGGTAAGGTATGCATTCCCACGCAAAGCGTGGGAACGAGGGATAGTCTCAGGCCTGTCGAAGTTTTTCATTCCACCACTTTGGTCGGGGTTCCGGCTCATGGCCAAGAATATTTTTCAATTGATTGACCAGATCAAAGGACTTTTTACCATCAATATGAGTTTTTAGATCACTATCAACATTACCCCAAAGCGGGTCAAGAACCACATCGACACCATGCGTTCTGGCCAGTTTTGCGACGGGTACAAAGTCTGCATCGCTAGCGAATAGAACAATAGTGTCAGCGTAGTGGTTGAGAGTAAGGGTTGTAATATCGACGCCTATTCGAGTATCCACACCCTTTTGCTGAACACTGTAATAGAAATCTTCGTTTGTAAGGTCCGAAAACTGCTTTTTATTGGCCAGTAGCTCCTCCAACGCCAGATCCTTTACCTGCCACTGGCCAGAATTGGATAACTTCCCCATGCGCAGTGCCAGCTTTCGGGAAGCTCGCAACTGTTTGTGGAGTTCTGTCTGGAAAATATATCCGGGTTCATTCTTACTATTCCATGTGCCGGGTGTTTGGTGGCCGGGGGCTGGCCGAGGGTATCTGATCTGTTTTTCGAGTGGCGGCGCATCATAATAGTAAATCCGGTATAGTTCATCCCGCCCGAGATTTTCCTGATGCTTTCTGACAAGGTTGTACGTTGCAGTGACTATATGCTGAGGTTCTAATGCGTGCGCTTCAAAATGTTTGCGGTGATAAAACTTGATCCGTCGAACAAAGTAGCCACCATCCACAAAGAAAGCAATTTTCTGCATTACATACCCCTAAACGCAAAAAACCTGGAACCGTGGCCACTCGCTACGTATTAGAATGGGCACCGTTGCAGGTCTGTGAACCAATATAGCAACTTGGTCGGAAAACGCAAGCCGCAGTCTCTTCCAACATGAAATGAGCCTAAAGGGGACTCCTGTTTCTAGCATGAAATGAGCCTCACGCTTTTGGATCTTTCGTCCATTATTACTGGATGAAAATCATCATGAACACGAGGCTAATTAGTACCCTCCAGCAGGTTCAAGAACTGCTTAATCAAGCACCATTGATAGAGCCCGGTTGGGAGTCAAAAGACGAGTGTTATCAATGGGTTGAAGAAGTTTTGAGGCACTTCCGATATCGATCACTCACTCGGTCAGAGAAAGGGATTATTAAGCGGTATCTGACAGTTGCCACAGGCTACTCAAGAGCTCAAATCAGCCGCCTTATCAAGGCATACCTCTCAGCAGGTCATTTGAAGCGCAAACAGCGGACCAGCAATGGGTTCAGCAATCAGTACACCAAGGCCGATATAAGGCTCCTCGCTGCGACAGATCAGCTTCATAATGGTCTAAATGGGGCTGCTATCAAAAAGCTCTGTGAAAGGGCGTATGTGCAGGGTGACCAGAGCTATGAACGCCTGAAAGATATTTCCGTCTCACACATATACAACCTGAGAAAGTCACAGACATACCGTAACATCCGGTCACCTAAAGACGTCACCAAACCGACAAAACGAGCAATTGGTGTACGGCGAAAACCAAGGCCAGAAGGACAGCCAGGCTTTATACGCATCGACACTGTACACCAGGGTGATCAGGATAGAGTCAAAGGCGTGTACCATATCAATGCTGTTGATGAGGTGACACAGTATCAGGTTGTTTGCTCTGTTGAGAAGATTAGTGAGACATTTTTGATTCCTGTTTTGGAGGAGCTGCTGGCTTCATTTCCCTTTAAATTAAGGGGTTTTCATTCTGATAACGGTTCTGAATACATTAATGGTCGTGTATCAGAATTACTTGAAAATCTTCGTATAAATTTTACGAAATCAAGAGCAAGAAAGACGAACGACAATGCACTTGTAGAAAGCAAGAATGGTGCGATCATCAGAAAAATACTTGGGTATGCTCATATTCCTCAGAAGTATGCGACAGAAATAAATGAGTTCAATAAAATCTATCTTACCCCATACCTAAACTTTCATCGTCCGTGCTTCTTCCCGGAAACAGAGGTAGACGCAAAGGGCAAGGAAAAGAAAAAGTATCACTATGAAAACATGATGACCCCCTATGAAAAATTCAAAAGTCTCCCCGACTTTAAGAAATATTTGAAAAAGGGAGTCACCCTCGAAGAACTTGAGGCAAGAGCTACAAGCATGAGCGATAATGAGTCAGCAAAGCAGTTGCAGGCTGCCAGAGAATTACTGTTTCAATCAATTTTTGAACGAAAGGCCTGAAAGCACTGGCTTGACGCCCCTTCAGGCTCATTTTGGGATTAGAAAATACTGCCGCTCAAAAAACTGTGACTCGTTCCCACGCTCTGGAGCTGGTAACCAGAGTTTTGCAGCAGCCTCGCAGAGCGTGGGAACGAGGGAGCCCGATCACGATTCTCTGCCCCGGAATTTAATCGCCTGATTTATCTCTTTAATTGAAACGTGACGATTGGATTTGACCATGCCTTTCAGGGATTTGACATCATTACAGGCCACCAGCATTTCAAATCGTCCCGGCGTTACTTCAACGAATTGAATTTGATCGCCGGGGCTGATCTTCAGTGTATTGCGGATAGTGGCTGGTATGGTGACCTGACCTTTACTGGTCACCGTGGCAGAAACAATATTTATTTCCATACCTTTTCCAAAACACCTTACATTTAATCGACAGTAGGTCTCTGCAAGGAATTATTCCACCTTACGCCAGGTAGTGATTGGCCAGGACGACGGAGAGAAGTAATCCAGTACTTCTGTATAGTGGACGCAGCCCCGAATCATAATCCCGATATGACTGGGAAAGAATCGTGTTGGAGCAGGGTAGCTCTGCACCAGAAGGGGGAGAGTCTGTTGCCCCGCTTCCCAAAGAACACCCCATCCGTGTGATATCAGCACAATAGTAGTCACTGAACTTTGATCATAAGGATTGCGGATAACATAGCCTGTGGCAAAACTCTTACAGGAAAGGCAAAGAGCAGTGAGAGCTATATATTTTTTCATATCAGTAAAAAACCTCCATATACCGATTAATATATATGGACTAGTTCACCGATCTTGCAACCTGATATATCACTTCACTGTCTGATCAGACGTCCGTCATCCTGCCCGGCCTGCTCAGTACTGCGCCATGGATTAATGTCCAGCCCCCCCCGGCGCACATAGCGGGCATAAACGGTCAACGATTCCATTTTGAAACGGGACTGTATCTCAGTGAACACCCGTTCCACACACTGCTCATGAAATTCCTGATGCCCCCGGAATGAGCAGATAAATCTCAGGAACGATTCATGGCTAATGGCTTCACCTTTATATTGCACAACCACGGTCCCCCAGTCTGGCTGCCCGGTGACAGGACAGTTGGACTTTAACAGATGAGAGTGAAGGATTTCTTCCCGGACGCCTTCAGCCTTTTGCAATAGATCGGGTGTGTAGTCATAGCAATCAATGGCTACATCCAACTCATCGACTCCGATACCGGGAGCCGCTTTAAATCCGAAAGCCTCCATGTGTGCAATCGTCATCAGCTTTACTTTAACCGGTGCACCTGCCGCCCGACTGAGATCCTTTGCCATGACCGCCTGAACCTGTGCCACAGAATCAAACTGAGTCTGATTAAATGAATTCAGGTAGAGCTTGAAAGACTTGGATTCAATCAGGCTGGGAGAATCGCAGGGAAGCTCAAAGCGACCGATCATTGCCAGCGGCTTACCCTTGGCATCGAGCCAGGACAACTCATAGCCAAACCAGACATCACTCCCTTTGAAAGGCAGGTTTTCCGGATCCAGCCCTAACTCCAACTGTTTCTCCCTGCGGGGAATGGGAAACAACAGCTCCGGGTTATACTTCGCCTGGTATTCACTGTTTTTCCCCAGTGGGGAAGCATTCACTAATTCACTCATAATTTCACTCTCAACCAATCCTGTCAGTCCCATAATCCGACCAGACGACTTCAATCAGCTTCCTCAGACAAACTGAACGGTTTTGCACCCTGAATTGTGGCCGTGGAATCATACGCAGATGTAGCGAAGACTGCCACAGCTTCAGTTTCGCAGGCCTTTACCTACTCGCAGAAGATGAAGCGCCCATGCCGCCATGATGACAATAGCCAGAACCATCACAACAAAAGCCCAGCCAATACTGATACCACTGTCCTGACCCAGGATGCCATAACGGAAAGCATTCACCTGATAGAGGATAGGGTTCAACAGAGAGATGGATCGGAATGGCTCAGGAAGTACGTCTACTGAATAGAAGACACCGCCCAGATAAGTGAGTGGCGTCAACACAAAGGTCGGGATGATGGCCACATCGTCAAACTTTCTGGCAAACACAGCATTGATAAAACCACCCAGGGCAAACAGCGTTGCCGTCAGAAAAACGGCCAGCAGGGTAATAAAAATATGATGAACCTGAAGCTCCACGAAGAAAGCGCCCAGCAGCATCACCAGAATACCGACATAGAGCCCCCTGACCACACCACCCATGGTGTACCCGGCCAGAATGACCCAGTTTGGTACGGGTGATACCAGCAACTCTTCAACACTTTTCTGAAACTTGTTGCTGAAAAAGCTGGAGGCGACATTACTGAAGCTATTGGTGATCACCGCCATCATAACCAGACCGGGTACGACAAAGGTCATATAGTCAAAGCCGCCCATTTCGCCCACCCGGGAGCCAATCACAGCACCAAAAATAACGAAATACAGGGACATGGTGATCGCCGGTGGCAACAGAGTCTGCGGCCAGATGCGCATGAAACGACGAATTTCTTTACTGAAGATGGTATTAAACGCAACCAGATTATACTTCCATTCACTCACTGTGCGCTTCTCCCCTTTTCAACTGCACTGTCTTTAGTTTGTCCCGAAGCCTCGACGCCCCTGCTATCAGAAGTCAGATTAACAAACAACTCTTCCAGCCGGTTGGACTTGTTTCTCATGCTGGCCACTTCAATACGATATTCACTCAGTTGCCGGAACAGGTCATTAACCCCCTGATGCTTGCCAACCTCAACTTCGATACTGTGGTTATCCAACTTCTTGACGTTATAACCCGCAAAGGTTGGCAGGTCTGCAATCGGCTCGTTCAGATCCAGTACAAAGCTCTCTTGCTGAAGCTTGCTCAGCAGTGCCTTGGTGCTGGTATTCTCGACAATCTCACCACTATCAATGATGCCGACATGACGGCAGAGCTGCTCCGCTTCTTCCAGATAGTGCGTGGTCAGGATAATCGTGGTGCCCTGCTCATTAATCTCTCTGAGAAAGTCCCAGAGCGAGCGACGCAGTTCAATATCAACACCGGCAGTAGGCTCATCAAGAATCAGTAGCTTTGGCTGATGAATCAGAGCCCTGACAATCATCAAACGGCGTTTCATACCGCCGGACAACATTCTTGAGACACTGTGTCGTTTATCCCACAGGCCCAGCTGCCTGAGATAATGCTCAGCACGCTTACGAGCCTCTTTGGCAGGTATGCCGTAATAACCAGCCTGGGTTACGATGATATCTTCAACTTTTTCAAACTGGTTAAAGTTGAATTCCTGGGGAACCACTCCCAGCATCCGCTTGGCCTTGACAAGATCGGTATCAATATCGTGCCCGAATACTGAAACCTTGCCTGAGCTTTTGCGAACCAGTGATGAAATGATACCGATAGAGGTTGACTTGCCAGCACCGTTAGGACCCAGCAGAGCGTAAAAATCACCTTCTTCAACAGAGAGTTCAATCCCTTTCAGGGCTTCAAAACCATTGTCGTATTGTTTTCGTAAATTCTGTATTTTCAGTGCCTGAGGCATGTTTTTTATAATCCGTATTATGCAGAATTTCTTCTCCATCAGAGCCACTGCACCGTTTCACTTTTAGAGTTACTCTGCTCTTTTTCATCCATCCAGTGAAGTTAAACAGAGTCGACCTGTCATGACTGTTACTCTGAACGTTTTTCCATCATTAGGAAATAGAAAAATACCCTGCTACTCGTAGCCTTTAATAGTTACATTACGAATAGTAGTTACATTACGAAGAATTAGACGGCATTGATCAACTGAGTCAGTGCCGGTTGCAATTGTGGATGGGTGAATTGATAGCCTTCAGCCAACAGCCGTTCGGGGTAAACATTCTGGCCTTTCAATACCATTTCAGAAGACTCTCCCAACAGACACTTCAGCACCATAGCTGGCATTTTCAGGAGGGCGGGACGGTTAAGAACACCAGCCAGTGCTACCGCAAAATCCTTATTGCTGACAGCTTCGGGAGCGGTTGCATTAAAAACACCTTTGGCAGAGTCATTTTCCAATAAGAAGATCAGCGTATTCACCATATCTTCCATGTGAATCCACGACATCATCTGTTTACCAGAACCCAGCGGTCCACCAGCCCCCAAACGGAAAGGAAGCATCATTTTATGCAATGCACCTCCTTCAGGGTGCAAGACGACACCGGTTCTGACCGTACAAACCCGCGCTCCCAAACCCTCTGCACGTCTGGCGGCCTGCTCCCAGCGTAGACAAAGGTCGGCAGCAAAATCATTCCCTGCCCCGGAAGACTCGTCCAGACGGACAGCATCATCCCTGCCGCCATAAAACCCGATGGCCGAGCCACTGATCAGACAGCGGGGGCGGTTTTCCATGCGCTCAATCAGGTCAACCAGTTCTGAAGTCAGGGTAATCCGGCTATTGAGCAGCTGGCTTTTTCTGAAGGATGTCCAGCGTTCATCCATCACCCCCTCACCCGCCAGGTTGATAATGGCATCGAAAGCCACGGCAGGATTGACTGCCGATAGTGACTTTACAGACTTAACTTCATTACTCAGCAGACGGTGTACATCCTCAGCATCCCGCCTGCTCAAAACAGTCAGTCGATGCCCTTTTGACAAAAGCCTCGCCACCAGCCGTCGACCAATGAACCCTGTTCCCCCGGTAATCAGTATCTGCATGATATGAGCCCTGAAAAAAACTTTATGAAAGTATGGAAACGTCTTGAGCCTCACGGGATACAACCCCATGGTTCCATATTAAACAGCCATGGGCGTAAGAAACAATTTTTCACGACAAAAAAAATACCCTGGGTCCCCTCAAACCCGGGTATTCGATCGACTGGCTATGAATGGCTCCTGCTTCTCTTTTTTATATCCTTTGCACTCTGGCGCTGTTTGTTATTTTTCTTGGCTGACCCGAGTGACTTCATAGTACGTATTTGCCACTACCAAAACATTGACTTATATCAATAAACTTCGGTTTACACCTATTTTTTTCGAAAGTACCGAGTTCACCAAAGGCTGCATGTTCTTTAGCATTCGCTGCCAATGCTGGGCAACTTGGTTTTTTGACTTAGGTCAACCATAATGTAACCGGTTTCAGTAACCGGTTACATCTGCGAACACACAGTGTAGACTGAGCTTCGTAACTATTTTTACTGTGACCTTGCATACCCGACAGGAGTAAGACCATGGATCTAGAGTCCGCCGTAATGGAGATCATCATCAACTCTGGCCAGGCCCGCAGCTGTGCTTACGAAGCCTTGTCCAAAGCAAAAGCCGGGGACTATGAAGGAGCCGAAGAGATGATGGCTCACGCCCAGGAAGCCGCAAAAGGCGCTCACAGGGTCCAGACACAACTGATCGAACAAGATCAGGGCGAAGGCAAAGACCCAATGACCCTGATAATGGTTCATGCCCAGGATCACTTGATGACTTCCATGCTGGCCCAGGAAATGGTTCAGGAGTTGATTACGCTTCACAAAAAAGTTGATCAAAAGTAACAATGGCCACCATAAAAGACGTCGCAGAGCGAGCAAAAGTATCCCGGGCGACGGTATCCAGAGTACTGAACAACACCGGGCAGGTAACGGAAGCCACTCGTCTGCGAGTGAAGTCCGCCATGGACGAGCTGAAGTATCGCCCAAACCCGGTCGCCCAGTCTCTGGCCAGCAACACCACCAATACCATCGGCTTGATGATCTCATCTTTCCGGGGTGGTTTTTTTGGTGACCTGATGGCCGAAGTCCAGCAGGTTGTAGACGCTGCCGGTAAAGTGATGATCGTCACCCAGGGTAAGTACCATGCTGAAAGTGAGCGCGCCGCCATTGATCACCTGATCAATATGCGAGTCGACGGCCTGTTATTGCACGCTCGCTACCTGAGTGATGATGAACTGATTGCCATTGCACAAACGGCTCCCCCCTTTGTACTTCTGGATCGTTATGTCGACGCCCTGGCCGACCGCTGCATCACCTTTGATCACGTCAAAGCCAGCGACAGAGCCGTAGAAGTGCTTCTCAAAAATGGCCACACCCGCATTGCCTGTCTGGCTGGCAAGCTCACTAAACCCAAAGCCAAAGAACGTTTTCAGGGCTACGCCAATGCCCTGAGCCGACACAATATTACGCTGGATGAAGATCTGGTCACCGAAGGCAACTATACGAGAAAAGCCGGATACGAAGGTGTCAGACAGCTGCTCTCGACCGGTAAACCGTTTACCGCCGTATACGCCTGCAGCGAAGAGATGGCGGCAGGTTGTATGGACGCCTTTCGTGAAAACAACATCCGTGTGCCCGAAGACGTTTCCCTGATCAGTTATGACAGTGTGGATCTGTGTACATTTCTCACGCCTCATGTCACAGCCCTGCATTTCCCAATGCCTGAGATGGCCAGCGTCGCCGGAACACTGTTAATGAGCCAACTCAGGGAGGAGGGTTTCAGCAGGCCGGAAAGCACTCATTTTGATGGGGAGCTGCGCCTGAGACAGTCGGTAAGGAAGCTCAATTAGTTTTTGTCCGGATTCAGACAAAAACGTTTTACAACCAGAAACCTGCCACAGCCTCTCAAAGAGGACAGGTATCAGGCAGGTCATGACACCATTTGGAAGTGAAGGTATCCCGATGAAAAAGCTAAAACTCGCCGTCATTGGTGGTGGTAGTAGTTATACTCCGGAACTGATTGAAGGGGTAATCAAAAGAGTCGACCGCCTGCCTGTAACTCAGATCGACCTTATGGATATTGACGCTGGTCGCGAGAAACTGGAGACCGTTACCAGTCTGGCCCAGCGCATGGTAGCCAAAGCAGGCCTTGATATCACCGTCAAAGCCACACTGGATCGTCGTGAAGCGATCAAAGATGCTAACTTTATCATGACTCAGCTGCGTGTCGGTGGACTGGCAGCCCGTGCCCGTGATGAGCGCATTCCCCTCAAGTACAATGTTCTAGGTCAGGAAACCACCGGGCCCGGCGGTTTTGCTAAAGCACTCAGAACCATTCCTGTACTGCTCGACATCTGTCGTGATATTGAAGAGCTAGCTCCAGAAGCCTGGCTGATTAACTTCACTAATCCTGCCGGCATGGTGACCGAGGCCATCAGCAAATACACCAGAGTCAAAGCTCTGGGTCTGTGTAATGTGCCCATTCACATGCACCATGATGTTGCCAAAGCGTTCAATGTCGATTTTGATCGTATCAAGACCACGTTTGCCGGTCTCAATCACCTGGTTTGGATGAGTGATATCCGCCTTGATGGCAAAGTTATTACCGGTGATATGATTGAAAAACTGTGCGACGGCGCTCACATGAATATGAACAATATCCACGAGTCGCCCTGGGATCCCGACTTCCTCCGCGGGCTGGGCGTAATCCCCTGCCCTTACCACCGTTACTTCTACATGCAGGATGAAATGCTGGCAGAAGAGCTGGAAGCGGCCAAGTCTGAAGGCACCCGCGCCGAACAGGTCATGAAGACGGAAGAAGAACTCTTCGAGCTTTACCGTGATCCTGACTTGGACATCAAACCACCTCAACTGGAAAAACGCGGTGGCGCCTACTACTCAGACGTATCCCTGAATCTGGTTGACTCCCTGTACAACGACACTGGCATGATCAATGTGGTCAACACCGTGAACAACGGTGCTATCAGCAATATGCCTGACGACTGTGTTGTTGAGATCAGCTCTGTGATTGACAGCGGCGGTGCCCATCCAATAGCCATGGGCGAACTGGCTGAAAACCAGATTGGTCTTGCTCGCGCAGTGAAGTCCTATGAATCTCTGGCGGTTGAGGCCGCTGTTCATGGCGACTACCGCAAAGCACTGCAAGCGTTGACGGCTAACCCGCTAATCCCCAGCGCCAGAATTGCCAAGTCTATTCTGGACGACATTCTGGAACAGAATGCTGACTACCTGCCACAGTTTGACCTGAAAAAATAATTCAGAGCGACAAAGTGGCACACTTCCCGGTACACTTACCGGGAAGTTAACAGTGTTTTTACCAACTATTTTCACCCGCTGCTTTTACGAGAGAATTCATGAAACTGATTGCCAACGCCGACGACTTCGGCCTGTGCGACGGGGTCAACTATGGCATCATCGATGCCTATCAAAAAGGTATCGTTCGCTCTACCACCATGATGGTAGGGATGCCGGGAGAAGCCCATGCCGTTGAACTGGCCAGGGCGAACCCAGGTCTGAAAATTGGTGTTCATCTTCGTCTCACAGCCGGTCAATCCCTGTGTGATAACCTGAAAACACTGACCGATGAAACTGGCCGGTTTCACTCCCAGACTGATTTTTATGGCAATGAAAATATCTGCCCTGAAGAAGTGGAAAGAGAGTTCCGTGCCCAGATCGGTCGCTTCCTCTCCCAGGGTTTAAAACCAACTCACCTCGACGGCCATCACCATTGTTACGGCCACCCAGGGGCCTATCCTGTGGTAAAAAAAATCGCCGCAGAACTCGGCATCCCGTTTCGAACGGTGGACTCCAGAGAAATTTCCAAGGTGGGTAAGTTCAAATACCGTTTCAGCGATGCGTTTTACGGTGATGTCAGTGAAGCAATGCTGCTTGAGATCGTCGACCAAGAAATCGCCGAACGAGGCCAGAACTGCATTCTGGAACTTATGTGTCATCCAGCCTTCATCGACCCTGCCCTGAACCGGATGAGTTCATACTGCATTGAGCGTGTCAGGGAAACAGAAATTCTTAACTCTGAATCACTAAAACAAGCGCTGACCGAGCGTGGCGTCGAACTGACTGCTTACGATTTCGTTACTCAACAGTCCCTGGGAGCCTGACCGAGAATAGCTGCCCTACCGGCAACTGCTCCTGCGTTGCTCTAGCTCCTGCATCCATGCAGTCGTACGGCGACAGCAAATTGGTCTGAAAATCCGCTTTTGTTCGTCAAATAGCTAGAACCGAGTTTTTATCCTCAATTTTCTGCCGTCCTCGCTACAGGCGCCATTCTCGGTCAGGCTCCAAGGCTGAGTGGGACTCTGCCCGGCTTTTGCTGCTTCTGGCGGCAAAAGCTTTTATGCCAGCAAACACCGCTGCTTTTACGCTCAGGGCTATTTAGTCTATCCTTCCTTACATTCACAAACCTTCCGTTTACCCCAAGACTAAAATCTTCTCTTCGGAGTATCTCCAATGGTTAAATCTGCATTCGGCACACTTCAGCAGATAGGTCGGGCACTGATGTTGCCCGTGGCGGTTTTACCCGTTGCCGGTATATTGCTGGGCGTAGGCAGTGCCGGCTTCAGTATTATTCCGGAAATCGTCTCCAGCATCATGGCCCAGGCTGGCGGAATGGTGTTTGGAAACCTGCCTCTTATCTTCGCCATTGGTACGGCCATTGGCCTCACGGATAACGACGGTGTTTCCTCATTAGCAGCCACCGTCGGCTACGTGGTCATGCTGGGCACCATGGGCGTCATGGCCACAGAGCTGGGGGTTGAACCCAGTTCCATTCTGGGCGTAAACACCATTGATACGGGTGTTTTTGGTGGGATTATTGTGGGCATTCTGGCGTCATGGATGTTCAATCGCTTCTACAAGATCAAACTTCCGGATTATCTGGGCTTCTTTGCAGGCAAGCGTTTTGTTCCCATCGTCACAGCCATCGGGTCGATCTTTCTCGGTATTCTCCTCAGCTTTATCTGGCCACCCATACAAGAGGCTATTGACACCTTCTCACAATGGTCAGTGACAGAAAACCCGGTCATGGCAGGCTTTGTCTATGGAGTGGTTGAGCGTGCCCTGATTCCGTTTGGCCTGCATCATATCTGGAATGTCCCCTTTCATATGGAGATGGGTGAGTTTATTGGTCCCTCAGGTCAGGTTTATACAGGCGACATCGCACGCTTCTTTGCTGGCGATCCCACCGCTGGATTTCTGGCTGGCGGCTACCTTTTCAAAATGTTTGGCTTGCCTGCTGCCGCCATTGCCATGTGGCATTGCGCCAGGCCCGAAAATAAACACAAAGTGGCTGGCCTTATGCTTTCCGCCGCTCTCACTTCGGTGCTCACAGGCATCACAGAACCTATAGAATTCTCATTCCTGTTTGTCGCTCCGATACTCTATGTCATTCACGCCCTGCTGGCTGGACTGGCCTACGCCATCACCAATTACCTTGATATCAAGATGGCCATGTCATTTTCCAACGGCCTGATCGACTACCTCCTTTATTACGGCATTGCTACCAAACCGGCCTGGATTATTGGTCTGGGGCTCATGTATGCCGTTCTCTATTATGGAATCTTCAGGGTCATGATCACGCTGCTGGACCTGAAAACCCCCGGCCGTGAAACTGAAACGGAACTGGCGGCCAAAGTCGTGGTATCCAGCAACCTTGCCAGAAACCTTATCCTTGCTTTTGGAGGTAAAGGAAATATCAAGAATCTGGATGCCTGCATCACTCGTTTAAGAGTCACCGTTAACAACCCCGATCACGTTGACCAGGAAGCCATTAAACAACTGGGGGCCACTGCAGTGGTAGTGGTGGGTCAGAATATGCAGGCCATTTTTGGCACTCAGTCCGACAATATTCGGACTGAGATGGAAGAAGCCATAAAAGCTATGTGAAGCTAATGAAAAGATTCTACCGCTGAACAGAGGGAACGGACTCTCTCTACCGATACCTCTCCTGTTTCAAGAACGCTGCTGTAAGCATGAATGCTGGTTGCATGATTTTCTACAGGCAGCTGCTGGAGGATCTTGCCGATATTCTCCGGACTAACCCCGCCACCGACCACCAGCTCCAGTTTGTTTTCAGCTTTCAACATCAGCTGCGCAAGCATCCTGACGCCTTCGGAGGCTCCATCGGCAGAACCCCAGGTGGTACCACTGCTGAGGATACGATCGACGCCGTATTGAATCAGCACATCGAGACTTTCAAACATATTGGGCGTCGCATCCAGCGCACGATGAAAGGTCACAGACAGATTGCGGGTCTTGGCGGTATCCACCAATTGACCCAGGACATCACGATTAATGGTATTGCCGGGAAGGGCAAGAGTACCAATAACGACACCGTCAGCGCCCGCCCTGGCCGCATCACAGATTTGCTGCTCCATGAGCAGAACCTCTTCATTGCCGTATGAAAAATAACCACCCCGTGGGCGAATCATGCACAATAAACCACGACGATCCCGGAAAGCCTCACGGGCAGCCTCCAGTGCTGTCATCGTCGGAGTGATGCCTCCCACGGACATATCACCGCACAACTCTATCCGCGCTGCTCCCCCTTCATAGGCGGCTGCAACAGAACGATAAACATAGTCTGGGTTCAGACTGTTAACACAGATCTCAACAGGGATTGGCAATGTATGACTCCTGAATGCTCATAGCACAAAAACGACACTAAAAGCCTGTTATGGCCCGCCACTTAACGTGGCTGAAGACACAGGCAGAAAAACTCTGATAATAATAACCAGAGTGTCACAGATCGTTCAGGAAAACATGCTCTTTACAAAGAAAATTTCATGAAATTAAACGTCGTATTTAAGGTAAGCTACCCGTCATTCTCAGCACATCATCGATCAGCATCTTGTCCAGCTTCTGTTTTTGCTTAAGCATTTCCATCTTGCCCGGACTGACCCAGACCTTAAAACTTTCAGGCTCGTCATCGCTAATCGCTGCTGGCATGGTAACGGTGTATTCCTCATGAGTCGGATCCATAAAAAAATAAGGTACAGGAGGAGGAAAATCATCAAAACAACCCCCTGACTGATACCTGAGAAAATCATCATAATAAGACGACATATAAGAGGAATAAGCTGATCGTGCTCCTGCACAGCCCGGGCCTTTTCTGACGGAGTCCTCCAAACCCCAGGTTTCACTGGCTTCCTCCTGCCCGGGCAGAAGGATACCAGCAAGACGGGCAGCCTGGCGGATATGCTCAGTTTCCAGACGCCTGAGCTCTGCCAGTAGCTCCTGATGGGTCATCCGGTTCAGGCGAGCATTGCGCGCCTGATCATAAGACTGGTAACTGTTCCCGTTTAATACCGAGTCGCCATCGAGGTATCGGGCAACCGTTTCTTTTCTGACAGAGTCCAACTGGTCAATAACAACCTGTAATTGCTCAGACTCCTGATGCTCTTTCGGAGGCGTAGATACCTCTTGAAATGAAAAAATCAGCAGCAGAAACCCGGTAACCACCAATACTAAAAGTGACACAATTCCTTTCATACACACCTCCCTTATCCCACAGTTTTTTAGGTGAGACCACGAATTAGCCGGACGGTTCAATCGGGAACAGCTTAGAAGAAGGGAGGAAAATCGTCACTAACAAGTTGATCAGGGATACTAACCTGCTGGGGAAGATCGGGATAGGGCGTAGCCTCACAGCTACGCTCCTCCCACAACACCCAGCATACGGGTCCGTACTGGGCGTTTCGGTCAGTTAAGCAGCCAATAATCTAATCAAACCTAATTCATCGAACCAACTATTCGGCAATGCTAAGTGCAGCGCAGGACTCCGGCTTATCCGCCAGTACCCTTTGCTCGATCCTACTGTCTGCCTCGTCAGCTCTTCACTGACTCCTCGCCTTCTTAGCTCCGCATATCGCTTCGGACTTTTCTTCCATTGATACCAGAGCAAACTTCTCAATCGTCGCCTGATCCAGCAGTCAAAGTTTTCAAACTCCGAACGGGTTTCAACTTCTCGAAAGTAGTTCTTCCAGCCCCGTAAATAGCGATTCAGAGACTCCAATCTCTGCTCCAGTGACCGCCCGCCTTTGCGGGTTAGTTGTTTGACCTTGTCCCTGAACCGCTTGCAGGTTTTATCTGCCAGCTTCTTCCTGCCATCTCTGGTAAAGCTGTATCCCAGGAACGCCCGCCTCCATGCCTTGTCAACTGCACTTTTCGCAACGTTGACTTTCAGCTTCAGCTTACTTTCGATGTAACGAGTCAAACTTGCCATCACTCTCTCGCCTGCTTTCTTGCTTCGCACAAACACCCGACAGTCATCAGCGTAACGTACAAATCGTAAATCACGCTTTTCTAACTCTTTATCGAGTTCATCCAGTACGATGTTAGACAACACAGGTGAGAGCGGCCCTCCCTGAGGCACTCCTTCCGTCTGCGGTTTTACCAGCCCGTTCTCCATCACTCCGGACTGTAGGAATCGTCGAATTAAACGTAATACATCCTTGTCATCTGTGTGAACTGCCAGTTTTGCCATCAGTCGATCATGGTTAACCCGATCGAAGAATTTCGACAGGTCAATGTCCACAACCCAGTTATATCCTTCTCGGATATACGACTGAGCCTGATTAATCGCCTGATGAGCTGACCGGTTCGGCCTGAACCCGTAACTGAAAGATGAGAACCTTAGTTCCCACTCGGCCTGCAATACTTGCTGTATCGCTTGCTGCACCATTCGGTCTAAGGCGATTGGTATACCCAACTGCCTTTCTCCTCCGTCCGGTTTGGGAATCAGTACTCGCCTTACGGGAGCAGGACGCCATTCTCCCTGCAAAAGACATTGTCGCAGTTCATGACCATGTTCTTGTAGATGGGTGTACAACCCTTCCACTGTCATACGGTCGATCCCTGCTGCGCCTTTATTGCGTTTAACTCGCTGAAAGGCTCTTGTTAAATTATTGGGGTTGGCGATACGCTCCATCAGTCTAGTACCACCCGCCGGGCTTTCGTAATCCTGTGATACCGACACGACCTCAGCTCTCATAGCCTTGCAGCCTCCGGTTCCGCCGTGACCACTTGGCATGAGTTCCAGTGTTTGCTGGATTTGTCTGCGTCCAGTGTATCGAATAACAGAAACTACTCACCACTCTGTACCGTTCAGGCCTTCACTGACATACGCCAGCTACTATGCCATCTGCTGACTTCTGTGTGGCGGTCAAGTCACCTTACGATGACCTCAGTCCGAAATATCAGACACCACACAGACCTCCCGAGGTAAGTCACACCGCCTTCGCCGCACAACCGCCAGATCTACTGCCTGAATGTCCGGATGAGTATGGACTTCGTCATCATACGCTGACTCGTCCTCACGCAAACAGCCTCATATCTGATTTCTGTTCGTCGGCTCGCGGTTTTGCTCCACACTGCCTTCAGCCTGCATCTCACGATACAAACCTTGTGCTTCACTAGTCCTTCGCCCTCATCTGGCTGGACAGGGGACTTTCACCCCCAAGCTGTGTGACATGCTCGGCACACGTATGCATTCCCACGCAAAGCGTGGGAACGAGGGGGAATGCACGGATGGCTGTACTACCTCATTTTTACAACCAGCAGGTCATCACTGCCCTGAACAACAGAGCCTGAAGATTTTTCCAGAGAGGCGACATCGTCCATATTAGAGATCACAACAGGCGTAATAACGCTCTTGGCTTTCTCTTTCAGTAACTTCAGATCCACTTCGATGATCGGATCTCCGGCCTTGACCTGTTGGCCTTCGCTGGCAATACGCTTGAAACCTTCGCCCTTCAGCTCAACTGTATCAATACCAAAGTGAACGAATAGCTCGACGCCGGTAGGTGTCTCCATGCTGAAGGCGTGATTGGTTTCAAAGATCTTGCCAATTTCACCATCACAGGGCGCTACCATGACGCTGCCGGTAGGATTAATGGCAATACCGTCACCAACCACTTTATCCGCAAAAACAGGATCAGGTACTTCTTCAATCGGTACAATATCACCGCTCAGTGGTGCTTTGATCACCGTTCCCTGATCGGCGCTCAGCCCCACGCTTTTTTTGAAAGAGTCAAAAAGGCTCATCGTTTTCACCATTTACTTGAACGCATTGATTTTAGGAGCCAGGCCTGTTGACCTGATTACGCCATTTATACTGTGACGATATCCGCCACTTTCAGCAGATGGCTATCAATCGCATTGTGTTTACTGATGGCTTCTTTCAGTGGTGTATGAACAATCTTCTGATCACGAACACCCACCATGACACCGCTGACACCATCACGCAGAGCTTCTACAGAAGCCACGCCAAGGCGACTGGCCAGGACCCGGTCATAACAGCTGGGCTTACCACCCCGCTGAATATGACCCAGCACGGTCACTTTGACTTCATAAGCCGGGAAGTTTTCTTCCACCGCCCTGGAGAGTTCAAAGACACCTCCGGATTTATCACCTTCTGAAACCACAACGATGCTGGATGTTTTCCCAGCCCGGCCACTGCTTTCAAGAGAGCTCATCAGCTGATCAATGGGCTTCTGGTCTTCTGGAATCAAAATCTCTTCTGCACCCGCGGCAATACCAGCATTCAATGCAATAAAGCCGGCATCCCGACCCATCACCTCGATCAGAAACAGACGATTATGAGAAGTGGCGGTATCACGAATCTTGTCAATCGCCTCCACCACCGTATTCAAAGCGGTATCATAACCGATGGTGTAATCGGTTCCGAAGATATCATTATCAATGGTACCGGGCACGCCAATACAGGGAAGACCGTGCTCTTTTTCCAGCAGCATGGCCCCCGTGAACGAACCATCGCCGCCAATAACAACCAGTCCATCCAGTCCTGCGGCCCGGGCATTTTCGTAGGCGGCAGCACGACCCTCTGGGGTACGGAACTCCTGACAGCGGGCAGACTTCAGGAAAGTCCCCCCCTGATTGATAATATTGGCCACTGAGCGCGCATTCATCACTTTCAGGTCGTTATCAATCAAACCTTTGTAACCTTCATAAATGGCTACCGGCTCAATCCCGTAAAAGATACAGCTGCGAACTACGGAACGAATGGCAGCATTCATGCCTGGCGCATCACCACCTGAAGTCAGCACACCCACTTTTTTCAGTTCTGCTTTCAGTTCTGCCATGATCTGCTCGTCTCCTAAATCCCGTCAGGGGAAACAACAGGCATGCCTGAAAAACATGCCTGTACTTAACTGAAATTATTTAACCGTAACAATCTGCATGGTGTTGGTGCCGCCTTCGACTTCACCGGACTCACCCTTGGTCAGGATGATGCGGTCACCGGATTCCAGCAGGCCACGAGCTTTCAGTTCATCAATAGCCCTTTCATTCACTTCAGGGCCGTAATGACTGCCGCTGTCAAAGGCTACCGATTCAACACCACGGTAAAGTGCCACACGACGCTCGGTGGTTTTATAGCGAGTCATGGCAAAAATAGGCAGACTGGTGTTAACCCGGGACATCCACAGAGGCGTAGCACCGGTCTTGGTCAGACAAACAATCGCTGTTACCCCTTCCAGACGATTAGCAGCGTGCATGGCAGCCAGGGCGATAGCGGCATCGGTTTCACCGGCATAGGCTTTGTCCAGACTGCTTCCGGAGATCATTTCAGGATGTTTCTCGGCACCCTGACAGATACGGGCCATAGCCTTAACGACCTCATGGGGACGCTTGCCTGTCGCCGTTTCACCAGACAGCATAACAGCGTCGGTGCCATCCAGAACCGCATTGGCCACGTCAAACACTTCAGCACGGGTTGGCTGAGTGTTGTGAATCATGGATTCCATCATTTGTGTAGCGGTAATAACCGGACGGTTAAGACGACGAGCGACGTTGATCATTTGCTTCTGAACACCAATCAGTTCAGCGTCGCCGATCTCTACTCCCAGATCACCACGAGCCACCATGACCGCATCAGAAGCCCTGATCACTTCTTCCAGCAATTCAAAGCTTTGAACCACTTCCGCACGCTCAATCTTGGACAGAATGGCAGCCGTACCACCGGCTTCACCCAGGAGCTTGCGAGCCAGCTCAACATCCGCAGCACTGCGAACGAAAGACACCGCCATGAAATCGACCCCCAGGGCGGCGGCCAGCTTGATATCTTCCTTATCTTTGTCGGTCAGGGCATCGGCAGACAGACCACCACCGGCCAGGTTGATACCCTTGTTATTGGACAGCTCACCACCATCCAGAGTAGTGGTTACAATGCGGGAACCTTCAATAGATTTAACCTGCAAACTCAGACGACCATCGTCCAGTAACAGGACATCGCCTACCTTGCAGTCATTGGGCAGATCTTTGTAAGCCAGACCAACCTGTGTTTCATCACCGGCATCGAAAGGCAGTTCAGCATCCAGAATGAATTCAGCACCATCTGGCAGAAAGATCTTCCCATTCTGGAAACGACCGATACGAATTTTAGGCCCCTGCAGGTCACCCAAAATCGCAACACTGCGACCCAGTCGGGCAGCGATACTGCGAATGCGCTCTGCACGGATACGGTGATCATCTGCGTCACCGTGGGAGAAGTTCAGTCGAACAACGTTGACACCGGCTTCGATCAACTTGGTGAGCTGTTCTTCGGACTCTGTGGCAGGTCCAAGTGTGGCAACGATTTTTGTGCGTCTGAGCATGATATCCTCTCGCGAATTCGCCACGGATCGACCCAGCACGATGAAACTACTTGAACGGAGAGTCGACCGGGGCATAAATGCCATACGGCAGTTTGACAACAGTAGTCTTTAATTCAATCTTGAAAGCAACAAAAAGGAGAGTGTGTACCTGAGAAACCAGTCCGCCAATCTGAACCCATTATAGTTGGCCTGCTCATTTCTACATATTCGGAAGAGAAGTTAAGCTGTCGATGCTTAGCCAGCTCCCCATACACCTTCTTCTTTTTGCTGCCTGGAATGCCCTGCTGTGAAAGCATAGGCATCAATCTGAAAAGCCTCACATCAGCGAGGCTTTTCAATAACCTGAAATCAGGCGCTCAGCAGAGCTTTTGCGGTATCCAGCATACGGTTGGAGAAGCCCCACTCGTTGTCATACCAGGACATCACCTTCACCAGGTTACCCTGAACGCGAGTTTGGGTCGCATCAAAGCTGGAAGAGAATGGACTGTGGTTGAAGTCCATGGAAACCAGAGGCTCATAGTTCACGTGCAGAACCTTGCTCATCGCTTCAGAAGACTTGGCTGAAGTAGCAATGATTTCGTTGACTTCTTCAACAGTCGTCTCACGGCTGGCGACAAAGTTCAGGTCAACCAGAGATACGTTAACGGTAGGCACCCGAACCGCCATACCATCAAACTTGCCTTTCAGCTCAGGAACTACCAGACCCACGGCAGCAGCAGCACCAGTAGCGGTTGGAATCATGTTCTGTGCAGCAGCACGGGCCCGATACAAATCGCTGTGGTATACATCGCTGAGACGCTGGTCATTGGTGTAGGAGTGGATAGTGGTCATCAGGCCTTTTTCAATACCCAGGGCATCATTCAGAGGCTTGGCAACAGGAGCCAGACAGTTGGTGGTGCATGATGCGTTAGAGATAACGGTCATGTCAGCAGTCAGGGTGTCATGGTTAACACCGAAAACGATGGTGGCGTCTACTTCCTTGCCCGGAGCAGAGATAATAACCTTCTTGGCACCCGCATTCAGATGGGGTTTGCAGGCTTCCTTGGAACGGAATACACCGGTGCATTCAAAGACAACGTCAACACCCAGGCTAGCCCAGGGCAGGTTGGACGGATCACGCTCAGAGAATGTCTTGATTTCGTCACCGTTAACAAACAGTGCACCTTCACCTTCTTCAACTTGAGCGTCGAAGCGACCGTGTACGGTGTCGTACTTGGTCAGGTGAGTATTGATTTTCGTATCACCCAGGTCATTAATAGCAACAATCTGGAATTCTTCGCGACGACCGGCTTCGTAGAGCGCACGCAGAACGTTGCGACCGATACGACCATAGCCATTGATTGCGATTTTGATCATGACAACTCCAATACTCTTAGTCACAGCGGGACAGCCCGCTACTTCATTAGTAAATAGGATTCTCAGTGTGAATTCAGCTTCGTGAAAATACCTAAACTCCCTGCTATACAAGGGATCACAGGCTTTTTCAAAAAACGACAGAAATTATATTTCTGCCCAACACACTGTCACACCAAAGGACACTCTTATTCAGGAAACACGACAAAAGTTATCCCTGTTGAACCATCAGGGGTTGACACAGGATTGGAACGACGTTACAAATATGCTCAACAAAACACACAAAGTCGCACGCTTGCAAACATCACCCTCCACCAATCCTTCTGAAGGTTCGTTGTGTATCTATCAAAGAGTACACAAGCAGCGGGGTTTCTTCATACAGACGGCCATCTGAAGAGGAAACCGAGCCTGTTCTAACAGGTAACAACGCCTGACAATCTGATCTGCCGTTGCGCGTTACCTGACTGCTACCCACTCAACCTATCCGAAAACACGTATCAGTAATGCTTTGTGGATAGCACCGTCCCGATGCATTCGTTGAAACACACCCGGTACGTGATACTCGCTAGAGAATACCCGCAACTGTTTTAGTATTACAGGCATTTTTTCACCAGAAAACGACTCGTCAGAGGACGACCTAATTACTTTCTGATTCATTGCGAAAGACAGCTCTGCTAAAGGCTGGGCTAGAAAAGAACTTATTTCAGTGTCACGATAAACTCTGCCAGGTGCTGCACAGCCTTCTCAGCGCCCTCACCTTCGCCAATGATGGTCACTGTCGAGCCTTGAGTCAGGCCCAGGGTCTGGAGCTTGAACAGGCTTTTGGCACTGGCCTGTTTGCCACCGGCCTCCAGCTTGATATCACACTCAAAAGTCTTGGCTTCTTTGACGAACTGAGCAGCCGGACGAGTATGAAGGCCATTCTCAGCAGTGATTACAACATCTTTCTTAAACATATTCGGTCTCTCTGTAACTTGAGCACCTGCCAGGCAGTAAGAGGCTGGACAGACCTGACTCTGAAACGGATGCGCCAGAGTAAAGATACGCCTGACTGCTTTAATTCAGAAGCCCGGCCTGAATGTCAAAACAAAAGCCGACAGGAAATATTGATGAACCCAGTCATTTGGCGGTAGGTAAACCCCACACTATGACCGAAGAATCGAACAGCCCTGACCAAAAAGCTATCCGGATTTTCCACTAAACCACCTTGCAGGGGAAGAAAATCAGAAGCTTCTTTACGCCAGGGCAAAATAGCCAGTGTTAACGCGCCATTTTAGCGTTTATTTCACCGGCAATGATTTCAGCCTGAGGGCCGAGAATTACCTGCAGGTTATTTTCACCCAGCCTCACCACACCTTTAGCACCCATGGCTTTCAGACCGGCTTCATCAATCAGGTTACGGTTAGCCAGAGTCAGGCGCAGTCGGGTAATACAGGCTTCAACAGAGGTCAGGTTGGCCTCACCACCCAGCAGTTCGATATAACGCAGGGCGCGTTCTGAACCATTGGCAGCTTCAGATGCTACGGTAACGGGCTCTTCATCTTCACGACCCGGTGTCTTCAGGTTGAAAACCTTGATGGTAAAATAGAACACACAGAAGTAAATAACAGAGAATGTCAGACCAATGAATACCAGCGTCACAGGCTTGGTAGCCAGACCCCAGTTCAGCACCAGATCCAGCGCACCGGCGGAGAAGCCAAAGCCGTGCAGCACACCAAAAATATTGGTGATCACCAGAGACAGTCCAGTCAGTACTGCGTGAACAGCGTAGAGACCAGGCGCCAGGAATACAAACAGGAACTCCAGAGGCTCAGTAACACCGGTCAGGAAGGCGGTAGCACCGACAGACAGCAGCACACCACCAACACGGGCACGGTTTTCTTTAGGCGCAGCCAGATACATAGCCAGTGCACCCGCAGGCAGACCGAACATCATGACCGGGTAGAAACCTGCCATGAAAGTACCGGCAGTGGGGTCACCAGCAAAGAAACGCGGCAGATCGCCGGTTACCACCTCACCGGCGGCATTGGTAAATTCACCAAAACCAAACCAGAACACAGAGTTCACAACATGGTGCAGACCTACTGGAATCAGACCGCGGTTCAGTACCCCATAGGCAAACTGTCCAACAGAGCCAGATTCGGAGATACCCATAGCAAAGGCATCAATCGCAGACTGAATGACCGGCCATACGTAACCTGCCGCCACAGAGACCGCCAGGGCAATCAGACCGGTCATGATCGGCACCAGACGCTTGCCACCGAAAAACGCCAGGTAGGGAGGCAAAGCCACCGCATGGAAGCGATTGTAACTATGACCAGCAATAATACCGGCGATAATGCCACCAAAAAATGACATATCAATATCAGCATTGATGGTCTTGGCGCCGGCAGTCAGCACAAAATAGCCAACAGCACCCGCCAGCACCGCTGCACCAGCGTCGTCTTTTGACAGACCCGTAGCAATACCCATGGCAAACAGCAACGGCAGGTTACTGAAAATAGCGTTACCCGCTTCTGCTACAAATTTAATATCCAGCAGATCGGGCTGCCCCAGACGCAGCAATATTGCCGCAATAGGCAGAGTAGCGATGGGCAGCATCAACGCCTTACCCAATCTCTGCATATAGCCAAGAATGTTCAAAATAGTCACCCCTTAAATATGAATGTCACTCCACAAACCTCAATCAAAACTCCGCCGAACTCAATCAGACAGACCCGTGACGGGCAGTGTGAAATTTGGGAGGAATGTAACCGGTTACAGGGGTCCGGTTCAACCGCATTGTGAGGATTTCGTAAAGAGATTAACCAGTTATTGACCCAGAGCAAAAAAACACACAGAACCAGCAGGAGGCAACAGAACCCCCTTACAAACACAAAAGTGCGCCGACAACCCAGATTGTCAGCGCACAGTTTTAGCGGCTAAAAACAAGATCACTCGCCGTAATAAGCCTTCTTCAACAACCCTTCCAGCTCAGAGACCAGGGGCATTCTTGGGTTAGCCGTGGTGCACTGATCTTCAAAAGCATGATCAGCCAGCATTTTGACTTTTTCCATAAACCCTTTTTCAGAAATACCCAGCTCTTTAAGGGATAAAGGCATCCCCACCTGCGTCATCAACTGACGCACCGCATTGGCCAGGGATTTAACCCCTTCTTCCGCCGTTTTGCAGGGCAGGTCCAGCGCCTTGGACACTTCGGCATACTTCTCATGGGCAATGTAATGATCGTATTTCGGGAATGAAGCCACCTTGGATGGATTCGGGCATCCGTTGTACTCAATCACGTGGGGCAGCAGGAGCGCATTAGCTAATCCATGGGGAACATTGAACTCGTGACCTAATTTATGAGCCATAGAGTGGTTAATGCCCAGGAACGCATTAGCAAAGGCCATACCGGCGATACAGGAGGCATTATGCATCTTTTCCCTGGCCACTTTGTCCGCTTCTTCATAGGACTTGGGCAGATATTTAAAGACCATTTGAACCGCTTTCATCGCCAGTGCGTCGGTGTAATCAGACGCCATCACAGAGACATAAGCCTCCAGTGCGTGAGTCAGCACATCCAGACCGGTGTCGGCAGTCACTTTTTTAGGCACGGTCAGCACCAGGTTGGGATCCAGAATCGCCACATCCGGTGTTAACTCATAGTCCGCCAGAGGATACTTGATGCCTTTCTCTTTATCGGTAATAACGGCAAAAGACGTCACTTCAGAGCCGGTTCCGGAAGTCGTAGGAATCGCCACCAGCCTGGCTTTCTTACCCAGTTTCGGGAACTTGTAGACCCGTTTGCGGATATCGAAGAACTTCTGGGCCATACCGGCAAAGTCTGCTTCTGGCTGCTCATAGAACAGCCACATGCCTTTGGCTGCATCAATGGGTGAGCCGCCACCCAGGGCAATCACCACATCCGGATTGAAACGCGCCATATCCTCAGCACCGGCACGAATCGTTGCCAGGCTCGGATCAGCCTCAACCTGGTTAAACACTCTCATCTGCACCGGCACCGGGCGCTTTCTCAGGTGGTACTGAACCTTTTCCACATAACCCAGACTCTGAATCACTTCGTCTGTCACAATAAATACACGAGAAATGTCGGGCATTTTCTCGAGGTACTGGAGCGAGTTGGCTTCGAAATAGATTTTCCTGGGCACCTTGAACCACTGCATATTAACCCGACGCTTGGCAACACGCTTGAGGTTGATCAGGTTAACAGCAGAAACATTGGACGTTGTACTGTTACCCCCGTAGGTGCCACAACCCAGAGTCAGGGAAGGCATGTTGGTGTTATAGATATCACCAATAGCGCCATGGGTGCTTGGCGAGTTAATGATGATACGACCGGCCTTCATCGCCAGAGAGAACTGATCAACCACTTCATCACTCAGGGAGTGCAGAACCGCGGAATGCCCGAGACCGCCAAAGTTCAGCATCTGATCAGCCAGCTCAATGGCATGTCGGGTATCTCTGGCCTTGAGAAAGCCCAGCACCGGAGAGAGCTTCTCACGGGACAGAGGAAACTCCGGCCCAACCCCTTCAATCTCAGCCGCCAGCACCCTGGTCTCTTCCGGCACGGTAATACCGGCCAGCGCCGCAATATCGGCGGGCTTCATACCCACAATCTTACTGTTGACATGACCATCAATAATGACCACCTCAGCCAGACAATCGGTCTCCTTAGGAGATGTGAAATAGACATTCAGCCGCTTCATTTCTTCCTTGAAAGACGCGTAAACTTCGTCGTGTACTATGGCAGCCTGCTCGGAGGCACAGATCATGCCGTTATCAAAACTCTTGGACAGCACCAGATCATTGGCGGCCTGCTTGATATTGGCAGTGCGATCAATAACACAAGGCACATTACCCGGCCCCACACCCAGGGCCGGCTTGCCAGAGGAATAGGCGGCCCGAACCATACCTGAACCACCGGTTGCAAGAATGACTGAGATCTCGGGATGCGTCATCAGCTTTTGCGTGGCCTCCAGCGATGGCTGCTCTACCCAGAGCACACAATCTTCCGGCGCACCTGCTTCAATGGCGGCGTCGCGAACAATTCTTGCCGCCTCCGTTGAACACTGCTGAGCCGAAGGGTGAAAAGCAAACACAATGGGGTTACGTGTCTTGGCAGAAATAATGGATTTGAACATGGTGGTAGACGTTGGGTTTGTCACCGGCGTAATACCACAGACAACCCCGACCGGCTCGGCCACCAGCATATAATCCTCTTCCTCATTATCCTCAATCACACCGACGGTCTTGTCGTATTTGATAGAGTGATAGATGGACTCCGTCGCAAAGATATTCTTGGTGACCTTATCTTCGAGGATTCCCCTCCCGGTTTCTTCAACGGCCATTCTGGCCAGCTCCATATGGGCAGACTGCCCTGCCAGAGCCATGGCCCGGGTAATCCGGTCCACGCCTTCCTGGTTCAGCTCCAGATATTTTTCTCTGGCTATCCGGGCCCGCTTCAGCAGACCATCAAGCTGCGCATCAACGCTGGAAACACTGTCCTGTTTTTTTTCCTGAGCCTTAACTGCCGGTTTACCTGCCATGAGAATCACCTCACACTGTCGTTTATTAAAACACGGTTCGTTCGAATATTCTTTAACCCTTCGGCTCTGTTCGAATGTTCGGACCCTATCCCGCAAATGCTGAGCCAGTGACTTTTTGAGCCTTAAAAAAAGGGGGAGCTAATGCCCCCCTCTGTGTTACTCAATAAATGCATCAAGGATTGCTTTAACATCCTCAGTAGTAGGCTGATTCACCACCTGATCAGCCAGTTTCTGCAAGGCTTCGTAACCTTGTTCTCTGAGCACTCTCTTAACCCTGGGAATAGAGGTGGCACTCATACTGAACTCATCCAGACCCAGACCTGCCAATATCAGGGCTGCCCGTTCATCGCCAGCCATTTCTCCACACATGCCGGTCCACTTGCCCGCTTTATGGGAGCAATCAATAACCCGCTTGATGGAGCGCAGCACGGCAGGTGCCAGAGGGTCATAGAGATCAGCAATCATTTCATTGCCACGGTCCACGGCCAGAACGTACTGGGTCAAGTCATTGGTACCGATACTAAAGAAGTCCATCTCTTCAATTAGCAGGTCAGCAACCATCACAGCAGCGGGAGTTTCTACCATGATGCCTACTTCAACACGGTCATCAAAACGGACACCTTCATGAGTGAGTTCAGCCTTGACAGCTGCCACCATGGCTTTCAGGCGACGGGCTTCTTCCACGGAAATAACCATGGGGAACATAATCTTCACCTTGCCAAAAGCACTGGCCCTGAAAATGGCACGCAACTGGGTGTTAAGAATTTCAGGCTTGTCAAAGCACATTCGAATGGCACGCCAGCCGAGAAACGGATTCAGCTCTTTAGGCAGGTCCAGATAGGGCAGCTCCTTGTCACCGCCGATATCCAGAGTACGGATAATCACCGGACGACCGGTCATAGCCTCAGCCACGCCCTTATAAGCCTCGAACTGCTCTTCTTCCGTAGGCATATGAGTGCGATCCATAAACAGAAATTCAGTTCTGTAGAGACCTACGCCTTCAGCACCATGACGATCAGCGCCCTCAACATCCTTGACCGTACCTATGTTGGCACAGACTTCGAAGACCTTACCGTCTCGGGTTTCGCAGGGAAAATCTTTAAGCTTGGCCAGCTCAACGCGTTCTTTATCCAACTGTTCCTGAAGAGTTCGGTATTCATCCAGGGCAGCAGCGTCCGGATTCACCAGCACTTTATTGTTGATGGCATCCAGTACCACCTGGTCACCATTCTGAATTCTGTCAGTAGCCACTTTAGCCCCGACAATGGCAGGCAGTTCAAGAGAGCGCGCCATAATGGCAGAATGGGAAGTACGACCACCGACGTTCGTCACAAAACCCCAGACCCTGTCGAGATCAATCTGGGAAGTATCAGAAGGAGTCAGGTCATCGGCAATAATAATAGAGCCTTTTTCCACGTCCTCCAGAGAAGCGACAGGAATACCCAGCAAATTCTTCAGCATCCTGTGACCGACATCCTTGATATCTGCAACGCGCTCACGCAGATACGGGTCGTCCAGCTCTTCGAGCATACTGACATTGGCCATAATGGCCTCATTCAGTGCTGAGTCTGCGGACTTCAGCGAGCGGATGGCAGAAATAACTTCTTCTTCCAGCTCTTCGTCCGTGGCCACCAGGATGTGACCTTCAAAGACCTCAGCCTCTTCTTCCCCCAGCTTGGCTGCCGTTTTGTCACGGATGGCCTCAAGCTGCTCAACTGTAAGGTCTCTGGCCTGCCTGAAGCGAGCGATATCCGCCTCTACCTCAGAGTTATCCAGAACGCCACCGCTGATCTGTATTTCGGCCTCTTTCAGCACAAAGGCGTTACCAATCGCCACGCCCGAAGAAGCAATGATGCCTGAAAACATGATCCTACCCACTCAAAAAATTATTGACTGAGAAAACAGTTTGCCCGGCCTCTTCTCATAACGAAGGACACCCAGGCTGTTTTCTCAGTTTATGACTGCTCGGCGACCGGAGTATCAGTTCTTCACCGCTGACAACCGGATCAACCCCAAGATAGTGCATCATCGAATTAATCGCCTGCCGTTTAATAAGTTAGCCTTGGCAGAACAAAAAACATAAACAATTTTTTTCAAAAACCTTAAGAAGGTATGAAACAAATTGTTATACAATGTTTTTTTCATTAACAAGCGAATTAATATCAAAGCTTGTCTTCAGGAGGTGATGTTAATTAGTACTTTAATGCTAAAAAAGCGGTGCAACACACATTTTCAGGAAGTACCAAAAACCATCGACACTCTCACGAAAAATTGCTTCACACCTTAATAGGATTGACCTCCAGCCAACATACGCATTACTACCTAAGATCATAAAAAAGTATTAAAAGACACTTTGTACGACGCACGTCAATAAAACACCCAGATTTTTTAAATACTATACCCTTAACCTCTTTTCATTAAACGACAAAATCACTTTAATGAAGAGGATACGATGCTTGCTCTGACAGGTTTCTTGAATAAACTCAAGTGCCAGTCAATTGAAATAACTCTTAAACTCTCTTTCTTTATAACTGGAGAAAGATAAAGTTTTTTTGTTAGACTTCAGGCAAGCTAGACACCCAACCTCTGAATCAGCTTACGACGCGGTAGAACCATTCAGCCTGCACGATCCGGACAAGAAGGTATCACCCAGCACTACTACTGAGCAGTGCTTAAACTGATTTAGAGCCCCCTCCCTACCACTGATCGAGGAAACTTTTATGACACTGGTATCCATGACCGACATGCTGCAAAAAGCTCTGGCAGGCAAATACGCAATTGGTCAGTTCAACATCAACAATCTGGAGTGGACCCAGGCTATCCTGAGTGCTGCCCAGAAAACCCAGTCTCCTGTGATTCTCGGCGTGTCTGAAGGCGCTGCTCGTTACATGGGCGGCTTTAAAGTCATTACTACCATGGTGAACGCTCTGATCGAGAGCATGGACATCACCGTGCCGGTTGCCATCCACCTGGACCACGGCTCCAGCATTGAAAAATGCAAAGAAGCCATCGAAGCCGGCTTCTCTTCCGTCATGATCGACGGCTCCCACGGCCCATTCGAAGAGAATGTTGCCATGACCAAAACCGTAGTTGAGTTTGCCCATGCCCGCGGTGTATCCGTTGAAGCAGAGCTGGGCGTTGTCGGCGGTCAGGAAGACGACGTTGTTGCAGACAGCTGCATCTACGCCGACCCACAGGAATGCAAGGAACTGGTTGAACGCACCGGCGTAGACTGTCTGGCCCCGGCCCTGGGCTCTGTTCACGGCCCTTATAAAGGTCTGCCGAACCTGGGCTTCGAAGAAATGTTACAGGTTAAAGAACTGACAGGTATTCCCCTGGTTCTGCATGGCGGCACAGGCATTCCAACCGCCGACATCCAGAACGCTATCAGCCGGGGCACCGCCAAAATCAACGTCAACACAGAAAACCAGATCGCCTGGGCAGACATGGTTCGTAAGGTGCTGGCCAACGATGCCGAAGTTTACGACCCACGTAAAATCATCGGCCCAGGTAAAGAAGCCATTGTCGAGACCGTTATAGGTAAAATCCGCGAGTTCGGCTCTGAAGGCAAAGCCTGAATGGATCAGTCCGGTAGCCAAGAGGCTACCGGACTGATTTTCAGCCTCTCAATCGGCTGAGGTTTTCGCAATCACACACTTTTTATCTTTCGTTAGTGTGAATGTATATTTGCCAGAATAAGGCATAACATCGTCCCCACAGGCTATATATTTGACAGCGTAAGGATCAAAGAACCCTATTTGTATATTTGAACCAGGCTTTATACCCAAATCGATTAATAGAAAATTGTCTTCAGTGTACACTCTGGAGTCTTTTGGATAGAGGAACCCTCGCAGACTATCAGCGGCAAAGCCGTCCTTAACGCTGGCAACGGCCGGATAGACAGGGATGCCTTTTTTGGTTGGATCACTTGGATCGTCGGTGTCGTTTTTGGTGGTAAACAGAGGCGAATCAGCTTTTAAATGATCCTGACCTTTCGTGCAGGGAAACTCACCACCAATAAAAGCCCATCCATTTTCCTTGCTCAGCGAAAAGCTGTAATTGCAACCACCCTTATAGAAATTTTTGTTCAAAGAAGTATTTAATATAAGGTTTATAGGAGTAGTGAACTCATCCACCCTTACCGTAAAATCATTGCTTTTAGGATTTCGACCAAAATAAACACCTTTTTCCTCCTTGTCATACAAAAGCGAGTCGCCATCAAATACCTTTATATTGTACTTATTCGGGTTGTCGAATATAAAAGAATCAGCAAACAAAGAAGACGAACAAAATAGCATTAGAGAAGTTAAAAAGGAGACAATTAATTTCATGGTTTTACCCTCGCTACTACTTATCTCATGGAAAATCACACGGAGTTGACCCTCAACCAAACCACTGAGGGCTTGACCAATGACTACAGTAGGGAACCAAATGGAGAATGATGTAACTGACACACCGAAGGCTCATTTAATGGATAGGGCTAAGTACCTCTACGCTGTCGACTATCTATCAAATACACAATATAGCCCCCTTTCCACAGATCTGTAAAAAAATCAAAGAAATCGATTTCACAACCAGACAGACACTCCCCCCACCAGAACCTCCCCCCCCACCAGCCCCCCCAACGAACCCTAAAGAAAAGCACAGCCCACAGATGCTTTGCACCACTCCCAAGAAACAGGGATAATAGCCGCCGAATCCACCACCCCTTTGATTAGCAGGAGCAGGCAATGGCCCTGATCAGCTTGCGTGAAATGCTCGACCACGCCGCAGAAAACAACTACGGCGTACCCGCGTTTAATGTCAACAACCTGGAACAGATGCGCGCTATTATGGAAGCTGCCGACGAGACAGACTCCCCTGTCATCGTTCAGGCTTCTGCCGGTGCCCGTAAGTATGCCGGCGCCCCCTTCCTGAGACACCTGATTCAGGCAGCCACCGAAGAATTCCCTCACATTCCGGTCGTCATGCATCAGGATCATGGCACCAGCCCCGCTGTCTGCCAGCGCTCCATCCAGCTCGGTTTCACCTCCGTGATGATGGATGGCTCCCTGAAAGATGATGGCAAAACCCCCTCTTCCTACGAATACAATGTTGACGTAACCCGTCGTACAGTAGAAATGGCACACGCCTGTGGTGTTTCTGTAGAGGGTGAGCTGGGCTGTCTGGGCTCTCTGGAAACCGGACAGGCCGGTGAAGAAGACGGCGTCGGTGCCGAAGGCACCCTGTCCCACGACCAGTTGCTGACAGATCCGGATGAAGCAGCAGAATTTGTAAAAGCCACCCACGTTGATGCCCTGGCCATTGCCTGCGGTACCAGCCACGGTGCTTATAAGTTCACTCGTCCACCGACAGGGGATATTCTGGCGATTGACCGCATTCGTGAAATCCACCAGCGCATCCCGAACACCCACCTGGTGATGCACGGCTCCTCTTCTGTTCCACAGGAGTGGCTGAAAGTCATCAACGAAAACGGCGGCCAAATCCCTGAAACTTACGGTGTACCGGTGGAACAGATTCAGGAAGGCATTCGTCACGGCGTTCGCAAAGTCAATATTGATACCGACCTTCGTCTGGCTTCCACAGGTGCCATTCGCCGCTTCCTGACTGAAAACCCTTCCGAATTTGACCCACGTAAATATTTCGCCGCGGCCACCAAAGCCATGAAAGATATCTGCATCCAACGTTACCAGGCGTTCGGCTCGGCAGGACAGGGGTCAAAAATCAGCAGCACCAGCCTGGAAGGCATGTTCGTCCGTTACGGTAAAGGCGAGCTGGATCCGAAAATCCAGTAAAACAATCGTTACTTGACCAAGCCAACCTCATCGGTTGGCTTTTTATATGCAGCCATTAAAACAGATTCAGGAGTGACCCATGCTGTACGGGGTGGATATTGGTGGCACCAAGATGGAACTGGCCGTTTTTGATCATGAGCACAACAAACTCGCCAGCAAACGTATACCCACACCGACTGACTCCTATGATGCATTTAAACATGCCATCCAGGAGCTGGTTTTCGAAACCGATCGTGAATTAAACACACGGGGCAGTGTCGGTATTGGTATTCCGGGATTTATTAATCCGGATACCGGCAAGGCACAGTGCGCCAATGTGCCCTGTGTAAACGACCAGAACCTGCAAGTTGATCTTGAATTGATTCTGGATCGTCCCATCAAAATAGAAAACGATGCCAACTGCTTTGCCCTGTCAGAAGCGATTGGCGGTGCTGGCGATAAAATCCCTACAGTATTTGGCGTGATTCTCGGCACCGGTTGCGGCGGCGGACTCTACATCAACGGCAAGCTTCATGATGGCAGAAATAATCTGGCTGGCGAATGGGGGCATACACCATTGCCCTATCATGTTTTCAAGCTGGCTGGCGAAGACTTTCCCATCGTTAAGTGCGGTTGTGGCATGCATGGCTGCCTGGACAACTACCTGTCAGGCAGAGGTCTGGAGCTGATCTATAAGCATGTTGCTGACCAGACCCTGTCAGGCAAGGAAGGACCCCTGTCAGGCAAAGAAATAGTTCAACTATTCCGCCGTCACGATACCCAGGCAGAGCGGGCTGTTGAGATTTATTGTGAACTGCTGGCTTCTGGATTAGGCGCCATGATCAATATTCTGGATCCGGGTGTCATTGTTCTGGGCGGCGGACTGTCGAACTTTGACGAACTCTATGAACTGGTCCCCCCGCTGTTGTCAAAATACACCCTGAACATCGGACAGCTGCCCGAGATTCGCAAGGCAGAATTCGGCGATGCCGGGGGTGTACGTGGCGCCGCCATGCTTAATGCCTGAGTTCTAAACAGGAACCATTCTTTTTTTACCTTCTCTTTTTACCTTCTCTACCTATAGACAGAAAGCAGACACTTTCTGTGTATAGGTACATTTCCTGAGTAAAAAACTCAATCCTGACCATCAACTTAACTTTATCATGGTGACTCTGAAGATCATGATAAGGCCAATTGAATGAGCCAACACCAGCGATTGGGTCAGGAACCCATCGACAAGTTATTGCTCAGCATGATGATGTCAGCCAGCGCCGGTATGCTGACCATCATGCTGTACAACACCGTTGATACTATTTTTATCGGGCACTTTGTAGGAAGCCAGGGCATTGCCGCGGTCACCCTCGCCTACCCCATCAGCCTGCTTTTGCCCACCCTCGGGATGGCCATTGGTGCCGGGGCCGGATCACTGATGTCCCGTAAACTCGGTCAGGGAGATGTGCATAATGCACGACACACTTACGGTAATGGCTTCTCCCTGGCTCTGGTCCTTTGCCTGCTCGCCAGCACGCTGGCTTATCTCTTCACCGATCCGATTCTCACCCTCTTCGGTGCCAATGAAGAAACCCATGAACTGGCCAAAAGCTATTACCATATCGCCCTGATAGGCATCCCCTTTCTGGGCAGCTGGATGAGCATGAATCAAATGCTCAGGGCTGAAGGTCTGGCCCGACTTTCCATGAACAGCATGTGGCTGTCGTCTTTTCTTAACATCATTCTGGATGCCATATTCATTGCCCTGCTGGACATGGGTCTGGAAGGCGCTGCCCTGGCAACGGTCATCTCCCAGATATCTGGCTGGGTTTTCAGCATTTCCATCTACCTGCGCAAAAAAAGCAGTATGCGGCTGCAGACAAAGTTCTTCTCCTGGCAAAAGTCGCTGATTAAAGAGATCGTGGCCCTGAGCGGCATAGCCTTTGGTCGCCAGGTCGGGGATGCCATTTTGCTGATTGCCCTGAACAAGTTCCTGTTGATGTACGGCGGCCCTCTGCTGATTGCTGCCTACGGCATTATTAACCGCCTGCAAACCCTGATGATGGTTCCTATCATTGGCCTGAACCAGAGTTTTATCCCCATTGCCGGTTACAACTTCGGGGCAAGACGTTATGACCGGGTGATCTCAGCCTTTATCAAGTCTATCCTCTACGGGCTGGTATTCAGCTATATTTTGGTGGCCATTGTCTGGCTGGCGCCAGAATTTTTTATCGGCTGGTTCACCACCGAAGCAGACCTGATAAACGCCACCCTGTCAGGCCTTAAGCTGATTATCCTATGTATGCCCCTGGTGATATTTCAAACGGTAGGTGCCGCTTATTTTCAAGCGATGGGAAAACCTCTGGCCGGCCTGGTGATGACCAGCAGCCGACAACTGCTACTGATGACCCCTCTGCTTTTCCTGCTAACTCCCGGTCTTGGCCTGAAAGGTATCTGGTTATCCTTCCCGGTAGCCAATACGATTGGCGCTGTTCTCGTTATTTTGCTGTTCAGATATATTCTGGCTGGATTGAAAAATAAACACAGGGCGCTTGAGCAGGAAGAACAACTTCGGGGTCAGGCAGATAAAACCGTGAATTGATTCCTCCCAACCGAGACTGCACTTCCGAGTATCCCAAGCACGCACCGGAAGGCCAGAACACCAGGAACAAGTGGTAACGGGTACTCAAAATTTCGAAATTGTGCAACGCACCGTTGCACAATCTAGCGCAGTATTTGGAAAGCCTCTACCCCATTGTCTACCTTGATGGCACGGCAAAGAAAACACCGACCTCTCTCCAGATTTTGACTAACCTGACTTTCCAATAAACACTTCAATGACTGGGAAGCCGGGCCTTGCTATCCAAAAAACCGTTGATTTTGACCTTGGTCATTGCTTTTTCTGTGCATTGCTCCAATGTCCACGCTCAGGGAGCCTACGTTTCGGGCGTTGAAACTATTCTTCTCCCTCTTTTCCCGGTCCGAGATGGACTACCAGAACTTGACTCTTCGGCTAAAGCTATCGCCACTGAGATAAACGACAGCGATATGCCACGAATTTATTTCGGTGATGACATCGTCTTAAAGCCTGACAATCGCTATTGCTTTTCTACTTATTGCTTTTCTACTTATTGTTTTTCTCCTGCTCCTGGCGTCGAAGTTACGGTTTGCAGTCAGGCAGCCTCTGATGAGGATTCTGACAGTGAAGACAGCGGTTCCTCTGATGAAACCAGCGACAACGGTTCAAACGAAGATAAAGACGAAGTTAATGCTGAATCTGATGTTCATTACACAACCACGACACTTAATCCTTTTCGGGTATCTGATGAAATCAGTGAGTATTGTGCAGCTCCGGCACTGAAAAACATTAAGCAGGAGCCCGTTTCAGACAGTGAAACACCCACTGAGTCAGAGGTAGACGCGACAGAAGCAGACTCTTCTGACAATCAGAAAATCATCTTATTTGCTTGCAGTACCGACCAGAGACCCAAGATGCACCAGTGTGACCATCAGGACTGCAACTACCGCTCTAACCACAGGGGTCATCTGGAAGCGCACAAACAGACCCACCTGCCTGCTAACCAGAGATCCAAGGTGCATCAGTGTGACTATGAGGGCTGCAACTACGGCACTCAACATGCGAGCCATCTGAAAATGCACAAACAGACCCACCTGCCGACCGACCAGAGACCCAAGATGCACCAGTGTGACCATCAGGGCTGCAACTACAGCACTCGTCAGTTGGGTCATCTGAAAACACACAAACAGACCCATCTGCCCGCCGACCAGAGACCCAAGATGCACCAGTGTGACCATCAGGGCTGCAACTACAGCACTCGTCAGTCAGGTCATCTGAAAATACACAAACAGACCCACCTGCCCGTCGACCAAAGACCCAAGGTGCACCAGTGTGACCACGAGGGCTGCAACTACATCACTGACCGTAAAGGCAATCTGAAAGCTCACAAACAAACTCACTTGCCTGCTGATCAGAGACTCAAAAGGAAAGCGTTTGACCAGCTGCCATCTAAGAAGAAAAGAAAGAAGGATGATAAAAAGTGACTCGCCTCCCAGCTCACCTCAAAGAAAACACCGACCTCTCTCCAGATTTTAACTAACCTGACTTTCCAATAAACAGTTCAATAACTGGGAAGCCGGGCCTTGCTATCCAAAAAACCGTTGATTTTGACCTTGGTCATTGCTTTTTCTGTGCATTGCTCCAATGGCCACGCTCAGGGAGCCTACGTTTCAGGCGTTGAAACTATTCTTCTCCCTCTTTTCCCGGTCCGGGATGGGCTACCAGAACTTGACTCTTCGGCTAAAGCTATTGCCACTGAGATAAACGACAGCGATATACCACGAATTTGTTTCGGTGATGACATCGTCTTAAAGCCTGACACTCGCTATTGCTTTTCTACTTATTGCTTTTCTACTTATTGCTTTTCTACTGCTCCTGACGTCGAAGTTACGGCTTGCAGTCAGGCAGCCTCTGATGAGGATTCTGACAATGAAGACAGCGGCTGCTCTGATAAAACCAGCAACAACGGTTCAAACGAAGACGAAGTTAATGCTGAATCTGATGTTCAGTATGCAACCACGACACTTAATCCCTTTAGAGCATCAAATGAAATCAGTCAGTATGGTGCGACTCTGGAACTGAAAAAGATTAAGGAGGAACCTGTTTCAGGCAGTGAAATACTTACCGATTCAGAGGTAAACCTGACAAAAGTGGACGCTGCTCAGCACCAGTGTGACCATGAGGGCTGCAACTACAGCAGCGACCAGAGAAGTTATTTGAAAAGGCATAAAGAGACCCACCTGCCTGCCAACCAAAGAACCAAGTTTCAGTGTCACCATGAGGACTGCAACTTCAGCACTTACCACACGAGCAGTCTGAAAATGGACAAACAGTCCCACCTGCCTGCCGACCAGAGACTCAAGATGCACCAGTGCGGCCATGAGGGCTGCAACTACAGCACCCCTCAGGCGAGCGATCTGAAAAAGCACAAACAGACCCACCTGCCCGCCGACCAGAGACTCAAGATGCACCAGTGTGACCATGAGGACTGCAACTACATCACCGACCTGACGAGTAATCTGAACAGACACAAACAGACCCACCTGCCTGCCGACCAGAGACCTAAAAGGAAAGCGTATGACCAGCTGCCATCTAAGAAGAAAAGAAAGAAGGGCGATAAAAAATGATCTGACTCCCAACCTACCTCAAATGTTCATGACCTTATTTCCGGTCACCCCGCACAATGAAAATGATGCATTCGGGCATTTTCACGGCAAAGAAACCTACGACCTTAGAAAACCGCTATCGACCACTTTACAGGAAAGATTGTCGATACCTTGTCTCGTCTGACACTCCCGGTCTTGGCCTGAAAGGTATCTGGCTATCCTTCCCGGTAGCCAATACTATTGGCGCTGTTTTCGTTATTTTGCTGTTCAGATATATTCTGGCTGGATTGAAAAAGAAACACAGGGCGCTTGAGCAGGAAGAACAGGTTGCGTAACCTTGACAAGCGGTTGCAGAAGATGGAGCAGCGCCAGAAGGGTTAGCTTTCTGGCAGGCTGTTACAAGGTCGCCAGTTTTTAGTGACCGTTTTATCTCCGTTTCAAAATAGGCCAAGAATTATCCATTACCTGCTCAAAACTCCAAGGACACTGTTCAGGAAAACTATTTTTATTGAGTTTTTGGTTGTCGTGTCGTGCATACCTATTCATTTCATCAATGGCTTTTTGTTTTGCCCTGGGATAAATCCGGGCTAAAGCATCATCGGTTCTATAGTTTAAGCATGGATTTTGTTCTATTAATGATCTTTAATCCCCACTTCTAATTCCTCAATCAAGTTTTCAACATCTAACTGATCTAATTGACCTTGAATGAGATGTTCTCGTTGCTGACTCAACCACTGGTGGTAATCAGTCTCGTATAAGCTGTTCATCGTTTTACCTCAACTTGATACCCTGTTAATACTCCATTGCCCTACCACTGTAGGCAAATAACAGAAAGGACGCAAAATGAATTACCAAAGCACAGATGCCTTTGCCCGGGTCGGCCTGGTCAACTCAGCCATCGAAAGCAAAGAGAACCGTCAGTATCGTAAAGAAATGATGGGGATGCACCGGGTTGAGCATGATCGCAAGATTCGTAAGGAAGATATGCTGGATAAAGTCAATGTGCTCCGGTCATTGCAGCATTTGAGCCAGAGCGACGATCCGGCAGAACGGCAACTGGCACAGGATATTTTTACCAAAGCCAGCAATGACAAGGTCAACGAGTTTAACCGCCGGGTAAAAGTGGAAACACAGGAGGCCACCTGATGAGCAAAAGCCAGCACGACAAGCTGCTTAACAATATCCGTGAGCTGCTGACCCAAGGTCGCCAGCAGGTGGTAGCGGCGGTCAATGCCGCCATGGTACAGACCTACTGGGAAATTGGTCGCCTGATTGTTGAGGATGAGCAGCAGGGCGAGAGTCGTGCGGCTTATGGGAAAGAGGTCTTAAAAAGGCTCTCCGACAGCCTCAGCCAGGAGTTTGGCAAGGGGTTTGATCTCACCAATCTGCGCAAAATGCGGGCTTTTTACCTTTGTTTTCCAAAACGAGACGCACTGCGTCTCGAATTGTCATGGACCCACTACAGAACACTGACACGCATCGAAAATGAACAGGCTCGCCAGTGGTATATGAAGGAAGCTGCTGAGCAATGCTGGAGCGCCCGTGCCCTTGAGCGTCAGATGGGGACACTGTACTACGAGCGCCTGCTGGCGACCCAGCACGGAAAGCAGGGTTTGCAGCCTGTACTGGCAGAAGCCGAACAAAAGACCTCGGTTCTGCAAGACACACCGCAGGACTACCTGCGTGACCCCTATATTCTGGATTTTCTCAATCTGCCTGCCGGTTCAGTTCAGGAAAATGAGCTTGAGCAAGAGCTGATCAACAATCTGCAAAAATTCCTGCTGGAACTGGGCAAGGGGTTTGCGTTTGTCGAGAGGCAGCAACGCATCAGCACGGACGATGGCGATTATTTTATCGATCTGGTGTTTTACAACTTCCATCTCAAGTGCTTCCTGCTGATCGACCTGAAAATGCACAGGCTCACCCATCAGGACGTGGGGCAGATGGACATGTATGTGCGCATGTATGAAGAGAAAAAGCGCCGTGGGGATGATAACCCCACCATTGGCCTGATTCTCTGCTCCGAAGGCAATCACACTGTCGCCAAATATTCCGTGCTGAACGACAGTCAGCAACTGTTTGCTTCCAAGTACAAGCTGGAGTTGCCCAGTGAAGAGGAGCTGCGCCTGCAACTGGAGCAGCAGCGACAGCTGTTGAGCCAAAAGTCTGAATAACGAGCCATTGGTCACTCTCTGACCACCCCCTGTTTAGTAGGAAAAATCAAAAGAGGCGACAACTATCCTGACACAGGGGGTTAAAAAGAACCTTGAAATATATGGCAAAATTTGCCGCCAGCTGGCCTGATTTCGAAATTGTGCAACGCACCGTTGCACAATTGCCCTGGCAAAGCCTCTAGCCCATTGTCTACCTTGATGGCACGGCAAAGAAAACACCGACCTCTCTCCAGATTTTGACTAACCTGACTTTCCAATAAACAGTTCAATAACTGGGAAGCCGGGCCTTGCTATCCAAAAAACCGTTGATTTTGACCTTGGTCATTGCTTTTTCTGTGCATTGCTCCAATGGCCACGCTCAGGGAGCCTACGTTTCAGGCGTTGAAACTATTCTTCTCCCTCTTTTCCCGGTCCGGGATGGGCTACCAGAACTTGACTCTTCGGCTAAAGCTATTGCCACTGAGATAAACGACAGCGATATACCACGAATTTGTTTCGGTGATGACATCGTCTTAAAGCCTGACACTCGCTATTGCTTTTCTACTTATTGCTTTTTCTACTTATTGCTTTTCTACTGCTCCTGACGTCGAAGTTACGGCTTGCAGTCAGGCAGCCTCTGATGAGGATTCTGACAATGAAGACAGCGGCTGCTCTGATAAAACCAGCAACAACGGTTCAAACGAAGACGAAGTTAATGCTGAATCTGATGTTCAGTATGCAACCACGACACTTAATCCCTTTAGAGCATCAAATGAAATCAGTCAGTATGGTGCGACTCTGGAACTGAAAAAGATTAAGGAGGAACCTGTTTCAGGCAGTGAAATACTTACCGATTCAGAGGTAAACCTGACAAAAGTGGACGCTGCTCAGCACCAGTGTGACCATGAGGGCTGCAACTACAGCAGCGACCAGAGAAGTTATTTGAAAAGGCATAAAGAGACCCACCTGCCTGCCAACCAAAGAACCAAGTTTCAGTGTCACCATGAGGACTGCAACTTCAGCACTTACCACACGAGCAGTCTGAAAATGGACAAACAGTCCCACCTGCCTGCCGACCAGAGACTCAAGATGCACCAGTGCGGCCATGAGGGCTGCAACTACAGCACCCCTCAGGCGAGCGATCTGAAAAAGCACAAACAGACCCACCTGCCCGCCGACCAGAGACTCAAGATGCACCGGTGTGACCATGAGGGCTGCAACTACCGCACTAACTATAGGAGTCATCTGAAAGCGCACAAACAGACCCACCTGCCTGCTGACCAGAGAACCAAGGTGCATCAGTGTGACTATGAGGGCTGCAACTACAGCACTCGACAAAGGGGCCATCTGAAAATACACAAACAGACCCATCTGCCCGCCGACCAGAGACCCAATATGAACCAGTGTGACCATGAGGGCTGCAACTACAGCACTCTTCAGTCAGGTCATCTGAAAATACACAAACACACCCATCTGCCCGCCGACCAGAGACCCAATATGAACCAGTGTGACCATGAGGGCTGCAACTACATCACCGACCAGAAAAGTAATTTGAAAAGGCACAAAAAGACCCACCTGCCTGCCAACCGGAGACCCAGGAAACCCAGGAAACCCAAGGTGCACCGGTGTGATCATGAGGGCTGCGACTACGACACCAAGCAGTCGATCGATCTGAAAAGGCACAAACGAACCCACCTGCTTGCCAACCAGAGAATCAAGGAGCACCGTTGTGACCATGCGGGCTGCAACTACATCACCGACCTGACGAGTAATCTGAACAGACACAAACAGACCCACCTGCCTGCCGACCAGAGACCTAAAAGGAAAGCGTATGACCAGCTGCCATCTAAGAAGAAAAGAAAGAAGGGCGATAAAAAATGATCTGACTCCCAACCTACCTCAAAGAAACCTACGACCTTAGAAAACCGCTATCGACCACTTTACAGGAAAGATTGTCGATACCTTGTCTCGTCTGACACTCCCGGTCTTGGCCTGAAAGGTATCTGGCTATCCTTCCCGGTGGCCAATACTATTGGCGCTGTTCTCGTTATTTTGCTGTTCAGATATATTCTGGCTGGATTGCAAAAGAAACACAGGGCGCTTGAGCAGGAAGAACAACTTCAGGGTCGGGCAGATAAAACCGTTAATTGATTTTTCCCAACCGAGACTGCACTGCCGAGTATCCCAAGCACGCACCGGAAGGCCAGAACACCAAGAACAAGTCGTAACGGGTACTCAAAATTTCGAAATTGTGCAACGCACCGTTGCACAATTGCTCTAGCGCAGTATTTGGAAAGCCTCTACCCCATTGTCTACCTTGATGGCACGGCAAAGAAAACACCGACCTCTCTCCAGATTTTGACTAACCTGACTTTCCAATAAACACTTCAATGACTGGGAAGCCGGGCCTTGCTATCCAAAAAACCATTGATTTTGACCTTGGTCATTGCCTTTTCTGTGCATTGCTCCAATTGTCATGCTCAAGAAAACAGGTTGCCTTTGCTGGTCCCTCTGGCTGTCGGCAAGGTGCTTTTCCCGATTTGGGATGGGCTACCAAATGAAGAAAAGAGTGAAGCCATTGAATGGTGGGAGTTGAAGGTTCACAGTCGGGCAGCCTCTGATAATGCTTCTGACAGTGAAGGCAGCAGCACCTTTGATAAAAGCAATGACAACCGTTCAAACGAAGATGAAGATGAAGATGAAGATGAAGATGAAGACGAGGCTAATGCCGAATCAGATGTTCGGTATGAAACTACAACACTTAATCCTTTTCGGGTAGCCAATGAAATCAGTGAGTATTGTGCGGCTCCGGCACTGAAAGAGATTAAGCAGGAGCCCGTTTCAGACAGTGAAATAGCCACTAACGGCACCTCTGATGAAAGCATCGACAACCGTTCAAACGAAGATGAATCTGATGCTCGTTATGTAACCACAACACTTAATCCCTTTCGAGTAGCCAATGAAATCAGTCAGTATGGTGCGACTCTGGCACTGAAAAAGATTAAGGAGGAGCCTGTTTCAGACAGTGAAATACTCACTTACAGCTCAGACGACCAGAGAATCAAGAGAGCCAAGAAACCCAAGATCCACCGGTGTGAGCATGAGGGCTGCGACTACAGCACCAACCAGACGAGTAATCTGAACAGACACAAACAGATCCACCTGCCTGCCGACCAGAGACTCAAGGTGCACCAGTGTGACCATGAGGGCTGTGACTACAGGACCGGGCGGGCGGAACATCTGAAAGAGCACAAGAAGACCCACCTGCCTGCGGACCAAAGACCTAAAAGAGCCAAGGTGCACCAGTGTGACCATGAGGGCTGCGACTTCAGGAGCAAGCGGTCGGAGAGTCTGAAAAGGCACAAACAGACCCACCTGCCTGCCGACCAGAGACCTAAGGTGCACCAGTGTGACTATGAGGGCTGCAACTACAGGGTCGAACAAGCGTACAAACTGAAAAGGCACAAACAGACCCACTTGCCTGCCGACCAGAGAGTCAGAGTGCACCAGTGTGACTATGAGGGCTGCGATTACGACACCGACCAGGCGAGCGATCTGAAAAGGCACAAACAGACCCACTTACCTGCCGACCAGAGAGTCAAGGTGTACCGGTGTGATCATGAGGGTTGCGATTATGACACCAACCAGGCGGGCGATCTGAAAAGGCACAAACAGACACACCTGCCTGACGACCAGAGACTTAAAAGAAAAGCCTATGAGCGGCCGCCATCTAACGCTAAAAGAAAGAAAGGTGATAAAGAATGATACGTCTTCAAACCGAGCTCAAATGTTCATGACCTTATTTTCGGTCACCCCGCACAATGAAAATGATGCTCTGCCAAAATAGATCTGAGGCAGAGCCTGACAGTGGTATATGAAGGAAGCCGCCGAGCACTGCTGGAGTGCCCGCGCCCTTGAGCGCCAGATGGGGACACTGTACTACGAGCGCCTGCTGGTTTTATTGATCAGCTATCGCTTTTTACCAGTTAGCCGCAGCACTTCTTATACTTTTTGCCACTGCCACAAACACAGGGGTCGTTACGGCCCGGTGTTTTTTCTACCACTTTGGTGGTTGGCAGGTTCTTCAGCAGTTCCAGGTCAGAGATATCTTCCTGCTGTTCTTCGTCGACCTCAATAGTGTAAAACCAGCCATTTTCTTCAAAGATGGCCGACAGCTCCTGCTCTCGCTCTTCATTCTGAACAACGACGCTGGCAGGGTTTTTCTCAGTACCCAGCCGGGCTGTTTTCTTGCGCTCGAACCCTCGGTTGTGTTTGTCCGCAACGTTCATCAGACGATTGCCTTCGGCATAAAGCATAGGTAGCCCACCACTCTTGATCGTAAATTGGGCATCCGCACCTGATGAACTCAGAGCAGGGATAGCCAGTAAAACCGACGTAATCTACTGGATTTGAAAGAATTTAGCCAGAAGCCTGATAAATTTATGATCCCCTGGGCGCACAAAGAAGCACAAATGTACCAAAAAAACCGGAATTTTCGTCAATATCCAGTTTAAAAAGGTCAAGGAAGTGTCAGAACCCATAAAAAACACTCTGAAAAGTTCAATTAACACAATCTCTGTGCCATTATTCATTGTTTGTTAATCGAGACAGGGGGTCTACCCCTTCTTTTCCGGGTCTAAGCCCTTGACTGGCAGGACTTTGACCAACTCATTGGAGAAAAATAGTGAAAAAGGTTCTCAAAGTGACCACGTTGGCCGCAGTAGTTGCTCTTGCCGCAGGTTGCACCGAAAAAACCCAACCCGTTACTGAAGAAGTCAAGCTGGAAACCCCAGAGCAGAAAGCCGCCTACGCCATGGGCGCGTCTCTGGGTAACTACGCTGATCAAACTCTTAAGCAGCAGGAAGAAATGGGTATCACCATTGACCGCGAACTGCTCAAGAAAGGATTTATGGACGCCCTGGGTGGCCAGAGCAAACTGAACGATGATGAGATTCGCAGTGCCCTGCAGGGTCATGAAGAGCGTATCCGCCCCATCATCGAGAAGAAAGTTCAGGAGCGTCTGGATGAAGACCGCAAGAAGGGTGAGGAATTCCTGAAAGAAAACGCCAAGAAAGAGGGCGTGAAAACCACCGAATCCGGTCTGCAGTACGAAGTGATTGAAGCCGGTGAAGAAGGCGCTGCCAAACCCGGCCCTGAAGATGAGGTTACTGTCCACTACACAGGCACCCTGATCGATGGCACCGTGTTCGACAGCAGCGTTGAGCGTGGCCAACCCGCTACCTTCCCTCTGAACGGCGTCATCAAAGGCTGGCAGGAAGGCCTGCAATTAATGCCAGTAGGCTCCAAGTACAAACTGTATATCCCTTCCGAACTGGCTTATGGTGATCAGGCTGCGGGCACCATCCCACCGGCTTCTACTCTGGTCTTCGACGTTGAACTGCTGGATATCGCAGACGACAAAAAGAAAGAAAAAGCCGGCAACGACAAGAAGTAATTTCTGATTGTTGTTTGCATTCAGTCAAAAAGGCCGGAAATCTTCCGGCCTTTTTTTTGGTCAACCAACAGCCCCGAGACTGTCCTATACTGGAACCCTGCTGAGAAAATTGTTAATTCATCTCTGTTGAGGAACCAGAATGCGCTTTTCAGGTTTAGCTCTCGTATTCACTCTTCTTCTCACAGCAACCGGCAGTTATGGCCATAACTTATCCGACCCTGCTCTTGTTGAGATTTATAACCCTTACCGGCAAAAGCCTTACATTACCAAGTACTATTACCCCGATTGGCTAAGTGCTTCACAAAACCTTTCCGGATCCTGGCTGTCCCTTACCCGAGATTGGGTCATAGGCCACGGGAGTATTGATGAACAGGTTGAGATCGTCAAAAGCCAGTTAGTCATGACCGGCATAAGCCCTGAAGACCCCGTGCTTTTCTCTGAGGCAGAGTTAGCATCTCTCAGTCTCAATGCAGGTATTGCGGACAAACCTCAACGGGCACCTTTTGAGCTAATCCCTTCTGAAGAAAAAGGCTCTGCTGGCAGCCCAACTGTCAGGATATCCGAACTTTTTGGTCGTGCCGGTGGCATTGATGAGATTCAGCAATGGTTTGCAGAACAAAAAATAAGCCCTTCCATCTTGGTTGAAATTATTTATTACTGGTACGAAAAAGGGCTGCCACCAGGCATGAAGGATATACTGATTGCGCGAAACAAAGACCAGGCCATGAGTATGGCCAAGGTCTCCGATCAGCGGTGGTTAAAGTGCATTTCAGAGTACAAAGGGAATATTGAAGTCTGTAAAAAGCAAGGGATTATCAGCGAGCTGGAAGGTATTCCTATTGCCGTAAAATCAGAAATCAATGTTGCAGGCTATCACGCAACCGCTGGCGCTGACCTTAAAAAAATAACCGATCAATCGCTTTTTCCCATTATTACTGAAGAGACTGAATCTGAAGTGATACGACTGTTAAAGCGTGAGGGTGTTATTATCCTGGGGCTAACCAATCAACATTTTTTCGGGCTTGGGGCAACGGGAGAAAACCCTCACTTTCCCAGGACCGCCAATCACTTCAACCCTTTCCATGTCGCGGGTGGATCATCCACTGGCAGCGCCCTGATGGTTGCCATTGGCATGTCACCCTTAACGGTAGGGACTGATGGTGGCGGGTCTGTCTCCATTCCTGCTTCATTAAATGGTTTACCCGGCCTTAAGCCCACGACTGATAAGCTGTCCACCAAAAATTATGTCAACGCTGCGTTAAGTCTGGTGGCTATTGGACTTATCGGTAAGCGTTTTAAAGATATTGCCCTTGGTTATCAGGTTTCAAGCGGACGCCATCCCACCCTTCAGGTAGCTGAGGCTTTGAAGACCCTGAAAATAGGCCTCGATCGTGATTGGCTGGAACATGCAGACAAAGAAGTGTCAGAGAAAACATTTGAATGTCTTGACCGGCTGGGAACCCGACTCAAAAAACTGCAAAATCGCAAAGACAACATTTTCGTCAAAATGCATTTTACCTCTGAGAACTTCAGAAAACGGCTCTGGGCAACCCATATCATCCTGTTTGGGAGCTGGGCAGCGGAGGGGAGTCTCAAGTTTTTGGGGAAAGGCATACCCTATGAAACTGAAATGGCCCTGTTGATGGGCAAAGCCCTTACTAATGAGCAGGCCGAGCGAGCCAGACAGAACCAGAAAATACTGGCCGATCATTTTGAAAAAAATATATTCTCAAAGGTTGATGTGATTGCCATGCCAACCACGTTAATCCCTGCTCCAGAAAAATTGGCATACTTGCTGAATAATACCGCGGGCGAGTTGAATTTAGCCAAAGCCTACCTTCTGTCATTTAACACTTCCCTGGCCAACCTGACAGGAGGCCCCAGGGTCACCATTCCCTGCGGCTTTAACCATGAAGACCTGCCTTTTGGCCTTCAGCTAATGGGGGCTGTGGATAGCGAATATCTGCTGCTTGCCCTTGGCAGTTTGCTCGAGGAGGAGATGCATGAGGAACTGAGCAAAAAGGCAGATCAACACGCTTTTCAACCGCTTAAAGCCTACACTGGTGCTATCCGCAGTGAGCTTTAGAGGCAGGATAAAGCCACAGCCTTCGTTCACCCTGAGCGGAGTCGAAGGGTGACTGGCAGGATCTTTATAGTTGGTTCGGAGTCCAAATCCTTCGACTCCGCTCAGGATGAACGTAGATTATTCACATCAAACTTATTGAGGTGACGCACTAAATTAAAGTCACTGCATAAACAGCTGGACAATACTTTCCTGGAGAGCATCAATGTCTTCGGGAGAAACAGGCGCGACAAAAATAGTATCGTCGCCCGCTACACAACCCAGGATACCATCAGAGCGACTGATGGAATCCAATAGCCGGGCAATCATCTGGGCAGCCCCCGGACTGGTTTTGATCACAATCAACATGCCATTGTTGGCAACGTCTTCCACCAGATCCCTGACCGCAATATTAGAATCCATTTTTCCCAGTTCGGGGGGAAGACAATACACTTGTTCATTGCGGGCATTTCGGACGCGAACAGCACCATGCCGACAAAGCAGCCGGGAAACTTTTGACTGACTGATATTGTCAAAACCCTGGCTCTGCAGCTGCTCAACGATCTGGCTTTGGGATCCGCAGCGCTCTTCTTTTAGCAGCTGCCTGAAAGCCTTAATCAGTGCTTCCTGTTTTTGACTGGCCATAATCTTTATGTATTGCTCCTGAAAATCCCGACACTGCTGACCAGAAACCCCGGTCTTCTCTCGATAAAAAGCAGAAAATGAATAAATATTCACTTGCCGCTTGATTTTACCCACAATTATATAAGAGAATCCAATTTCATGTGAAGCGGTGATCTGTTCGGGCTATGCTCAACGGATTCCGTCAGCCCTGAAGAGGGTCACAACGGGGCGGAAATCACAGAGACAATGGGCATGATCGTAGAAGGCATGGTCGTAGAAGGCATGATTGTAGAAGGTATGGCTGTAGAAGGTATAGTCGTAGAGGGCCTAAGCAAAGCATTTGGCTCCACACAGGTTCTTAAAGATATCAGTTTTACTATCCCCCGGGGTGAAACTACGGTTCTTCTGGGAGCCAGCGGTGCCGGTAAAAGCACCCTGCTGCGCATGCTGAACCTGCTGGAAACCCCCGATAAGGGCACCATGCGCATTGCGGATATGACGTTTAATTTCAGCGATGGCGACAACAAACACCTGAACAAACAGGCTTGCGCCCTGAGGCGCAAGGTAGGCATGGTGTTTCAGCAATACAATCTCTGGCCACATATGACGGTACTTAACAACCTGATTGAAGCGCCCGTGGTGCAGGGGATGCCCAAAGAAAAAGCCACCACCAAAGCCAGAGAACTGCTGGAACGTGTTGGCCTGTCTGAAAAGGCCGATGCCTGGCCATCTTCACTGTCGGGTGGTCAGCAGCAGCGGGTGGCTATTGCCCGCTCCCTGATGCTGTCACCCGATGTCCTATTGTTTGATGAGCCCACTGCCGCCCTTGATCCCGCCATCACCAATCAGGTAGTCGAAGTGATCAGGGAGCTGAGCCAGTCCGGCATCACCCAGGTGGTGGTTACCCACGAAGTGGAATTCGCCCGGAAAATTGCCAGCAAAGTGATTTATCTTGAAAATGGCCACATTGTTGAAGAGGGGCCATCCGATCACTTTAATCAACCTCAGACAGAGGCTTTCCGCAGCTATCTGGAACATTGACCCACTGGAGCCTGCACCTTTGCTAACTTATTTGCAGACTTTCAGGATTTCTGGAGTATCAAAATATGAAAAAAATGTTCGCTTCTCTTCTGGCAACCAGTGTTCTGACCGTTGCCACAGTGATCATGAGCGTTCAGGCTCAGGCTGCTGAAACGATCCGCTTTGCCACAGAACCCACTTACCCCCCTTTTGAGTTCATGGGTAAGGATAATCAGCTGGAAGGTTTCGATATTGATCTGGCCAGGGCCATCTGCAATGAACTAAAAGCAGAATGTACATTCAGCAGCCAGCCCTTTGACAGCCTGATTCCCAGTCTCAAGTTTCGTCGCTTTGACGCTGTCATTTCAGGGATGGACATTACTCCGGACCGTCTCGAAGAAGTCGATTTCAGTACCCCCTACTATGAGAACTCGGCCATCTTTATCGCCAACAAGGACGAGGGACTCACGTCGGTTAAAGCACTCAAGGGCAAATCGGTAGGCGTTCAGAACGGCTCCACCCATCAGCAGTATCTGATCGACAAACTGGAGAGCCAGGGGGTGAAAGTTCGTCCTTACGACTCGGTTCAGAACGCTTTTCTGGATTTGATCAGTGGCCGGATTGATGCCGTCTTTGCCGATAAGGCGGTTGCCAAAGAATGGCTGGCAAAAAGAGGCGAAGGTCAGTACGCACAGGTAGGCCCGGTGGTGAAGGATCCGGAATACTTTGGCATCGGCTATGGGATCGCGGTCAGGAAACATAACGACCTGAAAAAAAGAATAGATTCAGCTCTGGAAAAACTGAAAGAAAACGGCACTTATCAAAAAATATACGATAAGTACTTTGACTAAAATTCCCATACGCGCTTGCTATTGGCCTGCGAGCTCCCTATTACCTGATAGACCGTTATATTCATGCTCGAGCTCTTCTTCAATGCAACGCTGATGACCCTGGGACTGGCGCTCTCTTCCCTGCTTCTGGGTCTGATGCTGGCTGTCCTGCTGGCTCTGGGCGAGCTGAGTCATTTCCGGTTGCTTAGATATCTGTCCGTTTCATGGGTCACCCTGATCAGAGGGCTGCCAGAAATCCTGGTGGTCTTTTTTGTCTACTTTGGTTCGACCCATCTGCTGTTTCTACTCACCGATGAGTTTATCGAAATCAGCCCTTTCACAGCCGGTACCCTGGCCCTGTCGCTGATCTTTTCAGCCTATGCCAGCCAGACTCTGCGGGGGGCGTTCATGGCCGTTCCCAAGGGGCAGTCAGAAGCGGCAAAAGCCTTGGGGATCGCCCCGGCTCGCTGCTTTTATCGGGTAATACTGCCCCAAGCCTGGCGTCATGCCCTGCCCGGGCTGGGTAACCAATGGCTGGTGCTGCTAAAAGATACGGCACTGGTCTCCTTAATCGGCGTAACTGACCTGCTGCGCCAGGCTCAACTGGTGTCATCCCAGACTTATGAACCTTTTACCTGGTATGCAACTGCCGGCGCTATCTACCTGATAATCACCCTTATAAGTCAGTTCTGCCTGAACAAAATGAAGCAGAAAACCAGTCAACACATCAGGACGGTCAATGTATGATGCTGGAATCCTTGCTCGAATACCTGCCTCAGCTGTTAAAAGGTCTGCAGACAACCCTGAAGCTGACGTTTGCCAGCCTGCTGCTCGGTCTGGTTATGTCATTGCTGTTCACTCTGATTCTTTCTTTGCGCATTAAAGCGCTGGCCTGGCTGGTGCGATTGCAAATTCTGCTGTTTACCGGCACCCCCCTGCTGATCCAGATTTTCCTGATTTATTACGGTCCGGCCCAGTTCCCGATCCTGCAGGAAACCGTATTATGGTCATTGCTCAGCCAACCCTGGTTCTGCGCCATGCTGGCCCTGGCACTGAACAGTGCGGCTTATTCCACGCAACTGTTCAAGGGCGCCATTGACTCAGTCTCTGCCGGGGAATGGGAAGCCGCCATGGCGCTGGGTATGACCCGCCAGCAGGCGCTGACCCGGATCATCCTGCCCCATGGGATTCGCAGGGCGCTGCCAGCCTATGGCAATGAAATGATTCTGGTGATGAAAGGAACGTCTCTGGCCAGCACCATCACCCTGATGGACCTCATGGGCTATGCCGCACGCCTGAACGCCCAGACTTACGACACACTCACCGTGTTCTCCCTGGCCGGGCTGATCTACCTGACACTGACGGGTATCCTGACACTGATTGTAAGATGGATAGAGCGCAAAGCCCTGGCATTTTCCCGCTAAAAACCCGATCAGAGCCAAGCCATGCAGAACTGCCTGAATGAAATAAAAGCAAAAGCCAGCGTTTTTTATCAACAGCAAGACCCTTACCACAACCTCAGGCATGGCGAGCGAGTGGTGAGATACGCCCTGAAGATTAATCAGACCGAAGCGGGGAATGCCTTTCTTGTCGAAGCAGGCGCCTGGCTCCATCAATACCATGATCACCTGGAACAACTCGACAAACTGTTGCAGGAGACTGGCTTGAATCCCGTTATTCAATCTCAGCTCTATGAGATTGTCAGGCTTTGCCGCCCTCATCTGATTTCCGACAGCGCCCCCATAGAAGCAAAAGTTGTCTTTGATGCCGACGCCATGGACCTTATGGGAGCTTACGGCATAACCCGAGAGCTAGCCTGTAACCTCGAAGTCAGAAAGCTCCCCTACGACCAGGCACTGACAGCAACCCGGAAAGTGCAGAACCTGTTCGAAGAGAAACTGATGACCGCAACAGGCCGTTCCATGGCTCAAAAAGATATCAGGGTCGCCCATCGGTTCTGGCGTAACTTTGATGAATCAAAGCAGCCCTGACACCCCCCTGCTCTGCACCAATAACCTTGCCGCTGTATCGCACATGCTGTTGATGGAAGCTTTGTCCAGATAAACACCGTCAATTAATAAACGACTCAGGCCGTGCAAACTGCCCCAGGTGACCTGGGCCACCCGCAGGGCATCCTGATCCTGACCGAAGCCATCGCTCGACAGGCATTGTTTAACAAAGTTTGCATAATGCTGAAAAGTTTCAAAGGAGATGGTCCTGAGCGCATCCGTGGGTTGCCCATTTTTCCAGATAGGTCGGCCAAACATCAGGTCATACTGCTCGGCATGATTCTGGGCAAAGTCGATGTAGGCATGGGAAAACTCACGAAACCAGGCTTCAAAATCGTCAGGAACCTCTCTCAACCTGCTCCCCAGCACCTGGTACCAGTGATTAAAACCTTGTTCTGCGATGGCACACAAAAGCTCATTCTTATCTTTGAAATGGTGATAGGCGGCGGTTCTGGAAACCCCAACACTTTCAGCCAGTCCGCGCATGGAGAGTTTCTCAACGCCGGATCCGGCGATCATCCGGGTCGCCTCATTAATCAGGCTTTGTCGTAAGTCTCCGTGATGGTAGCTCTTCTTGGCTGACATATTGTTACTCTGACATATTGTTACTCAAAGGCGATGCCCTGTCTCAGAAACTGAATACCCAATCTTGACAGTGTCAACATACCGCCTTATCTTGACGCTGTCCAGATAGCATAATGACAAATACTCTTTAAAACATGATGAGGATCTGTTGATGACCAGCTCCCTATACAGCCCTGAGCCATACAGCCCTGAGCCGAACAGCCCTGAGCCATACAGCCAGCCTGAGCGGCACAAGCTGTACCCCCACCTTCTGAAACCACTGGACCTGGGCTTTACCCAGTTAAAAAACCGGGTGTTGATGGGTTCCATGCACACCAACCTGGAAGAACACCCCGGAGGCTACCAACGGCTGGCCGCTTACTTTGGTGAGCGAGCAAAAGGTGGCGTTGGCCTGATGGTAACCGGCGGCATTGCGCCCAACCGGGAATCCGGCGGCCTGCCCAATGCGGCCCTGATTAAAACAGAACAAGAAATTGCCGGTCACAGCCTGGTCACCCAGGCGGTTCATAAAGAAGGCGGCAAGATCTGTATGCAGATTCTGCACACTGGCCGCTATGCCTACCACCCTGAAGCCATTGCCCCCAGTGCCCTGCAAGCACCGATCGCACCTTTTCCGCCCAGAGAGCTGACACCCGAAGAGATTGACGGCCAGATTGAAGACTTTGTGCAATGCAGCCTGAATGCTCAAAAAGCGGGCTACGACGGTGTTGAAATCATGGGTTCGGAAGGTTATTTCATCAACCAGTTTATCGTCGCTAAAACCAACCACCGGGATGATGACTGGGGTGGCCGATACGAAAACCGCATTCGACTGCCCATTGAAGTCATTCGTCGTGTAAGAGAAAAAACCGGCACCGACTTTATTATTATTTATCGTCTTTCCATGCTCGACCTGGTTGAAGGAGGCAGCAGCTGGGATGAGATTGTGGCGCTGGGCAAAGAGATCGAAAAAGCAGGCGCAACGATTATCAATACCGGTATCGGCTGGCACGAAGCCCGCATTCCCACCATTGCCACCATGGTCCCCCGTGCGGCCTTCACCTGGGTCACCGCAAAAATCAAAAAAGAGTTAAGTATTCCGGTTATTACCTCCAATCGTATCAATATGCCAGAAGTAGCTGAAACAGTTCTGGCCCGAGGCGATGCCGATATGGTGTCCATGGCCCGCCCACTGCTGGCTGACCCTGAATGGGTCAACAAAGCGAAAGCGGGTCGTGCCGACGAAATCAACACCTGCATCGCCTGTAACCAGGCCTGCCTGGACCATGTTTTTGCCCTGAAACTGGTCAGCTGTCTTGTTAACCCCAGGGCCTGTCATGAGACAGAACTCAACTATCTGCCCACCGATAAGCCGAAAAAACTGGCGGTAGTGGGTGCCGGTCCCGCCGGTCTTTCTTTTGCGACAACAGCCGCCTGTAGAGGCCATGATGTCACTCTGTTTGAAGCCGCTGACAAAATCGGTGGTCAGTTCAACATTGCCAAACAGGTTCCGGGCAAAGAAGAGTTCTCTGAAACACTGCGTTATTTCCAGCGTCAAATAGAGCTGACGGGTGTCAACCTGAAACTGAACACCCGGATTTCTGCCAGTGAACTGGAAAACAGCGATTTTGATGAAGTCATTGTGGCGACCGGTGTCATGCCGCGCACACCGGATATTGAAGGACTGGATCATCCCAAAGTTCTGAGTTACCTGGATGTCTTCAAGGGTGCAAAAGTCGGCAAAACCGTGGCAGTGATTGGTGCCGGTGGCATTGGTTTCGATTTGACTGAATTTATTACCCAGAAAGGGCCTTCACACAGTCTGGATGTTGAAGCCTTTATGAAAGATTGGGGCGTTGATATGAGCCTCAGCCACCGGGGCGGCCTGACAGTTTCTGGTTCCGGGAAAGAAGAAAGTTCACGGGAAGTCTACCTGCTGCAACGCAAAAAAACCAAGCCGGGAGCCAGCCTGGGTAAAACCACCGGCTGGATTCACCGAACCGAAATGCTCAAGCGTGGTGTGAAAATGGTGCCCTCCTGCGAGTATCACAAGGTAGACGACAGTGGCCTTCATGTCTCCATTGATGGTGAACCAAAGGTTCTGGATGTGGATAACGTCGTCATCTGTGCCGGTCAGTTACCGCTCAGAGAGCTGGCTGACACCCTCACCAGCAAGCCAGTCCACCTTATCGGTGGTGCTGACGTTGCTGCTGAACTGGATGCCAAGCGAGCCATCAATCAGGGGGCTCGCCTTGCTGCTGAAATCTGATCCCAAGCTCCGTTCACCCTGAGCGCCCTTCGACTCCGCTCAGGATGAACGTAGTACGCGGTTTCAATGTAATTGATGGGTTCCCTCTATTAATGACACCCAAACTCCGTTCACCCTGAGCGGAGTCGAAGGGTGCCGGGCACGGTCTTTATTTTTGGTTCGGAGCCCACATCCTTCGACTCCGCTCAGGATGAACGTAGATTGTTCACATCAAACTCATTGAAGTGACGTACTAGCTCAGGGCAAGCGGTCAAAGACCATAACGCTCTATTATGCTGAACCTAATTCCATTGAATTTCGATTTTTCAAGAACCCTCAGTAAGTCTCTAAAGGTCACTTTACCCTTCACTTGTTGCCATCTATGCAGCATTTCTATTGCCTTGTCATAAACCAAATTGTTATCAGCATCAATATTGTCTATGACAGCCTTTTTAAGATCACCCGTATTTCTGGCAAACAATTTCCAATGGATGCTTAGTTCATCAGCAAGATCCAGCAATAGCTCATCTGGTAAACGATTGTCGATTATGGAAGAACCCTGATTGTTTCTTTTTGATTGTTTATGCTGAGGATGTGCCGCTGCCTGAGCAACCGCTTGCTTTTCTGAACCGAGCCCAGGATTCCATTGCTGAGTCAGCTCACCCGCCAGTTCTTTAGGAACCGTGCCAAAGATCAAAAACATATTCCGAATGAATTCGTCTTTTTGTTCAGGATCACTCACTCTCAGTATCTCAACAAGCTGTCTTGTGGCTGTAATGGTAAAGGTTCTTAAGAATTCAGGTTGTTCATAGACTAATATTTGTGATAAGGCATCCTGATTCGGGAAGATTGCTTTTGAACGTTCCCCAAACATTGATCTAATAACAGCCAAAGCGGTAAACATAGCCCTGATTTTTTCAGTTTCAAATGGATTGCCAGTAATAGTCAATGCAAGATCTTGAAGTGTTCGACGATTAGGGCCATCACGTAATTTTGCCTTGTTAAATAGACTAACAAAAGAATAATTAGGATTGACCGCAAAGCCCCACGCAACAACCTCTAACTGCTCATTATTAATAACCGGAAAACCAAAACGAAACTTATCAAAAGCTTCTCTGGCCAAGCTATTAAACATCACCATTGTTTTATACTGCGATGGAACCATTTCTTCTTTTAGCACGTCACCCGTTTGCTTAAATATCTGATAAATAAAATTAATTAACTCGTCTTTCTGTCGGGGATCCAATCCTGAATACAAAGCTTGATCCGAATCATTCGGTGGAAGAATATTTTTACTCGTTAAGTAATCTTTCAAACCGTTTCCAAACAGTTCATGAGCATCTTCATTCTCAAATTCACTCCTGTAAAAAGCCAGTGCCTTTATAATTCTCGCCACCTCAACATGCTTCTTGACGTCCTGAGATTTTGCCAACTCACCGACTACTGAAATAAGCTGATAGAGTCCTACATTGCCTCTTAAAAATTCTAACCATTTTAAATGAAATTTACTTAGCGTATCCCTGTCTAATAAAAAACTATGAGTTAAAAGCTTATAAAGTTGTGGCAATTTATAGTATTCACTAAGGTAAAAATAATTTCCTGCCTGTTCTCGCAAATGCTTGAACCATTGACATATAGTGACTGCTGAAGTATCAACCTCTTTTGCCACAGAGATCGGAATTGCCTCACCTCGCTTTATTTCTGGAGGCGGTTCTCTAGTCGGTTCCTGCTCAATCATTTCAGATTGAAGATCCAGGCATTCCTGGCACATATTGAAGGCGTATATGGTTTTATAAGGGTTCTTACAACTCTGACATACCCCCTTTTTTGGTGCCCCCCCTGAACCATCGTCTTCGCCACTTTTTTTACCACCACCGTAGCCACCTGAATATTGACGACCATACTTTTGTGCTTGAGATTCTGTGTAGGAGGGCGGCTTAAGGTTAGCCATTTGCTTTTCAACCTCACTGGTCCCTCCAGAGCAGCCGACACCAGTGGGGCAGTGGCCCGGAAAAACGGATACACTGCGTAATTGTTTCGGATTTAAAATAAGCACCTGCTGCTCATAACCCTGGTAGTCTTCTGTTTGAAGCGGTTGTGGCGGGTTATTGCTCAGGTAATGATCAAATACCGCTTCGGGATTATCGGGGTTTCCGGACAATGCCAGAAAAAGCCCTGTACTCCTTTCAAGACGTGCAGCCCTTATCTTATTCCAGAGTTCCTGAGAAATAATAATCGACTGCTCATTCCAGCCCTGCTTGATGTTGAGCACGATTCGGGTATCCCAAATCTGTTTTTGTACAGTCTGGCCGTCAGTGCCGGGGACAGGCACCAGGATGATTCTGCTGAACAGCTCACTCATCCATTCAAACGCGTAAAGAGGGGCCCTCCCTCCTCCCGGCCTTTTCTTGAAATCTAAATCATCGCTACCTCCAAAACCGCCGCCACCATAGCTTGGGAATGGCTCGCTGTTGTCGGCAGCAACAGGCGCATCGGGTATTCCCAGAGGCCCGCTGAAACGGCCATTGTCGTCAGGATTATTTTCAGCCTGTGTGTTGCGAAAGAAGATATCAACAGATGATCTATTTTTGTTATCGGAAGTATTGCGGCTCAAAGACGACGGTGAAGCAGTGCTTTCTGAAACAATACCACTGCATTGGGGCTCTATAACCCAGCCATTATTATTGTCTTCAACGGTCAGAAGCAACGACTGATGACCTGTGGGTAAACGCCATCTGGCCGAGTACTGGTACTGCCAGCGACCACTGTCAGGTGCCAATGGAACCAGCTTTACTCCTCCGTCTTGTATCTCTGGCATACCCTGGCCTGCTGGCTTTGTAATGACTGGGGGAGAGGGCAAATTTCCCGCCCATAATGCCGGCGGGGTTCTGAAACAAACATTAAACAGCTCGCCTGGTTGACCATTCTGAATGATATAAAACTGATCGTTCCCCAGTTCAGAAATGGTCTTGCTGCTCTGGTCAGCCGTGTTGAGACCGTAAGTAAGATGGAGAGGCGGATGAGTTCCTCTAAACGACAGTTTGCTGATTTCACCCGGTGTCTGAATGGCTTTGGAAGAAATCCCCCAACCTGCCCAGCTCAATAGGTTAGTATAAGCATCGCTGTAACCAGCAATCGGAAAAATGACCGACAGGATGAATAACAGAAACAGGTGAGTTTTAGGGAGAAGTCTTACTGCTTTCATTGTTTGATTTGATCCACATTTTATTGGTAAGGCTTAACAATAGACCTTAAATTTGCTGATGGTTTATTTTTTTTCATCTTTGATGGTATTCAGTATTTTTTCGCTGGCCCGGTGCGTTCTTGTACTAGTTTGTCAGGTGAGGTATGCATTCCCACGCAGAGCGTGGGAACGAGGGAACGCCTTGCAAGGGCTTGACCCGCCTCTAAAGAAGCGGGATTGCGCCCTTAATTTCGTTCAAAGACCATAACGACCGATTATTTCGAACTTGGTTTTATTGAGCGCCATTCTTCCAAGAATATCTAGTAGGTTTCTAAAGGTAGGAGCACCATCTTCTTTCATTTGTCTCCATTGCGCTAGCATTGTATACGCCTTTTCAAAAGCGTCACCGCTGTTAGCATCAATATTGTCTATATGAGGATTTTTAAGAACACCCGTACATCTGCCAAACATTTTCCATTTTACGCCTATGTCTGTAGCAAGATCGATGTATATAGCTTCTGGCATGGCAGAATCTATTTTTAAAGGGCCAGAGCTCTGGTTCCTTGTTTTTGATTTTTTATGTTGAGGATCTTCCGCTACCTGAGCCCTTCTTTTCCTTATCGAGCCAAGCCCAGGATCCGATTCCTGAGTCAGCTCATCCATTATTTCTCGAGGAACTACACCAAAGATCAAAAACATATTCCGGATAAATTCCTCTTTTTGTTCAGGATCACTCAATTTCAGTATCTCACCAAGCTGTTGTCTGGCTTTAATGGCAAATTTTCCTAACAAATCAAGTTGGTCATGATCAACTTGATTTGATGAATTCGCACATTGCGAAAGTATTGCTTTTGCACGTACCTCGAACATTGATCTAATAACAGTCAAAGCGGTAATCATAGCCCTGACATCTTCAGCTTTTCCTGCTACATCAGCACCAATAGCTGATACAAGACCTTGAAGTGATTGATGACTCGGACTTATAGATAATCTTTCATTGTTAAGTTGTGTAATAAAAGAATATTTATTATTGAGCGGATAGCCCCACACAATAATTTTTAACCCCTGATCGTTAATATCCGGAAGACCAAAACCATACTTACTATAAACTTCTCTGGCCAAGACATTTAACATTCTTATTATATTGAATTGCGATGGAACCGTTTCTTCTTTTAGCACGTCACCCGTTTGTTTAAACTTCTGATAAATAAAATTAATTAACTCTGCTTTCTGCTGGTCATCCAATCTGGAATACAAAACTTCATCATCCGTCGGAAGAATATTGTTAGTCTCTAAGTAGGTTTTCAAATTATTTCTTAATTCTCCCACACCATCTTCATTCACAAATTCTTTCCTGTAAAAAGCAAGCGCTTTAACAATTCTAGCCACTTCAACATGTTTCTCACCCCCTTGAGATTTTACCAACTTGCCGACCTCTAAAATAAGGTCGTAAAGCCCTACATTGCCTCTTGTAAATTCATTCCATTTTGAATGAAACTTACGTAGCGTATTCACATTTGATAAAAAGCTATGAGTTAAAAGCTTATAAAGTTGTGGCAACTTATAGTACTCACGATGGTGAAAATAATCCCCTGTCCCGGCTAGCAAATTCTTGAACCATTGAAATATAATGACTGCTGAAGTATCAACCGCTTTTGGTGCAGAGATTGGGATTGCCTCACCTCGCCTTATTTCAGGAGGCTGTTCTATCACCGGCTCCTCCTCAAGCAGATTAGTTTCACTATCCAGACAATCCTGGCATTTATTGTAGAGGAATACAGGTTTAGCAGGGTTCTGACAAACTATACATAACCCATTGTTTGGTGCGCCCCCTGAGCCATCGTCTTCGTCACTCCCTCTGCCACCAAAGCCGCCTCGATCTTGATATAGACGACCATACTCTTGAGATCGGGCGTAGGAGGATGGTCTAAGGTCAGCCGTTTGTTTTTCGGCCTGACCGGCTCCTCCAGGACAACTGACCCCGGTCGGGCAGTGGCCCGGAAAAACGGATACGCTGCGTAATTGTTTCGGATTTAAAATAAGCACCTGCTGTTCATAACCTTGGTAGTCTTCTGTTTGAAACGATTGTGGTGGGTTATTGCTCAGGTAATGATCAAATACCGCTTCGGGATTATTGGGGTTGCTGGACAATGCCAGAAAAAGCCCTGAGCTCCTTTCAAGATGTGCAGCCCTTATTTTATTCCAGAGTTCCTGGGAAATAATAATCGCCTGCTCATTCCAACCCTGCTTGATGTTGAGCACAATCCGGGTATCCCAAATCTGTTTTTTTACGGTCTTGCCGTCAGTACCGGGGACAGGCACCAGAATGACTCTGCTGAACAGCTCACTCATCCATTCAAACACGTAAAGAGGAGCCCTCCCTCCTCCCGGCCTTTTCTTGAATAAATCATCTAAATCATCACTACCACCAAAACCGCCGCCACCAGAGCTTGGGAATGGCTCGCTGTTATCGGCTGTATCAGGTGCTCCGGGTATTGCCAGAGGCCCACTGGAACGACTACTGTCGTCAGGATGGTCAGGCTCGTTTTTTTTAGTCTCTGTATTGCGGAAAATGATATCGACAAATGATGTTTTTTTGTTATCGGAAGTTTTGCTACCTAAAGACGATGGCAAGGCAGTACTTTCTGAAACAATACCGCTGCATTCCGGTTCTATCACCCATCCGTTGTGATTGTCTTCAACGACCAGAAGCAAGGACTGACTGCCTGTCGGTATACGCCATCTGGCCGAGTACTGATACTGCCAGCGACCACTGTCGTGTGCCAATGGAACCAGCTTTACTCCTCCATCTTTTATCTCTGACATACCCCGGCCTGTAGCGGACTTGGTAATAACCGGGGGAGAGGGTAAGTTACTCACCGATAATGCGGGAGGCGTCCTGAAACAAAAATTAAACAGGTCGCCTGGTTGGCCATTCTGGATGATATAAAACTGATTGTTCTCCAGCTCAGGAACTGTCTTGCTGCTCTGGTCAACCGTGTTGAGACCATACGTCAGATGAAGAGGTGGATGACTTCCTCTAAACGACAGCTTGCTGATATCCCCCGGTGTCTGAATGGCTTTGGAGGAAATCCCCCAACCGGTCCAGATCAATAGGTCAGTATAAGCATCGCTGTAAGCGGCAACCGGGAAAATGACTGACAGGACGAATAACAGAAACAGGTGAGTCTCAGGGAGAAGTCTTACTGCTTTCATTGTTTGATTTGATCCGCATTTTGTTGATAAGGCTTAACAATAGACCTTAAATTTGCTGATGTTTTATTTTTTTCATCTTTGAGGATATTCAAGATTTTTTTTGCTGGCCCGGTACGTTCTTGTTCTGATTTGCCCCTCGTGCATCCTGAGCGGAGTCGAAGGACGCTCAGGTTGAACGGAGTTTGGGTGCCATTAATAGAGGGAACCCATCAATTACATTGAAACCGTGTACTAGTTTGTTAGGTGAGGTATGCATTCCCACGCAGAGCGTGGGAACGAGGGAACGAGGGAGAGCCCTACTTCCTTTTCCCTCTTTTTGGTTGCTGAATATATCGCGCTACATGAGCACCCGGTTTGTTTCCCCAAACAATCCTGGGATCCCATTCCTGAGACAGCTCATCTGCTAGTTGTTTAGGAACCATACCAAAGATCAAAAACATACTCCGAATGAATTCATCTTTTTGTTCAGGATCACCCGCATTCAGTATCTCAATAAGCTGTTCCCTGGCTTTAAAGGTAAACTTTGCAAATGAATCAAGTTGCTCGTCGTCTAATTCTTTTGATAAAGCAGCCGGTTTCCGAAACATTGTTCTTCCACATTCCTCGAACATTGATCCAATAAGAGCCATAGCAGTAAACATAGCCCTGACATCGTCAGCTTCTGATAGTTTATTACCAGTAATAGCTAATGCAAGATCTTGAAGTGTTTGATAGCTAGGATTGTCAACTAAAACTTCCCTGCTAGATGGTGTAATAAAAGCATGTTTAATACTGTAGGGATGACCCCACGGAATAATGTGGAACTCCTCACCAATAGTAAACGGAAAACCAAAACCATACTCATCATAAATTTCTTTGGCAAAGTCATTTAGCATATTTATTATATTGTATTGCGATGAAACCATTTCTTCTTTTAACAAGTTACTTGTATGTTTAAATTTATAATAAATAAAATTAATTAACTCTACTTTCTTCTTGTGACCCAATCCTGAATACAAAACTTCACCTGGATCATCCATCGGAAAAATATTGTTACTCTTCAAGCAGTCTTTCAATTCATTTTCAAAAAAACTCATTTGACTTTCAAATTCATTCCTTTGTGCCAACACATCGACTTTTGAAATAATGTCGTCAAGCCCTACATCTCCTCTTAAAAATTTAACCCATGCTGTATTAAATTTATGTAGCGCATCCCTATTTGATAAAAAACTACGAGTTAAAAGTTCATAAAGTTTTGGCAAATTATAATGATCACTAAAGTCAAAATACGTCCATGCCTTTTTTTCCAACCTCTTGACCTCTTGGAAGTTAGTGAATGCTGAAAGTTCAAATTCAGGATCCAGGCATTCGCGGCATATATTGGAGGCGATTACGGGTTTAGCAGGATTCTGACAAACTATGCATAACCCATTGTTTGGTGCGCCCCCTGAGCCATCGTCTCCGTCACCCCTTCTGCCACCAAAGCCGCCTCGATCTTGATATAAACGACCATGCTCTTCTTGAGATCTGGTGTGGGAGGATGGTCTAAGGTCAGCCGTTTGCTTTTCGGCCTGACTGCTCCCTCCAGGGCAGCCGACGCCAGTGGGGCAGTGGCCCGGAAAAACGGATACGCTGCGTAATTGTTTCGGATTTAAAATAAGCACCTGCTGTTCATAACCTTGGTAGTCTTCTGTTTGAAACGATTGTGGTGGGTTATTGCTCAGGTAATGATCAAATACCGCTTCGGGATTATCGGGATTTCTGGACAATGCCAGAAAAAGCCCTGAACTCCTTTCAAGATGTGCAGCCCTTATTTTATTCCAGAGTTCCTGGGAAATAATAATCGCCTGCTCATTCCAACCCTGCTTGATGTTGAGCACAATCCGGGTATCCCAAATCTGTTTTTTTACGGTCTTGCCGTCAGTACCGGGGACAGGCACCAGGATGACTCTGCTGAACAGCTCACTCATCCATTCAAACACGTAAAGAGGAGCCCTTCCTCCTCCCGGCCTTTTCTTGAATAAATCATCTAAATCATCACTACCACCAAAACTGCCGCCACCAGAGCTTGGGAATGGCTCGCTGTAATCAGCTGTATCAGGTGCTCCGGGTATTGCCAGAGGCCCACTGGAACGACTACTGTCGTCGTCAGGCTCGTTTTTTTCAGTTTCGGTGTTGCGGAAAATGATATCGACAAATGATGTTTTTTTGTTATCGGAAGTCTTGCTACCTAAAGACGATGGTAAGGCAGCACTTTCTGAGACAATACCGCTGCATTCCGGTTCTATCACCCATCCATTGTTATTGTCCTCAACGGCCAGAAGCAAGGACTGACTGCCTGTCGGTATACGCCATCTGGCCGAGTACTGATACTGCCAGCGACCACTGTCGTGTGCCAATGGAACCAGCTTTACTCCTCCGTCTTGTATCTTTGACATACCCCGGCCTGTAGCGGGCTTGGTAATAACCGGGGGAGAGGGTAAGTTACTCGCCGATAATGCGGGAGGCGTCCTGAAACAAAAATTAAACAGGTCGCCTGGTTGGCCATCCTGGATGATATAAAACTGATTGTTCTCCAGCTCAGGAACTGTCTTGCTGCCCTGGTCAACCGTGTTGAGATCATAAGTCAGATGGAGAGGCAGATTGTTCCCTCTAAACGACAGCTTGCTGATTTCTCCAGATATCTGAATGGCTTTGGAAGAAATCCCCCAGCCTGTCCAGCTCAATAGGTTAGTATAAGCATCGCTGTAACCAGCAGCCGGAAAAATGACTGATAGGACGAACAACAGAAACAGGCGAGTTTCAGGGAAAAGTCTTACTGCTTTCATTGTTTGATTTGATCCACATTTTTATTGATGAGGATTAACAATAGACTTTAAATTTGCTGATGCTTTATTTTTTGCCATCTTTAATGATATTCCGGACTCTTTCTTTTGCTGACCCGGCACGTTCTTGTTCCTCCTGGTACATCATTTCAATGAGTTTGATGTGAACAATCCACGTTCATCCTGAGCGCCCTTCGACTCCGCTCAGGATGCACGGTCGAAGGATGTGGACTCCGAACCAACTTGGCACAGTCGGCTGGCCAGCTGAACCGGTTGCTTGAGCAATACACCCAGACCGGTCAGGATGGCGATGCCGTGGTCAGCTTTATTAACCAGCATCCTTTTATCGAATTTTGCGTAAAACCCCTCGCTTCAGCCTGTCTCTTAGTCACAAATTCTATACTTGGCTTATCCTCTCTGAGATGAGTCAAGATCATGCTTCCACTACCTCCTCAACAATGGGCTGAACATACTTTCGAGTGCGCAGAATTAGGTGATAAGCGTCGTACAAAGAGACTAACCCAAGTAGCTGCTGAACTAGCTGCCCACACGGGCTCATCTTTAGCCTCCTCATGTGAAGGCAACCTTGCATTGGTTGAGGGTGCCTATCGGCTTATTGAAAATGAAGCTGTAGAGCCGGATGCTATTGCAGAAGCCGGTTTTCAGGCGACCGCACTCGCTGCAAACGATGCACAACTCTTGTTAGCCATTGAGGACAGCACCACTCTCAGCTACACACATTCCACCAGGTCAGAGCTGGGCAATATAGGCGAGTCAAAAAATAGCAAATCCAGAGGCATTTGGGCTCATTCAGTGATGCTTATTGATGCTGATACTGAGCGAACAGTGGGTTTGATTGATCAGCAGCGCTGGATTAGAGACGATGAAGAGCGAGACAAGCGGAGCGCCCGTAAACAGCGACCTTACGAAGAAAAAGAAAGTTTTAAATGGCAGCAGTCTTCTGAAAACATCAAGCACAGGTTAGGTGCCCAAATGACCAAGGTAGCTAGTGTCTGCGATCGGGAAGCGGATGTTTATGAATATATCCAGTACAAGCTGACTCACAACCAGAGGTTTGTTGTCAGGGCAACACAAAACCGAATTTTGATTGACCATGACCTACTTCTTTTTGATGCCCTGGCTGAAGAGCCAGCCTTGGGAACTTATACGATTAAAGTGCCTCAGCGTGGAGGGCGAAATGCACGTAAAGCACGCAAAGTAACTCTGGAAGTGAAGAAGAAAACCGCTACGATTCAATCACCCCAAAGACCGGGTGGGCGTTTGGCTCCAATAACTGTCAACGTTTTGATTGCAGAAGAAATCAATAATGACACTGAGGATCGGTTGCGCTGGATTTTATTAACTTCTGAATCAGTAGAAACATTTAAAAACTGTCGTACAGTGCTGAGATTTTATGAATTGCGTTGGCGTATTGAAGAGTTCCATAAAGCGTGGAAAACCGGTACAGGTGTTGAGCGCCTGAGAATGCTGTCCGCCGGTAATATGCAACGTCTGGCAGTAATACTGATGTTTGTAGCGGTCAGATTATTGCAAATCAGGGAGGCTCTGATTCTGCCTTATGACAGGAAGGCAAAAGGTGGCAAAACATGGAATGAAAAGACGCCAGCTAACAAAGTTGTGAGTGACGAGGAATGGAAAGTTCTCTGGATCACATATTATGAGGGCAAAGCTCTACCTAAAAAAGTACCAACACTGGCCTGGCTACTCCAAACCATAGCGAAAGTAGGTGGCTGGTGTGACTCTAAACGAACAGGCATTCCCGGATGGTTAGTTGTTTGGGAAGGCTGGGCGAAACTGCAAGACCGTCTCCACACCTACCGGGTGACAAAGGGTGTGGAGATCTGACTAAGAGACAGGAGTTAAAACAGAGGCTTTTTTGAGATTGTTTGAAATTCTGAATTTATGTCTTGATAAGTCATACATTGACATCAAAGCGAATTTTTTTTGAACTTCCGGCATATCATCTCTAACAGTGGGTATCCAGACATTGTCGCCTCGATACTTATCCATTCCTCTATAGCGTTCTGTTGTCTTATGTGTTCTTAAAGGCAGAATAAGTTTGTATTGATAAAGCATATTATTAGCTTTTGCCTGTTTCTTATTGTCGAATAAATGTATTTCCCATTTTATGGGTTTGCGTAGCTCGCTTGTGTTAACTATCTCGCTAAGTGTATAGCTATTTATAAAGTGGTATTTCTGTTCTGTAATATAATGTTTATCTGCATGGCATACAGCCTGTAAAAATGCACGTCTTTCATAACCAGGAACTTTAACAATCATCGTCAGGATATCGCGCTTTTTCTTCCTTTTCGTATTTCCCTTCCTTATGTCGGACAAAACTTCTTGAATATTATGTTCGTCGAGCTTTTTGTGTTTATAATAAACGACGGGTTTAATGGATTTTGGTATTATAAATCTCGACTTGTTACTGGCTTCATAAATCAGATCATTAAATTTTTTAATCGTGGTATAGTCAAACTCGATAATCTCAGCTTCATTATACATTCTGACAGGCATGAAAATATCAGTACTTATTGATTCTGAATTAAACTCATCCGTGGTCAAGTAATTGAAAACTGGATCTTCTCCATCTTTTATTCTTTCACGCACACTTTTTTCTATCTTGCCAGGATCCGTTTCTATATAAACCTGCGTGTTAACTTCTTGTTGTGCCAGATTATTTGCATTTATTATTTCTTGTATAATCGCATTCTGGGGTGAGGTTCCATTCCAATCACTTGAAAAAACATCCTTTGTCATTGTATCCATGCAATCTACTAGAAAATTGATAATATTTAACATCTGCTTTTCTACAGAAAAATTGTTTGGGTACTTATTGTGAAAATCGAAGATGGGTTCTTTATACTTTCGATATCTTTGCAGCATAGAGAATTTATTGCTAACAAGGTGGGATACCTCTGGTGCATATCTAAGGCAAAATCCTGGCTCTTTCTCACCAAAATTGTCGAAATTAAACAGTACTCTAAAAAATGCATCTTTCCACCATCCAGAGGGTGCGATAAAGTCGAGAGATACCTGAAACATATTTTTATCACAGATACGTAATCTAAATTTTTCCGGATACTGATTATCAAGAAAGGCTTGAAGTCGACTAACTGAAATATAAATCTCCCTGGCTTTAGATGCAGGGTTTTTTATGGGTGATTTTTTTAGGTGTGATAAATTATCAGGTATAATTATCTTATCGCCATTCTTTAAAACACCTTCTCGAATCATATTGACATTGGTAAAAATAAACTCTCCATTACGTAGCAGATGCATTTTTTTATGAAGGATATTGTAAGGTGGATATTTAACTGGAAAATTATATTGTTTATTATTTAATGTCCTGATGGTAGTAGTCGTTGTTATTGGTATATTAAACCGATTTTCGAGGATTATCTCTATCGAGGCTATATCCTTTGTGGGCTCTTGATTAATTGTTCTTCTTTTTGATAACAATATTTTGACATAATTAGTAACAACAGTGGCTGCGCTATTTTTTACTTTACGATCACGATAAATCATTGCTTGAACAAGATTAAACGTCCTTAATAGTGTGTAAGGTATTTCAGGTTTGGTCGTATTTCCAGTAGCTTTAATACCCATTTGTTTAGCTACTTGCCTATTCTTTTTTATAAAAAAATGTTTTTTTTCTTTTCTATTAAAATCTGCCATTACTATATTGATGTAAGATTTAGCCTTTCTGTACAAACCGTCTTTTCTTTTAAGTTCTTGATCAAGTTTTTCATAATCCTGGAGGGTGAGCTGTTTTAACATGTTTTTTTGTGTGTCGTTCAGTGCAAGAGCACTTCCTGACAGCAGTGTTATCAATAAAACGATAAAATGAATACCGATTCTTAGTGGGCTAAAAGTCATACTTGGCAATCCTTACATTATCATGCTTAAACATGCTTAAAATTTTCTATAATGAACGTCAATGGTCGAGTACGCATTACTGGCTGAATCCTGTGTCGAATGCTTCCAATGGCTGGTACCTATGTTAGCTTATAAGTTACTGGTGGGTGTGCCGGGCGTAGTAAGGAGTGCTCCAACACTGGTTTGAATCATTAATGATAAGGGGTTGCTGTCCTGTAAAGTCTCATCCATCGGAGTGGTTCGTGACAAATTAACAGCCATATTCTGGGGGGCTTCAATACTGACCGCCGCATCAAAGTGTTCCATAAGAGCCACAGAACTGGGGTAGTGGATAAGATAAGCTGAAGACTGATGAGGGTCTACCATAATTTGGGAGACGAAGAGCTTAGCCTGATCGAAATTCTGGCTTAACAACAACTGTAAAAGTGTTCCCCTTTGTCTTTCAGTGAGATCAGGAAATTTGTAATTTTCGTTTTGTAACAGAACGGCCAAAAGGTTAGGAGCAAGATTAACCCAACGCCTCAGGTCATACATCTCGTGAAAAGACCCATTGTGGCCTTGTGTAATCACCGGGAACCAGACACCCTGTGTCGGCACCAGCAAGGCAATAAGCTGGGCATCGCCAAATTGTTGCAATCGGCCTAACTCTGACTGAGCGAAAGAGTCTGAATCAGTAATGATTTTATTATTAAGAATGGCCGGAATCATGCCAGCATCGATCCCCAATAGTAGCTCAAGCTCTTGCACCAGTTTTCCTTCGTCAGAATCAATCGAGAAATAAATCTGACGAAGGTTATAATCTATTGTCTTCCTTATTTTTTGCTGGTTCCATGGGCCTGCTTGTCTTGTCCATATATTCCTGTTGAATATCTCTGCAATGGACGAGTACATACAGTTACCATCACCATTAATCCTTATCAGCTCAAAACCGTCGGGGACCGGGTTATAATGATAATCAGGGCCGACCCGTTGTTTTTTTGGATAGCTCTTTTCCATCTTTTTAAATAATTTCCCAGCTTGTTGCCTGATGTATCTGTCTTTTTCCATGCAGATTTCGTGAAAAGGCCTTACCAGTGTTTTTTTTGGTTTGCCAGTGGTTCTGTTTTTGGTACGCCCTTTCCCTCTTATGGAGTCTCTTGTTTCATAAAGTTGACGACAATGGTAACAAGTTTGTCTGAAGCCACCCTGCTCATTCGGAGCGTTGATCAGAAGCTCTGGCGTATTCTTTCTGAATAAAGAGATTAATTCATTTGTTTTTTCCTGGCAAAAAAATTCTGATTTTTGCTCTGTGTTTTTCAAAAAAGCATGCAGTGTAGCTTTTACCTCGTTGTTTTTTGTTCGACTTCGATAATTTTCTAAAACACTGAGCGTAAACTTATCTAAAAACTCATTGCTTTCGAAATCCATATCGTCGGAGTAATAGCTGGCGACAGGCAACAATTGACGCAAAAACACTGGAATAAGATTTTTCTCTCCATCAAGAATATTACGTATGCTCTTGATACTGGACTGAAGACTTTCTACCTCACTTTCATAAACAGTAAAGTCGATTTTATTTTCTTTATTACGATCGAAGACGATTTTAGTAATAAGGAAATCAGTAATTTGCAATACATTAAAAGCTAAAGAGATACCTTTTGGGTTGGCAGTGTAGATACTTTCCAGACTAAATTGCTCTGGTTTTTTTATAAGTTCTTTGATGATTCCAGTAGTTGCATCAAACTCGTTATATAAAAGAGTCCTAACACATATTTCAATGAGATAGTTTATAACAATACGATGAATAAATTCTTCCTTGTCCCGTTCGCTCATTCCGGATAGATGACTAAGGCTTGGAGCCAGGTAGCCAACAAAATAGGCTAAATCTTTGATAATATTCTTGTCAATATTGCCATTAATGACATGTTCAAAAAAAACATTGTTCGCCTCAGCAATTGAGTAATCCTGACGAGTGATAAGGGAAGACATCTGAACTTGTTGCAGCAACAACGCTAAATAGGCCTGAGTTGGCACCCAGTCATTCTCCTTTGGCATGAATAATGACTTGGTAATAATGTTATTACCAAAGTTAGAAACAGCGCCTTTTTTTAGATTACTTGGGATTTGTAATTCACTGCTTGATAAGTCAAACATTGACATCAAAGCGAATTTTTTTTGAATTTCTGACATGTCATCTCTAATAGTGGGTATCCAGACATTGGCATGATTTCCATACTGAGATCCTCCTCTAAACCGTTCTGTTGTCTGTTGCGTTTCTACAGGTAAAATAAGTTTGTATTGATAAATCATATTATTAGCTTTGGCTAATTTCTTGTTTTCAAATAAATGTATTTCCCATTCTATGGGTTTGCCTAGCTTGCTTTCGTTAAGCTTCTCTTGAATTGTCAGCTGGCGCGGATTTTCTGGAATATAATAATATTCATCCAAACTGCCTTGTTCAGGTATTGCATTTTCAAATGCATGCTTTTCATAACCAGGAACTTTAACAATCATCGTCAGGAAGTCATGCTTTCTCTTGTGTCTGGCTTTTGAGTTTCTTATCCTTATCCCATCTAAAACCTGTTGAAAATTATGTTCACCCAGCTTTTGATTTTTATAATAAACAACAGGTTGAACTCTTTCAGGTATTGCAAAACCCGACTTCATTCTAGCTTCATCGATTAGGTCATAAATGTTACTGATTGCAAGATAATCAAATTCTACAATCTTAGCTTCAGCATACATTTGGACAGGAATAAAAATATCAGTTCTTGTTGATTCATCCTTCTGTGTATTATCGAATTCTGTAAACTCTGCATTGAACTCATCATCAATCACCAAATAATCGAAGGTTGGGTCTTCTCCATCTTTTTTTATTCTTTTACGTACGCTTTTTTTTATCTTGTCATGATCTGTTTCTACATAAAGGCGCTTGTGAACTTTTTGAGCTCGATTATTAACGCGGATTATTTCTTTTGCAATCAATCTTCGGGGGCTTTTTTCTTTAAAGTTATAGGCAAGAATGCCTTCTGATCTTATGTCTAAGTCAGATAGCATAAAATTAATAATGTTCAAAATTTGCTCTTCTATAGAAAAGTTGTCTGATCCATAGCGTACACGTTTCGAGCAATAGGACCACCAGTATTCGTTAAAATCATGGTTGAACCTTTTAGAGCTTTTAAAGCTTTGCATCAGGCAAAGTTCATTTCCCATAAGGTGGGATACCCTTGGAGCATATTCAACATCAATGTCAGGGCCTTCTGTACCAATATTGTCAAAATTAAACACGACTCTAAAAAATGCATCTTTCCACCAACCATAGGGTGCTACAAAATCCAGTGACACCTCAAACATATTACTGTCGTTAATCGTTAAACTAAATTTATCGGGATACTTCTTATTAAGAAAAGCTTGAAGTTTATTAACTGCAATATAAATCTCTCTAGCTTTGGATGCAGAGTTTATTGTGGTTGATGTTTGTATAAGCGATAAGTTAACATCATTGGGTGAAATTATTTTATCACCATCTTTTAAAGTTCCTTTCCGAATGATATTGACATCGGTCAGAACAAATTCTCCATTGCGTAGCACGTGCAGTAAATTATATGGATGCCAGAAAGGATCTATTGAATGAATATCAAAGTCTTTATTTTTTGCTGATCTAATAATATTTGTTCCCAGATGTTGATAAGCACGGTCTTCATGATACACACTTATCCAATTCGTACTCTTTTGGAGCGATTTTTGAGATCTTGCTAACAATTTTCGTGCATACTTTCTGACAACACGGGCTGCTCTATTATGTTTATTGACCGTTAGGTGTTTTACACTTTTTTTGCCGATCCTGTTTGCTGTATCGAAGTGAATCATTACCTGAACAAGATTAAACGTCCTTAACAGGCTATAAGGTATTCCAAACTTGGTAGCACTCGCTTTGACACCCATTGTTTTGGCTATTTCCTTATTTTCATTTTTTAAAAATTTATATCTTTTTTTTCTATCCGCGTTTGCCATCGCGTCGTCAATGTAACGTTCAGCTTCCCTGTATAAACCTTTTTCTTCAAGTTTTTGATTAAGTTCTCGATACTCTTGGAGGGTGAGCTGTTTTAGTATGCTTCTATGCTTTTTGTCTAGTGCAAGAGCACTTTCTGACATTAACATTATCAATAAAACGATAAAATAAATGCTGATTTTATTCGATTTAGATAAGGCAGTAAAAATCATACTTGGCAATCCTTATGATATCTAAAACGTTTCTGCATTGAACGTCACTGGCTATGTATATCTTAGCAACCCCGGTAGCGAATGAAGAGTAGCTTGTTTTAAAAACATCTGCTTTCCGATTGTTGGCACAAAGCTTCAAGCTTCAAGCTTCAAGCTTCAAGCTTCAGGGCTTTCTTCAGACGGCGGTTACATAGTACTGGTGGGTGTGTTTGACGTGGTAAGCAGTGCTCCAGCTAGAATCATTAACGATAAGGGGTTGCTGTCTTGTAAAGCCTCATCAACCTCAGCGGTTTGTGATAGATCAACCTCTGTATTCTGAGCTGCTTCAATGCTTACTGCTGCATCAAAGTGTTCCAGGAGAGCAGCAGAACTGGGGTAGTGAATAAGATAAGCTGAAGACTGATGAGGGGCTCGCAGAATTTGAGAGACAAAGAGCTCAGCTTGATCGAAACTTTGCTCTAACAACAACTGCAAAAGCTTTGTCCTTTGATGTTCAGTGAGATCAGGAAATCGATAATTCCCGCTATTTAACAGCATGGCCAAAAGGTTCGGAGCCAGTTTGACCCAACGCCTCAAGTCATAAATCTCGTGATAAGTCCCATAGTCACCTTGGGTAATGACCGGGAACCAGACACTCTGTGTCGGCACCAGCAAAGTCATCAGCTGGGCATCGCCAAATTGTTGTAATTGGCCTAACTCCGACTGACCGGAAGAGGCTGACTCGGCAATGACATGGTTATCGAGAACCGCTTGAATCAAATCAGCATCAATCCCCGATAGTAGCCCAAGCTCTTGCATCATTTTTTCCTGGTCAGAATGATTCTGAATCGCGGAATAAATCTGGCGAAGGTTATCATGCATCATCTGCCTTACTGTTTGCTGGTTCCATAGTCCTTCTTGCCTTGACTGCTCATTTCTGTTGAATATCTCTGCAATGGATGAGTACATACAGTTCCCATCGCCATTAATCCTTATCAGCTCGAAACCATCGGGGACAGGGTTATAGACATAATCGGGTTTGAGAATCTGTTTTTTGGGGTATCCCTTTTCCATTCTTTTATATAATTCCCTTGCTTGTTTCCTGATGAGCTTGTCTTCTTTCATGCAACCTTTGTGTAAAGGCTTTATCCGCTTTTCTTTGGATTGGACAGTGGCTCTGCTTATCGTACGACTACTTCCTCCTATGGGGGTTTTAGTGTCATAAAGTTTACGACAACGGTAGCAGGTTTGTCTGAAACCACCTTTTCCATTCGGAACATTAATCAGAAGCTCTGGAGTTTTTTTCCTGAATGAAGAAACTAATTCATCCGTTTTTTCTTTGCTGAAAAAATCCGATGTTTGTTCTGTGTTTTTTAGAAAAGCTTGCAGTGAAGCTTTTACTTTTTTGTTTTTTGTTCTGTCTTCATACTTTTTCAAAACGTTTGACGTAAATTTATCTAAAAATTCTTTATTTTCGAAATTCAGGTCGGCTGAGTGATACTTGGCAGCAGGATACAAGTGATTTAAAAAAAGTGGAATAAGATTTTTTTTGCCATCAATAATATTACGCATATTCTTGATATCAAGCTGAAGCGCTTCTAACTCATAATCATAAAAAGTAAGATCGAAAGTCTCTTTCTGAAAAGGATTAAAGGCAATTTTTGTAAAAAGGAGGTCAGAAATTTGTAATACATTAAAAGCTACAGCAATATCTTTTGTGTTAGAAGCATAGATGTCCTCCAGGCTGAATTGCTCCGGTTTTTCTATAAGTTGTTTTACTATTCCAGTACCGGTATTAAGTTCGTCGTGCATCAGAGTCCTGACACATAGTTCAGTGAGGTAGTTTAAAACAATGCGATAAATAATTTCAGTCTTATCTTGGCTATCCATTTTATGTACGGTTCTCAAACTTGGAGTCAGATGGCCAAGAAAAAATGCCAAATCCTTGATAACATTTTCGTCAATATTTCCATTAAGGACACTTTCAAAAAAAACATTGTTTTCTTTAGCAATAGAGTAATCCACATGATCTATAAGGAGAGACATCTGAACTCTTTGCAGCAAAAAAAACAAATAAGCTTGAGTGGGTAACCATCTATCGTCCTTAGGCGTTAATAATGCTTTGGTAATAATGTCATTACCCAGATTTGAAACGGAGTATTTTTTGAGATTATTTGGAATTTTAAATTTATGTCTTGATAAGTCATACATGCACATCAAAGCGAACTTTTTTTCGACTTCCGACATATCATTGCTAACAGTAGGTATCCAGACGTTAGGCAAACTTCCATACTGAGATATTCCTCTATAGCGTTCTGTTGTCTTTTCTGTGTCTGAAGGCAAAAGTAGGTTGTATTGATAAAGCATATTATTAGCTTTTGCCAATTTTTTATTTTCAACTAAATGTATTTCCCATTTTATGGGTTTGAGTGACTTGCTTTCGTCAACTATCTCGTTCGGCGTTAAATGGTGCGAATTTTCTGGAACGTAGTAATAGCCAGATGAGTTGGCTATAGCATTTTCAAATGGTTGCTTTTCATAAATAGGAACTTTAACAATCATCGTTAAAGTGTCATGATTTTTCTTGTTTTTATTTTCTTCTTCTCCTTTTTTCTTCTTCTTTATATCACCCTTCTTTATTCCATACAAAGTTTGTTGAAAATTATGGCTATCCAGTTTTTTATTTTTGTAATAAACAGTAGGTTCAATATCTATTGGTATTTTAAATCCCGACTTTCTCCTGGCTTCATTGATAACGCCACTAAAATTTATAAAGGAGGTATAGTCAAATTCAACAATCTCAGCTTCATTATACATTTTGACAGGAATAAAAATATCAGTCCTTGCTGATTCTGAATCCAACTCATCAATCAGCAAATACTCAAAAGCCGGATCTTCTCCATCCTTTAGTCTTTCATGTACACTTTTTTCTATCTTACTATGATCGGTTTCTATATAAAGAAGTGTGTTAGCTTTTTGTGCTTCGGTATTTACGTTGATTATTTCCTCTGTAATCAAATTCTGTTGGGTTTCTTCATCGGTACTATAGTGAAGAATACCTTCTGATTTTATATCTAAATCAGCTGCCATAAAATTGATAACATTTAAAATCTGCTCTTCTATAGAAAGAATCTCTGGCTCATAGCGTGCAGAATTTTTCTGCATCACGCAAAGTTTCTTGCCAGTAAGGTGGGCTACCCTTGGTGAATATTTAACATCAATTTTTGGTTCTCCGCTATCAATATTATCAAAATTAAACTTTATTCTAAAAAATGCATCTTCCCACCATCCATAGGGTGCCACAAAGTCCAGAGTCACCTGAAACATATTTTGGTCATCGATACTTAATGTGAATTTATCTGGATATTTATTGTTAAGGAGTTCTTTAAGTCTATTAACTGCAATATAAATCTCTCTGGCTTTTGATGCGGAATTTCTCGTGAGTAATGTGGGTGAATTTCTTTTTTTATCCTGGTGAATTATTTTATCTCCATCTTCTAAACTTTCTTCCCGAATTATATTTACATTGGTTAAATGAAATGATCCATTACGTAGCAGGTGTACTTGAAGATCTGGATGATAAAACGGGTTAATTAATTGCAAATCAAAGTCTATATTTTTTTTTACCTTAATAATACGCGTTCTGCGTCTGTTATAACCTGGGGGTTCATAGAGCAGCTTTACCCAATTTGTATCGTTTGTCGACTGTTGCTCATCTCTTTTGGACAGCCATCTATTGACGTAATCTATAACAGCACTGGCTGCTTCATTACTTTCAACAGCCGTTACTTGCTCTGAATTTAAGAAGATTGATTGCTCGATAGGTTCTGCTTTGGCATAATGAATCATTGCCTGAACAAGATTAAACGTCCTTAGCTGGGTGTGAGGTATTCCAAATTTAGTGGTCTTATCAGTAGCCTTAACACCCATTTTCTCAGCTATTTCCCTATTTTCGTTAACAAAGAAATGCTTTCTATTTATTTTATTAACATTTGACATAACTTTATCAATATAGGATTCAGCTTTCCCGTACAAACCTTTTTCTTCAAGTGCTTTATCAAGTTCTGCATATTCTTCAATGGTGAGTTGTTTTAGTACACCTTTTTGTTTTTCGTTCAGTGCAAGAGCTCTCCCTGATATCATGGTTATTAATAAAGCGATAAAATAAATTCTGATTTTATTTAATTTAGATAACGCAATAAAAATCATACTTGGTAGTCCTTATAGGCTATTAAAACTTTCTGAATTGAACGTCACTGGTAAGGTTTTTCTTAATAAACACTGTAGCGAGTAAATACTAGCGTATTTTAAAAACATCTGCTTTGCGATTGCTTATTATTATTTGATCATCCCGTTCACCTCTGGCGAAACGGCAAAATGGCGTTTCTTACATAGTATTGGTGAGTGCATCTGGCATAGTAACGAGTGTTCCAAGACTGGTTTCAATCATTAACAATAAGGGGTTACTCTCCTTCTCATGGTAAGTCTCATTGGTTGAAAGGGAAGAAGTGGGATTAAGCTCCATATTCTGAGCTGTTTCAATGCTTACTGCTGCATCAAAATGTTCCAGAAGGGCGACTGAACTGGGGTAGTGGATAAGATAAGCCGGAGAGTCATGGGGGGCTGCCAGAATTTGAGAGACAAAGAGCTCAGCTTGATCGAAATTTTGCTCTAACAACATTTGCCCTAACAACAACTGCAAAAGCTTTTCCCTTTGATTTTCAGTGAGATCAGGAAATCGATAATTCTCATTTTGTAACAGCATGGCTAAAAGGTTCGGAGCCAGTTTGACCCAACGCCTCAGGTCATAAATCTCGTGATAAGCCCCGCAGTTACCTTGGGTAATGACCGGGAACCAGACACCCTGTGTCGGCACCAGCAAAGTCATCAGCTGGGCATCGCCAAATTGTTGTAATCGGCCTAACTCCGACTGACCGATAGAGGCTGAAATTGTAATGACATTGTTATAGAGAACCTCTGGAATCAAGTCAGCATCGATTTCCAATAGTAGCCCAAGCTCTTGCATCAGTTTTTCCTGGTCAGGATGATTTTGAATCGCTGAATAAATCTGGCGAAGATTAGAATCCATCATCTGCCTTACTGTTTGCTGGTTCCATAGACCTTCTTGTCTTGATCGTACATTTTTGTTAAATATCTCTGCGATGGATGAATACATACAGTTACCATCGCCATTAACCCTGATCAGCTCAAAGCCATCAGGGACAGGGTTATAGTAGTTGTTTGCTTCGGACATTCGTTTTTTGGGGTATCCCTTTTCCATTCTTTTATATAATTGTTCTGCTTGTTTCCTGATTTGCTTGTCTTTTTTTATGCAACCTTTGTGAAAAGGCTTTATCAGCTTTTCTTTTGATTTGCCAGTGGCTCTTGATGTGCCAGTGGCTCTTGATGTGCCAGTGGCTCTTGATGTGCCAGTGGCTCTTGATGTGCCAGTGGCTCTTGATGTGCTAGTGGCCTTGTTTGTTGTACGACTACTTCCTCTTATGGGGGTTTTAGTTTCATAAAGTTTACGACAACGGTAACAGGTTTGTCTAAAACCACCTTTTCCATTCGGAACATTAATCAGAAGCTCTGGGGTATTTTCCCTGAATAAAGAGATTAATTCATCTGTTTTTTCTTCACTGAAAAAATCCGATTTATATCCTGTAGTTTTTAGAAAAGCGTGTAGTGACGTTTTTACTTCTTTATTTTTTGTTCGGTCTTTGTACTTTTTTAAAACGGTTAACGTGAATTTATTTAAAAACTCTTTGTTTTCGAAATTCAAGTTGGCTGATCGATACTTGGCAGCAGGATGCAGGTGATTAAAAAAAAGTGGAATAAGATTTTTATTGCCATCAATAATCTTTCGCATATTCTTGATATCAAGCTGAAGCACTTCCACCTCACGATCATAAAAAATAAGATCGAAATTCTCGTTATGAAAAGTCTCGTTATGAAAAGTCTCGTTATGAAAAGTCTCGTTATGAAAAGTCTCGTTATGAAAAGTCTCTTCCTGAAAAGGATCAAAGGCAATTTTTGTAAAAAGGAAATTAGACATTTGTAATACATTAAAAGCTGTAGCAATGTCTTTTTTGTTGGAGGCGTAGATGTCTTCCAGACTAAATTGCTCTGGTTTTTCTGTAAGTTGTTTTACTGTTTCAGAACTGGTATCAAATTCGTTGTGCATCAGAACCCTGACACATGTTTCAATCAGGTAGTTTAAAACAATGCGATAAATAATTTCTGTCTTATCTGGATTATCCATTCTTTGTAAAGATCGCAGGTTTGGAGTCAGATGGCCAAGAAAAAATGCCAAATCCTTGATAACATTTTCGTCAATATTTCCTTTAAGGGCACTTTCAAAAAAAACATTATTTTCTTTAGTAATTGAGTAATCCTCATGATCTATAAAGAGAGACATCTGAACTCTTTGCAGTAAAAAGTGCAAATAAGCTTGAGTGGGTAACCATTCATCGCCCTTAGGCGTTAATAATGCTTTGGTAATAATGTCATTACCCAGATTTGAAACGGAGTGTTTTTTGAGATTGTTTGGAATTTTAAATTTATTTCTTGATAAGTCATACATGGACATCAAAGCGAATTTTTTTTCAACGTCTGACATATCTTCTCTAAAAGTGGGTACCCAGACATTGGCGAAACTTTTATACTGATTTCCTCCTCTATAGCGTTCTGTTGTTTTTTGCGTATCTGAAGGCAAAATAAGGTTGTATTGATAAAGCATGTTGTTAGCTTTTGCCAATTTTTTATTTTCAACTAAATGTATTTCCCATTTTATGGGTTTGAGTATCTTGCTTTCTTTAACTATCTTGTTCCACGTCAAATGCTGTGAGTTTTCTGGAACATAGTAATAGCCAGATGAATTGGCTATAGCATTTTCAAATGGTTGCTTTTCATAACCAGGAACGTTAACAATCGTCGTCAAAGTGTTATGATTTTTCTTGTGTTTATTTTCTTCTTCTTGTTCTTTATTCTTCCTCTTTATATCACCCTTATTTATTCCATGCAAAGTTTGTTGGAAAATATACTTATTCAGTTTTTTGTTTTTATAATAAACAATAGGTTTAATATTTATTGGTATTTTAAACCCCGACTTCCTCCTTGCTTCGTGTACCAGATCATTAAAAGTTTTAGTTGAGGTATAGTCAAGTTCTACAACCTCAGCTTCATTATACATTCTGACAGGAATAAAAATATCAGTCCTTGTTAATTCTGAATCGAACTCATCAATCACCAAGTAATCAAAAGCTGGATCTTCTCCATCCTTTACTCTTTCATATACACTTTTTTCTATCTTACTATGATCGGTTTCTACATAAAGAAGTGGAGTAACTTTTTGTGCTTGGGTATTTGTGTTGATTATTTCTTTTATGATGACATCCTGAACACTTTTTCCGTGCAAATAACATGAAAGAACACCTTTTGTTCTTATATCAAAGACAATTATCATATAATTGATAATACTCAAAATCTGATTTTCTACCGTTAAATTTTCTGGTTCATGGCATAGCTGTTCGGCACAATTCAACGACCATTTATAGAGCAAACTTAAGATGGGTCTATCAGGGTTTTTATACATATCCATCACGAAAGTGGAACTTTTAAAAAGATGGGATATCTCTGGTGCACATTCAATAGTTATGTCTGGTTGTTCATTACCAATGTTGCTAAACATAAGCACCACTCTAAAAAATGCATCTTTCCACCAACCATAGGGGGCGACAAAATCAAGAGATACCTCAAACATATTTCTATCTTTGATACTTAATCTAAATTTTTCTGGATAGTTCTTGTTAAGAAAGGCTTGAAGTCGATCAACCGCGATATAAATCTCTCTGGCTCTGGATGCGGAGTTTTTCACGGGTGGTTCTAATTTTCGTTTAAATGGCTTTAAGCAGGGTGAAATTATTTTATCTCCATTTTTTAAATTTCCTTGTCGAATGATATTGACATTGCTTAACACAACTTTTTCATTACGCAGCAGGTATAGTTCATGATCAGGATGGCCAGACGGAAGTATTGATTGAAAACTGAATTCTTTGTTTTTTTCTGCCTTAATAGTACGTATTTTTTCTGGATACAAAACCCGATCTTCATAAAGCAGATTTATCCAATCTGTACCATTTGTGGGAGCTTGCTCGGCTCTTTTTGATGACAATCTGTTTACATAGTCAATAACAACACTGGCAGCTCTATTATCTTTATTTATTGCAATGACAGATTTTTCTTCATGATTATGATAAATCATGGCCTGAACCAGATTAAACGTACTTAATAAAAAGCAAGGTATTACAAAGTGAGTCGTATTATCACTAGCCTTAATGCCTGTTTGTTTAGCTATTTCCCTATTTTTGCGTATAAAAAAATTATTCCTTTTTCTTCTTTTAACGTTTGCCATCGCTCTATAAATGTAAAATTCAACTTCCCTGCATAAATTTTTTTTAAGTTCTTGATCAAGTTTTTTATACTCTTCAATGGTGAGTTGTTGTAGAAAGCTTTTTTGTGTTTCGCTGAGTGCAAGAGCACTTCCTGATATCAGTGTTATCAATAAAAAGATAATATAAGTATCGATTTTTAATACACTGAAAGTCATACTTGGCAATCTGTACACTATCATGCTTAAAAGTCTCTACATTGTACGGCTCTAAATTGTACGGCTCTAAATTGTACGGCTCTAAATTGTACGGCTCTAAATTGTACGGCTCTAAATTGTACGGCTCTAAATTGTACGGCTCTAAATTGTACGACAATAGCCGAGTACACCTTACTGGCTGAACCCTGTGTCGAATGAACCTGTATCGAATGAACCTGTATCGAATGAACCTGTATCGAATGAAGAGTAGCTTGTTTTAAAACACTTGCCTTCCAATGGCCGGTACCGGTGTTAGCTTACAGGCTTTTGGTAGGAGAGACTGGCGTGGTAGTGAGTTCTATAGCTTGAATCATTAACCATAAGGGGTTGCTGTCCTGTAAAGTCTCGCTTGCAGTTTCATTGCTTGAAATGGAAGAAGAAGCGGGATCAAGCTTGATTCTTTTACTATTTTCATCGTGTGAGAGATCGTCAAAAACCTCATCAACCTGTGCAGTTTGTGGCGGATCAACCTCCATACTCTGAACTGCTTCAATGTTTACTGCGGCATCAAAATGTTCCAGAAGAGCCACTGAACTGGGGTAGTGAATCAGATAAGCTGAATACAGATGGGGGGCCAGCAGAGTTTGAGAGATAAAGAACTCAGCTTGATCGAAATTTTGCTCTGACAACAACTGCAAAAGTGTTTCCCTTTGATTTTCAGTGAGGTCAGGAAATCGATAATCCTCGTTTCGTAGCAGCATAGCCAAGAGGTTCGGAGCCAGTTGAACCCAGCGCCTCAGGTCATAAATCTCGTGATAAGACCCATAGTCACCTTGGGTAATGACCGGGAACCAGACACCCTGTGTCGGCACCAGCAAGGTCATCAGCTGGGCATCGCCAAATTGTTGCAGTCGGCCTAACTCCGACTGACCGGTAGAGGCTGAATCGGTAATGATATGTTCATCAAGCACCGCTTGAATCAAGTCAGCATCGATCCCCGATAGTAGCCCAAGCTCTTGCATCAGTTTTTGCTGGTCAGGATGATTCTGAATCGCGGAATATATCCGGCGAAGGTTATAATCCATTATCTGCCTTACTGTTTGCTGGTTCCATATTCCAGTTTTTCCTGACGGTCCAGTCCGGTTGAATATTTCTGCAATGGACGAGTACATACAGTTACCATCGCCATTAATTCTTATCAGCTCGAAACCGGTGGGGACAGGGTTATAGAAATCATCGGGTTCAAAAAACTGTTTTTTGGGGTATCCCTTTTCCATCTCTTTGAATAATTGCCCTGCCTGTTTTCTGATGTCTTTGTCTTCTTTCATGCAACCTTCATGAAAAGGCCTTACCAGCGTTTTTTTTGGTTTGCCAGTGGCTCTGTTTGTTGTACGCCCTTTTCCTCTTATGGGGCTTTTAGTCTCATAAACTTCATCACAACGGTAACAGGTTTGTCTGAAACCACCTTTTCCATTTGGAACATTAGCCAGAAGCTCTGGAATATTTTCCCTGAATGAAGCGATTAATTTATCCGTTTTTTCTTTGCTGAAAAAATCCGATTTTTGTTCTGTGTTTTTCAGAAAAGCTAGCAGTGAAGCTTTTACCTTTTTATTTTTTGTTCGGTTTCCGTAATTTTCCAAAATACGTAAAGTGAAGTTATTTAAAAACTCTTTGCTTTCGAAGTCCAGATCGCCAGAGTAATGCCTGGCAGTAGGCAATAAATGATTTAAAAACAGTGGGATAAGATTTTCCTCAGCATCAATGGACTTATGCATATTATTGATATCAAGTAGAAGAGCTCTTATCTCATTATTATTAAAAACAAGATCGGAAGGTTTTTTATACAAAGGGTTAAAGAGTGTTTTTGTGAAAAGGAAATCAACAATTTTCAATACATCAAAAGCTACAGAAAAACCTTGTTGGTTAGCAGCATAGAGGTCATTCAGGCTAAATTCCTCAGGTTTTTCTATAAGTTGTTGAGTTATTCCAGAGCTTGCATCCAATTCGTTATAGCTCAGAGTCCTGACACAGAGTTCAATAAGGTAGTTTAAAATAATGCGGTAAATAATTCCTGTCTTATTTTGGCTATCCATTCTGGATAAGCCTGACAGCCCTGGAGTTAAGTGTGGAAGAAAAAGTGCCAAGTCCTCGATGACATTTTCATCAATAGTGCCATTAATGACACTTTCAAAAAAAGCATTATGTTGCTGAGCAACTGAGTAATCCTCATGACTTATAAGGAGAGACATCTTGATTCTTTGCAGCAAAAATTCAAAATGAACCTGACTTAGCAACCACTCATCATCCTGGGTTGTTAATAGTGCTTTAGTAAAAATGTCATTACCCAGAATTGAAACGGAGGCTTTTTTGAGATTATTTGGAATGCTGAATTTATATCTTGATAAGTCATACATTGCCATCAAAGTGAATCTTTTTTGCACTTCCGACATATCATCTCTAACAGTGGGTATCCAGACATTACTGGGACCTCCAAGTGTAGTTCCTCCTCTATAGCGTTCTGTTGTCTTTTGCGGTTCTAAAGGCAAAATAAGTTTGTATTGATAAGGCATATTAGTAGCTTTTGCTAGTTTTTTATTTTCGAATAAATGTATTTCCCATTTTATAGGTTTACGTACCTCACTTTTTTTAACTCTCTTGTTAATGCATTTGCCAACTATAAAGTGGCACGAATTTTCTGGAATATAATATGTAGCTAAATGGTGTTTAGCTTCTTTAAACGCAGGCTTTTCATAACCGGGCACGTTAACAATCACGGTCAGGATATCATGGTTTTTCTTACTTTTTGTATTCCTTTTTTTTATGTTATTTAAAACTTTTCGAACATTATGTTTGTCAATCTTTTTATTCTTATAATAAAAAGTCGGCTCAATATTTTTCGGTATTATAAATCCTGACTTCCTTCTGGCTTCATAGATTAGATCATAAAAATTTTTAACCGAGGTATATTTAAGCTCTACAATTTCAGCTTGATTATACATTTTAACAGGCATAAAAATATCAGTGCTTATTGATTCAGATTTCAACTCGTTAGTGACTAAGTAATCAAAAAATAGATTGTCTTTATTTTTTGTTATTTTACGAAAATTTCTTTCTATCATTTTAGGGTCTGTTTCTATAAAAATAGGTGGGTTGAATATCATTTCTGCCTGATTATTTGAGTTTATTATTTCTTCAATAAGAGTATCCTCAGGTGAGTTTTCATTCAGATTGCGTGAAAAAAAATGTTTTATTGTTGTATTGGTTTCATCTGCTACATAATTAATAATATTCAAAATCTGATGTTCTAGAGAAAAATTGTCTGGCCACACACTGTGCAAATCGAAGATAGACTTTTTATACTTTTGATAGGTATCTTCCAGGGCGTGTTTAAAGCAAAAATTAAAGGGTGTATTTGGTGCATAGCTAAGGTTAAATTCTGGTTCTTTCTTGTCTAAGTTGCCAAAATTAAACACTACTATAAAAAACGCATCTTGCCACCAACCACAGGGTACGATAAAGAAAAGAAGTACCTCAAGCATATTTTTTTCATTGATACTTAAGCTGAATTTTTCCGGATACTGCTTATCAAGAAAGGCTTGAAGTCGATTAACAGCAATATAAATCTCCCTGGCTCTGGTTGCAGGATTTTTTATGGGTGTAGCTAGAGGATGTAAATCAATATAGGGTGAAATTATTTTGTCTCCATCCTTTAAATTTACTTGCCGAATCATATCGACATTGGTGAAGACAAATTCTCCATTACGTAGTAGATGCATTCTTCTATAAAATATATTGTCATTTAGATATTTAGTTAGAAGATTGGATTCTTTGTTATTAAATGTCTTTATAGGGATTCTTCTTGCTGGTTTATTAAATCGATTTTCAAGGAATATCTCTATCCAGGCTATATCCTCTGTGAGCTGTTGCTCAGCGCTTCCTGTTTCTGATAACAATCTGTCGACATAATGAGTAACAACACTAGCTGCGCTATTTTTTATTTTTACTTTGCCATTATAACGAATCATTGCCTGAACAAGGTTAAACGTTCTTAGCAGCCTGTATGGTATTCTATATTTAGCAGTTTTATTAGTAGCCTTAATACCCATTTGTTTGGCTATTTTTCTATTTTTGGTTGCGAAAAACTTTTCTCTTTTTCTTATCTGAATGGCGGACATTGCTCTATTAACATAAGATTCAGCTTCTGCGTATAAATTTTTTTCTTCAAGTTTTTGATCAAGCTCTTCATACTCTTGAAATGTGAGCTGTTTTAGCATGGTTTTTTGTGCGTCGTTGAGTGCAAGAGCACTACCTGACATCAGTGTTATCAATAAAACGATAAAATGAATACATAATGCGCTAAAAATCATACTAGGCAAACCTTGCAATATCATACTTAAAATTTTCTATATTGAACGTCAATGTCTGAGTACGCCTTACTGGCTGAACTGTGTGTCTAATGAATAGTCGAATGAATAGTCGAATGAATAGTCGAACTAATAGTCGAATGAATAGTAGCTGGTTTTAAAACATTTGCCTTCCAATGGCAGGTATCGGTGTTAGCTTACAGGCTATTGGTAGGTGTGTCTGGGGTGGTAAGTTCTATAGCTTGCATTATTAACCATAAGGGAGGGCTGCCCGTCTCACGGTCAGTCTCATTGCTTGAAACCGAAGAAGCGGGGTCGAGCTTTATTTTTTTATGACTTTCGTCGTTGGAAGGAACTTGAAAAGCCTCATCAGCCTGAGCGGTTTGTGATGGATCAACCTCTGTATTCTGAGCTGCTTCAACGCTTATTGCTGCATCAAAGTGTTCCAGGAGAGCCACAGAACTGGGGTAGTGGATAAGATAAGCTGAAGAGTCATCGGGGGCTACCAGAATTTGAGAGACAAAGTGCTCAGCTTGATCGAAACTTTGCTCTAACAACAATTGCAAAAGTGTTGCCCTTTGATCTTCAGTGAGATCAGGAAATCGATAATCCTCGTTTTGTAACAGCATAGCCAAAAGGTTCGGAGCCAGTTGGATCCAGCGCCTCAGGTCATAAATCTCGTGATAAGACCCGTAGTCACCCTGGGTAATGACCGGGAACCAGACACCCTGTGTCGGCACCAGCAGGGTCATCAGCTGGGCATCGCCAAATTGTTGCAATCGGCCTAACTCTGACTGACCGGAAGAGGCTGAATTGATAATGACATCGTCATCGAGAACCGCTTGAATCAAGCCAGCATCGATCCCCGATAGTAGCCCAAGCTCTTGCATCAGTTTTTCCTGGTCAGGATGATTCAGAATCTCGGAATAAATCCGGCGAAGGTTATAATCCATCATCTGCCTTACTGTTTGTTGGTTCCATATCCCAGTTTGTCCTGACTGCCCACTCCGGTTGAATATCTCCGCAATGGACGAGTACATACAGTTACCATCGCCATTAATCCTTATCAGCTCAAAACCATCGGGGACAGGATTATAGGCATGATCGGGTTCAATAATCCGTTTTTTGGGGTATCCCTTTGCCATCTTTTTATATAATTGCTGCGCTTCTTTCCTGATAAGTTTGTCTTTTTCCAGGCATTTTTTGTGAAAAGGCATTACCAGAGGTTCTTTTGATTTGCCAGTGGCTTTTGATTTGCCAGTGGCTTTTGATTTGCCAGTGGCTTTTGATTTGCCAGTGGCCTTGTTTTTCGTACGACTACTTCCTCTTATGGGGGTTTTCGTTTCATAAAGTTGACGACAATGGTAGCAGGTTTGTCTGAAACCACCTTGCTCATTTGGAACATTAATCAGAAGTTCTGGAGTATGATTCCTGAATAAAGAGATTAATTTATCTGTTTTTTCTTTGCTGAAAAAATCCGATTTTTGTTCTGTGTTTTTTAGAAAAGCTTGCAGTGAAGCTTTTACCTCTTTATTTTTTGTTCGGTCTTTATACTTTTTCAAAACGCTTAACGTAAACTTATTTAAAAACTCTTTGTCTTCGAAATTCAGGTCGGCTGAGTGATACTTGGCAGAAGGAAGCAAGTGATTTAAAAAAAGTGGAAAAAGATTTTTTTTGCCATCAATAATCTTACGTATATTCTTGATGTCAAGCTGAAGTGCTTCCACCTCATGATCATCAAAAGTAAGATCGGGAGCCTCTTCATGAAAAAGATTAAAGGCAATTTTTGTAAAAAGGAAATCAGAAATTTCTAATACATTAAAAGCTAGAACAATATCTTTTGTGTTAGAGGCGTAGATGTCCTCCAGGCTAAATTGCTCCGGTTTTTCTATAAGTTGTTTTACTATTCCATAATTGGCATTGAGTTCGTTGTGCATCAGAATCCTGACACATATTTCAATCAGGTAGTTTAAAACAATGCGATAAATAATTTCTGACTTATCTGGATTATCCATTCTCTGTACGGACTTCAGGCTTGGAGTCAAATGGCCAAGAAAAAATGCCAAATCCTCGATAACCTGTTCGTCAATATTGCCATTAATAACATTCTCAAAAAAAACATTATTTTCTTTAGCGATTGTGAAATCATCATCATTTATAAGGAGAGACATCTGAATCCTTTGCAGCAAAAAATGCAAATAGGCTTGAGTGGGCAACCATTTATCGTTCTTCGGCGTTAATAATGCTTTGGTAATAATGTCATTACCCAAATTTGAAACGGCGTGTTTTTTAAGATTATTTGGAATTCTAAATTTATTTCTTGATAAGTCATACATGGACATCAAAGCGAATTTTTTTTCGACATCGGACATATCACTTCTAACAATGGGTATCCAGACATTGGGTAAAGTTCCATATTGAGATCCCCCTCTATAGCGTTCTTTTGTCTTTTGTGGTTCTAAGGGCAAAATAATGTTGTATTCGTAAAGCATATCATTAGCTTTTGCCATTTTTTTATTTTCAAAAAAATGTATTTCCCACTTTATGAGTTTGCGTACCTCGCTGATGTCAGTTATCTTGTTATGCATCAAGTGGCGCGGATGTTCTGGAATATAGTATGCATCTGATTTTCTTTTAGCTATTTCAAATGTTCGCTTTTCATACCCAGGAACTCTAACAATCATCGTCACGATGTCGTCTTTTTTCTTCTTCCTTTTTGTATTCCCTTTTCTTATGCTATGCAAAACCTTTCGAACATTAAAATAACGAACTACTTTATTCTTATAATAAAGCATAGGGGTAACATTTGGTATTATAAATCCTGACTTCTTCTTTGTTTGATGTATCAGGTCATAAAAATCATTAATCGAGGTGTAGTCAAGTTCTACAACCTCAGCTTCGTTGTACATTTTAACAGGTATAAAAATATCAGACCTGATTGATTCTGTATTCTCTGGTTTTTCGATTTCTGAATCGAGCACATCATCCATCGTCAAATAATCAAAATCTGGATCTTCCCCATCTTTTATTCTTTCATACACACTTTCTTTTATCTTCTTACGATCCATTTCTATATAAACAGACGTGTTAACTTTTTGTGCCTGAAAATTTGTGTTGATTATTTCTTGTATGATCACATCCTGAGCAGTAATTCCATGCAGATCACATGAAAGAACACCTTTTGTTCTTATGTTCAAGTCAGTCGTCATACAATTGATAATATTCAAAATCTGCTCTTCTACAGTAAGGTTGTCAGGTGCATAGTGTACTTGTTCAGAAAATTTCAATAACCATTCTTTATAAAAATCCATTATGATGCTTTTAGAGTTATAATCAGTGTGTATCCGGAACAGCCAACCAAAAGGGCTATCAATATCTGGTGCATAATCGATATCAATTTCTGGTCCTGTGCTGCCACTATTGTTAAAGTTAAACACTATTCTATAAAATGCATCTTTCCACCATCCATAGGGGGCTACAAAATCCAGAGACACCTCAAATATATTGTTATCAATGAAGCTAAACCTAAATTTGTTTGGATATTTCTTATCAAGAAAGTCTTGAAGTCGATTGACTGCAATATAAATCTCTCTGGCTTTTGATGCAGTATTTCTTATGGGTGGTGATTCTTCGTCCCATGCAAATATATCGGGACAAATTATTCTATCTCCATCCTCTAAATTTCCTTGTCGAATTATATCGTTGAAGGAAAAAATAAACGCTCCATTTCGTAGTAGATACAGTGGAGTGTATGGATCGTAACCTATTGATTGAAAACTGAAGTCTTTGTTTTTTGGAACCTCTAAGGCACGTTTTGCTTGATGTGGGTAATTACGATTTTCATAATACACAGTTATCAAATCTATATCGAGCACTTGTTCCGATCTTTTTGATAGCAATATGTTGGCATAGTCAGTAACAAAAGCGGATGCTTTATTATCTTTAATACTTCTGCCGATAGTTTTTTTATTATCGTAATAATAAATCATTGCTTGAACAAGATTGAACGTCGTTAATAGTTTGTAAGGTATTCTAAACGTGATAATATTATCACCGGCCTTAACACCCATTCTCTGAGCTATTTCTTTATTTTGGTTTCTAAAAAAATCATTTCTTTTTCTTCTGTTAACGTTGGCTATCGCTCTATTAATGTAAAATCGAGCTTCTCTATATAAACATTTTTCTTCAATTTCTCGATCAAGTTCTTCATACTCTTGAAGGGTAAGCTGTTTTAGCATGTTTTTTTGTTCTTCATTGAGTGCAAGAGCACTTCCTGACATCAGTGTTATCAATAAAACGATAAAATGAATACCGATTTTTAATGCGCTAAAAATCATGCTTGGCAAACCTTACAATACCATGCTTAAAATTGTCTATATTGAACGTCAATGTCTGAGTACCCCTTACGGGCTGAATCCCGTGTCGAATGAATCAAATGAATAGTAGCTTATTTTAAAAATACCAGCCTTCCAATGGCAGGTAAATTTAGCTTACAGGGTATGGGTGGGTATATGTGGCGTAGTAAGGAATGCTCCAGCTTCAATCATTAACGATAAGGGATTGCTGTCCTGTACAGTCTCACGGTCAGTCTCATTGTTTGAAACGGAAGAAGCGGGATCAAGCTTGATTCTTTTACTACTTTCATCGATAGAAAGATCGTGAAAAGCCTCATCAACCTGAACGGTATGTGGTGGCTCCACCTCCATATTCTGAAGTGCTTCAACGCTTATTGCTGCATCAAAGTGTTCCAGGAGAGCCACAGAACTGGGGTAGTGGATAAGATAAGCTGAAGAGTCATCGGGGGCTACCAGAATTTGAGAGACAAAGTGCTCAGCTTGATCGAAACTTTGCTCTAACAACAATTGCAAAAGTGTTGCCCTTTGATCTTCAGTGAGATCAGGAAATCGATAATCCTCGTTTTGTAACAGCATAGCCAAAAGGTTCGGAGCCAGTTGGATCCAGCGCCTCAGGTCATAAATCTCGTGATAAGACCCGTAGTCACCCTGGGTAATGACCGGGAACCAGACACCCTGTGTCGGCACCAGCAGGGTCATCAGCTGGGCATCGCCAAATTGTTGCAATCGGCCTAACTCTGACTGACCGGAAGAGGCTGAATTGATAATGACATCGTCATCGAGAACCGCTTGAATCAAGCCAGCATCGATCCCCGATAGTAGCCCAAGCTCTTGCATCAGTTTTTCCTGGTCAGGATGATTCAGAATCTCGGAATAAATCCGGCGAAGGTTATAATCCATCATCTGCCTTACTGTTTGTTGGTTCCATATCCCAGTTTGTCCTGACTGCCCACTCCGGTTGAATATCTCCGCAATGGACGAGTACATACAGTTACCATCGCCATTAATCCTTATCAGCTCAAAACCATCGGGAACAGGATTATAGGCATGATCGGGTTCAATAATCCGTTTTTTGGGGTATCCCTTTGCCATCTTTTTATATAATTGCTGCGCTTCTTTCCTGATAAGTTTGTCTTTTTCCAGGCATTTTTTGTGAAAAGGCATTACCAGAGGTTCTTTTGATTTGCCAGTGGCTTTTGATTTGCCAGTGGCTTTTGATTTGCCAGTGGCCTTGTTTTTCGTACGACTACTTCCTCTTATGGGGGTTTTCGTTTCATAAAGTTGACGACAATGGTAGCAGGTTTGTCTGAAACCACCTTGCTTATTTGGAACATTAATCAGAAGTTCTGGAGTATGATTCCTGAATAAAGAGATTAATTTATCTGTTTTTTCTTTGCTGAAAAAATCCGATTTTTGTTCTGTGTTTTTTAGAAAAGCTTGCAGTGAAGCTTTTACCTCTTTATTTTTTGTTCGGTCTTCATACTTTTTCAAAACGCTTAACGTAAACTTATTTAAAAACTCTTCGTTTTCGAAATTCAGGTCGGCTGAGTGATACTTGGCAACAGGAAGCAAACGATCTAAAAAAAGTGGGATAAGATTTGTTTTGCCATCAATAATCTTACGCAGATCCTTGATACTAAGCTGAAGCGCTTCCATCTCATGATCGTAAAAAGTAAGGTTGAAAGTCTCTTGGTGAAAAGTCTCTTGGTGAAAAGTCTCTTGCTGAAAAGGATCAAAGGCAATTTTTGCAAAAAGGAAATCATAAATTTGTAATATATTAAAAGGTAAAACCATATCTTTTGTGTTAGAAATGTAGATGTCCTCCAGGCTAAATTGCTCCGGTTTTTCTACAAGTTGTTTTACTATTTCAGAACTATCATTAAATTCGTTATGCATCAGAGTCCTGACACACATTTCAATCAGGTAGTTTAAAACAATACGATAGTTGATTTCTGTCTTATCCGGAAAATCCATTTTTTGTACGGAACTCAGGACTGGAGTCAGATGGCCAAGAAAAAATCCCAAATCCTCGATAACCTGTTCGTCAATATTGCCATTAATGACATTCTCAAAAAAAGCATTATTTTCTTTAGCAGTTTTGAAATCATCATCATTTATAAGGAGAGACATCTGAATTCTTTGCAGCAAAAAATTCAAATAGGCTTGAGTGGGCATCCATTTATCGTTCTTCGGCGTTAATAATGCCTTGGTAATAATGTCATTACCCAAATTTGAGACGGCGTGTTTTTTAAGATTATTTGGAATTCTAAATTTATTTCTTGATAAGTCATACATGGACATCAAAGCGAATTTTTTTTCCACATCAGACATATCACTTCTAACAATGGGTATCCAGATATTGGGTAAAGTTCCATATTGAGATCCTCCTCTATAGCGTTCTTTTGTCTTTTGTGGTTCTAAGGGCAAAATAATGTTGTATTCGTAAAGCATATCATTAGCTTTTGCCAGTTTTTTATTTTCAAAAAAATGTATTTCCCATTTTATGGGTTTGCGTACCTCGCTTATGTCAGTTATCTTGTTATGCATCAAGTGGCGCGGATGTTCTGGAATATAATATGTGTCTAGGCTTGCTTTAGCCATTTCAAATGGTCGCTTTTCATAGCCAGGCACTCTAACAATCATTGTCACAATGTCATCTGTTTTCTTGCGTTTGTTTTGTTTATTTTCTTTTGTTTCTTTTTTCTTCTTCCTTTTTGTATTCCCTTTTCTTATGCTATGCAAAACCTTTCGAAAATTAAAATGATGTAGTGGTTTATTCTTATAATAAAGCATAGGGGGAACATCTCGTGGTATTATAAATCCTGACTTCTTCTCGGTTTGATGTATCAGGTCATAAAAACCTTTAATCGAGGTGTAGTCAAGTTCTACAACCTCAGCTTCGTTGTACATTTTAACAGGTATAAAAATATCAGACCTTATTGATTCTGTGTTCTCTGGTTTATCGAATTCTGAACCGAGTACATCATCCATCGTCAAATAATCAAAAACTGGATCTTCTCCATCTTTTGTTCTTTTATGCAAACTTTCTTTTATCTTCTCACGATCCGTTTCTATATAAACAGCCGTGTTAACTTTTTTTTGTGCCTGATTATTTGTGTTGATTATTTCTTGTACGACCACATCCTGAGCACTTTTTCCATGCAGATCACATGAAAGAACGCCTTTTGTTCTTATGTCCAAGCCCGTCGTTATACAATTGATAATATTCAAAATCTGCTGTTCTACAGAAAAACTGCCAGATGCATAGTGTACTTGTTCAGAATATTTCAATAACCAATCTTTATAAAAATTCATTATGATGCTTTTAGAATTATAATAAGTGTGCATCCGGAACAGATCACTTTTAAAAATGCTATCAATATCTGGTGCATATTCGATATGAATTTCTGGTCCTGAGTAACCGGCATTGTCAAACATAAACAATACTCTACAAAATGCATCTTTCCACCAACCATAGGAGGCTACAAAATCCAGAGACACCTCAAATATATTGCCATCGATGGAACTAAAACTAAATTTATTTGGATATTTCTTATTAAGAAAGTCTTGAATCCGATTGACTGCAATATAAATCTCTCTGGCTTTAGTTGCAGTGTTTTTTATAGGTGATGAAACTTCATCCCTTAAAGAAGTGCTATCGGGGAAAATTATTTTATCTCCATCCTCCAAATTGCCTTGTCGAATTATATCGCTGAAAGAAAATATGAAATCGCCATTTCGTAATAGATGCCCTGGAGTATCTGGCTTGTAATCTATTGATCGAACATTGAAGTCTTTGTTTTTTGCAACCTTTAAGGTACGTGTTCCTTCATATAGTTGATCGCGATCTTCATAATGTAGAGTTATAAAGTTTATATCGGGAACTTGTTCTGATCTTTTTGATGGCAATATATTTGCATAGTCAGTAACAACGGTAGATGCTTTATTATCTTTAATTTTTTCACGCATAATTAAATTATCGTAATAATAAATCATTGCTTGAACAAGATTAAACGTCCTTAATAGTTTGTAAGGTATTCTAAACTTAATGATGTTATCGTCGGCCTTAACACCCATTCTCTGAGCTATTTCTTTATTTATGCTTGTAAAAAAAACATTTCTTTTTCTTATGTTAACGTTTGCTATTGCTCTATTAATGTAAAATTCAGCTTCCCTATATAAACATTTTTCTTTAATTTCTCGATCAAGTTCTTCATACTCTTGAAGGGTGAGCTGTTTTAGCAAATTTTTTTGTTCTTCGTTGAGTGCAATAGCACTTCCTGACAACAGCGTTATCAATACAGCGATAAGATGAATGCCGATTTTTAATGCGCTAAAAATCATACTTGATAATCCTTACAATACCCTACTTAAAATTTTCTATATTGAACGTCAATGTCCGAGTACGCCTTACTGGCTGAATCCTGCGTCGAATGAATAGTAGCTTATTTTAAAAAAACCTGCCTTCCAATGGCAGGTACCGGCGTTAGCTTACAGGCTATGGATGGGTGTGTCTGGCGTGGTAAGTAGTTCGACAGTTTGAATCATTAACCATAAGGGGTTGTTTTCCTGTAAAGTCTCACGGTCAGTCTCATTGTTTGAAACGGAAGAAGCGGGATCAAGCTTGATTCTTTTACTACGTTCATCGATAGAAAGATCGTGAAAAGCCTCATCAACCTGAGCGGTTTGTGGTGGCTCCACTTCCATATTCTGAAGTGCTTCAATACTTACTGCTGCATCAAAGTGTTCCAGAAGAGCCACAGAACTGGGGTAGTGGATAAGATAAGCTGAAGAGTCATGGGGGGCTGCCAGAATTTGAGAAACGAAGAACTCAGCTTGACTGAAATTTTGCTCTAACAACAACTGCAAAAGTGTTTTCCTTTGATCTTCAGTGAGATCAGGAAATCGATAATCCTCGTTTCGTAACAGCATAGCCAAAAGGTTCGGAGCCAGTTGGATCCAGCGCCTCAGGTCATAAATCTCGTGATAAGACCCGTAGTCACCCTGGGTAATGACCGGGAACCAGACACCCTGTGTCGGCACCAGCAGGGTCATCAGCTGAGCGTCGCCAAATTGTTGCAATCGGCCTAACTCTGACTGACCGGAAGAGGCTGAATTGATAATGACATCGTCATCGAGAACCGCTTGAATCAAGCCAGCATCGATCCCCGATAGTAGCCCAAGCTCTTGCATCAGCTTTTCCTGGTCAGGATAATTCAGAATCGCGGAATAAATCCGGCGAAGGTTATAATCCATCATCTGCCTTACTGTTTGCTGGTTCCATATCCCAGTTTGTCCTGACTGTCCACTCCGGTTGAATATCTCTGCAATGGACGAGTACATACAGTTACCATCGCCATTAATCCTTATCAGCTCGAAACCATCGGGGACAGGGTTATAGAAAACATCAGGTGCAAGAATCCGTTTTTTGGGGTATCCTTTTGCCATCTTTTTATATAATTGCTGCGCTTTTTTCCCGATGAGTTTGTCTTTTTGTAGGCATTTTTTGTGAAAAGGCTTTACCAGAGGTTCTTTTGGTTTGCCAGTGCTTCTGTTTGTCGTACGCCCACTTCCCCTTATGGGGGTTTCAGTTTCATAAAGTTCACGACAACGGTAGCAGGTTTGTATAAAACCACCTTTTCCATTCGGAACATTAATCAGAAGTTCTGGAGTATGATTCCTAAATAAAGAGATTAATTCATCTGTTTTTTCTTTGCTGAAAAAATCCGATGCTTGTTCTGTGCTTTTTAGAAAAGCTTGCAGTGAAGCTTTTACACCTTTGTTTTTTGTTCGCTCTTGGTACTTTTTCAAAACGCTTAACGTAAACTTATTTATAAACTCTTTGTTTTCGAAATTCAGGTCGGCTGATCGATACTTGGCGGCAGGAAGCAAATGATTAAAAAAAAGTGGAACAAGATTTGTTTTGCTTTCAATAGTCTTACGCATACTCTTGATCTCGAGCTGAAGCCCTTCTACCTCATGATCATCGAAAGTAAGGTCGAAACCCTTTTTCTGAGAAGGGATAATGTTCTGAAAAGGATTAAAGGCAATTTTTGTAAAAAGGAAATCATATTTTTAATACATTAAACGCTAAAAATATATATTTTGTGTTAGAAGCGTAGATATCCTCCAGACTAAATTGCTCAGGTTTTTCTATAAGTTGATTTACTATGCCAGAACTGGCATTTAATTCATTGTGCATCAGAGTCCTGACACACATTTCAATCAGGTAGTTTAAAACTATACGATAATTGATTTCTATCTTATCTGGATTATCCATTTTGTGTACAGATCTCAGGACTGGAGTCAGATGGCCAAGAAAAAATGCCAAATCTTTGATAACATGTTCGTCAATATTGCCATTAATGACATTCTCAAAAAAAACATTATTTTCTTTAGCAGTTGTGAAATCATCATCATTTATAAGGAGAGACATCTGAATTCTTTGCAGCAAAAAATTCAAATAGGCTTGAGTGGGTAACCATTCATCGTTCTTCGGCGTTAATAATGCTTTGGTAATAATGTCATTACCCAAATTTGAAACGGCGTGTTTTTTAAGATTATTAGGAATTTTAAATTTATTTCTTGATAAGTCATACATGGACATCAAAGCGAATTTTTTTTCGACATCGGACATATCACTTTTAACAATGGGTATCCAGACATTGGGAAAACTTCCATATTGAGATCCCCCTCTATACCGTTCTGTTGTCTTTTGTGGTTCCGGGGGCAAAATAAGGTTGTATTCGTAAAGCATATCATTAGCTTTTGCCAGTTTTTTATTTTCAAAAAAATGTATTTCCCATTTTACGGGTTTGCGTACCTCGCTGATGTCAGTTATCTTGTCATGCATCAAGTGGCGCGGATGTTCTGGAATATAATGTGTGTAAGATTTTGTTTCAGCTAGTTCAAATGGTTGCTTTTCATACCCTGGAACTCTAACAATCATGGTCACAATGTCATCATTTTTCTTGTGTTTATTTTCTTCAGTTTCTTTTTTCTTCTTACTTTTTGTAACTCCTTTTCTTATGCTATGCAAAACCTTTTGAAAATTTAAAGCATGCAGTGCTTTATTCTTATAATAAAGATTAGGGGGAACATCTTTCGGTATTATAAAGCCAGACTTCTTCTTGATTTGATGTATCAGGTCATAAAAATTATTAATCGTGGTGTAGTCAAGTTCTACAACCTCAGCTTCGTTGTACATTTTAACAGGTATAAAAATATCAGACCTGATTGATTCTGTAACATCTGATTTATCGAATTCTGAATCGATCACATCATCCACCGTCAAATAATCAAAAATTGGATCTTCTCCATCTTTTATTCTTTCGTACACACTTTCTTTTATCTTCTTACGATCCGTTTCTATATAAACAGGCGTCTTAACTTTTTTTTGTGCCTGAAAATTTGTGTTGATGATTTCTTGTATGATCACATCCTGAGCACTTTTTCCATGCAGATCACATGAAAGAATACCTTTTGTTCTTATCTCCAAGTCCGTTGTCATACAGTTGATAATATAAAAAATCTGCTCTTCTATAGAAAGGCTCTCAAATGCATAGTGTACTTGTTCAGAATATTTCAATAACCATTCTTTATAAAAATTCATTATGATTCTTTGAGAATTAAGATAAGTATGTATCTGGAACAGCTGACTTTCAAAAGAGCTACCAATATTTGGTGCATATTCGATATCAATTTTTGGTCCTGCGTTACCAAGATTGTCAAACATAAACACTACTCTATAAAATGCATCTTTCCACCAACCATAGGGGGCTACAAAATCCAGAGACAACTCAAACATATTGTCATCAGAGAAACTAAATCTAAATTTATTTGGATATCTCTTATTAAGAAAGTCTTGAAGCCGATTAACGGCAATAAAAATCTCTCTGCCTTTAGATGCGCTATTTCTTATAGGTGATAAATCTTCATCATCCCATGAATATTCATTGGAAAAAATTATTTCATCTCCATCCTCTAAATTGCCTGGTCGAATGATAGCGGTGAAGGAAAAAATGAAATATCCATTTCGTAGTAGATGCCCAAAAGTATCTGGATTGTAACCCATTGATTGAACATTGAAGTCTTTGTTTTTTGCAGATTTGAAGATAGATTTTCTTTGATATGGGGCATTGTGATGTTTATAATACAGAGTTATAACGTTTGTTTCAGGCACTTGTTCTGATATTTTTGATAGTAATTTTTTTGCATAGTCAGTAACAATGGTGGATGCTTTATTATCTTTAATTATTCTACTGAAAGCGCCTAAATTATCGTCATAATAAATCATTGCTTGAACAAGATTAAACGTCGTTAATAGGCTGTAAGGTATTGTAAACTTGATGGTTTTATCACCGTCCTTAATGCCCATTCTCTGCGCTATTTCTTTATTTATGCTTTTAAAAAAATTATTTCTTTTTCTTCTGTTAACGTTTGCTATTGCCCTATTAATGTAAAATTCAGCTTCCCTATATAAACCTTTTTCTTCAATTTCTTGATTAAGTTCGCCATACTCTTGAAGGGTGAGCTGTTTTAGCATGGTTTTTTGTTCTAAGTTGAGTGCAAGAGCACTTCCTGACATCAGCGTTATCAATAAAACGATAAAATGAATACTGATGTTTAATGCGCTAAAAGTCATACTTGGTAATCCTTACAATACCATGCTTAAAATTTTCTATATTGAACGTCAATGTCCGAGTACGCCTTACGGGCTGAATCCTGTGTCGAATGAATAGTAGCTTATTTTAAAAATACCTGCCTTCCAATGGCAGGTATCGGCTTTAGCTTAAAGGCTATGGGTAGGTGTGTCTGGTGTGGTAAGAAGTTCTACCGCTTGCATCATTAACCATAAGGGATTGTTGTCCTGCAAAGTCTCACGGTCAGTCTCATTGTTTGAAATCGAAGAATCGGGATCAAGATTTATTCTCTTATTACTTTCATCATTAGAAGGATCATGAAAAGCCGCATCAAGCTGGACGGTTTGTGGCGGGTAAACCTCCATATTCTGAGGTGCTTCAAGACTTACGGCTGCATCAAAATGTTCCAGAAGAGCCACCGAACTGGGGTAGTGGATAAGATAAGCTGAAGAGTCATGGGGGGCTGCCAGAATTTGAGAGACAAAGACCTCAGCTTGAGCGAAATTTTGCTCTAACAACAACTGCAAAAGTGTTTTCCTTTGATTTTCAGTGAGATCAGGGAATCGATAATCCTCGTTTCGTAACAGCATAGCCAAAAGGTTAGGAGCCAGTTTGACCCAGCGTCGCAGGTCATAAATCTCATGATAAGACCCGTAGTCACCCTGGGTAATGACCGGGAACCAGACACCCTGTGTCGGCACCAGCAAGGTCATCAGCTGGGCATCGCCAAATTGTTGCAGTCGGCCTAACTCCGACTGACCGGTAGAGGCTGAATTGATAATGATATAGTGATCGAGAACCGCTTGAATCAAGTCAGCACGGATCCCCGATAGTAGCTCAAGCTCTTGCATCAGTTTTTTCTTGTCAGGATGATGCTGAATCCTGGAATAAATCTGGTTAAGGGTATAATGCATTATCTGCCTTACTCTTTGCTGGCTCCATATTCCTTCTAGCGCTGAATTCTGGTTGAATATCTCTGCAATGGATGAGTACATACAGTTACCATCGCCATTAATTCTTATCAGCTCAAACCCATCGGGGACAGGGTTAAAGGCATTATCGGGTTTAAAAAACTGTTTTTTGGGGTATCCCTTTTCCATCTCCTTGAATAATTGCCCTGCTTGTTCCCTGATGTATTTGTCTTCTTTCATGCAACCTTTATGAAAAGGCTTTACTCGCGTTTCTGAACCTCCTGTTCCTCCTATGGCTTTTTCAGTCTCATAAACACCATCACAATGGTAACAGGTTTGTCTGAAACCACCTTTTCCATTCGGCACATTAACCAGAAACTCTGGAATATTTTCCCTGAATGCGGAGATTAATTTATCCGCTTTTTCTTTGCTGAAAAAATCCGATTTTTGTTCTGTGTTTTTCAGAAAAGCTAGCAGTGAAGCTTTTACGTCTTTATTTTTTGTGCGGCTTCCGTAATTTTGCAAAATACGTAAAGTGAAACTATTTAAAAACTCTTTGGTTTCGAAGTCCAGATCGCTGAAGTAATATTTAGCAGCGGGCAACAAAAGATTCAAAAACAGTGGGATAGGATTTTCTTCATGATCAACGGCCTCATGCATATTGTCGATATCAAGTAGAAACCCTTTTATCTCATTATTATCAAATGCAAGATCGAAAGGTTTTTTATGTAAAGGGTTATTATGTAAAGGGTTAAAAAGTGTTTTTGTGAAAAGGAAATCAATAATTTTCAATACATCAAAAGCTACAGAAAAACCTTGTTGGTCGTAAGCATAGATGTCCTTCAGGCTAAATTCCTCCGGTTTTTCTATAAGTTGTTGGGTTATTTCAGAGCTTGTATCCAATTCGTTATAGATCAGAGTCCTGATACAGAATTCAATAAGGTAGTTTAAAATAATGCGGTAAATAATTGCTGTCTTATTTTTGCTATCCATTCTGGGTAAGTGTGACAGGCCTGGAGTTAAGTGTGGAAGAAAAAGTTCCAAATCCTCGATGACATGTTCGTCAACAGTTCCATTAATGACACTTTCAAAAAAAGTATTGTATTGTTTAGTCGTTGAGTAATCCTTATGGTTTATAAGGAGAGACATCTTAACCCTTTGCAACAAAAGCTCCAAATGGGGCTGACTTAGCAACCATTTATCGTCCTGCGGTGTTAGTAGTGCCTTAGTAATAATGTCATTGCCCAGATTTAAAACGGAGTCTTTTTTGAGGTTATTTGGAATTCTGAATCTCTTTCTTGATAAGTCATACATTGACATCAAAGCGAATCTTTTTTGAACTTCCGACATATCATCTATGACAGTGGGTATCCAGACATTGCCGTTATTTTCACGTTTAGGTCCTCCTCTATATCGTTCTGTGGTCTTTAGTGTATTTGAAGGCAAAAGAATTTTATATCGATTAAGCATATTATTAGCTTTTGCCAGTTTCTTATTTTCAAATAAATGTATTTCCCATTTTATGAGTTTTGGTACTTCGTTTTCGCGACTTAAAACTATTGTGTTAGTTCTCTTGTTATACGTAAATTTGGGCGAATTTTCTGGAATATAAGATTCAGTTGAACTGCGCTTAGCCAATTCAAACGCTGACCTTTCATAACCAGGAACCCTAACAATCATCGCCATGATATTATGCTTTTTCTTACTTTTTTTATTCCCTTTCTTTATGTCATGCAAAGCTTCTAGAACTTTATGTCTATCAATATTTTTATTCTTATAATAAACGATGGGCGCTTTGTATTTTGGTATTATAAATCCCGACTTCCTCCTAGCTTCGTAGATTAGATCATAAAAGTTTTTAATCGAGGTATAGTCAAACTCTACAATCTCAGCTTCATTATACATTCTAACAGGCTGAAAAATAGCAGTGCTTATTGATTCAGATTGCAACTCGTTAGTGACCAAGTAATCAAAGAATAGACCTTCTTCATCTTTTATTATTTTATGCACATTATTTTCTATTGTTTTACGATCCGTTTCTATAGGAATAGGGGGGGGAACTCTTTGTGCAAGAATATTTGAGTCTATTATTTCTTTTATAAGATTATCCTGAGGTGAGTTTCCATTAAAACTACGCGAAAAAAAATTATTTTTTATTATATTGATTTCATATGATATAAAATTGATGATATTCAAAATTTGTTGTTCTACAAAAAAGTTGTCTGGCCACACATTGTGTAAATCGAAGATGAATTTTTTATACCCTTGATAGTGATCCTTCAGGGTGTCTTCATCGGTATTAAAAGAGACTGTATCTGGTGCATGGCTAAGGTAAAAATACGGTTCTTTCTTGTCTGAGCTTCCAAAATCAAACACTAAACTAAAATATGCATCTTTCCACCAACCATTGGGTGCGATAAAGTAAAGAGATAGCTTAAACATATTTTTATTATTGATTATGAATCTGAATTTTTCCGGGTACTTTTTATCAAGAAAGGCTTGAAGTCGATTAACCGCAATATAAATCTCCCTGGCTTTGGATGCAGGGTTTTTTATGGGTGATAGTTCCAGATCGTTTGAAGAGTTATCGGTTGACACTATCTTATCTCCATCCTTTAAATGTACTTTCCGAATTATATTGACATTGGTAAAAACAATTTTTCCATTACGTAGCAGATGCATTTTTCTATGGTCGATACTGTCATCTAGAGTTTGATCTAGAAAAATCCATTGTGTGTTTTTTAATATCGCTATAGGGGATGTTATTACTCGTTTATGAAGCCGACTTTCATAGAGTATCTCTATAAAAGCTGTATTCTTTGCGGGCTCTTGCTCAGCTCTTTGTTCTGATAACAATCTTTCGACATAATCAGTAACAGCACTGGCTGCGCTATTTTTTATTTTACCATCATCATAACGAATCATTGCCTGAACAAGGTTAAACGTCCTTAGCAGGTTGGAGGGTATTGCAAATTTGGCAGTGTTATCAGTAGATTTAATACCCATTTGCTTAGCTATTTCTCTGTTTTGGGTTTTGAAAAAAATTGTTCTTTCTCTTATATTAATGGCTGACATAGCTCTATTAATATAAGATTCAGTTTCCTTGTATAAATCTTTTTCTTTAAGTTCGCTATCAAGTTTTTCATATTCTTGAAGGGTGAGTTGTTTTAGCATGTTTTTTTGTGTTTCGTCGAGTGCAAGAGCACTTCCCGATATCAGTGTTATCCATAAAACGATAAAATGAATACCGATTGCTAATGCGCTAAAAATCATACTTGGCAATCCTTACAATATCGTGCTTAAAATTTTTTGCATTGAACGACAATAGCCGAGTACGCCTTACTGGCTGAACCCAGAGTCGAATGAATCGAATGAATAGTAGCTTATTTTAAAAATACCTGCCGTCCGATGGCAGGTACCGGTGATAGCTTACTGGCTATGGGTGGGTGTGCCTGGCGTGGTAAGGAGTTCTACCGCTTGAATCATTATCCATAAGGGGTTGCTGTCCTGTGTCTCACGGTCAGTCTCATTGTTTGAAACCGAAGAATCGGGATCAAGCTTGATTCTCTTATTACTTTCATCATTTGAAGGATCATGAGAAGGATCATGAAAAGCCGCATCAAGCTGGGCGGTTTGTGGCGGATCAACCTCCATACTCTGAGTTGCTTCACTACTTACTGCTGCATCAAAGTGTTCCAGAAGCGCCACAGAACTGGGGTAGTGAATAAGATAAGCTGAAGACTGATGAGGATCTATCAGAATTTCGGAGACGAAGAGCGCAGCCTGATCGAAGTTCTGGATTAACAACAACAGTAAAAGTGTTTTCCTGTGATCTTCAGTGAGATCAGGAAAGGTATAATTTTTGTTTTGTAACAGAATAGCCAAAAGGTTAGGGGCAAAATTGACCCAGCGCCTCAGGTCATAAATCTCGTGAATAGCGCCATTGTGACCTTGTGTAATCACCGGGAACCAGACGCCCTGTGTCGGCACCAGCAAGGTCATGAGCTGGGCATCGCCAAATTGTTGCAATCGGCCTAACTCCGACTGAGCGAAAGATGCTGAATCAGTAATGATATTCTCATGGAGAACCGTTGAAATCACGCCAGCTTCGATGCCCAAAAGCAGCTCAAGTTCTTGCAGCAGGTTTATATTGTCAGGATGATTCTGAATGACAGAATAAATCCGATGAAGATTATCTTCCATCCTCTGTCTTACTTTTTGCTGGTTCCATGGGTCTGCTTGTCCTGACGGTTCATTCCGGTTCAATATCTCTGCAATGGACGAGTACATGCAGTTACCATCGCCATTAATCCTTATCAGCTCAAAACCATCGGGGACAGGGTTGTATTGATAGTCGGCTCCATACAGCTGTTTTTTGGGGTATCCCTCTTCCATTTTTTTATATAATTTTCGTGCTCCTTTTCTGATTTCTTTATCCTTTACCATGCAAGATGGGTGAAAAGGTTTCACCTGCGTTGTTTTTGGTTTTTTGGTGGTTCTGTTTTTCGTGCGGCCTTTCCCTCTTATGGAGCCTTCGGTTTTATAAGGTTTATTGCAATGGTAACAGGTTTGTTCGAAACCACCTTGTTCATTGGGAACATTAGCCAAAAGTTTCGGGGTGTTTTCCCTGAATGCAGAGATTAATTCATCTGTTCTTTCTTTGTTGAAAATACCTGATTTTGCTTCTGTGTTTTTCAGAAAGTTTTGCAGTGAGGCTTTTACCTCTTTATTTTTTGTTCGGCTTGCGTAATTGTCCAAAACAGTTAACGTGAACTTATTTAAAAACGCTTCGCTTTCGAAGTTCAGGTCGCTGGAGTGATGTTTGGCATCAGGCAATAAATGGTTCAAAAATAATGGGATAAGATTGTGCTTGCCATTAACAATTTCGAGCATACTCTTGAATCTGCGCTGAATGCTTGCTACCTCACGCTCAGAAACAACAAGTTCTAAGGTTTCTGATTCAAGAGTACTAAAAATTATTTTTGTAAAAAGGAACTCAGCAATTTGTAATACATTAAAAGCTAAACCAATACCTTTTTTGTTGGCAGTGTAAATGTCTTCCAGGCTGAATTTTTCCGGTTTTTCTATAAGCTGTTTGATGATTCCAGAGCTTGCATCAAATTCATTGTAGGTTAGAGTCCTGACACATATTTCAATAAGATAGTTTATAGCAATACGGTAAGTAATTTCTGTCTTATCTGAACCATTCATTCTGGATGCATAGTACAGGCTTGGAGCCAGCTGTCCAACAAAAAACGCCAAATCATTGATAACCTTCTTGTCAATATTTCCATTAATAACGCGCTCAAAAAAAACATTGTTTTTTTCGGTGATTGAATATTCCTCACGACTTATAAGAAGAGACATCTGAACTCTTTGCAACAATAATTCTAAATAGCCCTGCGTTGGTAACCAGTCATCCTCCTTTGGCATGAAAAATGATTTGGTAATAATATTATTGCCAAAATTTGAAGCGGCGGCTTTTTTTAGATCACTGGGGATTTGTAAAAAAGTTCTTGATAAGTCATGCATTGCCATCAATGCAAATTTTCTTTCAACGTCTGACATATCATCTCTAACAGTGGGTATCCAGACATTGGCTTCACCTCCATACCGAGTGCCGCTTCTAAAGCGTTCTGTTGTATTTTGAGTTTCTACAGGCATAATAAAGTTGTATTGATGAACCATATTATTAGCCTTTGCCATTCTTTTATTTTCAACTAAATGTATTTCCCATGTTATGGGTTTTGGTTTTGGTACCTTGTTTTCGTTATGTGCCAGACGGCGTGGATTTTCTGGAAAATAATCTTCATGTGAATAAGCTACAGCAAATTCAAATGCTCGTTTTTCATAACCAGGGACTTTAATAATCATTGTCAGGATGTCATTCTTTTTCTTGTGTTTATTTTCTGTTTTTCCTTTCTTTTCTTTCGCTGCCCATATATTTTGCAAAACCTGCCCATAAGTATACTGATCCAGCTTTTCATTCTTATGATAAACGACAGGTTCAATGCTTGCTGGTATTTTAAATCCTGACTTCCTTCTGGCTTCGTATATCAGATCATGAAAATTTTTAATTAATGAATAATCGAATTCTACAATCTCAGCTTCACGATGCATTTCAACAGGAATAAAAATATCAGTCCTTAGTGATTCCGGATTCTTTGGGTTATCGATTTTTTTGTCAATAACTAAATAGTCAAAAGTCGGATCTTCTTCATCTTTTTTCATTCTTTCATAGACACTTTCTTTTATCTTGTTAGGATCCGTTTCTACATAAATAAGCGGGTTGTCTTTTTTTGCCTGAGTATTTGCGTAAATTATTTCATGTGCAATCGCGTCCTCTGGGGAAACTCCACGCACACCCCTTGAAGAATATGAAATAAAACCTTCTGATTTTATATCTAAATCACTTGTCATAAAATTGATAACATTTAAAATCTGATCTTCTATAGAAAAGATGTCGGACCCATACCGCACACGTCTGGAACAATTTGAATACCAATATCGATGATAAGTGCCAGTGTGTCTTTCAGAGTTTTTATAAGTCTGCATCAGGCAAAGTTTATTGCCGAAAAGGTGGGCGACCCTTGGTGCATATTTAACATCAATTTCTGGTCCTTCGTTACCAATATTGTCAAAATTAAACTCTATTCTAAAAAAAGCATCTTTCCACCATCCATAGGGTGCTACAAAGTCCAGAGTTACCTGAAACATATTTTCTTCATTGATACTTAAACTAAATTTGTCTGGATATTTACTGTCAAGGAATTCTCGAAGTTTATTAACTGCAATATAAATACCTCTGGCTTTTGATGCAGAGTTTATCGTGGGTGACCTGAATGTAGTTTTTACTCTATTTTGTAGAATTATTCTATCTCCATCTTCTAAATTTTCTTTCCGAATCATATTTACATTGGTTAAATGAAATTTATCATTGCGTAGCAGGTGCAGTGGATGGTCCTGATTGGAATAAGGAACTATTGATTGGAAATTTAAGTCTTTATTTTTTTCTGCCTTAAAAATTTTTGTTCCTAGTCCCTGAAACCCCTGAAAAGCTCGGTCTTCATAGATCAGCTTCACCCAGTGTGTATCGTTTGTCGACATTTGCTCAGCTCTTTCCGATAACCATCTGTTTGCATAACCTATAACAGCACTGACTGCCTCATTACCTTCATCAACGGCTGCCTGCTCTTCCTCCATCATTATGGGTATTGGCTCAATAGGCTCTGCTTCGGCTATTTCGGCTTGACGAATCATTGCCTGAACAAGATTAAACGTCCTGTGCAAGCGGTAAGGTATTCCAAACTTGGCCGTGTTATTAGCCGCCTTAACACCCATTATTTTAGCTATTTCCCTGTTTTTGGTTACAAAAAATTTATTTCTTTTTGTTCTAGTCATATCTGACATAGCTTCATTAATATAAGATTCAGCTTCATCGAATAAAGCTTTTTGTTCAAGTTCTTGATTAAGTTTTTCATACTCTTCAATGGTGAGTTGTTTTAGTACAGCTTTTTGTTTTTCGTTGATTGCAAGAGCACTCCCTGATGTCAGGGTTATTAATAAAATGATAAAATGAATGCTGATTTTGTTCAATTTTGATAACGCAGTAAAAATCATACCTTTCAATCCTTATAGCCTCTTTAAAAGTTTCTGTATTTAACGCTACTGGCTGACTTCACCTTACTAAACCCTGTAGGCGAGTGAGCTTTGGAGAGTGAATAGTAGCTTATGTTGAAAGCGTCTGTTTTTGGTTTTTTTGGTACTTATGTTTTGTTTTTGGTTGTCCAGTTTCAACTCTCTTCAGCAACTCTCTTCAGAAAAGTTCTTCAAAAAAAGTTCTTCAAAAAAAGTTCTTGAAAAAAGTAGATGTCAGCCAGTGAAAATAGACTACTATCTATCGTCTGTTTCATAGATGAAAGTAACATATGTTCTAATTGGTGCATTTGTACAATCTTGAGCAGGAAGAATTAAACGTCAGTCATCGCCAAAGACGGTGCTGGCTCTGTCATCAATATGGTCCCAGCTTAGTGGAGAGGTTTGGATGGAATATACGGTCATTACAAGACGATTCAGTTCGATTATCTTTATTAATTATCTGAAACAAATGGTCACGTCCCATAATCGTCTTACAGAAACCCTGCTGCTGACCATTGTTCTTAATGTTATGGCTTCATTGACTTTTGCTACCGAAGTCGAAATGGGTGAAAGGGTAATAAACCTTAAATCTTCCATCGTCAAATGGATGCTTGCAATAAATGATAGTCCAATGCTTACTGAACCTGGCGAGCCGAAACTGGTTTTGGCAACAACAGCAAAAGATACGGATGACTTTGCCTATTTAATGGAACTCAACAGAGAGCTTCGTCACAATGGCGCTTATGAGGGTATTCCGGTTGAACTGGCTATACAGACTACCCGGTCTGGGCAAGAAAAATTATACAGTGCTTTTTCTGACACTTCAGATCTTAAAATTAATTGGTTTTTTGAGGACGAAGGGCCTAAGGATGAGGCTTGGCTTCAGATACAGCCTGCTAGCTTAACGCTATGTTTATCGAACTGTTCAGGAATGAAATTACCCAGTACACTCAATTGGCTGGCAATTGCTCAGTATTCTAATGTTGATGACAGTGATAAAGACTTGTATAAGAGTTTTACTCAATATTTATCATTATCAGAACGTTATCACCAAAGGTCTGGAGTATGTAGTCTGTTCAGTTCCCAAACCACGAACAATAATACGGACTCCCGGTATGGGGAGGAGGAGTTAAACCTTCCAAACTGCCCCATTACCGAAAAGCAAAATAAATGTTCTGCTGCCATTTCAAGGTTTGGCCTGGGTAAACTGCACCTTGGGTTACCCTTTAACTCAGAACTGATTGAGAAAGTTGATCATTACGAAACGTCAGAGGACAAAACGTCAACTGCCCTGTATAAAGATTTAAAGCAATTATTGAAAGATAAACCCTGGCTGGGACTTGGTCTTACGGGGCATGCTCTTAAGGGGGATAGTGATTTGGATACTCAGGCAGAAACTATCCTGAACACGTCGTATTATACCGCTTATTACCAAGATAAGGCCTTCTTGAAAGAGTATTTGGACATTATCAGAAGAATAGAGCCGGGTGAAATAAAAGTTGTTATTCCTCTTAAATGGGCAGGAGGCTTTACGGTTTTAAAGGATATGTTGGTGGAGCTGGGTTTTACCTATGTTCGGTACAGGTCAATAATGAAATCATCCATCTATTGTACGCACACTGCCTCTAAAGATAGAAACCTCAAGTTGGGCGACTGTGACCCCGATGCCCCTGATGCCAGGAAAATAATGGTTATTGATCCTGGCCTTATTGATGATGATAATGCTTACAATGCTCTGGTTTACTTTTCTCAACCATTAACCCTGGTGAAAGGCGATATCAACCTGACCAAAGCCATTGCCATGAATAAGATTCCTTTTTATGAATGGCTTTACACCCAAACTCAGGTGAATGAGCACCTCCAATCCTTCTGGCAAGGCACAGGACTTGAAGCATTTTTCGTGAATGAGTATCAGCCAGAAATAAAAGCAGCATTACTCAATCAATTTAACTTTGATTCAGTGGTTCGTCGTCAGATAAACAAAAGAATTATTAAAGCGAAAAATGCCATGCCCGACCTGCTCGATGTTATATGGTTGGCCCATCGCCCCAATCACCCACTCTGGGGACATCATATACCGATGAAAATAAAATTGGCTCGAGAGAAGCACAACGAGCTATTTGATGAAATCAAAAACACAGAGAGCCCGGAGATGCGTGATGTTTTGGCTGTCAAGGTATTGATCCAGGCTATTCTGGAGCAGTGCTCTGCTTATGATCAGGAACAGCTTAATGCGATATTTGGGTTAGTTCAGGATCCAAGGCTTCCAGAATACCTGCTAGCTTTGCTAAACAAACGTTAGTGGCAACTGCAACCACGAAAAAAATAGATATGACCCAGTGAAAATAGACTACTATCTGTTGTCTGTTTGATAAATAAAACAACATAGGCTCTGATTGGTACCATTGTGCTATTTGGAGCAAGACAACGACAGTTACTATCACCGAAGACGGTGCTGGCTCTGTTGTCAAATTGCAGTTTAGTGGAGTAAGGTTTTATGGGTTGCAGGATCATTATCAGGCACTTTAGCCTGATCTTTTTTATCAATTCTCTGAAACAAGTGTTCGCACCCCGTAATGGTCTTGCGGTATCAATGATGCTGCTGACTGTTATCCTTAATTTTACGGGTTCATTCGCCTCCGCTGCAGAAGTGGAAATGGGTCGGCGGGTGATAAACCTTAAATCTTCCATCGTCAAATGGATGCTTGCACTGAATGATAGTCCAATTCTTAATGATCCCGGCGAGCCGAAACTGGTTTTGGCAACCATTGCAAAAGAGACGGATGACTTTGCCTATATAATGCAACTCAACAGAGAGCTTCGTCACAATGGAGCTTATGATGGCATTCCGGTTGAACTGGCTATACAGACTACCCGGTCTCAGCAAGAAAAATTATTCAGTGCTTTTTCTGACACTTCAGATTTTAAAATTAATTGGTTTTTTGAGGATGAAGGGCCTAAGGATGAGGCTTGGCTTCAGATGCAGACTTCTAGCTTAACGCTATGTCTATCGAGCTGGTCAGGAATGAAAGTACCCAGTTCATTCAATTGGCTGGGAATTGCTCAGTATTCTAATATTGATGCCAGTGATAAAGACTTGGATAAGAGTCTTACTCAATATTTATCATTATCAGGCAATTATCACCAAAGGTCTGGAGTATTTAACCTGTGCAATTCCCAAACCACGAACAATAATCCGGACTCCCGGTATGGGGAGGGGGAGTTAAACCTTCCAAACTGCCCCATTACCGAAAAGCAAAATGAGCCTTCTACTGCTATTCCAAGGTTTGGTCTGGGTGAACTGCACCTTGGGCTTCCCTTTAACTCAGAACTGATCGAGAAAGTTGATGATTACGAAATGTCAGAGGATAAAACGTCAACTGCCCTGTATAAAGATTTAAAGCAATTACTGAAAGATAAGCCGTGGCTGGGGCGTGCTCTTACGGGGCATGCTCTTAAGGGGTTAGATACTCAGGCAGAAACTATCCGGAACACGTCGTATTATACTGCTTATTACCAAGATAAGGCCTTCCTGAAAGAGTATTTGGACATTATCAGAAGAATAGAGCCCGGTGAAATAAAAGTTGTTATTCCTTTTAAATGGTCAGGCTTTACGGACTTAAAGGATATGTTGATGGAGATGGGTTTTACCCATGTTCAGCACAGATCAATAACAGGATTCGCTATCTCTTGTACGCACTCTGCCTCTAAAGGTAGAAACTTCAGGTTTGGCGATTGTCATCCCGATGCCCCTGATGCCAAGAAAATAACGGTTATTGATCCTGGCCTTATTGATGATAATGCTTACAATGCTCTGGTTTACTTTTCTCAACCATTAACTCTGGTGAAAGGCGATATCAACCTGACCAAAGCCATTGCCATGAATAAGGTTCCTTTTTACGAATGGAGTTACACCCAAACTCAGGTGAATGAGCAGCTCCAATCCTTTTGGCAAGGCACAGGGCTTGAAGCATTTTTCGTGAATGAGTATCAGCCAGAAATAAAAGCTGCATTACTCAATCAATTTAACTTTGATTCAGTGGTTCGTCGTCAGATAAACAAAAGAATTATTAAAGCGAAAAATGCCATGCCCGATCTGCTCGATGTTATATGGTTAGCTCATCGCCCCAATCACCCACTTTGGGAGCATGATATACAGCTCAAAATAAGGTTGGAGGGAGGGGAGCACAACGAGCTATTTGATGAAATTAAAAACACAGAGAGCACGGAGATGCGTGATATTATGGCTGTCAAGGTATTGATCCAGGCTATTCTGGAGCAGGGCTCTGTTTATGATCAGGAACAGCTTAACGAGATATTTGAGTTAATTCAGGATCCAAGGCTTAAAGAATACCTGCTAGCTTTGCTAAACAAACGTTAAGCCATCAGCAACAAGAGGGCTGTCGGCTTACCGGGGGTTAAAAACGGCTATGACACAAACCGAAAGAAACATATCATAGGCCGATGTAGCACTGATCCGATGGAACCTTTGTAGACCTGATGCGTTTAATTATTGCCGAAAAACCCAGTCTGGGCAGAGCCATAGCCGATGTTCTGCCCCGGCCCCATAAACGACAGGATGGCTATATAGAGACAGCATCCGGTGATGTTGTCACCTGGTGTATAGGTCATCTGCTGGAGCAGGTTGAGCCGGAACACTATGATCCAGCCTATAAGCAATGGCGTTTTGAACATCTGCCCATCGTTCCCCAGCAGTGGCAACTGCAACCACGCAAAAACACCCGCTCCCAGTTATCGGTGATTCGTAAGCTGTTAAAAACCGCCGATGTCATCGTTCATGCCGGAGACCCGGACAGGGAAGGGCAGTTACTGGTGGATGAAGTACTGGATTATCTCAAGCTTTCACAAACCCGCAGGAAAAACGTCCGTCGTCTTCTGGTAAATGATCTGAATGGTTCCGCAGTCAAGAAAGCCTTTGACCGAATGCAAAGCAATTCGGATTTTGTACCTCTCTCTGTTTCTGCCCTGGCTCGCTCCCGTGCCGACTGGCTCTATGGCATCAATTTAACCCGTGCCTATACCGTGCTCGGCAGAAAAGCAGGTTATGGCGGTTTACTTTCAGTCGGTCGGGTACAGACTCCGATACTGGGTCTGGTGGTGCGAAGGGACGAAGATATTGCTCATTTTCAACCCAAACCTTATTTCGAGGTCTTTGCCCTGTTGATCACCGATCAGGGGGAGTGCTTCAAGGCCAGGTGGCAACCCAGTGAAGCCTGTCAGCCCTGGATGGATGACGAGGGGCGAGTGCTGGATCGTCGGCTGGCAGAAAATGTTGTCAGCAGGATTCAGGGCAAACAGGGCACCGTCACTAAGCTGGAGAAAAAACCGGGTAAGGAATCGCCACCGTTACCCTATTCACTCTCTGTGCTTCAGATTGATGCTGCAAAACAGTTAAGGATGAGTGCCAAGGAGGTGCTGGACATCTGTCAAAAACTGTATGAGCAAAAACTGGTGACCTATCCCCGTTCGGATTGTCGTTACCTGCCTGTAGAGCATTTCAGGGAAGCACCGGAAGTGCTGGCAGCGATCCGCAGCAATGATGAAAAACTGGCCAGCGCCGTGGACGGTGCATTACCTGAGCGCAAAAGCAAAGCCTGGAATGACAGCAAAGTGGGCGCACACCACGGGATTATCCCCACCACCCGAAGAGCCGATCTGTATAAAATGGCCGACCGGGAGCGTCGCTTGTACCGCCTGATTGCCAGACAGTATGTGGCACAGTTTTATCCGGATCATCGGTTTTTAGCCCGAAAAGTCAGTGTCACTATAGAAGGTGGGTTATTTACCGCCAGCAGCAGGGAAGTTCAGGAAGAAGGCTGGAAAGCCATTTTTCCCCGTAAGCCGTCCTCCTCTCCAGATAACTTTTCGGATAAAGAGCCGGATAAAGCAGACGGTCAAAGATTGCCGGAGTTGCAGCAGGGGCAGACATTGCTGTGCAAGGAAGCTGAGCTGGCAGAAAAACAAACCCAGCCACCCAGGCCGTTTTCCGATGCCACCCTGCTGTCAGCCATGACCGGTATTGCCCGCTATGTAAAGGATACCGGGATCAGGAAGGTGCTGAAGGAGACCGACGGTCTCGGTACGGAGGCGACCAGGGCAGGCATTATCGAGTTATTGTTCAATCGCCAATACCTTACCCGTCAGGGCAAAAATATTCATGCCACCGAAACCGGGAAAGCCTTGATAAAAGCACTGCCAGAGCCGGTCAGCCGCCCTGATATGACCGCTCGCTGGGAAGCCTCACTGAATCAAATCGTCGAGAAAAAAGGATCTTACCAGACCTTTATGAGTGAGCTTGAACAGCAACTGGTTCAGCTGCTGCAGGAGGCCGGGCAGTCAGGAAGCATTAATGTACAGGGACTGCCTCCGGCATCAGCCAACCGGTTCAAGAAGAAAACCCGCCGAAAAAAAACCACTCGCCGAGCTTCCTGACAGGAAAAGATGGCCTGAAAGTGAGCTCATCTACCGATTTATTCCTGCCAGTTATCGTGTTCCTCCAAGAATCTTCGGTTTCTGGCAGGGGCTGTGGTAGAGTGGTGAACTCTGACTTCTAACAGGATAAATCCCCTATGTACAAAGCTTCTCTGGCCATTCTGGTTGGGCTGGGTATGACCGGACTGGCCTCTGCATCGGATAATTACTCATATACCTGCACCTATGGCAAACAGGAACGAAAGGTCAGTGTCATCTATCTGCAACGTGAGTCTAGTGTGCCCTGCGAAGTTCGCTACACCAAAGGCCGACAGGAAGAGACGCTCTGGAACGCCAGTTACACTGTAGGTTATTGCGAAGACCGAGCCTCGGAATTTATAAAAAAACAAGAAAGCTGGGGTTGGGTCTGCACCCTGGATCAGCCAAAAACCGATGACAGTCTGCCAGAAGATGTCGAGGTTAAATTGGAGAACGGGGGTTAAAGACCCTCTTTTTTGCTGATCCGGGCACCCATTCAGGCTGGTAGCACAAATCATAATAATTGGACGACGCTCGATAGTTGTTGAACTCCCTTGAACGATTAGGGTCAAAGAATGACCAAGATCTGAGACGGGAGTATTTTATGCCACCTATTCGTTTTGCCAACAGACAGATACTTTCCATTCTGCTGACCCTTCTGCTCCTGTTGCAGGTGCCACAGTCATTCTCCTCAGAATCTTCAGAAAGTTGTCAGACAGGGCCATGCGCTGACTCCGCAGGCCATCGGTTGCCTTTGGTCGACCTGCTGGTATCCGCAGCGAGCTATTTTGCATGGTCTGAAAAACCGCACTTGCCAGCATCGGGGAATGATAAATCCTGCAATATTGAGCCCTTTGAACGCTGGAAGCCGAAACTGGACTTTGAGTTCTGTCAGTCCCTGATCGCCAGTAAAAACTTCAAAACAGCGCTGGAACTATTAAAGCAAACGGGCGACATGCAGCCTGCGACCATGGCATGCAAAGACTGGCAAGCTGACCTGGCAGACTATTTCAACTGGCGTTGGCCAGGGAACAACGCCAGCCAGTGGCAACAGCTTCCTGTGCATCATGGGAGTTACCAGAAGCTGATGGACAGCATGAGAGTAGATGAATTCATGGGCCTCCTGAAATTACTGACCCTTTCTCCTTCGGTGTTTTCGTTGCACAAAATACAGATCAACGACCAGTCATTTATTCTCAAAGGCTATCTCAACCATGGCTTGTTGATTGCCCCCTTGCTGAAAGTGGCTGAATGCTATTTTATACCTGAAGAAGAGCCGCTGGCCCTGGGTTTTGAAGAGTGGAGTGGACTGGTCGAGGGCCGTATGCACTCCCTGTTCAAAGCTGTGAAGGGGCGCTCACTCCATGATTGGGTGGCTGAGTCCCGTCAACCTTCAAGCAAGGTCAACCTTAATGCCTTGTTCCGGGAGTTTGGGCAAGTTCTGGCGAAATTTCACCTGCGTCACAGAGCTTCGGATTTCGATGGGTTGGATACCCTTTCCAGAGCGGTTCATCATGACCTGAATTTCAATAATGTTTTTTATGATGAAGCATCGGGCTTCTCTCTGATTGATACCATCGGGCTTTCTGCTTCAGTTCTGGAACCGTCTGAAGTGCGTAGTGATTTGAATCGGCTGTTCGAAAAAACGGTCGAAAATGATATATCAAGGGAATCAAAGGGAAGTTTTATCAGAGCCTATATAAGTCAGTGGCCAGAAGAAGTTCAGAAGAGTCTCTGGATGGAAATAATACCACTTCAAATCGGACAGGAAAATATATATAAACCCTGATCATTCCCCCTAAGCCTGTGCAATAAAAATTTTTACTCCAAATTGAATAAGGCTGGTTTTGTGCCATTTTTAATCAGCCTCTATAAGCGATGCAAACTTATCTTTGTACTTTTTTCAATTGGAGTAAAAAATAATCATGGTCAACTTCCTGATTAACCATCTTGTGCTACTTTCTGTAAGCCTTTTTGCTGCTTTGGTCGCAGCAAATCCGGTTGCAGAACAAAACATCAATGGCATTATGTTCGATGAACGCTGCCCCAATGGCGAAACGGTTTGTAAAAACCACCCCATTGACTGCCTCGGCGGCTGTGCGCTCAATGCCTCAACAGGAGAAACGGTATTCCAGTGGGAACGTACTATTTTTACCACCAAATTCGACAAGGCTTCACGGGTTGATATTCAGGCAATGAAAAAGTGTCTTGGCCGTGAGGCAATCCGAACGGCCTTGCTAAAGGGCCAGGAAGATGGGCAGGATAGCGGTTCAGAGACATTACCCTGCACCGTCAGTGGCTCTGAATGGCAATATATCTACCCGCAGTATTATATTTCGGCGCTGACAAAGCCCGAGTGTGACAAAACCCGGTCTTATCTTGACAAGCTGACAGGCAGTTGCCAGAGCTGGAAAAACACGGTTTCCGAAGCCGGACTCTGGATTGGTTATGGTGCAGCGGCTGTGGCGGGTACGGCTGCATCCTATTTTGCGGTTGCCCAGGTCGGTAGATGCACCGGATGGTTCCACTGGGTGACCCTTGGCGATGTTTTAGGGGCCTGTTACAGAAAGTTTTTCAAGTGCGGAGGTTACCAGAGCCCCGGTGCTTAATTTCTGAATCCAGCATTGACGAGTTCCCTCTGTCAATGGCACCCAAACTCCGTTCACCCTGAGCGCCCTTCGACTCCGCTCAGGATGCACGATCGGAGAGTGGTTGGCACGGTCTTCATTTGGTCATAGTGTTACCTCTGAACTATGCTATGGTTCTGTTGTTTTGAGGTGTTTATGGAAAAGTCATTATTTGCAGAATTAAAACGTATTGGTATTGATGAAGAGTTGGCCAGCAAGGTCAGTGCTTCTCTTGACCCGGAATACAATGCCAGTAAAAAAGATATCCTGGTATTGCAAGAAGCCATTATGCAAGTACAACTTCAAAGTGAGCGCAGCTATCAGGCACTCAGTTCAGCACTGCATACCGAGATAGCGGGTGTTCGCACTGAAATGGCTTCCTTCAACCGGCAATACGTCATTACTTTCCTCGGTTTGATTACCACCATTATCAGCGTCTTCGTCATCAACTGGTATTTCAAGTAGTGCCGACGACTCAAGGCCCATAAGCAGGCGGCGATGGTGCAGCAGCAGGTTGTTGCCCACCCCCTTGCAACGACTCTATCAACAACTGCCGCCAGTCTTTTTGTGGTTGCTGGGGTTCGGCCTGCGCTGGCTGGTTCCAGTTCTCATGATCGTCTACTTCAACCCCGGTGGCATCGTTCACGCCAGTCAACTACCCGTCCCTAAAGGAACGGGCTTGTAAAAGCCCTTGTTGACTAGACCACTATTTAGGAGAGGCAAAAATAGTAAACGTTATTTCGGATGTAGATACCTTGGAATGTCGCCTTAGTTCCTTGCTCTATCGTGGCTCTGTAAACAGTCTTATTGGGTTATAGACAGTCAACCACATTGCGAAGCCGTTATAACTGGTCGAAAGGAAGTCTGAAACTGGTTTGATCCTACAAATCAGCGTAAGCACAACTCGAAGGAGGTAGACTGAATGCTAGTTTACGTACTCAACAAGAATGGTGAACCATTAATGCCATGCAAGCCCCAACGGGCTAGAAAGCTCTTGAAAGAGGGTAAGGCTAAGGTTGTTTCAAGGACACCATTCACCATACAACTACAGTTTGGCTCTACAGGCTATAAGCAAACTGTAGTGACTGGTATGGATACTGGCTCTAAGGTTATCGGCTGTGCTGCTATATCTAATGGCAAGGTTGTATATCAGTCTCAAGTCAAGCTTAGAACCGATATTAAGAAAAAAATGGATCAAAGGAGAATGTATCGGAGCAATAGACGTAACAGAAAAACCCGATACAGAAAGCCCAGATTTTTGAACAGGAAAAACCCAACCATGTTCGGAAGGCTTCCACCTTCAGTGAAGTCTAAGGTTCAGTCCCATTTCAGGGAAAAGAAACAGGTTGAAATGATTTTACCTGTTACCCGATGGAATGTAGAAACGGCCAGTTTTGACATTCACAAGATAACCAACCCTGAAGTGTCGGGAAGGGGCTATCAGGAAGGAAAACAGAAGGATTATTACAACGTCAAAGCCTATGTCCTTGATCGTGATGGATACAAATGTCATTCAAAACAGAAGGTTAAGCATAGTGAAAAATTACACGTTCATCATATTGTATTTCGATCAAATGGTGGAACAGATGAGCCTGGTAACCTAATAACCCTATGTGAAAGGTGCCACAAGGATTTACACGATGGGAAATTTGAGATTAAGGGTCAGAAAAGCAAGACTAAACACGCTACCCAAGTCAGCATCATCAAGGAAGCGCTAAAGAAAAACTGGTCATTCAAAGAAACCTTTGGGTATGAGACAAAATTCAAGCGTGAAACGATTTTAAAATTACCCAAAACCCATTTCAATGATGCTGCAGCTATTTGCTGTGAACATGGGGAGTTGGTTGAACCGAGTCCAATTGTGTATAAGAAAGTTCATGTCTCTAAAGGTGACTATCAGTTACACAAAGGGCAGAGATCAGAAAAGAAAATTCCTGTTGGCAAGTTGTTTGGCATTAAAAAGTTCGACTATGTAAATACACAAAAGGGTAAAGGATTCATCAAGGGTAGAATGTCTACAGGATATGCTGTATTGATGGATATAGAAGGTAAAACTACAATAACCAGCACAACAATTAAGAAGGGCTGTAAAAGGTTAAGCGCTAGAAGCACAACCCTGATCGACTTCGAACATTGTGCATAGCGAATCTTGGCGGATTCGTTGCTTACATCCCCCCGCTGAAGCGCTGTCTCTTAGTCAGATCTCCACACCCTTTGTCACCCGGTAGGTGTGGAGACGGTCTTGCAGTTTCGCCCAGCCTTCCCAAACAACTAACCATCCGGGAATGCCTGTTCGTTTAGAGTCACACCAGCCACCTACTTTCGCTATGGTTTGGAGTAGCCAGGCCAGTGTTGGTACTTTTTTAGGTAGAGCTTTGCCCTCATAATATGTGATCCAGAGAACTTTCCATTCCTCGTCACTCACAACTTTGTTAGCTGGCGTCTTTTCATTCCATGTTTTGCCACCTTTTGCCTTCCTGTCATAAGGCAGAATCAGAGCCTCCCTGATTTGCAATAATCTGACCGCTACAAACATCAGTATTACTGCCAGACGTTGCATATTACCGGCGGACAGCATTCTCAGGCGCTCAACACCTGTACCGGTTTTCCACGCTTTATGGAACTCTTCAATACGCCAACGCAATTCATAAAATCTCAGCACTGTACGACAGTTTTTAAATGTTTCTACTGATTCAGAAGTTAATAAAATCCAGCGCAACCGATCCTCAGTGTCATTATTGATTTCTTCTGCAATCAAAACGTTGACAGTTATTGGAGCCAAACGCCCACCCGGTCTTTGGGGTGATTGAATCGTAGCGGTTTTCTTCTTCACTTCCAGAGTTACTTTGCGTGCTTTACGTGCATTTCGCCCTCCACGCTGAGGCACTTTAATCGTATAAGTTCCCAAGGCTGGCTCTTCAGCCAGGGCATCAAAAAGAAGTAGGTCATGGTCAATCAAAATTCGGTTTTGTGTTGCCCTGACAACAAACCTCTGGTTGTGAGTCAGCTTGTACTGGATATATTCATAAACATCCGCTTCCCGATCGCAGACACTAGCTACCTTGGTCATTTGGGCACCTAACCTGTGCTTGATGTTTTCAGAAGACTGCTGCCATTTAAAACTTTCTTTTTCTTCGTAAGGTCGCTGTTTACGGGCGCTCCGCTTGTCTCGCTCTTCATCGTCTCTAATCCAGCGCTGCTGATCAATCAAACCCACTGTTCGCTCAGTATCAGCATCAATAAGCATCACTGAATGAGCCCAAATGCCTCTGGATTTGCTATTTTTTGACTCGCCTATATTGCCCAGCTCTGACCTGGTGGAATGTGTGTAGCTGAGAGTGGTGCTGTCCTCAATGGCTAACAAGAGTTGTGCATCGTTTGCAGCGAGTGCGGTCGCCTGAAAACCGGCTTCTGCAATAGCATCCGGCTCTACAGCTTCATTTTCAATAAGCCGATAGGCACCCTCAACCAATGCAAGGTTGCCTTCACATGAGGAGGCTAAAGATGAGCCCGTGTGGGCAGCTAGTTCAGCAGCTACTTGGGTTAGTCTCTTTGTACGACGCTTATCACCTAATTCTGCGCACTCGAAAGTATGTTCAGCCCATTGTTGAGGAGGTAGTGGAAGCATGATCTTGACTCATCTCAGAGAGGATAAGCCAAGTATAGAATTTGTGACTAAGAGACAGGTTTTAACTCTGGGTAATGACATCATTACCAAAGCATTATTAACACCGCAGAACGATAAATGGTTACTAAATCAGACCAATTTGGAACTTTTGCTGCAAAGAATAATAATGTCTCTTGTTATAAGTCATGAGTATTACTCAGTTGCTAAGCAAAACAATGTTTTTTTTGAAAGTTTCATTAGTGGAAATACTGACGAAAGTGTCATCGAGGATTTGAGATGTTTTCTTCCACACTTAGCTCCAAGCCTGAAATCATTATCCAAAATGGATAATCAAAATAAGACAGGAATTATCTATCGCATTGTTTTAAATTACCTGATTGAACTATGTGTCAGGACTCTGACCTATAACGAACTTGATGCAAGTTCTGGAATAATCGAACAACTTATAGAAAAACCGGAGGCATTTAGCCTGAAGGACATCTATGCTTCCAACAAAAGAGGTATTGCTACTGCTTTTGATGTATTGAAAATTGCTGATTTCCTTTTTACAAAAACTCTCTTTAACCCTTTTCAGAATGAGCCTTTCGACCTTTTATTTAATAAAAATGAAAAAGAAGGCCTTCTACTTGATATCAAGAATATGCATAAAGCTTTTGATGACGAGGAAAATCCCATTCCACTGTTTTTAGATCACTTGTTACCTGCTGCCTGGTATTATTCCAGCGATCTGGACTTCGAAAGCAAAGCGTTTTTAAATAACTTTACTTTACGCATTTTGGAAAATTACGGAAGCCGAACAAAAAATAAAGAGGTAAAAGCTTCACTCCTGAATTTTCTGAAAAACACAGAGCAAAAATCGTTTTTTTTCAGCAACGAAAAAACGGATGAATTAACCTCTTCATTCAGGAAAAATATTCCAGAGCTTCTGGTTAATGTTCCGAATGGAAAAGGTGGTTTCAGACAAACCTGTTACCATTGTCGTAAACTTTATGAAACTAAAACCCCCATAGGAGTAAGTGACCGTACAAAAAACAGAACCACTGATAAACCAAACGAAAGGCTAATAAGGCCTTTTCACAAAGACTGCATGAAAGAAGACAAACACATCAGGGAACAAGTGGGGCAATTATTTAAAGAGATGGAAAAGGGATACCCCAAAAAACAGCTTTTTGAACCCGATTATTTCTTTAACCCTGTCCCCGATGGTTTTGAGCTGATAAGGATTAATGGCGATGGTAACTGTATGTACTCGTCCATTGCAGAGATATTCAACCGGAGTGGACAGTCAGCACCAACCGGGATATGGAACCAGCAAACAGTAAGGGAGATAATTGATTATAACCTTCGCCAGATTCATTCCGCGATTCAGGAGCATCCTGACCAGCAAAAACTCATGCAAGAGCTCGGGCTACTATTGGGAATCGATGCTGACTTGATTCAAGCGGTTCTCGATCAGCATATCATTACCGATTCAGCCCCTACCGCTGAGTCGGAGTTAGGCCGATTGCAACAATTTGGCGATGCCCAGCTGATGGCCTTGCTGGTGCCGACACAGGGTGTCTGGTTCCCGGTCATTACCCAAGGTGACTACGGGTCTTATCATGAGATTTATGACCTGAGGCGCTGGATCCAACTGGCTCCTAACCTTTTGGTTATGCTGTTACAAGACGAAAATTATCGATTTCCTGATCTCACTGAACATCAAAGGGCAACACTGTTGCAGTGGTTGTTAGAGCAAAATTACGATCGCGCTGAATGCTTTCTCTCTCAAATTCTGGCAGCCCCTCACCTGTCTTCTGCTTATCTTATCCACTACCCCAGTTCAACGGCTCTTCTTGAGCACTTTGATGCAGCAGTCAGCATTGAAACGCCTCAGCCTATCGTAATTGATCCGCCACAAACCACTCAGATTGGTGTAACTTTTGCAGATCCTGCTAACAATGGCAGTAATAAAAGAATCAAGCTTGATCCTGCTGCCATTGGCAGGCAGGTGCTTTTAAAACAAGCTACTATTCATTCGGCGCAGCTCTCAGCCAGTAAGGCGTACTAGACCATTGACGTTCAATATAGAAAGTTTTAAGTACGATAGTGTAAGGATTGCCAAGTATGAATTTTATCGTTTTATTAATGACCCTGCTGTCAGCTAGTGCTCTTGCGCTGAACGACGACCAAAAAAGCATGCTAAAACAGCTCACCCTTCAAGAGTATGAAAAACTGGATCTGGAACTTAAAGAACATGATTTATACACAGAAGCTGAATCTTATATTAATAGAGCTATGTCAGCCATTAAACTAAAAAAAATAAAACATTTTTTCGTAACCATAAATAAAAAAATAGCTAAGCAAATGGGTATTAAGGCTACTGATAAAACGGCTAAATTTGGTATACCTTATACCCCGCTAAGGTCTTTTAACCTTGTTCAGGCAATGATTCATTATGATCGTAAAGTAAACAATAGCGCAGCCAGCTTTGTTACTAATTATGCCGACAGATTGTTATCAGAAAGTGGAATAACTGAGCAAGAGCCTACAAAGAATATAGCCTGGATAAATATCCTCTATGAAAATCGGATTAATTCACAACCAATTCCAACTGCTATAAAGACATTAAATAGCAAACAAAATTATATTCTATCTGAATCTCTATCTGGCAATGTCTTCCATAAAAAAATATATCTGCTACGTAATGGAGAATTTGTTTTTACCAATGTCAATATGATTCGGAATGTACATTTGAAGGATGGAGATAAGATAATTTCACCCTTACCCGATTTTTATTTTGACCACCTAAGACGATCACCCATAAAAAACCCTGCATCCAGAGCCAGAGAGATTTATATTGCCGTTAATCGACTTCGAGCCTTTCTTGATAAGCACTATCCGGAAAAATTTAGCTTAAGCATCAATGATAAAGATATGTTTGAGGTATCTCTTGACTTTATCGCAGCCCGTGGTCTGTGGGAAGATGCATTTTTTAGAATAGTATTTAATTTTGACAACTATGACGAGAAAGAACCAGATTTTGACGTTAGATATTCACCAGAGCTCCCCCTTATTTTTAACAAAAGTTTTGCTCTACATCATAAATATCGACGATATAAAAGAAACACCTTGGACTTGCACAATGAGTTCCCAGACGATTTGTCTGTAGAAAAACAGATTTTGAATATTATCAATTCCGTAACAGATTGCATCAATACAAAAACAAAAGATGTTTTTTTGCTTGATTGGCTTGTAATCACACCCCAGGATAATTTTATAAAAGAAATAATGAATGCAACTCATATAACACAACAAGAAGTTAACACGCCTGTTTGTATAGATACGGATTCTAACAAGATAGAAAAAAGTATGGGTGAAAGAATAAAAGATGAAGAAGATCGAGTTTTTGATAACTTGACCGAGGCTGAGCTGGATTCAGAATCAATAAGGACTGATATTTTCTTGCCTGTTAAAATGTATAATGAAGCTGAGATTGTAGAGCTTGACTACGCTTCGATTAAAAACTTTTATGATCTGATCTATGAAGCCAGGAGAAAGTCAGGATTTATAATACCAAAAGATATTGTGCCCGTCGTTTATTATAAAAATAAAAAGCTCGACCAGCCTAATGTTCTAAAAGTTTTGCATGGCATAAAGAAGGGTAATACAAAATGGAAGAAAAAGCATGATATCCTGACGGTGGTTGTTAACGTTCCTGGTTATGAAAGGCTGGCGTTTGACTCTGCTAAACACCAGGCAACTAACTATTATGTCCCAGAACATACATGCCACCTTATGCAGTGCGGTATAATTCACAAAAGAAATGCGCGCAAACCCATAAAATGGGAAATACATTTATTTGAAAATAAGAAGCAGGCAAAAGCTAGTACTATGTTTTTTCGACACAAACTTCTTTTGCCTTCAGATACGCAAAAGACAACAGAACGCTATAGAGGAGGCGCTACACCTGAAGGTCCCAGCAATGTCTGGATACCCACTGTTAGAGATGATATGTCAGAAGTTCAAAAAAGATTTGCTTTGATGTCAATGTATGACTTATCAAGATATAAATTCAGCATTCCCAATGATCTAAAAAAAGCCTCCGTTTCAAATCTGGGTAATGACATTATTATCAGCGCATTATCAACACCGCAGGAAAACAAATGGTTACTCAGTCAAGTCCATTTGGAATTTTTTTTACAAAGAATTCAGATGTCTATCCTTATAAACCATGATGATTACTCAGTTGCTAAGAATAACAATGCTTTTTTTGAAAGTGTCATTAGTGGAACTATTGACGAAAATATCATCGAGGATTTGATTTTTTTTCTTCCACGCTTAACTCCAGGCCTGACACGCTTATCCAGAATGGACACCCCAAATAAGTCAGGAATTATTTATCGTATTATTTTAAACTACCTTATTGAAATATGTGTCAGGACTCTGACCTATAACGAATCTGATGCAAGTTCTGGAATAATCAAACAACTTATAGAAAAACCGGAGGCATTTAGCCTGAAGGATCTCTATGCTTCCAACAAACAAGGTATTGTTGCCGCTTTTGATGTATTAAAAATTGCTGATTTCCTTTTCACAAAAACTCTCTTTAACCCTTTGTATAAAGAGTCTTTCAACCCTTTGCATAATCTTTCTTTTAATAATGATGAGATAAAATCCCTTCTAATTGATATCAAGAATACACGTAAGACTTTTGATAGTGAGGAAAATATCATCCCAGTGATTTTGAATCACTTGTTGCCTACAGCTAAGTATTACTCCAGCGACCTGGACTTCGAAAGCAAAGAATTTTTAAATCAGTTTATTTTAAGTATTTTGAAAAATTACGGAAGCCGAACAAAAAACAAAGAGGTAAAAGCTTCACTCCTGACTTTTCTGAAAAACACAGAACAAAAATCGGATTTTTTCAGTCAAGAAAAAACGGATGAATTAATCTCTTCATTCAGGAAAACTATTCCAGAGCTTCTGGTTAATGTGCCGAATGGGAAAGGTGGTTTCAGGCAAACCTGTTACCGTTGTAATAAAGTTTATGAGACTAAAAGCCCCATAAGAGGAAAAGGGCGTACAACAAACAGAACCACAGGCAAACCAAAAGAAAAGCTGGTAAAACCTTTTCACAATGGTTGCATGAAAGAAGACAAACACATCAGGAAACTAGCAGGGCAATTATTTAAAGAGATGGAAAAGGGATACCCCAAAAAACAGTTTTTTGAACCCGATTACTCCTTTAACCCTGTCCCCGATGGTTTTGAGCTGATAAGAGTTAATGGCGATGGTAACTGTATGTACTCGTCCATTGCCGAGATATTCAACCAGAGTATACGGACAAGCCAAGTAGGCGTATGGGACCAGAAAAAAGTAAGGCAGATGATGCATTATAACCTTCGCCAGATTTATTCCGTGATTCAGAATCATCCTGACCAGCAAAAACTGATGCAAGAGCTTGGGCTACTATCGGGGATTGATGCTGACTTAATTTCAGCGGTAGTCAATAACTATGTCATTATCCATTCAGCTTCTTCCGGTCAATCGGAGCTAGGCCGACTGCAACAATTTGGCGATGCCCAGCTGATGACCTTGCTGGTGCCGACACAGGGTGTCTGGTTCCCGGTCATTACCCAAGGTGACTACGGGTCTTATCACGAGATTTATGACCTGAGACGCTGGGTCCGACTGGCTCCTAACCTTTTGGCTATGCTGTTACAAAAAGAAAATTATCGATTTCCTGATCTCACTAAACATCAACGGGCAATGCTTTTGCAGTCGTTGTTAGAGCAAAATTTCGATCAGGCTGAGTTCCTGGTTTCTCAATTTCTGGTAGTCCCCCATCTGTCTTCAGCCTATCTTATCCACTACCCCAGTTCTGTGGCTCTTCTGGAACACTTTGATGCGGCAGTCAATATTGAAGCATCTCAGAATATGGCTGTTAATTCGTCGCGGACCACTCACATTGATGAGACTTTACAGGACAGCACCCCCTTATTATTAATGATTCAAACCACAACCCTAAGCACACCAACCAGTACCTTTTAAGTTAACAACCGTGCCATGTTCACACGACACCTGCACCCCGGCAGGTTTTACTCAGTCGACCCAAAGGTAATCCACTATAATTCTCAGCGCTCTACTAAACAGCTTTTAGGATTTTATATGATATGTAGATGGCTGGGTGTGTTGTTAGTACTGTTATCGTTACCCGGTTTGGCGTATGAAAAGCTGTTTTATCCAAAACTCACTGAACGTTTTTGTGCCCGTGAACCTCTGCCTATCAGCCATGTCTTTGTGGTAGGTGACAGCACCGTTGATTCCGGGAATTTCTACAACTACAGTCGATTTCTTGAAGGCAGTGCTACCCTGGACGAACGTCAAAAGTCACTTTATCCCTGGAGCGGTCTCATATTACCGGGCTTTATTTTTGGTAGTTTTTGTGGCGCCATGCCCGGCGCTAATTATCACGGTGGGCGTTTTTGTGATGGCCTGATGGCTCCAGAGCTGGTCGCCAGGGCATTGTATCTGAATATCTTCGATAAAAACCAATATGTTGATCAGTCCCATGGTGGCAGTACCATGGTGGGCTTTTCAGAAGTGCTAATAGATTTTTTCTGGTCGTTTCTTTCTGATGAAAGCCAGCTGGCCAACATCAGCTTTCTTGCCAACAGTATTCAGGGCGGGAAACCCATTTTGAGTTCAGTTGAGGAACAGGTGAATTATCTGGTGCGGCATCATGCGCCCTTTTCTGAGAATCAGGTTTTTATTTTGGCGGGCGGCGCTAATGATTACCTCAACCGTTATTGGAATTACCCTCTGGTGGTCGCCAAACTGTCGGCAGCGATTGACAATCTCTATGCCCATGGAGTGAGAACTATTTTTTGGGGAACCCTGCCGGATGTCACCAAAACCCCTTGCCTGCGCCATTCAGAAGACCGACACGAAGTGCGTAAGGTCATCATTAACCATAACCGGTTGGCTATAAAAACGTTTTTCCAGCTGAAAAAAAAGTACCCAGACCTGCTACTGTTATTTTTCGATTACAGCAGAATGTTTGACGTTATGTTAGAACAAGCTCGAAAGCGAGGCGTCGACACCGATACACCCTGTCTGGATGTCAGCTTCAGAGGCTGTTCTGATAATGCCCCAGTAGATATCTGCGAAAGTTACAAGGCGAGCCCCTGTAAAAACCGCAGTGATCATTTTTATGTTGATTCCATTCATCCATCCAGTACGGTACAGAACTGGATTTTCAATATTAACTGCAAAATGCTGTCTATCCTCAATTACAAAGTGGAATGCCCCGAGGCGGATCGCAGGCTTGCCGATGAGCTGCTGTTGCATTACTTTACTGACAAGCCGGGGTACCTGGAGCGGGAATACGCTCAGTTGATATTCGAAGGGCAGTGTCCGGAAAAACCATGACAAACCTCACCTTCAAAAGTTTCCTGCCGACTAAGATCAGCATGAACTACCTTACCAAGCTCACCTGCATTCGCCCCAGAGTCAGTTCTGCTGACCCGGATCGGGATCTGTTTACGGAAACCGAGAGTAACCGGGGCCGGATCATTCAGTCCGCCGCCATACGCCGACTGCAACAGAAGACCCAGGTTTACCCTCTGGAAACCAATGCCGCTGTCCGCAGTCGTCTAACCCACTCTCTGGAAGTGCAACAAACCGGTCGTTTTCTGGCACAAACCATTCTTCAGCGCCTGTCAGAAGCGGGTCAATTAGCATCACTGGGGTTGGAACATCAGGAAACAGCTTTTATCAACCTGGTCGAGATGGCCTGCCTGATGCATGACATCGGCAACCCTCCGTTCGGCCATTTTGGAGAGGCTGCCATCAGCCGCTGGATGCAGGATAAAGCCGGGCTTTGTCATGAAAAAGCGTTCAAAGGTCAGCGAGCCCGGTCAGCTTTGCTGGAATCAACCCTGCTGCCGGATTTGTACATCTACGAAGGCAATGCCCAGGCGTTAAGAATTATTCATCACCTGCAGGATCTGAACCTGACCTATTCCCAGATGGGTGCGCTTATGAAATACACCCGCACGCCCTACCAGCCAAAACCTGCAAAAGATGCACCCGATGCCTATCGCAAGAAAAAGCCGGGTTATTATTTTTCAGAAGCCGATCTGGTGCGCAACATCTGGCAGCAGCTGGCGATTGATGAGGGTTGCCGCTTTCCCCTGGTTTACATCATGGAAGCCGCTGATGATATTTCCTACTGCATTGCCGATCTGGAAGATGCTGTCGACAAAGGAATTCTCTCTTTCCGCGATCTTCGCTTCGGACTCTATGAAGTCTGGGAAGAGTTTACTGAAGATAATGACTATCTGCCCAACATCATGGAATCGGCCATCAAGCGAGCAGGCGATAACAAACAGGAGTTTATTGTCCGATTGCGCACCCGTCTGGTCAGAGATCTGGTGGATTATGCGGCGAATCGTTACCTGCAACAGCATCAGGCCGTCTTCGATGGCACTCTGGATGAGCCTCTGATCGACGGCCAGTCCGACCAGCATCTGGCTCTGGATACCTTGAAAACCGTCGCCATCCGCTACGTCTTCACCAGCATGGAAAAGGAAACACCCGAGCTCAGGGGCTACGCTGCCCTGATGGGACTGATGGATATTTTCCAGCCTTTACTGGAACTCACCCGTGACGAGTTTGTCAGCATTACTGAAAAAGATTCCAGTCGGCATTTTATCGAGCAACGCCTTTACCACCGACTCTCTGGCAAACATAAAATGGCGTATCATCAAGCACTGAAATCATTGTCTGGCAGTGATTACTCCGCTAAGGAGCTGGATGACCTGGAATGGTATTACCGGGCAAGATTATTGATTGATTACGTCAGCGGGATGACTGATCACTTTGTGTTAACCGAGTTTCAAAACTTGTCTGCTATCTGACGCAGAAAAAAATAAATGGCTACTATTCAGATCTCTCACCGGAACTTTTTATTAGAAGAACTATCCAAACATTGGCCTTTTATTAAGAGGTCAAGTCCTGACTTTCTGGTGACTTGATCCTTAACCATCCGACCATGTGAGTATATCTAGTGAAAAAACTTATTCTGGCAGCCCTATTGGCTGCCGCTTCTACCATAGCTGTTGCTGAACTGAAAATATTAGCTGTGCACGACCTTAACGCTCGACTTGGAACCGTGACAAGTTTCTATGACACAGTGTCTGAGCAGTACTGTCTTATGTACCAAGCTCGTGAAGCGACGGCTATGAACTGCAAAGCTCTCCATAAGCTCTCAGAACAGGCGAAAAAAAATATCCTCGGTGACAGTTATGTACCAAAACCGGATGTTGGCACATGCGAGGCAGGTCAAGATAATTGTCCCAAAAACTGAGTATGCATTCCCATGCAGAGCGAGGTTGTCGCAAAGGTAGGCACTTGAATATCGCCGATATCTTTCTAAAATTTGTATTACAATGTATAGCAATGTAATACAAATTTAACCTATGGAGAGTAAAACATGAGGCAGGAAATGCTCAGTGCCCGTATCGATCACGATACTAAGGCTGCCTTTACTAATATCTGCGAAGCCGTTGGTTTAAGTACTTCTCAGGCTATTAATATTTTTGCTAAAGCAGTAATCAATCACGGTGGAATCCCCTTTGAGCTGCGAGTTCAGCAGCCCAATAAAACCTCGGTGGCTGCGATGAAAGAACTGGATGAAGGCAAAGGCCACAGCGCTGAATCCGTCAGTGCTTTAATCAATGAGCTGACTGATGGCAAGGTAAATGATGTATAGCCTGGAATATTCCAACCAGTTTAAAAAGGACTTTAAAAAGGTCACCAAACTGGCCATTACAGATATTATTGCCGCAGGTCATGTTATTGGTACGTTACAGCGAGGCCAAACGCTGGATGCCCGCCATGTGGATCATGCATTGGTTGGTGACTGGCTCGGCTTCAGGGACTGCCATATCAAACCCGATTTGGTATTGATCTACCGCACCCACGATAGAAAACTGCAATTGGCTCGCATTGGTTCTCACAGTGACTTATTTTAACAAACCGGTCACTCTGAATATGAGAGCATTCCTCCCCTGAAAAGCGGACTATAAAGCGCTAGATAGGTATGGGTTCCCGCGCTGGGACCCGGGCCTAAAAGCATGGGAACCAGAGTTTTGCGACACCCTCAGAGCGTGGAAACGAGGTAACTGCTCAGAATTTGTAGGGAAATTTTACCACTAATTGGCTACAGCCCAGTAAAGTCAAGGGTGCCACTTTTAAAAGTGGCTCTTTTTCCAGCCTCTCTCGGAAACTTTTTATTAGCAGGAATGTCTGAGAGCTAATCTTGCGTTTCAAGACAGCCACTCTATACAAGGCAGTACAGAATGAAAACATCCGTTAAACTAATATCACTATTCTCATGCTTTTTATTGATTAGTTCAGTCGCTTATTCAAACGCATTGAAAGAAGAACAATTCAACTTATTAAGCCACTACAATAATTCAGGTTTAGTTGAAGACAGTCTGAAACTGGCAACCAGCAGTTCCGGGCTGGCCGCTTCCACCGTAATCAATTATGGATTCTGGTACGGCATCTGCAAATCACTTGAGGTGTTACCCGCCCTTGCAGATCACTTTGACCTGTCAGGTACAGAACAGATTGAGTTACGAGGGCTCAGATTATCTTTTTGTAATCAACTCGCAGCCATTATCACCTCCACAGAGGTTGCTTTAGCTGGACAGGTAACGCTCTGGCCTTATGAGCGGCCCTGGTGGCAGCCGCTGCGATTTGTAGGAACCGCATACACGGGTTATAAAGCCTATACCAGCCAGGAACCTCATCTTGTACCCACAATCACAGCCGCTTACTTTACCCATGAAGTCATTGCAAGAACCGTAGCCGGAGCTTCTGCTATCCAGGCTTTCAGGCATCGTGATAAAGATTCAATCCGATCTTTAAATTATGCTGGTACTGAATATACCCTGTTGTCATCAGTGGCTGGCATGATGGCCGGAGCAATAATCTATGATCAGATGCGCCTGAAAGGTGCTACACACGCAAAAGCAGCCTTTGCTTATCTGGTAGCCGCTACATTGACAAAGAGAATATCAGCCATAAGCTCTTTTTCAGCATACAATCCAAACAGAAATGACAGAATCGACATAGGCTCAGCAGCCTTAACCGGAACCGGGGCTATAGCTGAATCAATGGCCACCGCCATGGCCGGATACATAGCTGTTAGTGCTGGCGACACATCAGATATATTTTTGTCCACAGCCGCACTTGGCACGGCAGCTGTGGCTACACCTAGAGTCAGCTATAAAGTCGGATTTAAATCCATAGCCGGAATGGCAGTCGGAGCCGTAGTCATGAGGTTGCTATTGCAGCAAGGCCGAACACTGGACTCAGACCATTTATTGAGAAATATTGCTCTTACTCTGGCTCCTGCATTGGCTCTCGCTCTGATCAATGGTGTTTCAAACAATGTGGTTTATGGTTACTCACTTGAAGAAAGCTTTACCGACACAACCTATAACCAATGGAAGAAATTCCGTGATCCTTTGGATTATTTGTACACCTTATTTAATTGACAGAGTGTTTGCCGCCCATTCCGGTGTATCGAAAGAAGAACCATTCTTTCCACTGGGAACGAGGGAAGTCCTTTACCCTCGATGTCGTGCAAGGTGATAGTGCCGCACATCGCGATCTGGTAAATAAAATAATAATGATATTAAAATGGCCGGGGATATATAAAGTGATATATAAAAACCAAGCGCTATCAAAGTAATCTCAGCATCGTCTAACTGATTAGTATCGCTATCAATATCAGGCGAGTTTAATGATTCTGTATCTCTTTTTATGGTTTCAACCAATGGTGGTTCTCTGTACCCATCTCTCCAGATTTCTAAATAGCTGACTTCCAATTTTTTGGAGTGCTCCACATAAATAGCACGATCGTTTTCGCCAGCTTTGTATAACTTCAGATTCTTCAGTGTAACCCTGTCGCTCCTGGCATGAATAAAATGATTAAGATAGCCGTAAATGTTAGCGAAGCTGCCACCGACATCCAGTTCAAATCCATCAATATACAATAACCGAGTGCCTGAAACTCGAATAAATTCATTAACGCCAGTGGAAAACATTGTCCCTGTCAATGACAACGTTGGATACTTGCCATCAGTTGCAACACCAACAATCCCCACATTGATGGCATTGCCTGGTACGGTAATCGGAACATCCAGAGCGTAATCTCTGGTCACAATATGCAGCGTATTTTGGGATTCCTGAATACTCCCCAGACTCTCACCCGGATCGTCATGAAAAACAACATGAGTAAACACACCCGGAAATGCTTTTAAAATCTTTTCGCAACGAGTCTGAACTTCAGCTCTATGATGAGCACAGCAATATCCGGCATTTATGCACAAAGCGGCCAATATTATTGGAAATCGGTATAACCAAATCTGCAATACTGAAAACATATCTGCTTCCGCTAAAAATAGTTAACAATAGCAAAGCTGAATCATGCATTATGGTCAATAAAGCTGGATACTGATCGAGCACCCAGCTTAATTATATGGTTTACACCTTTATTACTCGCCCTTCATTCATTCAATCAACCCACACCCGGGCATTCCTGAACATTCTCATCCAGGGTGAATCTTCACCCCAGCTGTCAGGGTACCAGCTGTTCTGAACTGCCCTGAATACCCTCTCCGGGTGAGGCATCATAATCGTTACCCTGCCATCGGCAGAGGTCAGACCCGTAATCCCTTCAGCCGAACCATTGGGATTGTAGGGGTAACGCTCAGTAGCCCGTCCCTGGTTATCCACATATCTCAGGGCCAGCTGACCACTTTCAGACAGTTTCCGGATTTGATCAGCCTTTTTGAACTCGGCATAACCTTCACCATGAGCCACGGCAACAGGCATTCTGGAACCTTCCATACCGCTGAGGAAAATAGACTTGCTCTGCTGAACTTCGACCATCACCGTTCTGGCTTCAAACTGCTCAGACTGGTTACGGACGAAGTGTGGCCAGTGCTCTGCACCGGGAATCAATTCATGGAGATTGGACAGCATCTGACAGCCATTGCAGACACCCAGGGCAAAACTGTCCGAACGATCAAAGAAAGCCGCAAACTGGTCACGGGCCATGGAGTTAAACAACACGGATTTCGCCCAGCCTTCCCCGGCCCCCAGAACGTCACCGTAGGAGAAGCCACCGCAGGCTACCAGCCCTTTGAATTCAGCCAGATCACGGCGACCGGAAAGAATGTCGCTCATGTGAACATCCACTGCGGTGAAGCCCGCTTTGTCAAAAGCTGCCGCCATTTCCACATGGCCATTAACCCCCTGCTCCCTCAGAATAGCGACCTGAGGCTTGCTGGCACCGGTAGCAATCATTGGCGCAGCAACATCTTTATTGATGTCAAAAGGCAGAGAAACGTGTAACCCTGTGTCGCTGTCATCCAGCAGGTTATCAAACTCCTGACGGGCACATTCGGGATTATCCCTCAGCGCCTGCATACGATAACTGGTTTCAGCCCACCAGCGTTGGTATTTAATCCGGCTTTCACTAATGATCAGCTCACCATCAAAAGTAACGTTAATGCGCTGGTCCGATCTCAGGGAAGCAAGGGTATGCACGCAAGAGCTCAGCCCCTGCTCGGCCAGAATATCCTTAACCTTACCTTTGTCTGCCCGACGAACCTGCACAACGGCACCCAACTCCTCGTTAAACAGCGCTGGCATAATGGCTGCTTCAGAGTCCGCCAGTTTGTCCAGATTGACTTCAATACCGGTATGACCGGCAAAGGCCATTTCAAGCAGTGTGGTCAGGAGACCACCATCTGAGCGGTCGTGATAAGCCAGCAGCAGGCCTTCTTCCAGGCATTGCTGGATACCGGTGAAAAAGCTTTTCAAATCTTCCGCTGAGGAAACATCGGGCGCCACATCACCGACCTGGCTATAAACCTGTGCCAGTGCCGAGCCACCCAGACGGTTCTGATTACGACCCAGATCCACCAGCAGCAGATCGGTTTCGCCTTGATCGGTGCGCAGCTCAGGGGTGACGGTTTTGCGGATGTCTGTGACAGGAGCAAAGGCCGAAATAATCAGAGACAGCGGCGAGGTAACACTCTTTTCTACACCACGCTTTTCCACACCACCCTCTTTCCAGCAGGTGCTCATGGACATAGAGTCCTTGCCTACCGGAATAGCAATACCCAACTCCGGGCAAAGCTCCATACCTACCGCTTTGCAGGTTTCGTAGAGCCTGGCGTCTTCACCCGGATGACCCGCAGCAGCCATCCAGTTTGCCGACAGTTTGATATCGCCCAACTTGCCAATACGGGTGCTGGCAATATTGGTAATCGCTTCACCGATTGCCATACGACCCGATGCCGGTGCATCAATCAGTGCCAGCGGCGTTCTCTCACCCACGGACATGGCTTCACCGGCATAGGTATCAAAAGCGGTAGCAGTCACCGCACAATCAGCAACAGGTATCTGCCAGCGGCCTACCATCTGCTCACGGGCAACCAGACCAGTGATAGAGCGGTCGCCAATGGTAATCAGGAAGTTTTTGCTGGCCACGGCTGGCAGTTTGAGAACCCGTTCAGAAGCTTCTGCCAGAGTTATTCCAGAAAGGTCCAGTGCCTCCTGCGGAACCGTTTCCGTCTGCACATCACGATGCATACGGGGAGGTTTGCCCAACAAAACATCCAGAGGCATATCGACTGGCTGGTTATCAAAGTGGCTGTCTTCTACCAGCAGATGTGACGCTTCGGTCGCTTCCCCGACAACGGCGTAGAGACAACGCTCACGTTGACAGATGGCTGCAAACAGCGACATATTTTCCGGTGCCACTGCCAGCACATAACGTTCCTGGGATTCATTACACCAGAGTGCCAGCGGAGACATACCCGGCTCATCACTAAGAATATCCCTGAGCTGGAAACGACCACCACGGCCACCATCACTGACCAGTTCTGGCAGCGCATTAGACAGACCACCCGCACCCACGTCGTGAATAAAGGCGATGGGATTCTGGTCACCCAGCTGCCAGCATTGATCGATCACTTCCTGGCAACGACGCTCCATCTCCGGGTTGTCACGCTGAACACTGGCAAAGTCCAGGTCTTCCTGTCCTTCACCGGACGCCATGGAGGAAGCCGCACCGCCCCCCAGACCGATCTGCATAGCGGGACCGCCCAGAACAATCAGTTGGGCGCCAACAGGAATATCACCTTTCTCAACATGATCTGCCCGGATATTACCCAGACCTCCCGCCAGCATGATGGGCTTGTGATAACCCTTTACCTCATCTCCGGCAGAGCCTTTCACCGTTGCCTCGAAGGTTCGGAAGTAGCCGCACAGGTTAGGGCGACCAAATTCGTTATTGAAACCCGCACCACCCAAAGGGCCGTCGAGCATAATATCCAGAGCGGTTACGATGCGATCCGGCTTGCCGTACTCTTTTTCCCAAGGCTGTTTGTAACCGGGAATGTTGAGATTGGATACGGAGAAACCGGTCAGACCCGCCTTGGGTTTGGAGCCTCGACCGGTGGCGCCTTCATCACGGATTTCACCGCCGGCACCGGTGGCCGCACCGGGCCATGGCGAGATGGCTGTGGGGTGGTTGTGTGTTTCCACTTTCATCAGGATATGAATGTCTTCCTGATGATACTGGTAAGTTTTCTTTTCAGGAGACGGGAAAAAACGCCCGGCTTTAGCGCCTTCAATCACAGAAGCGTTGTCTTTGTAAGCTGAGAGCACACCGTCACTGTTCATACTGTGGGTGTTACGGATCATCTGAAATAAAGAATGATCCTGCTGTTCACCATCGATGGTCCAGGTGGCATTGAAGATCTTATGACGGCAGTGCTCGGAGTTAGCCTGGGCAAACATCATCAGCTCAACGTCCGTCGGGTTCCGCTCTAATCCCTGATAGCTGGTGACCAGGTAATCTATTTCATCCTCTGCCAAAGCGAGCCCAAGGGACTGGTTAGCGGCAACCAGAGCCTCATGGCCGCCTTCCAGAATATCGACACGGGTTAATGGCGCGGGCTCGGTTTCGACAAAGAGCCGCTCGGCTTCTCTGGAATCGGCCAGAACAGCCTCGGTCATGCGGTCGTGAATCTGGCTGGATACTACCTCTTTCTGGTGTTGACTGAGACCTTCTTCGGCAGACACGTAATAAGCCAGACCACGCTCAATACGATGAACTTTGCTTAGACCACAATTTTCAGCGATGTTGGTGGCTTTGCTGGACCATGGGGAAATGGTGCCCGGACGGGGTACAACCAGAAACAGAGTACCTGAGCACTCGCCTTCCTGCATCCGGGGACCGTAGGTGAGCAACTGCTCCAGAACGTTCATTTCCTGATGGGAAAGTGGCTCATCAATCCGGACAAAGTGCTGGTACTCAGCAAAAACTCCGGTAACTTCAGGGATCCTCTGTTGCAGGGTTTCCAACAGCTTTTGGCTGCGAAACGGCGAGAGAGCCGGAGCACCACGCAAAATCAGCATATTAACAACCGTCCTCAACTGGACTCAGGGAGATAATCAGGTGCGGTATGATAATCGAAACGCCAGTGTGGAAACCAGCGATTGATTTGCGGGTTTTGTTAGTTTTTTTTTAATGGTTTTTGAGACTACCCTCTTCAGAAGCTCCGCCTTCGCCATCGAAAGGCTTTGATACGTAACTATCGTCAAGAATGTTTCTTTGTGCCCGCCCTGAAAGCTTATGGATGGGTTTGCAATCTAAAACCGAATTCTTACCATCATAAACTATCAGACAGTACTGTTCAGAAACAGTGTCAAAGTAACTGGTTATAGTTCTTGAGCCCCATTCGTTCAATGACTTTTTTCCAATTTCTCGTATTTCTGCAGCAGCCATGGCGGGTGCTACAACTAACAGGATTGCCAGAATAAGTTTTTTCATGAAAATGTACTCCTATTCTCAAAGATCAGTTCACTGAAAGAAAGGATTTGGCTCGACCCTTCAGTCAAAAGCTAATTCTAGGACAGACCCTCTTAATAGAAAGTTTTACCTCAACACAATTTCAAGCGCCTCTTCTCTGCTTTTTTAGCCTCACGCCGGGCTCTGAAAAAAGAGGAAATCATTTCGCTGCACTCCTCTTCAAGAACCCCGGGCGTCATTTCCACCCGATAATTCATATAAGGCAGCTCCAACGTTCGGCTCTGACTCACCAGAGCCCCGGCCTTGGGCTCCAGGGCACCAAAAATGACACGCTTTACCCGACTGTGGATAATGGCTCCGGCACACATGGTGCAGGGTTCAAGGGTCACGTAGAGTTCACAATCTACCAATCGGTAGTTGTTGAGGGTGGCAGCCGCTTGCTGCAAGGCCAATATCTCAGCATGGGCCACCGGATTGCAGCCACTGATGGGCTGGTTAAAACCCCGGCCTATAATTTCGTCTCCCCTGACCACCACGGCCCCGACCGGGACTTCCTGTTTTTCCCGGGCTTTTTCCGCTTCCTTCAGAGCCTCGCGCATCCAGAGGTTATCGGTGCTGTTTTGATCGGTCAAAAAAATCTCACTACTCAACGACGTTCCGCTCATTCGATAAAAAAATTAAAACAAGTATACAGGCGTTCGCCACTTTGACCGATAAAGATTCTAGTGAAGTCTTGGAGTTCCCCCGGACCGGGTATTCAGGAATTCTCCAACGCAACGCAAAAGAGCGATATATACTAAAAGTTAATTGTCGTTATTTCAGTTTCTGACTAAGCACCACTGGAGGGTAGGTTCGAATGAGTTACAAGCAAAATGTAGAAGAGAACATACAGCATTTTGCAGAGAGCATCGGTCTGGGCGAACTCAGCTTAAATGAACACGATGCCTGCGGTCTCTGTTTTGATGATACCCTGATTGTGAATATGGAATACCTGGAAGAAGACGAAGCCTTGGTATTTGTTTCTTCGGTAAAACCCATGGACGCTCACGACGATGCCAAAATCAGCCTTTATGAAAAACTCCTGTCACTGAACCTTCAGCATCACAGCATGCAGGGGGCCTTCCACGCCCTGAACCATGACAAGTCCGAAGTTCTGCTGATTCGCTCTATGCTGGCCTCATCGGATTACGGTAACTTTGAATCCACCCTGGAGAAGTTCGTCAACACCCTCGAGTGGGTGATCTCAGAAGTGGATAATACTGAAAGCGATGGCACTGCCCCACCTAAACAAAGTGGTCCAAAGCCTCCCCCCACCGCTCCCGGCGGACCCGGAGACATGGGCATGATGGTCTGACGCTTAATCAAAACATCCAAAAAAGAGGGCTGATTCAGCCCTCTTTTACTTTCTAACTGATCTAAATAACTGATCTAAAAAGCAACAAAAACAACAAAAGCAACGAGTGACAGAGGAGACAGGGATCGTGGCCGAAGCACTTAATTACCTCACTTCAGCGCTTCAAAATGCGGTTGAAAGCAGTCGGCTTCTGGATATTCGGGGCCGTGTTACCGAAGTGCAGGGCATGATCATCAAAGCGGCGGTTCCCGGTGTCAAGATTGGTGAGTTGTGTGAGCTGGTGACGCCCAACGATGACAAAACCAGCTACGCCGAGGTGGTAGGTTTTCAGGGTCACGAAACGGTACTGTCTCCCATGGGCGAAATCATGGGTATCTCTTCCACCACAGAAGTCATTCCTACGGGTAAGGTTCACCATGTCGGCGTTGGCCCTCACCTTCTGGGCCACGTGCTGGATGGGATGGGAAACCCTTTAAACCCGGAAGCCTTCGATGGAATAGAGCCTGAAACCTGGTACCCGGTTTATGCCGACAGTCCTGACCCGATGACTCGCCAGATCATTGATAAACCGCTACCGCTGGGCTTAAGAGTTCTGGATGGTGTGCTGACCTGCGGGGAAGGACAACGTATGGGAATCTTCGCAGCCGCTGGCGGTGGTAAGAGTACGCTGCTCTCCATGCTGGTAAAAGGCGCTGAGGTGGATGTCACCGTACTGGCGCTGATCGGTGAAAGGGGACGGGAACTCAGGGAATTTATCGAGCACGACCTGGGCCCGGAAGGGGTTAAGAAATCCGTTATTATCGTTGCCACTTCCGATAAATCGTCCATGGAAAGAGCCAAGGCCGCCTACACCGCCACGGCGGTCGCAGAATATTTCAGGGACAAAGGCAAAAAAGTTCTGCTGCTGATGGATTCTGTCACCCGTTTTGCCCGTGCCCAGCGTGAAATAGGTCTGGCTGCGGGTGAGCCGCCGACCCGACGGGGTTTTCCACCTTCGGTCTTTGCCACACTGCCCAAGTTAATGGAACGTGCCGGTATGTCAGATACCGGCTCAATCACGGCGCTCTATACCGTTCTGGTGGAAGGGGATGATATGACGGAACCGGTCGCCGATGAAACCCGGTCGATCCTGGACGGACACATCATCCTTTCCAGAAAGCTGGCTGCCGCTAACCATTATCCGGCTATTGATGTGCTGTCCAGCGCCAGTCGTGTCATGAATGCCATCACCCCTGAAGAGCACAAAGCCGCAGCGGGCAAACTCAGGGAGCTTCTGGCCAAGTTCGAAGAGATTGAACTGCTGGTTAAGGTCGGGGAGTACAAAGCAGGTTCAGATGCCGTCGCTGATGAAGCCTTGCGGAAAATAGATGCCATCCGAACCTTTCTGAAACAGCGCACGGATGAACTCAATGACTATGACACCACCATCCAGCAGCTGCGTCAGGTCGTAGGAGTCTGATCAGAATGATGCACGAACTTCTCAAGGTTAAGCAGATTCGTGAAAAATCTGCCCGGGACGAAGTGCGTAAGTGCGAATATCGTCTGGAGCAGGCTCAGCTGGAAGTCAAAAACAAAGAGCAGGAACTGGAAGAGTACATTGACTGGCGCTGTAAAGAAGAACAAAGGCTCTACGATAACATTATCAATACCGAGATAAAGCAGAACGAGCTGGATCAGCTGAAAGCCTCAGTAGCCCGGATGCGTGAAAAGGATGTCCTGCTGGAACAGGCCATCAACGAAGCCAGGCAAAATGTCGAGAAGGCCAGGGCACAGCTTGAGCAGGCTCGTGATGATCACATAAAAGCCATGCAGGCTGTGGAAAAGTTTGAAGCGTTTACCAAAGCTCAGGATGAGGAAGCCGCCAAAGAAGCCGCCCGCCTCGAAGACCTGGAAATGGAAGAGTTTACTGTTCGCCCGAAATTCTAGGGTGTCCAGATTGCAAGGAGGCCCATCATGCAACCCACCAACTCCAATCAGAATATTCAGCAGAATACCAACCACCAGCCTGCTCAGAATCAGAGCCAGAATCAGAGCCAGAAAGTTTCTGAAGATCAGGCTTCTGACTTTTCCAAAAAAATGAAAAAGAAGGAAGACCCGAAAAGCGCCAAAGGGGAATCCAAAGACGGTCAAAGCCTTGAAAGCCTGATGGCAGAGCGCAGAAAAAGTGCCAAGGAAGCCTTGGAAGGCAAGTTTAAAGATCAGGGCGGTGGCCATGAAGGTCAAAAAGGCAATGAAGGAAAGGAAGGCAAGGAAGGTAAGGGAGTCAGGGAAGAAACCGTCATGCAGTCTCTGCCTGATGGCAGTGAGCATGTGATCGCTCAGGTCAGGGAAACTCAGCAGGCCTCAGACATTCAGCTGAAGAGCATTCAGGCCGTCAGCGGCCCCAAAGAGATTAATGAAGTCATCAACAAGCTGGTTGATAAAATCATGGTGTCCTCAAAAGACGCTATCGAAGGAGCCGAAGTTCGAATCACCCTGAAAGACAACATTCTGCCGGGCACCGAAATCCGTATTCAGAGAATCTCAGGTGAACTCCAGGTGACCATGAATACCTCTTCAGCAGACTCCCATAACTTTCTGGTGGCCAACGAAGCCAGTTTGATGAAGAACCTGGAAAAGCTGGGCGAAAAAGTTCAGGTCAACATCAACATGTCAGGCGGTGGTGGCGAACAGAGTGACGGTCGTTCCCAGCAGGAGTACGTGGGTGAAGAAGAACAGGAAGACAATGACTCCTGACAGAACGGATAAACACTGATGGCAGCGACACCACTGACGTTTGAATCAATATCAGCCACTGAGTTTCAGTTGGGGCAACTCCTGTGCCATCGCAAAGCCCGCTATCAGATTCAATTGAACGGTATCGAATTCACCGTCTCTCTTGCCGGTCTTGATCAACAGACATCCAGTTGGCAGGCCGATATAGAACTGGCTGGCTACTCCAGTAAACTCTATCTCGGCCAACAGGTTCTGGATTTTCTTCTGCCTAAAAAGCTCGACCATCACATTATTAAAAAACTGCCCGACAGCCTTCGTGAAGCGGCTATTGCCAGCAGCCTGACCCCGCTGTTTAATTTTCTGGGACAGATGTTAGGCCAGTCTGTTACACTCTCTCATCTAAAGCCTGCCGAGCAGACCGACGCCCCTTTAATTGCCGTGAACCTTGAAGCCGAAAACATCCGTTCAAGCATTCAGATTGAGTATTCCGGGGTAATAGAAAATCTGCTGAAGTCAATTCCACCTCATCAATCTATCCCGCTGCCCGATATACCTTTATGGGTATCCCTGCAAAAAGGCAGCACCTTACTGAACCGCAGTGAGCTCAATGACCTGGAAGAAGGCGACATTGTTTTTCTGGAACAGCATGTCGGTGATTCAGAGGTCATTGTAAGCATCAAACAGAATACTGCTTTTCTCGGTACTTTTGAGGATACCCGGGTCACTATTTCACAGAGGCTTCAGGCGATGGAAGAATATTCTGCCCAAGAGCACACAGAGCATGAAGAGCCTATGCCAGACAGTGAAGCAACGGCACCGGCTGCCCCTGTTGATCTTCATGATTTGCCGGTGATGCTGATGTTCGAAGTGGGTGAGCAACAGCTGACCTTCGCAGAACTGCAAAACCTGACGCCAGGGTATGTTTTCCAACTCAGTAATCCGATAGCAGCACCGGTAAGAATCAGGGCCAATGGCCAACTGATTGGTCATTGCCAGCTAGTGGAAATAGAAGGCCGACTCGGAGCCCGGATCACCGAGCTGACGGGCAAGGCTGAATCCTAACAACCAGGCAGTACATCCAGTAGAGCAGGTTCCCGCCATGGAAAGCGGCATACTGAATTTAACCAGCCCATTTTATCTGATGGTGCCACTGGCACTGATGGCGCTGATTCCGTTCGTGGCGGTCATGGGCACTTCTTTTTTGAAACTGGTGGTGGTCTTTTCTATTCTCAGAAACGCCACCGGTCTTCAGCAGATTCCTCCCAATATCGCCATGAACGCCCTGGCTATTATCCTGACGCTCTACATTATGGCGCCCATAGGCTATCAGTCTTATGAGTTGCTGGAACCTGAAAAGATTAATTTTGAAGACCTGTCCTGGATCGAATCCGTCAAGCTGGCCAGTGCCCCCTACAAGCAGTTTCTCAAAGACAATACCAATGAAAACGAGCGTAATTTCTTTCTGAAGTCTGCTCGTCTTTTGTGGCCAAAAAAGTACCAGCAAGAACTCTCGGGCGATGATTTTATTGTGTTATTGCCCTCTTTTACGATCACGGAATTGACCAAGGCCTTCCAGATTGGCTTTTTGCTCTATCTGCCCTTTATTGTCATCGACCTGATCGTCTCAAACATCTTGCTGGCCATGGGTATGATGATGGTCTCTCCCATGACGATATCCCTGCCTTTTAAACTGCTCCTGTTTGTCTTGCTGGACGGCTGGACCCGTTTGATTCAGGGGCTGGTATTAAGTTACGGCTAGGAGCCACGGGAAAAGCTTATGATTGATTCAGACATCATTCAGCTGACAGCCCAGGCGCTGATGCTGACGCTGATTTTATCCATGCCGCCGATCATTGCTGCGGCTGGCATCGGTCTGCTGATCAGTTTGGTTCAGGCCCTGACTCAGATTCAGGAACAAACCCTGCCTTTCGCCTTCAAGCTGATTGCCGTCATCATCAGTATTTTTGCCACTGCCCGATGGTTGGGCATTGAGGTTTATCATTACTCTCTGGCCATCATGAACAAAATACCGGACCTTTAACCGGGTAATCCGCCATGGTCATCCCAATCGATGAGCTAAAAGAGTGGTTTTATGTCTTTACCATGGGCATGCCCAGAGTGGTTGCCCTGTTCACTCTGATCCCTTTCCTGCACAAGCGCATGCTGGGGGGGGCTATGATGAGAAACGGTATTTGCGCCTGTCTGGTTCTGTTTCTCCACCCTATGCTGGCAGAACACAAACCCGATGCCAGCATCACTATTTACGCCACCGCCGGACTGGTTCTGAAAGAAGCCTTTATCGGGGCCATTATCGGCTTTTGCATCACCATTCCGTTCTGGGCACTGGAATCAGCGGGTTTCTTTATTGATAACCAACGGGGTGCTTCCATGGCCAGCGCCCTGAACCCTCTGTCCGGCGCAGAAACTTCCCCCATGGGTGTCCTGTTCTCCCAGGCCTTTACCGCCATTTTCATGGTCAGCGGCTTATTCCTGCTGCTGCTACAGAGTTTGTTCATCAGCTATGACGTGTGGCCTGTGTTCAGTTACTATCCCAAGCTGAACCCTGAAGCCACCACGTTTTTCCTGAACCAGTTTAATCTGATTATTGGGCTGGCCATGTGGCTTTCCGCCCCCGTCGTGATCTCCATGTTTATCACCGAATTTGGCATCGCCCTGATCAGCCGCTCTGCTCCTCAGCTCAACGTATTTATTCTGGCTATGCCGATCAAATCCGGTGTTGCCGCAGCCATTCTGGTGGTTTACGTCAGCACGATTCTGCAACTGGCCAAAAAGCATGACGAAGGCATTCCCATGATTTTCAAAACCGTGGGAGAGCTCTGGAAATGAGCGGCGAAAAGACTGAGAAACCCACGCCGAAAAAACTGCGTGACGCCCGCAAAAAAGGTCAGGTCGCCAAGAGTAAAGAGGTATCGAGCACCTTTGGCATTATCGCTGTGGTCTGCACCCTCTGGTTTATGAGCGATACCTACCTCAATACGATTCAGGAAATGGTGATCCTCCCCGCAACGGTTTATAACGAAAACTTTCAGGATGCTTTCAAGATTGTCACACAGGGTATTCTCGATAAATCCATCGAACTGCTGTTGCCTCTGGTCATGGTCTCCATGCTGTCTGCCATCATCGGCAACATTATGCAGTTTGGCTTTCTGCTGGCTGGCGAGTCAGTCAAACCCGATCTGAAAAAGATCAGCCCCATTGCCGGATTCAAGCGCATTTTTGCTATCAAGAACCTGGTGGAATTCTTCAAATCCGTTATCAAGATTGTGTTTCTTTCCATCGTTGTTTACTTCGTCATCAAAGGCAGTCTCGGTGATATGGTCAACCTCCCCTACTGCGGTACTGACTGTATTCTTCCCGTGGTCGGGGTGTTGATGAAAAAACTGATGATCTATGCCATTGCCGCGTTCATAGTGATCTCGGTACTGGACTATCTTTTCGAGAAACATCAGTTCACCAAAGAAAATAAAATGTCCAAAGATGAAGTCAAACGGGAACACAAAGAGATGGAAGGCAGCCCTGAAATCAAGGGTAAACGAAAAGAAATTCATCAGGAGATTCTTAACGAAGCGGAAAACACCAAGAAATCAGACGTGGTGATCAAAAACCCGACTCACCTGGCGATCGGCCTGCACTATAAACAGGATGTAACGCCACTGCCGGTGGTAACGGTTAAAGGCCGGGGTGGACGTGCCCGCTTTATTGTAAAAATTGCCGATAAGGAAGGTATCCCCGTTCTGGAGAATGTCCCCCTGGCCCACGCCCTGTTTGACACCGACATTGCCAGTTACATCCCCAGCGATTTGATTGAACCTGTGGCAGAAGTCTTCCGCTGGGTAGAAGACCTCAAGGAACAACAGGGCCTCTCAGACGATTCCTGAGGTTAGCCAATTCACAACCCCACTCAACTTATGAGGACTTTCGACTTCGTCAGTACCGCTGACAAAGATGTTATGCAACCCCCTGCCTGAATCCCGTACGATCAGCTCTACATTGGTTCACACGGGGAAGTAACCATGTTCAAACGCACAAGGATTACCTTTCAGATCATACTGACACTGTTCAGCTTTTTCGGATTCAATGAGGCCGTTCTGGCAGCCAGGTACCGCAACGCGGTCTATGTAAGCAATTTCGACGTCCGGATGGCCGTCGCCCACATCGACATGGACACACCTGCTTTTGCAGGCTGTGGGCTCTCAGGAGAACAGCAATAACATTCAAGAACACTCCTTCTTGCCAGGACTCGCTCCTGGCTTTTTTTCCGTTCCCCTTCCTCACGACGCTTTAACTCTTGAGCATTTTGCTGGCCTGCTGTTGATATGATTCGCAGCAATGCTATAAATAAACGCAAAACCTTTTTCATTATCCGACTCCACTGTGACCGACGGGAGGCCCACCGGGAAACCATGCGCCTGAAACACTGTCACAACACCAGAGACTTTCGGGAGCTCGCCCGCCGACGGCTGCCCTCTCCCATTTTTCATTACATCGACGGCGCTGCCGACGATGAGACCACACTGCGCAGAAATACCGAGGCTTATTCCAACTGCGACCTGGTACCCAATGTTTTGAGAGGTGTAGAGCAGGTTGATCTTTCTACCCGGGTTATGGGGCTGGATCTGGATCTGCCGCTCTTTTTATCGCCTACCTCGCTGCAATGTCTCTTTCATCAGGAAGGTGAGATGGCGGTAGGCAAAGCAGCAGAACAGTTCGGCACGCTTTTTGGCTTATCTTGCCTGGGCACCACCAGCATAGAAAAGATTGCTTCAACCATTAAAACCCCGAAGTTGTTCCAGCTCTACGTGCATAAAGACAAGGGCCTGACCCGTAACATGATTGACCGATGCAAGGCAGCCCGTTTCGATGCCATCGCATTAACGGTGGATACCGCCGTGGGAGGCAACAGGGAAAGGGACCTTGTCACTGGTTTTACCATCCCCCCCGAACTGTCATTGCAGAGTCTGCTGAGTTTTGCCCGTCACCCGGCCTGGGTTCTGAGCTACTTTTACCATGGTGGCTTTGAACTGCCACAGCTTCAGGACTATGTTGGCGAAGGCACCCGTATTACTATTTCGGTCGGTAACTACTTCAGCACCATGCTGGATCAGAGTATGGACTGGCAGGCAGCCGAAGAAATTGCCCGCTACTGGGAAAAGCCATTGGTACTGAAAGGCATCATGTCGGTTGCAGATGCACGCAGGGCCATAGATATCGGCGCTGCAGCCATTATGATTTCCAATCATGGTGGCCGACAGCTGGATGGCTCACGCGCTCCTTTTGATCAGCTGTCAGAAATTGTTGATGCAGTAGGCGATCGGATTGATGTGATATGCGACGGGGGAATACAAAGAGGTACACACGTTCTTAAAGCCCTGTCGCTGGGTGCCAAAGCCTGCTCAGGTGGTCGCCTGTATCTTTATGCTTTGGCAGCAGCCGGAAGGGCTGGCGTTGAAAAGGCGCTGGGGAATCTGCGCAGTGAAATGGAACGGGATATGAAACTGATGGGCTGTAAAAGCATCTCAGAGTTGAACCGGAGTAACCTCCGGTTCCGTTAGAGTTCGTTCAGCTTTCTGGCCAACCCTGTGCGCCTTGATATTTCTTTGCCTGTCATTGTTTTGAGCATCTCTGTTAACTTTTCAGTATCAAACTTGAGAGTGAGTCTGCTTGAACTTGTATGAATATAATATTTGCCTTTATCAGCACCAGACACAACAAATACAGCCCTGTACCCCATAGTGGGTAACTCTTCACCTTCTTCAATAACTTTGGATAATTCTAAAAAACCCATGATGGTTTCATACAAGTCTTCTTTAGTCCTCCCCCACTGGACTACCGCAGGCTCTCCACCACTTAATTTTTTGTACTTTATCGATTTGGAGTTATCTAATATATGATCGAATGAAAATATGTCTTTGAAACCACGCCGCATTGACCATTCATGGTCATTTTCACTTATGTGTTTGGTACTGGTACTTATGTGTTGGCGATCAATAGGTGGGCAAATATCGTCTGAAGTGAGGCAGTTGAGCGTCGTCGCTTTGTGGCTAAAAAAATAGATATAGACAGCCTCAAGATCAACATTCGCATCTTTTTCCAGTCCCATACCAGCACCATGGGTTAACCGGGCAAAAACATAGTTTTTAATTGAGTCAAATATTTGATTGACCTCATTCAGTTCATCATTAGAAAAAGCATAAGTATTAATACTTCCCCTGCTTAAAGTAAAAAACCTGGACTCATAGTCTTTAGGTAAAATTTTTCCATTTAAATACGGCAGATTTTTGATGATCCTATCTTCTATATCGGCATATTGATACCCTTTATTTTCGCTTTGAACTTTCACCACCCATTCTTCTTTCGTTATGCTCTGGGAGTCTTGATTACCGTCTAAAAAAGAACCAAGAAGATATCCCACTCCTATACATGCAACAATTTTTAATAACATATCATTTAGCCTTCTCTACTGTGCAGTTTATTAGAACTATCGTTTTCTTCAATCATGACTGTGAGAGCCTGACCAATAATAGTTCCTCTAAAACCTCAAGGTTGATTTTTCTTATGCAGTTTTTTGCCGAACCCTGTGAGCTTTGATATTTGTTTTCCTGGAATAGTTTTAAGCATATTAGATAATTCTTCGGCATTATATTCGTGGGTATAACTTTTGCCAATGGTTTCAATAAAAATATCTTTATTATTAGAGTCACTCATGAGAAATACAGCCCTATAACCCATAGCGGGGAATTCTTCACCTTTACGAACGACTCTGGACAGCGATGTAATATCAGTCACCCATTGACGTAATAATTCTTTTTGGGTTAAGTCCAACTCATGGCGATTCCCGGATGTTGGTTGCTGATAGCCAAAGAAGCTTACTTTGGATTGTTTAAGAATCCTATCGAATGAAAACATGCTTTTGTAATTATCCAATACGGTATCTTTATTATTACTGCTAGCTATGCTTTTAGTATCATACGTTATATGTCGGGTATTGGTGGGTTGGCAGATATCGTTTGATGTGAGGCATTCCAGGGTGGTGGCTTTGTGGCTAAAAGCGTAAACATAGACAGCCTCAATTTTGGCAGCTTGTACTCCTTCCGGATCAGCCCGAAATGGGCCTTCGAAAAGCTCATTCATATGATCTTTTATTGAATCAAAGATTTGATCTACCTTATCCAGCTCACCATCAGAAAGAGAAAGAGCTCCCGCTTTTAAAGACCTTCTATTTAAAGAAAACAATCTGGATTCATAGTCTTCAGGTAACGTTTCTCCATCTAAACCCATCAGCTCATTGATAATCATTTTTTCCAAGCCGGAAATTCGAGATGGTTTTTCTATGCCTGTCTCACTATTTACCGATTGATAAACTTCCACCCCTGTCTCGGTCTGAGCACCTGATTTTTCTATGCCTGTCTCACTATTTACCGATTGATAAACTTCCACCCCTGTTTCGGTCTGGGTACCTGGAATATCTTCTGAATAATAATCAAGAAGATAGAGCACTCCTAATGCCGTGATAAATTCTGTTATCATGTGATCGAAACTCCTGTTTTACCCTTTCGCTAAAAGTCTGAATTTCATTCAACGGCAGCTTTGACATCAGAACTACCATTAAATTCCCAAGGCTCTCTGGTTTTTATTTTTTTGCGGTCAGTTAACTTGCTTTCGCGAAGTCAGCCTCTGAAATGGCAACTCTCTTAAGAAATGAAGTACAGCAGTACTGAAGCGCCTTATGATATTGACGATTGACGCTTCAGCAAAGTCGAACGCTCAGCGCAGTTAAAGCCAATCGGTCAACATCACCCCCACACTGATCCGATTGACACTGGCATTGTAGTCAATCAGGCTTTCTCCATAGCCATTAAAATATTGAACATAACCCCGGAAGCGTTCATTGATAGGGAAGGACCAGTCCAGTTGCACTGCACCTTTGTTATCAGAACGCAGGTTGTTTCTGAGCATCATGCCCAGCTGGTGTTCATCCAGTTTATAACCAAAGTGAAGCTCGCCGTTGCCCATGTACTGTTCAATATCCGGATTATCGTCCCCATCCGGATCATAGGGGTACTCTTTCTCGGGTTCAGGAATGCGATACCAGGGCTTGAAGCTCATATAAAAATTGCCCTTTTCCAGCAGGAAGGTCAGGTAAATCCGATTCCAGCTTCGGGACAGGTTACCCGACCGGCCATTGGATTGGTGAGACAGACCGGCCACTACAGCCCTCAAATCCAGACCCAATACCGAATAATCCACCGGGAACGCTGCAAAAATTTCCGGTTCATGATTGGTTTCCCGAAAAGGCGCAGAGTGAGGGTTGTAGGCCTGCCACCAGGATGTATTGGTATAGGCCGCATAAACAGTACCGTAACCGTTCCATATCCCTTCCCAGACCGGCGCTTTCAGGCTCAGCTGAAACTTGATTTCAGTTGACGTCAGTTCCTGACCCACAGCTTTGTAAGGTTTCTTGTTAACGTTATTGTTCCAGGAAACCGGGAGCACATAGTTGGGTCGATGAGGAGTGATCACGAAGCGATTATCAGAGGCCTGTCGTTCATTTTTGAGGCGTTCATCAAAAGCACTTTCCTCTGTCTCACGGGCCATATCAGAATCATCGGCCACGGCAGGCACAATGTCTTCTCCAGAGGGCTTACTGCACATGGCCCTTATTTCTGCCATGGTGGTCTGGCCATCGGCCTCCATAGCCTGCTTCAAAAGGCATTGTTCATAGACTGTTGATGAAAAAGCCAAAGCGGGCGACAGACTCAAAACCATCCCTGCAACCCACAAAGGCCCTTGCTTGAGTAAGACTGGCATCACATTATTATCCGAAGTTGAAATGCGAGTAAAAAAAGAAAAACCACCTGCTTCAGCAGGATCGTCAGCTGGTGGGAAAATCGGCAGAGGCCTGACCTATGGGAGAGGAGTGGATATGGACTATTTTCCACTCACCCTGATACTGTCTCAACACGTGCGTCGCCCGCAGAAACTGTGGTTCTACCGCGGCCAGCTCTACATCCCTGAGCCGGGTCTCTAACTGCCAGGTACTGCAACAGGCAATCTGGCCCTGCCCTTCCCAGGCCGACTCAATCCGGTATTTGACAGACAGAATTTCGAACTGCTGGAAGAGGGCTTCATACCAGAGCTTCAGGGCATCATGACCATTGATCCGGGCACCTTCTGAGCTCCAGAACATCAGGTCTTCTTCCGGTGCATAATGATCCAGCATGCCAGCACTGTTCTGCTGACTGTAGTTTTCAGCCTGTAGATCAAACAATGACCGGATGGTCTCTCTGGAGTCCGCCATAGTGAATCCCTCTCCTGAATAGTGCCCTGATCCAGAAATATTCGTATAAAACTATAGGTAGAGTCAACGCAGGTTTATTGACGCAAGCCACAATCAGGTCCAAACATTACGCAGCAGATTCTGAAGCTGTTGCTATGCTTAGGCATTTAGTCAATTGCCTGTCGAATGATGAAAATACTATTGAAGCCCCTTTTGCTTTTGCTGCTGGTTCTGCCCGGCTGGCAGGCTCAGGCCAGTGAAGCCGTCGATCTGATCAGAGAATACATCCGTATCACCTACGGCAACGACCTGAACATTACCAGCAGCCAGATAGAACAGCTGAGCTGGGTTATGGACAACCCTAATGTCACCCCGGAAATGTCGGCAGACCGGCTCCCCTCCAACATACACTGTGAAGTCCCCCGCGCCCTGTCACGCCTTTATTCACTGCAGTTGCTGAAATCCGGCAAAGAAAAGGACTACGACGCGTTCATCCTGCCTCAGAAAGACCTGGATATGCCGGTCCTGAGCCTTCAGCACTTCAACCAGTTGTCCAAACTGATTCGTGGGCTGGATGAGGAATCCTACGAAACACTGGCTGCGGCAGCCCTGATCAGTGCCGTCACCCTGTCGCCTACCGCCAGAGAGCGAGCCTCTGTAGTCCTCGGCACTAAACTACCAGAAGACAGCACTCGGTTCCTTTCAGCCACGGCTGAAAAAGCGACTCAGATTTACCCACTGGCAGAAGAAATTGCCAGGAAATACCATTCCAATGGTCACAAATTCACCACAGTGTTCCTGTCGGGCAGCCACCTGCGTCACATGATGTACAACGAAGGCTCACTGAATATGTACAACACTCTGAAAGAGGGCTTTCGCACCGGCAAACTGAAGTCCAGGGACCTGGATCTCTGGTACGCCTACTGGGTGGACAATATTGCCGGCTTCAGAGGACACGTCAGTGCCAAAGGCTCCCTGTACCTGACAGAGGACACCTACCGGGCAATGAACCAGATCAAAATGGAGTTGGACAAACTTCAGAAAGACCCTGGTTTCAACCCTATCCCCCCCTACCTGACGACACGCGCCCAATGGCTGGAACTCTCAAAGGATAAAGGCCTGTCTACTCAGGAAATCGAGGCCCTGGGCGCTCTGGCTGCGATGATGAGACTGTTTACCCCGGAACAAGGCAGGCAATTACTGAGCGCCTTTAAAAAGCTGCCCAAAGAACAAAAACAAGGCTGGGTCGATCATGTTCAGTCCCAGCTTCAGACCACTGACTACGCAACACCGACTTATGCGCCCGCGTTACTGGGCAACGCTTTGATTCTCAGCAATCTGGCCGAAACAGTGGAGAAGGTGTTACCTTTTTATCTGAATGCGCTGGATAGTGCTGCTCAGGCAAGAAAAGCAGGCAAACTGCCTGAAAGTACACCGCTGTCGTTCAGAGTTCTTGCCAATGACAAACAGGTTAAGGTTATACTCAAGTCAGCAACACTCAGGATACAGATCGATCCTGAAACGGGTTTGGCGACGCTAAAGGGAACTTAACGCTACCCGTATCTATTTCCGTCTCCAGAAGCAATGGATTGCATAGGAGCTATCATGTTTCTTCAAACCTTCGGGCCCAACCTCTCAGGAAGAGATTTCGTCATTGGCGACCTTCACGGTATGTATGACTTGCTGTTTGAAACCCTGGAGCGTGTGGGTTTTGATTTCGAGGTGGATCGTTGTTTCAGTGTTGGCGATTTGATAGACCGGGGACCTGATTCGCCCGGTTGCCTTTCCCTGATTAATGAACCCTGGTTCCACCCTGTCTGCGGCAATCACGAAGATACCCTGAGAACCGTTGCCCGCAACCCTGAGTCATCCGCCATTCTGGCGGACTGGGTCCTCAACGGCGGTCACTGGCACCTTAACGTTGCTACCCAAAAAATGCTGGAGTATGCCGACTGGGTGGATACTTTGCCCTACCTGATACTCGTTGAGCAATCTAACGGCAGCAAGCTGGCGATCTGTCACGCAGAATACCCATTGAACCAGTGGAATCCACAAAGCGTTGCGAGCAATCCGGAACTGACCCGACAATTAATGTGGTCAAGAGCAAAAGTACAAACCGGGAATAGCGACTGGGTTGAAGGTGTCGACCATATTATCTGTGGCCACACCATTGTCGAAGATCCTGTGACCCTGGGGAATACCCACTTTATTGATACCGGGGCTTTCAAGTCTAACCGTTTGACACTGCTGCCTCTGTCGCAACTTAAATAACGAGAAAAAATTAATCCGCCATCTCTTTCAGCTCTGCTTTATACTGGAATGTCTGAGGTATCGACAAAGCAAGAGCCTGACATGCAGCCCATAGCCGCCAGAACACTGTCCGACATCAACTGGGAAAACTGGAGAGCTCAGGATCCCGCCACCCTGACGTTTATCATTAAAGACGACCATATCCTTTTAATTCGCAAAAAGCGCGGACTCGGGGCCGGTAAAATCAATGGGCCCGGTGGCCGACTTGAGGAAGGTGAAACCACACTGGAGTGTGCAGTACGGGAAGTTCAGGAAGAACTGAAAATCACCCCGCTGAATATGGCCTTTTATGGCGAATGCCTGTTCCAGTTTGTCGATGGCTACTCCCTTCATGTCTACACCTTTGCCGCTTCTGACTACGATGGTATTCCTGAAGAAACCGACGAGGCCATTCCCCTATGGTTCCATATCAACGATATTCCTTACCATGAGATGTGGGAAGATGATCGCCACTGGCTCCCCCTGCTGCTCAAGAAAAAAAGCTTTATCGGTCGCTACCTTTTCGACAAGGATAAAATGCTGGATTACGAAATCGAACGCCTCACCTGACATTGCCTCACCTGACACTGCCCCATGTTGTCACTACCAGAGTTACCCTTCTTTATAACAGCCATTCCGGCCATCATCGTTACGGGACTGGGCAAAGGTGGCATGGGTAGCGCCCTGGGTATGATTGCTGTGCCTCTTATGTCGTTATCAATGCCTCCCGTTCAGGCGGCTGCCATTCTCCTTCCTCTCCTGTTAGTTATGGATGGATTCGCTATCTGGGGATGGCGGCGGCACGTCGACTGGCGTGTGTTAAAGATCATTATCTTTCCGGGCCTGTTGGGTATTTTTCTGGGTCTGGCGGTGTTTGCATCCCTGAGTGAAAAAGCCATCAAAGGCATGGTGGGTATCATTGCCATTGTGTTCTGCCTGAACCAATGGTTTGGTCACTACTTTCATTCACCCCACAAGCCCGGCACACTGGCTGGTATTTTCTGGTCAATCATCAGCGGCTTCACCAGCTTCGGTATTCATTCCGGAGGGCCACCCCTGAGTGTTTATATGCTGCCATTAAAACTGAAAAAGGAATTTCTGGCAGGCACTATGGCGATTTTTTTCGGTATTCTCAATCTGGTTAAATGTCCTGCCTATGCAGCCCTTGGCCAGTTCACCACAAATAACCTGCTACTGTCTTCTTTATTACTGCCCTTTTGCCCCCTGGGAGTCTGGCTTGGGATGAAAATGGTTAAAACAGTCCCTACTGATTTTTTTTACAACGCTTTATACATCTGCCTTTTTCTAACGGGACTGAAGCTCCTTGTCGGCTTTTTTTAAAAAAGATTGCACAACCCAAAAATTTGTTGACTAGAATACATGTGCCCATGGATTGATCAGTTTATTGGTTTGCTGGCGAAATAATTTTAATTAACTTTTGAAACATCAAAGCCATTATTCGACTGATAGGGACTCACGAATAACATCAGCACAGCATTGAAGCTTTTTAGATCAATAAAGTTCAAGGTTTATTAAATGTTCAAAAAAAAATCGTTGCTCTCAGAATTTCCTCACCCTTCAGGCAGTTGCTTGTTTCTCTCGGCTAGCCTTATTTTCTCTCTTTCTTCTGGAACTGCCTATTCAATTCCCCCTGTCAAAAACAGTGCCGGCTCTATCGTCTTTTCAGGTGAGGCGCCTGAGCTACCGGGTACAGAAGAGCTGGGTGCCACAGGCATCACAACCTCAGACGTAACAGAGAATGCGACAATGACAGCATTAGACACCCCTTTTGCCGCGTCTGGTGTTACCTGGTCAGTCACTATACCGTGGGAGCCTGCCTCCCAGTCAACCGAACCGCCATCCGCCCCAAACGGTGCTAGTAATGCAGCACTTTCAGGTCAGCATCCAATGCTACCAGTGTGTTCTGATTTGCCGGACGAAGACGTGGAGAGTGATTGGCAAGCCCATTTTGAGATGCTGTTGTCAGAGCTCGATAGTGACCCAGCCGATGGTACCAATGATTCGTTCCCGGCCCTTGATCTTGTCAATCCATCGCTGCAACAGATAGAGCTTAGTAATGATTCGCTAAATGGTGCGCTGCTAACCATAGAAGCAGGACTTGAAAACTATACAGTAATTGACCTCTATTATGTGCTCTGGTCGATTGCAAAGCTCAATGGTCAACAGAGCCTTATGAAAGTTCTGCGCCTGAACGCTACTATTCTCAAACATTACCTTAATCTTCGCGAAAAATCATTCTACCGCGAGCTTCGCGATAAACCATTCCTCCTCAAGCTTCTCAGTAAACCACTCTCGCTCAAGTTACCCGCTTACAGTATCAGAAAACTGGTGCACTCTGGAGAATTGGCACGTTTACGGAGTAGCCTGAGCCAAGCTAACCCTGGTCGTGAAATTGGTGAGATAATGACCCAATTTATCTTCAACGATTTGTATAGCTACATTCATTCAGAAGCAACGTCTGAATTAGAGCAAGATCTTGCCTTTTGCTGGCCGTCGGTACCCCATACCTTAAAGTTTCTTTATGAACTTGCCCAGATTTCATCCCAGCTATTTGATGGCAACAATTACGTTGTACCCAATAATATCGCCTACGCCCGAAGCAGAGCCTTCTATTTCATTTTCAGTCATTTTGGACATAAACCATTTCCACAGGCGGTTTTTGATAGTGTCACATATCAGCATCGTGATCCACGCATATTGGAGGAGATTAAACGATCTGCACAGCGCGATCGTGATCTCTACTACGCCTACAGGTCTCTAACTGCATTATTCACATTATTCCTTGGTGATTTGGATATGGCTGAAAACATGCTTGAAAGAATCGGTCGGCAAGTGCCTGCTTTTGGCTTGCGTCATGCCCCCGATGTGGATTCTCTGGTCAGGTGGGCGGTCGACGGCAACCTCCGTATGTTCGAGCCACCTGAACGCGACAGGATTATACGAGCACTGTCTTTAATGGTCAGTCATCCATTCCCTCAATCTCCTATTCATCGCGTTCCCGATACTGTTCTTTCGGCTGTTAACCCAGAGGTGTTGAAGGCGCTTGAGAAAGAGCTGTCGCGGTTTAAATCAGAATAATTCCTTTGTTGAATATTAATTCGGTACGACTGCATCGGACTAAAGCAACAGCACTGAAGCCTTTAAGATCAATAAAGTTTAAGGTTTATTAAATGTTCAAAAAAAAATCGTTGCTCTCAGAATTTTCTCACCGTTCAGGCAGTTGCTCGTTTCTCTCGGCTAGCCTTATTTTCTCCCTTTCTTCTGAAACTGCCTATTCAGCTCCCCCTATCAAAAACAGTGCCGGCTATGTCATCTTTTCAGGTGAGGCGCCTGAGCTACCGGGTTCAGAAGAGCTGGGTGCCACAGGCATCACAATCACAGATGTAACCGAGAATGCTACAGTATTGGACGCCTCTTTTGCCGGGCATGGTATTACCTACTCAGTCACTTTTCCGTCGGAGTCTGCCCCCCAGCCAACTGAAACGAATGATTCAACGCCATTCGTCCCATACGGTACCAGTAATGCACCGCTTTTATTCCAGGATCCAATGCTGCCAGAATGCCCTGATTCGCCGAACCAGGCCGTGGATGCCACCAATTATTGGCAAGCCAATTTTGCGATGCTGTTGTCAGAGCTCGATAGTGACCCAGCCGATGGTAAGTATGATACGTTCCCCGCCCCTGAGCTTGTCAATCCATGGCTGCAAGAGATGGAGCTTGGCAATGTTTCGCCAAATGATGCGCTGCTAAGTATAGAAACAAGCCCTGTAAACTATACGGTAATTGACCTCTATTATGTGCTCTGGTTCATTGCAAAGCTCTATGGTGAACGGAACCTTATGAAGGCTCTGTGCCTGAACACCCTTATTATCAAACGTCACCTTTATCTTCACAACAATACGGTATTCCTATTCCACAAATTATCCGGATCAGGTTTGGCAACAACGCTGTTACTCCAAACATTGGCAAGTTTGCGGAGCGCCCTGAACCGTGCTATTCCCAGCCATGAAACCATGACCCAATTTATCTTCACCGATCTGTATAACTTCGTTCATTCACAAGCCGCGGATGCATTCGTGCAAGAGGTTGACCGCTTCAACGGGCCGTTGGCAATCTATTATTTAACGTTCCTTTACGAACTCGACCAGGTTTCAGCCCAGCTATTTGATGGCAACAATTACGTTGAATCCAATAATATTGCCTATGCCCGAAGCAGAGCCTGGTTTTTCATTTTCGGTCAGTTTAGTCCTCGTAAACAAGTGCCAGAGTATGTTAGTCGACACTCACCGAACTACCTCGCTTCACGGCGGGATCTTCAACGATATTTAGAGCTCGATCGAAATCTCTACTCCGCTTACAAGTCTCTAACTGCGTTGTTCACATTATTCCTTGGTAGGCAGGCTTTGGCTTATAACATGCTTGAAAGACTTGCCTGTTCAAATCGTAGTTTTCAAAGTGATTATTATCTTCCCGATATGAATTCTATCGTCAGATGGGTGGTCGACGGCAGCCTCCGTATGTTCAAGCCACCTGAACGTGACAGGATTATACGAGCCCTGTCTTTAATGGCCCGTAATCCATTCCCTTCTTCTCCGCTTCATCGCACTCCCGATACTGTTCGTTCGGCTGGTAGACCGGAGGTGTTGGAGGCGCTTGAGGAAGAACTGAAAAAATCATTAATTCTACGACATTAGGCGTATTTTATGCGGAATTGACTGGCGAATGCCTGTTCCAGTTTGTCGACGACAAGATTTTGTGCATTTGCCTTTTACCTTTGCATAACGGGACTAAAGCTACTGAGCGGCCTGTTCTAAAAAAATTCATACACCAAGAATATGTTGACTACACTAAATTGGCTCATTGCCCAGTCAGTTTATCGCTTTAGTGGCAGAATAATTTGAATCAAATATTAAAGCCAGTGTCCCATTGATCGGGGTTCAAGAATAACATCACTAAGGCAAGAAAATTTAAGGTTTATTAAATGTTCAAAATAAAATCGTTGCTCTCAGAGTTTTCTCACTATTCAGGGAGCTACTTGTTTATCTCGTTCAGCCTTGTTTTCTCCCTTTCTTCTGAAATTGCCTATTCCGCTCCCCCTGTCAAAAACAGTGCCGGCTCTGTCACCTTTTCAGGTGAGGCACCGGAACTTCCGGGTACAGAGGAACTGGGTGCCACAGGCATCACAACCTCAGATGCAACAGAGAATACGACAGCATTGGGCACCCCTTTTGCCGGACTTGCTATTACAGTAACTTTACCGTCGTCGGAGTCTGCCTCCCAGTCAACCGAAACGACTGATCCAACACCATCCGCCGCAAACGGTGCCAGTAATGCAGCGCTTTCAGGTCAGCATCCAATGCTACCAGAGTGTTCTGATTTGCCGGACGAAGACGTAGATAGTGATTGTCAAGCCCATTTTTCGGTGCTGTTGTCAGAGCTCGATAGTGACCCAGCCGATGGTACGAATGATACGTTCCCGGCCCTTGACCTTGTCCATCCATCGCTGCAAGAGATAGAGCCTAGCAATGTTTCGCCAAATGATGCGCTGCTAATTATAGAAACCAGCCCTGCAGACTATACGATAATTGACATCTATTATGTGCTCTGGTTCATTGCAAAGCGCAATGGTGAACAGATCCTTATGAAACTTTTGCGCCTGAACGCTATTATTCTCAAACGCCACCTTAATCTTCACAAGAATGCAGTATTCCATAAGCTAGCCGGGTTAAGTATTCCAAAAGTGGTCTTATTAGGAGGATTGGCATCTTTACGGCGCGAACTGAGGCAAGCTAATTCCAACCGTGAAATTGTTGTGATAATGACCCAATTTGTCTTCCACAAACTGTATGAGTCCGTTCATTCACAAGTCGCGGAAGCATGCGAGAAAGAGGGTGGCTTCCACGGGCCGATGGCAACTCATACCTTAACGTTCCTTTATGAACTCGACCAGATTTCATCCCAGCTATTTGATGGCAAAAATTACGTTGTACCCAATGATATCGCCTATGCCCGAAGCAGAGCCTGGTTTTTCATTTTCGGTCAGTTTGGTCATCGTAAACCAATGCCACAGCAGGTTTATGATCAAATCTCATGGCAGGCTCCCGATCCACGCATATTAGAGGATTTGACACGATCTTCACGACACAATCGTAATCTCTACTCCGCCCACAATTCTCTAACTTCGTTATTCACATTATTCCTTGGTGATTCGGATATGGCTTATAAAATGCTTAAAAGTCTTTCCAGATCAAATCATCATTTTGACAGGGGTTATTATCCCTCCCCCGATGTAGATTCTATCGTCAGATGGGTGGTCGACGGCAACCTCTGCATGTTCGATCCATCTGAACGTGACAGGATTATACGAGCCCTGTCTAAAATGGTCAGAAATCCATTCCCTCCCTCTCCGCTTCATCGCACTCCCGAGACTATTCGTTCGGCTGGTAACCCGGAGGTGTTGGAGGCGCTTAAGAAAGAGCTGCTGCGGGTTAACTCAGAATAATTCCTTTGTTGAATATTAATTCGGTACGACTGTATCAGGCTAAAACAACAGCACTGAATCTTTTTAGATCAATAAATTCAAGGTTTATTAAATGTTCAAAAAAAAATCGTTGCTCTCAGAGTTTTCTCACTATTCAGGGAGCTACTTGTTGCTCTCGGCCAGCCTTATTTTCTCCCTTTCTTCTGGAACTGCCTATTCAGCGCCTCCCATCAAAAACAGTGCCGGCTCTGTCACCTTTTCAGGTGAGGCACCGGAACTTCCGGGTACAGAGGAACTGGGTGCCACAGGCATCACAACCTCAGATGCAACAGAGAATACGACAGCATCTAACGCCCTTTTTGCCGTGCCTGGTCTTACCTGGAAAGTCTCTTGGCCGAGGGAAGAAGCACTGGCTGCCAGAGGCAACACACCCTCAGATGTAACAGAGAATGCGACAACACCGAACCTGCCTTTCTACTCAATCACTTTTCGGTGGGAGCCTCCCTACCAGTCAGTCGAAACGACTGATTCAACGCCATCTGTCCCGGACGGTGCCAGTAATGCACCGCTTTCAAATCAGGATCCAATGCTAACAGAATGCTCTGGTTGGCCGGACCAGGACGTGAATGCCTCCAGTAATTGGCAAGCCCATTTTGCGATGCTGTTGTCAGAGCTCGATAGTGACCCAGCCGATGGTACAAATGTTGCGTTCCCGGCCCTTGACCTTGTCAATCCATCGCTGCAAGAGATGGAGCTCAACAATGATTCGCTAAACAATGATTCGCTAAATGGTGCGCTGCTAAGTATAGAAACAAGCCCTGCAAACTATACGGTAATTGACCTCTATTATGTGCTCTGGTTAATTGCAAAGCACAATGGTGAACAGAACCTTATGAAGGTTCTGCGCCTGAACGCTATTATTCTCAAACGTTACTTAACTCTTGGCGATTATTCATTACTCCACGCGTTAGGCGATATAAGTGGTGCAAAACGGGCGTTCCTCAAAGCATTGATAGATTTACGGAGCGCCCTGAGCCAGGCTAGTTCCAGACATGAAACTGCTGAGATAATGACCCAATTTATCTTCAACGATCTGTATGACTTCGTTCATTCACAAGCCATGGATGTATTCGAGCTAAAGGTTGGCTCGCCGTTGGCAATCGATACCTTAACGTTCCTTTATGAACTCGACCAGATTTCAGCCCAGCTATTTGATGGTAACAATTACGTTGAAGCCAATAATATCGCCTATGCCCGAAGCAGAGCCTGGTTTTTCATTTTCGGTCAGTTTGGTCATCGTAAGCCATCGCCAAAGGAGCCTAAGCGATGCTGCAGACATTATAGGCAATGCAGACGTCACCAAGACCTACGGCAGGCTGTTGAACGATATGCACAGCACGATCGTAAACTCTACTCCGCTTGCAGCTCTCTAACTGCGTTATTCACATTATTCCTTGGTAATCAGGAAATGGCTTATAACATGCTTGAAAGACTTTCCTGGTCAGATCCTTATTTTCGAAGGGGAAATTATTCCCCCGATATGGAGTCTATCGTCAGCTGGGCGGTCGATAGCAACCTACGTATGTTCGAGCCACCTGAACGTAACCGGATTATACAAGCACTGTCTTTAATGGCCAGTAATCCATTCCCTCCCTCTTCGCTTCATCGCACTCCCGAGACTATTCGTTCGGCTGGTAACCCGGAGGTTTTGGAGGCGCTTAAGAAAGAGCTGCTGCGGGTTAACTCAGAATAATTCCTTTGTTGAATATTAATTCGGTACGACTGTATCAGGCTAAAACAACAGCACTGAATCTTTTTAGATCAATAAAATTCAAGGTTTATTAAATGTTCAAAAAAAAATCGTTGCTCTCAGAGTTTTCTCACTATTCAGGGAGCTACTTGTTGCTCTCGGCCAGCCTTATTTTCTCTCTTTCTTCTGGGACTGCCTATTCAGCTCCTCCCATCAAAAACAGTGCCGGCTCTGTCACCTTTTCAGGTGAGACACCGGAGCTTCCGGGTACAGAAGAACTGGGTGCCACAGGCATCACAACCTCAGATGCAACAGAGAATACGACAGCATGGGATGCCCCTGTCTCCGGGCCTAGTGGTGTTACCTGGTCAGTCACTTTGCCGGCGGATGAAGAAATGCCGGCGGATGAAGAAATGGGTGCCACAGGCATCACAACCTCAGATGCAACAGAGAATACGAGAGCATCTATTTTTGACGATCCTGGTCTTAAATGGTCAGCCTCTTGGCCGAGGGAAGAAGCAATGGCTGCCGCAGGCAACACACCCTCAGTAACAGAGAATGAGGCATTATTGAAACTGCCTGTCTACTCAATCACTTTTTGGTGGGAGGCTCCGTCTGCCGAAACGACTGATTCAACGCCATCCGTTCCACACGGTGCCAGTAATGCACCGCCTTCAAATCAGGATCCAATGCTACCAAAATGCTCCGGTTGGCCGAACAACGACAAGAAGGCCGCCTGTAAATGGCGAGCCCATTTTGCGATGCTGTTGTCAGCGCTCGATAGTGACCCAACCGATGGTACGAATGATACGTTCCCAGCCCTTGACCTTGTCAATTCATCGCTGCAAGAGATGGAGCTAAACAATGATTCGCTAAACAATGATTCGCTAAATGGTGCGCTGCTAAGTATAGAAACAAACCCTGCAAACTATACGGTAATTGACCTCTATTATGTGCTCTGGTTAATTGCAAAGCACAATGGTGAACAGAACCTTATGAAGGTTCTGCGCCTGAACGCAATTATTCTCAAACGTTACTTAACTCGTGATGATGGTTCATTACGCTACCAGTCAGCCGTATTAAAATTATCAGAACGGGCGTTTCTCGAAGCATTGACAGGTTTACGGAGCGCCCTGAGCCAGGCTAATTCCAGACATGAAACTGCTGAGATAATGACCCAATTTATCTTCAACGATCTGTATGACTTCGTTCATTCACAAGCCGTGACTGCATTCGAGCATGAGGTTGGCTTCCACTCGCCATTGGCAATCAATACCTTAACGTTACTTTATGAACTTGACCAGATTTCAGCCCAGCTATTTGATGGCAACAATTATGTTGAAGCCAATAATATCGCCTATGCCCGAAGCAGAGCCTGGTTTTTCATTTTCGGTCAGTTTGGTCATCGTCAGCCATTGCCAAAGCCGTTCTGGTCCTGCAAATATCACGCCCACGTTCGGGAGGAAAATGAACGATATTCACAGCACGATCGTAATCTCTACTCCGCTTACCGCTCTCTAACTGCGTTATTCACATTATTCCTTGGTAATCAGGAAATGGCTTATAAAATGCTTAAAAGACTTTCGTGGTCCAATCGTCATTTTGAAAGGGGAACTTATCCCTCCGATATAGAGTCTATCGTCAGCTGGGTGGTCCACAGCAACTTCCGTATGTTCGAGCCACTTGAACGTCACAGAATTATGCGAGCACTGTCTTTAATGGCCAGTAATCCACTCCCTCCCTCTCCGCTTCATCGCACTCCCGATACTATTCGTTCGGCTGGTAACCCGGAGGTGTTGGAGGCTATTAAGAAAGAGCTTGAGAAAGCGCAGTCAAAGGCTAAGCCAGAATAACTGACCTGGGTTCAGCACTAACATCAGCACAGCACAGAATCTTTTTAGATCAATAAAATTCAAGGTTTATTAAATGTTCAAAAAAAAATCGTTGCTCTCAAATTTTTCTCACTATTCAGGGAGCTACTTGTTGCTCTCGGCCAGCCTTATTTTCTCTCTTTCTTCTGGAACTGCCTATTCAGCTCCTCCTATCAAAAACAGTGCCGGCTCTGTCACCTTTTCAGGTGAGACACCGGAGCTTCCGGGTACAGAAGAACTGGGCGCCACAGGCATCACAACCTCAGATGCAACAGAGAATACGACAGCATGGGACGCCCCTGTCTCCGGGCCTAGTGGTGTTACCTGGTCAGTCACTTTGCCGGCGGATGAAGAACCGGGTGCCAGTAATGCACCGCTTTCAGATCAGGATCCAATGCTACCAGAATGCTCTGGTTTTCCGAACCAGAACGTGGAGGCCACCCATAATTGGCAAGCCCATTTTTCGATGCTGTTGTCAGAGCTCGATAGTGACCCAGCCAATGGTACAAATGTTGCGTTCCCAGCCCTTGATCTTGTCAATCCATCGCTGAAAGAGATGGAGCTCAACTATGATTCGCTAAACAAGGATTCGCTAAACAATGATTCGCTAAACAATGATTCGCTAAACAATGATTCGCTAAATAATGCGCTGCTAAGTATAGAAACAAACCCTGCAGACTATACGCTAATTGACCTTTATTATGTGCTCTGGTCAATTGCAAAGCGCAATAGTGAACAGAGCCTTATGAAGGTTCTGCGCCTGAACGCTATGATTCTCAAACATTACTTAAGTCCTCGCAAGGTTGCAGGATTCCACAAGTTGAGCGGATTAAAATTCCTAAAATGGCGGTTTCACGAAGCATTGACAGGTTTACGGAGCGCCCTGAGCCAGGCTAATTCCAGACATGAAACTGCTGAGATAATGACCCAATTTATCTTTAACGATCTGTATGACTTCGTTCATTCACAAGCCGTGCATTCATTCGAGCAAGAGGTTGACTTAAACGGGCCGTTGGGAATCCATATCTTAACGTTCCTTTATGAACTCGACCAGATTTCAGCCCAGCTATTTGATGGCAACAATTACGTTGAATCCAATAATATCGCCTATGCCCGAAGCAGAGCCTGGTTTTTCATTTTCGGTCAGTTTGGTCATCGTGAGCCATTGCCAAACCATTCCTGGCAATGCAGATATCACTCCCACGTTCGGCAGGCTATTGAACGATATTCACAGCACGATCGTAATCTCTACTCAGCTTACAGCTCTCTAACTGCCTTATTCACATTATTCCTTGGTAATCAGGAAATGGCTTATAACATGCTTGAAAGACTTTCCTGGTCAGATCCTTATTTTCGAAGGGGAAATTATCCCCCCGATATGGAGTCTATCGTCAGCTGGGTGGTCGACAGCAACCTACGTATGTTCGAGCCACCTGAACGTAACCGGATTATACAAGCACTGACTTTAATGGCCAGTAATCCATTCCCTCCCTCTTCGCTTCATCGCACTCCCGATACGATTCGTTCGGCTGCTAACCCAGAGGTGTTGGAGGCGCTTAAGAAAGAACTGTTACAGGCTAAGTCAGAATGACTGATCTGGGTTCAGAAATAACATCAGCACAGCATTGAAGCTTTTTAGATAGATAAAGTTCAAGGTTTATTAAATGTTCAAAAAAAAATCGTTGCTCTCAAATTTTTCTCACTATTCAGGCAGCTACTTGTTGCTCTCGGCCAGCCTTATTTTCTCTCTTTCTTCTGGAACTGCCTATTCAGCTCCTCCCATCAAAAACAGTGCCGACTCTGTCACCTTTTCAGGTGAGACACCGGAGCTTCCGGGCACAGAAGAACTGGGTGCCACAGGCATCACAACCTCAGATGCAACAGAGAATACGACAGCATCGGGTGCCCTTGTTGCCGAGCCTGGTCTTTCCTGGTCAGTCTCTTGGCCGGCGGAAGAAGCACTGGCTGCCACAGGCAACACAACCGCATCGAACGCCCCTGTCAACCTGCCTGTCTGGTCAATCACTTTTCAGTGGGAGCCTCCCTGCCAGTCAGCCGAAACGACTGATTCAACGCCATCCGTTCCACACGGTGCCAGTAATGCACCGCTTTCAAATCAGGATCCAATGCTAACAGAATGCTCTGGTTGGCCGGACCAGGACGTGGAGGCCACCCATAATTGGCAAGCCCATTTTTCGATGCTGTTGTCAGAGCTCGATAGTGACCCAGCCGATGGCACAAATGTTGCCTTCCCAGCCCTTGACATTGTCAATCCATCGCTGCAAGAGATTAAGCTCAACAGTGATTCGCTAAATGGTGCGCTGCTAAGTATAGAAACAAACCCTGGAAACTATACGCTAATTGACCTCTATTATGTGCTCTGGTTAATTGCAAAGCACAATAGTGAACAGAGCCTTATGAAGGTTCTGCGCCTGAACGCTATTATTCTCAAACATCACTTAAGTCCTCGCCAGTTTGCAGTATTCCACAAGTTGGGCGGATTTGATGCTGCAAAAGTGGTCTTATTAGAAGCATTGACAGGTTTACGGAACGCCCTGAGCCAAGCTGGTTCCAGCCATGAAACTGCTGAGATAATGACCCAATTTATCTTCAACGATCTGTATGACTTCGTTCATTCACAAGCCGAGTCTACATTTCAGAAGGAGGTTCGCATCAACTCACCGTTGGTAATTAATACCTTAACGTTCCTTTATGAACTCGACCAGATTTCAGCCCAGCTATTTGATGGCAACAATTACGTTGAAGCCAATAATATCGCCTATGCCCGAAGCAGAGCCTGGTTTTTCATTTTCGGTCAGTTTGGTCATCGTAAGCCATTGCCAAAGGTGCCTAAGCGATTCAGACGTCAGCAGCTCGTACAGCAGGCTATTGAAGGATATTCACAGCACGATCGTAATCTCTACTCAGCTTACAGCTCTCTAACTGCGTTATTCACATTATTCCTTGGTAATCAGGAAATGGCTTATAACATGCTTGAAAGACTTTCCTGGTCAGATCCTTATTTTCGAAGGGGAAATTATCCCCCCGATATGGAGTCTATCGTCAGCTGGGTGGTCGATAGCAGCCTACGTATGTTCGAGCCACCTGAACGTAACCGGATTATGCAAGCACTGTCTTTGATGGCCAGTAATCCATTCCCTCCCTCTTCGCTTCATCGCACTCCCGATACTATTCGTTCGGCTGCTAACCCAGAGGTGTTGGAGGCGCTTAAGAAAGAGCTGTTAAAGGCTAAGTCAGAATGACTGACCTGGGTTCAGAAATAACATCAGCACAGCACCGAATCTCTTTAGATCAATAAAATTCAAGGTTTATTAAATGTTCAAAATAAAATCGTTGCTCTCAAATTTTTCTCACCATTCAGGCAGCTACTTGTTTCTCTCGGCCTGCCTTATTTTCTCTCTTTCTTCTGGAACTGCCTATTCAGCTCCCCCTATCAAAAACAGTGCCGGCTCTGTGGTCTTTTCAGGTGAAGCGCCAGAGCTTCCGAGTACAGAAGAACTGGGTGCCACAGGCATCACAACCTCAGATTTAGCAGAGAATGCGACAGAATTGAACGCCCCTGTTGCCGGTGCCGGGCTTGGTGCTACCTGGTCAGTCACTTTACCGTCGTCGGAGTCTACCTCCTGGTCAACCGAAACGACTGATTTAACGCCATCGGTCGCAAACGGTGCCAGTAATGCACCGCTTTCAGATCAGGAGCCAATGCTACCAGGATACTCCGATTCGCCGAACGAAGATGTGGATACCATCAGTGATTGGCCAGAGCATTTTGCGATGCTCTTAGAGCTCGAGAGTGACCCAGCCAATGATACGAATGATACGTTCCCGGCCCTTGACCTTGTCAATCCATCACTGCAAGAGATGGAGATCAACAATGATTCGCTAAATGGTGCGCTGCTAAGTATAAAAACAGAACCTGAAAACTATACAGCAATTGACCTCTATTATGTGCTCTGGTTACTTGCAAAGCTCAATGGTGAGCAGAGCCTTATGAAGGTTCTGCGCCTGAACGCTATTATTCTCAAACGTTTCCTTAATCATTGCGATTTCGAGAGGGTAGACTTCCACAAGTTAATCAATGACACTATTCCAAGAGGGGCGTTACTTGGAGCATTGGCACGTTTACGCAAAGCCCTGAGCCAAGCTCATTCCAAGCATGAAATTGCTAAAATAATGACCCAATTTATTTTCAACGACCTGTATGACTACATTCATTCAGAAGCAGCGACTGAATTCGAGGAACAGGTTTACTTTAAGTGGCCGTGGGCAATCCACCTCTTACGTTTCCTTTATGAACTCGACCAGATTTCATCCCAGCTATTTGATGGCAACAATTACGTTGCACCCAATAAAATCGCCTATGCCCGAAGCAGGGCCTGGTTTTTCATTTTAGGTCAGTTTGGTCATCGTAAACTAATGCTACAGCGGGTTTATAATCGAGCCGTATGGCGCAATCCTTATCCAGAACAATCGGAGGATTTGGCACGATTTTCACAGCAGAACCGTGATCTCTACTCCGCTCACCGTTCTCTAACTGCGTTATTCACATTATTCCTTGGTAATTTGGATATGGCTCATAACATGCTTCAAAGACTCGGTAAGTTTGAGCGTTCTTTTTACCCGGATTGTTGCCGCAATGTGTATTCTATCGTCAGATGGGTGATCGTCGGCAACCTCCGTATGTTCGATCCACCTGAACGTAACAGGATTATGCAAGCCCTGTCTTTAATGTTCAGTAATCCATTCCCTGACCCTTCTCTTCATCACACTCCCGATACGATTCGTTCGGCTTCTGACCCGTTCGTGCTGATGGCGCTTGAGCACTATCTGCCGCAGTTTAAATCAGAATAAATCAGCCCATAGCTCAGTCAGCATATTGGTTTACTGGCAGAATCATTTATTACTGCTATTAGTTGACTGAGCCGGTAGTTGACTGAGCCGGTTTCAGGACTGACATCAGGACGGCATCGAAGCTTTGTGGAGTAGTAAACGTCAAGGTTTATTAAATGTTCAAAAAGAAATCATTACATTTAGAGTTCTCTGACCATTCAGGCTATTGCCTGTTGCTCTCGGTCAGCCTTATTTTCTTCCTTTATTCCGAAACAGCCTATCCAGTTCCCCCCGTGAAACCCAGTAGCAGCTATGCCATCTTGTCAGGTGAGACTCCAGAACTTCCGGATACAGAAGAACTTGGGGCCACAGGCACCACAATCCCGGATATTACCGGATTGGACAACCCTGCTTTCGAGGCCAATGACTCCGGGACAGGAGAATTTTTGACGCTGTCTTTCTCCCAGTTATCCGTAAGCGCCTATTCAAATTTATTCTTGCCAAACAGTGCTACCCATGCACCGCTTCCAGAGCAGGTGTCAATGCTGCCCGGTACAGAACCCGGTGCCTGGCTGGATCATTTTTCAATGCTGTTGTCAGAGCTCAATAATGAGCCCGGCTATGGTATCAATGATACCTTCCCGGCCCCTGAGTTTATCAGTCAATCGCTGCAACAGGTGGAACTCAATAATGTTTATCTAAACGATCCTGTTCTAAACAATATTTTGCTCAGTAATGCACTGCACAGCATAGTAACAACCCCTGAAAACTATACGGTAATGGATATCTATTATGTTCTCTGGTTAATGGCAAAGTACAATAATGAGCAGAGTCTTATGAAGGTTCTGTCCTTAAACGCTCTTATTCTTAAACGTCACCTTAACCTTGGCAAAATAAAATTCCACCAGTTGGCCGACGATGTTGCAAGAGAAGTATTATTCGACTCATTGGCACGTTTACGGAAAGCTCTGAACCAACCTGGTTTTAACGTTGGGGTTGCTGTAATAATGACCCGGTTTATCTTCAACGATCTGTATCACTACGTTCATTCAAAAGCCACGGATGCATTGGAGCTGGAGCTTGCCTCCCAGGGAACCAGGGCGGGTCTTATCTTAACGTTCCTTTATGAGCTCGACCAGATTTCATCCCAGCTATTTGATGGCAAAGATTACGTTGAATCCAATAATCTCGCCTACGCCCGAAGCAGAGCCTGGTACTTCCTTTTCGATAAGTTTGGTCATCGTGATCGATCGCCACAGCAGAGTCGCAATCTTCACTCCGCTTATATATCTCTGACTGCGTTATACTGCTCATTCATTGGTAAGCCGGATATGGCTTATAGAATGCTTGAAGAACTTGCCCGGACAGTGCCTGGTTTCGCCAGGGAAAATGATACCCACGATGTGCATTCAATCGTCAGATGGGTGATCAACGGCAATCTCCTTATGTTCGATCCATCTGAATATGACAAGATTGTGCAAGCCCTGTTCCTCATGGCTAGAAACCCATTCCCTTCCTCTTCTTCCCAGCACACTCCCAATACTATTATTCTGGCGGGTAACCTGGACATATTGAGGGCACTTCGGAAAGAGTTGTCGCTGGTTTACTCACAATGGTTCCATGTGTTGAATATCGGTCCGCCGCTATCCTATCAAATTGAAACAAGCGAGGTGTTTGAAGTGACTGCCTTGGCAAACACCATCGAGAGGCAGAACAAGGCTCAACAAGAACAGGATAAAAAGAAACCCGGCTGGTTTAAGAAATTACAGCAACGTAATACGTCACTTCAAACTCATTGAAATGACGTACCATGCACAGGCTAATCGTTAACGAAAGCCATATTACCAATCGCAGTCAGCAAAGCTCTTGCTCTTTTCTCATCTTCCGAGGCATTCATGCGACTAGCCAGAGCCAGTGCCCTCAAGGCCTCCGCTGCGGCTATCTCCCAATCTTCCATACGGTGATGAGTTTTTGCCAACAAGTAGTGATACAACATCTGGGAACGAGCACTCTTAGGAATAGCTTCCACAGATTCGATAACAGCCAGTGCTCTGTCGTATTTACCTTCAAGGTAATCAATTCTTGCCAACCTCAAGTTTGCGCGAACGATTTCATCAACATCTTTCAAGACTTCATAGAGGGCAAGCGATCTCTTCAATACTATTCTGGCACGATCCAGATCAGGTTTGTCCGAATCACTGAGAAGCGCACCGTAATTATACAGCATCTTAGCCTCGAGGAACGGGCCAACGGGCCGGTATTTCTCTAACGCTTCCATGCCTTTTTCGGAGTACTCCATCGCCGCCTCCTTTCGACCCTGAGCCCTGGCCACCGCGGACAACTGGGACAGACTGAAAATGTAGCCATCCCACTCTTCGTGCTCCTGGGCATAGTTGCAGGCTTCCTCAGCCACTTTGCGAGACTGGTCATAATCGCCACGATAGAAGTAAATGGAAGCCACAGTCAGGGCAATCCGAACCTGGTCCTCAAAACGCGACTGCATAGCCGCCTCCCGCATCGCCTGGGGACCCAATTGAATATAGGCCTGCCAGCAGCCTTCCCGCTTCATTTCGAGGCTATGCCGCAATAGCCAGTCGACTAATTGTCCTGACTCGCTCTGCGGTGGCTGAAATTTTTGACAAACAGCAGGGTCTTCATTGGACACCTGCCCCTCAGCGACCGCTGCATGAGCAAAGAGAACAGCGCTCAGAAACACAAACCATTTTGCTTTATATTTGTGAAGACACGGTTGTGAAACAGTCAGGAAGAACGGCTTTTGCATAAATTCAGACTCCATCTTATCCGTAATAATTAGCCGACAGAAAATGGAGTCTAGTATAGGATAAGCGTTTTGCGCTGAAAGAAGCTTCATTCTGTCAACGACCGAAAGCCGGAAATCGACCGTTACAATAACCAAAACGATGGAACCAGAATTATGAATCAGGCCTACAACCAACTGGTAGAACGTTTCAACAAGCTATACCGTTTTCAACATCTGTCTGCCATGGCCAGCTGGGATCAAGCTGCCATGATGCCTTCCGGGGGCAACCAGGCCCGCTCAGAAGCACTGGCTGAACTCTCCAGCCTGATGCACGAACTGCTGACGGAAGAGCAGGTGGGCCAGTGGCTTCAGGAAGCCGGGGAAAAAGCTGACGACACGGTAATAAAGCGTTCTATCCGGGAAATGGAGCGGAGCTGGAAAAATGCTTCGGTCATGCCGGCCGATCTGGTCAAAGCCCAGTCCCTGGCCAGCTCAAAGTGCGAACATGCCTGGCGAACCCAGCGCCCGGAAAACGACTGGAAAGGCTTTTCAGAAAACCTGAAAGAAGTCATCAAACTGGCCCGGGAAGAGGCCAGTATCCGCGCTGCGGCTTCCGGAGCCAAAAGCTACGATGCCATGCTGGAACTCTACGAACCCGGCATGACTTCCAAAGAGCTGGATGTTCTTTTTGGCAACCTGAAGAACTGGCTGCCAGAAACCCTGCAAACCGTTGTGGAACAGCAAAAAAATGATTCTCTGATAAGCAGTCAGGGCCACTACCCTACCGACAATCAGAAGGCTCTGGGGCTGGACGTAATGAAACGGCTGGGTTTTGACTTCAATCATGGCCGACTGGACGTCAGTGTTCACCCATTCTGCGGAGGGGTTCCGGAAGATGTTCGACTCACAACCCGTTACAACGAAGAAGACTTTGTGGAATCGCTGATGGGTACCATCCACGAAACAGGCCATGCCCGCTACAACCAGAATCTTCCGCAGGATCTGAGAACGCTGCCACTGGGCTCCTACCGTTCCATGGGGGTTCATGAAGGCCAAAGTCTGTTTTTTGAAATGCAGCTGGGCCGCAGCCCCCAGTTCCTGCAGTTGATCAGGCCTCTGATCGTAAAACACCTGGCCGGGGGTCAGGAACATGAGCGTTTCAGCCAGGTCAATCTTGAGAAGATCTACCATCGGGTAAAGCCCGGTTTTATTCGTGTTGAAGCTGATGAAATCAGTTACCCCATGCATGTCATCCTTCGTTATGAAATTGAGAAAGCACTGATCGAAGGAGACCTTCTGGTGGACGACCTGCCCCAGGTCTGGAATGAAAAAATGCAGGCTTACCTGGGCCTTGCCACCGGTGAAAATCACAGCATCGGCTGTATGCAGGACATTCACTGGCCAATGGGCGCGTTTGGCTACTTCCCAAGTTATACCCTGGGTGCCATGTATGCAGCCCAGCAGTTTGCCGCCGTTAAACGACAATTGCCTGATGTAGAAAGTCGTATTGCTAACGGTGATCTGGAGCCGATATTTAACTGGTTGACAGAAAACATCTGGCAGCAGGGCAGCCAGTTGGACACCCACGAACTTTACACTCAGGCGACCGGTGAACCGCTGAATGCCGATCACTTCAAGCAGCATATTCTGAGTCGTTATCTACACAACTGATGACTCAGTACCTTTAGCCACCTGAGCCCACTCACCCGCAGGTCGGGTTCAGGTTGAGTGGGCAGCCACCTGATAGTCACTAACCTATTTTAAAAATTCATACGACATACAACAGAAGTCAGTGTACCCTGTCTGCCATTGTATCACCCACCCCTTAACAGCCAGCAAACGCTACCATGCAACTCACTGAAATACAGAACATTAGCCGCTACATAGTGATAGCAGCCTCACTGGTGGTCATTCTTGCCGGTATCCGACTGGGCAGCGAAATACTCTCCCTCCTTTTGTTTTCTTACTTTCTGGCGATCCTTCTGAACCCCGCCATTAACGCCTTGAGTCGGCTGCATATTCCCAGGGTGCTGGGTATTCTGTTGGTTGTCTCAGTGTTGATCGTTGCTATTTTGATGATTGTGGCTTCCATTGGCAGTGCCTTACAGGATTTTGCCAAGGCGCTGCCGGGGTACAAACAGCAAACGACCGATATTGTCCACCAGATCAGTGACCGGCTGGCGCAACGTAATATTAATCTGGACCTGAAATCCATCGCTGAGCCTCTGGATACCTCCTCCCTGTTTGGCTTTTTAACCTCCATGCTCAGCCATATGGGCAGTGCCACCAGTTATGTTTTGCTGATCTTTCTGACGGTTGTCTTCATGCTGGCTGAGGCTCCACTGCTAAGAAATAAGCTGATCCGCTCTATGCCCAATCCAGACCAGCAACTGAGAGACCTTGAACGATTTGTCGCTTCAGTCAATCGTTACGTTGCCCTGAAAACAGCCATCAGTCTGCTCACCGGGTTACTGGTTGCTTTGTTGTTATGGTCACAAGGGGTTAACTTTTACCTGCTGGGAGGCATTCTGGCTTTTGCCCTGAACTTTATTCCAAACATTGGCTCCATACTGGCGGCGATTCCCGGCATCCTGATCACCTTGCTGCAACTGGGTTTTTCTGAAGCCATCTTTGTTTCAGCGGGCTATTTTGCCATCAACATGGTGATTGGTAATATTCTTGAGCCCAGAGTTCTGGGCAAAGGACTCGGCCTTTCGTCCATGGTCGTGTTTTTATCACTGCTGATCTGGGGCTGGTTACTGGGACCCATTGGTATGCTGCTCTCAGTCCCCCTGACCATCAGCATAAAAATATTACTGGAATCTTCACCTGACAGCCGAAGGTTTGCAGTACTTTTGGGGTCGGGCCGGATGGTAGAGGAAGTGGAGGCTGAGCAGTCGAAGTAATGGCTGCTTTCGCTGAGAGATAGCACTGACTGGGCTTATTTGATGCCATGGCTGTTAATAAGGTATTACTGTCTCGGTTTTCGATGTAACTTATTGAATATAAAGTAATTTATTTATTTGATGGTTATTTGATGGAGAGTAGACCGACGGAACTTCCCCGTCAGCCCCTTGCAGAACGGTACGTAAAGTTGTTGCTTAAAATCAGCCGGAAGCAGGCCTCATGAAAATTTTCGTGTACAGTGTCACTATCAACTAAATTAACCAGACTCATCAACGAACAGGCCAACACCATGCAAAAAAACCCATGGATAAACTGGGCTGAGCAGATTCGAGCTATTGCCCAGAACGGAATAACCTATACCGATGGTGGCTTTGATCTGGAACGCTATCACCAACTTCAAACCATTGCCCACGAAATGACCGCACTGCTTGCCGGTGCTCCCATTGAAAAAGTCGATCAGTTTTTTCTCCCTGAAAAGGGCTATACCACACCCAAGCTTGATATCCGGGCCGGAGTGTTTCAGGACGGTCGTATCCTGCTGGTGAGAGAACGCTCTGATGGTCGCTGGGCCCTGCCGGGTGGCTGGGCCGATGTCTGCGAATCCCCGGCCTTGGGAGCGGAACGGGAGGCTTTGGAAGAGTCAGGGTATATTGTCAAAGCCGAAAAGTTGGTGGCCGTTCGCGATGTTCATAAACACCCCTACTATCCCACCAACCCTCACCACCTGATCAAAATGCTGTTTCTGTGCGAGCTGAAGAGCGGCAGCCCCACTGCCAATATCGAAATATCAGAAGTCGGCTTTTTTGAACTGGATCAGCTTCCCCCGCTTTCACAGGGGAGAACCATTGCTTCCGACATTGCTTTGTTAAAGCAACATGATGAAAACCGTGACTTGCCTACAGAGTTTGATAAGTAATTCCTGCCCGAAAATCCACAAATAATCTGGTCGTAGTCGCAGTTAATGACCAGCCGCAAGGTGCCAAAATATGCCGTTTTTTTAAGTGCTTGAGGGTTTTCGGGCTGGCACTGCTTAAGACGCTGTGCTTCTATCGAAAGAATATTTCTTCAGCACACTTGATGAATGACTTATCTATTACTAGTCTTTCACTTTCACAACTTACTAACTGACTGAATAATAAGAAAAAATATTACCATTGTTTTATTTTTAGTACTGGCAAAATTTAATCACTGCTAATTCTTAGAGTCTTTAGTTGCCAGTATTGAGCGTGCTCTTTTCAGACGAGCAGCATCAGGACTTACTAAAAAAAATCATGCAGTGAGTTAAATGAAAAAATGGACAAAAAAATGAACTTACCAACTATAAAATCATTAATATTTTTCTTAAGCTTGTTACTGAGTGCTTCACACTCACTGGCTACTGGATCAGTCGCTCTTGGGCATCAATCCGTTTTAACTCCGACTTTCGCTAGAAAATCGTTTACCCAAGCACTTCCTATTGTAAAAAACAATGCTGACAGAATGCTAATTGATGCCTTTAAGGAAAAAGAAATAGCTGAACTCAAAGGTTGGAAAGACCCCTTTCTTGACAGTAAAACAATGAAATTGACTAAAGAGTTCCAAGAACTCGATTACAAAAAGAACACAGGTGTTTCTAAAAATGAAAAGAATAACTTCTACCCGTTAGCCTACGAAAAAAATGAGGCTGGCAATAGTGATCAAAATAATGATCAAAATAGTGCTCAAGTCTTGAATATTGTTATATCTTTATTGCTTGATACTGCTGACAATATTTTTTTGAAAGGCAATGCAGCTGATATACACGGAATCATAAATCTGGGTAATTCAGATAAACAGGGAGCAGTTGGTAATAAAGATGACCGGTCACCTGAAAAAAATAAAGAACAACCCAAGGGGCAAAACCAACAAGCATCTTCTCAAGTAAAACCGGGCAAGCGCAAGCTAAATGAGCAAGAAGAGCTTATGTTAGAGCTGACACCTCAAGAGGCAGCTGAGCATTTTCTGAATACCATTTATAAACTTTCCAGGGAACATGATTTATCCATCAGAAGAATAATCGAGAAGAAGAAAGATAAGAAACCTGGTTGTATGAAATTTCACGAAAATTGTTACATTACTAGCAGATACGATGTTAAGGAAATATTTGTAGATTTTATAATGTTTATAGAAGGATTATTAAGAGATCAGAAATTTGTTTACAGTAATGACACCAATAAATATCTCCCTGATAAAACAATTAGTAATGAACGAGTCAAAACAATAGATTCGTTATTAAAAGAGTTGTTTACTAAAGAAGGTAAAAGAGAAAACCCTCCTTTTTTTCTGGGCCGCCAATATTATCTTGGATGGTTATTATCCGATTATCTTTATGAGAATTACAAGGCCTTTGATCGTCAGATGGCTTCAGGGTATAAACATATAGGGCGTAAGACATTTCTACTTTTTGAAAGAGTTTTTTATAAAGATGGTTTTTTTTCTGAATTTGTTGATGTTATGAGATTCACTGGCATCCACAACCAGGAAATTGATGAAGGGACTCAGAAATATAGGGATTTAGATTCAGCTATAAAGTGCCAAACTTTTATTCTTCACCCCATAAAAAGTAATGATGAACTTAGAACAGCTTTTAATAAAGATATCATGGAATCGAAATTTAATAGACGCTGGTTAGATACTCTTAATAATATGTTTGAAAAGAAACCAGATTCAGATGGACAGGTTATTGCACCGGACAATGACATTCATCTCAAATTTGGCGAAGAGTTAGAGTATAATTTGAAAAAAATTCCACCCAGTAATCCTCATGGATGTCATTATACAATATTATCAAGCCATCTAATAAATTCAGGAGCTAATGAAACAAGTTCTTATCCTTTCCCCAATTTAACCTTTGATGGTCGTTTCCATGTAATGCCTTTTCTAGATAATGATCTCTGGCTTGAGATGAATTGTACACCTTACTATGATGATGAGGATGGTGTGGACGATTGCCTGGAAAAAGTCTTTGAATCAGTTGATTTAATGATTAAAAATGGGCTTATAGATCATGCCTCCGGTCACAAGCACGTGGATGCACTCTCTGCTACGCATGGTGACCCTGGCGTTCTGCTGGAATTACAAAGGGAGATTGAGAGTAATCCTTATCTAACCAGGGCATTCGGTAATAATGATAAAATCGTTAAAAAAGATGAGCAGCAATGGTATAAATTGTTTTCCGATTATTCTGATATGAGAGGATTAGCCATTAAAAGGATCAATTGGATGATTACTACGTATAATAAACAGTTGGAAAATTTCTTCTATAAAGAAGTGAATGGCCATTGGCTAACAGATTCAGAAAAACTGGATAGGCTTAAACAGTTTGCAAATATATATAGTCATTTTGTACAGATGACCCCTTTACAAACTACATTTGGAAGAACAGATGATCCAAGTATGGATAAATATACGGCTATATCTTTGTTGCATATTCCAGGAACTGAGTTTATCGAACCTTACTCCACAATAGAGTTTCGTTTTTTTCGTTGCCCTGAAAATCTTCGGGAGTTAAAACTCATTAATCGGTTTTTAACCGCCTGGTTTAAATATATCCTTGACCGTCGAATGCAAAACCAGCCGATTGAGCCTGTACCGGACGATGTTAAAGCCAGCAAAGATTACACTGATGAAGAAGTTCTTCAATATACTACTCAATACTTGCAAATGCTGGGACTGAACCCCAGTGATTATCATAGCTTTCTGAATAAATTATCTAAAGACCTTCATTGAGTTAAATAAACAAATGGACAAAGAAATGAAATTTCCAACTATAAAACCATTAATATTTTTCTTAAGCTTGTTACTGAGTGCGTCACACTCACTGGCTACTGGATCAGTCGCTCTTGGGCATCAATCCGTTTTAACTCCGGCTTTTACTGGAAAATCGTTTCCCCAAGCACTTCCTATTGTAAAAAACAGTGCTGACAGAATGTTAATTGATGCCTTTAAGGAAAAAGAAATAGCCGAACTCAAAGGTTGGAAAGACCCCTTTCTTGACAGTAAAACCATCAAATTGACTAAAGAGTTCCAAGAACTCGATTACAAAAAGAACACAGGTGTTTCTAAAAATGAAAAGAATAATTTCTACCTGTTAGCCTACGAAAAAAATGAGGCTGGCAATAGTGATCAAAATAATGATCAAAATAGCGCTCAAGTCTTGAATATTGTTATATCTTTATTGCTTGATACTACTGACAATGTTTTTTTGAAAGGCAATGCAGCTGATATACACGGAATTATCAATCTGGGTAATTCAGATAAAGAGGGAGCAGTTGGTAACAAAGATGATCGGTCACCTGAAAAAAATGAAGAACAACCCAAGGGGCAAAACCAACAAGCATCTTTTCAAGTAAAACCGGGCAAGCGCAAGCTAAATCAGCAAGAAGAGCTTATGTTAGACCTGACACCTCAAGAGGCAGCTAAGCATTTTCTGAATACCATTTATAAACTTGCTAAGGAGTATGATTTAGACATCAGAAGAATAATCGAGATTAAGACAGTTAAGAAACCTGGTCATGTGAATTTTCACTATGACAATTACATTACTAGCATAGAGGATGTTGAGGAAATATTTGTAGATTTTATATTATTTAAGGAAGGATTGTTAAGAGATCAGAAATTTCTTTATAGTAATGACACCAATAAATACCTCCCTGACAAAACAATTAGTAATGAACGAGTAAAAATAATAAATTCGTTATTAACAGAGTTGTTTAGCCAAGAAAATAAAAGACAAAATGTATTTAAACGTTCGGATCGTCGCTACTATCTTAGATGTTTATTATCCGATTATCTTTATGAGAATTACAAGGCCTTTGACGATAAGATCGCTTCTAAGTATGAACGTATTGGGCGTCATTCATTTCCATTTTTTGAAATAATTTTTTATAGAGACGGTTATTTTTCTGAATTTTTACATGTTATGGAATTTACTTATAACCACAACCAAGAAATTAATGATGAGTCAAAGAGTGAGAAACATGCAGCTGTAAATCGTGAATTTTATAATGTTTTCCCCCTAGTTACCCAGCTAAGAAGTAATGATAAACTTAAAATGACTCTTAATGAAAATATCATGGATCCGATATTTAATAGACACTGGTTAGATACCCTTAATAATATGTTTGAAAAGAAACCAGATTCAAATGGACAGGTTATTGCATCAGACAACGACATTCATCTCAAATTTGGCGAAGAGTTAGAGTATAATTTGAAAGATATTCCACCCGGCTATTCAAATAAAGGTCATATTCAAATATTAACAAGCCATTTAATAAATTCAGGAGCTAATGAGACGAGCTCTTATCCTTGCCCCAATTTAACCTTTGATGGTCGTTTCCATGTCATGCCTTTTATTGATGGTAGGACGTGGCTTGAGATGAATTGTACGCCTTACTATGATGGTGAGGATGGTGTGGACGATTGCCTGGAAAAAGTCTTTGAATCAGTTGATTTAATGATTAAAGATGGGCTTATAGATCATGCCTCCGGTCACAAGCATGTGGATGCACTCTCTGCTACGCAGGGTGACCCTGGCGTTCTACTGGAATTACAAAGGGAGATTGAGAGTAATCCTTATCTAACCAGGGCGTTCGGTAATAATGATGAAATCGTTAAAAAAGATGAGCAGCAATGGTATAAATTGTTTTCCGATTATTCTGATATGAGAGGATTAGCCATTAAAAGGATGAATTGGATGATTGATACCTATAATGAAAAGTTAGCCAATTTACCCTATGAAGATGTGAATGGCCATTGGCTAACAGATTCAGAAAAACTGGAGAGGCTTAAACAGTTTGCAAATATATATAGTCATTTTGTACAGATGACCCCTTTACAAACAATATTTGGGCACATAGATAGTTTAAAGATGGATAAATATATGGCTATATCTTTGTTGCATATTCCAGGAACTGAGTTTATCGAACCTTACTCCACAATAGAGTTTCGTTTTTTTCGTTGCCCTGAAAATCTTCAGGAGTTAAAACTGATTAATCGGTTTTTAACCGCCTGGTTTAAATATATCCTTGACCGTCGAATGCAAAACAAGCCGATTGAGCTTGTATCGGACGATGTTAAAGCCAGCAAAGATTACACTGATGAAGAAGTTCTTCAATATACTATTGAATACTTGCAAAAGCTGGGACTGGACCCCAGTGATTATCATAGTTTTCTGAACAAAGTATCCAGTGCAGCCAAGCTCTGATATCCGTACACCCCTCGTTCCCACGCCCTGAGACTGTCGCAAAACTCTGGTTCCCATGCTCCAGCGTGGGAACGAGTGGCCAATAAAGACCGTGCCCGGCACCCTTCGACTCCGCTCAGGGTGAACGGAGTTTGGGTGCCATTAATAGAGGGAACCCGTCAATTACATTGAAACCGTGTACTAGGGGGGCAGCCCCCGCATAGTTAACAACCCAATCAGGCGGTCCCGCCCACGGTGATTTCATCAATCTTGAGTGTGGGCTGGCCGACACCAACCGGCACCGACTGACCGTCTTTACCGCAGACGCCAACGCCCGGATCCAGCTCCAGGTCATTACCAACCATTGAGACCTGATTCATCACATCAGGCCCGTTGCCGATCAGGGTAGCGCCTTTAACCGGAGTGGTGACCTTGCCATTTTCAATCAGGTACGCCTCACTGGTGGAGAATACAAATTTGCCAGAAGTAATATCGACCTGACCACCGCCCATATTGGCGACGTAGATCCCTTTATCAACACTGGCAATAATTTCACCCGGATCGTTTTTGCCAGCCAGCATGTAAGTGTTGGTCATTCGTGGCATGGGCAGATGAGAATAAGACTCCCGACGTCCATTACCGGTTGGAGCAACACCCATCAGACGGGCATTCAGCTTATCCTGCATGTAACCTTTTAGAATACCGTTCTCAACCAGCACCGTTGCTTCGGTTGGCACACCTTCGTCGTCCAGATTCAGGGAACCTCTGCGACCTGCCAGCGTGCCATCATCAACAATGGTACACAGTGGCGAAGCGACTCTTTCACCGATACGGCCTGCGTAGGCAGAACTGCCCTTACGGTTAAAGTCACCTTCCAGACCATGCCCCACGGCTTCATGCAGCAGCACACCCGACCAGCCCGGAGCCAATACCACCGGCATGGACCCGGCTGGAGCGGCAACGGCTTCAAGGTTCACCAGAGCCTGTCGCACCGCTTCACGGGCGTAGCCCAAACCTTTATCGTCGTGGATAAATTGCAAATAATCACCACGGCCACCACCGCCGGCAGAGCCTCGCTCAATACGGCCATCCTTCTCGGCAATAACACTGACACTCATGCGAACCAGCGGACGAATATCCGCTGCCAGAGTACCGTCAGAAGCCGCCACCAGAACCACTTCATGGGCGCCCGCCAGACTGACATTGACCTGCTTAACTGCTGGGTCGGCTTTCCTGGCTTCCTGATCAACCGTCTTGAGTAGAGCGACTTTATCTTCACGGGTCATGGAATCCAGAGGGTTATCCGTGCCATACAGAGCCAGAGGCTGACTGCGGCTCCAGGCCTGAATCTGATGTTCCTGACCCAAGCGGGCAATACTGCGAGCCGCACCCGCTGCCTGCTCCAGGGCCGGTAAAATGATTTCGTTGGAATAGGCAAAACCGGTTTTCTCGCCACTGATAGCCCGTACACCCACGCCCCGGTCTACGTTGAAGCTGCCTTCTTTGATAATACTGTCTTCCAGCGCCCAGACTTCGTGGCGTGTGGACTGAAAGTAGAGATCCGCGGCATCAACCGAATGTCCGAGAATACTGTCGAGCACCCTGCCCAACTCGTTGTCACCGATATTTGCCGGCGCCAGCAAATGATTTCGCGCCTGTGTAAGAATGTCGGTCATAGTTTTTTCAGGCCTTTGCTATTATCCATAGCCTGCTCCTGTTTATCCGAAGCAGACATACATCGTTGTTTGAAGATTGTCACACCTATGGATGGAAAAAGCATTCCAATTTTGCTTAATCATTTTTCTGGCTTAGCTTTTTCCGGCTTAGCTTTTTCCCGCTTTGGAGTTTCCGTCTGCTGGGGTTTTCGGGCTTTGCTCGAAAATAACTGATCCAGGGTGACTTCAGGATTATCAAAAGAGCCTTTGATCCGGTAGCGAATGCTGGCCAGCTGATCCACCTGTTTACCTACCAGCACATCCGCCAGATAAATCAATCCGGCAACCTGAGGTGCAGACCCCAGCAAAACACTGAGTATTGGCAAATTAGACGATACTGGAAGTGTAACCACCAGGCTCATATCCATACTTTGAGCGACGGTATCGACACGACCATCCAGCTTGAAGTCCGACGAAGGGCCCTTAATTTCCAGAGGCTTATCAAAAGTGATCATTCCTTCGTCAAATTGCACCACTCCATCCAGACGGTCAAAGCTGATGCCTTTTTCGTAGAGGTCAGAAAAATCGAGACGCAGACGCCGGGTCAGCGCCTCCATATTCAGGATACCGAATAGCTTTAAGGCTCCGGCCCCTCCTTCCAGTTTCTGCAAAGTACCACTTTCCAGCTTCAGGCGAACGGTGCCCGTCAGTGACGCCATATTGATACCCAGCGGCGTACCATCCCAGGCCAGCTGCCCCTGAACAGTCATCTTTTTTGCTGAAACAAACGGTGAAATACCCAAAGCTTCCTGTAGTGCCTGAACTCCGGATCCCGTCAGGCGTTCAGCAAAAGAAGTCTTGTGCTGGCCATGGATGAAGGTCCAGTCCAGGTCTCCGGATAGCGTCACTTTCTTCAAGTTGACTTGCAAATCCTCAATGCGTTTGCCATCGGGAAAAGGTCTCAAACCAAAAGAAACTGAACCCAGATTCTTGCCACCCAGTTTAAGGGAGTCTATGGAAATATCAGCATCAGGCAGTTCCGCAGGCCTGATATGATCCAGTACACCCCCTTGCCTGGCAGTGGTTTTTTTCTCTTCCGGAAAGTGCAGTTTTTTCAGATTCAACTGGTATGGCTGCCTGTGATCCTCAGGGATCACCAGACTGCCATCTATCTTGTCACTGCTTAGCACGAGACGAGTGCCACTGTGCTCATGAGACAGGTTAAGCATCAGGTTATTCAGCGTCTTTTTATCGAAGAGGAGTTGATCAATCTTCAATTGCCGAACTTCAATCTTGCTTATCAGCGTCTTTTCTGTTTTGTCACCCGGCTGCCCTTCAAATTGTTGCTTCCAGGGGGTCAGATCCAGTTTGGGTATATGACCGGATAGTACAACCTGACCGGGCTTCATGGCTGGCAGTTTATCTTTATCACCCAAAAGAACGACAGCAGACTCATACTTAAAACCATCACCAAACTGAATTCTGGCCTGACCGGTTTTACCAAAAGTGATATCCAGCAGGGCATCTCGATGGGCGAATTGATTAAAACGCAGTTCAAATGGCAGTGTCTGGTCAGCCGTTACTTTTAAAGGAGCCGGAAGCTCAACTTCCATGCCTTTCAGGTCACTGGTGATATTTAACTGAAGGCCAGCAGGCCGACCACCCAGTATCAATTCGCCCTGATAGCCAGTGTCACCTTCCAGAAAACTGAGGGCATCGAGCTGGAGCCATTGCTGAAGTCCTTCAGCAGAAACAGAACCCTTCCAATTGAAGTGGATTTCAGGCTCTCCTTTATTGGCTTTATTGGCCATATTAGTGTAAATACTGCCTTTGACCGAATCTCCCAGAAAATAGCCTTGCAGGTTTTCCGCAGACAATCCGTTATCAGTACTGAAATTCAAGGCTCCCTGAATGTCTTCAATCTGAATGTCAGCCGCATCTATGCCGAAATACGCGTCTGATGTTGCCACACTGACGTTTACCGAGGTATTCATGGCCTGTTTCAGTGGAATCGCTAAATGGATGCTGCCATCCAGGTCGCCACGAATTGTCCACTGCTTTGCCTCTCCCTTCAGCCGGTTGTTAACGGGCGTCTCAGTCAGCAGCTTTTCCAGATCCTGACCGGTAGCGGCCACCTGACCAGAGATGATCAAATCCAGATGGTTATCCAACACCAGATCAGCCTGAACATGACTGAGTTTTGCCTTCAATGACTTTGCGGACTCGATATCAATTTTGATGTTGTCGTTATCCACCCAGACCCGCCCCCGGCCGTCATAAACTTCAGGCCAGTCAGGGTGATAATCCAGACGTGCGTTATTGACATCGAAATAGAGTTCCCACTTCACATCGTCAGGGTCGTCCGTCTCTTCCACCGGGCCATCGTAGCTAAAGCGCCCTTCATAGATTTCTGCCCCTTTGATACTGGTATCCAGCCAATCGACCAGCGTTTTTGAAAGCGCAGGCAGCTGAGTGGGAATATATTTCGGGGCATAGCTGGCATCGCCGTTTTTCATGCCCACATTGAGATCCATGACAATGGGCTTCTCCCCATCCAGAGGAATATCGAGCCTCAGCTGACCACTGAGATCACCCTCGGGGGCTTTTACGGTGATATCATCGCTGCTGAGCTGAAAGAGATCTTCCTTATCCAGAACATCCCAGCTCAGCCTTGCTTTGGCACTGTCAAAGTGCCAGACCTCCCGAAACAGTTCCGTCAGTCCCAAACTGAAAGGTTTGGTATCCAGATCAAAATAGCCGCTGATCATGCCCATTTTCAGGTGACCATTGACGTTTGTAGCAGACGGCGCCCCTTCCCAGGCTGCCACTGAAACGCCTTTCAGATCGGCAGAGAGATCCAGCTGCTCCCGTAACGGCCTGTCGGGATAATAGCGGGCGGAAAGGCTCTCCAGCTCACCTGACGGGTTGAGAGTGGAAAACAGTTCATCTGCCAACTCGGGCATCAGCCGGGTACTGACCAGAAACGATTTGAGTGCGGCCAGATCAACAGAGTTGACCGAAGTCGTGTACATCGACTCTCTGTCCCTTTCGCCATGAATCTCGATGTTAAGACCCACAGTATGATCACCGGATGTAAGACTCAGGTTTTGCAGCCCCAGCTGCCAGTCGGTACTGCCAACCAGGTAATCACTGCTCAGTGACAGCTCAGCGGACAGAGCAGCGCCTGGCACTACTTGCTGATCGTTCTGGTAGACAATGGCTGGCAGATTCAAATCGCCCTGCAACTGCCATTGACCATCGAGATATTGCCAATGGGCATCCAGATTCAATAGCGCGGTTTTTAGCTGAGCTGTTTTTAGCTGAGAAAAGAGCGCCGACCAGGGAGCCAGATCCAGGACACTGGTCTTGATAAGCCCGGACCAGGCCATCTCCTCTCTTTCAATCCCCTTGCCCTGTGCTTTGAACTCAAGAGCCCCTTGTTGAGTCACTATTCGGGTCTCAAGCTGCTTCAGCCCTGGCGTTTCTTCAACGATGGAAAAATAGCGGGTATCAAGAATCAGCGGCTCGCTGCCAAAGGGCTGCATTGTGAAGGAAAAGTTGGTGACATCAATGTGTTCCTGAAGCTGCAATAACTCCAGGGTTTTGTGCAGGTCAAAGTCCTTGCCATCGTCACGGATGTATTGGACACCCCTGAGGGACCACACGCCATCACTGTCACTCTCTACGGCCAGAGTGACACCGTCGGCTTCCAGGTAGGAAAAGACCGGAGCCCGGTTCATCAGGCTGGCTTTCAAATCCAGCTCAAGATCGAGGCGCGAAATCGCAAAAGCGGGCGCTTCAGAGGTATTCCCCCGAAGCGTCAAACCTTTAATGTTAACGGTAGGACTGCCCCCGGCCCAGTCAGCTTCCAGCTGATCGACCGCGAAAGAGGTGTCGAGGGTATCGTTAAGATAGTCAACCAGGTAGTCATGAAACAAAGGCAGGGATCCGATAAATATCCGGATTCCTGCCACCAGCAACACGATTAACAGAAGCACCACCATGACCAGGCGGAAGCTCCATAAAGCGGTAGACTTAAGGTAAGTCACCAGCCCTGAATCTGACCTCATGAAAAATCAGGCCACCTGTTGTTCATGAACGCATCCCTATTTAGGTTATACCAGCACCACATCAAACTGTTCCTGACTGTATATGGGCTCAACCTGAAAACGAATCGGTTTTTGAATAAACTCTTCGAGATCCGCCACGTTATTGGACTCTTCATCCAGCAGACGATCCACGACCTGCTCGGACGCCAGAACCGTGTAACTCTCGCTTTCATAAGCTCGAACGGCTCGAAGAATTTCTCTGAAAATTTCATAACACACAGTTTCAGCTGTTTTCAGTGTGCCACGACCATCGCAGGTTGGACAGGGTTCACACAGTACATTTTCCAGTGACTCCCGTGTTCTCTTGCGGGTCATTTCCACCAAACCCAGCTCACTGACTCCGGTGATATTGGTTTTGGCGTGATCTTTCTCCAACGACCTTTCGTAGGTTCTCAGTACCTGTCTCTGATGCTCAGGGTCTTCCATATCAATAAAATCGATAATGATAATCCCCCCCAGGTTTCGCAGTCGTAACTGCCGGGCAATGGCGACAGAAGCTTCCAGGTTGGTTTTAAGGATCGTTTCTTCGAGATTACGATGACCAACAAAAGCGCCGGTATTCACATCAATGGTGGTCATGGCCTCGGTCTGATCGATGATCAGATAGCCACCTGACTTCAACTGCACCTTGCGACTGAGCGCCTTGTTAATTTCGTCTTCGACCCCGAACAAATCAAAAATAGGGCGTTCACCGGGATAATATTCCACTCTGCCGTCCACCAGCGGTACCAGCTTTTTGACAAACTTGTGTACCTTGTTGAAGGTTTCCCTGGAATCAATCCGGATTTTCTCGATGTCCGGCTCCACCAGATCACGCATGGTTCTCAGGTGCAGGGGCAGGTCTTCATAAATCGTGGCGGGTGCCGTACTTTCCCTGACCGTTTCTTCAATGGTTTGCCATAACCGTCTCAGGAAAAGAATATCGGCCTTCACTTCTGCGTCGGTAATACCTTCGGCTGCGGTTCTGAGAATAAAGCCGCCCTTGCCATCTTCCCCGTCGTCTTTCATGCCCTGTTCAACGAGATTTCTGAGACGATCGCGCTCTTGGGAATCTTCAATGCGCAGGGAAATACCCACATGATTATTATGAGGCATCAAAACCAGATAACGAGCCGGGATAGAAATATGCGTGGTCAAACGGGCACCTTTTGTCCCCAAGGGATCTTTGGTGACCTGGACTACCAGTGACTGGCCTTCATGCACGAGTTCAACAATGGGCCGCTCCGACGGACTATCACTGTCTTTTTCACTGCGGGGCACAATTTCACTGGCATGAATAAAAGCCGCTCTTTCAAGACCGATATCCACAAAAGCCGCCTGCATACCGGGCAACACCCGAACCACTTTGCCTTTGTATATGTTACCGACGATGCCCCGACTGCAGGCTCTCTCTATATAGACTTCCTGAAGCACCCCATTCTCAACCAGCGCCACACGCGACTCCATTGGCGTGATATTCATCAGAATCTCTTCACTCATTCCCTTCCCCTTGAAATACTTGAAAACGTTTTGCCAGATCGCAGGTAACACGACCCGACAGGGAAGCTGTTGTACAGTCTCCCGAGATTCTTTCCGATCAGTTTTTTACTGACTGAGGGTGCCATGGGCTGATGCCCAGATTCTGAAGCAGGTCTGCGGTTTCTTTCACGGGTAAGCCCACCACACCGGTGTAGCTTCCCGTTATGCTTTCGACCAGAACGGCTCCTTTGCCCTGGATACCGTAGGCGCCAGCCTTATCCATAGGTTCGCCGGTAGCCACGTAGGCTTCAGCCACTTTCCGGTCAAAAGCAGTCATTCTGACCACGGTTCTGGATACTTTTACGGACAGATTATCACCATCTGTGATCGCAACAGCTGTGAATACCTCATGGCTATTCCCACTTAATGACAACAGCATATCACAGGCTTGCGGCTCATTTTCGGGTTTACCGAGTATTTTCATTCCCAGGATCACTGAAGTATCCGCTGCCAGCACAGGCCCCAGAGGCAAGCGATCCAAAGTTAGCTGGCGCCAGCCCGCCAGCGCTTTTTGTTCAGCCATTCGGGTAACATAAGCTTCGGGAGCTTCGCCCGAATGCGGCGTTTCATCAATCCCGGAATGAATCTGCTCAAAGGCAATACCGATCTGCTGGAGCAGTTCCTTTCTACGGGGTGACTGGGAGGCAAGATAGATCATAACCATCAGGTAACTCTGAAGTTTCGCCGCAACGACCTTAAAAGAGCAGACACCCATGGCCAAAATGCAGCACTGGTGAATGCCGGAGCCAAATACCAGAGTGTTGGTGGGGTTCTGCCCAAGGCGCTGCGTATCCACAAATTCAGCAGCTGATAAAAGCCGACAATCACAAACACTACGAAAGACTGCTGCCACCAGGGAAACATTCTCAGACGACGGTGCAGACTGAGCACAATCACCGCCACCAATAACAACCCCATAGAGTTTTGACCAAAAGGGGTTCCCACCACGACATCCATCAGCAAACCGGTGAAGAAAGCGAAAAATAATCCGAACCGCTCCGGCAGAGACAAAATCCAGTAGAGCATCACCATCGCCACCCAGGAGGGTCTGGCAACGGAAACCCACGCGGGCAGAGGGACAATACTCAACAGGAAAGCACCCAGCAGGGTAAACCAGACAACCCAGTGAGCATTGGCTTTCTGAATACTCATGAGCCCTCCTCCCGACCTGCTTCAGGCAACGCTTCAGGCAACGCTTCCGGCACTGCTTCTTCATCGGAACGGAACACCAGCAGCACAAACCGGGTTCTGTTGACTTCGGCCATCAACTGAACTTCAACCTTGGCGAACGCCTCTCCCGGTGTGCGCTCTATTTTCCTGACTTTGCCCAGGGGATAACCCACCGGATAAACCTGCCCCAGGCCCGAGCTCACCAAAAGATCACCTTCTTTAATGTCCGCAGTATCGGGGATATGAACCAGCTCCACAGAATCTTTGCTGCCGGTGCCTACAGCGATGGCACGATAACCACTGCGATTCACCTGGACAGGAACCCTGCTGGCGGTGTCTGTCACCAGCATTACCCGGCTACTGACCGGATTAACGGCAATCACCTGCCCCATAACGCCATGGGCATCAACAATGGCCTGACCTCTAAAAACCCCATCGCCAGAACCTTTATTGATGGTCACGATATGAACGTAGGGGTCTGGATCAACACCAATGATTTCAGCCACCAGTACCTGCTCGTCCACCAGCTCGGATGAATTCAACAATTCCTTAAGACGGAGGTTCTGAGCCGTCAGTGATGCCAGCTTTTGAACTTTTTGCTCAAGAATCAGGTTACGGGCTTTCAGTCGGGTATTTTCTTCCAACAACTCAGTTCGGGACGTCACCAGTTCATCGGCAGTGCTAAAAACCCGGGAGGGCAGATCAGAGACCCACTGCAGCGGGGTAACCGCCATGGTTAGCCAGGAGCGGGCAGTAGACAGGTAATGATAACGGTGATCAACAAACAGCAACGCAATACAAATAATCAACAAAAAAACAAAACGCGTCGCCAGAGACTGTTGCCGGCTAAATATCGGTTTAATGGCTGGCTCCTGTGATGTGCACAGAACTCAATCTTTTAATTTTACAAAAATACAAACTTCACTCACGACAACAGGCCAGGCGGAAACCGCTTGGCCTGTTGCCTGGCCTGTAGCTTGGCTGGAAACACACCCACTGACGTTCAGTCGGTGGACAGTAAATCCATACGATGCTTGTCCATCATTTCCAGAGCCCGGCCACCGCCACGGGCAACACAGGTTAGCGGATCTTCAGCCACCAGCACGGGCAGACCGGTCTCTTCACTGATCAGTTTATCCAGATCACGTAACAAGGCGCCACCACCGGTCAACACCAGGCCACGCTCAGCAATATCAGAGGCCAGTTCCGGCGGGGACTGTTCCAGAGCACTTTTAACCGCCTGAACAATGGCACTCAGGGATTCCTGCAGGGCATCCAGAATTTCACTGCTGTTCAGGGTAAAGCTACGCGGGATACCTTCAGCAAGATTACGACCACGAACGTCGATTTCCATCAACTCATCGCTGGGGTAGGCAATGGCAATCTCCTGCTTGATACGCTCGGCGGTTGAGTCGCCAATCAGGCTGCCATAGTTGCGACGAACGTAGGTCACGATAGCATCATCAAAACGGTCACCGCCGACTCTGACTGACTCAGAATAAACGACACCGCTCAGTGAGATAATGGCGATCTCGGTAGTACCACCACCAATATCAACCACCATGGAACCACTGGCTTCTTCTACTGGCAAGCCAGCACCAATAGCGGCCGCCATGGGCTCCTCAATCAGGTAAACTTCACGGGCACCGGCACCCAGAACAGATTCACGAATCGCCCTGCGCTCAACTTTGGTGGACTTGCAGGGGACACAGACCAGCACCCGGGGGCTGGGCTGAATAAAACTGTTCTCATGCACTTTGTTAATAAAATGCTGAAGCATCCGTTCACAGACATCAAAGTCTGCAATCACACCGTCTTTCATGGGACGGATGGCAGTAATATTGCCAGGTGTCCTTCCCAACATACGCTTGGCATCAGCTCCGACTGCCACCACGCTTTTCTGTGTTCCCAAGTTTCGAATAGCCACAACCGAGGGCTCATTCAGGACTATTCCCTTTTCACGGACATAGACCAACGTATTGGCCGTTCCCAGGTCGATCGATAAATCGCTGGAAAACAGACCCCGTAACCTTTTCAGCATTTTCTGTATTACCTTGATTCAAGGCTTTCTTTAAATGTCGCAAACTCTATCAACGCACAGTACTCAGAGCAAGCAGCAATTGACCAAACTCTATAGGTCCAACCGGTCCAACCGGTCCAGCCGGGACAATTGAAGGCTAACATGAGGGGTTGCCACACAAGCTATTTAACACAGACCATAGGTTAAACTAATGCAGATGGCCTTTGTTCTCAATGGCTGCCATTCATTAATTTCGAAATAAAATCAAAAATCGCCAATCTTCGCGGCGCATTTCCCGGGCTATTACCGGCTCCCTGACACGCCATCAAAAATTACACGTCACTCACACTTTATACACATAACCCGGAAAGATCGCCCCCCCCCACAACCCCCTTACCCGATGCTAACAAACCTTTACTCTGCCTAATCATGTTATGAGAGCTGAACTCACGTATAGTAAACCCAGTTATTAATAGAGCCTGAACGGGAGGCCGTTATGGATGTTAAGGGTTTATTGAATCAAGTTCTGAACTCAGGTTCTTCCCTGGGTAAAAGCAAATTGGGAAAATCCTCAGACAGCAAGCACAGTTCAATGCTTTCTGGTATGGGCAAGGGCATTTTAACCGGCGGAGCAATTTCTGCACTCCTGGGTTCCAAAAAGGGTCGCTCAGTAGCAGGTAAAGCCGTCGGAGTAGGTGGTGCTGCGGCCCTGGGGGCATTAGCACTGAAGACCTATCAGAACTGGAAAGCCAATCAGTCTGAAGGCAGCCAGCAAAACAGCAGCGGTATGCAACTGTTGCCAGAGAATGAAGAGAAGCAAAGCCGGGTCATTCTAAAGGCGATGATTGCCGCAGCCAAGGCGGATGGTCATGTCGACGACAGCGAAAAGGAAAGAATCCAGAAAGCTTTCGAGTTACAGGGAGCCACTGCAGAAATGAATCGTTTTCTGCAACAGGAACTGGAAAAGCCTCTTGATCCGGCAGAAATCGCCAATGAAGTGTACAGCCCCGAAGAAGCTTCTGAGGTCTACCTTGCCTCCCTTCTGGTCGTGGATGAACAAAACTTTATGGAGAAAGCCTATCTTCAGGAACTGGCGAGACAACTGAAACTGGCACCCGGATTAGTCCAGCAACTCGAAGCTCAGGTGCAAACAGCATAGCTACGTTACGTAAAGCATAGCCACGTAAAAGGAACCAGAAAGACCGGCTGTCTTTGTGGTTCCGACTCAAATTAATCTTGCCCACACCTTGAGATTCACCTCCATACCCCATACATTTAGCCTTTATTTCTCACACCCAGCTCGCTTTGCCTCAAAAAGCAGGCAAAGAGAGCTGGTTATGACCGCTTTTTAAAGCCCGAATCCGGAGATAGCCATGGCCGTTGATGCCTCTGAAATTCAGAAGGTTGCCCATTTGGCACGATTATCCATAGATGACAGCCAGGTAGAGACCACCGCCAATACCATCAGTCGCATTCTCGAACTGGTTGACCAGATGCAGACAGTGAATACCGACAACGTGGAACCTATGGCTCATCCATTAGATGCCACTGCGCGCCTGCGCAAAGACGTTGTATCCGAAGAAAATAATCGCGAGCAACTGCTGAGTTGTGCACCGGCCACTGAAGACGGGCTGTTCCTGGTTCCCAAGGTAATTGAGTGAGTCGGCTTACTGCCAACAACCTCAACCCTTTACCCTGTTTTTAAAGCGATTACCCAGAATCATGTACGATAAATCACTCTCAGAACAAAGCCGCGCCCTGGCCGACGGCGAACTGTCCAGTGTTGAGCTGACCCAGCTCTACCTCGATCGAATCAAACAGCTGGACAGCCGCTACAACAGCTACATCACAGTGACCGAAGAACTGGCACTGGCACAAGCCAAAGCTGCCGACCAACGTCGTGCAACAGGCGACGCTTCAGCATTAACCGGTATTCCACTGGCCCACAAGGATCTATTTTGTACAGAAGGTGTTAAAACCACCTGCGGCTCGAAAATCCTGGACAATTTTGTAGCCCCCTATGAATCAACCGTCACCGGTAAATTCAAAGAAGCCGGCTCTGTCATGCTGGGTAAAACCAACATGGACGAATTTGCCATGGGCTCCTCCAACGAAAACAGCTACTACGGTGCTGTAAAAAACCCCTGGGACAGCACAGCCATTCCCGGCGGTTCCTCCGGTGGTTCTGCCGCCTGTGTGGCGGCTCGCCTGGCAGCCGGTGCCACCGGTACTGATACCGGCGGCTCTATTCGCCAACCGGCTTCTCATTGTGGCATCACAGGTCTTAAGCCTACCTACGGTCGTGTATCCCGTTATGGCATGATTGCTTATGCCTCCAGCCTGGATCAGGCGGGCCCAATGACCCGAACCGCCGAAGATGCGGCACTGATGCTGAACGTCATGGCAGGTTTTGATCACCGTGATTCCACCTGCCTTGATCGTGAAGTGCCCGATTACACAGCAAATCTGAATGATTCCCTGGAAGGTCTCACCATTGGCCTGCCAAAAGAATATTTCTCAACAGGTCTCGATTCTGAAGTTGAACAACGTGTACGTGATGCCGTTGCCGAGTACGAAAAACTGGGCGCCAAGGTAAAAGAAGTCAGCCTGCCGAACCTGGAGCTGTCCATACCGGCCTATTACGTCATTGCACCGGCTGAAGCCTCTTCCAACCTTTCACGCTTCGACGGCGCCCGTTTTGGTCACCGCTGCGAAAACCCTGAAGACCTGATGGATATGTACAAGCGCAGCCGCAGTGAAGGTTTTGGCGAAGAAGTCAAACGTCGTATTTTAGTGGGCACCTACGCACTGTCCACCGGTTACTACGATGCCTACTACAAGAAAGCACAAAAGATTCGTCGCCTGATTCGTGATGATTTTATAAATGCCTTCGAACAGTGTGACATCATCATGGGCCCTAACGCTCCGACCTCTGCCTTCAACATTGGTGAGAAGAACGACGATCCTGTAGCCATGTATCTGTCCGATATTTACACCCTGTCTGTGAATCTGGCGGGCCTGCCCGGCATGTCGGTTCCGGCTGGAATGGCCAATGGCCGCCCGGTCGGTTTACAGATGATTGGCCGTCACTTTGATGAGTCCCGACTGCTGAACGCCGCCCACCGTTTCCAGCAGGCCACCGACTTTCACCAACAGTTCCCGGTTAATAGTTAACAGTGGACAGCAGATTGCGCCTCAGGCTTAGCTCCTGAGACACAATCTGCCACGGATTACATTTCGAGGATTTAAAAAGTGTCTCAAACAACTCCGAGTCAACTGACCACTGACCACCGACCACTGCCCACTGCCCAATGGGAAACCGTTATCGGGCTGGAAATTCACGTTCAGCTTGCCACAAAAACCAAGATCTTCTCTGGAGCCTCTACCGCTTTCGGCGCCGAGCCTAACACTCAGGCCTGTGCTGTCGATCTCGGCCTGCCGGGGGTTCTGCCAGTGGTGAACGAAGAAGCCATCAACATGGCCATCAAGTTTGGTCTGGGTATTGATGCTGAAATCAACAGGGTGAACGTTTTCGAACGCAAGAACTACTTCTACCCGGATCTGCCAAAAGGCTACCAGACCACTCAGCTGGAGAAGCCCATTGTCGGTGCGGGTCACGTTGAGATCACCCTGAAAGACGGCGCCACTAAAACCGTTCGCATTCATCACGCTCATCTGGAAGAAGATGCCGGCAAGAGCCTGCATGAAGATTATCACGGCATGTCCGGTATCGACCTGAACCGTGCCGGCACACCGCTGATTGAGATTGTTACAGAACCCGATATGCGTAACGCCGAAGAAGCGGTAGCCTTTGCCAAAAAGCTGCATTCCATCGTAACCACGCTGGGCATCTGCGATGGTGATATGTCACAGGGTTCCATGCGCTTTGACGTAAACGTCTCTGTACGTCCAAAAGGCCAGCAGGAGCTTGGTACCCGTACTGAAACCAAGAACCTGAACTCTTTCAAGTTCATGGAAGCCGCGATCCTGAAAGAAGTGGAACGTCAGATTGATCTAATAGAAGACGGTGGCAAAGTCATTCAGGAAACCCGTCTCTACAACGGCGACACCGGTGAAGCCCGCTCCATGCGCAGCAAGGAAGAAGCCAACGATTACCGTTACTTCCCCTGCCCCGACCTGCTGCCGGTTATGATCGAAGATAGCCGTCTGGAAAAACTCCGTGCGGAAATGCCAGAAATGCCAGACGCCAAAAAAGCCCGCTTTGTCAGTGACCTGGGGCTGAGTGAAGTGGATGCTGAAATTCTGTCAGGCGATCAGGCGACAGCGGCTTTCTTTGAAACCACTGCGAAAATCAGTGGTGACACCAGGCTGGCGGCCAACTGGGTGCTGGGTGAAGTTTCCAAATCCCTGAATGCTAACAACATTGGCATTTCAGAGAGCCCTGTTTCTGCTGAAGTGCTGGCAGGCCTGATTGCCCGCATCAAGGACAACACCATTTCGGGCAAGATCGCCAAGCAGGTTTTTGAAGCCCTGTGGAACCGTGAAGGCAACGATGCTGATGAAGTCATCGAGAAGCAAGGCCTCAAACAGGTAACCGACACCGGTGCCATTGAATCCATGATCGATGAAGTGCTTGCTGCCAACGCCCAGCAAGTAGAAAACTATCGCGCTGCACCTCCTGAAAAACGCGGCAAGATGATCGGCTTCTTTGTGGGTCAGGCCATGAAGGCTTCAAAAGGCAAGGCTAATCCGGGCATGGTTAACCAGATTCTCAAGAAGAAGCTGGACGCCTGATAGCCGCTGGCCGATGCAACCACTCGTTCCCATGCTGGGACCCACAGGGCCTAAAAGCATGGGAACCAGAGTTAATCCTTAATATAATACACGACACCTTCAACAGGATAATGATCAGAAAGCACACCTAACCGAGTGCATGATTGATTGGCCTGTAGAATATTCATGTAACCATTCACCGGACAAACATTTCTCTTATCACAAAGAATATAATCCAGGGTACTCTGTTTAGGGCCTTTTCCTTTGGCCATTGCATTATCATGGATATCAAAGGAATACGGCAGAGAGCTGTTGATAAAATTGGCCACCTGACGGCTAACCAGCGTTTCCAGTAACATTTGAAAATATTGATCTCCTCCAGCTTCTCCGCCCTGTCTGCCTGCATCGGAATTGAAGTCTCCCATGTAAATAACTGCTTCATGGCTGGGTATATCGAGTTGATTCTTGATCTCCTCAAGGTAGCCATAGTGCCTGATCAGGCCTTTGTATTCATTCTCGCTATCCGTTTGTATCGTTTGCAAATGAAGACCAAACACATGCAGATTGCCACTGTAAGTGGGCACCTTGATATACCAGGCACCAACGGCACACCAGCCTTGGTTCCCTGCCGGCATTGGAAAGACAAATTCACGCATTTCCAGAATCGGTGCCTTGCTGTAAACCACAACTCCGCCATTGAATAGCCTGCCATAAAGCAGCCATTTCCACCCTTCACCCAAAACAGGTGTCATATAATAACCCGCCTCTCTCATGCCTTTATTTACCACATCTCTAAGATGCTGATCAGCTAGTTCCTGGAGCGCAACAATATGATAATCCTTCTCGATCAGGTACTGAGTAATTTCCTGAGCCCTTAGTTCCGGGTCATTCATGTCCTGACCACCAAACCACCACATCAGGAACTCGAACAAGTCATAGGAAGTCATAAGGTTCACATTCCAGGTCAACAGCTTGAGAGGCGAACACTGATCAAAGGCATTCAAGGGACACACCACGGGAGGGCCGGTGTAGACGGGAATAGACTCCATTCTTTGTCGTTTTCCAAAAGTACACTGCGAGGTTGAATCGGCAACAGCAAAGGCGCTCAACCCAAATAGCAAAGCCAGAAGGGAACTGAACTCTTTCATCAAGCTTGCTCACTAATTGGAAAATCAAATGTAGAGGATAGAAGCTCTCAGAGAAGACAGAGAAACAAATCAGGGGAGTACTGAATTTAGTTCAGATAATCCACTCACTCCCTGCTGTTTTAGGCATTCTTCATATCAGCAGCCTGCCTGAAAAATTCGGTGAAACCGTCCTGAATACTTTGCAGCTCTTGAAATATATACGACTGGTGACTTCCGTTGTAACCTTTCCTTTTGATCAGCGTGTCGACATCATAAAAGCGTGCCTGAAGATCAACACTGTCGCTGATTAACTGTTTCGCTTTGGCATCTCTTTGCTTATGGTTTTCCCAGAATGTCTCACAGGATAAGTTGCTGGATTGAACGCTGTTATGAAGCTGTTTTAACTGACTCTCATCCACCTGTGTCGTTGCAACTGCCTGCTGCTCAGGCCACACCCAACCACACATCCAGCTGCCGACAGTTCTGGCAGATTCCGTCAGCTTGGGAACCACGTATTTGCCAACCACGGTAGCCAACATCAGTGTTCCACCTAGCGAAGCGGTATTTTTGACTACAGGATGATAGCTAGCTGCGTAGAGTGTCGCCTGGCACGCCACACCCTGATTCAGATCTGAAGGTGTGAAATATTGAATGAAATGCCCGGGATAGCCGGTTTTTGAAAAAACCTCCTGGGCAAAATCAACACAGTTAAATCCAAACGTTCTAAAGGAACAACTTTCCTCTCCCTTATTACAAGCATCGTCATACTCTGAGATATGCTTCTCAATCCCCAAGGCTTCCTGTTGAGAAATAAAGAAAGTAACTTTGGGAATATGATTAATATCGGTACGGTAATAGTGTCGATAGAGCACAGCTTCATCTGCCACAACTCCCTGCTTTTTTTCGGTAAGGCTTTGATATAGATAATATGTGCCAACTCCAATACCCCAGGACGCCCGCTCCCGAAGTGTACTACCCGCCAACCTGACCCCTCCAGACACTGCTGACGCCGGTAAAAATCTGCGAGCCCGCCCAAAATCGCGAATTTGCTCCACAGGACACTGATTATGAGCAACGCGATGCACGGGAACTTCATCTATAGGATCTGGCTTTTCATGTTCTGGCGAGGGATCAACAGGAGGAACCTCAGCATAAAATAGGTAGTCTAGAAGACCATCAAGAAGACCATTATTCCTACCTTCTCGCTGCAGTGTCCGCCGAACACTCCGAGCTGGATAGAGACCACGGACAATATCTATTTCTCTTTCTTTGTTTTCAAGCCTGACAAAGCCATGATCACATTCCAGGTAAACCGTCAGTTTACAAGGCAGGTTATCCTCTCTTGTCACATTGCGAGTATTAAAAGTTGCCGAACGACTTGTCATAACCGGGTATTGAGGAATATTACCGATATCCATCGGCGTGGTAAGCAGAACCTCTGCCTGAGGTTTATTACGTCCTGCATCCATGTCAGCTCTCCCTAATCTTCTGAGTCTTCTTCATATCATCAGCTTTTCAGACACCTCTTTTCTTATAACGTTCCCAGAATAGTTAAATCGGCAACAGCAAAGGCGCTCAACCCAAATAGCAAAGCCAGAAGGGAACTGAACTCTTTCATCAAGCTTGCTCACTCATTGGAAAATCAAATGTACAGGATAGAAGCTCTCAGAGAAGACAGAGGAACAAATCGGGGGAGGTAATGAATCTGGTTCAGATAATCCACTTACTGCCTGCTGTTTTGGACATTCTTCATATCAGTAGCCTGCCTGAAAAATTCGGTGAAACCGTCCTGAATACTTTGCAGCTCTTGAAATATATACGACTGATGACTTCCGTTATAACCTTTCCTTTTGATCAGCGTGTCGACATCATAAAAGCGTGCCTGAAGATCAACACTGTCGCTGATTAACTGTTTCGCTTTGGCATCTCTTTGCTTATAGTTTTCCCAGAATGTCTCACAGGATAAGTTGCTGGATTGAACGCTGTTATGAAGCTGTTTTAACTGACTCTCATCCACCTGTGTCGCTGCAACCGCCTGCTGCTCAGGCCACACCCAACCACACATCCAGCTGCCGACACGTCTGACAGTTTCCTTCAGTTTGGGCACTGTGTGTTCAACCACCAGAGCTGCCAGCATCAGTGTTCCACCTATCGAAGCGGTCGTTTTTATCACAGGATGATAGCTGCCTGCGTAGAGTGTCGCATAACCCACACCCTGACCCAGAAGGGAAGGTGTAAAGTATTGAATATAATGGCCGGGATAACCGGTTTTTGAAAAGGCTTCCTGAGCGAAATCAACGCAGTTAAAGCCAATCAATTGATAGGCACAGCTGTCCTCTTTTTTTTCACAGGCGTCGGAATACTGTGAGATATACTTCTCGACCTCCAAAGCCTCTTTCTGAGAAATGAAAAAAGTGACTTTAGGGATATCGTCAATACCGTTAAATTGGCGATAGCTTATGACTTCATCAATCACACTTCCCCGCTCACCCATGGAACTCAATTGATAAAACCTATCGCCAGACCCAATAGCTGATGAAATAACTCCCTCGGGCTTACTGCCTGCTGACTTAACAATCCCTCCGGTCGCTAAAAACCCGTACAGTGGGGCGCGCTCGAACCCGTCAGGCTCTTCTATCTCTACTTCTGGCACTCCCTGCTCAACAGCCTTCGTTGGGTAGAGACCACGGGCAATATCTACCTCCCTGTCTTTGTTTTCAAGCCTGACAAAGCTGTGCCCATACTCGAGATAAACCGTCAGTTTACAAGGAGGGTTGTCTGCCCTTGTCACATTGCGAGTATTGAACTTTACCGAACTGGTTGACACGACCCTTGAGTGGGAGGCAGTACTGGCATCCATCGGTCTGGGTGGTTGAGTGTCGGTGTGAGGTTTGATGCTCCAAGCGTCCATGCTGACTCTACCTGTCTGCAAAACTAAATCCTAATTATAATAAACCCCTGAATCACTCCCACCACCTGCCCACACAGGCGCAAAAGCGCTTCGACTTAATTGACCACCGTCTTTTATATTAAGAATTAAGAAGAATAAATAATTAAACCTTTATAGCTAAATTTGTATAAAAATCCTGTTTCAAGGTATTATTCCGACCGATTTGCTGGGAATGTACTCCAGCGTATCTTTTTGTCAGGGTCATTTGCCTGACTTATCCGTCGCACTTATTTGCTGAATAACTACAACCATTTAGCGCACAGGTGTTACTCATGAACAGGCCAGTGTCATAACCAAAAGTAAAGACGCTGGCTCAAAACCAACTACAAACTGTTTGGAGCGGAAGTATGTCGTACAAGTCCGAAACTCTCCCAACAGGCGATGCAAATAACACCAATAATAATCGCACCGCCTTTGATCGTTTTCTTGCCACTGTAGAGTGGCTGGGAAACCTGTTACCCCATCCTATCACCCTCTTTGCCCTGTTCGCTGTGAGTGTTGTGATCATCAGCGGCATCGCCTCATGGGCGGGATTGAGCGTTATTGATCCCCGTCCTGAAGGCGCTGCTGGTCGCACAGCTGACGGCATGATTCATGTCGTCAATCTGTTAAACGGTGAAGGCCTGCGAATGATTGTGACCAGCCTGGTCAGCAATTTCACCGGCTTTGCTCCCTTGGGCACCGTGCTGGTAGCACTGATGGGGGTAGCGATCGCAGAACACTCGGGATTACTCAGCGCCCTGGTTCGCTCTCTGGTTATGAAGGCATCCCGCAATACGGTAACCATGATCGTAGTGTTTGCCGGTATTCTGTCCAATACCGCTTCCGAGTTGGGCTACGTGGTAGTGATTCCCCTTGCTGCCATGATCTTCCACTCGCTGGGAAGACACCCTCTGGCCGGTCTGGCTGCGGCTTTTGCCGGTGTTTCCGGTGGCTACAGCGCCAACCTGCTGCTGGGAACCGTCGACCCACTGCTGTCCGGCATTACTGAAGCTGCGGCCAAAATGATTGACCCGACTTATGTCGTAGGCCCGGAAGCCAACTGGTACTTCATGTCAGTCAGTGTCTTCCTGATTACTTTCATCGGTACTCTGGTCACCAACAAGATCATTGAACCTCGTTTGGGCAAGTACAATGAAACTGAAGCCTCTGCTGATCTTTCCAATGACAAAATGGAAGCGGTCACCGACCTTGAGAAGCGCGGTCTGAAGCGGGCCGGACTGGCTTTACTGGCGGTAACCGGCGTTATGGCTCTGACCATTGTTCCCGAATGGGGCGTACTCAGACACCCTGAAACAGGCGCTGTTGCAGGCTCGCCATTCCTGAAAGGCATTGTTGCCATGATCCTGATCTTCTTTGCCATTCCCGGCTTTGTTTACGGTAGAGCCGTAGGCACCATCAAGAATGACAGGGACGTGATCGACTTTATGTCCAGGAGCATGAGCGCCATGGGCATGTACATTGTCCTGGTATTCTTTGCTGCCCAGTTTGTCGCCTTCTTCGGCATGACTAATCTTGGAACCATCTTTGCCGTACTGGGTGCCGAGTTCCTTCAGAGCATCGGCCTGACCGGCCCCCTGCTGTTTATCGTCTTCATCCTGATGTGCGGTTTTGTGAATCTGATGATTGGCTCCTCTTCCGCACAGTGGGCCGTTACTGCGCCTATCTTTGTGCCCATGCTGATGCTGGTAGGCTACGCTCCTGAAGTCATTCAGGCGGCATACCGTATCGGCGACTCGGTCACCAATATCATCACGCCGATGATGAGTTATTTTGGACTGATCGTGGCCTTTGCTTCACGGTATAAGAAAGATTTGGGGATTGGCACTCTGATTTCCATGATGCTGCCCTACTCCATGTTCTTTGTGATTGGCTGGAGTTTGTTGTTCTTTATTTGGGTCTTTGCTCTGGGCCTGCCCGTTGGACCGGGCTCTGAGACGTACTTCAACGCGGGCTAACCGTAAAACATAAGAGCTGAGAAAAAGGGGTGATGCTTCACCCCTTTTTTATTACTCAGAAATCAATCAGAAAAAGTCAGCCATACTGTCAGCCTTGTTATAACACTTGCCTCCGGCAGTCCTTAAGATGTCCTGCAACTGTCCTGCAACAAAGCAGCCATTTTAAAGGAGTTATAACATGGCCCTATCCATCAATCTGGAAGATCATTACAACTACACCCTGCTGGAAGTCCAGGGTAAAGTGGACGCCATCACCTCACACATGCTAGATCGCGCCATCGAAGCGGCGACCTTTGAAGGTAATCGCCACCTGATCCTGGACTGCTCACAGTTATACAGCATCAGCAGTGAAGGCCTGAGGGTATTGCTCAACACCCGAAGTACATTAACCCTGCTTCACAGCCTCACCCTGTGCAATGTCTCAAGACCCATTTATTCACTGTTGGAACTGACGGGTATCACCCGATACATTCCCGTTGCCAATGATCTGGATGAAGCGGAATCCATGCTGTTTGAATCGGATGCCAAGCTGGGCAGGATCAGTGTCAGTTAAGCGGTGCCAACAAGATCACCTGAATAATCCCTGCCAGACAACACTGAAGCTGGTCGGTATTTCCCTATTTCTTTGCCTTTTGTTGGCTCAAAGTCCAGTCAGAGTATGTCCTTCCTGCCCGGTATGTAATCCGCCATACTAGGAGCCTGACTCAGCTTCAGAAAGGATAGCCAGCTCATCGGCATGAACTGTTTCAGGGTTTAACCCTCTCAGCAAGGATTTTTCACTATAGGGAAGGTTCAACTTCTTGCTTTCTTTTACTGCTTTTTTTATCACCAGTCCGTCTTTTGAAATACTGACACAAACCTTTGTGCCGACAGAAAAGTCCGGCACTTCAGCCATTGCCCCAGATAATCGAAGGGCCAGGCTATTACCCCATTTCTTTATTTCCGCCTCAATTTCCATAGCCTCACCATAGACACATTGTATACACATCCAGGTGCATACAATGTAGATTCATTTGCCAGAATTTTATGAATCACTGACGCTTGTAGACTGGAAGCGATCTTCTTTATCCGCATGAGGCAAGATCAAGTTGAGCAACACCGCCGTTATAGCACAAAGGCTGACGCCTTTCAGAGTGAACTCACTAAACGACAAAGCCAGATTACCAATACCAAACACCAGGACAACGGAGACAATCACCAGGTTACGTGGCTTGCTCAGATCCACCTGAGCCTTGATCATGGTGCTCAGGCCCACAACAGCGATAGAGCCGAACAACAACATCATGATGCCACCCATCACCGGGGTTGGAATCGTCGCCAAAAAGCCACCGACTTTACTGATAAACGCCACGATAATAGCGATGATAGCAGCCCAGGTCATGATTTTAGGGTTGAAGGCTTTGGTCAGCATCACGGCACCGGTGACTTCTGAATAGGTGGTATTGGGAGGACCGCCCAGCATGGCCGCAGCAGAAGTGGCAAAACCATCGCCCATCAGGGTATTTTTCAGACCGGGTTTTTCCAGATATTTCTTACCGGTGACGGAACTGATCGCCAGCATATCGCCAATGTGCTCAATGGCTGGAGCAATAGCAACGGGCACCATAAACAGGATGGCATTCCAGTTAAACTCCGGGGCCGTAAACGCAGGAATAGCAAACCATGGACGATCAATCACCGGTTGAAAATCGACAACACCCATAAACAACGCAGCAATATAGCCCGCACTGATACCACACATAATAGGAATCAGCTTGAGGATACCACCAGCCATAGTAGCGACAGACAGTGTTGTTACCAGGGCAATCCCCGCCAGCAACAGGGAAGTATCGGGATCAATCGCAGGATTGGCACCACCACTGGCCATATCAACGGCAAGAGGTGCCAGCCCAAGACCAATAACCATAATCACCGGGCCCACTACTACGGGAGGAAACAGTCGATAAAGAATACCGCTTCCCCGCAGGCGAATAATGAAACTGAGCAGCACATAAAACAGGCCTGCTGCCACCATACCGCCCAAGGTTGCAGGCAGCCCCCAGCTTTCAATACTGAATGTGATGGGCGCAATAAAGGCAAAAGAAGAGGCCAGAAAGATAGGCACCTGTCGTCTGGTACACAACTGGAATATCAGAGTACCAATGCCAGCAGTAAAGAAAGCGACATTGGGATCCAGCCCGGTCAACAGGGGCACTAGCACCAGGGCACCGAAGGCGACAAACAGCATCTGTCCGCCCATCAGCATCTGTCGCCATACTGGCATTTCATCGTCGGTCAGGTTCATAATCAGTCCCTTAATAGAAAATGTTCTCTGTATTATTTTGTTCCGAAGATTTTATCTCCGGCATCGCCCAGACCCGGCATGATATAGCCATGCTCATTCAGACAATCATCCACCGAGGCCGTAAAGATGGTGACATCCGGATGCGCTGAAAGTACTTTTTCTATACCTTCCGGAGCCGCTACCAGCACCAGACAGCGAATTTCCCTGCAACCGGCTTTCTTGAGCATATCAATCGTGGCAATCATGGAGCCACCGGTAGCCAGCATGGGGTCCAGCACCAGGGCCATCCGCTCCTCAATATCCTTAACCAGCTTTTCGAAGTAGGGAACCGGCTCAAGGGTTTCTTCATCGCGATACAAACCTACGACACTGACCCTGGCACTGGGCACCAGGTCCAGCACTCCGTCCATCATACCCAGACCTGCCCTGAGGATTGGGACAATGGTAATTTTCTTACCCTTGATCTGCTTGACCGTGACATCTCCGGCCCAGCCCTCAATCACATGGTCTTCCAGTTCAAAGTCTTTGGTTGCTTCATAAGTCAGCAGTGAGCCCACTTCATTAGCCAGTGTCCGAAATCCTTTCGTACTGATAGCTTTGGTACGCAAAATACCCAGCTTGTGCTGTACCAGAGGGTGCTTGATTTCATGTACACTCATGTCAGTTACCGATGCCTTTCACTTAAATACCGAACCTACCCATTTCACGGGCATAAACCTTTCCATTTTTACACAGCCTTTACCACCTACCTATAAGTTTTTCTCACAGCAAACCCCAGTGAAGCTACAACTTGCCGTTCACAGCTAATGTCGGTATCGTTGCCCTCTTTTTTCTATGGTTCAATTTTTGTCCAGTGTCTGGTGTCCGGTTCAGTGTCTGCTCACCAGACAGCACCTGAAAAATCAGGCTTTGGTCAATGATCCGTTACTGTTATTACAACGAGGCTCCCAACCCATGTCTGTTGATCTCGACCATATCCAGCAAGTCCTCGACGAGGCTGACTGCCTGTACAATGAACAACAGATAGAAGCCGCCATCAAAAACATGGGCAGTGCAATTACTGAACAACTGTCCGGTAGCAACCCGCTGGTTTACTGCGTAATGAATGGTGGCATGGTCATTACCGGCAAGCTGCTGACTCACCTGCAGTTCCCCCTGGAAGCCTCATACGTGCATGCCACCCGCTACCGCGATCAATTGACCGGTGGTCGTCTGGACTGGAAAGTGCGCCCTTCACAGGACATGAAAGGCAGAACGGTTCTGATCGTGGATGATATTCTTGACGAGGGTCACACGCTGGACTCTATTGTCGACTTCTGCCGGGAACAGGGTGCCAGGCGCGTTCTGACGGCTGTTCTGGTTGACAAACTGCACGATCGCAAAGCACGCCCCGGTCTCAAAGCGGATTTCTCAGGTCTTGAAATTGAAGATCGTTATATCTTTGGCTATGGACTGGACTACCAAGGCTACTGGCGCAATGCTAACGGCATTTTTGCCTTGAAGGGTCACTGATCATTGAGTCAACAGAACCAGTTTGCCTGACGGCAGACTGGTTCAACGATTTTTAATTCCGGTAGAGTTCATTCTGCCCTGCAGGCTTTTTCTGAGTGCAGCGCGTTCCTTTTCAATTTCCCCGGGAATGGCTTTGCGCTCTTCGCGCACTTCTTTTTCTTCTATTTTCTGCCCCCTGGTGATTGCATCTATATCTTTTTTGAAGTCCTTACCCTGTTTGGCCTCAGCCTTGGCATAAATAGTATCGTAGTACTCTCTCCTTAGCGCAGCCCTGTCCTCGGGATAACTCTTTACTTTGTCTTTGAGAGCCTGTAACTCTGCCTCAAGCTTCTTTTTCTGCTTATTGAGTGATCCTAACACCCGCTCTTTGACCACTTGCTTCTGCTCTGGGGTCAATAGCTTGTTGTCATTAATTTCAGCAAGCCGCTCTCGGCTCATGGTTTTGACCCTGTTAATCTTGGCTTTCAAAGCCGGGATCTCAAAGTCCCTTCTATGCTGATGCTCCCTTTTCTGGACAGCCATTTCTTCTTTTTTGTCTATTACCGCCTTGCTCAATTTTTCTATTTCTGCCCGGTACTCGTTGAATTTCTGGCTAATTTTCCCACTAGCCTTCTTTTCAATAGTCTCTATCTGGCGGTCGAGTTTTTGGTGACGGAGATCAGCTTTCTCCGATGCCGCTGAATCAATCCTTGGTTTCAGGGTTCGACTCAGCTCTTTGATTTCCTCTTTCAACTCGACTCTCTGGTCTTGTGTACTTCTTAACTCTTTTATATCAGAGTCGTAACTCTGAAAACCGGCATCATTTTCAAAAGCGGCTCTGAAATGACTCAGCATGACTTTTCGCTCATTATAAAGTTCGGCCTTGGAAAAGTCGTAGGTATTTCCATCCGGGGCTGGAAACTTACCCTCTTTAGGAGGGGCTTGCCTACTGTCGTAAAGCTCCAGTGACTTGGCGTACTTTTTATCAAAATCCACCAGTTTTTTCTCCAGAGCATTGGCTTTTCCTTTCAGCTCGGCCAATTGCTCTACCTTGTTATTTCTGGTGGTGAGATCCTGCTTCAAACCTTTATTGCGAATACCATCAATCAATTCCCGTGGCACAGGCTTCCAGTTTTCGTTCTTGAAGAAACGTTTCAACTCGCCGTAAATATGAGCCACCTTTTGCTTCAAGACTCGTTTGATATTGACTTTATCCGGGCTGGCAGAGCCTGATGATTCTTTTTCCAAGTGTTTTTTACCGTCTACCACTTCGCTCTTTCTTTCATGAAGTGAAGTATCTGGAGGGACTGACTGATGCGATCCGCTGCGCTCTGGGGAAGATGGAGACAAATAATTCGATTGATTACGCGCTTCAATACTGCGATTAAGGCCTTGGGCTTTCTGCCCGGATCCCTCTTCAATACCCTGAGAGCCCTGATGACCCGTCTGTATCGGACTCTGCCCCCCTATTGAACCTGATTCTATTGACATCCCTGCTTCCTCTGCAATTTTTCAGTCTGTTTCGTTATATATTTAAGTATCATCTATAGCAGAGGCGCTTATTTGAAGAATTTATATCATTTCGGAATAATTCAGAGGAGCAGACCTACCATAGATGCCGTAATCGTCACAATTACGACAATTGCAGTAAAAATATCAAACTATACCATCAGAATAACCTAACTCCTTCACTGAATAAGCCTGTTTCTTTCTTTCATTTTTCAATTTCTCGTCCCGCTTCGTCATAAATCTTTTTCAAACGCCCTTCCTCCAAACGCCTGACTTCAGCCTTAATGCCCTGTTCAGCGGCAGAAGAAATATTAATATTCAACTCTCGCGCCCGCCGTAGCAGTTCGTCATCAATGGTCACTGTAATTTTACTTTTGCTCATGCTTTAAACCTACTTACTGAGTTTTTTTGGCTAGCGTAGCAGGTATTTATCAGATCTGCTTACTGTGCTTCCCAACCACCTCAGCAGACAGCCTGCTCATTTGCCGGTTCAGCTGGTAGCCAGTTTTCCTACAGCCAGATAACACTCATCATTGCTGTTTTCCATTTCCCAAATATCCAGAGCATTTTGCATTCCGAGCCATACATCTACAGAGGTACCCAGAGCAATAGCCAACCGCTTGGCCATATCCTTACTGCATGGTATTCGTTCGTTCACGAAAGCGGATAAGTGCTTTCTGGAAACATTCAGAACTTTTGCCGCGTCAGTGACCGAAAGGTTCAAAGGCTCAAGCACATCCTTTTTTACAATCTGACCGGGATGGGTCGGCTTTCTGCTTCTGATTCTCTTGGACATAGTTTTTTTCCTCAGTGGTACTGCTCATAATCAACTCTGACTGCATCAGTAGTGTCAAAAAGCGATCATGGCGAAACTGTCTGACTGGCTGCCTTCAAATATCAGTTCGGGATCACACAATAGCTCTGCCAACTGGTGCCCAACAGCACACACTTCCGATGAGCCATCTATACTCTTGGCTTTAGCAGTAAACCGGAGAAACCCCATGCTCAGTACATGGTTTAGAAACCCTCGCAGGCTAGCCTGCGCCGTAATCCTGTTCAGCACCTCTGTGGTCGCTTCAGAAAACACAACCGAAGACAGGCTGGCGGCCTACAATCAGCACTACCCAGCCATATCCTACACCCAACTGCGCAAGGCAATAGATGCCGGCGAAGTCTTTCTTCTTGATACCAACAGAGCTGAGACCTACGCCAAGGGTCACCTGCCGGGCGCCTATTCACTGGCAGACCGGGCCACTCTGGAGCGCCGACTTCCTGTGCTGAAAAACTACCCCATTGTTGTTTATTGCGGTGGCCCACAGTGCACAGCCTGGTTTACCGGTGCTGACTTTGCTACAGCCAAAGGGTATACCAATATCATGCACTTCAAAGGAGGCTTGAAAGAGTGGAAAGAGCAAGGGGATAGTCTGGCAACGGGGAAAACACAATAAACTGCCACCCCCAGAGGGCATCAGGATTGATGCCCTTTACTGAATACCAGCAAAGCCTGACAACCAGAGCCCGAGACACGATCCTGCAACGTAAACGACCAACCATTCTGACGACAGATGTCATTCACTATCATCAACCCCAGGCCATGCCCTTCGAGATTGCCTGCTGTTTCTTTCAGGCCAGGTCCGGTATCCAGAACTTCCAGACTGGAATCTGTGAGATGAATAGAAACCTCGCCTTCCTGGGTATAACTGAAAGCATTTTTAATGATATTACCCAGCAAAATCCGGATCATGGTATCCGGTGCATTGAGCACCAACTCCTCCCCGGCATCAATGCTGATAGCCACCGGCTTGCCCTGTAGCAGCGTCTTATTCTCTTCAACCAACTGTTCAATAAATGGTCGGTCAATCATGCTGCTGGCCTGAATACTGGCCTTCTGCTCCCTGACCAGACTCAGAAGAGTTTCCGAGATATCGGTCATATCACGACAGGCTCTTTCCAGCCTGAGTCGCTGCTTCTCGACAAAAGCCGGCGCGTTAGAAATCTCAAGCAGCCCTGCCACTCCCATGATGACAGACAGCGGCGTTCTTAGTTCATGACTGACGTATCGACTGAAGGATTTTTCTCTCTCAATACTCAAATGAATACGTCGGCGGTAATCATTCAAAGCCTGCACCAGCCTTAACTGCTCTTGCGAATGCAGGCCTTTTTCTGACAGGGGCAATAGATCGTCGGTACTCCCCTGATCAATCAATCGAGCCAGGTCATTAAAAGGCCTTGAGACATTTTCTGAGAGCCGTCTCACGATGAGATAAAAGCTGATCAATATCAGCAGGGAGGACAGTACAACACCGAGCGTCAAGGTGATTTTCATACTCAATGTCATAGTGACAGGCGTACTGTTCTCAACGATATAGAGAGTTTTTCTCTCACCATTGATGATCTCCTCTTTGGCCAGCACCGTAAAAACCGAGTCCCCATTAGCGACGTCGTCAAAATCTTCCCCACCACGCCAGTTTTTATCAAAGTATTTCGTGACATGCTTTGGTATGGATTCGTAACGGTCGTAGGCAGTGGTCAGGTGATCCAGCACCTGAGGCCCCTTTGCCCCACTTCTATATCTGTCTAATGCAAAACTTTGCAAGAACTCAGCCCGGCGAATGCTGACAGAATCCTCGACGTAGTGAAGCACGGAATAAAAAATTAAAAAATTGACCAGCAGAATTGAAATCAGGCAAATACAAATAGGCACTGTTATCTGCATACGCAGAGAAGGAGGCATTGCTTTTGAGTCAAACATTCAGACAGTTTCCTTCACAGCAAAAGCGCCTAGACTACTCGCAGTTTGGCAGAATGGGGAGCAGTTTAACGCAAACTCAAACCGCTTCCTTCAAACGATATCCCACCTTGGGCACCGTGATAATAAGCTCCTGCTCAAACGGTTTATCCACTGACGCCCTGAGCTGATAGATATGATTTCTCAGGGTATCCCCTTCCGGTGGCTCATCCTTCCAGATGGCGTAAATCAACTCGTCCCGGGTCACGACTTCCGGCGCCTTATCAATCAAAATTTTCAAAATCTTGAAGCAGGTCGGATTCAAACCGATGGACTGACTGTCCCTTATGGCAGCACGACTACCCAAATCCAGAGAAAGTTGACCGTACGACAGCTCCTTTTTAAAGGCCGACGATGAATTACGACGCACCAAAGCCTGGACTCTGGCATCGAGAATTTTCAGATCAAACGGTTTAATCAGATAGTCATCAGCGCCTTCTGAGAATCCCTGGAGCGTATCATCGGTGGTATCCCTTGCCGTCAACATCAACACAGGCGTACTGTTCCCCTGCTCACGAAGGGCCCGGCAGACCTTAAAACCATTCATACCGGGTAACATCACATCCAGAATAATAATGTCATAACTGTTTTCACTGGCCAGATTCAGGCCGCCCTTGCCATCGGCAGCATAATCTACCTCATGGCCGGTATTCTCAAAGTAATCGAGAATAACACCGGCGACCTCCCTGCTATCTTCAACTAAAAGCAAACGCATCCCATACCCCATCAATGATTGAAGCGATAAGCAAAGTATAATTTTATGCCAGTAAAAAAAATGTCTGAAAAGATTTAGATATTTTTATGACATGCATTGTAAAGTTTGATACAACCAGTCTTCTTATTTCTTAGCGGAATTATTATGATACGCCTGCTCAATTTCTATACGGAAAATTAACATGAAATCACTGGTCAAAACCCTCTTTATACCACTGGCACTGTCTGCTACTTTCATGGCGTCGACGCCGGCTTCTGCTGATCACCAGGAAGGCCATGCCAGTCAGCTGAACGCTGAAATGAAAAAAATGGGCTTCAATTTCAAACGCTCTGGCTCAGCTAAAACCCTTGAAGACCTGCAAAACTACGTAACCGAATTTCGTAAACATGCAGAAAATGCCAAACAAAACGGCTACTCTGACTCGCCAGAGGCATTCCAGAAAGGCATCGATCAACTGCTGACCGGTCTGGCCGGTGTTCAGGCTGCCCTTGATCAGCAAGATCTGGATCTGGCCAAGCAGAAAATGAAAAAACTGAATGACATCAAAAAGAAATACCACAGTAAGTTCGATGTCTGACAGGTTCCGGTGGCCACGTACCGTTCAGCTGATTCACTGGACGGTTGCCGCTCTTTTTTTCAGTAACCATTTTTTGGTTGATGGCTGCGATAAGTATCACCAGTACTCTGGCTGGATGATTCTTGCGCTGGTAGCACTCCGACTGCTCTACGGTTTGACGTTTGCCCCTGCACCCGCTCGCCTCAGGGACATCAAGCCCTCTTTTGCGGGCATTAAACAGCATCTTCATGAGCTGAAAACCCGACAACCAGGAGAAAAAGGCCACAACCCACTGGGAGCAATGGCTGTCTGGCTGATGTGGATTACCCTGGCCCTGGCGGCGTTTACCGGGTGGTTGCAGGATACCGATTTCGGCTTTGAGCACGGTGTCTACGAATGGCATGCCATGCTGGTGAATGGCCTTTACTATTTTGTTGGCCTGCACTTGCTGGCTGTATTCATGACTTCCTGGCTGACCCGTCGTAACCTGCTTAAAACCATGGTATGACGGCCAGCGGGGCTTACAACTCACGTGGCGACAACACGCGACGGAATGCTAACAATCAGCCTGATAAACACTGCCCACAGACACAGGCCGAATCCCCTCCGATTCGGTCTGGTTGCTGTCGTTTATTGACTGGTTGTGCGGTATTCCATTTTTTCAAATAAATGACCCGACGAGTGACATTATGCACACTTTTACCAAGCTGGCTGCCGGTATCGCCTGCGGTGTTCTATCCCTGACTGCTTCTGCCGCCAATGGAGAGCCGCGTCATGTTGACGCTCATGTTCACGGACATGGCGAACTGAACTTTGCCGTCGAAGGGTCCGAAGTTCACCTGGAGCTGAAAATGCCGGCCAACGATGTGCTGGGCTTTGAGACCATTACCACCGATAAACAACGCCACCAGCTCCATGAAGCCCTGAACAAGCTGGAAGCCGCCAGCCTCTGGAGCATGACCCCTGCCGCTTCCTGCAAACTGGTCAGTGCCAAGGCTACAACAAGCTCTGTTGATCACGAGCACGGACATCACGAACACGATCATCATCATGATGATGAGCACGCACATCACGACCATCACGAACACGATCATCACGATGAACACAAGCATCACGAACACGACCATCATCATGATGAGCATGCCCATCACGACCTCAGCCATGAAGGACATGGCGGTCATATGGACATCTCTGCCACCTATGTCTTTCAATGTGGTAACGTCAGTCAGCTAAACACCATCAGCACCTCAATCTTTGAAAAGTTCGAACGCAGCGAATCCTTAAGCGTTCAGGGCTTTACCCAAAAAGGTCAGACGGCTGCGGAAATGACCAAGAGCACGCCAGAGGTTCGTTTCTAAGATGACTGACTCCCGCTCTCAATTGATTGAACTCAATGCGGTCGAGTTCAGCTGGAAACCTGGAATACCCGTTCTGGACATTCCAGAATTAACGATATCCAGAGGCGAAAAGGTGTTTGTCTGTGGCCCATCGGGCTCCGGCAAAACCACGCTATTGGGACTGCTCGGCGGCGTTATTACACCAGAGCGGGGACAGGTCAAAATACTGGGGAACGACATTAGTCGCATATCCCCGGTACAACGTGATCGCTTCCGTGCTGATCATATTGGCTTTATTTTTCAGATGTTCAACCTGATTCCCTATCTCTCTGTGATAGAGAACGTCACTCTGCCCCTGAGCTTTGCCAAAGAGCGCAAAAACCATCTCACCAGTATTGCCAGCAGTGAGCAGAATGAAGCAAGGCGTCTTCTCAAGCACCTGGAACTGGACGACGCCTTACTGCATCGCCCGGTCACAGAACTGAGTATTGGACAGCAGCAGCGGGTAGCAGCCGCCAGAGCGTTAATTGGCAAACCTGACCTGATCATTGCCGACGAGCCCACTTCAGCCCTGGACGCAGACACCCGGGAAGCTTTCATCAAACTGCTGTTCGCAGAATGTGAAGCAGCCAGCGACACTCTGTTGTTCGTCAGCCATGACCGGAGTCTTGAACCTTTATTTGATCGCACCATTGCACTCAATGAAATCAACCGGGCCAGCAAAGCTGCCCCAGTAAAGCAATAAAGGTGAAATGATGTCGATTTTAAGTCTGGCTTTAAAGAGTCTTAAAAACCGGAAAACCACAGCCCTGCTGACAATCTTCTCCATTGCTGTCAGCGTCGCCCTGCTCTTGGGGGTTGAGCGTATCAGGGTCGAAGCCAAAAACAGCTTTACCAACACCGTTGCCGGTACCGATTTGATTGTGGGTGCCAGAAGCAGCTCTATGAATCTTCTGCTGTATTCTGTTTTCCATATTGGCAATGCCACCAACAACATCACCTGGGAAACTTATCAGGATTTAACTTCTGACCCCAACGTCGCCTGGTCTGTACCCATTTCCCTGGGTGACTCCCACCACGGTTATCGGGTAGTGGGCACCACCCATGGCATGTTCAATCATTTCCGATACGGTGATGACGAGTCGCTGCAACTGTCCAAAGGTCGACCTTTTAATACCTTGTACGACGCTGTACTTGGATCTGAAGTCGCTGCCAGGCTTGGCTATAAAGTCGGTGACGACATTATTCTGAGCCACGGCGTAGAAAGTAAGAGCCTGCTACCCCACGATGACAAACCTTTCACGGTCTCAGGTATTCTCAAACCCACAGGTACTCCCACTGACAGGGTGATTATGATTTCCCTTGAGGGAATGGAAGCCCTGCACATCGACTGGGTAAATGGCGCTCCGCCCATTGCCGCATTTTCAGTTTCCGCTGAAGAAGCAGAGGCCATGGATCTTCAGCCTGCCAGTGTTACCGCCTATTTTGTCGGCCTGAAATCCCGTATTGCCGCTTTCCGTTACCAGAGGAAAGTAAACGAATACCGCCAGGAAGCCATGACCGCTATTCTGCCCGGTGTGGCCCTTCAGGAACTCTGGCAACTGGTGGGCACCGCCGAAAAGGCATTACTGGCGGTTTCCGTGATGGTGGTATTAGCGGGTCTGATGGGGATGCTCACCACCATTCTCACCTCCCTGAACGAAAGGCGGCGAGAGATGGCGATTCTCCGCTCTGTCGGTGCAAGGCCTGTTCATATCTTCACGCTGATGATTACTGAATCTGTCGTTTATGCCGTTGCCGGAACCCTGTTGGGCTTCCTTATGCTCTATGGCCTGCTGCTGGCCCTTCAGCCCGTTGTTCAACAAATACTGGGGCTGCACCTGGCCATCAGTGCCCCGGGCACCTTTGAGTGGTCACTGGCTGGAATGATTATTATCTGCGCCACTATTCTGGGCATGATCCCAGCCTGGCGTGCCTATAAAAACTCTCTCGCCGACGGTCTGACCGTAAGAGTTTGAAAAGGACATCCCTCATGAAAACAGGAAAACCCCTGATACTGACGATGCTACTGGCTTTGTTGCCAGTAGTCACCGTTCAGGCCAAAACGGTAGAAAAACCAGCTACTCAGGACAAACCGGTAGAAAAACCAGCCACTCAGGACAAACCGGTAGAAAAACCAACCCCTCAGGCAGAAGTCATAGAAATCACCTGGGATGAGCTGATGCCGGCACCGGACCAGAAGGTCATTAACAGCTACCAGGCCGGAGACATGGGCAGAGACGAGGTCATCGCCTACCTGGATAAGCTGGGCCAGACGCCTGTTGCAAGACTGAATAAACGCAAGGTCAAAATCCCCGGCTACCTGGTACCACTCAATCTCGATAAAAACCAGCGAGCAACGGAACTGTTGCTGGTGCCCACCATGGGCGCCTGCATCCACGTACCACCGCCACCACCTAACCAGACCATTTATGTGAAATTCAAGGAGAAAGAAAAGGGGATCAAGGTTGAGGAAGCGGGCTATACCCCTTACTGGCTGGTAGGCACCCTGAACGTTGAGACCACCCAGTCTGAGTACACAGAAACCCTGTACTCCATAACCGTTGACTCTCTGGAACTCTATAAATAAGACAATGCACTTTTGTTAAGAGCTTTTGGTTAAGAGCTTCTGCTTGTTAAACAACAGAGGCTCTTAACCGCAACTCACAGCAACGGACTTAACAACTGAAACAGGCTTTCAAGGAATCGTTTGGTGACAGATCGCTGATTCCATACCGACAAACGAACACGCTCGGAACTTTGCATATACTGATCGAGAAGCGTCGCCATGGTCTGGCTAAAGGCTCTGTCATAGATGATCATAGTCACTTCATAATTCAGCCAGACACTGCGCATATCCAGGTTGACCGTGCCAAACAGAATGGTCGACCGATCCACCAGAACACACTTGGTATGCAGCAGCCCACCCTTGAACTGCAATATTTTCACCCCGGCCTTTAACAGGTCTTCATAGTAGGAACGACTGGCATGGTGAACCATTCTGGAATCGTTTTTGTGAGGAAGCAGCAACTGAACATCCACCCCTCGCATGGCCGCGGACTTGAGGGCAACCAACAATGATTCGTCAGGAACAAAATAAGGCGTAGATATCAGCAGCTCTTCCTTGCTTTCGTAAATGGCGGTCAGCAACACCTGATGAAGCCTTTCCCGGTTGATACCCGGCCCTGATGGCAGTACGTGAGCATCAGCACCGGTATAACTATCCAGACAAGAAGGTGGAAACTCATAAGTGGCATTAAACGACGAATGTTTCTCACCCGTCTCAAGTGCTTTATCCCAATGGGCAATCACCCCCATAACATGGGCCGGAATGCCCTCCACCCTGACCATGGCATCGACCCATTGCCCGACATTAGCCCTTTGGCGAAAGTAGACGGGATCAACCAGGTTAAAACTGCCACTCCAGGCAATCTCATCATCAATTACCAGAATTTTGCGATGGTTGCGAATATCAACCCGCTCAAACAGCATTCTCAGCAAACCAACCGGCATAGAGCTGGTAACACTGATGCCTTCCCGGCGAAAACGTCTTGCCCACTCACTGCGGAGAAAACGACGGCTACCCACGGCATCCAGAATAACCATGCAGTCAACCCCCCGCTGAGAGGCTCTGATCAAAGCTTCCGCCAGAACCTTGATGCGTCCCTTGGGCTGACAGATATAAAATTCCAGCACAATGCTCTGTCTGGCTTTTTCTATATCCTGTAACAGGCCATGAAGAATCGTATCGGTTTCATGAAACAGCTGAAGCTTACTGCAGGGCAGCACAGGAATGTCCAAAGTCTGCTCCGCCAGCTTGTAGACACCGGTATGAGGGGTATTGGAGGAACACTCACCCTGTCGCCGAACAATGACTCTCGAAAGGTGGCCAGACCACTGCTCGTGGTCGGGATAGAGGCTTTCCAGACGGCGGAGCCTTCTTCGCCCCAGACGCCTTGAGCCAAACAGCAGATAAAAGAAGAATCCAGCCACCGGCAGAATAAACAGCAACAGTATCCAGGCCAGCGTCACCCCTACCGGCCTGCGCTGCATAATGATGTGAATGCCAAAGGCGATAATCAGGGCAAGATAAACGCCCCCAAACAATGCACTGAGCCAACTGCTATCCATTCAAATACTTGCACTTGCGCGAGGTTATTCTTGCCAAAATTAGTGATGAGGCCACGAGAACCCCAACACTTTACGGACTATCTATCATAACGCCAAACCGCCACTTGCGCAGAAAAACTGTTAAAAAAGCCAGTGCCCGTATTCGTCCCACATGAGTTTGCCGGTCATCACTAATGAAATAATGACAATCATGGGACGAATAATCTGCTGACCACGCTTCATCACCATTCTTGATCCCAGCCTGGCACCAATGAACTGACCTGCCAGCATGACAAGCCCTACCGCCCAGACAACCTGGCCACCGAGGATAAAGAACAGCAGGGAAGCCACATTACTGGTGCAGTTCAGAACCTTGGTATGAGCCGTTGCCATGGTCAGGGAATAACCAAGAAGGCTAACGAAAGCGATGGCAAAGAAAGAGCCGGTACCCGGCCCAAAGAAACCATCATAAAAGCCGACACCCACCCCTGCCGTACAGGCAAAAGCCGTCAGGCTCATTTTGGCGGTAGACGCTTCGGTATTTCGAGCGCTGGGGGAAAGAATAAAGTAAGCGGCAATACCCACTAACAGGAAAGGAATAACCTGCCTCATCACTGAAGCATCAATCAACAGAACCAGAATCGTGCCTGCGGCACTGCCAGCAAAGGTCATGAAAATGGCGAAACGCATTTCCCTGAGATTCACCAGCCCCCGGCGAACAAAATAGACACTGGCAGAAAAAGCCCCCCCCGTGGACTGTAATTTGTTAGTGGCCAGCGCCTGCGCCGGAGAAAGCCCCACCGCCAGAAGCGCAGGAACGGTAATCAAGCCACCCCCTCCGGCAATAGAGTCAACAAAACCGGCCAGAACCGCAATAAGAAACAGTAAAACCGCCCAATCAAGAGTGAGTGCAAAATCCAAAACAGGCCTCAGCTTTATAGAATGTCAAATCGTTAGACGACGGGTTACTCGTGCTCATCTTTCAGAAAAGAACCTAAACAGTTTTTTCTTTGATGACGAATTCTTGTTAATAAACTACCACCACCAATTCTAAAGATTTGGTGGTGGTTTTACAGAGCAAGCTCTGTGTAGGCCGGTTTCCGCCCCCAACTCATTTAACGCCCAGTTGGATCAAATCCAAACGAACGGGGGGATTATGGTGATATTTTCGGCGCTTGACTATCCGCAATAACAACAGATAACAAACCTGCCGATTAAAACAAGCTGGGCATTATTTAATGAAATGAAAAAACCCCAACTGTTTTTAGTCGGGATTTAGAAAGATGGCTGGGGTGGAGGGATTCGAACCCCCGCATGGCAGGATCAAAACCTGCTGCCTTACCGCTTGGCGACACCCCAGTAAAATGGTAGCTAGGGGCAGATTCGAACTGCCGACCCCAGCATTATGAGTGCTGTGCTCTAACCAACTGAGCTACCTAGCCATTTTAAGTGGCTGGGGTGGAGGGATTCGAACCCCCGCATGGCAGGATCAAAACCTGCTGCCTTACCGCTTGGCGACACCCCAGCAAATACGAAATGTTTATAGGGTATGGACATTCCGTGAACCCTTTCGACTCTACGTCATCAGTCGCTTATTTACAAACCGCTGAAGGATGGTAGCTAGGGGCAGATTCGAACTGCCGACCCCAGCATTATGAGTGCTGTGCTCTAACCAACTGAGCTACCTAGCCGCCGAAAGATGGAGCGCATTTTCAGGATTTCACGGCTTCCTGTCAACTGTTTCAGCGGCTTTTTTAAGAACCTTCAGAAAATCCCTATCCTGCTTCGTATTTTTGAAGATGAATCAGACATTGAACCGGAAATGCATAACATCGCCATCTTTAACGATGTAATCTTTACCTTCCACTCTGAGTCGACCAGCCTCCTTGGCACCCTGTTCACCGTTGTACTGAACAAACTCATCATAAGCCGTTACTTCAGCACGAATAAATCCACGCTCAAAGTCAGTGTGAATCACACCCGCAGCCTGGGGAGCCGTGGCACCGATTTTCACCGTCCAGGCACGAACTTCTTTAACACCGGCAGTGAAGTAGGTCTGTAGCCCCAAAAGCTCATAACCACCGCGGATCACCCGGTCCAGACCCGGTTCCTCCATACCCAGGTCGGCCAGGAACTCATCCCGCTCTTCATCTTCGAGTTCAGCAATCTCGGCTTCCAGCTTGTTGCAGACCGTCACTACAACAGAGCCTTCGCTCTTTGCAATGCCGCGGACAACATCCAGATAAGGGTTATCGTCAAAGCCATCTTCATCAACGTTGGCGATGTACATGGTGGGCTTGGTGGTCAGCAGGTGGAACGTTTTGGTCAGCTTCTGCTCCTCATCGGACATGGCCAGAGAGCGAACAGGATTCCCCTCTTCCAGATGAGGCACAATTCTTTCCAGCAGGGCTTTCTGGGCCTTGGCGTCCTTGTCACCGCTTTTAGCCACTCGTGTCACCCGCTGCAACTGCTTCTCACAGCTTTCCAGATCGGCCATGGCCAGCTCGATATTGATAATGTCAATATCTGCCGCCGGATCGATCTTGTTGGCCACATGGATAACATTGTCATTCTCAAAGCAACGAACCACGTGTGCGATGGCATCGGTCTCACGAATGTTGGCCAGGAATTTATTACCCAGACCTTCGCCCTTGGAGGCACCTTCTACCAGACCGGCAATGTCGACAAACTCCATGGTAGTGGGTAGCACACGCTCAGGCTTAACGATCTCTGCCAGCCTGTTCAAACGAGGGTCAGGCATAGCCACCACCCCCGCATTTGGCTCGATAGTACAGAAAGGGAAGTTTTCTGCATCAATCCCAGCCTTGGTTAAAGCGTTGAACAGTGTTGATTTACCGACGTTGGGCAGACCAACGATGCCACATTTAAAGCCCATAAAAAAAACCCACAATAAGTTACCAGGGGAAAATCAATCAAAAATTTGGTGAAGGATTATAAGGCCCGACCTGAAATGACACCAGCATTATGCCATCTGTTGCGCCTGACTATGAATACGCTCCGACTGGTCAGATTGGGCTGATGTACTAGGCTTGTCTGATCGCAACCAAAACTGAAGTCATTTGAAGAATGCCTGACAAAAGCAAAACCATTGCCGTCATCTGCGGCGGCCTGTCTCCCGAAGCCGATGTTTCCAGACTCTCGGCGAGCCGTATCACCCCCTGCCTGGAACAACATTATGGCAGAGTGGTTCACCTGGAACTCGACGCAACACTTCCGGAACAACTCATAGCCCAACGGGTTGACGTGGCTTTTCCGGTCGCCCACGGCCCTTATGGTGAAGATGGTCGCCTGCAAGGACTATTGGATATTATGAGCATCCCGTACGTAGGTTCTGGCGCCCTGGCCAGCGCCTGCTCTCTGGATAAGGTGGTGACCAAACGCCTGCTTCAGGCTGCTGGCATCCCCATGGCCAAAGACAGAATCGTCTATCGCAGCGACAACTGTGAAGACGCCACCCTCGACTGTATCGAATCCCTTGGGCATAAGGTCATCATCAAGCCGCCAGGCCAGGGTTCAGGGATTGGCGTCCAGTTTGCCATGGGTTATGAAGACCTGTTGAACAAGCTGAAAACCGGCCTGCAAATGGACGAAAAACTACTGGTTGAAGAGTTTGTCAGCGGTCGGGAAATCACCGCTGGCGTACTTCATCTGGATGACTATCAGGTTCTGCCCGTTACCGAAATCACCACACCAGACGGCGCCTGGTATGACTATATTCACCGTTATACACCGGGTCTCAGCAACCATGTCACTCCTGCCAGAATCCCGGATGAGCAATATCAGAAAGTGCAGCAGATTGCCCTGAAAGCCCACCAGATTCTCGGCTGTCATGACCTGAGTCGCTCTGACTTTATTGTTCCTGAATCGGGAGACCCCATATTTTCAGAACTCAATAACCTGCCAGGAATGACACCCACCAGCCTGTTTCCAGACGGTGCCAGACACGCAGGAATACCCTTTGATACGCTGATCTGCAAACTGGTGGACCAGGCTTTGAAACGGGGAGAAAACCCCAACGACGGCAAGGCCTACTGGCCAATACCCAAACTGAATATCAGACCATCCTGAAGTCAGGCTTTAAAAGTATGCAGCTCCTGAACAGCCTTGGCTCGAGCACCGCTAAAGGCTTCAGGGGAAATACGAACCGCTTCGTCGATCACAGAATCAATCTTCTGACGATCCGCCACGGAAGGCTTGCTCAGCACATAATTGACCACTTCCTTACTGTCACCCGGATGACCAATACCCAGACGCAAACGCAGGAAGTCCTTATTGTTTCCCAATGCTGAAATAATGTCCCGAAGACCATTATGACCACCGTGACCACCGCCCTGCTTCAGACGACCGACACCGGCAGGCAAGTCCAACTCATCGTGAACAACAAGAATAGATTGAGGGGGAATCTTGAAGAAGGTACTGATAGCACCCACCGCCTGACCACTGCGATTCATAAATGTGGTCGGGTTTAGCAGACGGACATCCTGTCCATTGATGGTAACGCGGGCAGCCAAGCCAAAGAATTTCTTCTCGGGCTGCAGACTGGCACCATAAGCGCGAGCCAACTGCTCCACGTACCAGAAACCGGCATTATGGCGAGTATCATCGTATTGAGCACCAGGGTTGCCGAGTCCGACAACCAGCTTAATCGAGTGATCTTTCGCCATAATATCCTCTTACTCTTCGCCGCTTTCTTCTTCAGAAGCTGCTTCTTCAGCTTCTTCTTTACCACCACGGGTAGTCTGAACAGAAGCAACGTCCAGATCGTGGCCTTCACCCTGCTGCAGGGCAACCAGCTCAACACCCTTAGGCATGGTCAGGTCGGTCAGATGAATGTGACCACCCAGCTCAACATCAGCCATGTCAACTTCGATAAATTCAGGCAGGTCAGCAGGCAGACACTTAACTTCCACTTCAACACGAGCGTGAGTGATAGCGCCACCGGCTTTCACACCGACACAGCTTTCTTCGTTCAGGAAGTGCAGTGGAATGTGAGTGGTCACTGCATGAGTAGCGTCAACACGCAGGAAGTCCAGGTGCATAGCATAGTCTTTTGCAGGATGACGTTGCAGGTCCTTCAGGATAACCTGCTGGGAAGCGCCTTCTACGTCCAGGGTAACGATCTGGGAGTAGAAAGATTCAGATTCCAGTGCCTTACGGATAGCACGGGCTTCCAGGGTGATTTGCGCAGGTTCCTGCTCACCACCGTAAATAACGGCAGGTACCAGTTCTGCACGACGCAGGCGGCGGCTCGCACCTTTCCCTACGTCCTTGCGTGCAACAGCGCTCAGAGCGATAGCTTCAGACATTTTTCTTTCTCCAAAGGAATACCCTGATATCTTGCGACCAGATACCGGGGCTTTAATAAAGGCGCCATATCATACCGGCAATCGGGGCAATTGCAAAAAAAAGTTTGGGTTTTACTGCGAGTCACCAATGTCTTCATCAAAAATGCGAATGATCTTTATAAAACACCCCTGCGACGAGTGGTGTCGCACTCAAACCTAAAACCGAAGATTGATATTTCCTAAATGTCAGTCGGAGTGGTAAAAGACAGCTACCATGTTAACCGCGAAAGCAAACCATCAGCGGACATGGGGAAGCCAATGCAACTCAGCGTTAACCTCCGTAACCTTTCAACTTGCTCCCGTACTACTGCACCGGAGTGCGTCCAGCCCACGATAACCGTGGGCTTGCCCCAGGGTAGTTCATTCGCCAGATTTTTTGGTGTAGCCTGTGTTCTTTTAACGTTTTTATGTATTCAGGCTTATGCGGAGGATTTGTCGCTGACACTTCCGGACAGTGCCTACAAAGGAGAGAATATCTCATACAGTCTTTACTGCGGTTTGGATGAGTCGATCCAGCTCGAGCTGAAAATCGGTGATCACTGCGTATTTTCTTTTGATTGCTCTAACATTCGGGATGGCCGATGCAATGTGCGCCTGATGCAAGGAGAAGGTTATGATTGCGCAGCATTATCAATCGATCATCGCTATTACCCGGTTTATAAAACGAAAAAGATTAATTCTGACTATTCACAAGTCAGCTGTGTCTCTGGAGTGGGTTGTTCAAATAATAAGTGTCTGAGATGCACGTATGCGCAGGCTTATTGTTCTATCCCTAATGAAGTGGGCTGCCCCAGAAAGAAATGCCCTAAAGGACACTGTGTCATCAGAACGGTTGGTTATATTGCTTATAGTCGCATCAGCTTTGATTTTACGATGCCAGAAGGCTCTGTGACGCTGAGTAACTTCCATTGCAAAAACAATACGGGTTCGAGCAGGACAAAAATCGAAAACTTTGTCATAAAGGACAGTTCCTCCAGCACAATAACCGGGATCAACATCAGTTGTGGAGAAAAAGGCAACCCTGTATTGAAATGGCAAAAGATTGATCCTGTTAACACTGGATTTATTTCAGTGGATCTTCCAGGGCAAGTGGATTCATTGATAAGGCCTGCCAATGAAACTGAGTTGCAAATTCTTGATTTCATGGAAAGCCCATCTCTGTCAAGCGGTTTGATCAAGCTAAAAACCCTCTTCTTTACACGAGAAGGCAAAAGATATGGTAAAGAAGCAAGCGTATTCTTTAATGCAAATTCCTGTCATTAAACTGGGTCACTTCGAGTGGCTACGTTAAAGGCGAATCCATAATGAACAGTTTATTATATCCAACGGTGAAGAAAAAATTACATAACAAATCAATTATTTTCTCATTATTATTTAGTACGGGTTGGATTTATGCCTGTATGCTGTTGATAATAATACCTGCCCGTTCTCAAACCCTTACGACATTGAGTGACAACCGGCTTTGTCCCGGAGTTGACCATATACTTCTGAAATTGCAGTGTGGCACAGAGCAGCATCCGGAATTCTCTGTTACCACCCGAACAGCCGCGGGTGTTTGTACGACACATTTTGACTGCTCTGGCACCCTTTATAGACATAAGGATGGAACTCACAGATGCCTGGAGAAAACAGATAATGGCAGTGTTTCATGCCCGATATTAAATTACAGTTATACGGATGAGCGACAAAACATACCTGATTTCCAGCAGCTGGCAGCAGAAACCTATGAATTTTCTGATTATAACTGCGGTCATTCGATCAATAGTCGATGTCGTTGCAACGATCGCGTTGTAGCAAATGCATTTTGCGTTAAAAAATATTCTTGCTCTCGTTGCTCCCCGCCTCAAAAAGGTTCTGTTAATGCCGGTTACAGTGATTTAATCATTAATACAGTGATGCCTGAAGGTTCGATCGAATTTCATAACATTAAATGCTGTAGAGACAGGCACGATTCAGGTTCTTTTCAAAGTTCCACCGAGTCTGAGTGCAATACATTTAAAAATATTAAATTTAATCATTCAGTGCCTGGGCACGTCTATCACCCGGAAATGAAATACTTTGAAAAAAAGCCTGTTTTATCATGGACGGCAACCTCTGATGCCGAGCTATTCATGATTAAATTTGATGGTGACAGCTACTATACAGACAAAACAAACATCGTTATTCCAAATGCATTACGAAACTATGAAGGGAATATTACGATAATTCCAATAACAATTAATGAAAAAACACAAACATCATGTCCCGGAAAGGGTACCGAACTATTTTTTAATTCAACAGCACTTGTTGCTGAGTTAATGGATATTCATCAGGATCATCACAAATATGAAGTCAAATTAAACAGCATGGCCACAGCTTCTGAAAGCTACTCTCTATCCAGCTCGTTATCCAGCTCGATACAGTCATCAGAAATTGAATCAGCCAGATCATCTTCAACAGGGTATTCCCCGATAATGTTCAAATTAATGACAGCGCTTATTATAAGGGCGTTATGCATCTAACAGGAAAAATAAAATCTACCTTTAGCTGGCTCGACCACCTACCCGGCAAGTAAGTTGAATCTGGTTTGGCGGTATGGCGTTAAAATTAAAAATCAGGCAGATCATACACATATCACTCAAACTCTTGAGAATATTTGTCATTGGGTTAGGGAGCAGTGTTAATGAACCTCTATAGCTGGCTGGATGCCGAACGACTGCTGGCATCCAAAACTCAGAACTTTACACACTTTCCTGAGGGTATAGCTGATATCCGTACTTACAGTGAAGCGATCGAAATAGACCTTGAAGGTAACGATCAAACCCTTGCCTTCGATTTTGTAAAAACAGTATTTGGAAATAACTGGCATCATGATGAACGAAAAATAGCGCTGGCTTACGGCTCACAAAGCTCGATAGATGTTGAAATTATCACGGACTGCGAAGAACAGAACCCACGCCATCCAAGGCCACTTTGGAAAGACCTTGGTTATGATGGAGCAATGTCAATACTGCCAAAAAGCCCTGAACCTTTCGAAGGGAAGTGCAGACTTGCAGCCTTTCACTCCTTTAAAGGAGGTGTTGGCCGCACCACTTCATTATTGACATTTTTCAAGGCGCTTCAGGTGAACTTCCACCATCGTGAAAACAATCGTGAGAAATTAAAAGTGTTGCTTGTCGATGCTGATATCAAAGCGCCGGGCCTGACCTATTTGTTCAAAGACAGCGATAAACCGGATGTATCATGGATTCAGTTTCTGGAAGCCAGCCACTATCCGGCGGTTGATGAGTCAACCACGATTGCCACTTTTGCCAAAGAGCTTGATCGTTATACAAAAAGTGAAGCCGGTTTTGAGTACTGCCTGCTCCCTGCTTTTTCCGATAGTGAAGCAGATATTGAAAAACACAGTGAATGCAAATCGGGAATGGCTCAATTAATCAACATTTCTGTTCGACCAGAACACCTTGCGCGAACCTATGAACAACCCTGGCGTTGTACCGATATGCTGCAAAAGCTGGGAAATCAACTTCAGGCGGATTTGATCCTGATTGACTTGAGAGCCGGACTCAGTGAACTCTCGAGCCCGCTGTTGTTTGACCCAAGAGTGGAGCGATTTGTTGTGACCACTTTGGCCGAGCAGGCTGTTAAGGGTACAGAATTCATTCTGAATCGCCTGACCTCTCTGGCCAATAATCGGGATTGGCGCAATAAATTTGGTGAAAAGACATTAGACCCACGAGTCATCACTACCTTTGTAAATGAAGACTTCAAAAAAACCGATCAGTACAAAACGGGCCTCGAACGACTGACTGCTGCGTATACGCCCGATTTATACGCTGATGATGCTAACGCCACTAACGGCCTTGAGATTATTGAGGCTGAATTCAGTTCTCAATTGTTGAACCTCGGGACACTGGACAGCACACTTTCTGTTATAGAGCATGCAAGCCCACTGCTCAATGAAGGATTAAACTGGATCCAGAGACTTCTTTGATACTGATAACCAGCTATCAACTAAAAAGCCTTGATTCTGACCAGCACCGGGAAGCTCCGCAATGCCTGAGCAATAATAAAGTCAGCAGCCCTCTGGGTACTTGTATAGAATGTTTCAGTTAGCTGAATTTTGGTAAAAAGCACTTCCTGCCTGAGGAGCCTATCGATGAGCCTGCATACCAATCTGGCAGGAAGGTTAAGGAATGCAAGAGTCATGGACTTTTCCCGGTTTTTGAAGCCGTTGTGAACTCTCTGCAAGCTCGTTCAGGCTGACCCACATAAAATTTCATGCTTCGACCAAAAAGAAACACTCTCTCGCCCTTTGCGCGGCTAACAGGCTGGTGCAGGAAATTCCCATTAGTCATCAAATCCCGGGGCTGTTTGGCAAAATATCGGATGAGGCTGGTGAGTTCATCTATACCTGCTACATTTCATCCGACTATCTGGACGACCATGTTCGTCCGGAGCGCACTGCATTTGATATAGCTGATGATATAGGGGGTATTCTTGAGGATGTCGAAGTCAGTTTCAAAGATATGCAACGTCATGTTCTGGCCAGAAGCAAGCAGTACCTGAGCAATTATCTGAGTGAAAACCTGAAAGCAGGTCGTGAGAGAATCAACGAATTACTGCGAACTGTTTTTAACCCCAACCATGGTAGAACGATGCGAGCTGGCGAGCCTGACCGAAACCTATGATGGAATGGGGTTCTTTGGTTATAACAAGCCTCGAAATGCTTACATTGAAGTCGTATCTTATGATCGCCTGCTGCAATCGGCAAAAGAGAGGAACCGGGCTTTCTTTGACCAGCTCGGCTTACCTGCGTAGTCATAAAATCCACCTTTAGCCGGTTCGACTACTCACCCGGCAAAGGAAGTCGAAACCAGCGGCACACTCCGGGCGGCAGTCGGCGAGATTGATGGCGAAACCGACGTTTGAAACTTATTTTCAAACTGGTTAATACTCTGAATAAGAATATTCAGGTCATCCTTTTGAATAATGCCATCTCTACAACAAATACCGGTCAGACGCGGCTGGTCAAAACTGTCTTTTCCTGATTTGGATTTCCCGGTGATATAAAACAGGTCTTCTACTTCCTTTTCCTTACCCTCATGTTTGAATTTCAATTTGACTCCAACTTCAACAACGCCAAGACTTTCCGTTAAAGTGATGTCATTGATAGCTACATCGCCAAAATCCAACTCCAGATTGCCCTCTCCCAATACCTGTATAAGATCTATGCCGCCCCATTGTTCGTATTGATAAACCATTTTCCCCGGGGATCGATGCCTTATATGGTCATTCCCAGCCCCCGATTCAACCCGCCCATTTAAGGCGGACGAGCCCAGCTCAAGGGTGTTGTCAAAGTCATCTCCCCTTAATAAAACATCAGTCTTACTGTTCCATTTAAAATCCCTGATCTCTTGAAGAAGCACGTCTAGTGTCTGACCCGATGTTACCCGTTGCTCATCAAGATCGACCTCAACTGGCTGATTGTACTCGGTTGCCATTTCAGCTGCTGGGCCCTGACACGGCATGTAACAGTTGATGGCCTCTCCATAAGAAAATGGTGTTAACCTGGTTATTTTGTAACTTTCACCCTCTTCGGCATCCATCGCTGAACCTGTTACATTACAGGGCAAAAAGCATTCATGCTGGTTGGGCAAAGAAGAAGAACCAGTCGGGACAGGAAAGACCCCCGTAGGCACCAGAGGCAAGCAAAGCGCAGAGCAGTTTAATCCCGATACCGACCATTGAGTACCCTGGGGAGCCAGCAGTTGAGGTGCCTGCTGATTATCAAGCAACTGGACAGAACTTTCATTGCACTGAAGTCTGTTGTACGAAAACTGACTTTTATTACCGCTCTCCCTGCTGGCAGGCAAGCCACTGGAAAAACATGGAAGGGATTCAAGCCCCTTGAACTCAGGCTCACCGGAGTTTGCCCTGTCAATCAGATCTCCTAACCCCGGTATTTTGGATTCAGGCGCCTCCTGTTTAAGAACCGTTAATGGAAAATCAGGAAACTCAAAAGACTCAACACTTGGCTTTAATTGGGTAGGAGTCGGTGTTGCCTGAGTAATCTGAGTGCTTTTTGAGGGGGCAAGCTGACTTACGACAGTAGCAGCAGGCTTTGAAGTTGCAAGTACTGGAGTGGCGGTGGTCACTGAACTCGCAGCGTCGGGGCTAACCTTTGGCTCCGTTAATTCGTCATCCTTCCGGAAGTTTTCCAAAGATTCCATGCTTTGGCTCTCAACAAAAGCACTATGCACTTGATCCAGAGTTAAGCGCTGCTGACCCACGGTGACAGTCTTCGGACCGCCCCCTTTGACCACCACACCCAGCTCAGGGGAATCGATTCGTTTTAACCGAGTCAACTTTCCGTTGGGTGTTTCTGCCAGCAAACCTGCGGTTCTGGGGTTAACGCTGCCAGCCACCAAAACCACTGCCTCCACTCTGGCATTGTCCCCAATCTGCGTTCTGCTGCGTAAAGCCACAGGCAGAGGGGCAAGCACTTCAGACTGGATAAGCTGGCCATTTTGGTAAATCATCAAATCGCTCTGATTCTGGGACACCAGCAGGTGCGTTTTTTTGCCCGGTGAGAAAAAGTCGTTGACAACAATCCTTCGTTCTTTCCTGTCAGAAGGTACTATCCTGATCACCAGATCCTTCCCTTGACTGACCAACAGGGTCATTGTTCCCTTGTCGCTGTCCGGCAAGTCAGAAAAATCAAACAACTCAACCTCGGCAGATCCAGACACATCTTCAGACACATCTCCAGACACACCAGGACTGACAAAAAAGGACAGTGTCATCTGCCCTCCCGTCAGGATATTCCCAAAGGTTGTTGCTGGCTCAAACCTTTGCACCATCAGGTCAGATAACTTGATACCCGGATGGTTAAAATGGACGTTCTCAAGCCCGGCCCCATCGTCTAAGATGGTCACCGAGTTCCAACCGGTATCCAGCAGTTGCACAGTCCCGCTGCCACTAACGACAATGCTTTCTAGACTGGCCCCGGTTTTAACCTGCACATCCCCCAGGGTAACCGTTAACTGTTTCACCTCCGGTGGTGGGATAAATTGGCCAGTACCGGATACCTGCCAGTGGATAGACTCAAATCCGGACACTGAGCCTTTTACCTGCCCATCCACAACAATGTGCTGTTGGTTGCCATCAACAATAAAGGATGTACCGGAGGCTTTGGGTGCAAGCACCAGCGAATCATCGCCCTCACCGCCCCCGAGATAATCCCAGTGCAAATCCGTGACCGTGAACTGATCATTTCCGCCCAGCCCAAAAAAGGCACCTGTCTCTCCTGATGAGTGCCACTTGTCAGCACTCGAAGTACCCAGACGTACTGTACAGTTTGATGAAGACTCAGCCATGTCATTCAACGGGCAGAACCCAGCCGTTTTCTCAAACACATTACTGGCACTAAGCTGGTGCAAGTGCTCATCACTGATGTCCGACCCGGAAAACAACACCTGTCCGTAAGCCTGGGCCAACCCGCGCCAATCCATGGCCGACATAGAACACACTGCCTCCACCCCTCGGGTGGGCTGAACAGTCTGGCAGCTTAATGTTACCTGCTGACGGTCACTCTTATAGTCATCCCAGACAACGGGCCACAACTGACCCAACGTCATTCCCAGGGGAAAATGATTCCCGCCAAAGAACAGCAGCAACTGCCCCTGGCGTTCCAGCACCCTTACCTGCTCAAGTCTTGCCTTGTTGAGGATTTGTAATGGTTGTGGAAAATCGCGGGTGAGCGACCATACGTCTTCCAACCGCAAAACTCTATGATCCAGCTCAATGCGCTCAACCCGATCCGAATGGTTGGGATTAAAATAATTCTGATACCGTCTCCGATCGGAAATGCTGGTCAAAGAAGTCGTTTCCAGGTTTTCACCATCCTTGAAAAGATAAATCATCAGATCATCATTCTCTTTGCGAAACACAGCCTGGCTATCTCGATTAACGTTCACCACCAACAAATCAGCACGCCCCGGAGCCTCGACAATCTCACTGTAACCATCGCCCTGCTGAAACAACCCCTTTTTGCTGTTTTTATCCGCGACAAAGACGTGTCGGCCATCCGGTTCAGGAATCATACCCGGCAATCGTTCAATAGACTGGAGCCAGTCACGAACCGTACCCTGACCATCAAGATAATACCTGGCACCCAACTCCAGGTAGTCCGGATAACGGCTCAGGGTCACCTCAATCGAATCACACTCAGACGACAGCTTCACCAGGTTTCTCGGCCCGGCAACGCTCAAGGTTGCGTTAGTGGAATTTTGGGGCCCGCCGCTAACCAGTTCCCCCGGTTCAACGGACTGCCAGGAAATAGCCCTGAGCTGTTCTGGCGGAGATGGCAACGAGAGCGCGAAGGTTTGTGATTGATCCGGATCAAAACTGACAAAAACCCTGGCCCCTTCACCCGCAGCAAGTTGGTTATGGCCGGGTCCCGGATAGACATACGCTGTCGTATTGCGCACCAGAAAAGTATCATGCCCCTCTTCACCGTAGAGCTGGTAGCGGCAGCCAGAGATGCCTTCCGTCTGGTTGGGTTTCCGGCAGCCCAGTGCCATCAGGTCATCATTGCCGATGCCACCAGCATAAGGCACCTGATCGTCAGCCTCTGCAATCAGGATGTTGTCCAGCCGGATATCCTTTATTAACCGGTCCTGATAAAAAAGCTTTAAGTCTTGCTTGGTCAGGGGAGCCGCAGCAGTTTTGTTACCTTTTTCAGTATCCTCAACGCGCAGATAAGGAAAATGCTGATGGAGTGCTTCGACAAAATGCCCAGTGTCCAGGCTGCCATCAGGACGAACTCTTCTTGGCACAGCGTCCATGGTGATGTTTACCCAGTACTGCCCCTGGTCTTGAAAGGCCAGCTGACTGAAATTCCGATTCAGTACCAGCCCAATAGTGTCAAAGCTGGCCCCTTTGCCCCTGAGCATCAGCATATTGCCATTATCCGGGTCAGCAATCACTGACCCCCTGGCCTGCCAGTCGATGAGATAAAAATCCTTGCCTATATCGCCCATTAATCGGTCAGGATCCTGATCCGCAATCATTTTGTCATCGCCAGGGCCGCCATAATGGAGATCAAAACCTGGCCCACCCACCGTGGTAGTGCCCAAACTATCATTTCGAGGGCTGGCATGGAGTATGTCATCGCCTTTGCCACCGTTCAGGGTTGCCCCCCCAGACAGATCCACCAGGCGGTCATTGCCATCAGCCCCATTGGCTGAATGTTCGGCCAACGTCAGGAAAAGGACATCGTCACCCTGACTGCCAAACAGGTTTTCAATGTCGTATAACTGATCTTTGATGCCTCGCGATCCGGGAGTCGAACTCTCCTCATAACGAAAGACGACAAAGCCTGAACGACAGGTGACCGAAACATTGGCTGGTCTGCCAACGGTGCCGTCATTTGGACAAGACAACCCGGCCTGTTCGACATAGTCTGACCAATCCGGGTCAAACCAGCTGGTACCATTAAGCCTGCCCTTGCCGTCAGCCAGTGCCTGATAATCCTGTAGAACCATGACACCCGTGGTACCGGGGGGTAAAACCAGGGCCTGATAATCGAGGGTATCCGTGCCATTGCCGCCAGAAACCAGGTGGGTTCCCTCAAACAGTAGAAAGCGATCGTTGCCTCCTCTGCCATAGACTTCCTGCTTGTCGCCTGCCCGGGGAGTGAAAACATTATCATGCTCATCGCCGTAAAGGGTATCGCGACTCTTACTGCCGGTGATCCGCTCAAATCCCGCGACATGAAATAGCCCCCCGGTTCCAACCCTGGCCTTGCCCGCTTGCAGATCCAACCAGACGCCCTGATCTGTTTCAAACACCAGGGTATCGTTGCCACTACCACCCTTCAGGCTGGGCTGCCCGGAATCCAGAACAATAACCAGATCATCGCCTCCGCCCATATCCACAGTGTCGTCGCCACCGCCCGTGGTGTATTGCTCGTTATCGTCCGATCCGGAATAGTGATCGTTATTGCCAGTACCAACAATATGGTCAATGTCGGTAAACCGATCTGAAAATGATTTGTCGGGAGATTTTCCGTCATCGGCTTTCCATGTATGACGAACCCTTCTGCTGGCCATATCCACCGAAATAGCATCCAGCGTGTAGGGGATAAAGGGCCGAGATTTCAGCCAGGTCCGGGTCGCCACCTGATACAAAAGCGTATCGTATCCGGGGCCGGCGGTGATGGTGTTATCTCCCATTCCTGTAGAGAACTGGTTATCTCCGCCCCTATCAATTAAACGATTATTACCGCTGCCCCCGATAATTCTATTATTTTCATCGGGGTTTCCGGTAATCCTGTCATCACCGTCCTGAGCGACCAGGGTCGTTACATTTTGCACCTGCAAGTGCCCGTCTTTTTTGTAGGTTAAGTCGATGGTCACTGGTGGCGAAACAATTGTTGAGAATTCAACCAACCATTTGGACAGACATCTTCCCAAGTACGTCGTAGTTACCTGCTCTGTTCTTTTTCCATTTTTAGTGGTCACTTTTGTTTTATGATCTGGCGACCACTTCAGGTCAACATCAAGGGCAGCATTAGCAACAAGCGACTCCAAACCTGAGTCCATTGATACACCCTGAACAATGCTTCCCCAGCTTATCGTTGCTTCTCCTTTTATGAAGTCGCCCGGTGCCACTTCTTTTACTCTCTGCTTTCCCGCTAAATCGAATGACAACCGAAACACACTGTCCTTGGAAAACTTGCCAGGCTTTATTCTTGTCTCGCCTTTAGCGGCATCGTAGAGATCCAAAACCTTTAGCTTTAATACATTATTCGCAAGATCCACCACCAGGCGAACAGGTGCAAAAGTTGTGCATTGAGGTTTCTCCAGGGGAACAAAAACAGGTCGAAAAAAATGTTTAGGGTGAACATATTTTGGGAATAGGAAAAATGGAGGCGTTGTTGTTGGTTGTGTGCTCGGTACAACTGTAGGAGTCAACAGCCGTTTGAATCTCAACGTAACAGTGGGCCGCAGAGTACTGATTAGCTGATCCCTGCCTCCTCCACCCTGAATCAGATGCCGGGTGTGAGTGGTATCCGAAAAATAAATTTCATCATTGCCTTTGCCACCATGGACAATATGATCCCCAGCCTTCAGGAAAACCTTATTACTTCCTTTTTCTAACCAGATTTCCGTGCGCCCACCATCAGCCAGTACCGTGTCATTACCCTTGCGGGTATACACCAGGTTATTGCCAGCCCGGGGAATAAAGGTAGTGCTTTCATCATTCCCATCCATGATATCGTTGTGATCGGTTCCCTCGAAGACTTCGACATTGTCATACACATCTCCCCAGTCTTTAACCGAAAATTGCTTTCTGTTAAGCCTAATGGTCAAGCCCTGTTTACTTTGGGCGTATGAGACCCTGTCATCACCAGGGCCGCCGTCGATGTATTTCCGGCTTTTATCTGAGGCCTCAATAGATATGGTATCCCGCCCGGCTCCGCCATAGACTTCATCAAACTCACTCCCGGTGACAATCTGGTCATCGCCAGATGATCCCTCGAAGAAATTACGGCCACTCTTACCTTTCATCAGATTCTTCTGGTCATCTCCGATTATTTTGGTGCTGTAAACACTGCCAACTACGTTTTCAATATTTTTGACGACCCCGTGGGTTCTAATAAAATCCATAAGACCCGCGTAAAATCGAACCACCGGGTTATTAAGGTGAGTGTAATACCTGCCATTACTCTTATCGTAAAAGGATTTAAGGTTGGCATATTCAAGCAACTGTTTATGATCAAACTTAATCAGGCGATCCTCTTCATCACTCAAAAAGTACATAGTGATTGAAGGATCCTTCTTCCCCTCTTCGAACCCCCTGGTATGTATATACAGAGCTCCGTCGTACACTTCGTCTTCTTTAATATAATCAATGCCCGCCACTCCATAAAAAACACAGCAATTTTCAAGAGTTTTATATGCTGAACTTGATGCACAACGGGTCTTTTGTGCCAGCAATTGACACCCGCCACCAGGCATTTTTTTTTCATTTACAACCCCATAAATTCGTCCTTTTGCATCAGCCTTCAGGCTGTTGTAAGAATGATGACGATGCTTATCCACATTCAGGGCAAAGATGTCTTTTGTAGACTGGGACTTATAAAGCTTTTTGTGCTCTTTAGCTTCCCAGTGCTTAACTTCCTTTCTGGAAAGAATGGCGATAACAACATCACCCACTTTATAAACTTCTTTTGCAGGGAGTTCTTTGAAAGGTTGAATATCAGTACCAGTTTCACTGAACGGCACCACATCCTCAACATCAGGGCAACCTGAACGACTTCGGGATATGACAGTTTTGCCTTTGCAGTTTTCCAGACTGGAATATTTATGAACCAGGAAGGCCGTTGGGTCACCCGCATAATTGATAAAGTTGATACCTGAATCCCGAACCCGCAGGCTACCTTTCTTCTGCAAACCATACAGGTCCTTCAAGATACTGAAGTCATCGCCCTGCCGCTTCAACAGTTCAACCAACCGGTTGGTGAACGTTTGTTTTGAGAGATCTACCTCGAACAGGTAGGGGAAACCATCCTGCCCCGTTTTCAGCGCTTCCTGATTAAACCTGGCAACCACACCAGAAGAACTAAAGGTTGCTTTTTCATAGCAGAAGACGCAGTGATATTGGAGCTTTGAGAAATCATCAATCTTCCGTACCCCCAAATCAGTTCTCAGGCACTGTACCAGGTGCATGCCCTTGAAATGAGTCTCAAACATAGGGCTGGGCAAGACCAGAGTGTCCTTACCGGCCTCACCGTCAATATAAGCAAACCCGGTACCGGGACGAATGTCATCGTTACCTTCCCCTCCCTCCTGAACTACTTCACCGAGAGCATGAACGAGTCTGTCATCTCCGGCCCCCCCACTCTGAAACACTCCCCCCACCAGCAGGTCATCGCCAGCGCCACCGAAGGCTTTCCCCCGGTGCATCTCAAGAAAAATCCTGTCGTCGCCCGCCAGCCCATGAACGTGTTTATCACCTTTTGCTACCACATAGTCGTCTTTATCCGTGGGTTTCTCCACCAGATCTTCAGACAGTTCATCCATATCCCAGATTTTGATGCCTTTTTCACCGCTGCTCTTTAAATCCCTGACGACCTGGTGTCGTAAAGTGCGCAAATCCTTTTCATATTCTTTATAACGATCTTTGAGATGCTGATCTCCCGTTTCCCTCCAGGCAAATCGGCTATAGCCTTCCTCTGCCGCATCCCCGGCCAGCTTATCAATAAACTCTTTAAATGCCTTGCTTTGCACCAGGACATCAAAGTCCTGACGGGCATTGGTAGGCGGGGCAAAAAAACCGATGATGGTCTGAACCAGTCCAAGCAGGGTGGAAATGATGTCCAGTACAAAACCGACCGGTGCCAGAATCACCGAGGCTTCCATAACAGTACTGACCGCATCCAAAGCAATACCGATGCAGTCCAGTGCAGCATTCACTGCATAAAATGCCACCTGGGCACTATTGCCTGCCTTACGGGCATCATCTGCAGCCATGGCACTGGCAGCCAGGGCGGTGGCGCCTGCCGCCACGGCCACAAAGCCTCCCACCATGGGAACAAATCTGGCCAACCGGGATGTGGTTTTCGCCGATAATGTGATGGCGCTTTTCCCTACCAGCCTTGGCGCATTTTCAATGGCCGCACCGGCAAGACCCAGCCCTTCATCGGCAAAGCCGGCGGCTTTGGACATTACCGAGTGGGACGTTCTGGACAAACCGTAAATGCTGCCAGTGTATCCCAGTGCCACCCCGGCAATCCCCGTGGCATAGGTTTCTGGTGACAGAACGTCCCGATATTCATTCAAGTTGTACAGCGACACCGAGCTTTGGGCCAGGCCCGTTATCCCCATACCCACACCGAACGCCATCTGAGCATTGCCAAACCAGGGCTTGCTGGCCAGTTTTGCCTGAACCTTCTGAAATTTAATCAGGGTTAGGGATTGGTCAACGTTGTGTTTCCTGAGCCAGCGGTCAATCATGTTTTCCCGCAAAGCCCCGGCCTGTTTCAGGGCATCACTGCTTTCATGGCTACCTTTTTGATCCACCATGGACTCAACAATGGCCTTGAATTCGTCGCTGCCCCTGATTGCCTCCCTCAAGTCGCTGATGTCTTCCTTAAATCCTGCCTTGCTGTATATCTCCAGAACACTGTCTATGGCCGCGTCCACGGAACCAACTTTACCCGCCGACAACAACTCCACCAGCCTGGTCATCACCTTCTGCTGGAGTTTGCTGTCATCTGCGGGGCTTAAGGCTGAAACGGCAGCAAATCTCTGATTGGCAAAGAAATTAATGGTTTTCAGCAGCTCTGCCGCCTTGCCCTCAGTACCCGATGCCTTCAATTGCTGTTTTAGCGACTCCAACTCCCGGCTGGTCAGTGCTTTATCCAGCTCATCATCCACCTGATCAAGGGTTTGGATGACAGAGCGACCACAGCCCTCACCCGCAGCCCTGCGACAAACAACCCTGGGCAAATCCGGCCCGGGCAGGTTCAGCGTTCTGCTAAAAGCATTAAGCCGTTTGCGAAAAGGCTCCTCGCCGATATTCCATTCGCTACCATCGCCGGACATGGTTTTCAGTAATTCAACGCTGTTTGAAATTGTCTGTTTCAGTAACCGCGCACTGTCTTTACTGTCACCACTGCCAACCGCATCCAATTCTCTTACTAACCCGGCGGCTGTTTCCAGACGATCCAGTTTGGCCGCCACGTCCAGGCGGGCTGGCATTACCCTGACCCTGCCCGGATCATTGATCGCAAGACCTTCAGGATTATTTCGAACCCCGAGAGCTACCAGGTCGCTGCCGGTGTGTTCTCCACCAATCGCCCTGTCCAACACCTTAAACAGCGTTAAGGCTCCTACTGCCACCAGCCCCTGTGTCTTTGTGGTGCCAATAAACATCCGGTTTTGCCGGGTATCCACCCAGGATGCATCCAGAGTCAGCGTCGGCTTTAACTCCACTGCAACCCGGGTGCCTCGGAAATCCAACGACAAAGTCACTTCATTAGTCAGTCTGCTTAAAGCGTCCACCCGCCGACACTGAACGTCTTCAAGCCGCTCATCTGCTGCCAACTGGCCAGCAATATCATTGAATTCAAGTTTCAGCAGCTCAGCAGCCAGTTTAGAACGCGCTTGCCATTGGCTCTGATCCGCAACAATGCCTGTTTTTTGCTCATCACTGACCCGATCAATCAATGCCTGCCCAAGTCGATTCCGATCATTGGGACCCAGCTCACCGACTCTTCTGGTAATGTCTTCAGTCAGGGACTGCGGGGGGTCGTCGGTAACATCGCTGTCTTTAGACGGGGACTGCGAGGGTGCAGTAACATCGCTGAAAACCGATTCCAGATTCTTAATAAAGGCCAGAGTTTCTGAATCTGAACGACCAATGCCCGACTGCCGGGTTAATTGCAATAACCCATCCACTTCCGCTGACTCAAGGTTTTGCCTGGCGGCCACTCGCTCGATATCGACACTCACCATGCCAAACACCTGGTCACCACTCTTTATCAGTGGCTGACGTTGCTCTTCGTTAATGGCTACCGGGTCAATGAGAGAACGGCTGTTTCTGGGGCTTAGCGACATGGGCTCAACAGGTAACTGGAACGCCTCCCCTTTTGACACCCTGAGGGACAGAGTTTCCGCAAAAACGCTCTTCACGGTTTTATCAAACAGACGAACCTTTAGAGCATTTTTATCAATATTGGCAAAATCGATGATGCGCCGCGCAGCCTTTTCCATAGCCTCTTTGAAAGAGTCAGAAGGGTTTTTTAGTGCCTCGCTCAGCTCTATCGCCGCATTTTGCGGTAACTCGCCGGCCACCGCGTCACTGGCACCCGTCAGGGGCAAGAACCCCGCAGAAACGTCAGGCGTCACCTGTCTGGCAATTTTGGTAATGCTTTGAAACAGAAAGTTGGTAAACAGGGACTTAATATAAGATCGGTACTGGCTGTCAACAGCCGTATACTTCAGCGCCAGTTTCTCTGCTTCTGAACGACACTTGGCAAGAAACCGTTGCTCACTTTCACTGGACATCAGGCGATCCAGGCCGGACAGCAGGCTTCCCCAGGACTGTAAGTTGACGAACACCCGTTGTTTAACCGGTGAGCCATCGGTGGACGTTGGTTCAAGATTGGCAAAATCAGCTACGGAAGTCTTGATTTTTTCAATCAGCTCATTGTTCACCATTTTAAAAGATGGCCGTTCGCCTGAAGCCTGCTGCGCCAGTCGTTGGTTTACACGTTCAAGGTTTTCAATCAGATAACGACCGTTCGCCTGGTCATCACGCAGCGCTTCGACTAACACCCGGCTGACTGTTTCCACGTCCAGCCCAGAAACAGCCTTAAACGACTCAGGATCACTGATTTCCAACCGCAGGGAGTCTACCGCGTCCATCACCAGCCGCGCGTAAGGCTTGCCACCCTTCTGAGAAGGCATTTCCGCAACAACAACCTGTCGTTTAAATGGATCATAAGCCCCCTGTTCGTTAATAGTCAGGCGCAGCCCCTGAGCTACTTCTATGGATCGAACGACACGTTGCTCGTCTCCCTTAGCGATGGCGTCCGGGGTTTTTGGCTCAATGGCGGGCAGCCCCAGACTCTCCCTGATGCGGTTTTCATACTCAAGCTCGCCACTGGCAGGCAACAGCTCCGGAAAAATACTGGCCAGCCTGGGAAACAGCTGGGTGCTATCACTGATTTCTGCGCCCTGCCTGATGGTTAACGGGTTTATCTTTATTGTCACAAACCCGTTTTGTCCCTGGTAACGCTCAAGGCGTAGATTCTGGTCTCTGGCTCTGTCCAGCGTCACCAGAACCCTGGCCTGATCGGGAATAATGCGGGAAGCTTTTGCTCCGGCTGACTGGGAAATCTGCGGCAGGTCACTCAAAGAAACAGGCCGGGCCAGATCAGTGGCCAATGAAGCTAAGCGTTTTTTTAATGCCTTGCCTTCATCGGTACTTTTAAAAAAAAGCTTCAGCGAACGACCTGCTTTTTTTAATACCCGAAGACCATCAGCTTTCTGGTCAGCCGACCCTGCGGGAAGGTGAAAGAGAATGGACCTCAGTTCCGGATCAGAAGCAGTGAATAACCAGCCTGCCTCTGGCTTCCCTGTTGAGGGGTTCAGTTTGCTGTCTATTGCTACAGCGTCCTGAATGTGACTGGCGGTGGTTGTCTCACCGAAAGGCACGATCCGCACATTCTTTGGCACACTGCTTACATCCGGTTGCTCGCCATCACTTTTAGCATTTTGTAGAAGAACCCCGTACTGACCACTGTCTTTCATCCTGACCAGCCAGAAACGCTGGTCCTCTCCCGAATTGACAACTTCCGTTGTCTTTATGTTTTGGGGGTTTTGTAAAAGAGGGCTGAGCTGAGACCGTACCAAGGCGGTTTTATCGAGATTCAAAACCAGACGGTCACTGCCTGAATCAGCATCTGTCCTGACCAGCCTGAACTCACCATTGGCATTGTCAATCAGCAGCTTAAACCCTAGCCGCTCATAAGCGGCGGGTTCACTCCTGAAAACAGGCTGTATCTGCTTGCCGTCATAATGACTGATGGCGAATTCAAGCGGTTGCCTGCCGCTGTATTCAAACTCGGAAGGATCGAGAACCAGCACTGACTGGCCGGACGATGGAAATTCAACCCGCGCCAGGCCATCATTTCCTCTGACCTGCCTTAGCACTGAGTTCAATGCGCCTGTCATGGCTATAAGCGTTTTTTCCTGGCCTGAAACCCCGTAGTCTTTCATTCGGGTCAGATGCTCAGGACCTATGGCTTTTAACAAGGCGTCTACTTTTTCCCGGTCGCCATTAACCGGGTGATTCAGGGCTTCATAAGTACTGGTAACCGCAAAAATAAAGCGGGCACGCTCCTGTTCCGGCATCTCACCAAAGTATTGAAAGGCCTGGGCAAACACCTGCCTGAGCTCTGCTGACGGTAAACGGTTAAAGACATCCCTGAAATCAGCAACCGTGCCGGGGCGAATTTGCCAGTCGTGTTCCTGACCGACCAGCATCTTGTGATAAAGGCTGTCTGCCGTTGACCTCAATACCGGCAACGGGTCATAAAGAGCGGTTAAGCCAACGGTATCGCCGAGCTTATCCAGAAATCGGTTATTTTGATTCCAGATAGTATTAACCAGAACTCTTCTGGGGTCAGTGGTGGCTTGTTCTGACGGTTGCCCGTCAGTGTAACTGGCGGCCAGGGCTAGCGGGTAAAGGGTTTTAACGAGGCCAGGAAGGTTCTCTCCCTGGGCTCGGAGGGTTCCCAACTGCACTCGCACTGGCCGGGCCGGGTCATCCCGGTCATACATAAGTACCCTGCTCTCAACCGGCGACCACTCTGGCATCAATTCAATGCGGATACCCCTGCCAACATTCAAACCAAGGTTTTCCCCGGCTTTTATGCCCAATGCCTCCAGTTTTTCCGCTATCCCCCTTTCTGAAAACTGGCGGACAATCTCGTCAATATCCAACTGCAACTGATGCTTGATCAGGCTGCCAGAAGACAGTGCCTGCCAGTAGTGGTTTTTATCAATCACCAGAATCGTTTTGGGCAGGAGATCTTTCCTTTTTATTTTTATTTTTATTTTGATCTCATTCAAGTCAGTGCCATCGTAGGTTACCCGGTAGTTGCTCTTGCCCCGGTCATAGGCAAGGTCGTCCCTTACACCCACCACCAGGGTTTTCAGGCCATTCTGGTCTTTCCGCGCATAATCCCTCATGGATCTCTGGGCATCAAATTCCAGCCTGATGGTCTTCCCGTCAGCAGTATCAAACCCGGCTGGAGGCGTTTCAGAAAGAGCGTGAAGTTGCGCCAGCCTGATAACCTGTTTACCGGAATCTTGCTGACCGTAGAGCAGATCGGAGTGTAGCTTACGGGTCCGGCGCTTGATTAGCTCAGCCAGCAAATCTTGCCTGCTGGCATCACTGATAAAACCAGGCTCTTCTTTCCTGCTCAGGTCAATAAAAATATCTTCCACTTGCCGGATGCGCTCATCCGTCAGGCCGACAACCTTGTCCCGCAGAATTTCTTTAAAAAAATCGGCCTGATTAATCCCGTTGTAACTCGCCGCTGTGGGCGCCAGACCTGCAATAAAGTCCCGGGTTGCCTCGGGATTAATACCCAGGGCATCGGGATTCATCATAAGTGCCAACCAGCCAGCCATGCCGGAACTTTCCGGTGATTGTCGGACCAGTGAGAGTATCGGCGATTGAGTATGCCTGACTTCCATTTTAACGTGATGTTGACCATCAGCCGTCTTCACAATCGGTAGCCTGGAGCCAGGGTTAAGCGTTCCGAGACTGATCAGCTCACTTTTGCCTTCCCCGATAGGAATGACACGGAAACCTGACATATCCGAATAGGAAATCTGAACCTGAAAAGCGCCATATTTCTTTCTTACCGCAATGGCTTCCAAAACGCTTTCGAGCCGCTCCTGTAGCATGGATTTTTTCAGCTCTGGTAAGGTTATTTCCTCGGAAAATCCCGACAAAATTTCCTTATGCATCTCCTCCGTCAGCTTTTCAATAGGCTCCCGGGAAAAGTAACGATCCAGTGTTTTGACTTCCTGGTCACTTAGAATGGAGGTAATTGCCTCGACTTCCCCAAACCTAAACAGAAAATTCACTCTCGTTTTTGTTTTTCTCTCAGGATCAGACGCTCCATGGATGATACGTCGTTCGAAGAAAAAATGGGCAAGGAAAGACCTTATATTCTCGGTGACCGGACCCGTATCAATGTGCTTTGCGTATTCATGAGCCAGGACCTGGGCATTCAGGAAATCGACGAGCACTGATTTTTCGGCGTCTGGATAAATAAGATCGGCAACCATGGTGAACGGGTCACCAATGGCTCGATAATTGGCATTTAATGTTCCCTGGGTTCTGACAGTCAACTTTTCCTGTTGTTCGTTACGAGTGAACCTTATGTTGTTAAGTGGGGTAGCACCGGAATAATAAGGATTAAGGCTAAGCTTGTAAGCTGCGGCCTCATCACCTAATGACTCCAGACTTTTATTAAACCGGTCAACAAAATCCTGCACCGACTCCGCTGTGCCCTGGGGAATCGCCTTGAAGCTTTTTTTCAGCTTTGCCATAACCCGGTAGAAGGTTTTCTCATTATACTCATCAAGGGTCAGAGGCCCCGTGATGACCTCAATAATCGTTCCACCACGATGGGGATCCGTTGATATATTGAGAAGAGGGTAGCCCTGACGATCGGATTTCGAAGCGGCGAGGGCTATTCGTTGATCTGTGTCCGGGAGGGGATCATCTTGTTCATTAAGAACGTTTATATTGAGATACTCTCGCTCAAAGCCAATCCGGTTGGGTTGGTCATCCCTGGCAACAGGGTCAACGTTGGCACCGGCTTTTAGTTCGCCATACATTTGCGTGAAAGATTCACGAATACCGTCATTATCAAAGTAATAATTCCCGAGTATTTCGTTTCTGATATCAGTGGAAATCAGGTTTTCACGGCTATTGAGTGCCTCCTTGGCAACTTCTGCCAGGCCTCTGCTGCCTATACCGGCGACAGGGGCAGTCGCGGCCATTATTTCCACAGCGACTCTGGAGAAATTGTATTCATAGTTCAATTCACCCAATGCTTTATCCAGCGTTGGGTCAACCAGCAACCGGGTGATTGAACCGGATACGCCCGGCTTTTTGCCTTGTCCAGCCAGAGGGTCGAAGGCTTGTATTCGCCTTTTCTTTTTCCCGGACTCCAACTTGGAAAGGCTTTCCGGAGTCTCAAGAACCAGTATTAACTTGAGCTCTTTTGGAAAAAGCACCTCAGGCAGACCGGAATCCAGGTCACTCAACTTTTCAGGACGAGCCAGCCTCCCTGTCAGGTTTTGGAGGTATTGATTGAAACGTTTGCCGATTTCATTATTGCTTAAATAATTAATCAGACTATCTCTGAACCGGTCAACAAAACGATCATACTTATCACTTTCTGTAAATTCAGGAGTATTGGCCATTAAGCCAATCGTATTGCCACTTTCCTCAATGAGAAACAGGTAAGATATTTTTTCTGAAGCTTTGCTTGGAACAAAATCACTGGCGGCTTCAGCTGCTTTTAAAAGAGCGTCGGGTGTTTGCCCGGAATTAAACAGGACAACATCGTTGGCATCCCCAGCATTAATCCTGACACCAAATGAATGGAGCCCGTCGGGCTGTTTTAAGTAAACCCATCGACCATCCTGTTTCACCGCAACGGATGTCCTGTCATTGCCACTGTCATTGCTATTAACGGTGAAAATCTTATTACCGATCAACTCAATTTGATCAGGAAGCTCATCAAATCGCCCATAATTTGCCAGGATAAATTCCTGGACTGCTGATATTTTTTGCGGATCGTCCGGATCATCCACCCTGATCCTTTTTTCCGTTCCGCCCTCAGCCCAGGGGCTGACCCAGAACCCATCATCCTCTTTTACGACAATGATATTCAGCTCTGAGCGCAGCAGATAGAAGGGTATTTTTTTCCGCAATACCCGGTCAACCAGATCGGCCTTCACCGGCACATCGACAAAGTCATTGTCTTTATAAAACCGTCCGGAGGGCAGTCTGCTTTTTAACTCAGCATTCAGACTGCCATAACGAGCCTTCATGGTGATACCTTCGATCAAACCGTGTCCCAAGGGCTGGCCAGTCGGTGGCGGCAATACCCGAGAGCTGTCCACTACCCGAATATCGGAAACAGTTCCGACCTTTTGCAGGGCTCTTAAAATCGGCAGCTCGGCATTCCAGAAAAAATTGTCGTACCTCACCCCACCTTCCGCGAAAATATAAACTTTATCTTGGGCACCCGCAGCAAAAAAAGAGCTGTTGATGGCAGTATTCCTGTTATATAACTTCTTAAGCAGCCCTTTATCTACTTCTTTGAGAATCTTTTTTCCCTGACTCTTTAGTTCGTCATCCATTAAATACAGCCAGCGAAAACCACTAAAACTTTCATTAAGCATGAGTTCCTGTTTTATGTGTTTTTCGAACGTCACTTTATATTCTCGATATTCGCGACGTTTTTCAGCAACTCCGTACCAGAATCCAAGTAAGTGGCTTCTGTCGTCTGAACCGAAACTGTACCCAACACGTTCCAGACGGGAAATCAACTCCCCTCTTTTTAGCAAACTGTCTTCCAGCACGGAGTCCACAAACAGCGTTGCCAGGCTTCGAGCCTCAGGCTCCAGCTTTTGCAAGATTCCGAGCTCAGCCTTCCGCGTTGCCAAGCTTTCGATCACAGCCTTGTTTGTGACAGAACCACCATAGAGCAGAGCGTCATCCAGAGCTTGCTTCAGATTTTCAGTGGCAATCTTCAGATTTTCCTTAGCAGTATCCAGACTTTTCTTAGCAATCGAGTCGATCAGAGATTCCCTTGTATTGGCCGAAAACGCCTTTTTAATCGTCTGTTGATCGTACCCCGGCAAAACAGCAGGAAGAGACTCGCCATTATCCACCTGAACACGTCGGTAAACGTCTTCAATGAGTTTCAGTCGTTCCATAACCCAGGGTGAAATATCCAGGGATTGCGGGATATCAGGAAGAAGGCGGTCAGGCCTTGCACTTCGAACCAGGTCAACACTCTGTCCGGAAACGGTTTCCACTTTCAGTATCGGGTCAGCATCAGCCAGCTGGATAGCTTTTGCGTCATCCTTTTCCCATTGAAATATCAGGCCTGTTTCTTTCTCTACCAGAATATCCTTAATCTCAACGAAGCTGGCCGGTATCGGGATGGGACGCCCTAAGCCGCCATCCCGTTTTTTCTGTTCTATCTGGCGATGAGCAACCACCAGCGAGTCCGCACCGACGACCCGGTGTCCTTTGACGAGTGATTCACCTTCATTGACGATCTGGTAAATTTCATCCTTAAAAGCTCCATAACGGTAAAGCTGGAACCGGGCAGATTCATCCTTGGCAACCATGTCCGCCGACACATCAATAACTCGCCGTTCTATCGGTTGGTCAGAGAGCAGAACCTGCATTGAACAGGAACCACCCACCACTCTTTTGCAGGTTTTCGAAAGGATGATGCCAACAGAATCTCTACCATCGTCTGCACGAATGATTTTTGTGTCGGAACGCTGGTAGTCCTTACCATTGACTAGAAAAAAATCCTCCCCGGAATCACTGCGAACAACAATCGCCCGTGATCGTTTTCTGACCACAGGCTCAAAGTCTGTTTCCGAAGGATCAAGAATGGTATGGGGATTTCCTGACTTATCAGCGACAACGTCTCCCAGACCGTCTGCTACTGGCAGGTTCCCTTTGCGCTTGACCTTTGCTGCCAGGTCCCCTTTGCGCTCGCCCTTTGCTGCCAACTCAGCCATTTTAGCCATACGTTGCCGGGCAGGCTGATCCAACTGAGTCTTGGACAGTTCCTGCCAGAGTTCCTTACCGATAGCGGCACTGAAATTCTGCTTATCCCAGGCGGGCGTCCCATCGTAGTGAGCCAGCAAAAACCTGGCCCACTCAGTGATGGCGCTGTCCCCGGGATGTTGTCTGATGTATTCAAGAATCTGACCGACTGCTTTACTGGCCCCGGTAGAGGGATGTTCTCGCTGTTCTCGCTGTTCTCGCTGTTTTCGCTGTTCTCGCAAAAGCCAGTTCAGGGCAGCCTTAAAGCCGGTATTGTCACCATTGAGCATTTTCAGGTCATGGGGTGCTTCATTAACCAGGGTTCGGTATAAGCGGTTATCCTGTTCATCGGGCAATGCCGTTGGCTTCAGATCACTGAATAAGCCAATTCGTGAACCCAGCTCATCAAAATAGCGCGGATCCTCACCCCAAACCTCCTGAATCAGGCTCTGAGGTCCCTCAAAGGAAGCCTTCCGTTCAGGCGGGGTTCTATTATCAGGTCTGGGGTTTTCAGTGGCGGAGCGAATGAATAAACCAATTTGGTCCTTGTAACGAGCCATCAATCGGTTGTTGTCTTCATGCTCCACATTGGTGGCTTCGCCAGCCACTCGAAAACCATCCTTTTGCAATTGCTCCCTGAGTTTTTCAGCGTGGGTACCCAGATTTTCGTTATCTGAAAACAACATCAATGGCAGTTTTTTGGACACCTTGCGCAAGTTTTCTACGATATTAAACCGTTTTGCCAGGCGATTAATCATACGGCCAGAACCGGGGACAACCCCCAGGCCATGAGCCGTGACAGCCGCCCCAAGACTGGCCATGGGACGATCAAGAATAAACCCCGCTGGCAGCTGTTGCCGGACCGCAGCCGTCCTGGCCAGATGCGCCCCGACAGCAGCTCCCATGGAATAGCCGTGAATCACAATACGACTGGGGTCTATGTTTCGATCCTTAATCAGGTACGACAGCATGGTCCAGGCATCGTCCGTCAGCCCTTTCATACCGGGGGAGCCGTCACTTTCGCCAAAACCCCGGCCATTGACGGCCAAGAGATCCATGCCCTGATTACGGTAATGCATCCAGGTGGTTTTGACCTGGGTTTCACAGGATTCATGAGTTCCATGGAGAAACAGCACGACCTTTTTATCCGCTGACGGGCCACCATTGCCGTGATGAAAATACCCCTTAAGCCTGCCACCGGTCCCGTCCAGTGTGATCTTTTCCGAGTTGCCTTTTCTAACGGCTTCCTCAAGGAGTAATTGTGTGGACACATCAATGTAACGCCGGTCATCCGTTGAACCATAAAGCTGATCGTTCAGGGCTCTGCCAATCGGGCTGGCCGGTAGTTGATCGACCGGCGGAATTTGATCATTGGCCAACACCACCGACTGATAATCAGACGACAGTGCCGTGGTTTTTTTCCCCGCGGGATCAATGGTCTGGTCGTCCTGACTCTGGGAAGACAGCGCCCCAAGTTTTGAACTATGAGCGGCGGCCAACCCGAACAGGCGGCTAACGGTGCTGCCAAATACCTTTTCAGTAAACTGCTTTCTGTCTGCCATCCCCAGCCGCACTATTACCGGAGGCTCCCCGGGGCTGTCAGCAGCAGGGGCAATCATCTGGCTTTGCTCCAGCTTCAGGTCCGGGCGCAAAACAATCTCAATGTTCCGACCCGTGGTTAAGTCAACCCTGTGCTCATGGGCCAGGAGCTGGGCCAGACGACGCTTTCCACCCAGTTCCCCGGAACCATTCAATTTAATCAGGGCGGTGACATCGTCCTGTAATGAGCCGGACCAACCCCGGAAAATAGCGTCTTCTTTATAAATATCCGAATCCCAGGTAATCCACGTTTTCGGGAAGACCATGGCATCATCGTCATTGCCGGTAACAAGGACGCTGGAGAGGGTGCCCTTTGACGGTTCAATGAGGTAGCCACCGCCAGGTTTGATACCAAACTGGTCAAGGACTCCGATGCCCAGCGTGTCAGGCTGGCCTGGTGCACCCTTAGCAAAGTCAACGGTACCCAGAGGCAGATCTGTCCGCAGAACTATTTTATTGGTGGTTGACTTAACTGTCAGACTCTGCAGGGCAGTCTGCTCCATCAGGCGGGCTAAGGATTCCAGCGATTGGCTGGTCACCTTGTTGCCAGCCCATTGCCGGGCAACCAACTCCGCAAAGGGTTTTACCATTCTTTGCGCCAGCTTTTTCATCCCCGGACGATTATCCAACCCATCCTGGTCATGGCTGACCACTTTGGCCAGTTCTCTGCCGAGACTTTCCAGGCTCTCCTGACCAAGCCCTGAAATCACCGTGCCGAGTTCAGCACCAAAATGTTCTCTTGACTCCGCAAGGTGCTTATAGGTTCGGTCAACCTGTTCAAGAAACAGCCGGTTCTGATCGGACCCACTCCCCGGTTTGATCCCCTCCTTCAGGGCAGAAAGTTGTGTCCGTAAATCAGCAGGCAGAGCCCCACTAACAGAGCGTTGATTTAACGGACTGTTCTCACCCCAAAACTGCATCAATATATTGGGGGCCGAAGCGGTAGCCGGAATGACTGGCTGCCTTGATGTCTGGGGCATCATTCTGTGCAGCACCAGTTCCGTGCTTCCGGTCTTCACCGGCTGCCAGGGGCTACCGGTATTGGTAACGGCCAGTTGAAAGGCAGGGAGCACCTTTCCATCCCGGTATCTGAGACTCAGGGCATGGTCAAACAGCTCAGCAACCGCCGTATGAAAATCCTGCCTTACTGAATGCCCGGCAGGCAGTTGATTAAAGCGGCCCAGAGAAAGTTCATCCAACGCCTTTGACAGTTGCCCGACAAGATCAGCCCGTTTCCCCTTGCCCAAATAGCTTTTAATCGTCTCGATATCGCTCTCTGGCAAAACTGACACCAAGGCATCGGTAGGCGACACCATAAGCCCAAGGCCACCTGTTCTGGGGCTTACTTTTTCGAGAGTGAAATAGTACTCAGTCAGTAAAAAGTGCATTAAAAAGGCGGTGAGGGAACGGCCCGGTGTCTTGCCACTGATGTCACGAGCCAACCCCGTGGCAATGGTTTTTGCTCTTAACAGCAGGTCCTGTTGTATTGATGAAGTGTTCAATCGGCCAAGCACAGAAAAGGAATCGGCCAGGTTTTCATAACGGGTTTCTGCATAGCTGGTCGGAACATAGCTGACCGGATGCCGTTCATAAGGTTGTATAGCGATGTCGGAGCCAATGAGATTTCCCAGCCGGTAGGGGGACTGATCATTCCCCGTTGCCTCTTTCAACTTCTGGTTATAATCGGAAATCACCCTGTTCAGGGATTTCTGCTGCTCCAGTCTTATAGTGCTAAAACTGCTGAGTAGCAGCTGTCTGGCCTGCTGATAGCCCTTATCAGCCACCTGGCTGGCCGGAACGACCAGAATAATTTTCCCGCCGTTATCGCCCGGTTCAACTTTTAATCCGAAACGGATGTTGGTTGTTTCGCCACTATCGACAGCGTCCGTGAGCAGCCGCGGGTAACCCGGTTCGCTGGTCAGCGCAACTCCCTGAATGACATCCTCAAACCACAGGGCACCCTGAGCACTGGTTTTGGGCACAGACAATGGCTCTGATTCGCGGGTCGATTGATGGAACCCCAGCGTTTTTCTGATCAACGCCTGCTGTTTTGTCCGCTGTTTCTCGGGAAAAGCCGATGACTTGCCTGCGACCTGGAAAGCTGAGGCCGTCAAATCAGAGAACAGCCGGGTATGTTGTGACAACCAGTTGGCGTTCATGCCTCTGTCACTGGCATAACCGGGGTCAACATGAATAACACTGAGTGACCCCTGACGATTATCAGAAGCTTGCTGGTTAAAGGGCTTCGCCTGATTGAGTGGTTGTCCACCACTCTCTCCACCACTCTCTCCACCACTCTCTCCACCACTCTCTCCACCACTCTGGCTTGAGTGCTTCAGGACAATCAGCTGCCTTGCTTCCTGAGGCAGTGCTATCTGCGCTTCACGGAGCGAGTCGCCTGCCATCAATCCCGACCGGACCAGCTCAGCCAGAGTGTCTGGCCTGCTGGGACTTTTAGGGGTGGACAGCAGATTGGAATATTGCCGAAAAGGCTCCGTACAATCGGTAAAGTGGCTGGCCAGGGTATTCAGCTTTGCCAGTTCGTCCCTGACATTGCCGCCGGAATCAACGACAGCCTTCTGGTATTCCGGTGAAACCCAGACGAGAACCTGACCATCGAGGTTCAACCTTCTGAAAGGATAAAGGCCGGTATAGTCGTTCTCATCCGACTGGGGTGCAGAGGCGGGTATTCGAGCAATTCTGGCAACCTCATGGAGATTCCTGAAATCCCGAACCAGCAACCCACTCTGGTCAGAACGATGATCCAGAGACTGAAAAATATCCTTCAGGTCGGCACTGATTAGCTCAGTCTGGACATCAGTGATACCAATGGCTAAGGGGCGTGAAGCGGTGATATCCGGTGCCGCTTTTGGGCGGACCGCTTTCAAAAAACTTTCCGGCAACTGTCGTATTAAAAAAGAGTGCCCGGATTCAGGGTTTCTGATAGACAATGCCAGCGGTGGTTGGCTGCCTTTGCCAGTCAAGCCAACCGGCTCATCACCAGACGGTTGCTGAGCGTTCCTATCCATCGAAGCAACCGCATAAAGTTGGTCTCCAGCCTTGAGTACTCTTAACCCGTTCTGAATATTTAACTTTTCCGGGATCTGGTGGTCATCCCATTGAGTCAACAGGGTGTGTTGTGCATGTTGCGACAGACCCTCAGCAATAACATTCAAAAATGCCTTGTTAGCCTCCAGCTGTTCTTTTTGGCTACTGGCTTTGTTACGGCTAGACCAGGTTATCTTCGAGTCATGGTAAATGGGTTTTGCTTTGCCCTCATTACCTGAAGGATCTATTTCAAGGGTTAATTTCGGCATCGTAAAGCCGAGCGTTTCTTTGAAGATATTTCCGTATTTAAGCACCAGGGTGTCGAATATTTTTTGTAGACCAGCGGTATTTTTCTGAAGACCTCTTTTCATCAGGCTGGGTACAATCTTATCGTCGCTTAATATGTATGCAGATAACTGCCGGGCCATTCTTTCCCGAGCTATGTGAATGGCATCCTTTTTCTCAAGCGTTTGATAGATCTTTTGCAGGGCTTCCTCTGCCCTGTTCGATTTTTTGTGAAGGACTTTGCCTAAATCAACATCTCTCTTTGCCTGCCGTAAAATAACGTCCCTGTAGTCTTCCATTGATGACACCGGAAGATCAGAAAGAAGGGCCGGGTTAATGACCAGAGAAGGACGCACTTCATGCCGCAACTTCCCGGCCACGTCTTCCAGTTTACTGACCGCCCGATTTTTGATGAGGGCAATATCCTCCTTAACATCAACGTCAAGGCGTTTGAATTTAGCCCTGGTTTTATCCTGAGATTCCAGCCATCTGACCCGATAGACCCCCAGAGCCAGCCTGAAGGTCTTTTGGGCATCCGGTGATTTGATGGTGTCATAGTAATCAGAAACAGCTCCGGCAAAATCAGACAACTCAAGCGGTGAATAACGAGCCTGGTTTTTATGAATGTGTTCAATCCTTTCATGCAATTTTCCAGACTGATAAACGGCTCTTACCGCCCGAAACATATCGGAATGAGGTTCGGACCGGATTCTGATAGTGTCTGGCCCTTTGGCGACCAAATCACGATAAAGCGATGCGTCGGGAAGATGATACAGGGGGGCCAGCCTGAAGCTCTCATCCAACCCATAGTACCGACCCAGGCTCATTAGCTGGCTAGTGCTGTATTTCCAGATATTCCCTGCCGACCCCATGTCATCGGTGCCTGCTAACTGGATAGACCTTAGCAGCGCCGAACCAAACAAACCGGAAACGGCTTCCCGAAGTGTTGAATCGGGTATGTTCTCGATACCCTTTGTACCTATTTCAATAACCGGTTTGCCGTCATCGGGGATAACGACATGACTCTCAAACAGGGCTTTATCCGGATGAACCAGAACACGAACCTGTTCCTTACTGGCATAACGGATGCTTTTTTCGGTTTTGCTCAATACCCTGAGCTGGTCGTTTAACCGCCCGGTCAAAAACAAGTCGGTTATTTTGCTGATATCATCCTGAAGGCGTGAAGCGGGAAACTCGTTATTACGAACCCCCCTGTCGTACTGGGCAATATCAAACTCCATGGCGATATATCGGGCAAGAAGGTCAAATCTCTCTTCCAGATACAGAAGGATGCCCAGTCCTCCCGGAATTTCTTCTGTCAGATAGCCTGAACCAAATTTCTGATACGAAAGCGCTTCTTCTCCTATGATCAACACCGGTGCCTTGTCTGGAATAGCAGGGCGCCCAGGTTTGAGCTGTCCTGACTCAAGAATTTGCAACAGTGGGGCCAGATTAAACCGTTCACGAAAACTAATCCGGCTGCCGGCTCCCAACTTGTTACTGATCTCCGGTGGCACTTTATCAATACGCTGGTACGAACGATTTCGATAGGTCAGGAAACCGCGGACAACATCGTAGTACTTCAGGATACTTGACACCTGTTCAAAGGTATCCGTTTGATAAACCCGACCTTCAGGATCAATGAACAAAATTTTATCGTCACGCTCGGGGTATTTGATATTGTCCTGTTCTGTGCCATGGTGGCAGACTTTGGGCAACCCTCTTTTCGCCGCCGCTTCATTGATCTGGTCAATGATATTTTCCTGAAAATGAGTCAGGGTTCCCTTGTTGGGATCAAACTTGCGTCTCTCACGCGTACCCAATCCTTCCTTCACACGTCGATAGGCAGACAGCCAACGAGCCCTGGCCAGTTCGCTGGAAAACTGCCCCGCCCCCTTGTTCGCTGATGATAACCGCCCAATTCGATCCGCCTCTTCCCTGACGCCAGAGCTCAGGTCGCTTGCCGATTTGTCCAACCGCTTGAACAGGGCAAACAGGTCAATGTCTGCCGTAAACAATCGATGGGAGCCATCGTCATCGACTTCAGCCATGACCTTCAGGGGGCGGAAAGCCTTATATTCCGTATGCCCAATGCCATAGTCTTCACTTTTATACTCGACCTTCCAGAGGTCATTGGACTGCTTGGTCAAACGATACTGAAACACCACCGGGCGCTCACCGGCACTACCGGTGTTGGATTCAATGGTGCGAGTCACCGTTGCCAGATAACTGCCATCTTCCAGAGGCGTCAGCGAGTCCAGCTTGCCCTGTGCCAGTCGGCGCTCAATGGTGCTCCAGTCCAGTTGCAGCTGAACGGCGGCCATTCCCGGCAAGTGGGTTGAATGGACATTTTGGGTGTTGCCCTTTTCGATTTGATAGCGGTGCTCCAGACCGCCTTTGCCAAATACCTTGGACAAAGCGGAATCGAAGGGAATCAATCCCGCCTGTATTCCCCAGTCCGCACTTTTGCCCTTGACACTTAAACCTTTTGTGGCAATTTTTATCCCCTCGCCCAGACCATGATTGAGCAGATCGGACGCGTCTGGATTAATGGGCCTGATGGCAATAAGTGCCTGGTTTTTCCGGGCTATCTCCCTGAATCCTTCCCAAAGGGCCTGGGGTACACCAGAATCCGCAAAAGCCTGGTCACCCTGGATCAGCTTTCCCGCCCACTGTTCCAGTGAGACCGGATGCACTTCCAACGGTTTCGACTCGTGGGGCGCGCGGCGCTGTCTGCCACTTTGCTGGAGGCTCTCGACGATCGGGTCATGGTGTGAGAATTCCAGGATGGCACCGGTCGGGTAATCCTGGAGCAGCGTAAAATATCGGGTACGGGTCAACTGAAACCATTGGCCTGAATCATTCACCCGTACCTGCCGCTCGCCGCTGTGATCCCAACCTTCAGCTTTCGCCAGACTGATTTGTAAATCGGCGATTTCCTGTTGCTGTTTGATGGCCGTTGCAATCACCTGAAAACGACTGCTCCAGCCTTGATACAGAGCCATACGACGATCGTCCGATAAGCCATTGCCGGGGAGCTGTTTGTGAAGCAGCGTATTCAGAGCTGAGGCTGAAGCCGGAGGTAAAATCTGGTTTTGTATAAGAGCTGTCAGTGACTCCGCAACAAAATGGAGTCTGGAGTGGCGTGCCAGAGGTGACACAGCCTTAGTATCATCTTGAAGATTATCGGGAGCAGGAGTTAACTCAAGCGGCTGGCAACCTGTTGCATCCCCGTGAAACGCGCTGAAATCGTTCCAGAATGCCTCCGGTTGCAACCGCTCATAAATGACCATGGACAAGTAATGAAGGAGAATCGAGCTACCCCGGTCGCTGGCAGGTGCCAGATCAGCCAGAGCGGTGGACTGAAACGGGGCAAGATCAGAGTCCAGAAAGCTGCCATCCAGAACCAGCTTGACCCCTTCGTTGGTTATATAGAGTCCATTTTTTACCCAGGGGCTCAGGGACACCAGCACCGTAAAACGGTCACTCATGTCATCAGGTAACCCTGAAAAACCAGACAATTGGGTAAATGCCAGATTGACGTCCCTTTCGATCTGGCGAATGTCCCGGGATGAAAAAAAATACTCAGGCTGGTTGCCGTGATTTGCCGTCACGGTATCCAGCAGCAACTGAATAGTCAGTCCGTCTTTATTTATAAACTTACTGAATAAATAACCGCTTTCATTAACATATCCAAGCTCCCGCAAAACCTTACGATAATGCTCCCTGGCCAGGTCAATGGCTCGGGAAATATCATTGCGTGGAAGAACTTCCTTTTCTCCCCGGGCAAAATCCGAGGACTGGATTTTCCATTGCCCCCCCGGAGTTCTGTAACAGGCCCAGTGCTGTCCGTTCCCCTGCTGCCATAGCAACTTTCCCTGAGCATCGACAGTAGCGAGCCAGGGCTGGCCAAGATCATCAACCTGGGTCAGCCCCCGGGCCACTTCCAGAGCGTTCAATGTCGCCTGCCCTTCTGGCAGGGCAGCCAGCACCTCCTGGAAAAATCCGACAATGCGCTCATCGCCCAACGCGGGATCAGCAAGACAGTAGATCTTTATTCGGTGGCTGGACTGATGTAACCATTGACTGGCAAGACCCGCTGCCAGGGCTGACCCGGAAAAGCCTGATAAACGACCATCTTCTGACAATCGGCCAACCAGCACCAATAGCCCTGACGATGGCGGCTCAGCAAAAAAGTCCAGGGCATTGTCAGCATCCGGGGAAAGCGCTGACAGCCGCTGTGTCGCCTGAGGGTAACTGTGGTGGAGGAATCCGGCGATGGCCTGAATGTCCTCGCCCTGACTCAGGGGAAGAACGTATTGCTTCAGCTTGCTGTTGGTCTTTTCAAGATGAAATGACAGGCTGTTTTGCTGAGGATCGACCGCCAGAGCCAGGTGTTCTTCAGTCGACAAAGTGCCCCAGCTGGCCAGCTGTTTTCCTATCGGGTGCTGCTCCGGGGGCACGGGCTGTTCGCCCAGCGATTGAATGTAGTCGGCCATTGCCTCCCTGAGTAACTCATCGCCATTGAGAAACAGGTTAAGGCTTTCATCCCCGCGCAGCAGTCCCAGCCGGTAAGCACCAATCCGGGCCAGGTGCAGAGGAAAACCCTGATCCTTCGCCGCATCCAGCTGACTGAAATAAAACCGTCGGGTCTCCTGCCAGTTGTAGGGTTCACCTCCCCCCAGGGCATGGTCTAAAAACCGGTACCTTTTTACCATCAAAGCCAACACCCGTTGTGCGACAGGTGACTCCTTACCGGCAGCCATCATGCTGGCGGACAGACGCCCACGCGATTGTCCGGCCTGAACAGTACCGGGAATCAAGCCCGTCTGGTTAATTGGGCGAAAGGGTTGCCGGGTCTCTCTGGCTGCCGCCAGCAATTGCTGACGAACCCCCGGCCTGAGATCATCCAGCAGCTTGAGGCTGTCAATGTAGCCACTGCGAAGCGGTTGCCGGAGTTTGTCCTGACGGTGGGGGAAATCATCCGGATGGCTCTCCAGAACCGCCTGGACAATACCGGCTTCCAGCATTTCCTCTGGCAGGCCATCCAGTTCAATCCCCGTTAGCCAATCCCGATTGATGCCGGGCAGGCTATCTGGCCTGACAATAAAGCCACCGGCACTGAACAGGATCTGAAACCGGGCCAGGTTTTCCGCTCCGTTAATATTTCCTCGCAGTAGCTCATTGAAATAATCACTGGTCAGAATGTTCTCTTCTGGCCATAGCGAGGCAATATCCCGAACGTTAATCCGGTTCCCAAGGTCACTTAACCGGCTCAATTCTTCCCTGGCATAGAGAATCCGCTGATTAAAGCGCGCCTTTTCAACGGCCAGTTCTTTGGCAGAAGCATTGGTATAGGAAACCAGAAAATCCTGCACCGCCCGGTCAATGGAAGCCCCTTTATCGTAACTATCGAGCACATGACGGACAGCACGGCGCTGGGTATGAATTATTCGACTGATTAATTGCCCCGAAAACGGCTCAAGGTCCCGGGCATTGGCAATATCGGCGTGCGCCCACTCTATGATGTATTTTCGCATCAGAGAAGCCAGGGAAACCCTGCTGTCCTGCCAGAGATGGATTTGATAATCCGGGTTGGCCATGATCCAGGCTTTCAGATAATCCAGGCCAATCCTGTCCATTGGCTGGAGCAATAGCATGTGAATGGTTTTGGGAGGGTCTTCGAGGATATGGTTGAGAAAAGCTTGAACGGGGGATAACACCGCAGCTACCCAGTCTTTCTTAAAGGGTTCCTGCTGCAGGTAATCCTTCGCCCTGGCTTCTATCTGGCTGGCAGCCAGCCAGCCTTTAGCGGAATGTTTCTCCTGGATGGCATCAAAAGCACTGTAACTCTCCATTAACTTGCGGTAATGGACCGTATTGCGGTCTTCCAGAGAAAGCCTATTTTTGGCCATTTCCAGAAACTGATTGAAATCAGGCTCTGGTACTTGAGGACGTTTAGCATTCTTACCAGACATTTTTTAAAAACCTTTTGCGATAGCTTTTGTGATAGCCTTTTTGCATTTCCGTAATCAGCGTCGATATGCTGAAAAAGACAAAATATAAACGACAATAATATTATTTTTATGAGGCCCTCAGGTTGAAATGAATATCTGCTATCATTTCCGAGGGTCAAGGACCTTTGACTGACGCTATGTAATCCGAGTACCACGCCAGACTTATTGGTGATTGATTACAGTACAACAGGGTTTAATTTTCCAGCCGGTGTGTTTTATTTTCAGGCTGATGGCCTGATTCAGGGGGGCGTTGTCTATGAACCACCGAACTCGTCGTATCTATCGAAAAGACCGCGATACGAATCAAGTCGGCACTGACTCTTTAGTTTTTTTAATTATAAAATCTAAAAATATAAGAACAAAGACGTCTTTTCCCATTCTTGCTCTTATGTTTATTGCTATTACATGGATTGCCAGCTCCAGTGCTGGCGACGAAACCTGGCAACATCGTCTGCTTTTAATGAATTCCAGCGAGCTGGCTGCCAGTGAGGAACCCTTGAATACCTATAAGGGTTCTGTTTCCTTCTATAACGCTTCCCATATTCTGCTGACTGTTAATAATGCTACTGATTCCAGATCCCGCTTTTTAGTTGATTTCAATAACCTTAACGTTGTTCAAAAATGGTCAGATGTCCTTGCCACCTCGCCTCCCGTGCAAGACTCTCTCTTCAGCGAGCCGTTAGCCGAATACCTGGGGCAAAAAGCAGGCTCGGTGGTCACTGTGCCACAGTCGAACCTGACATATATTGCGGCTCTGAATGACATACAGGAAGGCGACAATGGTATAGCCATGATGAGCTCGCTGATTAAAGTGGACAAAGACTGGCAGGAGAATCAATGGCGGAATCGCACTCTCGCTTCATCTTCAGACATTCCGGCTCTAAAAGACATTGTTGGTATGACACTGTCATCGGATGGACGCTTCCTTGCTGTGGTCGCTGCCGAAACCCAAACCCTGCTGATTTTTCGATACGACCAGGAACAATTGTATCTGTTGCAATCAGTCTCCAACCCGGAAGATCTTGAGAAAGTGGACAGCTGGTTCGGAGTACAGGATGTCACCATTGCCGGACTGCCCGATGATGCCAGCACCGCCTTTATTGCCTCTACCGACCGGTTCGTTCATCTGGTGGTTTTAAACAAGGAAAATCAGTGGGAAACTCAGGAGGCTCAACTTATTGGCCTTCGAAACATGCCTCAGGCACTCACCAGCATAGCTTCCAGCCCGGATGGCAGAAAAATAGCCGTGATAGGCAAACGAGGTACCCTCCATACCCTGAAACTCATCTCGCCCCCTTTATTCACAGAATGGCAGGATCCTCCTGAATATGACTACGATGAATCCGATATGGAAAATAACCGATTCGTAGTAGGGCTTATGAATGTGACAGACCCCAATCAGTCAGACAACAAGGATTATTCTCAATTGATCGTCAGGGTTGAGTGTGAAGGCCATGAAGGCAATTGCCCGTTTATTTGGCAAAACGAAAGTTTAGTGCTCAACCCCGAGAGTGATACCCCTTTGAGTAAAAAAAGCGGTGGCTGGGCATTATCAGAAAGATGGCCCCTGACGGTAACAGCAGCTAACCCGCACAGCCAGTTCAGTCAAATACGAACAGTGGTCAACGTAAAACCAGCGGATTACAACTACCGAATATTGAAACGGGTGATCGCTGCCCTGGTGCCATCGTTGGCCATAGTAGGCTGTGGCGGTTGCGGTCTGATTAAATGGTATCGATCAAGAATGAGAACCTATGAACTCAATCACGAGACCTCATCCGACGATCACATAGAAAATATCTCTAATCGCCCTGAAAGCCAGGATCGACCATCAACGCCAGCAAGTTTAATGGTTCAGTTTGATCCTGAATCAAATGCAGTGAGCCAGACGCTGGTGTACCCGGCACCAGGTAGTACAGGCTCTAGTTTAAGCTTAACCCTGGCCTGGCCTGCCCCTGAAGTTATAGATACGACCACTGTAGATGTCCCTGAAGTTGCAAGTACGACCGTCGTAGATGTCACTGAAGCTGAAAATACAACCGTCGTAGATGTCACTGAAGCTGAAAATACAACCGTCGTAGATGTCACTGAAGCTGAAAATACGACCGTCGTAGATGTCCCTGAAGCTGCAAATACAACCATTGCAGATGCCTCTGAAGATACAAATACAACCATTGCAGAAGCCCTTGAAGCTACAAATATGATGGCCACTACAGATGCCCTTGAAGCTGCAAATACGGCCACTGAAGATGCCTCTGAAAATCGCGAATCTGGGCATGAGGAGCCAACTATCCCACATCATGCTCTCAGAATACCGAAGGCGATTGGATACGCATATTGCAGCCAACAAGGACCGCAAAATTGTTTTAAATACCTTGGTGTTGATATCAAAAATAACAGAACAAAAGAGCGGTGATCTCGTGCGATGCCCGGCTTAAAGGTGAGTCACCAGCATCGCAAAATAACAACAGCGTTAAACAACGTGGTCAGTAGCGGCATCACTGAAGCAACCAGCGGTGGCGAAAACGACTCAAGGGGCTGAGCCGCTTGATGAATCCTCATGAGATGGACGGAATGATCAAAGCGATTGCCGAACACCAGCAGGTCACCACTGAAGTCAAAGGTAATTCGGTTTCCCGGCCAACCGGCACTGCCATCGCGACTGGTCAGGGTTGTTTGATAACAGAGGCTACCATTGCCAAGCTGAACAACGTGCAGGCCCAGCTCGCCAGCAATCAAAAAAGTTTTATTGTCGTATTGTCGGATTTCATCCAGTTCTCCCAGGTCTGGCCAGCTTGACTCGATGGTATTCTCAACGCCTTCCCCATTCGATGAAAAAATAGCATTCTCACAGGCACCAAATGAGCAAACCGGTTGGGTCAAGGTCGGCTTGCCAGGCGCGGTTTGGCATTGATGGGAATGCAAGCGACAGCCAAGAGTCTGATAGGAATAGTGAGCTGGGCCCGTGCCAGTGAATTGATTAGCAACCTCAAGAGGGCATAAAACCAACTCTCCACCTCTATGGATAACCAACAAGTGTGCATCTGCGAAGATGGCTCCAACGGGTTGGTCAATAACAGCGTCGCCGATAGCCGGTGTCAGTACGGTTACTGGCCGCCAGTCTCCAGCTGATTGCTTAAAGCAGGCTATCTGGTTGTCAGACGCCCAACTGACACACAATTGCGTGCTGTCTTTGCTGAAACGGGCTGAGGAGCAGCCTTGGCGAAAAAGATAGTGATTTTGCCCACCAAAGCGTTGGAATGATCCTGTTTGACAGTTTTTTTCCTGCTGGTAAATCCGCAGCTCACCCATGAGTAGAGAGCAAGCCGCGAGCCATTTGCCATCAGGGCTCACCTCAAGCGATGAAACACCAGCAAACGTCACCTGAGGGCCGGTGGTCAGCTGCCCTTGTTCCCAACTGAAGCTGCCAATATTTCCTCCCTCTTCACCTGAATCACTGGCTACGTAGAAGCAGTTTTCATTTTTAACCAGACTTCGATGTTGTCTTGAGTTGGGTGATAGCTGGGTCTTCGTTTGCACCGCACACGGGTCAGAATCCTCTGAACAATGGAACGCAAGACAAAGCCCTCTGTCGTTTAAAACTACTATTGTCGTATTGTTTTTTTGGGCAAATAATGCCACGCCCGCAGGAGCTCCAAACCATTGAGTCTCATTGGCAAACGGGTAGGTTTCACGCAACAACACGTTGTCAACCAGTGTCAGCCCAAACCCAGGCGAAGGTGTACCAAGAACCAGAAAAATAACGGTACAGCAAGTACAGCCCCTGAGCGCAGCAAAGCAGGCAGAAACCTTACGTACAATATCAGTATTCAAGTTGACCCCCTCTCAAATTACGGAATTTACGCCCATTCGATAAAGTAGCACGCTTAATTGAGAGTCTGCCTGCAAAAGAACTTTTAACGATGCCCAAAATACATATGCAAAAAATTTGTAACGAAACCAGCGGAGATGTCTACACTGTGAGACTCAACTGAACAGCTGTAACGTATTACGGGATTGCACCTTCAGGTTAAAGCGTCGTTTGGCAACACAAATCAGGACTTAAGGATATTTCCAATGAGCACTACAGATGCTGATACCGAGCCATCTGCCGGAAGTGGCTTGTTTTGCTTTTTGTTGATGATGCAATACCTGAAGAAAACCATCGACATCAGCGTCATCAAACATGAGTTCTGCCCCGAGGGAGAAGACCTGACCCCACTGACGATGCTCAGGGCTCTCAAACAACTCAAACTAAGAGCCAGACAAGTCAGAATCAGGCGGCAGCGATTAACTAAAAGACACTGTCCGTTTATTGCCATAGACAAAAACGAGCAGTTTTTCATTATTGCCGCCATCAGTGATGGTAAAGCATTAATTCAACGGGAAGGAATGAGACCAGAGTCCATTTCTTTAGATGAGCTCTGGAGTCGTTGGGGTGGCCAGGCCATTTTAATCACTGATCGAAGTGTTCTGCCAGGCAACAATCAGCACTTTGATATCAGCTGGTTTATACCGGCTATTGTCAAGTTTCGAAAACTGTTCAGGGACATATTGGTTGCTTCTTTTTTCATGCAGCTATTTGCCCTGCTGACGCCACTTGTTTTTCAGGTGGTGATGGACAAAGTGCTGGTTCACCGGGCAGAAATGACGCTGAATGTACTGGTTATCGCCCTGCTGGCCATTTCCCTGTTCGAGGTTACGCTGGATGGCTTGAGAACCTATGTTTTTTCACATACCACCAACCGGGTTGATGTTGAATTAGGCACCCGGTTATTCCGGCACCTGCTGAAACTTCCTGTTGCGTTCTTCCAGAGTCGACCGGTGGGTCAGGTTGTGGCTCGTGTGCGTGAGTTGGAAAATGTGCGAAACTTCCTGACCAGCAGTGCGCTCACCCTGGTCATAGACCTGTTTTTCAGCCTGTTGTTTATTGTGGTCATGTTCTTCTATTCCAGTCGGCTGGCCTGGATCGTGATGGGCTCGATTCCGTTCTACATCATCATTTCTATTTTGATTACTCCCCGCCTGCGCCAGAGAACCGAAGAATTGTTTCACCGCAGTGCCATTAACCAGGCCTTTCTGACCGAAACCCTGACCGGGGTAGAAACCCTTAAATCCATGGCCATCGAACCCCAGATGCGACAGCGCTGGGAACATCAGCTGGCCGGTTTTGCCCAGGCCTCTTTTCGCTCCGTGGTCACTGGCATGTACGGCAGTCAGTCGGTGCAGCTGGTGAGCAAGCTGGTCATCGCCCTGTTGATGTGGCAAGGGTCTCTGGAGGTCATTCATGGGCATATGACGGTCGGCGAACTGATCGCCTTCAATATGATTTCAGGCCAGATCTCCGCCCCCATCCTGAGGCTTGCCCAGCTCTGGCAGGACTTTCAGCAATTTCGCATTGCCATCGACCGCCTCGGAGACATCATCAATGCTCCCACCGAACCCCAGAGTCATTTAAGTCAACCCTCACCTCCGGCAATGAAAGGAGCTATCAAGCTTGAAAACGTTGTGTTTCGCTACAGCCCTGCGAGTCCGGCAGTACTGAACCGCATTGACCTGGACATTCCAGCAGGACAGGTGATCGGCATTGCTGGCCGTTCAGGCTCTGGTAAGTCAACGCTGACCAAGCTGATCCAGCGGCTTTTTATACCAGAAAGTGGCAAGATTTATATTGATGGTGCCAACCTTTCCCTATTAAACCCGGCCTGGATCCGACGCCAGATCGGTGTCGTCCTTCAGGACAGCGTGCTGTTTAATGGCACTATTCGAGACAATATTGCGCTTGCCGATCCAACCCTGGACATGGAGTCAGTCATCGCTTCAGCCCAACTGGCCGGAGCTCATGATTTCATTTCCGAAATGCCCCATGGCTACAATTCTGAGCTGGGTGAGCGCGGCGTAGGATTGTCCGGCGGCCAGCTTCAGCGCCTGGCCATAGCCAGGGCACTGGCCACCCAGCCCAATATCTTGATTTTTGATGAAGCGACATCGGCTCTGGATTATGAGTCAGAAAAAATTATTCAGGACAATATGCGGGCTATCAGCAAAGGCCGCACCGTCATCATCATCGCCCATCGACTCTCAACTATCCGTCGTTGTGATCGGATTATAGTGATCGAAAAAGGGATTATTGAAGAAGATGGCAGCCATGATGAGCTAGTTCAACAGCAGGGACGCTATGCCCAGCTGTGGTCTTCACAAATCGATGTAACACAAAGAGTTTAAACCATTGGGACGCATTCTCACGCTGATCAGAGACAGCCTGCACCATGAGAAAAAACATCCTCGGGTCAGGCGCAAAAAAGATGAGCTGGAATTTCTGCCAGCCGCTATTGAAATTCTCGAATCACCCCCATCACCGTTCGCCCATGCCCTGATGTTGCTGATTTGTGCCCTGCTGACCTTTGTTTTGCTTTGGAGCTGGTTCAGCTTTATTGACACCGAAGTCACCGCCAATGGCAGAATAATACCCGTGGGCAAGGTCAAGGAAGTACAGTCGCTGATTGCTGGCCGGGTGGATACTATTTATGTCACAGAAGGTGAGCATGTTCACAAAAACCAGTTACTGATCAAGCTGAACCCCACTGAACCCGAAGCGGATATTCAGCAGCTTGAAGCCATGTTGCTGCAAAACCAGCTCAATGTCGGGCGATTGCAATTGTTGCTTGAATCGGCAACGGAAACGCCCCTGGCACCGCCCCCCAACCTGCAAAAATGGATTACCCAGACTAAGCTACCGCTCTCGGGAACGCCCAGCCCTGACCAGTGGTTTCGCCAGCAACAGTTGCTGGATTATGACTACCAGCATTATCAGAGCAGCAATCAATCCATAGTGCAGCAAATCAATCAGCGCCGGGCAAAAATCATGGCGATTCAAGCCGAAATTGATCGACTGCAACTACTTAACCCCCTGCATCTGGAAAATGAAAAAGCGACTCGGCAATTATTGGACAAAGGTCTTATATCTCGGCTGGAGTGGCTGGCCACCAGGGAAAAACAGCTGGACACCAGCCAGCAGCTGCAGGTTCAGCAAAGTCACCGGAATGAAGCAAAGGCAGACCTGGCAGCGCTTGTTAGTGAAAAAGAAAGTAGACAAAAAGCATTTCGTCATGAACGCATGGAAAAACTCAATGAGCTCAGCGATAAGATGACTGAGCTACAGATGAGCATTATCAAAGTCAGGGAACACCACCAGAATTGTTATATCCGGGCACCGGAAGACGGCACGATACAACAATTATCGGTGCTGGGTGACGGCTCGGTGATCCAACCGGCGGTCACTTTGATGTCGTTGGTTCCAGACAATGCTGAGTTGCAGGCGGAAGTCATGGTGGAAAACAAGGATATCGGTTTTGTGAAGGTGGGGATGGTGACCGATATCAAAATAGAAACCTTTCCCTATACATTTTTTGGCTATTTACCAGGCGTAGTTGAGCTGGTTTCCAAAGATGCCCGGAAGCAGGACGAGCAGGGATTAATGTATCCGGTATACATCCGATTGCAGCAGCAATTTGTCAATGTTAACGGTCAGAAGGAACCTTTGCATGTGGATATGATGGTCTCTGCCGAGGTGAAAACCGGCAAACGCCGACTACTGGAATTTTTTCTGGAACCCTTTTTGCGCTACCGTGATGAAGCACTGAATGTTCGTTGAATGGGTTTGACACCCTCGCCTGAGCGAGGGCTTACGGCGTTTTTGCTGATGCTCTGAAATTACTGGAACATCGCACTGATGGATTCAGCGTTACTGATTCTGCGAACAGACTCAGCCAGCAGAGGGGACATATCCAACTGACGGATGCAATCCAGAGCCTGGGCAGCCGGACTCAGAGGAATAGTGTTGCTGACCACCAGTTCGTCCAGCTCGGAGTTAGTCAGGTTTTCCAGGGCACGACCCGACAGAACCGGGTGAGTACAGTAGGCCAGCACCTTGGTAGCGCCTTTGGCCTTCAATGCCGCGGCGGCTGCGCACAGAGTACCGGCTGTGTCGACCATGTCATCGACCAGCACACAGGTACGACCGGCAACATCACCAATGATATTCATGACTTCAGATTTATTGGCTTCAGGGCGACGCTTGTCGATGATCGCCAGATCTGTGTTCAGGCGTTTGGCCACAGCACGGGCACGAACCACACCACCATGGTCAGGTGATACCACCATCAGGTTCTCATAACCTTGACGTTCCATATCGTCCAGCAGGATGGGTGAGCCGTATACGTTATCCACAGGAATATCGAAGAAGCCCTGAATCTGATCGGCGTGCAGATCCACCGTCAGAACACGATCAACACCAACACCGGCGATCATATCAGCCACCACTTTGGCACTGATAGGTACCCTGGAAGAACGTGGACGACGATCCTGACGCGCGTAACCAAAGTAAGGCAGCACTGCCGTGATACGAACCGCAGAGGAGCGATGCACAGCATCGGCCATAACCAGCAGTTCCATCAGGTTGTCGTTGGTCGGGGCGCAGGTGGACTGGATGATAAAGACATCACGACCACGAACGTTTTCCTGGATTTCAACGGCTATTTCGCCGTCACTGAAACGGCCAACGTAGGCCCTGCCAAGGGGAATATGCAGGTGATTGACAACCTTTTGCACCAGCTCCGGATTTGAGTTGCCGGCAAACACCATCATTTTCGACACGGATAAGTACCTTGCTCTGGTCGTAGTCGTGGGTGGATGTAGCTCTTCGCCAAACGAGCAGAACCCCCATCGCCGACGGCAATGAGAGTCACATCATTCTGTTTTGGGCTGCCTGGATTGGCAACGAGAGAGCTATCTGTAAGATAGGATTCAAAACTGTGGCTGGGGTGGAGGGATTCGAACCCCCGCATGGCAGGATCAAAACCTGCTGCCTTACCGCTTGGCGACACCCCAGTAACATAATTCGCAGTGACTGTAAGTGGGATAATGGACTTTAATTCACACATGATCGCAGTTGACTGATCGAGTGGTGAAGCGGAGATGTATTGACACCACTGGCAACAAAACTATCAACATCAGAGTCGATTCCTGCCAGAGTCGTTTCCGCCTCTTCACGACTGGCAAACGGTACAAACACACAGGCACCCGAACCGCTCATCATAGCCTGCCCCACGCTCGAATTTCCGGAATTATCCAACAGCATTAAACATTTATCAACTTCCGGATAAAGCCTGCGAACCAATGGTTGAAAGTCATTGGTCAGCTCATTTCCATGCAGCCTGTTCAATGCGGCGCAAACTTTAATGGGACGAGTATCTCTTGTCAATTCCTGATGACGGAACATTTCGGTGGTATTGACATGACAGCCAGGCTTGAGCACCAGGTACCAGTACTCCTCAGGACTGACGGGAGTAAGCTTTTCGCCAACTCCCTCGGCAAAAGCGGCGTGCCCCCGAACAAAGACCGGAACATCAGCTCCCAGTTTCAGCCCCAGTTCTGCCAGCGTATCGTCATCCAGCCCCAGCCCCCATAAAATATTCAGGCCGTGGAGAGTGGTCGCCGCATCAGAGCTTCCGCCGCCCACTCCACCGCCCATGGGCAGACGTTTAACCAGCGTAATTCTGGCACCCTGTTCACAGCCAGTATGGACTTGTAACAGACGGGCAGCTTTAAGAATGAGGTTGTCCTCATTGACCAGTTCCGGCAGATCACAAGCCAGCAATAACTCGTTATGAGGCTCGAAGGTCAGTTCGTCAGCAACATCCAAAAACTGGAAAACGGTCTGAAGCTGGTGATAACCATCTTCCCGACGTCCGACTATATGCAAGAAAAGGTTTAGCTTGGCAGGAGCAGGGAGAACCAGAGCTGAAGGCGACATCAACAAACCATCCTGAAATTACGACCATGAACGATTAAACGACTTCTGCCCTATAAAAGAACAGAGATTAAAAACAAAAAGCTTATTTCAGCTGCCAGGTTCTGGCAAACAGTGTTGCCTCTACTTCACCCTGTCGGACTTTTATTCGGGCAGGCAGGGTGATTCCGGAAAAGTCCTTGTACTGCAAATATTCAACCTGCCACCCCTGTTGAGTCATCAACTCGGGATAGCCCTGATTATTTAGCCGGATACTGGCGCGGCTCCCGGGACTGGGCAGCCCCATGACCCAATATCGCAGCAGGCTGACGGGCAAATCCCAACCGGTCAGCTCAAACAGCAACTTTTCAGGATTCTGGTCACGATAGCGCTTTCCAGAGGCTTCCAGTTCTACCGAACCCGGTTGGCCATTAATTTTTGCCACCGACTGGCCCAAGGGGCCATCCAGGTAGATAAGATAACGCTCTTTATTCTGCTGCCACTCCAGGGAGAGGGCTCCGGAATCTCCGGGAACCCTCAACCCCAGCCGCCCTTTCAGGTGCCAATGATCCAATGCCTTCAGCTGCTTTTGATGAGCCTGCCACAACGACTGGCGCTGAGCTTCTGAAAGCCCTTTCTCTGGTTTGGGAGCCGTGACACAACCAGAAAGCAACAGGGCAAAAACCATAAGAACAGCCAGTTTTAGCTGCAATGAAAAGTCAGTCAGGGTTAAGGTAGAAAACGGAATCCGCATACAGCCTGCCAGTTTTTGAAGGTGATGAAACGAGCCCCGCAAGGCTCGTTATGATGGGTAATCAGTGAGTTTCCAATCGCTCACGGGTTTTTTTCAGAATGTCGCTGTCCGGGGTCTTCTGCAAAGCTTTATCCCAAAGCGCCTGGGCTTCTGCTTTTCTCCCCAGAGCCCAAAGCACCTCACCCAGATGAGCCGCTACTTCATGATCAGGATATTTTTCATAAGCGTCCTGGAGATAAACCAAAGCCGCCTGATGGTTGCCCAGACGGTACTGAACCCAACCCATGCTGTCCAAAATGGCAGGATCGTCTTTATCCAGGGCATAGGCTTTCTCGATCAGCTCCCTGGCCTCTTCATAACGATCGGTACGATCTGCCAAGGTGTAGCCAAGGGCGTTCAAAGCGGCTGAATTATCGGGCTGGCTCTTGATAATAGCACGGAGGTCTACCTCAAGATCTTTGATTCTTCCCATTTTCTCATAAACCATGGCCCGACCATAAAGCAGGTTAGCATTGCCGGGATAGCGCAACACAGCGTCTGTAAACAGCTTTAAGGCCTTGTCCAGCTCTCCGGCATTCACCAGAACTTCTGTCTCAAGCAAATAAAGCTGCTCTGCATGAACCGGGAACCGATTGCGGTCTTCTGCCAACTGCTCCCGGGCCTCGGCCACTTTGCCCTGCTTGAGCAGCATCTGGACAAGGGCAACCCGAGACATCATGAAATCCTTGCCCGGCATCACATTCAGAAAATATTCCTGAGCCTGGTCATACTGCCCTTTCTGTTCCGCCATCCAGCCCAGGTAATAATGTGCAGTACTTTTTCTCTGCCCCAGGGCCAGCAGCTGTTTAAAGTATTTTTCAGACTCTGCCAGCATACCGCTCTCAAGGGAAATCAGCGCCAGAGACAACAGGACTTCAACATCATAAGGCGACTGATCCAAAAGCACCTGAAACTGCTTACGCGCTTCACTTAGCTTATCCAGATGCACCAGCACGCGGGCGTAAATCAGACGCAAACGGGGGTTTTCAGGATGTTTTTTGACGGCATCAGCCAACATTTTCTCAGCCTCTTCCCCCTTGCCCATCTTATTGAGAATCCGGCCTTTGAGTATGATCGCCTTGACATTGCTGGAGTCTCTGGCGAGCAGCTGATCACAGAGTTTGATCGCTGCCGCCAACTGGTTGTCACGAAGTAACAGGATGGCTTTGCCCAGTATCAATGATGGTTGACCGGGGTGCTCCTTGAGAATGCTGTCAAAGGTGCTCAGCATTTGCTTCCTTTCATCCTCAGGAAGCTCTGAGGCAGTGACTGCGAGGAAATCAAAATTAACTTCACCCTCCAGGGTCAGCACCTTTTTCATCTGCTCGACGGCACGGTTCAGTTGCCCCGCCCTGATCAGCTCAATCGCACTGGCCTGCAACGCCGCTGCATTTTCATCATCCAGCGTTGACCAGAGTAAGGCCGCATCCAGAGACGCCTGCCGTGCGCCAACCATCTGGCTGATTTGATAGGCGCGTTTAGCAACCCCTTTGTCCTGAGTTTTGTGAGCCTGTTTGAGGTAATTCCCCAAGGCCAGATCATAACGTTTATTCTGCCCGCCCAGTTCCGCAACCAGCAAATCGTAAAGGGTATCAGGTTCAAAAGAAGCTACCGGCTCTTCCAGCTCGTTGCTGACCGGAGCAGGAACAGGCTCAGCCGCCACCCCGGTCTGCCCTGAACGTTGAACTGAAGAACAACCCGACACCAATATAACTGCCAGCAATAAAGAGAAACCATTAAGTTTCTTCATAAATGGAATGCCTTTACCCGTTGGAAATGTTGGAAATAATGTCTGCATTGAAGCCCGCAGCCCCGGATGAATCCGTTTCAACTGAGACCTTTTTTATCATGACACACCAAATTATGGTGAGAAACATTTTGCTACGGAGCCTGTACCGGGAGACCGGATAACATATTTCTCTTCTGCTTTGGGTATGGCAGGATACATCCTGGTTTGCAGTTGTTGCCGTTCCATAGGAGAATTGATCGGCCAGAATGTCCATAACGCAAGAACTGCGAACGATCAGGTAGTAATAATCGGCCTGACATGACGGGAATTCCCTCTGCTTTTATTGAAATAACCTTGGACAAACATCAGCCTGCTGCCCAGTGTTGTAGAATACTGTGTGGTCAATAATAGCATTGACTCTGAAACAAACAGCCCAATCTTTTGTCAGAAGGCACGGAGACTGGGTTGTGTAAATGAACATTGAAAGTAAGAAGACAGCCCCGATGGGGCTGATTAGAGTGTAAGAAAAGGCAACAGGACTTTATGGGGTATCTTACCGCCGGTATTAATCACAAAACTGCACCCGTCGCACTCAGGGAGCAGGTTGCTTTTTCACCTGAGCAACTGCCTGAAGCGCTTCAGGATGCCCGCCATTTCATGCACACCAATGAAGTGGCCATTTTGTCTACCTGTAACCGGACAGAACTTTACTGTGCCAGCAACGCCGATTATCACAAAGCCCTTGAATGGCTGACCGGGTACCACAACCTGGATCAGAAGCTGCTGAGTCAACACAGTTATATCCATCACGACAAAGCCGCTGTCCGCCACATGATGAGAGTGGCCTGCGGCCTCGACTCAATGGTGTTAGGTGAACCCCAGATTCTTGGTCAGCTGAAATCAGCCTACGCCCAGGCCCAGGAAGCCGGGACTATTGGCTCGCTGCTATCGAGACTGTTCCAGTACTGCTTTACCACTGCCAAACAGGTTCGAACCAACACTGCCATTGGCAGGCAGCCTGTTTCCATAGCCTACGCAGCCACAACCCTTGCCCAGAGAATCTTTGCCGACCTTTCTGAGAACACAGCACTACTGATTGGTGCCGGTGAAACCATTGAACTGGTCGCCAGACACCTTCACCAGCAAGGCCTCAAAGACATCATCGTCGCTAACCGAACCATGGGCCGGGCGAAACTGCTGGCTGACAAATTTAATGGCAAGCCCGCCCTGCTTTCGGATATTCCTCATTTATTGCCAGCCGCTGATATTGTCGTCTCGTCAACGGCCAGCCCGGTTCCTGTACTGGGTAAAGGCACCGTTGAAAGAGCCATTAAAAAGCGCAAGCATCGCCCCATATTTATGGTGGACATTGCGGTTCCCCGTGATATCGAACCTGAAGTCACTGAGCTGCCAGACATTTACCTGTATACCGTCGATGATCTTCATGGCGTGATTCAGGACAATATGCAGCAGCGGCAGAATGCCGCCAAGGAAGCCGAGCTACTGATCGAAACCGGTGCTTTCGAATTTATGAGCCGACTACGCTCACTGGATGCCGTCAGTGTTCTGCGCAGCTATCGACAAAATACCGAGGCACTCAGGGATCGTGAGCTTGAAAAGGCCATACTGTCTCTGGCCAATGGCATTCCGGCAGAACAGGTTCTGAATCAATTTGCCCGTTCACTGACCAACAAACTTATGCACACCCCCAGCGTGGCATTGAAGAAAGCAGCGGCACAAGGTCAAAGCAACCAACTGGAGTGGGCTGAAGAGCTGCTGGGCATTCATCGCCGTTACGAAGACCCGGATAAAGGGCCAAGCCATTCTTAGTTTTACATCACCGAATTGCTGTTTAACCCATCAGGCTCACGCCTGAACCAAACATTGATTACATCAAAATGAAAGATCCCAACCTGGCCAGTCTGAGTGCCAAACTTGAAACCCTGCTGGAACGCTTTGAGGAACTGGCGGCTTTGCTGAGTGACCCGCAAGTCATCGGTAATCAGGACCAGTTCCGGAAACTCTCCAAAGAATACGCAGAGCTTGAACCTGTCGTTAATGCTTACCGGGAATACGACCAGATTCAAAAAGATTTGGAAGACGCCCGTACCATGAAAGACGATCCGGAAATGGCCGATCTGGCCGAAGAAGAGATTCAGAGCTGCGAAGAAAAGCTGCCAGCCCTGGCCCAGGAGCTGCAACTACTGCTTTTGCCCAAAGATCCCAGGGACAACAATAATACCTTTCTGGAAATTCGTGCCGGTACTGGCGGTGACGAAGCGGCTATTTTCGCTGGCGACCTGTTCCGGATGTATTCCCGCTACGCTGAAAAACGCGGCTGGAACATCGAAGTCATCAGCGCCAATGACGGCGAGCACGGTGGCTATAAGGAAATTATTTCCCGCGTGGTGGGCAACCATGTTTTTGGCCATCTGAAATTTGAATCCGGCGCTCATCGGGTTCAGCGTGTGCCTGAAACAGAATCCCAGGGACGTATACACACCTCAGCCTGTACCGTCGCTATTATGGCAGAACCCGACGAGCAGGAAGCCATCGAGATCAAAAAGGAAGACCTTAGAGTTGACACCTACCGCTCATCCGGTGCCGGTGGTCAGCATGTGAATACCACCGATTCCGCCATTCGCCTGACTCACCTGCCCAGCGGTATTGTGGTTGAATGTCAGGACGAGCGTTCACAACACAAGAACCGGGCCAAGGCCATGGCTTTGCTTTCTGCAAAACTACAGGATGCTCAGGAAATGGCTGCCGCCAAAGAGATCAGCGAAACCCGTAAAAGTCTGGTGGGCAGTGGTGATCGTTCCGAGCGTATCCGAACCTATAACTATCCACAGGGGCGGGTTACGGATCATCGTATCAACCTGACGTTGTATAAACTGCCTGAGATTATCGAAGGTGATCTCGACCCGGTGATTAACCCCCTCCTTCAGCAACATCAGGCGGATCTGTTGACAGGCTTGTCTGATGAATAAGCCAATGGGCAGGATTGATCAGACCCTCAGTGAGGCCACTCGACGCCTCACTGACAGTTATGCCACCCGAAGAGAACAAAGCGACACGGCCCGTCTTGATGCCGAAGTGCTGCTGTGTCATGTGCTGGACAAACCCCACAGCTACCTGTTCACCTGGCCCGAGAGAGAGCTGACGCGCGAACAGGCTGAGCAGTTTGAGTCAATGCTGAGACAACGAATACAAGGAACCCCTGTCGCTTATATAACGGGAGAGAAAGAGTTCTGGAGTCTGAAACTTAAGGTTTCACCTTCCGTACTGATTCCCAGGCCCGATACTGAACTGCTGGTAGAACTTGCCCTGTCTATGCCTGTTTCTGATCAGGCAGCGGTTGCTGATCTTGGCACAGGCAGTGGTGCCATCGCTCTGGCCATGGCTGTCGAGCGACCACAGTGGCAAGTGATCGGCGTTGACAGGCTGCCCGGACCGGTCGCCACGGCTAAGAAAAATGCTGTTCTGAACCAAATCGGCAATGTCACGTTTGTGGAAGGTGACTGGTGCTCGCCCCTGGCAGAGCCGCTCGATATGATTGTCAGCAACCCGCCGTACATTCGTGAAGACGACAAGCATCTTGCCCAGGGCGATGTGCAGTTTGAACCCAGGTCAGCACTGACTGCTGGCAAAGACGGTCTTGATGATATACACACCATCAGTCAGCAGGCCTTTGCAAAGCTGAAACCAGGAGGCTGGTTATTGCTTGAGCACGGTTATGATCAGGGCAGAGATATCCGACTCATACTGGAGTCCAATGGCTTTACGGCGGTTAGCACACGACAGGACTTGTCTGATCAGGATCGTGTTACTCTGGCACAGAAACCTGTTTGATTCAGAGCCGGAAAGGTGTATTTCCGCTATGCTCACGTTTTTTGGTTATACTCCATAGCTTTAAACTGAAAACAGTGAACTGTTAAACCGTCATGTGCGATAGGCATCTGACTACGAAAGATTTCTCAAGGCAGACAGGAAGTAGGAATGGAAAATACCGGAGCATTGCTGGTTAACCTGGGTTCGCCCAATAGCCCCCATGAACAAGATGTACGACACTATCTGAATGAATTTCTAATGGATAGTAACGTCATCGACATGCCCTGGCTCTTAAGGCGCATGATTGTCAGCCTGTTTGTCCTGCCCAAAAGACCCGCTCAGTCCGCCAAAGCCTATGCCTCTGTCTGGACCGAAAAGGGCTCCCCCCTGATCTCTATCAGCAAGGACCTTCAGCAAGAAGTCCAGAAACTGACTTCCATGCCGGTAGAGTTAGCCATGCGTTACGGCAAGCCGGATATGGAAGGCGCTGTGGTCAGACTGGCCAGCAAACCTGATATAAAGGAAGTTCTGCTGTTCCCCCTCTACCCACACTACGCCATGTCCACCGTCAAGACCGTGGTAGAAAAGGCTGAAAAAATCATCAGTGATCACAAACTACCGGTGTCGTTAAAAGTGCATCCCGTATTTTATGATCACGATGCCTACATTGACGCACTGATTGAAAGCGCAAAAGACTATCTGGAGAAGGATTACGATCACATCGTGTTCAGTTATCACGGTGTTCCGGAAAGACACATCCGCAAGGATGACTGCACCGGTTCACACTGCCTGAAATCCAACGACTGCTGTCAGAAAGCATCACCTGCTCACCAGTCCTGCTACCGACATCAGGTATACAGAACCACCGCCTGCTTTGTTGAGAAAGCCGACATCCCGGTGGATAAATACTCCGTCGCCTTCCAGTCAAAACTGGGACGGGATAAATGGTTGGAACCGGCTACCAGCAGTACGATCAAATCACTGGCAGAGCAGGGTATTAAAAAGGTTCTGGTGATCTGCCCGGCGTTCGTGGCTGACTGTCTGGAAACCCTTGAAGAAATTGGTATGGAAGCGAAGGAGGACTTCATTGCCGCTGGCGGTGAATCCCTGGAACTGATTCCCTGCCTGAACAGCCACCCGGCCTGGACGAAGCTGGTCAGTCAATGGCTGGAGAAACCGCTTCAGAATTGATGCGTTTCCCCCTATCAATGGCGCCCAAACTTCGTTCACCCTGGGCGCCTTTCGACTATTCGCTAAGATTTCTTCAATGTTGTAAAATGTGTCTTTGTTAGATACAGACGATAGATTACATTAATTCAGATAAAAATTGATAGAGATTCCAATATGATATCGAACTTTAAAATAAATAATTTCAGATTGTTTGGTGATGTGGAAATCAATAACCTAAATAGAGTCAACTTAATTGTTGGAAAAAACGGCTCAGGTAAAAGTGCACTACTAGAAGGGTTTCTGTTATATTTCTCAAGAGTATCACCAGACTCTTTACATGAACGCTTGCACTGTAGGCAGGAGCACTGGGAGTCTCAGCAAAGTAAATATACACAACAATTACTGTCTAACCCTATAAGACATCTGTTTAAAGGTCATACCATTCCTGACATTAACAAGGATGGGTTTAAGCTATCTTCTGATAAAGAAACTATACATGTCAAAACAGCTGCGTATATTAGGGAGGAAACTGAAAATGGCATTACTAGAAGAATGCTGTTAGAAGATGAAGTCGATGAATGCGATCCAGATTTTTTGGAAAAATATATCGTTTCTGAAACAAATGGATCATACAAAATATTATTTTCGCTCAACTCCGAATACCGAGATATTAAACGAAGATCCATCAACTTCAAGAAAAATGATTCAATTCCTTATCAATTTGTTCCAACCGATGGAATAGATGACTCTTTAGCATCTTTATTATGGGATGGAATTTCATTAACTGAATTAGAAAAAGAGGTTTTAAAAGGGGTAAAACTAGTAGAACCTAATGCAATGGGTATAACATTTGTAGAAAATTCCGGTGGTGTCAGAAGCCCATCCAGAATCCCTCTGGTGAAACTAAAAAATATTGCTGAGCCTGTACCTCTAAAAAGCTTGGGTGACGGCATGTCTCGTATATTTCAAATCATTTTATCTTTAGTTAGCGCTAAAGGTGGTGTATTAATCGTAGATGAATTCGAAAATGGTTTACACTGGAGCATCCAAGATGATGTATGGGATATCGTTTTTAAATTGGCATCCAAGCTAAATATTCAGGTTTTCTGTTCAACTCATAGTAGAGACTGTATCAATAGTTTTGAAAACACTTGGAAGTCATATAAAAAATCAGCCAGTTTTATCAGGGTTTTTAAAAATGAAGGAATTTCTTCAGTAAAAGAGTATGACTTAGAACTTCTAAGTGACTCACTTGAAACTGATCTTGAGGTACGATAAGTGAGTGACTTTAAGTAGCACCTGACTTTTGCGATAGGTTATACAACAGAATGGTCCAACTAAGAATGCGATCAACCATTACCGGTGTTAGAAGGATTAATGTTTTTAAAATATAGTTATTGCGTTTAATTCCTACATACGAGCTTCCAACAATAAGAGGCATAGCCAATACCACCATTTTTGAAATATCGTTTACATCTAATCCTTTACTCTGACCCGCATAATTCCTGACAATAACTGACAGGAAAGATGCTAAAGCATTGCTGTCTGAAAAAATATAACACAGTTTATTTTTTGTCCCCTGATAAAGTAACATTGCAACCATGGAGTTGATAATAAATTCATTTTCATTCGATTTTAACTGATCAGCCCCAAACTCGTTATAGACCGACACCCGATCACTTAATGATGCAGCCACGGAAATCAAACTAAGAAGACTGCCTCGAAAAAGATAAAGGCCTTCTCTCATATCAAACTCGTCAATTATGCTCTTTAGATCACCGGGTTCTGGCCGTAAACAACCCATAAATTTTTCAGGTGCATTAGCCGCATATTTAGTTGCACCATTTCTATCTTGGGTAATATAGCTCCTGATTAATTCTAAATCATTAATCCCAATATCTTGTCCATAAGCGACACCTGCCCTTCCGGTAAGCTTTATTTTGTGTATGTATTCTGACGGTCTGGTATAAAAAACTAAAGACAATGGAGCTTCAGCCACTGCATTTATCAATTGAGTAGCAATCATATTATAGTAACCCCCTGTTTCGTTTATTCCTTTCGCTTTTGCTTCAATTGATAGAAAAATTACTGCTATAACAAAAAATAAATTGCGCACCGAGTCAGCCCCATACCATAATAGAAGTGATTATTTTATTTAGTAAGCTGGTGCATGTAAGCAATCAGTCCGATAAAACCAGCTTTAAAAACGCCTCAAGGACAGAAAAATAGCACAAGTTGCTTGCTCTGCAAGCCGAGCTACATTCCTGCCCTCAAAGTACGACGCTTTACGCTGATTCGATAAATACTCAGGCCTGTTTCAGAAAGCCTGTCAATTTTGGATCGGCCAACGCCCTGCTCAGCACATCACTGAGCACCTGATTGATCAACTCTTCGTTCTTTTCATCAGACGGTGCTTTGGGTACACGTTCGGTGATTTCGGTGGCGTAGACGCCTTCGAAACGCTGACCATCTTTGATAATCCTGACCCGCACTTTTGCCTTCAGGTCAACCTGGGTGATATAACTGCCTTCAGGCACTTTGTATTCCAAATCATCAAGATAAACCTGGAACTGAGGCACATCTTCAGACTCAGTTACGGTCAAGCCCATTTCCCTCAAACTCATCTCAACCGCCGAGCGAATAGCCAGAGTCAGACGGTCATTGGTCGTGATGTCATTGGTATCTGAATAGACCCCTCCCCGATGACCCAGAGAACGGGACAATCGTTCATCGTAAACGGTCACACTGACGGTTCCCTGTAATGGTTCAACGGGCTTTTCCACAGCAATTTTGGGAGTGACATCCACTTCCTGAGGGCTCAGGGCACATCCGCCCAGGGCAAGGGCTCCCAGCAAAATAAGTGACGCTTTTTTCATGTCCGGCTATCCTTTGATGGGCAGAACGCCCTTGGCGAAAAGAAAGTAGGGTCGCACAAATCCTATCCAGTCTCGAAAACCGGATCAACCCGCTTGGCAAAACGGTTTATAGAGGATATAGTTCGACCTCATTCGATCCACAAAACAACTTAACGCTGATTTCAAAACGCTGAGCGTGATTACAATGCCTGTAGCGAACGATAAGCACCAGCCAAAAACATTCCAGATCGCTCACGGTAGCGCCATCGGTGCAGCCGTGGTGTTGCCGCCTGAATCCATATTTTGTTCTTCCCGCCTACTACTCCTACTGCCTTGAGCAGATTATTTAACTTCACCTTCGACCCCGGCCAACTGGCCCTCTGACTCCAGAGTCAGAAAAGTAGTTATATTTGAATAAATTCCGACTGCCAAGTGCAGAAAATGCCGCCTGTTGCAAGCACCACCAAAACCGGCATTGTCATACAGCACAGCCTTGAGCAGTAGAAAGCCTTGAGCAGTAGAAAGCCTTGAGCAGTAGAAAGCCTTGAGCAGTAAGTAAAAAGTACAGCAAAAAAACATTGAGCTGATAAAAGAACAGCGGAGCAGCAACCATGAGCAACGATCAGGTTATTATTTTCGATACCACCTTGAGAGACGGTGAACAGAGTCCCGGCGCAGCCATGACTGGCGACGAGAAGCTCCGGATTGCCAAATCGCTGGAAATACTCAAGGTTGACGTGATTGAGGCGGGATTTGCCATCGCCAGCCCGGGCGATTTTGAGGCCGTCAAGAGCATCGCCGAAACCATTAAAGAGAGTACTGTCTGCAGTCTTTCCCGGGCACTGCCAAAGGATATTGAAGCCGCAGGTCAAGCGATTCAGCCAGCTGCCCGTGGTCGTATTCATACCTTCATTGCCACCTCCCCCCTGCACATGAAACACAAACTTTGTATGACGCCCGAGCAGGTACTGGAACAGGCAATAGCTTCTGTCAAACTGGCTCGCAATCTGATTGACGATGTTGAGTTTTCCCTGGAAGACGCCGGACGATCTGACATCGACTTTATGTGCCGTGTCATTGAAGCGGTGATTGATGCCGGCGCTCGCACCATTAACATCCCTGACACCGTTGGTTATGCGCTGCCGCACCAGTTCGGCAACACGATTGCCCAGCTGATTGAGCGTATTCCCAACTCAGACAAAGCCATCTTCTCGGTTCACTGTCACAATGACCTTGGGCTTGCCGTGGCCAACTCCCTGTCCGCTGTCGTTAATGGCGCCCGTCAGATTGAATGCACCATTAACGGTCTTGGCGAAAGAGCGGGCAACGCCTCTCTTGAAGAAATCGTTATGGCAATCCGCACCCGTCAGGATGAACTCAACGTCGAAACGGGGATCAATACCCGGCATATCGTTCCTACCTCCCGTCTGGTCTCAAGTATCACCGGCTTCCCGGTTCAGCCTAACAAGGCCATTGTCGGTGCTAATGCTTTTGCTCACGAATCCGGTATTCACCAGGATGGTATTCTGAAAAACCGTGAAACCTACGAAATTATGAAGGCTGAAGACGTTGGCTGGAACACCAACCGCCTGACCCTGGGTAAATTATCCGGCCGCAGCGCCTTCCAGTCCCGTATGGAAGAGCTGGGCATTACTTTTGCTGATCGTGACGAATTGACCGAAGCCTTTAACCGCTTCAAGATTCTGGCAGACAAAAAGTCTGAGATTTTCGATGACGACCTGCAGGCTCTGGTCAGTGACGTTCGTTCAGGCAATGAAGAAGAGAAATACCGTCTGATTAAGCTGGAAGCCGGCTCCAGCACAGGCAAACCCCCTGAAGCTCATCTGGTCATTGCGGTGGACTCTGAGGAAGTAGAGATACGCAGTGCCGGTGCTGGCCCTGTTGATGCGGTCTTTAAAGCCATAGAAAGTATTGCTGATTCCGGTGCCCATCTGGCATTGTATAATGTCAAGGCGATTACCAGCGGTACCGATTCTCAGGGCGAGGTCAGCGTGCGTCTGGAAAAGCAGGGTCGCATTGTCAATGGCTCCGGAGCGGACACGGATATCGTGGTGGCTTCTGCGAAAGCCTACATCAATGCCCTGAACCTGCTGAACGCTGATCATCCAAAAACCAACCCACAGACAGGAAACCTGTAACAGCCATGCAAGGCAGGATCAACGAGCGAACTCGACAACACTACCTCGATGCCATGGGAATCCAGACCTGGTTCCCAAGGCAGATCCTGCCTAATGCACTGCCGCCCCGGCCTTTTGACTGTTTAGAAGAGGAGCCAGAGGAAAGCTTTAAACCTGAGGCCTCCGGCCTATCTTCTCAACAAGCGTCGGCCCAAGTTTCTTCTGCTAGTACGATGGGCGCTGCAACGGCAAAAGATTTACTGGGCATCTCCGGTAGAGTCGAAACAAAACAAGACTCGAAGCCAGTGCCGCCAGTAACACAACCCGTTATAACTGAAGCTCCGCCAGTAGCTGTCAGCAAGTTCAGGCTGATAACCCTGTCAGCTAACGAACACTGTCTGGTAGTTGCAGAAATGCCTCACTCCGGGCTGAATCAATTTTCTCGATTTCACCAACGGTTACTCAGCGATATCCTGCGTGCCATTCAATTACCGCCTGAGTCGGAAGCCATGCCTTTCAGTGAGTTTGTCTGGCCACTGGGCAATATTGGCCTGATGGAGCACCTGAGCCAGGATGATTCTGCTGCTGCCGACGCGGTATGCGCCTACCTTAGCAACCAGTTTGGATTAGCCAGGCGAAAAGTAGTCCTGCTGCTAGGTCAGGCAGCAGCCCGCTTTGTGATTGATCCAAACCGAACCTTTAGCGATCTGAGAGGTTTGCAGAAAGGACTCCACTCAGACCAACACTTTATCGTCACCCATGGCCTTAATGAGTTGATGAAACTTCCAACACTCAAGTCAGAAGCCTGGCGAGATATTTATCCGATCATTAAAGAGCTGACCTCAGACAGCTGACAACCTCTCAGTTATCACAGAAAAGAATACTAATATGCTGTCGTTTAGAGCAATGACTCATCAGGATCTTCCAGAACTGGCTGCTATTGAGCAGGAGGCCGGGCCTCATCCATGGCAACAAAAGCACTACATGGACAGTATCGACTCAGGCTATCTCTGCACGGTGGCCGAGCACAAGGGCAGGATTGTTGCCCAGGGTGTCGTCATGATAGCTGCCGGAGAAGCCAGCCTGCTGATTCTGACTGTCTCTCGCAACGAGCAGGGCAAAGGCTTTGGCTCGGCTATGTTGAATCAACTTATCGACTCTTCAGCAAAGCAGGCAGAGACCCTGTTCCTTGAAGTGCGGGAGTCCAACCAGAAAGCATTCAACCTTTATCTGAACTCAGGCTTTAGTGAAATTGGCCGTCGTAAAAACTACTACCCGGCCAGCAAAGATCATAAAGCTGAAGATGCTATTGTTATGGCTCTGGACCTCAGTGTCAGGACGGAAAAAATCCTATGATATTCGGGATATTCTTAGCTGTATTGACGTTTCAATACAGCCTCAGTCCGCTATCCCTTAAAAGAGTTTTTGAATAGTGCACAATCCCCACTACACAGAAGAAAATCGGCGGGTATAATTGCGCGCCTGTCACCGTCAGTATAAAGGTTATCCAGCGTTGATTATCTTCACCGTCACCAATAAAGTAACCAAACAAATTTTTGTAGGCTCCACTCGCAATGACCTTGAGAGCCAGTGGGAAAAAATGGTGGCAGCCGCACACCAGGATCTGGACTACCCGCTCTACAGAGAAATCCGCATCCATGGCGAGGATGAATTTACCGTAGAAGAATGGGATCGGGCCGAGTCTCGTGAAGAGCTGGCGGAACTCGAACAGGACGCCATCCATTTTTTTGGTGCCGACAGCCTCAGAGGCTATAAGACCAGTACTGTAAAAATCCTGCCTAAAAAGAAGAAGCGCCAGCGTAAGTCCAGCATTGAAAAAGAGCTGGCCTCTATTTTTGCTGAAATTAATGAAGGTGATAGCAATACACCTCCAAGCCTTGCCATGAAATCCGGCGACGCGGGCAATCAAGCGGCCAATGAAAAGGCCACACAGGCTCCTGTCGCCCAAACCCCTCAACACTCGGCACCCGAGCCGGTATCTACACCGATGGCAGTGAACCTTACCCCGGCTGCAACTGACATCAAGGTTGAAGTTACTCAGCCTGAGACCGAAAAGCCAAAGCCCGAACCTACCCAATCTGCGGGTTCAAGGGCCAATGCCATGGTTCAGATGAACAGCATTGAAATGAGTGATGACATCACCGCCCAGCTGGCTGCGATTACTGCCGCAGCTGACGCCTGTCTGGCCGGCGATAACAATGCCCTGAGCCAACTGGATGTCCAGCCCGAACCGGCGGTTGAAGAAGACTCCCAGCCACCAGAGAGCATTGAGTCAAAACCCGCTGACATTGCTGAAAAAGAAATCATTGTTGCTGAGCCCATCTGCCCGAAACAGCTTCGCATACGTGAGGCTATTGAACGCCACAGAAAGCAACGTGCACAGCGCAGTGCTGAAAATCAGGAAAACGAGCGAAGAAAAATGGCTGAAACTCTCGCTGAACTCGATAGCAGAATTCGGGAAATGCACACCGGGAAGCTGGCAGCAGTCGCCTGATCACTTCGAGAGTCGGCCCTGAGGGTCGACTCAATTGCCCCGCTTATTTAACCACAACTTCTGTGGATAACCCTGTTAATGGTCTATTTCAACCTGTACTGATCCCCTCAGGGACAAGGCTTACAGCAAAGTGGACATTATTTGCTCACAAAAAATCATGACTACTACATGTAGGGGCATAGAAGAAAACAAGCACAAGACACCGTTTTATCGATAAAAACCAATCTAAGAAATTCCCACCAAAAACCGTGATTTATCGAGAAAATGACGATACCACCCACCTATTCTACCCGTCTGTAAAAATCGTTATCATTGTAGGCTTGTACTCTCACGCGAAGCTTCAACATGTTAGAACGGCTATTCAAACTAAAAGAACATCATACGGATGTTAAGACGGAAGTACTGGCAGGAATTACAACGTTCCTGACCATGGCCTACATCATTTTTGTCAACCCCAGCATGCTGGCAACCACCGGCATGGATCAGGGAGCGGTCTTTGTCGCTACCTGTGTGGCGGCTGCTATTGGCTGTATGGTCATGGGCTTGTATGCCAATTACCCCATTGCTCTTGCGCCTGGTATGGGCCTGAATGCCTTCTTTGCCTTCACCGTTGTCGGCCAGATGGGTTATAGCTGGCAAATCGCGCTGGGAGCTGTTTTCCTTTCGGGTGTCTGCTTCTTCGCATTAAGTGTCTTCAAGATTCGCGAGTGGATTATCAACAGCATTCCCCTGTCATTACGGGGTGGTATTGCTGCCGGTATTGGCCTCTTCCTTGGCTTTATTGCTCTACAGAATGCCGGCATTGTCGTTGGTGACCCGGCAACACTGGTGACACTGGGAGAGATGAGTTCCTGGAGTGCCATCATGACAGCCATTGGCTTTGTCCTGACGGTGGCTCTTTACTATCGCAATGTCACCGGATCCGTCATGATCGGGATTCTGACCATTACTATCGTCAGCCTGATTGCTGGCAAAGTAGAAATGAACGGTCTGGTTTCCGTACCTCCCAGCGTGGCCCCGACGCTTCTGCAACTGGATATTGCCGGAGCATTGGAGGTGGGCATGATCAGCATTATCTTCTCTTTTTTGTTTGTTGATCTCTTTGATACTTCAGGCACCCTGGTTGCGGTGGCCCAGAAAGGCGACCTGCTGGACAAAGACGGTAAATTCCCCCGGCTGGGCAGAGCCCTGATGGCCGACTCCATGGCCAGCATGGCTGGGGCCGGACTGGGTACTTCAACCACTACCAGCTACGTCGAGAGTACTGCCGGGATTTCGGTGGGTGGTCGGACAGGCCTTACCGCTGTGGTGGTGGGCCTGCTGTTTCTGGGTTCCCTGTTTCTGTCCCCGATGGCGGCCATGGTGCCGGCCTATGCAACCGCCCCCGCCCTGCTTTTTATAGCCGTTTTGATGACTCACAGCATGTTCCAGATTAACTGGGATGACCTGACTGAGGCTGCGCCAGTGGTTATTGCCGCCGTCTCTATGCCTCTGAGCTACTCAATTACCACCGGCATTGCCTTTGGCTTTATCTCCTACACCGCCATCAAGCTCTTGAGTGGTCGTGCAAAGGACCTGAATAGTGCCCTGGTTATTCTTTCTCTACTGTTCGCCATTAAACTGGTGATGTTCAGTTAATGAGCTGAAAACCGGTTTTCATCTCTTTGAAAGCGGCCCATAATACGGGCCGTTTTTATTGGTCGAAGAGCATTATGTCATTAGCCGTTGTAGAGCCTGCAAAGTATCAAACCCAGCTGAGTGAAAAGGTAAACCTTACCTGCGAAGAGTTTCAGGTTTTTGATGTTCCTGAGCTGGAGGTTTTCAGATCCCGACCAGAACATTACCGAATGCGCGCAGAGTTCCGCATCTGGCATGAGGGTGAACACAGCTACTATCGCATGTTTGACCCCAAGACCCGACAACCTTTCAGCATTGACCAGTTTCCTGCCGGCTCAGAGCGGATCAATCAATTGATGATGCCGTTGATCAGGGACATAGAACAACAGGAGATTCTTCGAAAAAGACTGTTCCAGCTGGAATTTCTGACGACCCAGACGGGTGAAGCCCTGATCAGTATGCTTTATCACAAACCACTGAATGATGAGTGGCAGGCTGCGGCAGAGAAATTACAGATTTCCCACAACATTGGTATCATTGGTCGTGCCCGAAAGCAGAAAATCGTTCTGGATCGGGATTACGTCGTCGAAACCCTGAAAGTAAAGGGCAAAACCTACCAGTACACTCAGGTCGAGAACAGCTTCACCCAACCTAATGCCGGAGTTAATGAACAAATGCTTGGCTGGGCCAGTGATGTCTGTGCTGGCCTGAAGGGGGATTTGCTCGAACTGTATTGCGGTAATGGCAATTTCACCTGTGTTCTGGCTAATCACTTTGACAAGGTTTTGGCGACTGAAATATCCAAGACATCCGTTCAATCTGCCCACGACAACTTCGAGCTGAACGCCATTGAGAATGTCCAGATAGCCCGTTTATCCAGTGAAGAGTTCACCCAGGCCATGAATCGGGAAAGACTGTTCAGACGTTTGCAGGATATTGATCTGGACAGTTATAACGTATCCACCATTCTGGTAGATCCTCCCAGGGCCGGCCTTGATGAAGGTACTGAAGCCTTGGTTCAAAGGTTCGACAATATTGTCTACATCTCTTGTAACCCGGACACATTGAAACAGAACCTGGAAAAGATCACCCGGACTCACAAAGTGCATCGTATAGCCCTTTTTGATCAGTTCCCATATACCCATCATCGCGAAATGGGTGTCTTCCTGACTCGAAAATAACTGCCTGAAAGGCTAAAAAATAACCCACCGCCAAACTTTCCTAAAACGGAATTCTGTACCAGACTGTTGGTTTCCCTGTTTCAAAAATGGATAAAAACCAGTAACGGGGATTCCAATGGAGGCAGTATGGAAAACTATGTAAACACTCTCTGTGCGTTGTTTGTTTGTTTCTTTGTAAACATTTTCAGCTCCAATGCACTGGCAACACAGAAAATTGATGTTCTTCTGGTCGCTTATGACCAAGGCGAAAGTAATGCGTTTAAGCAGCTTGAAAAAGCTTTGAAAAAGCAGGGTCTCAACTACCGCATTTTATCGATGGGCAGGGCTGCAGAAATTTTCCGGAATCATCCGCTCAACCTTACTATTTCTGTACCCGACCCAGAGCAGCTCCGCAACAATCGGGAAACCGCTTGGCCGGAGAGCGCTCTCCTTGAGTTATCGCAACGCATTAACCCTAAGATCGTCTATGCCGGAATGGCCAGTGCTGCACAGGCTCAGATTCTCAACTACATGAAGCAACAAGGCAGCTTCACTATGGCTTTGTATGATAATTTTGATGACATTACCAACCAGGAATATGTGCAGGCGTTTCTGAAAACCATTCGAACAATCGATGAATTCCATCTTCCCAGCAGCGCAACCGGGGTAAGTTTTAACGACCTTGTACTTTGTCCTACTCCCCTGTATCTGGTAACCGGACAACCAGCCCTTGAGGCCTGGGATGATATTTACCGTCAAACGGATGACCGGTCTGTCCGCCTTGAACTAAACCTTGGTCCCAATGAGCCTGTTGTGACATTTGCCGGTGGCTATGACGACACGTATGAAGAGTATTTCAGAGTCTTTCTTGAAGCCACCCGAAAGATGCCGTCCGTGGCCTTTCTGGTCACCCACCACCCTAAGACCAATGGTGAGATCGAGCGACGCTTGATTAAGGAAATAGCTGCCGGAAATGTCCGGTTGATGGAAAATAATCGTCATTCAACAGCGGTTCTCACAAAAATATCTGTCGCTGTTATGGTTCATAAATCCTCTATTGGAACCATGGCACTCTACAAGGGAAAACCGGTTATCCACATTGCTGAACCCGAAGCAGACAACTTTCTGATCCGCAGAAAACTGGCTTTTCTGGCTTCTACCCCGGAACAAGTGGTCAAAAAGTTTCAGGCGGCCATTGCCACCCATCACCAGTTTCTCTCACTGGAATCGCTGGGCATTCCCAATCATCAGGCTTCAAGGTTTATCGCCAGTGAATTCAAAGATATTTTGGAAGAGCTCAAGGAACCCCGCCCTGAAGGACAGGAGGTTTGTAAAGAAGTACAGGGTATCCCATTGAGGTAAAGATCTGAGTCCGATAGCCTTTAACCAACAGGATGATTATGGTTAACTGTCTCTGAATTTCTTATTTTGCGGAGACTTCCGAATGGAGGGCAGACTGACCCGCCTGAAAGCTGTTACAGGGTTGTTTGCCGTTGCTGCGATAGGACTCATTTCCCTGATCTCTGTCGCTAACTGGCTGGTCAATACCAAAACCAGCTCACGGCTTTATGACAATGTAGAAAGCATTTCATACAACGAAGTGGGTGTCCTGCTCGGCACCAGTAAATATGCCCGCGAAGGAGGCAATAACGATCATTATGATCTCAGGCTCAAGGCGGCGTACCTTCTCTACACCCGAAATAAAATCGATTACATTTTGATCAGTGGTGACAATGGAACGCCTTATTATGATGAGCCCAGCACCATCCGCAAAGACCTTTTGAAAATGGGGATTCCTGCTGAAAAAATCTACCGGGATTATGCCGGTTTTCGAACTCTGGACTCTATTCTAAGGGCAAAGTTTGTCTTCGGGCTTGACCGGTTCACCATCATTTCACAGGCCTATCACAATAAACGGGCACTTTATATCGCCCAGAATAACAATATTAATGCTATTGCTTTCAACGCGGGCGACGGAGCCAACAGCGACCTGAGCAATAAAACCAGGGAGATGCTGGCCAGGGTTCTGGCCGTTCTGGAAGTTCACTGGTTAAACACCGGCCCTAAATACCTGGGACCCACGATCGATATTGGTCATACACCTCCGACATAGGCTGAGATCTGCAATGCGAGTGTTCAACAACAAAAAAAAGTACGGACTACAACTGCTGATCTTCTGCCTGCTGCTACCCAGTGCCCTTACTCTGGCTGATGAAGACAGAATTGCTATCTCAACAGGGCTGTTTCCAACAAACTATCCTCCTCTTTTCTGGATCGATGGTAAAGATGGTAAAAAAGGCATTGTGCAGAAAATCCTTGAAGCCGTCAGCCAACGAAGCAACTATGACTTCGTAGAAGAGTACTACCCTTTCAACCGAATCATTTACAAAGTAGGCAATGGCAGTCTGGACCTGGAAGCCTGGAGCTCCCCCCAATGGCGGGAAAGAGTGGCTGAGAAAGTTTATTTCACTGAACCTTTTTCAGAGCACTGCGAAGTGATTGTCCAGCTAAAATACAGCGACCAGGGAGTGAGCCAACCCAGCGATCTCCGGGGCAAGCGGCTTGGAGTGGTGCAAAATTATACCTATAAGACGTTTGAGCCTTACTTTCAGTCAGGGGAAGTAATTCGTAACAACTCCAAGGATGAGCTGCATGTGTTAAAGCTTCTGGAGAAAGGTCGCAGTGACGCAGCACTGATGGATGAACTGGTAGCACAGCATCTGATGAAAACCCGGTTTACAGGACTCTTTGCCACAGGAAAAAGATTCGACTGTGTGCCAGTAACCTTCATGTTCAGTAAGTCTGCTGAGCAGCACGGGAAAAAGATCAACACCATTCTTCAGGAATTAAAGGCAGAAGGTGTTATTGATCAAATTTTGGAAGAGTACCTGTAAGTACTCGACTTTAGAGTTATCAAAGGACAATAGTTCTAAACCCAAACCATCTAGAAAACCGGAGTTTTACCACTCTGACAGATTGTTTGCCCTTAGGCGCTCTTCTTCATCATTAAGAGAATCTTTGACCCAGAGTCTGTCAGCTACTTTTTCAGGATTTCGGTTTATACGTTCAACGAATTTTTTTGCGGCTTCGAGCAGATCTTCTGCCGTTTTATGGCAGTGATGGTATGTAACATCTTCCCGGAACCAGCGCCATAAGGCTTCTACAGGCATAAAGTCAGGGCTGTAGGCTGGCATCTGGATAATGTTCAAATTCAGGCGTAGCCCCGCGTCCCTTACAAAGTGTGCGGTATGCCATGATGCACCATCCCACACAATGTCGATTTTCCTGTCAGGGTTCTCCTGCCTGATTCGTTCCAGAACATTAACGGTGTGCTCTTTCCGCCCACAGGGATAAGGCCACATTCTGACCTGACCAAAATTGTAGTAATAGATTCCGTAGAAGGTGATCTTGTCAGCCAGCTTTGGAGAGTGTGAACTGACCCAGAGTCTTTCGCCTTTACGGGACCAGCCATAGCCAATATCGGCATCTTGATGAATATGAGCTTCGTCAATGTAGACCAGCAGGCGTTTCTGGAAAGTGGCTTCTGACAGCAACGGCTTTAAAGTTTCAAGAAAGGTAGCCCGTTTTACCGAGTCAGCCTTGTTGAGCAGTTTTTGGCTTTCTTCCATGAATACCCCTGCCGTTTAAGAACCTGTCGTATGGTCTCACGGCAACATCGTACCTGAAAGCAATCCCAACACCATTGAACCAAGTATTTCAACGTCCAGCGAGGTGAGTTAAGAGAACTTTCCTGGTTAGCTGCTTTTTCCAGTGTCCGGTCAATCAGGCAAGCAGCAGCTTTACTGATAATTTGACAAAAGGGGGGCGGCCCCCAGTCCGCTTATAAACCATAGCCTCCGGCCCCTTTGAATTGTAGCGGTGAATCCAGTCAGTGACCGTTTCGAGATGCCGCCCCAATTGCTTGGCAACCTGAGTTGCAGAAGAACCCTGTGCCACTTGATAGAGCGCAGAAAAGCGCTCTCGTGTACGTGGGTGAGCTGCATGTATGGACTGCTGGAGCAGACAATCTTGTGTCTGCTGCCACTGTTGAGGGGAGACTTTTAATACCATGGGTAAGCAAGAAAAAATGAAAACTATCTTACTTATAGCGACGGGCTTGGCATGTCGTAGTGGGCGTAGTCATACAGGTAAATGAACGACTGTGATTGCGCACCTTCCCTATACCGGGGTGCGCTAGGTACCAATCCATTAAACTCCGGTTTTCTAGATGGTTTGGGTTTAGCATAAATGCACATATACGAAATTCGGGGTAGGTCATACCCTTAGAGCCTGCCAAGCGAACGATGCTGTAATGTCGTCGGCAACAGGAAACTGCTAAAGCCGTGAGGCTGAAGCCTGCACTATCTAATTAGTGCAGAATCACCATCCTTTAGGGTGGTGAGTATGTCAAATGCAAGCACTTGAAGCTGCCAGCGTGCAGCAGGATATTGTGCCGTTTACCAAATTTTTAGCGTCATTGCTGCAGGACTAAGGTCTGAATCTGCCCGTAGTTTAAGAAACTTGCCAATTTACCATCACTTTTAAAAAAAAAGAAAATAAAAAAACCTTCCGACAATTATCCAACCCAATTAAAACCTAATTAAAACCCTGTTTAAAAATTACAATTTCGTATTAGTAGATCGCTCTTAACTTTCTATAGTTAATTTCACAAGGAAATAAAAATCTCCTGATCAACACCTAGTTTTTTTAATAAACAGCCAGCCTCAATGAAGTCTGTCGTTGAAAAACGTTCTACGGATGGCATCGAAAGAAGTCAAAGAATATGGAAACCAGCACAGGCATTGATGCTAAGCAACGCTTATCTGCCAAATTGCTTAAAGCGGTTCTGATGGCAGCCTGCTTACTGGGTATTGCTATCAGTTGTGTTCAGATTTTCTTTGATGCCCGCCAATCCAGTAAAATCATTGATTCCGAAGCCCTGCAAATACTGGCCATGATCAGAGAGCCCGCCATTCAGGCCGCCTATAGACTTGAACCCAGAATGGGAAAAGAGATTCTTACCGGGTTAATGGAGCACCAGTCAGTCCACATTGCAGCGATTGAAATACCCGATGAACCTGAGCTTGCTGTGCTGAAACGTGATCTTTCCAGCTCAAGGTATCGCCAACTTTCGGACTACCTGTTTGAACCTGTTCGAATTTATCGTACTCCTCTTTATCGGGAAGAACCTTTTGATGAATATTACGGCGAGCTGCTTTTGGCCATTGATACAGCCTATCATGGACAGGAGTTCATCCAGCGCTCACTGATTGTCCTGGTCAGCGGTATTTTCAGAGCCGTTGCCATGGCATTGCTGCTCTATATGATCTATTCGTTGATTCTTACCAAACCTCTGAACCGTTTGATCAAACATCTGTCACAGATTAACCCGGACGCGCCCGGCTCTCATAAACTGCCCATGCCTAAAGGCCATCAGGACAATGAGCTGGGCCTCTGGGTGAGAACCGCGAATCAGCTTTTGGAATCAATAGAACGAAACCTGAACCTGAGGCAGAAAGCTGAAGCTCAGATCATGAGACTGTCTCAGTACGATTATTTAACTCGCCTGCCAAACCGAAAAACCTTGCAGAAGCACCTTCAGAGCCTGATCAAGAAACCCGCAAGTACTGATGGTCATATTGCCATTCTCTGTCTTGGCCTTGACGACTTCAAATCACTGAACGCTCACTTTAACTTCAATGCAGCAGAACATGTGCTGGTCAAAATTGCAGATCGCCTGAGAAATCATATTGGTAATAAAGGTTTTATTGGCAAGCTTGGAGAGGACCAGTTTGCCATCATCCTTGCCAGTAGCACCCAACCTTATGCAGCCGCTGAAATGGCCCAGACCCTTCTGAAACAGCTGGCAGCCCCTATTACAGTGGACGACGAGAAGATAACCATCAGTGGCACTGTGGGCATCACTCTATTTCCTGACGATGGTCAGGAAGTGGATAAGCTCCTGCAACAGGCCGAATTCGCCATGATCATGGCCAAGTCCCGAAGCCAGAACCGCTACCAGTTTTATATTGCGTCTATCGACACCGAGATCCGCCAGCGCAAGCGGCTTGAAAGGGATCTTCATGAAGCCCTGGAGCATCATGAAATGAGCCTGGTTTATCAACCACAGATTGATTTCAAGACCCTGCAGATGGTGGGTGCCGAGGCTTTACTTCGCTGGAAACATCCTGAAAAGGGACTTATTTCACCGGACATGTTTATCCCTATGGCAGAAGACAATCTGGACATCATTCCTATAGGTGACTGGGTGCTCGAGTCCGCTTGCCACCAGCTCCATGAGTGGCATAAAACAGAGTTCCATGATTTGAGAATTGCCGTGAACCTTTCTGCCATTCAGCTAAGAGATAAAAATATCGTTGACCGCATCAAGTACCTGTTGAATAAATACCAGATTCCACCCCGGTTGCTGGAAATTGAAGTGACCGAGACCTCCATTATGGAAGACATTAAGCTTTCCTCAGAACAGCTCAATAATATCAAGGCAACGGGAATCACCCTTGCAATGGATGATTTCGGCACAGGCTACTCCTCACTGAGTTACCTGAAACAGTTTCCATTCGATAAGTTGAAAATAGATAAATCGTTTGTCGAAGGGATACCGGAAAACAAGGAAAACACGGTTATCGTTGAAGCCATTATTCAACTGGGTCGCAGCTTTGGCATTGAAGTCATCGCTGAAGGTGTTGAAACCAAAGAACAGGAAACACACCTGATCAACTCAGGATGCACAGAAGGCCAGGGTTATTTTTACAGTAAACCCATTCCTGATCATGAGTTTGTCGAATTCCTGAGAGCCTGGAAAAACAAGCCTGCAAACTCATAAACACATGAAAGGTGGCTGATGTCTCCACCTTTCATTTTCTCCAGAAATTAACTTTTACCAATGAACCTGTCAGGAATCAGTTCAGGTAATCGCTTCGCCAGATAAGCTTCCAGTCTGGTCTTGCCAGATTCATCCAGCTCGATACCCAGCTTGGTCCTACGCCAGAGGATGTCTTCAATCTGGTAAGCCCATTCATGCTCAATCAGGTAATCCACTTCAACAGCGTAGAGTCCGGCACCAAAATGCTCACCCAAATCATCCAGTGAATGACTCTCTCCCAACAAACGGGCGCTCAGATTTCCATAAGTTCCACTGAGGCGGGAAGCCATCTCCCGAGGCAACCAGGGGTAAGCACGACAGAGTGCTTCAGTGTTCTCCTGAACAGTCTTGAACCCTTCACTGCCAGGCAACTGACACGCTTTGGTCCAGCTTTCACCCATATCAGGGAAATAAGGCTGAAGTTTGCCAACAGCCGCTTCACCCAACTTACGATAGGTGGTGAGTTTGCCGCCAAAGACAGACAACAACGGTGCCTTACCGTCCTGATCTTCCAGTTCCATGGTGTAGTCACGGGTAATCGCTTGGGGAGAGTCTGACTCATCTTCACAGAGTGGGCGCACTCCAGAGTAATCCCAGACAATGTCATTCAGGGAGATCGATTGTTTAAAGTGTTTATTCACGATGTCGCAAAGATAGCGTTTTTCGTCCTCAGAGCAGAACACATCAGCGGGATCACCCTTATACTCAACGTCCGTGGTACCCACCAGTGAATAGTTGTTCAGATAAGGAATAACAAAAACAATCCGGTTATCTTCATTCTGCAGAATGTAGGCACGAGGTTCCTCATGAATACGGGGAACGATAATGTGACTGCCTTTGATCAAACGGATTTTTCGTGGGGATTTTTGCTTCAGCCCTTCGTCAAAGAAAGATTGAACCCAGGGACCCGCCGCATTCAGCAGAGCACGACTTCGAACAACAGACTCTTCTCCAGTGATCTCGTCCCGTAAAGTGATATGCCAGACACCCTGATTTCGTTCAGCATGCAACGCCTGAGTGCGAGTACGAATGTCTCCCCCTTTTCTCTGAAGTTCCATAGCATTCAGCACCACCAGACGGGCATCATCCACCCAGGCATCAGAATATTCGAAGCCTTTCCTGAAGTCTTCTTTGAGTGCAGAATCCTTACCAAACCTGAGGGATTTTGACCCCTGTAAAGAAACCCGGGCACTGAGATTGTCGTACAGAAACAGCCCGGCACGAATCATCCAGGCCGGTCTCAGGTGAGGTCTGTGAGGCAGGCAAAAGCGCATGGGAAAAGCAATATGAGGTGCCATTTTAAGGAGCACCTCCCGTTCTGCCAGCGATTCCTTAACCAGCCGGAATTCATAATGTTCCAGATATCTGAGACCACCATGAATTAGCTTGCTGCTGGCTGATGAGGTCGCCCCGGCCAGATCAGACTTCTCACACAGGCCTACTTTTAGCCCCCGGCCAGCTGCATCAACGGCAATACCGACACCATTGATGCCACCACCAATCACGAAAATGTCAAAGAGATCCTCTGACTTCACCTGCTTCATTGACACACCCAAAATGAATATTTGCGAACATATATAAACTATAACGAATCTTATGCTACAAAAAAAACCAATATGTTTAATAATTCGAATTAATACGAATACTCAGGTGGTTCATATCAGAGATGATGACAAGGCAAGAATCGTGCAGGAACGATCCAGGAGCCAGATCAGGCTCCTGTACTGAGAATACGCGGGGTTATCAGGAACAAGCGCATTTGACTGGTGTTTTGCTTCTTATCCGCGCGGAACAGACGACCCAGCACGGGGATATCTCCCAGGACAGGCACTTTGGTGGTCTTCTGATCCTGGCTTTCCTTATAGAAACCACCAATCAGCAGACTCTCATTTTCGTTTACGATCGCCTGGGTACTGACTGAACTGTTACTGACCCTGGGCAGGCTGAGATTCTGGTCATTAGAATCGCCACCATCCTGAATATTTACGCTCATGTGAATCCGGCGGCCTGCCTCCTCTTTGACAATTCTTGGGGTAACCTGAACAACAGTGCCCGAAGTCACAGGAAACAGCTCCGCATCTTCCTGACTGGCTACCTGAACATAAAAGGTACTGCTGTTGTCAAAGACTGCCTCCAGATTGTCCAGGGTAAGAATAGAAGGTTTGGAAACCACTTTGGCCCGACCTTCATCTTCCAGCAAACTGAGTCGGGCATTAAAGCTGCCAATGTTCATGCCCAGAACCGTCGTGAATGAGGAGAAATCATCTTTATAAGCTGAAGAGCCCGGATCAAATTTAATTTCAGAACCGGTAGCACGAGTATTGTTCCAGTCAACACCCAGCGCTTCTATATCGGCTGTATTAACATCGATAATGGAGACACTGACCTCCACTTGCGAAGAAGGTTTGTCCAGAGACTCAATCAAACCTTCATACATGGCCATCTTTGACTCCAGATCATGGACAATGATGGCATTGAGCCTTGGGTCGGCGCTGATGTATGCCCCTTCAATCTGGGCACCCGCATTCAGTGATTCTCCCGGTTGCTGAGCCTGTTGCTTGTTTTGAACACCGTTGCGAACAACCCCTTTAGCAGGCTGCATTTTAAGCGGTTCAGACTTTCGCTCAACACTGGCAACACCACCGCCACTGATGATGTTTCTTAACAAAGTGGCCACCCCAGGTACAACGATTTGCTGCCCCCTGAAATTGAAACTTTTATCGGTAGCCCAGGCATATTTGAGACTGAACATACGCACGGTCAGTTTGCTCTTCTGTCGGTCACCTTCTTTATTGTCCAGCAGCGCAGCCGTTTGGCTTACTATCTCAATATATCTTGGCGGCCCGGATACATAAATCAGGCCATCTTTGGGTTGCTCTTTCCAGAAGAAACGCCCATCCCATATACCCACTTTTTTAAGTGTTTTTTTGAAGCTCCCGGTAGTCATGTATTCCAGACTGATAATCTTTTGTTCTGCGGAACTGCCACTGTAGACATAGAGTGAGTGACCATCAAAATACCAGATAAATCCATAAATGTTGGCCATGTGATCCATGAAGTCGATAGGCGTCAATGGACCAATCTTGCCATTCACCTCACCGACCACATCTTCAGAGATAACGACGGGAACATAGTAACTGGCAGCAAAGTTCTGTAATGCCTCAACCAGATCTTCACCACTGCCATAGAAGGAATAAGGACGGTCTCCAAAGACAGCCAGGGCTGGGGACTCTGAATCTTCAATCTCTTCTTCCGCCTCTTTCAGCAACTCCTTGCCGACTGTTTCTATACTTTCCATCGGCTTAACCGCAGCCCCGGCAGCAGTGTTTCCTTTGGCCGGTTTTTCCGTTTCCAGAGGAACTTCAAAACCCGCTTTAGCCTGAGGTTGCGGAGTCTTTTTCGCATAGTTGTAATCGATGCTTTCGATGCCTGTCGTTTGTTGCTGGCCGCCCATCCACTGCTGCAACCTGAAATATTCTGCTTCATCCGGTTTTGACCTTGTTGGCGGAAATGCGGTTGCATCTAAAACTTGTGCTGGCGGCTGGGCAGGGGCGGCTTCCTGAAACCCGGACTCAATAGATTCAGTAGAACCGTCTGGCAGGTATATGGTTTGTCCCACCAACAGTTTTGAAGGGTTGGTGATGTTGTTGTATTCGGCCAGTTCATGGAGCTCAAAGCCATAGTTCTGGGCAATAATAGAGAGCGTTTCACCGGGTCGCACAATGTGTCTTCGAGCACTTTCAGATTGAGCAACAGAAGACCAGATCGCCGCCCGGGAATAGGACGGCAACAAAAGCAGCGGGGTCAACAAAGACAGAGCAAGCCATAAGATTAGCCAGAATTTGAGAGTTTTTGAGCCCATTCGAAGAGTGCCTCCATGCCCGTCCTCTAAACAACTCACAACAAAGGTGTTAACGGCTAAATTTACTTTTTCTAATCAATTTTTAATTTTTTATAGCTAATTTAAATATACAGCCAAACAAAACCAGTGTATCCAAGATCACCCTTCAATTCTAATCATTTACACAGTTTTAGGTTTGCTGCCATGCAGCCGATGCAAAAGCGAAGAGAATCAATTCACTTAAACCGAGGCTGGGCATTATGGATGTGTCTTTTAAAAATGGTCTTTCTGGTATTTCATTCGTCAACAGTGACTTTATTGATAAAGACTTTCCGAAAGACAAGTCTTCTTTTAAACCCTCTGGCGCAAGTGTTTCGGCCCACTTCTGGAAAACCCTTGAGTTCGGTCGCACCTACGAAGATCGTCAAAAAACATACGCTCTCACCCTGAGTGAAAACGCGCCTTCGCTCTCCCCTGCTGAACATAACATGATGACAGATATAGCGTTGACTCTGCTCAGCAAACATGCCGAAGAATGGCCAGAAGCAAAGGCGGCGCTGGCCGTATTGAAAGAGTCTAAAGAATTGCAGGAATACCTGACCATGACACGGAATATTTTGGTTGCAGGCTAATATAAGCAGGCTGATAAAAGAAAACAACAGGGAGGACAAACCATGAATAAGCCATTGAGACAATGGTTGCTGGCCCAGGCCTCTTACTATATGGAGTATCTCCAGCCGCGAAAGTCCATCGCTTTGCTGGAAGCGATGAAACGATTTGAACCCAAAAACCCCGATGTTTATCGAATGCTCAGCTATGCCTACCTGCAAATTGATCGACCTGAAGATTCCATCAAGGCCGCCGATACTTTTCTGCAGTACGCGAAGCCTGGAATCGATACCCGGGCCATCAAATGGATCAAGGGGCGAGCACTGCTCAAAAAGAGAAAGAAAGCCGCTGTAAAATAATCTCTTGCTTGACCAGACTGCTCTCTCCTGCAAACAGACTGGTCATAAAGCATGAATCCTGTCATCGCAGGGCTTAATAAACTGGGCCAAAGAAATGACCTGATGCTGGCAGCTATGCTGGTAGCCATCGTCAGCCTCATCATATTGCCCATGCCCACCGTTCTGGTGGACTTTCTAATCGCCCTCAATATGGGGCTCTCTTTCATCTTGATGATGACGTCTATCTATCTGTTATCGCCGTTGGAATTCTCTTCGTTTCCAGCGGTGCTTCTGGTAACCACCCTTTTCAGGCTGGCGCTATCCATCACTACCACCCGACTCATTCTTCTTCAGGCTGATGCCGGTGAAATCGTCTATACCTTCGGTAATTTCGTGGTGGGCGGCAACCTTATTGTCGGTATTGTGATCTTTCTGATCATTACTATTGTTCAGTTTCTTGTCATCACCAAGGGTTCTGAAAGGGTTGCAGAAGTCAGCGCCCGTTTCTCCCTGGACGGTATGCCCGGTAAACAGATGAGTATCGACGCTGACCTTCGTGCCGGTTCCATCGAAATGGAAGAGGCACAAAAACGTCGGGAACTGGTTCAAAAAGAAAGTCAGATGTACGGGTCCATGGACGGCGCCATGAAATTCGTAAAAGGCGATGCCATCGCAGGTCTGATTATTATCTTTGTGAACATCACCGCCGGTGTCGCCATTGGTACTACGATGAACGATATGACGGCAGGTGAGGCATTGCAGCTTTATGCCATCCTGACGGTGGGTGACGGTCTGATTTCTCAGATACCGGCTCTGCTGATCTCTATCACCTCCGGTATTATCGTTACCAGGGTATCCAACGAAGATTCCAAAGACCTGGGTAACGAAATTGGTGGACAACTGCTTGACAAGCCCAAGGCACTGCTGGTGGGTGGTGTTCTGCTGCTTGGTTTCGCACTGATTCCCGGTTTCCCTACTTTTATATTTCTGATGCTGGCACTGATGATTGGCGGGGGTGGCTACTACCTGTTGAGAAAGGCCAGCCGTGAGATGGCTCAGGAAGCCGAAGGCGGGATTCCGGCCATGGCCGCTGCCACTGAAACAGCCGGAGATGCTAAATCCAGGTTGGATCAGCAGGAAGAGTTTACCCAAACTCTGCCGCTTATTATTGATGTTCCCACTTCCATTCAGGAAACATTGAACACTCAGATGCTTAACGACGAACTTCTGAAAGTTCGAAAAGCTCTGTACATGGATCTTGGGGTTCCCTTCCCGGGTATCCACCTTCGCTTTAATGACTCCATGGCGGATAACACTTACTCCATCATGCTTCAGGAAGTTCCTGTGGCTAGTGGCCATTTCAGGCCCGGTTATGTGTTCGTTCGTGAAACCATTGACCACCTGGAAATGCTGAAGATCCCCTATGAACAGGAAGAGGACTTTCTGCCCAGCCTTGATACGCTCTGGGCAGAAGAAAGCCAGAAAGAAAGGCTGGAAAAAAATAACGTTAATTACATGGATGCCCCAAAAATCCTGACCTTCCATCTGGCTCACGTACTGAAAAAATACGCAGAAGAATTTATCGGTATCCAGGAGACTCGCTACCTTCTGGAAAAAATGGAATCTTCTTTTGGCGAACTGATCAAGGAAGTCCAGCGTCTTTTACCCGTGAATAAAATCACTGAAATATTTCAGCGACTGGTCTCCGAGGACATCTCGATCAGAAACCTGAGATCCATACTTCAGGCGCTGGTCGTCTGGGGTCATAAAGAAAAAGAAGTGGTTCAATTAACAGAATATGTCCGCTCATCATTGAAGCGATACATCAGTTACAAGTATTCCAATGGTAAAAACATGCTGCCTGTCTACCTTCTTGATCAGGATGTTGAAGATACCATTCGTGGAGGCATCCGACAGACATCGGCGGGCAGCTACCTGGCTCTTGATCCATCCCAATCTGCCCGCTTTGTTGAGAATGTCAAAAACACAGTGGGCAAAATTGGCCACCTTGAACACAAGCCTGTCCTGATCACATCCATGGATATTCGTCGATACGTCAGAAAGCTTCTGGAGCTGGAAGTTTATGATCTGGCGGTATTATCCCACCAGGAACTGACGGAAGAAATCACAGTACAACCCCTGGGTCGTATATCACTCTGATCAATGTTGATAAATGACAGCCTGTTCTCTTTATGGGAAAGGCTGTCTGGTGTGCAAAGAAGGAGAGGAAAGTCGAGGAGGAAAGTAAAGAAAGATTATTGAACGTCAGAGCGAATCAGACCGTAAACGTATTGATCAAAGTAATCATCACCTTTGAAAATATGTTTTCTCAAGGTCCCTTCGAGTTGAAAACCGCACTTTTCGAGTACTTTTCCAGACCCCTTATTGTAATCAACAACATCGGCATAAATACGAACAAGACCCATTTCGTCCATGGCATACTGGGTAACCCGGCTGAGTGCTTGAGTCATTACCCCTTTTCCCCAATGGGATTCAGATAACCAATAGCCGATTTCAGCCGTAAAACGATGGACATCCAGTTGGGTTACAAAGCCGATCTCGCCAATGGCTTCCCCTTCGAAGTCAATCACGAAACGGGTGTCAGCCTCATTTTCCTTAACATGCTGAATCCATGCCCTGGCATGTTCTATCGTGTAAGGATGTGGAAAACTGTCCCTGAGATTTTTGGCGACATTCCAGTTGTTACCATGACGTGAAAGCGATGACGCATCACCGTACAGAAAGCTTCTAACACAATATCCGTTACCCAGATCAAAGCGCATATCCATTGCCCGACATGATCAATTCATCAGGTATTCAATCGGCAAAATCGTGTATGGCTAAAGAGAGGCATCAGGGCAGTTACTGCCCTTTTTTCATTTTATCCAGCACGGCATCGACAACGGCTCTCGCCTCATCCTGTGCATCGGGCATGGTGTCGGGGTTAACATCCGGTGCTACACGCCATTCAATGACGCGTTTGGCAAGTTTTCGAGCCAGAACGCCAACTACATCATCCAGGTACTTTTCATCCAGCATGGGTAAGTCCATAAATCGAAGATGGACAAGAAGTTGCTCGGATTTTCCTTCCTCTTTCATGTGGATGGCAAAATCACCTGCGTCGGTAGTGCTTTGACTGATGGTCAATGTGAAATGTTGGCCACTCATAACATTCTCCAAACCTAACTAATTCCAGTTGTCGGCGAAGCTATGGAGGGCTTTAAGGTGTCACCCCCTGTTCTTACGTAGATTGGAAATAACAATCCATGACCGATAGAACAACTTCCATTTTGTCCCTGAGCTGTTTATCTACAATTAAGTATGGTTGTGGGCGATATAAATAAGCATAGACATTACCGCTCATCAAACTGACCAACCCAGGGAGAGAACTATGATCACTAACCATGATGCTGATCCCATCCAGCCTTCCAACCGTGGTCAACAAGTTGACCCAACCCAACCCGTGCAACCCATTGATGCCGCTGAAGCTGAGCGCTTTGCTGATCTCAAAAAACAGGCAGAAACCAAAGAAGGTGAAGCCAGTGAAGCAGAAGACGGCATGATCAGCCCGGAAGAGCTTCAGAGGCAGATCAGGGAAAATCTTTTCAAGAACGGATTTAACAAGGCCATGGAAAAAGCTCGGGAAATATCTAAAGAACTGAAAGAGGGCTAGGAGCCTGAATAAGCGCCCTGACAACCGATCCAGATATCAAGGAGTCTCCATTGATCGACCTTGGGAACCTGCAACAACTCACCGAAGACGATGCACCTCTGATGCAGACACTTCTGAATGAATTCCTCAACACCACAGAAGACGACCTGAAGTCTCTGGACAAAGCGGTTGAAAAGCAGATGCACCACGAGATCGCCAGCCTGGCCCACCGAATCAAAGGCTCATTTATGATGGTGGGCGCCAGCCAGCTGATACAGCTGAGTGATGAGCTCGAAGCAGCCGGTAAACACGCTGAAAATGACAAGATCGAATCATTACTCTCTGATATAAAAGCCTGCTACCGCAAAGTTTCCGAAGCCATCAAAAACTTATAGCTGTGTGACGGGAGTGATTTATCCGGTAGAGTATCCTGCTTTACCCATTAACAGAATCACTGGAATGAGTCTGACGTCCAAGCCAATATCAACACCGTCTCCCCAGAGCCTTGCTGAAGACCTGGCCAGGTGTACCCGGGGGGAACAAAAAGCCTTAAAGCATCTCTATCAGCTGACTTCGGCGAAACTCTTTGCCGTGATCCTGCGTATAGTGAAAGACCGGGAGATTGCTGAGGACTGTCTTCAGCAGGTTTATATCAAGATCTGGCAGGCATCATCCAGCTATAACAGCAGTAAGGCCGCTCCCATGACCTGGATGAACACCATTGCCAGAAATCAGGCACTGGACCATTTGCGAAAACTGAACCGGGAACCCCGGATGGAAATGGAAGCGCTTGACCATCAGGTCGATCAGGGTTCCAGCCAGGAGCAAATAATCACTGACAGGCAAAATAGCCAGGAAGTCCACCGCTGCCTGAAAACCTTGAACGATAACCAGAGACGCTGCCTGGAACTCAGTTATTTTGATGGCATGACTCATCAGAATCTTTCCAACCAGCTGCAAGTTCCTATTGGTACAGTAAAAACATGGATTCGACGTGGACTGATGAGGTTGAAGGAATGCATGACCGCTTAGACCTGAGCCATCCTGATGAAAGAAATCAGGCCGCAGCAGACTATGTGCTCGGCTTGCTGACACCTGATGAAAAAACTCAATTTGAAGAATTAATGGCGGTAAGCCAGGATACTCAGCGTGAAGTACAAGAATGGCGAGAGCATCTGGATGTTCTGAACGAGACGCTGCCTCCTGTCGAGCCTCCAAAACATATCTGGAAAAACATTGAGAAAGCCACCCGCAAAAAAGAATCCTTCTGGTGCAGCCTGAAATTCTGGCAAGGCTCTGCTTTTGCCTCTGTTGCCCTGACCCTTATCGTGGTTATGGCAAACTTCCAGTCAGTCAATCCGACCGGCATGGAATACGTTTATGTCGTCAATAATCAGGAAAAAAGCCCCGGCTGGATTCTCAACGCCTCTCTGGACAGCAAGAAACTGGTCATGGACACCGTTCAGCCTTATTCCATCCCCGAGGGAAAAGCCTGTGAACTCTGGCTGGTGGTGGATGGTGTTGAGCCCATTTCTCTGGGAATGCTGCCTGAGTCCGGTACAAAAGAGATGACCCTGCCCAGGGGATGGGCAGAAAGGCTTTCCAAAGCGAAGATTATTGTCACACTCGAAGACCAGAAGGGGGCATCCAACGGCTGGGATATGGGGCCTGTTCTGGACAAAGGAGACTGGAGTACACGAACGTATTAAGTTTACTGACACTGCCCGAAAAGGCAGTGTCGAACTCTTACCAGGGAATCAGGGCACCGTCGTAATTAAAGAACTGCCCGGTATTTTCCGGCCCAAGCTGCTCAATCACCTCAATCAGGCCTTTGATAGAGGTTTGGGTGTCAATCAAGGCATTGGGCCCGCCCATTTCCGTCAGAACCCAACCGGGATGACAAATAGCTACACTGATTCCCTTGTCCGACAGATCGTGGGCCATGCTCTTGCCAACCGCATTTAATGCCGCTTTTGAGGAACGGTACAGGTAGCTCCCACCGCTGGTGTTATCAGCAATACTCCCCATTTTACTGGTCATCAAAACAATCTTGGACCCCCGGGGCATCAGTTCAAACAGCTCCTGCGCCAGCAAAACCGGTGCAATGGTATTGATCTCCAGAACCTTATGCCATTCTTCAGACTCCACCTCGCCAAATTTTAATCGAGAACCAGCGACCCCGGCATTATTGATCAATAGGTCAACCTGCTCCCCCTGCAACGAATGCTTCAGATTCATTCTCTGTGCAGGCTGGGTGACATCCAGAGGCACGGTTTCCAGCTTTTCGCTGTTTTGCTGCTTCAACTTGAGCAAATCCTCTGCCGACTCCGGTGCCCGACAACAGGCGTAGACTTTGTAACCTTTTTCCAAAAACTGCCTGCAATACTCCAGACCCAGACCCCGGTTTGCTCCAGTAACCACCACCGTTTTAGTCATCACTTAACTCCTGATAGAGAGTATCCAGACGAGCCAGATGCCGGGCTCGCTCTGAATGCTCAAGAAAACTGGCATTAAAGCTGTTTCGAAGCAATTGATAAACAGCCTGATTGTCCAAACCTAACGCTGTCTGCGTCGCACGAAAATTGTCGTTGATATAACCGCCAAAGTAGGAAGGATCATCAGAATTAACGGTGACACAGAGGCCTCTGTCCAACATCTGTTTTAGATTATGGTCTGACAGACTGTCAAATACACACAACTTGACGTTCGAAAGTGGACAAACTGTCAGAGGAATACGGTTCTCAACCAGGTACTGAACCAGACGATCGTCGTCCAAACATCGAACACCATGGTCAACCCGCAATACTTTCAGTTCCTTCAAAGCCTCCCAGATGTACTCTGCCGGACCTTCTTCTCCCGCATGAGCAACGGCCTTCAACCCCGCTTGCCTGGCTTTTTCAAAGACCTCAGTAAACTTCCGGGGAGGGTTTCCCTGCTCTGAAGAGTCCAGACCGACGCCAATCATTCTGTGATGCCAGGGTTTGGACATTGCAAACGTGTTCATTGCGTCCTCGGCACTCAAATGACGAAGAAAACACATAATGATATGACTGCTGATACCCAGCTGCTTTTTGCCATCCTGAAGTGCGGCGTCGATGCCCTCAAATACCGTGCCGAAGGAAATACCTCTGTCAGTGTGGGTCTGTGGATCAAAGAAAATCTCGGTATGAACCACATTGTCCTTTTGACAGCGCTCCAGGTACGCCCAGGTCAAATCGTAGAAATCCTGCTCAGTCTGAAGAACCTTGGCACCGGCATAATAAATATCCAGAAAGGATTGCAGACTGGAAAACTGATAGGCCGCCCGGACCTCTTCAACGCTTTGGTAAGGCAGGCTGATGGCATTTCTTTCAGCCAGAGAAAACATCAGTTCGGGCTCCAGAGTGCCTTCGATATGCAGATGGAGCTCTGCTTTGGGTAACGAGTCAATCATAGAAGAGTTTGCCTGTTCGTCTGCCATTAAGAAAAACCGGGAATTCATTCCTGAATGAATACTGCATTTCCACGTTAAAAAGAGCTATTCTTTCAGAAGATGATCATTATACCGCCCCGCCTGCAAATCAGGCAGCAATACCAGCAAAGATGCTTGCCCTTTCAGGCGTCTTTTCCGGCAAAAAACCATGGAATGGTACTATGTCAAAGATTGATGGCTCAGGACAACCGCTCCCCCAAACACAGTTTGACCCCAACCAACCGTCTGTTGATAAAGGCAACGGATCGACAGAAGCGAAGAAATACCTTTCATCAGAAAGGCCTCAGTCAGGGCCAGCGAAGAGGTCGATTCTCTCAAGGGGTGTCAAAACAGCGCCTTCGGAAGGCAAACTGGCGCCTGAACACTTGGGCATGATGCTGAAGTTTTTTAAAGAAGGTGATTTAGTCGGAGCCCAAACGTCCATGGAACGCTTCATCAAGGACCTCAATCAACTCAACAAGCTGATTTCAATCCTGCCCAAAGATCAGCCAGAGGAAGCCAAAAAACTGTTAGTAGATGTCGCTGGCCAGCTTACCGCTAACGATATTGTCAGTAAACTGGTGGTTTCGGACGTTTCACCGGAAGAGCAATTTGAACAAATCAGTGGCTATATGACCCAACCGGGAACCTCAGAAAGCCCGGTCAGAATGATTGCCACCGTCAAAGCTGATGAATACCTCAGTAACAGCAGGCTGGGACAGGACCTTCTTCCGGAGATGGTCAAACTTATGGAAAAGCAATGCCTTTCTTATTTAAGCCAGATAGCCAACCAACTGGGATTGAAGTTACAGGAAGGTGAACTGATGCCTGATCAGCAAAAAGCCCTGGAGCAGCAGCTTCGTCAGATGCGCATTGAAATGTCCGCTTTCAGCGACAGTTAGAGAAAAAAAGCCGTCAAACACAGTCTGACGGCTTTTTTTGATCTGAAAATTTGTTAAATCAGAACAGCACCAACACCACAGTCACCACACTCAAAACCAAAGTGGCCCCGTAAAGCAGTACTTTCAGCCCACCCCCCGGATGAAAACCCAAATCATGCAGACCGTGGTAAATCCGGTGGATGCAGGCCCAGTAAGAAGGCACCAGCGCGACTAGAAGCAGCAGCTGTCCAACCAGGTTATTCAGAAAGAAATCTGACATTCTTTCATACGACAATGCATCGTCGGGAATCACACCCAGAGATACCGCCAGGATCACCAAAATCACAGCCGGGAAAAAGAAGGCGATGGTCGTTCCACCAGCACCGAACAAGCTCCACAGCAACGGCTCGATGTGTCTTTTCTGACTCATGACCTTCTCCCTCAAAACAGCACTGTAGCAGCGAAAATAATGACAGAAACACCTGCCAGACCTGCATACATCAGTTTATTGACCACCGTATCAGCCACCTTCTTGCGAATCTGTTGAGGCAATACCCGCGGTGTCATACCAAAATAGGTGACGGCATGAAACAAGGTCATCCCCAGCGTCACAACCGTGAACAGAATCATCAGAGGGTTAGCCTGGAAAGACAACCAGCTCTCCCAGGCGTCTTCACCCCGGGTCAGCTGAAGAATACCGAAGAACAGGTTAATGCTGTAAAGCGCGTCAAATACACAGGTCGCTTCCCTGATCATATAAGTACGGTAAAAAGGATGATCCTTATACCAGGTGCGCTTCATGGGACGAACATAAGGACGACGACTCATGACTGACCTCCTTTACGCGGCATCAGGAAAGACAAAGCCCAGTCCTGAGCCCCCTGCAACTTGTTCTGGTTAATGGCAGCAGCCGGATCGACACTCTTTGGGCAGACTTCTGAGCAATAGCCGACAAAGGTACAGGACCAGACACCGTTCTTACCTTGAATCACTTCGGTACGCTCATCATAACCGTCATCCCGCGTATCCAGATTATAACGGTGTCCCAGTGCGATAACCGCCGGACCTGCAAACAACGGATTAATTCCCATTTGCGGGCAGGCTGAATAGCAAAGCATACAGTTGATGCAGCTGGAAAACTGCTTGTACAGACTCAGCTCTTCGGGTGTCTGTCTGGTCACACCTTCTGCCACCGGTTTTTCCATTGCGTTAATGATGTAGGGTTTAACAGACTCCAGTTTGTTGATGAAGTCTTCTGCATCCACCACCAGGTCACGCTCAATCGGGAAGTTCGCCAAAGGCTCGACCTTGATCGTGCCTTGGTAATCCCTCAGGAAGGTCTCACAACCCAGTTTGGGCGTGCCATTAATGACCATGCCACAGCTGCCGCAAACAGCCATACGACAGGACCAGCGATAGGCCAGGGAAGAGTCCAGTTCATCCTTGATGTACTCAAGGGCATCCAGCATGGACCACTCTTCAAGAAAAGGTACCTCAAAGGTGCCATAGCCAGGCTTGTCATCGCTTTCCGGGTTGTATCTCAGAATCTCGATGTTGATGGTTTTGTTACTCATTTCCAGCGCTCCCGTCACTTTGAATCGCTTTTCTCAGCCGCTGCGCCGTAAACACGCTCTTCTGGCTGATAACGGGTAATATTGACGTCCTGATAATCCAAACGGGGGGCTGAGTCACCGTTATAGTAAGCCAGGGTGTGTTTCAGGAACTGCTCGTCGTCACGTTTTTCAAAGCCATCAATACGCTGATGTGCACCACGAGACTCCTTACGATTCAGGGCGCCTACTGCCATGGTTTCAGCGACAGCCAGTGAGCTTTGCAGTTCAAAAGCCTGCAACAGTTCAGTGTTGAAAGCCTTGCTGCGGTCTTCAACCTGCACGTTACGGAAGCGCTCACGAAGTTCTGCAATCTTGTCGACCCCTTCCTGCATCTCTTCGCCGATTCGATAGATACCAAAGCAGCGCTCCATGGTTTTCACCATCTCATGACGAATGTGAGAAGCTTTTTCAGTGCCCTGGGCATTGCGCAGATGTTCGATGCTGGCCAGATGCATTTTCGCCTGATCCAACAGTTTTTTCTCGTCAGACATCACCGCCTGCTGAGCAAACTCTGCCGCTTTCTCACCGGCTACTGCACCGAATACCACCGTTTCTGCCAGCGAGTTTGAGCCCAGACGGTTAGCACCGTGCATACCAACACTGGCGCATTCACCCGCAGCGTAGAGGCCGGGAATATCAGAGGCACAGTGAATATCAGTACGGATCCCACCCATGGTGTAATGCACTGCAGGACGTACCGGAACAGGCTGACGAACCGGATCAACACCCACATAGTTTTTAGCCAGTGAGCAGATCAGGGGCAGGCGCTCCATCAGTTTCTTTTCACCCAGGTGGCGAAGATCCAGCAACACAGCATCACCCAGCGGGGTTTCAATGGTGTTGCCTTTACGCTGCTCATGCCAGAAAGCCTGAGAGAGCTTGTCACGGGGGCCCAGTTCCATATATTTGTTCTTTGGCTGACCTACGGGGGTCTCAGGTCCCAGACCGTAATCCTGCAAATAGCGGTAGCCATGCTTATTAAGCAAAATGCCACCTTCGCCTCGACAACCTTCGGTCATCAGAATACCTGAACCGGGCAGACCGGTTGGGTGGTATTGAACAAACTCCATATCTCTCAGTGGTGCACCGGCTCTCATCGCCATGCCATGGCCATCACCGGTGACAATAGCGCCATTGGTGTTGAAGCGGAATACACGACCAGAACCACCGGTTGCCAGAATCACCGTCTTAGCCAGGAAAACCTTTGGCTCACCGGTTTTAACTTCAATGGCCACTACGCCCTGGGCACGGCCATCCTCAACAATCAGGTCGGTAGCAAAGTACTCGTCAAAGCGCTCAATAGCGGGATATTTGACAGATGTCTGGTAAAGCGTATGCAGCATGTGGAAACCGGACTTGTCAGCAGCAAACCAGGTTCTCTCAATCTTCATACCGCCAAATGGACGTACGTTAATATCACCATCCGGCTTTCGGCTCCAGGGACATCCCCAGTGCTCCAGACGAATCATTTCTTCAGTGGAGTTCTGAACAAAATAATCCACAGCTTCCTGGTCACAGAGCCAGTCGCCACCGGAAACGGTATCTTTGAAGTGATTCTCAAAAGAGTCATGATCCTGAATAACACCCGCTGAGCCCCCTTCTGCCGCCACGGTGTGACTGCGCATCGGGTATACTTTTGAAAGCAGCGCGATGTTCAGGTTCGGGTCTTTTTCTGCAACCGCTATCGCTGCACGAAGGCCAGTACCACCAGCACCTACAATTGCAACATCGGTCTTAATGACCTGCATTATGCCAACCTCTACTGAAGGTCCGGCCTTTCAGTCTGGCAGCAGCCCTCAGCAAAACCGGACAGGGTTAAGTGGAATCGTTGGAAAGGAAAATTATGGGACAATGTCTGGATACTGTCAGTTAGAAGGATTCTCAATGCTTACCTTGAAAATCAGTATAGCTCTATTCAAAACCCTTCTGGCTCATGCCTCCACAGCGGTCAGCCAAACCCATTAATAAGTCAATGAGTTTAATGTACTCACTAAGAGCATCCGAAGCAACCACGTCAAATCTCAAAGATATGAGTATTTAACACAGCCTTACTCTGACAATATAAAAACGACTATAGCCGTTTATATTTTTAAGTGAAAACCACGATCATTCAGGCTTATCAAACATTGAGTGGTCGTTGGTTATATTGTTTACCGCTTCAGAGTTAATTCTCTCAAAACGTTTTTGCAGTGCCTTGATTTGCAGATCGACACTGGCGTCAACGACCCCGATGTCACTCTCCATGATACAGTCACCGGTAGACAGGCGCTCATCCGACACAAGATCTATAAAGCCTACACCTTTGTACTCTGCCAGTATTTCATTGAGTCTTGCCTTAACCATCTTGAATTGGCTGGGCGGGATGCGAATGGTGACCTGCTTCTCATTTCTGACGTGCTGTAGTGCATTTTTGACCAAACTTACGGCCAGCTCTTCCTGGTCATAGTCACCGATAATTTTTTTAATCCCCGACATTAAAATATCGGCCAGGGCTTTCTCCACCTCAGAGAGATAGTTTATGGTTCGACTGACAACCTTAAGCATCTGCTCAGCCTGGTCCACTTTGCTTTCTGCTAACCCTTCTTCAAAACCTCTCTGCTTTTCCTTCTCGTAGGCCTGACGAGACTGCTCCAGTATTTCTCTGGCATGATCCCGGGCTTTCCTGATGATTTCTTCAGACTCAAGATAGTCGGCATAATCTTGTGATTTCAGGACTTTCGCTGACGGGTCAATCATCAACTGCCCAGAGGTCAGACCAACAGGTGACGCCATTCTCTATTCACCTCTTTATGTGCTTTAACGACCAGTGTCTTGCACTGTCTGATATCCAGACCGGACTTCTCTGAACTCTGGAGATCATCACGAAACGAAACTGGCAGCTTTAGTTCCAGCCTTTTGGTAAAGGCCGGTGAACTGTCTGAGAAAGCCCTTCCGAGCACCTGAAAACCGGATTGCAGAAGATAACGCTTAAAACGATCCAGATGATCCCAGTCAATTAAAAAACTGGGCCCCTGGTCGCTTCTGATGCGACTGAAAAACTGCGCCTTTTTAACGGCAAAACGAAACCCGTCCTCACCCAGCGTTTTCTTTAACAACATCCTTTCCTGCTTGCGAAGGGTATTTCGAATAACACTTTCGTTTAAAATAATACCCAGATAAAAAGCCAGTTTTGTAAGGGCTTCTTCGTCAGCCAGTGCTACTCTTTTGTGCTTTTCATCAAAGTCGTAATCATAGTCATTGTTCAGCTTGAACTCTGTTAATAAAAAATGAGACAGATAGTAATCTGCATGACCGGCCTGTCTCAGCTGTTTGACCAGAGGCGATAACTTGATGGTTTTCAACCAGCTGTGATGAATAAAGCGCACCAGGTACAGATTAAATTCAGCAATGGACTGAAACAGTTCTGATTGAGGATCTTCCTGAAGGTGTGGCTGTTCTGCGTTCATTAACTTTTCCTGACTTTTTTCTTGCCTTTCTTCATGAACATCATCCAATACAGTGCCCCACAACCGGCAAGAGCCACCATCAAGAGAAACAAGAGTCCATAGACAACCCCCCTCAGAGCCCCGGCGGAAGCAGGATTTACCTTAACAAAAAATACCGATTCCATTTTCGGGGCGGCACTGCCTCCCTGATTAATGCGAGTAGCAGGAAAGAGCGAAACCGTGATTTTATCCAGGGACAAACCTTCAATACTATTAGACACCAGTGTTTTAACCTTTGGAATGAAACCCGCCAGCTCCAGTTCCGGTGTGTACTTGATAAAGACGGAAGCTGAGGAAGGGTAATTGACATCATTCAGAGAATCCTGCTCCTGAGGCAGAACCACATGGACACGAGCGGTGATAACGCCATCAATCATGGATAATGTTGATGAAAGCTCCTGGGACATGGAATAGGTATAGCGGGCTCGCTCTTCAGTGGGTGAAGAGATCAGGCCATCTTTTGGAAAAATATCACCAATGGAAGAATACTTCTCCTTGGGATATCCATAGCCACGGAGCAACTTGATGGAACGTGAAACTTCTTCTGATGGCACCATCAGGGTTACCATCTTGTCTTTATTGATAAGCTTTTCTGCGGGTATGCCACCATCGAGCAGGATGGCCAGCATATCATTGCCTTCCTTTTCAGAAAGGCCGGAATAGAGCTCCACCTGACACCCCGACAGCAGCAGGCTGAGGCAGATGACTCCCAGGTATTTTAGAGTACGGTGCACAGTTCCCTTGCTCATGAACGGGTGACTCCGGCTGTATTTCTGGATTCAAAATAACCAGACAGCTGTGCACCTGCTTCAGGACTCCATCAGGAATTACTGATTTCGCAGCAGAGTATCAAACGTCTGAGTACTCTTACTGACGATCTTCCCTATGTAATCCTCGGTGACCATCAGGTTGGTCATGGCCATCTGGGTTTTAAACATGTCCTGCATGGTCATGGCTTCACCAGGCTGCAGGTTGGAAACCACATTCTCCTTACCGGCTTCCACATGCTCTTTTAAACCCTGCATCCCCCTGAGAATCTTATCTCCCAGGGTCAGGGCTTCCCCTTCTGGCTGCCCAACCGCTGAAGCAGCTTGTATTGCCTGCTGTCCGTCGGCATCACCTGAAAGCAAGCTGCCAAATTTATCTGCTGCACCTGCATCCACTTTCTCTGGAGCAGCAAAGGTTTCGGCAGATTCAAGCGCTTTCTCTGTCAGGCCTTTTGAGTTGATAATATTTTCGGCCATAGTACAGACCTCTTGAGTGGGTTACGTTTTCAGCAGGCCCGGCCTGCCAGCCTGTGGTGCCTTAAGCAGCAAGCTGCTCAGATTGTCTCATTATGGTTTCGATGGCACTTTCAACGGTTGGGCGGGAGAACTGTTCATTATTGAGATAAATCAACCAGACCAGTTCTTCCTCTCCCTTGAGTCCTGCCTGTAATGGCAGCACAAGAGACTGGGTGTAATGACATTTTCTCAGGGCATGAACCAGACTTTTGGCGGCATCGAATCGAGACAAGCCCTGAACCATGTAGATAAGAACGCCCTCTTCCTGTGTTTCCAGATACAGGGTTCTTTCAGATTCAAACTCAATGCTGATCACGCCGGATGCGCCGAAACTGAGTCCCTCAACACCCATTCCCCGACCGATATCTGAAACCACTTCATCGCGCCAATCCATAGCTTGCTTCCCTCATGCTAAACCGCTTTTACAGGCGCTTCTGCCCGTTATCACCCATAGAGTCTTTGATGGTAGCTACTGAGATTTTTTATCCTTCTCAGCATTAAAAAAAGGCGTTTCAACTTTTTTACTCGGTGGCAAATTCAGCGAGGCGGTTACCTCACCCAGAAAATCATCATCCAGCACAGCATCCAGATCAGCCTCTTCAATGGCCACTGACTCTTCCTCTTCAATTTTGGTATCCAGACTGTCTTTTGCTGCAGACAGCATATTCAGTTTGGTCTCATCATTGGTAAATACTTCTTCAGGAATGGAGCTGACAACTTCCACGATGGCAGTTAAAGCAAAAATCTGAGCCTGCAGCCCTTTCAGATTCATGTCTTTTGGCATCTTCTCAAATTCAGAGTCTGTGACCCACTGCTGATCGACAAGCTCCAGCATCCCTTCCATCATTACAAATCGAGCGACGTTTTCTTCAGGGAATGTTCTTTCCAGTCTTTCTTCTGCTTCACAGCAGGCATCATGAACGCCTGATTGAATCTTCAACCCTTTCATATCATCAATGATGACTTTCAATCTGACCGGCGAAGTGGAGTGAGTGGTACAGTTCAAATCCGTCGCAAGGAGATCCAGCTGTCCCTGGATAGCTCCTTCGAGATTTTCTGCGCCATAGGTTTCTACCAGGTAGCGATACGTTTGCACGAGTGAACGGTCATCTCGCACATGGTCTGTCTTCGCTGAATCAATGAAGCCAGCATAGCTTTCCCGGACTGTGCGAACATCAACATCAAAGCCCATTTCTTCGATCATCTTAGCTGCTGGCTCAGAGATATTGAGACCCGCCTGGATCAGTGTCGGGTTCTTTTCCCTGATGCTTTGCTGAGCAGTTCGAATTTGCCTGGCTTTGTCTTCGTCTCCCTGCGCTTCAAAATAGTCTGCAGCAAAATCCAGTGCTGCAAATTGCTCAAGCACGTCGTCTGAAAATTCCTGAGCCTGCTTTAGAACCTGGTTGGGGTTGAGGTTGGTTTGATTACTGAAATTATTAGCCAGATCCTTAAATGCCTGGGTTTCCTGAATAGCCTGTATTTTCTTGATACGCTCAAGCAGCTTGTCAGAAAGTTCTGAACCACTGGAGAGTTTTCTGTCTTTAAGTTTGGTTTGCTTGAAGCGGTCGGCGACCATGGACATCTCTTCTGCATTTTGCAGTGCAGAAGCAGCATCAGTTTTGACCCGAACCTCCTGCCCGGCAACCTTGCCTTTGGCTCCCTGGTTACCTGCAACGTTCTGGTTACTCTCCAGAAACGATGGCGCTGATGCACTACCGGCCCTGTCGAGTGGAATAGTCATGTCATGCCTCCTGCATGTCGAAGACGGAAATCCTCAGAGCCTGAACGTCTCTGTTTAGCCCCTTGTAGTGGTTTTCAGCGTCTCGAACCAGGTTCTGATAATTTCGTCCATTTTACTTTGTACGGTCTTCACCATGTCCTGGTGTAACTGCATCCACTCAGATGAACTCTGAGCCGAGTTTTCATGGGTTTTCTGGTAGGCTTCGTGCTCTTTCTGCAGAGCCTGATGCTTTGAAGACTGATAGTTAAGGCTCGCAGAAGCAATGTCACCGAAACCTCCTACTATCTGAGCCCTCTGGGTAGCCAGCTGCATCCTGATAGACTGCTCAGCGGCGGAACCGCCTCCCCGCGCTCCGAATATTGCCACGGAACCTGCACCTATTTTCGCAACACCGCCGGCGATACCGGCTCCCAAGGCCCATGCGGCAGCGCTTCTGATTTCGTCGGCCTGGTTCAGAACTTCCTGTTTGGCTGCGTCATACTCAACAGCCCTGGTTTCCCTGGCGGTTCTTCGGCCCTGAATACTCATCTCGTGAAGGAGTTCAAACACGGTAAAAATATCCACCAGCTGTTGCAGCACTCTGTCCCCTATCGGACTGCCTGTTGATAGAATGTTGGCCGCCTTGGCCATCTCTTGCAGATGGGCCAGCTGATTAGCATCGGTTGTTCGGGCAAGATTACCTTGTGTTTTCAACGATTGAGGGTCTGCTGCTGCCAGCAGTACATCGGCTTCTGCATCACTGAAACCCATCTGCTTCAGCAGTTCTTTTTGTTGTTCAGTACCAAATGTCTGGCCGTTCAACAGAGCGGTCAAACGTTGTGTCTGGGCATTGCTGAACCCTTGAGAGGCAAGCGCCGATTTATGTTTCCCGGACCCGGCCTGGTGAGTTGACATCAATGAATTGCCTTCATCATCAGGATCCGCCAGTGACAGCAAGGCATCCACCTGACTCTCACTGAAACCCATGGATTTCAGAGCATCTTTTTTACCCTGTAAGGCTGATTGACCGCCATGCATAGATGCCAGAGAGTTACCCTCATCATCGGGATCCGCCAGTGACATCAGGGCATCAAGCTGGCTCTGATTAAAGCCCATTCCGGCAAGAACACTTCTCTTACCCTCAGCCGTTCCGAGATTATGACCATGAAGGTTACCTAAGAGGCCAGCACTGCCTTTCAAAAGTTCGGTGTTTCTTTTCAGCTGCTGTTGTTGTTCCGGATTGAGGTTGCCAGTGCGCAAACCTTCCGCCAGCTTTTTAGTATTTTCAATAGACGACTGAGTAAACTTACTGATGTCGTTGACGTCAGAACTGGCTGTTTCAAGATGGGTAGGCTTGACCTCACCGGGTTTATCAAGCTCTGGTGCCCTGTTCTGTTGACCTTTCAGAACCTCGGTGCCTTTGGCTTCACGGGAATATCGAAGGTTCTCGCCATCGAGATCTCCACGACCCACTTCATCCAAGGGGGCTGTGCCACCCAATGCGGGTGCTTGAGAACTATAGTCCACCGGCGTATTTTGCGACGCGCCTGTCTGTCCTACCTGTGACATAATCTACCTCCTTGAGACTCAGGCACGCAGGTTGCGCGCAAGTGTTGTCTTGGTTTCATGATTTGCTTTAATGATGCTGGCGGCTGTGGAGTAGCCATTCTGGAGTTCTTCGATAGCCTTTTCCAAACCTTCCATAGCATCATCGATGGCCTTCTGGATCCTGACCATTTCAGCTTTTTCATCAAGCGCTTCTGCTTTGAATTGGTCTGCCTGGTATTTGTAAACCGAGGTTCCGATATCAGCACCACCGGAAGCTATCTGACCGGCTCCCCCTATCCACTGGGCGGTTTGTCCTACTCGGTTCAGGATCGCAACATTTTTTGCTACAGCCGCTGATGAGGCTGCCGCCGTGTTAGCGCCTGTCGCCGTCACCGTTGCCCCCGTTGAAGAACCTGTTGCGGCACTCGATGAAGCGGTACTGGCAGCGGTTCCACCTGCACCGATAGCGCCACCTGCGACAGCTGCGCCTGCGGTAAGTGCGATCATAATCGTCGCCCAAAAGACCGTGGCACCAATTTTGGCACCTTTCTCACCTTCTTCGTCACTGGCAAGGCCGTCAAAAATTTTCATCATGAAGTTGTCGGTTTCTGATGAAACCGTCATGGTGATCATAAGACCTGTCGCCGCAACCATCAGACTTGCAGCAACAATACTTAACGCACCACCGGTAAGAAGTCCCGCAGCAGCCACTGCGATGGAAGCAACCACCATGAAGAACAGCCCGATATAATTGAAAACTTTCCCTACCATTTGGGATTTTTTCGATTCTTCGACCTTGGCAATGGATTCACGGATTTTATCGATGATATTGTTACTGCGCTGCCCGGCAGCGACTTGACCTATCTTGATACTTTCCTGATCAAACCGGAGTCGTTCGTTCTGCAGTTTTGACTGAATCTGCACCAGCATCGTGGTAGCACTATCAATATCCAAAGGCTTCTCAGCATTGAAAGCAGCTTTGGTGAACGTATCAAGATCCTTGGTCAGCTCTGCTTTGAGATCGTCCGGGATTTCTCTGATGGCAGAAAAACGAACCATAACGTCTTCAAAAGTATCAAACAGTGTATTCAGCTTGGGATCGCCCCCCCGGGCGTCCATGTCCTGGAATCGGGCAGAAGCAGAATGCATCGGGGCAAGAGTGTTTTTCGAATCATTGGGATCAGCTACAGACAACATCCCATCAATTTGGGATTTACTAAAGCCCATCTTTTCAAGTTCAGTACGCTTAGCCTGAAGATGGTCTGTCTGCTTTCTGATGGGAAGGTTCCTGTGTTCCTGAACCACCTCACCAAGCGTTTTGGGGCTTTTTCCCGACTTGTCTGTTGCCTGCCCTTCCTGATGCTTCAATACTTCTGAAGTCGCTTTGTCGGACTCAGCATTAGCCGATGGCGCATCCAGGACAGGCGCATTGATCTGTGCTTTCGGAGCTTCTCCACCTTCCGTTCTTGAGTAACTGTTCTGGTGACTAAAACCCCGTTGAACCGGATTTTCTTCATTATCAACGGCATCAACGCCATTAAAAGAAGCCTGATGAATATTTCCGGTTTGTTCTGTAGGGACAGGTCCCTGACCGATTGAAGACATCCTTTCACCTCTTCCCTTAACTGCTCAGGTTATCCAGCATACTTTCGGCTCTCTGTTTTTCTTCCTCATAAGCAGCCGCGTTTCCAGTCCACTCAATGGCTGTCTCGTAAGACATTTTTGCTTTTTCATTGTCACCCATCGCCAGATGACAGTCGCCGATGTAGATCATAGGTCTGGGATCGTCGGCATCCAGCACAGTAGCAAAAGTGAAGATTTCAATAGCATTTTCATACTGCTTCATCATTTGCTGACAGGCACCGAGCCCCATAAAGTATTTTCGATTGAAGTGATCGTAGAAGCAGAGAAACTGAAAGACCTTTTGTGCCTCTTCGTACTTTCCTCCCTGATAAAGGTTATAAGCGACGCTGTATATAGCCTCCATGGCATCGTCACTCATATTCTTCAGGTCCTTGAAGGTTCCACCCTTGCCAAAGAACTCAAGAAGCATATCATCAAGTTCTTCACCTTCATTCATCTTGGCTTCTTCATTCACAACGGAATCCTCCATGATTCACCGTAGGTTCTGAATAATCGTACTGAGTGACTGATAGTATTTGTTGACGAAGTTCGAAAGCATTTCAAAGCTTTGGTTATATTTATTTATAGTCTGCTGCAGCTTGGTTGTTTCCAGTTGGGATTGACTGGTCAAAGCTTCAATTTTGGTCTTCAGGCCTTCAATGTTAACTTCCCAGTCGGCTGAATTGTGATCACTGCCGTCCTGAAACTTGGCACCAAGGCTAGTCCAGAATTCCTTGAACTCCTGACTAAAGGTTGATGTGCCGGATGTACCGGCTTCCACTTTTTTAGCCTTGGCTTTGGCCAGCCAGTCATTTGCCACTTCCAACTGGGCGTTCTTATCCTGAATTGATTCAATCTGGTCTCTGAGCTGAACTTCTATGATTTCTGCCCTGGCCGTAAGCACTGACATCACCAGGGCATCCAGACTGGGCTTGGAAAAATCGACAGGTTCTCCGTTCAAATAGGCATTTACAGAGGCCGCACCCGGACCAATATAATTATCCCCCTGCCAGTTTTTCGGATCACTGACCTGATTCATAAGGGAGACCGGGGTCTGGACATAAACCAGCTGTTTTGCCGCGTCCGTGAGCTTGCCTGAATATTGGAGGGAGTTGAGTGTTGACTTGTCAACGGTATAAAAGTGAGTAGGTGTCAGGGAATTCCCCTGATCATCAGGGTCGGCCAGTGACAGCAAAGCATCGATCTGGGCATCACTGAAACCCGCAGCCCGGAGTGAGTCTCTTTTGGCATCAGTAAGATGAACAGACCCCTGTGTGCCAGTGAGTGTTACTCCTCCCTTGTTATCCACCGATGGTGTGGAATCAGTCATAAATGGGCTCCCTGCCGCTTTGAGCAAATCACATTAGCATTAATTTAGTACATGGCTTCAATGCCAAAACTTCATTAAAAACATCAGTTAATGACTATTTAAAATGTTTTTTATCTCTCATTTTTTCAATGATCTGAGTGAACCTGCCCCCGGTATATCTTTCAAGCTCATCTAAAAACTGTGCTCCCGTAATACTTTCCCCCCTGGGCTTTTCGAGCACCTCTTTGGCGGCATTCAGGAAGTCATTGCTGTCATTACCATTAAGACGATCGGCACTCTTTAAAGTGCTCAACTCAAAAGAAAGCACCCGATAATGAACCCGGTTTTTTGAAATAGACAGATCAACCGGCTCTGAAGCGACTGCTTCACTGGCAGAGGGTTGTGGAGGTACTTTCGAAGATCCCCCGGGTGCCGCTGAGCTCTGCTGTTTTAACGACCGCTCTGCCATTTCTGCTTCGAGCAGCTTCAATACACTGGTCAATATTTGTCTGGCTTCTTCTGTGCCGGAACTGACAAGAGCGCCCCGGGTCATGGCCATCAGCTGGCCCAACGATGCATCGCTCATTCTCGGCAACATCTCTTTCAGTTTTGCCAGGAATTCAGTCAGTGCCTGCTCTTTTTCACTGGCCGATGTGGCATCCATCATGGCTTCTGCGGCACTCAAAATAGCATTTGTGACCGCTTTAAATTCTGCATCATGAGGATCAATACTCTTATCCCTACTCAATACATCGGCAAGAGCCTCTGCAATCACCTCTGAAAGGGGCAGACCTGCTTGTATGCCGGTAGACATTTGCTCCAAAAGCACTTCAGGGTCTGCATTAATCCCGCTCTCTTGCGCAAGCTTCCTAAGTCTTTTTTTAGCTTCGTCTTCATCCAGAGAACCATCTTCCCTGACAGGAATCGCACCATCCCCCTGGGTAAGGGCTTCCAGAACGGGTTTGCGAACCGCCATAAACTTGCCATCATCGGCATTGTTTTCACCCGGTTTTGATTTAGATTCATCAGGTTTTGGTTCAGGCTTATCAGGTTTCGGCGTGGGCGGCGGGCTGTCCGGAACATCACCAGAAGCCATCAACTCGGTAAGGCCCATACTCAGCACCAGTATTCCGCAAGCGTATATACAAAATCCTACTGGGGGGAAAATGATGGTTCCGAGGGCACCCACGCCCACCAGAACACTACCCACTGCGGTGACCGTTGACTCTTTTTTGTGCCTATCGAAAAAACCGAGCTTGGGCTGAAGTTGATTTTTAAATTCTTCTTTTCTTCTTTGCGCATCAGGATCCGCAGATGAACTGACAGACACCTTTGCTTTTTCAGCAGGAGTCGGTGTTGATGTAAGGTCGTCATCGGAGTCTGGGGTAGAACTTTCCTCATATTCTCCAGAAGGTGTTTCCTGAGATTCGGGTTGAAGCGAAGCCTCTTCATCGTCCGGGTCAAGTATTGAGTGCGCCCCATCAAGTTCAGAAGGATTGGAAGGGCTTGTGCCGGAAGACTTTCTGGAGGCCTGAAGCGAACGGAGCAATTCAGAAGCTTCATCATTGCTCAGTGAACCTTCCAGCTCTGCTTCTATGAGTTCTGGCAAATCCTCCTGACTATGACGGATTCTAGAAGCAGTCCGTGAATGTATACTTCCTGGTGCAGGATCCGAATCCTCAGGGTCACGTCTGCCAACCAGACTCTGCCCCGGTGTTCCGGTTACATTTCTGGGACCCAACCGACCTGTTTCACTGACCTCCTGCTCTGAATGTCCTAAATCAACAGGAGGCGTAGTTTGAGTAGTACCGACGCCCGTCGCTCTGTCTGGCATAAACCTTCTTCCAAAAACGCTGCATATACTTCCATAAAGCTTAGATGAACTATCGTTATGGCAGCCGTAATTGACCATAGTACTAACTAGCGATACCCTGCACGTTCGTACTCCAGTTACTAAGGACACCGAACATGCAGGCTTACAGTTACCGCCGCTTCTCCAGTCAACAACAGGCCAAAGGCTCCAGTCTCGAACGTCAGACTAAAGCCAGCCGAGAGTTCGCCATAAAGCAGGGCTGGACGCTCTCAGACGTTAGTTTCAATGACCTCGGAGTCTCAGCATTCCGTGGGGCTAACGTCAAACGAGGCGAGCTCTCAGACTTCCTATCGGCTGTCCAGTCAGGCAGCATTAGTACTCCATGCGCACTAATCGTGGAATCATTAGACCGAGTGAGTCGAGACAAGCTATCGCAGGGCATGGCTACATTTCAGGCCTTATTAGCGGCTGGTGTGACGGTAGCAACCGTGAGTGATAATCAGGTCTACACTCCAGCAGACAAAGATAACTTAGGCGCACTAATGATAGCGATGGTAAACCTGCATCGTGCGCATGAAGAAAACCTTATTAAAAGCCAACGGAGCCTTGGAGCTTGGCAGAAGGCACGGGATGGCAGGGCTAAAAGTATTGGCGGTAGATGCCCTTGGTGGCTTGAACGTTGCCCTGACGCTGGCTATAAGCCTATTCCAGAGCGTGCAGAGCTGATACAGAAGCTATTCCAACGCTACCTTGACGGTATGCCCAATGCAGAGCTTCAGCGTTTCATGCAGACCAATAGTCCAGACCATGAGAAAAGTTGGTCTATATCGTCTATCCGTTCGATTCTCACTAGCGGGATCGTCATTGGCCTATGGACACCAAGAGAGCCTAACGCCACTCCAGTTCCCTTATATCCGCCGATAGTCAGCGAACGTGTATTCTATGCAGCTCTGGAGCTACGTAAGGGCAAGCAAGACCAATCGAAACGCAGAGGTCTAGCGTCCTATACCGATAATCTATTCAAAGGTATAGTCAAGTGCGGAACTTGTAGCGGCGTACGGGTCTATCATCAGCCGAGAGTGCCCTACAAGTATCTACGTTGCGTGGCTAAGGAACATTTAAGGTCATGTAGTGGTGGCGTGAACGTATCCTACGCTGACTCTATGCTCGCTCTAAAATGCCTGTTGGCTAACGTTGATTCAAGGCCACCAGCGGAGCATGACGATGAGCATTCGTCCACATTACGTGAACTGGAGCAAACGATAGCAGGGCATCAGACCGCCATAGACAACGTTAAGGCAGCGATAGCCACTACAGTAGACCCTAGTACCATTGGAGCACTAACGGCTACTCTAACGGGCTCTATAGCCGCTAAAAGCCAAGCACAGGCAAAACTCCAAGCCTATCAGGTGGAACATAAAGCCAAACTGTCCGTTAACGAACGTATCAGCGCCTATGCTGACATTATGCATGACATTGATTCATCGGTAGGCAGTCCTGAGATCGCTAATAGGGTTAACGCTCGGTTACGTCAGCTCGGCTTGACGGTGCTGGTGGATCGACAAGAGTTCAGGCTTATGGAGAACGGGAGTCCTATCGGTTCCCTGAGTTCTACACAGATTGCCGCACTGAAGGAAGCAGACAAAGAGATTAAGGCCGTACAGGTTGAACGTTTAGCTATCGCCCGTTAAAGAGTAGGAACCTGTTTGAAACGGACAGGCACCTGACGTTCCAACTTCAGCCGAACTTTGCTCGCACTTTTGTCTAGCAAAAGCTAATCACGCTTAATTAATATAGGTTTTATGATGGTTCTAATGATGGTTAAAGGGGTACGAAAAGTAAGACGGGGGGAGTGCTAAAAGTAAGACGGGGTGGTTCTACTGTCTGGACACCTTGGCTAACTAGGCTTCCCATCTTCAGGAGGTGGCAGTAACGTCAGCCACAACGTCAGCCACAACGTCAGCTATACAGTCAGTTCACAGCACTTCGCCAAACAATCAGCCAGCTGCAAGTGAATCCTTTCTTAAGAGGGCAAACTAAAGCTAACATTAGTAAAGCGTTATGCAACACTCAGCCAACCCAAGCCAAGCAATCGGCCACCAGTGACCCTGACCTAAAGTGTAAACATACTGGAGTCCTGAGTTCATCGTTAGGGGTGGCCCAAAATACCAAGATGGAAAATCGGGACACCCAAGCCAACTCCAAGCCAAGCAATCAGCCAACCCAAGCCAAACAATCAGCCACCAGTGTAAACATACTGGAGTCCTGAGTTCATCGTTAGGGGGGCTCCAAAATGGCAAGATGCCAAATTGATACCCCCCAAGCCAACGTATCAAAACCTCTCGACAGGCCACCCGCTGAATTAACGGCGGAGCCAAAAGCCACTGAGTTCACTATTAGGGGTGGCCCAAAATACCAAGATGGAAAATTGGACCACCCCAAGCCAACTCCAAGCCAAGCAATCGGCCAGCTGCAAGTGAATCCTGAGTTCACTGTTAGGGGGTTCCAAAATACCAAGATGGAAAATTGATACCCCCCAAGCCAACGTCAGTATACCAACAAGCTAACTAACGCCTGCTCACTAGCTGTTCTAGCACGGGCTACCACACTCAGCTAAGCACCATGGCTCAGGTTTCACCAGAGTTCACCGCTAGGCTTGTTGACCGATGACAAGGGTCTAATCCAACTTACTCAAATTGAGGAAGAGCAAACTGAAGGTAATCGCCAGAGTTCACCGCAAGGCTTGTAAACCGGCTAAAACCATGTTGAACAAGCTGGGAATAGGAGAGCTGAGAGTTCAGTCGTCCTACCTGACACCGCAAAACAAGCTGGAAACAGGAGAATTCACTTTTGAATCGTCCTACCTAACCCCACAAAACGGGCAGTCTTATCTGGAATCCTTGCAGGACAAGGGACTAATCCAGCTTACACAAATTGTGGAAGTTCAAAACCAGCGCCGTAAGCAACACTCAGCCAAGCAATTCGCCAAGCAATTCGCCACCGCTGACCCTGACATACTGGAGTCCTGAGTTCACTCCAAGCCAACCCCAAGCCAAGCAATCAGCCAGCTGCAAGTGAATCCTTAGCTAACATTAGTAAAGCGTTATGCAGCACTCAGCCAAACAATCAGCCACCACTGACCCTGACCTAAAGTGTAAACATACTGGAGTCCTGAGTTCACTGTTAGGGGCGGCCCAAAATGGCAAGATGCCAAATCGGGCCACCCCAAGCCAACCCCAAGCCAACCCCCAAGCCAAGCACTCAGCCAGCTGCAAGTGAATCCTTCCTTAAGAGGGAAAACTAAAGCTAACATTAGTAAAGCGTTATGCAACACCAGCAGCCAAACAGCAGCCAAACAGCAGCCAACCCCATGAAACCAAAGCGAATCCTGCTGTAGACAAAGAGCAAGCAATTCGCCACCACCGCTTACCCTAGCGCCTCAGAATCGTCCTATATGGAGCTCTGAGAGCCACTGACCGCAATAACTGACCGCTTTTACTGACCGCAATAACTGACCGCAATAACTGACAGCTAGAACTATACGCCAAACTGAAGAACACACTACGCCAAGCCACGAGCCAAGCCAACGATCCCCAATCGTACCAACTAAATCAATCCCCAATAGCTAATCATATTGCCTTTCATACCTACACCATTGTTGTTCTAACTATTGGGTGTGGTGTGGGACGGGATGTGAGAGGCAATATTATTAGGAACAACAGTAAATGCAAAAGCCAAACCCATCAACACTTCAGCATTATCACCAGCTCAATGACGTTACCATTGATAACTGGGAGGAAATGATTTTTGAAGGCAGTGTATACCGTATAATCGACCAGAAGACCGGATTCTTTAGCATCGGCTACACAATCCATAGTCTCAAGAAGACGTTACGTACTCGAATTGCATCAGCTAAGCGTCGTGAGAATAACTTTCGAGGCCAGTCAGCCTTGATTAACAATGCACTGTCAGCTGGCAGACAATCAGACCTAACGATAGAACAATTAGAGTCCTTACCGTTCCATTGGGCGGACAAGAAGCAGGCGCAATCAGGCCTAGCGGCGTTAGCTTTTAGTCATCAGGAGACTGACCGAGAGCACTGCGTCGATGAACGAGTATTGACAAGGCATAGTCAGCGGACACCAGAACGGACGCCAGACGTTGAAGATAAGTTCTGCCATCGGTGCCAGATGCAGACGGAGCGTCGACGGAATGGGCACTGTAAGAGATGCCACCAGAAAGTAAGTAAAGTACAGAACTATAAGCGAATTGATGATTCCAGCTCGCCTTTGGTTGACTGCTTCGACACAGCAGAGTTTGAAGCGAGTATCTACAGGATTACCGATGAATCAACAGGGCGCTATTACCTCGGCGTGACGATACTGAGGCTCAGCAGTCAGCTTCGCACTATCATCTATGCCGCTAAGTCTAGAGACTCCAGAGCGCCCGCCGCCCGTATGATAAAGGCTGCCCTCGACGCTGGCTCTGACCTGACCATCGAACCCGTGGAGACTCGCACGTTTACCCTAGCTACAAAAGACAAAGTGAGGGCAGAGCTGAAGACCCGAATGGCAACCATCATTCCAACCGATGATGCACTCTGCCTGAACTAAGTTTTTGTGAGGAAAATCTGTGGGCGTATATGAGTAAAGTCGCCCTCTGCCAGTGTCCCCCGTGCGCCCATGTGCCAGTGGGGGAGGGGGGTACGCTGTTGCCTCTTACATTAACCTGACTGAAAACGCAATGCTGGCTTGTCGCTACATCTATAAGTGTACGCCTCGTTGTCAAGAGAGAGCTTGTCGCTAGGCATGTTAGTGATTGTACGGTGAGCCCATGCTAGCCTATTGACAACGCCTGAACCCTGCGCTATTGCCGTGGTTTCGATTGTCCAGCCAGAGTACACCTTGGCTAGACGTACAGCACCTACCGGATACTTGTTTAATCAGAGTTGACTTCAGGCAATTAGACGCTATAGTAGGCGACTCTTAGAGCCTGATTAGACACTTGAGGTAAACCATGGGCGAAGCAGTTTACATCCGAGTCTCGACTACCGACCAGAACACCGCTAGACAGTATGAGATAGTCAAGCAAGGAATGGAGGTATTCGAGGATAAGTGCTCAGGGAGTACGGTAGACCGTCCGGCTCTCCAAGAGTTGATTAGATGGGTACGTAAGGGCGATACCGTCCACGTTCACAGTATTGACCGGATGGCTAGAGACTTGTTAGACCTACAGAAGCTAGTTGAAATCTTCAATGAGCGTGGAGCGGCATTAGTCTTTCATAAAGAGAACTTGACGTTCACGCAGGATTCTAGCGATGCCATGAGTAAGCTAATGCTCCACATCTTTGGCGCTGTTGCTGAGTTCGAGAGGGCACGGATTAAAGACCGTCAGGCCGAGGGCATAGCTAAAGCCAAGGCCGCAGGCAAGTACAAGGGCGGTAAGCCGAGGCTGGACGAAAAGGCAGTAATAGCCTTACTAGAGCAGGGCATAGGCGCAACAGAGATTACTAGACGCTTGAACGTAAGCAGGGCATCAGTCTACAACATTAAGAAGAAACTACCGTTGGCACTATGATTATTATGGCAGGTAGATTTAATAGTTAAAAAGAATAAGTAACTCCTTACTGTTTCGCCAACTTTTTGGCACATCAATCGGTTATATATTTACGTTTACCCTCAGAAGTGGAACACTAGCGTCTGGCAAGTCTCATACTGTGCAGTTATTTACCCGATAACTGCCGTTTAAGTACACGTCCGGAAAGATCTTCGGGATCGTGACTACAAATTAAAATGCCTATAGCCAAACAGTGCCTATAGTCTACCAATAATAATTTAAACGAAGAGACACTCGATGAATTACCTGACATTCAACTTCAACCTGGGTGAAACCAATGACATGCTGAGAGAGCAGGTCAAACAGTTTTGCGATCACGAAATTGCTCACCGCGCACAGGAAATCGACAGTAGCAACCAGTTCCCTATGGATCTCTGGCAAAAATTTGGAGAGATGGGTTTACTCGGCATAACGGTGGAAGAAGCGTTTGGCGGTTCAGGCATGGGTTATCTCGCTCATGTCATCGCCATGGAAGAGATCAGCCGGGCTTCTGCCTCCGTTGCTCTGAGTTATGGCGCACACTCCAATCTCTGCGTCAACCAGATCAGCCGTAACGGTAACGAAGCACAGAAACAGAAATACCTTCCCAAATTGATCAGTGGTGAGCACATCGGTGCTCTGGCCATGAGCGAACCCAACGCTGGTTCAGATGTTGTCAGCATGAAACTGAAAGCCGAAAAAAAAGGCGACAGATATATTCTGAATGGCAACAAAATGTGGATCACCAATGGCCCGGATGCCCACACCTACATCATTTATGCCAAAACCGAACCTAAAAACGGTTCCCGTGGCATTACCTCATTCATCGTTGAGCGCAACACCAAAGGGTTTTCTCGTGCACAAAAGCTCGACAAACTAGGCATGAGAGGCTCGAACACCTGTGAGCTGGTGTTTGAAGATTGTGAAGTGCCTGAAGAAAACGTGCTGGGCACTGTCAATGAAGGGGTCGCAGTACTCATGAGCGGTCTGGACTATGAGCGGGTAGTTCTGTCCGGTGGCCCAACCGGCATTATGCAAGCCTGTATGGACATCGTGATCCCCTACATCCACGATCGCAAACAGTTTGGCAAGTCCATCGGTGAATTTCAGCTGATTCAGGGCAAAGTGGCTGACATGTACAGCCAGATGAATGCCAGCAAAGCTTACCTTTATGCTGTTGCAGCAGCCTGTGATCGCGGTGAAAGTACTCGTAAGGATGCAGCGGGTGTCATTCTTTATTGCGCTGAACGTGCTACTCAAATGGCACTGGATGCCATTCAGATTCTTGGCGGCAATGGTTACATCAATGAATACCCGACAGGTCGCCTGCTCAGAGATGCCAAACTGTATGAAATAGGTGCCGGCACATCAGAAATCCGTCGTATGTTGATTGGCAGGGAACTGTTCGAGGAGTCCCGCTAACAACGTCACGGAGCGCCGCACCTCGTACCGTACAAGTGCTACGTAGCCATAAAATAATAACAAGTTCTGAAACAGCTTTATCAGAGACGATCACTATGCCCGTATTATCTTCAAAAGTGGCACCCGACAGTCCCGAATTCCACAAGAACCGGCAACACATGCAGGCTCTGGTAGATCGGATTAACACTCGTTTTGAAAAAATTGCCCTGGGCGGCAGTCGAAAATCCAGAGAAAACCATGCTGCCAGAGGCAAACTTTTGGCCCGGGATCGTATTGCCCATTTGCTTGATCCCAACTCTCCCTTTCTTGAAGTAGGCCGTTTTGCTGCTGCTGACCTCTACGATAATGAAGCCCCCTGCGCCGGTGTTGTTGCAGGCATAGGTTTTGTTGCTGGCATCGAATGTATGATTCTGGCCAACGACGCCACAGTCAAAGGCGGCAGTTACTTCCCGCTTACGGTAAAAAAACACCTGCGCGCTCAAACCATAGCTGAACAAAATCACTTACCCTGCATCTATCTGGTTGATTCCGGAGGGGCCAACCTTCCCTATCAGGATGAAGTGTTTCCAGACAGAGAACACTTTGGCCGAATCTTCTACAACCAGGCCAACATGTCTGCCAAAGGAATCCCCCAGATAGCAGCGGTTATGGGCTCTTGTACAGCAGGAGGAGCCTACGTGCCAGCTATGGCAGACGAAACCATCATCGTCAGAAATCAGGGCACCATTTTTCTGGCGGGGCCCCCTCTGGTCAAAGCGGCTACCGGAGAAGAGGTTACGGCAGAAGCACTGGGTGGCGCCAGGGTTCATTGTGAACAATCCGGTGTGGCAGATCATATGGCGGAAAATGATGCTCACGCCCTTGAGCTTGTCAGGCGTGCCATTGGCAGATTGAACAAGAAACCACCCCCCATTCCGCCAGCAAAGCCCGCTCTTCCGATCCACGACCCAAGCGAACTTTATGGCCTGATTCCTGCCGACCTGAAACAAAATTATGACGTTCGTGAAGTCATTGCCCGAATTGTCGATGGCTCCGAATTTGATGAATTCAAAGCCCTCTATGGCAATACGCTGGTCTGCGGCTTTGCGAGAATTCATGGTCATCCAGTGGGCATCCTGGCTAACAACGGCGTGCTGTTCTCGGAATCCGCCCAAAAAGGTGCTCACTTTATTGAATTATGCTGTCAGCGACGCAGACCTTTGGTTTTCCTGCAAAACATCACGGGATTTATGGTGGGTTCAAACTATGAAGCCGGAGGCATAGCGAAAGACGGCGCCAAGATGGTAAATGCGGTGGCCTGCGCAACCGTTCCAAAATTCACCGTCATCATCGGTGGCAGTTTTGGTGCCGGCAACTACGGTATGTGTGGCCGGGCTTATGATCCGAGGTTTCTGTGGACCTGGCCCAATGCAAGAATCTCGGTTATGGGTGGAGAACAGGCTGCCGAAGTTCTGGCCCAGGTTAAAAAAGACAGCCTGGCCCGCAAGGGAGAAACCCTTTCTGCCGAAGAAGAAGCCGCCATCAAAACGCCGGTCATCGAAACCTATGACCACAAGGGCAACCCGATTTATGCCAGTGCCCGACTCTGGGATGACGGTATTATTGACCCCGCCAGTACCCGTGACGTTCTGGGCCAGAGCCTCTCCGCAGCCCTTAATGCCCCCATTGAAGACACTCGCTTTGGCGTTTTCAGAATGTAAAACCGGGAAGTAATACCATGAGCAACTCTCTTATTATCGACACCACCCACAATGGTCTTGCCAGCATTACCATGAACCGTCCGGAAGTGGGTAATGCCTTGAATGCAGAACTGATCAGCGAACTGATTGCTGCCCTGAAACAGCTTTCTGGTGAACAGACCTCAGGTGAACAAACCTCCGGTGAAAAGATACGACTGCTGCAACTAAGAGGCTCCGGCAAACATTTTTCTGCCGGAGCTGACCTTAACTGGATGAAGAGTGCCATCCATCTCAGCGAGCAGGAGAACTACGACGACGCTCGCTTATTATCAGAATTACTCGACACCCTGAATCACTTCCCTGCGCCCACCATGGCAGTAGTGCAAGGCGCTGCATTTGGCGGCGCTATTGGACTGATTGCCGCCTGCGATATCGCAGTAGGAGCGGACAACAGCCGATTCAGCCTGAGTGAAGTCAGGATTGGCCTGATCCCGGCCGTTATCAGCGCTTACGTGGTTCAGGCCATAGGCACCCGTCAGGCCCGTCGTTACTTTCTCAGTGCCGAAGTTTTTTCCGGGGAAAAAGCACTTGAGCTGGGACTGCTGCATGAACAGGTGCCTGAATCAGAACTCAATACCAAAGCAGAAGAACTGACTCAACAGCTGCTTGGTAACGCCCCGGAAGCCTCTCGACTGGCCAAAAGCATGCTTCATAACGTTCATAACAAACCCATTGATGATGAGTTTGTTGAAATGGCCTGCCGGGAAATCGCCCGGATCAGAATCTCTCCGGAAGGTCAGGAAGGTCTGGCATCATTCCTTGAAAAACGCAAACCGTCATGGGGACAGCCATGAGCGAGGAAACAGCCATGAGCGAGAAGACAGCCGTGAGCGAGAAGACAGCCATGCGTTCTAACAACAACCTCAAGAGTGTCAAACATTTCGATAAAATCCTGATTGCCAACCGGGGTGAAATCGCCTGTCGGGTAATAAAAACTGCCAAGAAACTGGGCATTACAACAGTTGCCGTCTATTCCGATGCAGATTACCAGGCTCTTCATAAAAATCTGGCCGATGAGGCTTACTACATTGGCCCCTCACCCGCACCGGAAAGCTACCTGTGCACTGACAAACTGATTGAAGTAGTCAAACAATCCGGCGCTCAGGCAGTGCACCCCGGCTATGGTTTTCTGTCAGAAAATGCCGACTTTGCAAAAGCCTGTCATGATGCTGGTATTCACTTTATTGGCCCCGGATATCAAGCCATCAAAGCCATGGGATCAAAAAGTGAAGCCAAAGCCCTGATGGAAAAAGCCGGTGTCCCGGTTTGTCCCGGTTATCATGGTTCCGATCAGTCTGATGAAACTCTGACCCTGGAGGCAAAGCGCATCGGTTACCCCCTGATGGTCAAAGCGGCACTGGGTGGTGGCGGCAAGGGCATGAGAATTATTGAACATTCAGACCAGTTGCAGGAAGGCCTTCAGGCTGCCCGGAGAGAGGCCCTGAAAAGCTTTGGCGATGACCACCTGCTGCTGGAGTCGTATATCAGCCAGCCTCGTCATGTGGAAGTTCAGATCTTTTTTGATCAAAACAATGAAGGTGTTTATCTCTTCGACCGTGACTGCTCTCTGCAGCGTCGTCACCAGAAAGTCATCGAAGAAGCCCCCGCCCCCAATCTTTCTGATGCCATGCGAAAAAGTATGGGAGAGGCCGCAGTCGCAGCTGGTAAGGCAATACAGTATCAGGGAGCTGGTACGGTTGAGTTCCTGGTTGATAATGAACGTTTCTATTTCATGGAAATGAATACCCGGCTTCAGGTTGAACATCCGGTCACTGAGGCCATTACCGGACAGGATCTGGTTGAATGGCAACTGGCGATTGCCGCTGGTGCCTCCTTACCTCTGGCCCAGGATCAACTGCAATGTCATGGTCATGCTCTTGAGGCTCGAATTTATGCTGAAAGCCCCGGTCATGACTTTTTACCTTCCTCCGGGAAAATCATGGACTTGCAATGGCCTCAGGCCGTGAATCATGTCCGCATCGATACCGGCATACAACAGGGTGACCATATCTCCAGCCACTATGATCCGATGCTGGCAAAACTGGTGGTCTGGGCTGAAAGTCGTGAAGCGGCTATTGATAAAATGTCCCGGGCTTTGTCTGACTACCAACAGACTGGCTTAAGTGATAACCGGGATTTTCTGTTGCATCTGATCAATGAGCCTGCTTTTAGACAGGCTGAGTTATCCACACATTTCATTCATCAGCACCCACCTGAAACAGAGTTGGATCATGATCAGTTAAGAATGTCATTGATGGCCGGAGCCCTGTATCAATTCCATCAATCTCAATACGAAGGATCATTACCCGCTGCTGAATCGCCCTATCAGACGACTCTGTTCCTGAACCACCAACCCTACCCGATTTCACTGGAAAAAGAGTCCGAAGGGTTCAGGGTGAGTCTGACTGATGGCTATTGTCAGGCTGATATTCACTGGTATGAGGCCGAGTCAGGTTGTTTGTCCGGACAACTGTCTATTGGCCATCACACGCCGCCTTCTACAGTACAATGTCGTGCAGTCCCACTGCCTGAAGCCAGGCTAAAAATATTCTTCCCTGACTTCAGCGTTGAGTTAAGCCTTTCAGGACAATGCCTGGCTGCTCACGATGGCTCTGAAGCGATGGCTGCGCCTATGAACGGAACCGTCAGCTCAGTGATGGTGACAGAAGGACAACAGGTTCATGCCGGAACCCCTCTGCTGGTCATGGAAGCCATGAAAATGGAACACACCGTTCATGCTCCCTGTAACGGAATCGTTGAGTCAATCTTTTACCAGACAGGCGACAGAGTAGATGCAGGCTCACCTCTTCTGGCGTTCAGGGAGGAACATGAAAATGCTGCCTGATTCTGTCCGCATTGTTGAAGTTGGAGCCCGTGACGGGCTTCAGAACCTGCCAACACCAGCAGCTCCGGAAATCCGTGCACAGCTGGTCGACTTGCTGTCTCAATCGGGTCTTCAACACATCGAAGCTGGCAGTTTTGTTTCCTCCAACCATGTTCCCCAGATGGCGGGTTCAGATCAGGTTTTTCAGGTTATTAAACGACAAAGTGACGTTGTTTATACGGCTTTAACCCCCAATCTCAGGGGGATGGAAGATGCGCTGAAATCAGGAGCAGATGAGGCGGCAGTGTTCGCCTCAGCTTCCGAAGGGTTCAGCCAGAAAAATATCAACTGTTCCATTGCCGAAAGTCTGAAACGCTTTGAGCCTGTTATGGAATTGGCCAGACAAAATAACATGCCAGTCAGGGGCTATGTTTCCTGCATTATCAGTTGTCCCTATGATGGCGCAACCACGCCTGAGCAAGTGGCCGAAGTCACCAAAGCCTTGTATCAAATGGGATGCTACGAAGTCTCTCTTGGTGATACGGTAGGTACAGGAACGCCTTTACAGATTAAAAAAGTATTAGAAGCCTGTTGTCGTAAAGTGCCCATGGCACATCTTGCCGCCCACTACCACAACACTTATGGACAGGCATTGGCCAATATTTACGCCTCCCTTGAGGAAGGTCTGGCGGTAGTGGATTCGGCGGTTGCCGGTCTGGGTGGCTGTCCCTACGCACCGGGAGCCTCTGGCAATGTCGCCACGGAAGATGTGCTCTATTTAATGACAGGCCTGAACATTAAAACCGGCGTACAGATGGAAAAGCTTCTGGAAGCGGCTGCCTTTATCTGCCAGCAACTGGGCATCGGTTCACGCTCGAATACTGGACTGGCCCTAAAAGAACAATCTAAAAGAACAATAAAACAGGATCGAATATGACGCAGCTCTGGACACCGGACGAGAGCCAGGTTCAATCATCAAATCTTTATGCATTCATTCAGTCCGTCAATAACAGCAGCACTCAGGAGCTGACGGACTTCCACTCCCTGTATAACTGGAGTATCAAGGATCGTTATGCTTTCTGGGAAAGCCTGACAAAATTTGTCGATATTCAATTTCATAAGCCTCCTTCTACGATCTGCATTAATGACCACATGCCAGGGGCAAAGTGGTTCCCGGACTCGACACTTAACTATGCAGAACACCTGCTTCGTCATGGCAAAGATGCTGAGAAGGCCGCCAAAGATGCGTTGATTTTCAGGCGAGAGGATGGCCTGCGTACCTCATTGAGTTATGGTGAGCTGGTTAAAGCAGTTGCGGCGGCACAATCTGGACTCAAGGCAGTTGGTATCACCAAAGGCGACAGAGTGGCTGCTTTTATGCCCAACTGCCCCGAAACCCTGATTATGATGCTGGCAACCACTGCCCTGGGGGCTACCTGGTCCTCCTGCTCGCCAGATTTTGGTATTCAGGGTGTTCTGGATCGTTTTGGGCAAATCACGCCAAAACTACTGCTCAGCATTGACGGTTATTTTTATGGTGGCAAGCCGATTCAATGTCTGGAAAAAGTTCAATCGATTCAGGAACAAATCCCTTCCATTGAACAGACCGTCATTGTGCCATTCCTGAACGGTGATGCCGATATCAGTGCCCTGACTTCATCCACTTTATACGACGATTTTATTGTTCCAGATGGCGATACACCTGAGTTTGTCGCGGTAGATTTTAACCATCCTTTATTTATTATGTATTCCTCCGGCACCACAGGAGCACCCAAGTGCATCGTACATGGACACGGCGGAACCCTTTTACAGCACCTGAAGGAGCTGTCTTTACATACTGATGTAAAACCCGAAGATACTTTCTTCTACTTTTCTACCTGCGGCTGGATGATGTGGAACTGGCTGGCTTCTTCTCTGGCATTGGGAGCCACTGTCGTTCTTTATGAGGGCTCCCCCTTTTATCCTGAGCCTCGAAGCCTTATGGATATGGCTGAACAAGAAGGCATCACTATTTTCGGGACCAGTGCAAAATACATTGCCGCACTGGAAAAGGCCGGGGTCAAACCGGCTGAATCTCACGCTCTGCCAAAACTGAAGACTATTCTCTCTACCGGCTCCCCTTTGCTTCACGAGAGTTTTGATTACGTATACCGGGACATCAAAAATGACCTTTGTCTGTCCTCCATTTCCGGTGGCACCGATATCATTTCCTGCTTTGCCCTGGGCTGCCCCACCTTGCCGGTGAATAAGGGAGAGCTTCAGTGTCGTGGGTTAGGAATGGACGTGCAATTTGTGAACCCTGAAGGCCAGCCGCTGCAGGCAGAAAAAGGTGAGCTGACCTGTCAGCACAGTTTTCCTTCCATGCCCATTGGCTTCTGGAATGACCCTGAGAATAAAAAGTATCACAGAGCCTATTTCAATCAGTTCCCCGGAGTATGGGCCCATGGTGATTTTGGTGAGCTGACAGAAAACCAAGGAGTGATTATTCATGGCCGGGCAGATGCTGTCCTGAATCCGGGTGGTGTGAGAATCGGTACTGCCGAAATTTACCGGCAGGTTGAAAAAGTCGAAGGGGTACTCGAAAGTATTGCCATTGGCCAGGACTGGGAAGGCGATGTCAGGGTCGTTCTATTTGTTAAGTTACGAGAAGGCATCACGCTGGATAACGAACTTATCAGTGAAATAAAAAAGACCATTCGGGCCAATACCACGCCTCGTCACGTACCTGCGGTTATACTACAGACGCCGGATATTCCCAGAACCATCAGTGGCAAGATTGTTGAGCTGGCCGTCAGGGATGCTGTCCATGATAAACCGGTGGCCAATACCGATGCTTTGGCAAACCCGGAAGCTTTGGACTACTTCCGCAAACGACCAGAACTTCAGGATTAAAACACAGACTTCAGAAACCGCCGCCTCTGAGGGCAGAAACGTCCTCAGAGGCGGCGGTTTTTCAGTGTGCTTTGGCAACGACCTGGTCAACGGGAACTTCCACCACAAACTGATAGAGGTTTTCATAGGACTCCCAGGTATGGGACCCGAACAGAGGATCTGGCGTCCCTTTCAGAGCCTCGCCTACCTGACTGAAGTCTTCTTCCGTCAGAATGGCTTTCATTGCCGGAATCAAAACCCTGTTTTCTTTCCTTATATGAGTTCTCTGCAACTCAACGTATTTTTGATAATCCGCCAACAGCTGATTGACCGGGATAATCTGATCCATAGCCAACGCATTGAAACGTTCTATCAAACTGGTGGTTAACTGACGTATTTCTTTATGTTCAGCCTCTACTTCTGCCATGACGGCGCGCTGGCTGGCATCGGTCAGTCTCGGACGAAGACGGGACAGTAATCGGGACTCCAGTGGGTGATGGAAGCAGTCCGGGTAATGATGCAGGTAATCCAGAGCATCAAGGATCAACCAGACTTTGGGAGTATGCTCGCTATCATCCCTGTACCCGGATACTTCGTAATCCAGACAATCGAGCAGGCGCAAAAGGTGTTCATGATCCTTCACGAGTCTATCGATCAGTAACGACATAGCACTCTTCCTCTCTTGTTCTTCTTGTTATGAAATGCCGACCCTGCAAAAAGTCTTAACAGACCTTAAAGCATTCAGGCATTTCAACCCCGGACTCCAGGAGGATGAGACAGCCCCCTGTTGAGTCATGGGAATGAAAACACTCTCACATTGTGAGAGCTGGATCTATTCTATTTACAGAACATTTCCAAAAAATGTCTTCATGCCTCATCTTGTTACTTTTCCATTCAGTATGCTCAACACCCCTTTGAATCGGTATCCGGTAACCGCCGGGAGGGAGTTTCTCATGAATTCATGGTGCTCAGCCCTTCATGTGGAGACTGAATTCCCGTAACCTTGAGAAGGTACTGGTTGCTACTGTAAACAATAAAAGTAATGAACTGTAAGGAGCCCTGACATGAGTGCTCAAATCAACCATTTCATCGCCGGTTTGCCCTCTGCCCCCAGCGTACGACAGCTGCCCGTTTTTAACCCTGCGACCGGCCAACAGGAAGCTTCTGTCTCCATGGCCAGTGCCATGGAGGTCGAGGTTGCCATAGCCACTGCCAAACAGGCGTTTGCCCAGTGGCGAAATGTCACACCGCTGAAACGGGCAAGACTTCTCTTCAAATTCAGGGAGCTGGTTGAACGACACCGTGATGAACTGGCTGAAATGCTGACCAGAGAACACGGAAAGGTTCTGGAAGATGCCCATGGCGATATCACCCGAGGATTGGAAGTCGTAGAATTCGCCTGTGGTATTCCTCATCTGCTGAAAGGAGAACACACTGAAAATGTCGGAACGGATGTGGATGCCTGGTCTATCAGCCAACCCCTGGGAGTGGTGGCCGGAATCACACCGTTTAACTTCCCGGCCATGGTGCCCATGTGGATGTTCCCCCTGGCTATTGCCTGCGGTAACACCTTTATTCTCAAACCTTCAGAAAAAGCCCCCTCCGTTCCTTTTCGTCTGGCTGAACTGATGAAAGAAGCCGGTCTTCCCGATGGTGTTCTGAATGTAATCAACGGTGATAAGGAAGCGGTGGATACTATCCTCACCTCCAGAGATATTCAGGCTGTCAGTTTTGTTGGCTCCACGCCCGTTGCCGAGTACATCTATCAGACGGGTTGCCACTATGGCAAGCGGGTTCAGGCTCTGGGTGGCGCTAAAAACCACATGGTGATTATGCCAGATGCTGATCTTGATCAGGCCGTTGATGCGCTGGTAGGGGCCGCTTACGGCTCTGCCGGCGAACGCTGTATGGCTATTTCTGTTGCGGTGGCTGTGGGTGATGTGGCGGATGCACTGATTGAGCGTCTGGCCCCACGGGTAAAAGCCTTGAAAGTAGGTAATGGTCTAGCGTCTGGTATTGAGCTGGGGCCACTGATCAGCCAGGAGCATCGTAGCAAGGTATCAGGTTATGTTGACGCCGGTATTGCCCAGGGCGCCAAACTGGTGGTAGACGGCAGACATTGTGCCGTTGAAGGCCATGAAGAAGGATACTTTCTCGGCGGCTGCCTGTTTGATAATGTCACCACCGATATGTCCATTTACCGGGAGGAGATATTTGGACCGGTACTGTCAGTGGTGCGAGTACCGGATTATGAGACAGCGGTCACCTTGATCAATGATCATGAATACGGCAATGGTACTGCAATCTTTACTCGCGACGGTGACAGTGCCCGACAGTTTGCCCATGATATCCAGATCGGCATGGTCGGTATTAATGTGCCCATCCCTGTGCCTATGTCATTCCACAGTTTTGGCGGCTGGAAGCGCTCTCTGTTTGGCCCACTGCATATGCACGGCATGGAAGGTGTGAAGTTTTATACCCGCCGCAAAGCGATTACTTCCCGTTGGCCAACCGGAATAAGGGCGGGTGCGGAGTTTGTCATTCCCACCATGAAATGAGTTGTTTGAGACAATAGATGCCACCTTCAACTTTAAACTCTGGCTGCCATATGCAAACCAGAGTTTTCAGTTCAGTTCATCTGTAAATCAGATTTCAGACAGCATTTCAGAAGCTGATCTATAGTTCAGGTTTTGCACCTGGGCAACACTCTCACAGGTCACCACACCTTTGCAGACATTCAGACCTTCCAGCAGGTGTGGGTTATCCTCCAACGCTTTGCGGGTACCCTTATTGGCAATGTCTACAACATAAGGCAGGGTTGCATTGGTCAGAGCCACCGTTGATGTTCTGGCCACAGCACCGGGCATGTTAGCCACACAATAATGAACAACACCGTCCACGATGAAGGTAGGGTCATCATGAGTAGTCGGTCTGGATGTTTCAACACACCCCCCCTGATCAATAGCAACGTCAACAATGACAGAACCACGCTTCATGCGGCTGATGAGATCTTTGCTTACCAGTTTTGGCGCCGCAGCACCTGGCAGCAGGACACCACCTACCAGCAGATCAGCGGTCAGTGCATGCTCTTCAATCGAGTGATGAGTAGAAAATACGGTTTTGATCCGGTTGCCGTAACGGGCATCCAGCTGTCTCAGGGTGTCGACAGAGCGATCCAGAACCACAACATCGGCCCCCATGCCAACAGCCATAGCGGTCGCATTTTGACCCACAACACCGCCACCAATAATAACAACCTTCGCAGGATCTACGCCGGGAACACCGCCCATCAGTACGCCACGACCTGACTGGGACTTCTCAAGGCAGTGAGCACCGGCCTGAATAGACATACGACCTGCGACTTCTGACATGGGAGCCAGCAAAGGTAGACGACCATTAGCATCTGTTACCGTTTCATAAGCGATGCAGGTCGCTCCGGACTCAATCAGATCCTGAGTCTGAGGAACGTCAGGAGCCAGATGGAGGTAAGTAAAGAGGGTATGGTGAGGACGCAGCCTTGCTCTTTCAACGGCCTGAGGTTCCTTGACCTTAACAATCAGCTCAGCCTGTTCGAACACAGCCTCGGCGGTGTCAACAAGAGTCGCTCCGGCATTCTTATAACAATCATTGGTGAAACCGATGCCTGCTCCGGCATTCATCTCAACAATCACTTTATGTCCCTGTTCCACGAGCTCCTGAACTGCAGCAGGTGTTAACCCAACTCGATACTCATGGTTTTTTATTTCTTTTGGCACACCTACCAACATATATTTCTCCAACCTTGGCTTTGCCTGATGAATTTATTCCAGTATACGGCTCAAACACCAGTTAATAATTTTTAATTTAAATTTTTTTCAGGATATGTTTCCAAAAAAAACCCAACATCACAAATAAAATCACCAAAACCCGGAAAGGTGTAAAAAATCAACTAACTGCACAGAACGTCAGGGAACATGACTCTTGGAGATTAACTCGTAGAAATCATCTGAAGGAACCACAAAAGAAACGCTTGAGACGTAGCTTTTATTCCTTGTCTGGCTATAAAATGCTCTCCCATGAACATTATCATCTGGATGCTAATCGGGACGGCTTTTGTCTGGTACTGGGCTGATACCACTAGAGCGCGAGAAATCGCCATCATGCATGGCAGACGTGCCTGCAAGGAAATGAACTTGCAGTTTCTTGATGGGACTGTGGTTCGTTACTCAACACGTTTTAAACGCGGCCCGGACGGTCAGATGCACCTTGCCAGGGATTTCAGCTTTGAATTCACGACTAATGGGAATCAGCGTTATCCGGGGCACATCGGTCTGATTGGCAAATACTTGCAAATAATGGATTTGCAGTACACTGGCTCTGAAGAGCAGCAAACTTCCAACCTGATCCTGTCTGCAGAGTATTCAGAGGATACTCAGCCCAAGAGTAGCACTCCGCCTAAAGTAGTCGATCTACAAAGTTACCGGGACAGGAGGCACTGACGTAGACATTTCTATCCTGTGATAGAATTCCTCCCCTTTGAACCGAGGTTGCAACAAATGGCCTACGCCAAAGATCTGAAAAAAGGTCAGATTGTTCAGATTGAAAACCAGTATTACATTGTCCGACAACAAGAAGCCAAGAGTCCATCTGCCCGTGGTGCCTCAACCCTCTACAAGTTTCGCTTCAACTCCGTTCCCGGTGGTCAGAAGCTGGAAATGACCTGCACTGGCGACGACCCATTTACTGATGTCGACCTACTTCGTAGAACGGTTTCATTTCTGTATCGCGAAGGGGATGAGTTTACCTTCATGGACAGTGAGGACTACAGCCAATATCTGGTAAATTCCAGCGCCATTAAAGAACAACTTCCCTATATGTCTGATGGCATGGAAGGACTGATCGCTCTCCTGGTGGATGGCCAGTTACTGGCCGTTGAACTGCCATCCTCCATCGCTCTTGAAATTGTTGACACTTCTCCTGCTATTAAAGGTGCTTCAGCAGCAGCTCGAACCAAAACAGCTGTACTGAGTACTGGCCTTGAAGTTCAGGTTCCGGAATACCTGAGTACGGGAGAAACCATCAAGATTAATACAGAAACTGGCAAGTTCATGTCCAGAGCGTAGGAGCCTGAGATCAGGCACCACCAGCCATGATTGAGAGCCCGAAACAGGCTCAAGATAACGAGCCTGTTTCCGATAAAGTCAGATACTGAGACTTTGTGTTTTTATAGCGTTCATCACGATCATTTTGAGAAATTATTTCACATTGTAATAATTAAGAAACACAAATATATTAAGTCGCTATATTGAACAGGAAACCCAAGACACTTTAGCCTGAACATGCTTAACTTAGAGGGCGAGGGTCTTTCTCTTGCCAGCATGGTGTATAGACTGGCAATATAATTTGAATAGAAGCGTTCCCAGTGCTTCACCAAGGATTATCACCATGAATGGAAGCAAGTCTTTTAACGACTGTCATAGAGGTTGCAAGTGGGGTTCATGCCTGATGGTGACTCTGTTTCCGCTTATGGCAATGTCGGACACAGAAGGTCATAACTCTTCTGGATTTTCCCTCTACAATACAGCCTACTCTGATGATATTTCAATCATTGACCCTTTCTCTGCCAGAACCATCAATCAATCAAAAAGCGTCAACAGAATGCCTGAACTCTCTATCAGGCAAAAATCTAAAATTAATCAGGAAGAAGTCAGTACTTTTGTATACGAAGCCATTAGCGATCCCAAAAAACTGGCTGAACAGGCAGCAGCCAGTGCCGCATTTCTCGGGCTCGACTACATAGGTGTAGCCAGACCTATCAAGGAAGGTATGGACTTCATCAAAGAAAAAACCCAGTTTAAGTTTGGAAAGTGCAGCAAGCTTCGATTCGACAGTAACGTAAAGGCAGAAACCTGCATGTTTGACAATTCCAGTATTGAACTCAATTCCGATTACGATCTGGATTCCTTTACTGTTAACTTCAAATGGCAACTTTAATCACAGAGCTTATCCCCCACCTGACTCCAGAACGTCTTCTTCGCAGTGCCTTTCAGGAATAATCCCGCTAAAATCCCTGCCCGGATATTCTGGCCTGAGGCTTCATCTTGAACACACATAGACAATACGCTCAGTTCCTGCGTCAACTGGACAAACTTTCAGCCTGGAAGCTCATAACAGTAGCCACTGCTGTCTCTGAAAGAAGCTGGCCCAACTTTGCCCTGTTTGCCGAACTGACAGAGTTTGGTCATCCCCAGGACGTTCGACACTGTCTGAATATGCTCTGGGATAACATCGCAGGCTATCAGTCCGCCAAAAACTTCGAGCGCCTTCTGGAGAAGCTTGAACCGAATGTGCCCGACCTTGACGGGTGTGAGATGTTTGGCGCTATTCCAGCTCACGACAGTGTGATCAGTACGATCTGCGCCGTTAACTGTGCCATGGAACCCGACGCCGGAGAAACAGCCAGCGCCCTGACACTTTCACTAAGCACCATCGGTAAATTTATCAAATACACAGAAGCGGAAGAGCTGAAAGGGACTGAACTACAGCAGTACGTTGAACAGCATGAACTGTATCAACAACAGATGGCGTTTATTCAGGAAGTATTGGATCAAATCAGCAAAAGCAAACAGAGCCCGGATGTTATGAAAAAGATCAGGGCTGTGGCCAGAAACGAAGGGATCAGTCACATTGGTATCAGCCTTGAGTGATCCATCACTTCGAATTATTGATGATATCCTTCAGCAATGAATAGATTCTACTTTGAGAGTTGGACATCGCATCAAAGTTCTGATTATACGACGCCATCGCACGCTGCAACTGGACTGTCTGCAACTGGTTGCTGCCAGTCAGATTTTCTTTTGCATTGTTAAGTGATGTTTTCAGCGAACCCCATTCCTCTGGTGTAAGCTGGCCTTTGCCACTGGCGTCAGTGTAATTGATCTTTAGCAGGTTACTGAGAATATCACGCTCTTCTTTAGTCAAGACCGGCATACCACCGGTCACTTCATTGGTGAAACTATTCTGAAAGGCCAGTTTTCGTGCTGCGTAGCCACTAAGGGTGACATTGGGGTCATTGGGATCCTTACGCGTCATCTGGTTAGTATTCACGCCATCGTACTCCCAGGAATGAAGCCCACCAGCCTCAAGCAGTACATAACCATCGTTACTGCCTGAGTCAAGGGTGGTGCCATTCAGATTGGGAGTGCCAATAACAGGTTTTGCTGTATTCAAATCAGTGACTGTGAGCCCCTGATTCCCCCTGGTGATGGTGATTCCAGTGATGTCAGCCAGACCTCCTGACAAATTGGACGGATCAAAGGGAGTCCCGGGCGCGGATGTTTTAAAAGTAATCTCAGTCCCGTCATCCAACACCATCGTCATATCATTCATAACCGGTATACCCACCTGACTGGTATCCGTAATGGAATCCTTAGCAACAGGTATTAAAGTCTGGTTCTGATAATTCAACTGATTGCCTTCAGCATCCACCAGGGTAAATGTCGTCTTACCATTAGCATCTGGCTGAATCGCAAGACCATAACCATTATCCAGCACAATATTGTTACCATTGGTGGTCCAGGTGGTTTGTGTGTACTGACTGGTGCCATACTGAGCGATATTGGACTTGTTAATCAGAGTGTTAACATTACCCAGTAGCTGATTAGACGTTTCTATCTCACCGACCAATCTGCGGACTTCTGAATCCAGCATATTTCCCCGCTCAAGGTAGACAGCTGAAACAAAGTCCTGCTGACTAAGCTGGGAAGCATCAACAACATTGATATTGTTATTACTGTTAACTCTATTAACGGTAGCCATGAAGAGCCGTCCCTGTCATCCATGTTATATTCGTTAAGAAGTAGCCACTGTCTCTGCCGGACCCGGCGACTCTTTTCAGACAATCCTTTCCAGACAATCCTTTCCAGACAATCCTTTCCAGACAATCAAACAAAGCCGGTTCGATGCCTTCTGCCCGAGGATCTTGATTTTGTCTTGGGTTTCAGCAGCCGGTTAGCCAGTCTGAGCTCTTTTCGTTTCAGTGCTGCCTCATGAGAAAGGTCACTCTTCAGCTCATCGTTGAACTTGATCAGCTCTTGGCGGGCTTTATGCTTGAAATGGTCAGGCCAGGCATCGCTATTGATAAACTCTCGGAGTTTCTTTTTATCCATACCAACAGAGTCCATAAAGTCTTTCTGCTGGTTAATGCCTGATTTGGCGGTCTTTACTGCAGCTTCGGATTCCTGTTGCACCAGCCAGGATGATTTCTTAAGTCTGGTGACATCAATCAGTCTGATACGGGAGGCCATGGGGTTTTCTCCTTTGTATTCTTTCCAGCTCAAGGTTACTTCCCATTGACAATGGCCGGTTCTTCTTATTTCAGTGTAGACATAGAATCCATCGGCGATAGAATGAGTACCCCTGTACGCTGGAGTAAAGTATGGATATAGACAATTTTGAAGGTTTGATGATGAAGGTCCTCCTGACTGGTCTGGTGCTGTTCATGGGGTTCATCGTCTACGATCTGGCTAAAAAATCAAAAGCTGGAAAGTTTGGTACATTCGTTCTTTTCGGTGCTTTATGCCTCGGAGTGCTGGGGTTTGTCATTAAGGGTATTCTGATGAAAACAATGGGCGGTTGATATGAGACGCCGCTCAATGTCAGATCACCCCCACCAGCCACCGGGTTCCCGAAAGAATAAAACGGAACCCACTTCCGCCCCCAGACTGATTCTTTTTAACAAGCCCTTCAATGTCCTGACTCAATTCACCGATTCTGAAGGGCGCGCCACGCTCAAGGACTACCTCCCTGTTCCTGATGTCTACCCTGCAGGTCGTCTGGACAGGGATAGCGAAGGACTGGTACTGCTCACCAACAATGGCCACATTCAACATCAGGTCAGCTCTCCCCTGCATAAGATGGAGAAAGTCTATTGGGTTCAGGTAGAAGGCATACCCGATGAACAGGCATTGGAGAAACTGAGGAAAGGCATTGAACTCAAGGATGGTATGACGCAACCTGCAAAAGCCAGAATCGTAGAAGCACCGGCAATCTGGCCAAGAACGCCACCCATCAGAGAGCGCAAGTCCATTCCTGACAGCTGGTTGGAGCTGACTATTCGTGAAGGGCGAAACAGGCAGGTTCGGCGCATGACCGCAGCCGTTGGCCACCCTACCCTGCGATTGATACGTTACCGTATAGGTGACTGGACACTGAATGGGCTCGAACCGGGAAACTGGAGCGAAATAGAGATACCTGATGCTTTAAAGGTACTCTTAACAAGCAATACGCCTATCAGAAAACGAACCAGTACCGACAACCATCGGTTTCAAAAAAAACGTTCGAACTATCACAGAAAAAAGCGCTGAGCGACAGCGCAAATCTATTTCGGCACATCAACTTCGGCACATCAACTTCGGCACATCAACAGGAAGGACTGCTTGAAAGCATTCATCAAAACTCACTACACAACACTGGCACGAACCGGCCTTTTGCTGAGCATGATCACTATCCTGGTTTTGTCCTTATTACCCGTGGATAAAGTGCCACTTTCCGGCATAAACGACAAACTTCAACATGCTGCTGGCTTCCTGATGTTGGCTTTTCTAATCGACGCCAGTTTTCCAAACCAGCCGTTCAACCTATGGAAAGTCACTAGCCTGATGGCCTACGGCCTGCTTATCGAACTACTGCAATTACAGACCGGGTACCGCTTTTTTTCTCTGGCTGACCTGGCCGCCGACCTCGCTGGAACTGCCCTGTACTTTTTAACGATTCCTGTCTGGAAACGTGTACCGGTACTCAACTGGCGCTGAGCTTATTTTCCAACGGCAGCCTGATCGTTACTTCAAGACCCGGATGGGCATTTCGGGCGGAGATGATACCACCATGATTGGCTATAGCGCCCATCGCTATGGCAGTCCCCAGTCCGAACCCGTCATTCTCCTTGCCCCGGGTTTCGTCCACCCTGAAGAAAGGTTCAAACATGGATTCCAGCACTTCTTCAGGAACACCCGGACCTTTGTCCCGCACTTTAATGATCAGGTTCTGATGAAGTTGTTCCAGAGTCACTTCAACGTTACTGCCTTGCGGAGTGAATCGGATGGCATTACGGATGATGTTTTCAGCAGCACTACTCAGCCAGTCACGGACCCCAACAATCTCTATGGGCTGGCTCTTAATCAGATCAACGCTTTTATTCTGAGCCTGGGCTTCAAAATTACCATCATCGACCAATTGCTTGAGAAGCTGCTCCAGATTAACCCGCTCACAGGCCACTTCACTCAAACCATGCTGAATACGGGAGAAACGAATAATCTCACCAATCAGCTCGTCAAGACGCTCAATCTCCCTTTCTATGCGTCCATGTTCAGCTTCCGCTTCGGGCGTTTTTCTTCGAGCCAGCGCCAAAGAAATCTGCAACCGGGTTAACGGAGAACGTAACTCATGAGAAACGTTTCTCAACAAAATTTCCTTATTATTGACCAGCGTCTCTAACTGCTCTGCCATGTGATCAAAGTCGCGGGCAAAGTCTCCCAGCTCATCACCTCTTTGCCGGACAGAGGCTTCTACCCGGGCAGAAAGCTCGCCCTTTGCCAGCCTCCTGGAGGTTCCCTGCAATCTTCTGATAGGGACTACCAGGTAGCGCGCCAGCATAATACAAAGCAAGAAACTCACCGCCAGCGCAATAATGACCACATGCCATTGCCGGGACAGAACCTTGGTGACTCGCCAGTGAACCAGCCTGGGCATTTCTTTGGTCAGAAACAGATCGTAAGGCACCCGTCCAATCCAGACGGTTCTGGGACCTACTACCACCACACCATCTCTGAAAGTAATGGTAGGTTCAGTGCGATCATGGGTTCGGTCATAAGCAGAGGTCAGCTCATCCGGAACAGCTCGTCTGCCCACTACATCACCGGCAGGATCAAAGAGGTAGAAATAACTTCCGCCGAACTGAGGAAAAGGGGTATGGGGCGCCCAACCAGAAGCCATGCGTTCCACTTTCCTGGAAACGATCTCCAGCTCACGAAACAGCTCTCTCCGCTCGGACAGAAAATCCGAAGGGTTCACCGTTATGGCTACCGCTATAACCATAGCTGCCATCATCGACAGCATGGTCAGCCAGAACCACAGGAACAGCTTCCAGAACAGGCTCTGAAACGGCCAGACCAGCATTCTTCGGATTTGTTTAATCATGGTCGTATATAGAAATAGCCCGCACCACGAACCGTTTTGATCCTGGGAGAACCATCCGGACGTGAGCCAATTTTCTTACGCACGTTGCTCACATGCATATCAATAGCACGATCATAAAGCGTCAGACGACGGTTCAATGCCAGCTGGGTCAACTCATCCCTGGAGATCAATTCGCCCGCTTTTTCAATCAAAGCCTTGAGCACCATAAATTCAGTCGCCGTTAGCTCAAGCAGGGTTTCACCCATTTTGGCTTCACGGTTTGCCAGGTTCAGAGTGATATCATCAATAGCAAGGACTTTATTACCCGCTTCAGCGCCGGATGTTCTGCCCCTTCTCAGGATGGCCTTGATTCTGGCAACCAGCTCACGATGGTTATAAGGCTTGGGCAGATAATCATCGGCTCCGATTTCCAGCCCGATGATGCGATCAACATCATCACCACGGGCGGTCAGCATCAATACCGGAATGTCAGACGTCTGACGGATTTTTTTCAGGACATCAAAACCGTTCAGTTTTGGCAGAGTCACATCCAGCAGAACCAGCTGATAATCACCTGAGAGAGCAGCTTTCGCTCCTGACTCTCCATCATGAACTGCGTTGACAGAATATCCTTCTGTGGCCAGATACTCGATCAACAGTTCACAGAGCTCAATATCATCGTCTATTAACAGAAGCTCTAGGTTTTCATTACTCATTGGCAGCTCCGTAATAAAAAAAGACCCCGCGGGGCAATGGCGGGGTTAAAGGTACAGCACAGGGCACACAATTTACAGAGAGTCTGTCAGCTGACAAGGCTTTCGTTTCAGTTGACCCTTTTCCTGTTGCCAGCCTTCAGCATTTAAACAATGGCTACAGTGTATTGAAGCCGGTATATACCTTGGGGTTAGAGTCAGTAAGCAGTCTGTAAAAAAAACATCTGATTTTAAATTTAGTAGTAGGAATCAGCCCTTACCTGAGTACAATACCTAGCACTTTTCCAACCACCACAAGACTCTGACCCTGGGCTGGAAATCTGAACTTGAGTCTCTTTCTCTCGGAGCCATCGATGAAACCCATCATCAAAAATAGACAACGATCCCTGCTCCCTTTCGGCTTGCTGGTCGCATCCATATTAGCCCTTTCTGGCTGTAACAAAGAGCAGGAACCAAGAAAAATGCCCCCTCCTGCGGTTTCCGTAATCAGTGTTACGAAGGAGCCTGTTGGTGATTATCAGGAATACGTTGCTCGCACAGAAGCTGTGAATACCGTCGAACTGAGAGCAAGAGTGGAAGGTTTTCTCGTCAAGAGAGACTTCGTTGAAGGACAAACCGTCGAAAAAGGCCAGCTGCTTTTCGAGATCGATCCTAAACCCTATATCGCCAGCCTGAAAAAAGCCGAGGCTGACCTGGCCAGTGCCGAAGCAGAATTGGACAAGTCGCAAAAAGACCTGAAACGCAGCAAGGATCTTTATCAAAAAGGTCATCTCAGCCAGGCCGACCTGGACACCCAGACCAGCAAAGAAGCCAAAGCAGAAGCCTCCGTTCAGGCTGCCCAGGCCCAACTGGATACAGCCAAACTGAATCTTAGCTACACCAAAATCAGAGCGCCTTTCAAAGGTCAGATCGGCCGCGCCAATTACAGCATCGGTAATCTGGTAGGACCCAGCAGTGAACCTTTGGCCACCCTGAACTCCATTGACCCCATCTATGTCAACTTTCAGGTCAATGAACAACAGTTCGTCAGCCATTTACAGGAAAACCCTGACAGCCGGACTTCAGAAAAGCGCGCATTTGAAATGAGTCTGCGTCTGCCCAATGGCAGCGATTACAATCACAAGGGCACCTTCAATTTTGCCGACACCAGGATTGATGAAACCACCGGAACCGTGAGCCTGCGTGCTGAATTTCCGAACCCTCAGGGCATCATAGTTCCGGGTCTGTACGTCACTCTGGTGGTAGAGAGCAAGATCAAGACCGAACACCCGACCATTCCCCAGTCCGCTGTTCAGGAAAACCAGTCAGGTCGTTTCGTGTTGGTCGTAAATGCTGATAACAAAGTTGAAACCCGTCAGGTAGAACTCGGACGTCGCATTGGCCCGATGTGGGTTGTGGACTCAGGGCTTAAAGTCGGTGAAAAAGTCATCGTTGAAGGTCTTCAGAAAGTTCGTGCCGGTGTCAAAGTGAACCCCACTACCGTCACAATCGATCCAGAAACCGGCGGAATAAAATCCCGGCCAGCCCCTGATCAAAAGCAGGGTGGTCAAAAGCAGGACAGCCAGACTAATAAACAAGGGTAACTGCGATGATCAGTCAGTTTTTTATTCACAGGCCCAAGTTTGCCTTTGTCCTCTCGATCGTCATCACCCTGGTGGGTATGATTTCCATGCTGACCCTGCCTGTGGCTCAGTTTCCGCAAATCACTCCTCCCCAGGTTAATATCAGTGCGGTGTTCCCGGGAGCCGATGCCGAGACCGTCGAAGAAGCCGTCATCCGACCCATTGAGGAACAGGTCAACGGTGCAGAGAATATGCTCTACATCGAATCTTCTGCAGGCAACAATGGTAGCGCCAATATCACCGTTACCTTCAACTCCGGTGTCGATCAGGACATGGCCCTGGTAGACGTCCAGAACCGTGTTGCGGTAGCAGAGGCGGCATTGCCAGAGGAAGTTCGCAGGACCGGTGTGACTGTCAGCAAGAAATCCTCCAGCATGCTGATGGGTATCAACCTGGTTTCCCATCAGGGAGAATACGACGGCGTTTACCTGAACAACTACGCCGACAACTACCTGAGAGAGCCCATGGCCCGCATCAACGGGGTCGCTTCTGCCGAGATTATGGGTTCGCAGGTCTACAGCATGCGGATCTGGCTTGACCCTGAACACATGGCATCTCTGGACATTACCACATCCGATGTAGCCAATGCCCTGAATGAACAAAACGTGATTGTTGCCGCCGGTAAACTGGGACAGGCGCCTAACCAGCCCGATCAACAATTCACCTACACCATCAAAACTCAGGGCCGTCTGAGCGACCCTGAAGAGTTTGGCAACATCATTATCAGGGCCAACCCCGATGGCTCGTATGTTCGCATCAAGAATATCGCCCGCGTTGAAATGGGCTCCCAGAATTATGAGGGTGTTGCCAAGTTCAACAATGATGACACGGCTTTCCTGATTATCTATCAGCAGCCGGATGCCAACGCCATGTCCGTGGCTAAAAATGTCAAAGCCACCATGGCTGAACTGGCTGCCCAGATGCCGGAAGGTATCGATTACGAGATCAAGTTCGATACCACCAAATTTATTGATCAATCCATCAAGGAAGTCGTCATTACCCTGCTCCAGGCGGTAGCTCTGGTGGTACTGGTGGTATTCCTGTTCCTGCAAAACTGGCGAGCAACACTGATTCCCGCAATCGCCATCCCGGTCTCACTGATTGGTACCTTTGCGGTTATGAAAGTCCTCGGGTTTTCCATTAACACCATCACTCTGTTCGGCCTGGTACTGGCGATAGGGGTGGTGGTGGACGACGCCATTGTCGTCATTGAAAATGTTGAGCGATTAATCACCAAAGAAGGTCTGAGTCCGGCTGCAGCCACCAGCCAGGCCATGAAAGAAGTATCCGGTCCTATTGTCGCGACCACCCTGGTATTGCTGGCGGTATTTGTGCCGGTGGCTTTCATGCCGGGCATTACTGGCGGGCTTTATACACAGTTTGCGGTCACTATATCGGTAGCGGTTGTCATCTCTTCCATCAACGCTCTGACACTGAGTCCGGCCCTGTGTGCCACTTTGCTGAAAAAAGGCAAGATGGGGCATATCAAATGGCTGATTCCTGTTGATAACTTTATCAAGCGACTGACCGGTGGCTACAAGAGCTGGGTAACCCTGTTATTGCGAAGAAGCATTCTCGGTATCGGTCTGCTGGGCATTATGCTGGCTTCTACCGGCTTCTTGTTCAACAGCACGCCATCGGGCTTCGTACCCAATGAAGACCAGGGTTTCTTCATGGTTGATTTGCAGCTGCCGGATGCCGCGTCCCTGAACAGAACCCAGGCGACGGTAGAGAAAATCACCAACATCATTCAAACAGAGCCCGGTGTTGACAGTGTTATTACTGTTTCCGGCTTCAGTATGATGGGTGGGGCAAACTCCAACAGCGCCATGGCTATTGTGGTACTCAAGGACTGGAAAGACCGTCCTGGCATGATGCAACATCAACAAGTGATTATGATGAAGCTACAGGGCAAACTCTGGACCCTGCCTGAAGCCCAGGTCATGGCTTTTGCCTTTCCTCCCATACCCGGCCTTGGCTCTTCCAGTGGCTTTGATTTCCGACTGCAAGACACCCAGGGACGCTCCCCACAGGAACTGGGCCAGGTCATGAACGGCCTGATCTACGAGGCCAACCAGCAACCGGAGCTGAGTCGGGTTTTCAGCACTTACCGGGCCAATGTTCCACAATACTTCCTGGAAGTGGATCGCAATAAAGCCAAGGCCCAGGGTATTCCTTTATCTGAAATCTTCATGACACTGCAGACTCAGCTGGGCTCTCTGTACGTCAATGACTTCAGTAAATTTGGCCGAACCTATCAGGTGCAGCTACAGGCTGAAAGTGAGTACCGGGCTAACCCATCTGACCTGAGCAGTTTCTATGTCCGTAACCTGGACAACCAGATGGTGCCCCTGACCACCGTAGCCTCACTGAAGCCGGTGCTTGGGCCCAACAGCATTAATCACTACAACCTGCATCGATCGGTCAGTATCAGTGGTAAAGCGAACTCTGGATTCAGCTCTGGTGATGCCATCGGCGTCATGGAAGAACTGGCCAAGAAACTGCCCGATGGCTATACCTTTGAATGGTCAGGGCAATCACTGCAAGAAATTCAGGCGGGTAACGTGGCACCTCTGCTGTTTGCCCTGGCTTTCCTGTTTGTCTATCTGTTCCTGGTCGCCCAGTACGAAAGCTGGACCATGCCGGTGGCGATCATCGTGGCAGTCCCCATAGCCGCTTTCGGTGCCATTGTCGGGATCAACCTGTTCCGGTTATTGATCCCCTCCATGGCCAATGATATTTATGCCCAGATCGGTATGGTGTTACTGATTGGCATTGCAGCAAAGACAGCCATTCTGATCGTAGAGTTTGCCATGGTACAGAGGCAATCAGGCAAGAGTATCTTCGATGCGGCAGCCGACGCCGCCGAGCTGCGCTTCCGAGCCGTGTTGATGACTGCCCTGTCTTTTGTACTGGGGGTACTGCCCCTGGTGTTTGCCAGTGGCGCCGGTGCCGCCAGCCGACGGATCATTGGTACCACAGTCATGTCTGGCATGATCGCTGCCACTCTGTTCGGTACGATCATGATCCCATTGTTCTATTATCTGTTGCAGAAAATGCGTGAGCATTTCAACCCGGATAAAGCGAACAGCTGATCAGCATAAAGCCCCTGCTTGCAGGGGCTTTTTTTTATGATGGAGATGACTCAACCATTGAATATTAACTAAACGAAGGTTCCAAAGCTGTTAAGCGGGTGTAATAATTAATGTTGATAAAAAAATAAGGAGCTTCAGGTTTGAAACGCTCTGACTATTTCAGGATATCTTTTCCCATAACAGCATGGGCTCTGGTTCCAGCCATTCTACTTGCTGGTTGTACCAGCCCTCTGGATTCACTCAGCTGCCACTACCAACCCGTCAGGGGAACGGTGCTCTTTACCAAAGTGGAGGGAGACTTTGCTGAACTGGCCTTCTATCCCGATGCAGAACAGGATCTGGCCTGGTTCAGGAAGTACGATATTAAACCGGATAACCTTAAGATGCTTGTTCACAATAATGAGCAGGCACCCACTCTTGCTACCCGTTATAAAGCCATTATTAACATTCTTACATCAGGCAGCTGCTCACCTTATATTGTTTATCAGGGAGATCCTGTTCCAACTCAATAAAAACAGAACCTCCCCGTACCTCTGCTGTTAACCGTTCACCAGGAAATGGGCTGCAATACTGCCAGCATATCCCAAGGCAATGGCCCAGCTCCACTTCAAATGGCTCAGGAAAGTATATCGGCCTTTAGAGGTTCCCATCAGACCTACACCCGCAGCAGAGCCTATTGACAGCAAACTGCCACCCACCCCTGCGGTCAGGGTTATCAGCAACCATTGGAATACGTCCATCTCGGGATTCATACCCAGGATGGCAAACATCACTGGAATGTTATCCACAACGGCAGAAAAGACTCCAGCTGTAATATTCGTCCAGGTGGCCCCTATTCCGGTATACATGGTTTCGGAAATCACTTCCAGATAACCCAGGTAACGCAAGCCACCTACAGAGAAGATAACCCCAAAGAAAAACAGCAGAGTATCCCACTCGGCATGGGCAACCCGTTTAAAAATATCCAGGTCTTCTTTTTTCTCGTCATCCACTCCCGGAATAGGCCGACTGCTGGTCAATCCTCTCAACTGCAGGAAATAGGTGTAGAACATCAGCAGGGAAAGTCCGGTCATCATGCCCATAAACGGAGGCAGTCCCAGGAAGTTCTCAAAAGAAACGGCCAGTGCAATGGTCATCAGGAACAGCACACAGATCACCAGCCCACCCTTGCGAATACTTGACTGATCTTCAAGAGCCGCCGGACGACCATTCTCAATAAAGAAATTCATGATGGTCGCCGGGATAATAAAGTTCACAACAGAGGGGATAAATAAAGAGAAGAACGTGAAAAACTCAACCTTGCCAGCCTGCCACACCATCAACGTGGTGATATCACCAAAGGGACTGAAAGCGCCCCCGGCATTGGCTGCCACCACCACATTAATCATTGCCATGGTGACAAAAGCAGGGCTCCCCTGCCCGACAGACATGATGACGGCCCCCATCAGCAAAGCCGTCGCCAGGTTATCGGCAATCGGTGAGATAAAGAAGGCCAGTAAGCCCGTCACCCAGAACAGCTGACGATAACTGAAGCCCTTACGGATCAGCCAGCTGCGCAGTGAATCGAATACCCGCCGCTCTTCCATGGCATTGATGTAAGTCATCGCCACCAGCAGGAACAGGAACATGGCCGAATATTCTTCAAGGTCATGCATCACAGCCTTGGATAAACTCTCGTGGGACACGCCCTCTCCGATAGCCAGCCAGGCAATCAGGGCCCAGATAATTCCAGCCGCGAGAATGACCGGCTTTGACTTACTGAGATGTAACTTCTCTTCTGCCATCACGGCCATATAAGCCAAAATAAAAACGACAATACACAACCAGGCAATGGGGTGGGTTGTCATCCTCAACAACTCATCTGCCGCAAAAGAACTCTGCGGAAGGGCAAATAATCCTACCCCGGCGAGGAGGGAAGATTTTCTCAGTACAGAGAAATTCACTATGATTTCCTTTAAGTTGTAAATCAATCAGGGGTCAAAAATGCGCAAATAATACTGATTGAATGGCGATAAGCCAACCGCCAGTGATATCCAATATGCGCCAGATTAACTCTTTTCAGTGGCTTATGTCTAAAGAGTAGAAAAAGATTACAACCCACCTTCATATACAATTTTCATCTTACTGCTCAGGTCAACAGACACAGCTCTCTGAAATATCCTATATACACTTGGGTAGTCTTTTGATTCCGATTTTTCCAACCAACGTGCGGGGACTTGAAGATGAGCATCGCCCGGAAACTGCACATGTTTCTAAACCAACATAATGCAGAATACGAACTTGTTTCCCATCCTTACTCAGAAAGAGCGATGAATACGGCGCGCTCCGCCTGTATTCCCGTCAAGAATATGACCAAGGCCGTTGTTCTCAGGGATACCGAGGGTTATGTCATCGCAGTAATGCCCTCTGTGAACAAACTCATGCTGCGCTGGATCAATGCCAAGCTGGACCGCCACCTGAATCTGGTTTCTGAACAGGAGCTGAAACACCTTTTTCCAGATTGTGAAGACGGAGCCGTTCCTGCAATCGGCACTGCTTATGGCATGACCACCTGCTGGGATGATGAATTGAACTCAGTACAGGATTTGTATCTGGAGTCTGGCAACCACCGGGAACTGATTCATATGAACCGCAGTCAGTTCAAAGAATTACTCGAGGGTGAGGCCCATGCTGCCATTAGTTGTGACCCTGATGAGATGGATGCCTATTGCACCTGAACCTATTGCACCTGAACCTATTGCACCTAAAAAAAAGGCTCTGAATTGATAACCGCTGAAGACAGCATAACCCGTAATGGTCCACTTCAGCGGGTCATTTTCTTTACAAAAACCACAACAAAAAGTGCTAACGTAAAACTGCCGACAAAAGCCTCAATGGCTGCAAACAACCTTGAAAGACCGACAGGGGTCAAGTCTCCATAACCCAGTGTCGTAAAAGTCACTACGCTGAAGTACAGTGTCTCCAGCCAATTAACCAGATTGTTGTAAAAAGGCTGGCCTGACTGGTACTGGATCAGGGTCTCACCATCCTCAATACCCAAAAAGAAGTAAAACAGAGAAAAGAAAACAATAAATGACATTGAAAACAGAACCACCCTTTCTGGCTTTTCCCCGTAGCCACTGAGTAAGTCGACTACCTTTGAAACCATCCTGTGCCGTGAGAGGCTGGGAAACCGGTATCGATTAAAGGTCATTTCCCGGTAAAAAAAATCACCGGCATTATGAAACAACCCCTGGGCTTCACAATGTTTGCGAATATTCCTGGCTACTTCCTCGGCCTCCTCAAACAACGCACAGGCTTTTGTCTCATCGCCTTCCCGGCGGGCCTGATGGGCTTTTTCTTCTTGCAGGAAAACAGCACCAAATTCAACATGCTCAATGCGGGCCGACTTAAAATTAACGCCCAACAGGTTTGATCCAATTAAACGGGTACAGTGAAGGTTGGCCCGACTTAAGTCTGCTTTCAGTAGATTCGAGCCGGAAAGATCTGCCCGATAGAGATGCGCCTTAACCAGGCTACACCGACTCAAATCACTATTGATCAATTGGTAGGCCTGACTCCTCTCAGGACAGACAAGATCCAGATTATCGAGATTAGCCCCTTTCAGATAAAACCCCTCCATCGGGGTACCTTTGTGTGCCCGTTCTTCCAGTAACGCTCTGACATTATCACCAGACTTATCAACATCCCTATCGTGCCAGAAGCAGTAGTCACTGCCTCCCATAGCCGCTTCATTGCACGCTCCGAATCGCTCGCCGATATAGCGGCATTGATGATCATCTTTACCTGGCATGAAAAAATAGCCCACAGTGTTTGAATAAGTGCTCCTATACTGTGTCGGCAAAATAATCAGAAGTGTTTACCGTCGGATGGGGTGAATTACCTGATCGGCTCATCTCTCCAGTAAACAGTTCAACGACTGGGAAGCCAGGTCTTGCTATCCAAAAAACCATTGATTTTGATCTTGGCCATTGCCTTTTCTGTCCATTGCTCTAATGGCCACGCTAAGGAAAACAGGTTGCCTTTGCGCTTCGCTCTGGCCATCGTCAAGGCACTTATCAAGACCCCACCCACCCGGATAAGGCTCCTACCACAGCCAGACACTCGCTATTGCTGTTCTCCTGATCCAGGTGTCGAAGCTAAGGTGTCCAGTCGGGCGGCCTCTGATGAGGGTTCTGGCAGTGTAGACAGCGGCATCTCTGATGAAAACAGCAACAACGGCTCAAACGAAGATGAAACTGATACCGTAACTGATGTTCAGTATGTAACCACGACACCTAACCCTTTTCCAGTATCAAATGAAATTAGTGAGTATTGTGCGATTCTGGTACTAAAAAAAATTAAGCAGGAGCCCGTTTCAGACAGTGAAATGCCCGCTGAGTCAGAGGGAGATACGACAGAGGTAGACTTTGCTAATGACCTGAAAATCACCTTACCTGCTTACAGCACCGACCACCTGCGTCACCTGAAAACACACAAACAGCCAAGCCTGCCTGCCAACCAGAGACCCAAGATGTACCAGTGTGACCATAAGGGCTGCAACCACAGCTCAGACCGTAAGGGTGATCTGAAAAAGCACAGACAGACCCACCTGCCTGCCAACCAGAGACCCAAGATTCCCAAGGTGCACCAATGTGACCATAAGGGCTGCAACTACCGCACCGGCCGTATGGGTGATCTGAATATGCACAGACAGACCCACCTGCCTGCCGACCAGAGACCCAAGAAACCCAAGGTGCAGTGTGACCATGAGGGCTGCAACTACAGCACCGTGAACACGAGCAATCTGAAAAGGCACAAACGGACCCATCTGCCTGCCGACCCGAGACCCAGGGTGCAGTGTGACCACGAAGGCTGCAACTACAGCACCGTGAACGCGAGCAATCTGAAAAGGCACAAACAGATCCACCTGCCTGCCGACCAGAGACGCAAAAGAGCCAAAAGAAAAGCGTATGCCCAGCCACCCTCTAACGAGAAAAGAAAGAAGGTTGATAAAGAATGATCCGCCTATCAACCCGTCTCAAAAAATAGTGCCATATCAGAACGTAGGTTGTTCACATCAAGCTTATTGAAGTGACGCACTAGAGTTGTCTTTGCGCACAAATTAGGCACATAATTTGTGCACGTCAAGATTGGGGGCATTTCCCCTCTGAGGCAATGCAAACCCTTCTATAAGTGTGTAGACTTTCGCTTCCTGAGCCTTGATTCCGAAATATCAGGAGACGGTCACCGAACCCCGCCCTGAAGGACGGGCTTGTAAAAGTCTCTAATTCAGGGGTATAGGTGACCAGACTAAGCCACTTTGAGTGGCTACGTTAAAGGCGAATGCATAGTTACCCTGGGATGCTTCACCAGTCCCAGGCTCTAAGGATAGTGATTAAACAGTGTATTGAGGGTTAATCACAGTGCTGCTATCAAGAAACCGCCTATTAACTTTGTCGAGGTGAACTTTACTGGCGAAAGCCTGGATCGGTGCGTAAGCACCAAAACAGAGTGATGGCTTGCCCTGATCGGGCAAGTCAACATTCCTCCCCGCACTAGAAGTACGGGGTATCCAGTTGAGGTAAAACGGTGATTACCCTTTATGGCATCTCCAACTGCGAGCACTTTTGTAGACTTAAACCGTATCGCTTTAGGCTGCCCGATTGATGGTCATTACTGAACAGCCTAATAGCCGTGCGGCGGCGGCCTTATTGCCATTGGTCTCCTGTAGTGCTGCCTGTATCTGATCTGATGTGTACTGCTTCTTGCGTCCTTTATATATGCCTTTTGCCTTAGCCTTGGCGATGCCTTCCGCTTGACGCTCTTTTATCATGTCGCGCTCAAACTCTGCCACTGCACCCAACATGTTTAACAATAAGTTATCTGTAGGGGTTGGATTGCCAGAAAATTCAAGATTGTTCTTGTGAAACTTTACGCTGATCCCTTTTGACTGGCATGTATCAATCAGGGAACGGAGATCAGTTAATGATCGAGCTAGGCGGTCAATGCTGTGTACGTGAATTGTGTCACCTTCACGCGCATAGTCGAGCATTGCGGTAAGCTGTGGGCGGTTTGTGTCTTTGCCTGAACATTTATCAATGAAAGTCCTATCGGCTGTCAGGTCTGTCAACTGGCGCTCTGTGTTCTGGTCTACGGTTGATACTCGGATATAAGCAATGTCAGCCATTTTTATCTCAGTAATAACATTAGGGTCTAGATGTTGAGAAGGATATCATAACAAAAATCAAAAATAACCCTAATGTTAGGCTTGTATCATAACATTGAAGTCATAACAGTAGGGTGTACTCAAATGAGTTCTTGATGCACGGTTTCTCACTGCTTGGTAAGATACCTCTATATATCCCTTCCGAACCCGTATTTTCATATGACTTTTAAAGGCAAATCCCTTGAGGAATCACTACCTCAAGCTGCTGTAGATATCGAAGACAAAAGCCGAAGTAACCTCTTCACATGGCGAGGTCAATTCTCACCGCAGTTGATTGAGCAGATTCTGGTTAACTATTCGTCAGAAGGTGAGGTTGTTTTCGATCCATTCTTGGGCAGTGGCACCGTTTTATTTGAGTCTGCACTGCTGGGGCTGGAAGCGTATGGCTGTGAGATCAACCCTGCTGCTGTAGCTTTTGCGGCAGTCTATGAGCTGATAAATGAACCGAAAGACCGTGTACTGTCTGCTATCAATGACATTGAACAGATTATATCCAAGTATACAAATGACTTGCCTCTGTTCGAAAATGAGGACATTGCCAATTTTCAAGATGAGCTGATAGCTGCCCTTAAGACTTCTGAGGATAGCGTTAAGAGTACTATCCTACTCTCTTTGATTACTGGTATGGATTTCGGGGCTAAGAAGCTCGACACAAAGAGAATCAATAATGTCTGGGGGACTCTCCGTTCTAATATTGAGAATCTGCCTGCTTCTGATAAGCCGCTGAAGTGCTTTCAACGTGACTCTAGAGATATACCTCTTGAGAATGGAACAGTTGATTTTGTGGTAACTTCTCCACCATATATCAATGTATTCAACTATCACCAGAATTACCGGAAGGCCATTGAGTCTACTGGCGTGGATGTTCTGAAGGTTGCCCGGTCGGAGATCGGTGCTAACCGAAAGTTCCGGCAGAATAGATTTCTCACTGTCGTCCAATATTGTATGGACATGTCTCAAGTTTTCATGGAACTGAGAAGAGTCTGCAAGAAGACCGCTAAGGTTATCTTTATTGTTGGTCGTGAGTCCAATGTCCGAAAAACTGCATTCAAGAATGCCGAGCTAATATCTGGAGTTGCTGAGGTCTGTGGCTTCAGGATGGAAGGCGAGCAGCACCGTGTATTCCAGAATAAGTTTGGTGAAGACATATATGAGGAAATTCTCCGGTTTTCTCTCACTGATGGCTTCTCACGTGACTACATCAATGACGCTAGAGAAATAGGCAGGACTGCCCTTAAAGAAGCAACTATAACGGCAAATGAAGAAGTAAAAGATGAAATTCGTGAAGCTCATGAAAGATCCCGAACAATCGATCCTTCGCCAAATCTCGCAGAGACAACAAGCTAGAGCAAAGAAGTTACAGGAAATGAACCCAATGCTACCTACGCCACACCTCGATAAGCTCACTGCTGCAATCGATAACGACAAGATGCCGGAAGCCGCAAAGCCTGCTCTTCATAACTGCATAACCCTATATCACCAGTGGGTTGCAGATATGCAAGCTGTTCATGGCTCTCGGGAGCAAGTTGTTGCAGAGTTGATCGACTTATTTAATCAGTACAAGTTCCATGTCGATTTCAACCTGATCTATTCCAATCAGGAGGACTTTCTCTACCGCCAGAAAGGACAGCTCAAGCTTGATAACAGCGTTATCGAAGAGTTCTTACCTCACCTTGTATTCAAGGCATTCCCTGAGTTGAGCAATATTAATCTCGGGCCGACTAAATGCTTCTCTGCTGCATATTTCAAGACAAGTCTTAATGCTCAAACCAATGGCGGCAACCTGACTATCAGAACGAAGGATCAGGATTTCGCCATATCGAAGAAGCTTTATGTCAAATCGTCTCACGATGCCAGCTTTCAACGCTCTGACTCTGTTGAAACGTACCTTGGGTATGTCACCGCTGAGTGCAAGACCAACCTTGATAAAACCATGTTCCAAGAGGCAACCGCTACAGCTAACGATGTGAAGTCAGCACTTCCGGGAGCCAAATACTTCCTACTATGTGAATGGCTGGATATGACTCCTGTCAGCACTGCACCTACAGATATCGATGAGGTGCTGATCCTGAGAAAGAGTAAGCGAATCCCTTCTAATGTCAGGAAGACCTTCAATACCTACGCTGGCAGGATGAAGAAAGCCGACTGGTATCACGAGTTCCTGACAAGTAGACCGTTTAGCCATGAAGTGTTTATGCGCTTTGTGGGTCACATCGAAAGCCTGATTAGCGATGAAGACCCAGCAGAAAACACCGTTTTGGAAGATGGCTACTTCTGATCCAACTACATTATAAGATAAGGCCGGACTACCCACTTTCCGGCCTACCTACCCCCGAAAAACCGCTCAAACAAAAAATACCTCCACTCAAATATACTTAAGCAGTCGTTTACGCCACTTGTATAGCCATTCTCAGTTGATATTAAGCTTTTACTTCGAGTTGCTTCTGGTGTCTTTAAAATAAGGATAGGCACCCCGGAAACACTGGGGGATTTAACTTTCTGATGTCTTTAGAGGTGACTGTATGAGACGTGTATTGACTGACGCTGAGAAGAGAATGGTGTTTGATCTAAGAAAAAGAGGGTGGTCTGTCTATGACCTCCGAATGTATTTCGGTTGCTCCCGGCACACTATTTACAAGTATGAAAGGGAGGGTGCGAAATGAGAGCATTTACGCTGAAGCTGAACGGGCAGAATGTCCCATTGATAGAAAACGACGAGGGTATGGTGAACCTGAATGAGCTTCATAAGTTGAGCGGTGAACCTGGTACCCGATCTCCAAAACGGTGGTTAGAGCTGGACAGACAAAAGGACAGAAAATCTGACTTTTTAAAAGTGCGGGGTAGGTCTGGTGGAATTTGGGCAAACCGGAGAGACGCATTGAAATATGCGGGCTATCTATCTGAGGAGTTCGAGGACGCTGTGTATGAGGCATTTGAGAATCTGATGGATGGCCGTACTGAGGCCGCTGTCGCTGCCGTACATCGCATGTATGGTAAAGCGATGAGAGATGACTTTACCGGGGCAACTGGTAGAGAGAGCAATAGATTAGACAACAGACCGGAGTGGATGTAATGACGTATTTCAATAAAGACACTGGGGAAGAACTGGTATGGATCACTGAGAAACTAGAGGACGACCGGGTAATCCATAAGGTGCCTAAAGGCTGGGATCGTAAGGATCTGGCTTTTGGAGGTAGCGAGGAGGCCGCTAAAGTTCGTGCTTGGTATGCGGGGAAAGAGGTGCGGGAAGAACGAGCTAGGGAACTTAAGGCAAAATGTGAAGCACGGAGGGCAAAACTATGAGTATTAACGTATTGAGATTGCGGGAAAGTATTGAACGATTCGAGCAGGAGAGAAATAAGCTGCTCAGGGAAGTATATGCAGTGGCAATTAAGGAAACGGCTCAAGATTACCGGCTGGGATTCATTGATAAAGAAGAGTATGACGTGCTTGTATCTGAGTATCGAGTGAGGCTGAGTAATGAAAGATAAGATTGTTTTGATACTGGCGGCTGTAATGTTGCTGGCAGTGGTAAAGTTTGATGACCTTGAGGTAGAGGCAGATACTGGTGGATTTAAATTAAGGGGGCGTAATGGATCAGGTGATAGTTAATACCCTGATTGCACTTCTTGAAAGAGTCGTGCGGGAGGGAGTTGAGGATCGTGAGTGGTTGGAACAGCAGCTTGAAGCAGTGAAGGAGTTGAGAAGTGGAAGAGAATAAGCGCGAACGTCGCAAGAAGAAAGTACAGGATGCAGAGCGACGGTTTACTGTAAAGCCTGTATCTCCAACAGAGGAACATAAGCAGTGGTTGCGGGAGGTCATATGCTAGATACGGTATCCAGCGAATCCGGTATACCTATTAATTGGGACTGGAAAGCTACTTATGTTGATCGCTTTTATAATGGCGCAGGGCTCGAGTTATTCTCTCAGTTCTCTGTAACCCCAGATACAACGCTACTGATGGCAGGGCCACCTCGTATTGGTGTCAATGGGTTTACAGAGATGCTGACCCCTTTAGGCCTTATAACGAACTATAACATTCAAATAGATAACGCTCTCAGGCCTGTACATGAGTTGGGGACAAGTTTTACATACTTCACGCGCGGAAAGGCCATTAATACTCTATCGATTGGCGCAATGGTGGCTTATAAACCATCTCTGTTACGTTTAACTTCAAGATGGTCTCCTACGGGTGGGCCAGTAGCTACGGTGACTAACAGTTATTCTGAGGGTGAAACCGGGCTTACCATTGGTACTAGCGAATTCCCGAATGATGTACTGGGGGTTGCTTGGACGGACGCGGACGCGCCAACTGTTACTAGACCCTTTGGCCTACTGGTTATCTATAAAACTAAGAATGGCCTTGCAGCGAATAGCACCTATCTAGAGAACTGCAATATTGCCAGCTATGGAGTCGGTATGGCTAGTGATGATCTGGTGGTTAATGAGAATGTGTCAATCATGTTTGACCGGCAGATTGATGTAACTGTTACTCAAGGTGGCTATTCCAGTGCGACTGGTGGTTCTGGGTATAGCGTCAGGAATGATAGGGGACAGTCAGTGCCTGCCAGTGTACCTCTCGGGGAGGGCGTTAATGGAGGGCTTGTATATGGATTTGATGAATATGGACGGGCAATCTACGGGTATAACCCTGATGGCTCTCCTATTGTCACCCCCCCTCCCGAGGCAAATCTTTAAGAAATTGTAATGCCGGGCTGTTGGAATTGTATTTGTTCCACACACCGGGAGAATTAACGCAAAAGCTTTCGAAATTGTAATGCCGGGTTGTTGGAATTGTATTTGTTCCACACACTGATTTAGATCGGTTTTTATAGAGGTGGTTGAGGCAAATCTTTAAGAAAATCCTTTATGGGACTGATTGAATTGTATTTGCTCCACCGGGGTAGACGTTAAGTGAGGGGAATGAAAGATGTTGAGGCAAAATCTTTAAGTTTCTTTAGGCAGGCTATGGGAATACTGGTTGTTACCAACCTAACTTAATGTATGTCTTAATAAGTATGTATGTATTAATAATTCTCCTCGTTGATGTTGCAATGTTACAAAATGGATAAAACCCAAGTGGGCGTTGGAATTCCGTTGCTACATCGCTGTGACTTTTAGTTTTTTAAATGTTACAAAATTGAATTCCACCAGCAATACCACAGAAATTTATTGGATTCAAAAAAGTAGCAAGCGCAGGCTTTAAAGTTCTTTTAATGTCTTCTTATTTCAAATCATAGCGCGGACTTTTTAGCAATTCATTTTGTAATGGATTCGTACGCGCTTTTAATTCTGGAGAGCTATCAAATGGCTAAACAAATATTCCGTAAAGGGATCGGAAAACACAATAAGACTGTTGAAGTAATCGGATCGAAAGTTCGCGTATTTCTTGGCAGAAAAGGCAGGAATGGTTATTGGGCGACAATGAGCGTTCATGATATCGACATTCTGAAATCTCACGGGTTCTACCTGCATAAACGCAATGATGGCTTGTATGTAGCTCGAAGCTGCCAGACAGGCGCACTGATGCACCGCTTGATACTGTCAGATGAGATTGAGGAATGTCTGGAAGAATTAGAGGTAGATCACATTGATGCAGATCCTCTGAATAACTGTCGGGGCAATTTGAGACTCTCCTCAGCAAGTCAAAATAAACTAGCAAGGCAACAACGGAACTTAGCAACAGGGTTCTACGGGGTGCGCGAGAAAGGAGACTTGTATCAGATCTGGGATGGAGTCAACTGGGTTGGCACCTATGAATGTCCTCATGAGGCGGCGGAGGCTAGAGATGATGCAATGTTCTTTCGGTACAAGAATGATTTCGAGTATGTCCAATGGAGCACCTTGAGCTTTATCCGTTGGAATTATCCGGGGGTGTACGAAGAGGGGGACAGCTATGAGGAGTGGCTGGACGGACAATTAGAGCTAGCTGAGGTAACGCTATGAATGAACTGATGGATCTGTTTAAGAAATACGACAGCGTATGTAATCCGCCACTTCTTGGGGTGGCTGGTATCCATTATGAGAATGTGGATGCAGTGAAGGAGCTACGGGAGACGATCTTAAAGAACCCACATCCAGAAGGCGTCAGGATTGCTATTGAATTAATGAAGTGGGCTATCAGGTGTATGGAGGAAAAACACTATGTATAGGCGAAGGGTTGACCGGACAGGAGCTATTAGAGCTACTGTCCAAAAGAAGGCAGAAGTGGAGGCTCTGGCGGCGGTACTGAAGATACCCCACCAGCAGGCCTATAAGTTGTGGCAGAAACAACACGTTAGACCAATCGCGCAACGCCTAGCAGCAAAGCGCAACAGAAGATTACTTAGAGCAGCAAGAGGATTTTAAGATGAATACACGACAGAAGAAAGAACAGGCACTGATTGAGAAAGCCCGTAAGAGTAAGCGTATTGCGGTACTCGGAGAGCGCGGAAAGGAAGATCGGCTAGTAGATAGAGCGCGGCTACTTAAGGAGGCTAGTGCAGGCAATGGGGTTGGTAGCGTTGGTTCTATCGCAGGTGTTACTGAGATAGGCCAGTATGCTCAGAAGAAAGTAAAGGGGCTGGTTGATAAAGCCAAAAAGAAGGCGCTGGATACCTTTGAGGTAGCCGCTACCCCTACCGGCGAATCTTTCACAACTGCAAAGAAGCTATGGAAGTAAGCCATGTTCAGAACCACAAGATTAACCGGAGAGTTCGGATCGTTTAGCAATGCGTTCCTATCTCCAGCACTACGGGCGGGTTCGGGGGTGCCCGCTTCCCGCCGTCTAGATCCCAACGCCCCGATATCAGAGGGAATGAATTATGATTTCGCCCTTGATGCCTCCCGCCGTATAGACCTCGACATGCTTGAGGGACTTAATAATTTCCGCGATGAGAATCAAGCTGAACAAACCGCTCAGGCCGTGATAGAAGCTATGAGGAGCGAGTTTGGACTTGGTTCGTTTAATCCCTTCAACCCTTCTCAAAACCCTGCTTACGGCTCTGCTGGTGGTGTGAATCCTGGGACTTCTTTTAGCACTTTCGGCGGTAACTTTACCCCTCCAAATGTCATGTATCAGAATCAACCGCAAAGCGGCGGGAGTGTTGGCTTTCTTGGCGGGGCTCTCCAGTATGGGGCTGGCAGATTTGCCGCAAGTGGTTTTAGAAGAGCTGTCAGGAATTATCAAAATTACCGCGCTGTTGCAAACCCGGTACTAAATGCGGGCGCGTTTACTATGGAGATGGCTCAGAATATAGGGCGTCCGTTTAGTAATTTCGTGCCGGAGAGTGCTAAAAACTATGGCAATGCAGCGGCTTTTCAGTTTGGTATGGGTGCCCGTCAGATTTACGAGAATAACCTTGGTGCGGGTGGGAGGTTGTTAGGTAGATCCGCCGCAAACTTCGGTAGAGCCGGTATGAGCGTTGCGGGAGGGGCATTAGGTGGGGTCGCTAGAGGTGCCGCCTTTGCTGCTACTAATCCTGCTGTTGCCGTTCCATTGGCTCTGGGGGCTGGTCTGTTGGTTGGTGGCAAGAGGACTTACGATGGTCTATCAGGTGCAGGAAATCTGAGAGAGGCTACTGGTAATCAATTCTTCGATCCTACCGGGCAATCTATAACAGGTCTGGGGATTAATGCCGGGAGGGCTACTGAGATATCGTCGGATGCAATGAGGATGGCGTCTGATGAATATGGCGTATCTGTTGCTGATACTGCTGATATCCCCGGTATGCTTGCGGAGGCTGGGGTTTTCTCTTCTATTACTGATATGGATCGAGAGAAGGTCAAAGAGATTACGAAAGATACTCTCGGATTTCTCAAGCTGGTTCAGGATATCAATAAGGACAAAGATATCAGGAACGGGGTGGAAGACCTTAAAGTGTTCCGGCAGATGGGCATTACGGATGCTAAAGAGATGACTCGGATTCTCAAGGGTGTTCGTGGAGATGCTGCCGTAGCTGGGGTGAGTACAAGAGAGATGCTTCAGAGAGTCGTTTCTCCTGCTACTACATGGGCTCAGAGCCAAGGTATGACAGGCGCGGCTGCCTCTCAGATTGCTGCTGATTCATTTGCTGGGTTCGCTGCTGCGAGACGGCAAGGGATTATTTCAGCAGGTGCCTTTAATGCTGCTGGTGGTGCTGAAGGGCTCACCAGATCAACCCTTGGAGCTACTGGAACTATTCTCAATTCACCAATATCAAGAGTCCATCGAATCGGCGGTACTCGTCCGGGTGCGAGCTGGCAGGAGACCGTAAATAACTTCGGTCGGGCTATGGGTCAAGATCCTTTCGGTGCAGTGGGTAGCGAGTTTATGAACCGGGGGATGCTGAATGAGGAGATGATGCAAGATCCGAATGCTCCTCTCAAGCAGCTCCAGATGATGGCTCAGATGGTTGGTAAAGATCCTACCGATGACAGAGTATTAGCCGCTATGGCTCAGAATATCGGTATGTCTTCTGAGGAATTCCGGGCGCTGGCTATTGCGGATCAGGCAAGGGGTAGCGAAGAAGTCCAGCAGATGAAGAAGGATGCCTATTGGGCTGGACATAAAGAGGATTCTATTGAGCGAGCTTGGATGTCTGGTCGTGGGCTTGATAATACTGGCTTTGGCGGCTTTATGGACTTTGGCAGATGGGCAGTTGAGGGCGTTTCTGGTGCTGTGGTTGCACCTATCGTAGAAGGCGCAGGAGAACTGATTGATGCCACTAAACGGATGTTTACCGAGAGCGCAGGGTTTTACACTGCTGATGAAATGGCTGTTGGTCGTGTGAATGATGAAGGCGTTGCTCGTATGATGACCATACGACAGAAGGAGACTAAAGAGAATCGCTGGGGTGATGAGTACTCGTTACCTTCTGAGGAATACGATGGATTAATTTCTCAGGTGCAGCAGCTTGCTATCAGTGGTGATGAGGACGCTTATCGGATTATGGAGATGATTCGAGATGGTGACGCCGAAGGGGCGCGGGAAGCTATAGCTGCTCTTGACAAGAAGACTGATGGCAAACTTCTTGGTAAGGATAAAGCGGACTTTCGGAAAGAGGTTGAGCTTGAGAAGATCCAGAAAGATATCGAGAAGGGAGACCTGTATATAGAAGAGCGTGGAACTGTAGATACTGAGGCAGTTGATGAAGAGGTTGACCAAATTGACAAAACCCTTCGAACTGCCGGTATGGATGATAAGAAGCTGGAAGAGGCAACTCGGAGTGCTGAAGTTCAGGAGAGGCTCGGTATCAAAGAGGGAGATATGGAAGGTATGTCTGAAGCTGCCCGCAAGGCTTACCGTGTTGACCTCGCTAAAGAATACCTATCGGAAGAGAAGGATGAGCTTACTGATGTTGGCGTCTATTCGAACAGAGAAGTAGATCAGGAGCAATTCTTTGCACGTCTTGAGGAGCGTGGTATTGAGACTGAGCAAGCTATGGATTACATCCAAAAGTCCGGTATAGATGTCTCGTCTTGGGTCAAGAGTAATACTGGTTGGTTTGAAGACGAAACGGAAAATCTTAACAGGCTGGCAGAACAGATTAAATCTGGTAAAGCTGGTGAGCCCGCTAAGGAGGAAAGTTCAGGTACTGTCTGGGATGACCTTATGACAGGTATTTCTGATTCCCTTAAGAGCGTTGCCAGTATCGGGGATGGAGCTTCTGATAATGCAATTAAGGATCTGACTAAAGCTACTAAAGAGCTGGCTCAGGAATATCGTGAGATTAAACCTGCTGTGTACAAAATGCAGAGTGAAAGAGTCCGATAAATATCTCGATCCTCCATTGGAGATAGCCGGACTGCATAATTGCATTCCGGTAGAACCCCCGTAGCTGTAGTGGCTGCGGGGGTTTTCTTTATGCTACAAGGTCGTGGTCTTTGGCGAAATTTAGACTCATTCCGTCTTTCGTGGTGTTGAATGCAGTACCCATGCCGCTCACTCTGGATGATTTCTTATTATGGCTAAATTGCTGCTCTATGACCGGCTCGCCTTCAACTATGTAAGTCATTAAGCCGGTTTCCGTGTCATAGCTGATATAATTCAGGAGATCACGTAGGCGAGCGTTTAGGGCGGCTCTGTCTTCTAGTGTCTTCGGATCAAATATCTCAATCTGTCGCCGCTGCTTGCTGGTGGCTGCTGCCTCTTGCCTGTCCTTTAGGTCAACTCTGAGACCTTCTAGAGCATCTTCAGCGGCTTTTAGTTGCTGGGCTACTGTCGTACTTAGGGATGCCTCAAACGCCTCTGTAAGCCGCTGTAGCCGTTGTTCTGTGGCTTGTATCTCAGTTTGGAGCCTTATTATCTCCGGGTCTTCTATTGCTGGTGCAAGGTGGTCGGCAATGTATGAAACAACTGGCAAAATTTGGGGCTCTGCAAATTCATATCTGAGAGATCGATGGCAATCAAGGTTATGACACTTTAGATAGGTGCTGGTGGGTGAGTTCTGGGAGCCAAGGACTATTGCTGCACCGCAACGAGCGCAACGTATCAAGCCCGTGAAGAGGTTTCTAAATTGACCTTTGCGACTGCCTGAACCTCTCCGGTTTCGCTTGTCAATGGCTCTCTGTGCTGCGTAATACGTCTCGGGGGGAACGATGGCGGGGTAGTAGTTCGGTATTGGTTCTCCGTCTGGTACTCGCTGCTTGCCATCCATTCTGTGGGGCTGGTATTCGCCCATAATGGCTCGGTTTCTTAGAATGTGCTGAAGGTAGCTGGGACGCCATCGGGAGCCGCGAGGTGTTTTTATGCCTTCATTATCAAGTATCTGTGCGATTTTGCTGTAGCCATACCCATTGATTGCCATTTCAAATATTCTTTTGATTGTGCTGGTATGCTCTGGGATTAAGGACAGATCTTGATTTAGCCATGCAGGACGGCGAGCGTTCTTTATAATGTGTCCCTCTGATCTGGCTTGCTGGCGTTGCTCTTTCCAGCTCTTGGCGGCTCTCTGGGACTTCATTTCTGATTCTTCATTGGCGCGGCTCATAATCATTACTGAATACATTATGTCCATCATGTCCGCATCTTGGGCGTATACCTTATTATCTGACAGGGTGACTAAGATAATCCCCCTGCTGATGATGCCTGTAAATAATGACAGGGCTGACATGATTGCCTGTCGGGATAGGCGGTCGAAGGATTCCACCAGCAGAAAAGAATCTTTTTTGATTTCCCCTGAGTCCACCAGCTCTATAAACTTACCGAGTGCTGTTTCCTGATTAGCTCCACGGAATGCTGATACACCTTTATCAAATAAGGACAGGTCTTGCAGGTCTAAATTGTGCTCTGCTGCATAGTTCTTAGCTTCTTGGTATTGTCTGCGGAAACTGTCGCCGCCTGCTTGCCTGCTGGTGGAGAAACGAATATATGAATACGCTTTTTTCATAGGTAACTGCTTGAAATGTCGAAAATCACACTATACGGTATAAGTCCCTCAAAATGCGACACTATTCGAAAAGCCCGCAAGTGGCTTAATGCCGCCGGTATTGACTACCACTTCCATGACTACCGCAAAGACGGTCTGGACAAGGCTACTCTGCAAAACTGGTCAACTGAACTGGGCTGGGAAGCACTGCTGAATCGCCGTGGTACCACCTGGCGACAGTTGCCCGAAGAGCAAAAAGCGTCCGTCGATGAAACCTCAGCCATCGAGCTAATGTTGGAGCAACCGGCTATGATCAAGCGACCCCTGCTCGACACCGGCTCCGAAAGATTTCTGGGCTTTTCAGACAAGCAATATCAAACACTTTTCAGAGAAACTAATTTATGAGCCAAACTCTTTTCAGCCTTGCGATGGGTGTAGGCAGTAAAAATACCAAAGGCGACTGGCTGGAAGTATTCTACCCCATGCCTCTGCTGCACCCCTCTGAAAAACTGGTGACCGCCATTACTGAACTCGTTGAGTACCAAGGCGGCAACACCTGCGTTGAACTGGACAGCACTACCTGCCACGCGCTGGAAGAATCCTTCGTCAATCTGGGTGAAAAAGCCCTGGCAAAAATGATGCTGAGCCTGGAAGAAAGTGACCAGCCCCGTGTCATTACTTTTCTGGAAACTGACGACACCCTGAACAGTACGCCAGAAGCTTACCTGAAGCTGCATCTGCTCTCACATCGTCTGGTTAAGCCCCATGGCGTTAATTTGCAGGGCATTTTCCCGCTGCTGCCTAACGTGGCCTGGACCAGTGAAGGGGCCATCGATCTGACAGAACTGCCTGAACGCCAGCTGCAAGCCCGTGCTGAAGGCCACACCATCAGTGTTGATTCAGTGGATAAGTTCCCGAAAATGACGGACTACGTTGTCCCGGCCGGCGTGCGTATTGCCGATGCTGCCCGCGTTCGTCTGGGAGCTTATGTGGGTGAAGGAACCACAATCATGCACGAAGGCTTTATTAACTTTAATGCCGGTACAGAAGGCAAAAGCATGATCGAAGGTCGTATCTCTGCCGGTATTATGATTGGTGAAGGTTCCGACCTGGGCGGCGGTTGCAGCACAATGGGTACCTTGTCGGGAGGCAACGACATCGTGGTGTCTCTGGGTAAAAACTGCCTGATCGGTGCCAATGCTGGTATCAATATTCCCCTGGGCGACCGTTGCACCATTGAAGCCGGTCTTTATCTGACGGCAGGCAGCAAAGTCAATGTTCTGGATGATCAGAGAAACGTGGTTGAAACCGTTAAAGCCAGCCAACTGAGTGGTCAGTCCGACTTGCTGTTCCGCCGCAACTCTATTTCCGGTGCCATTGAATGTCTGACCAACAAGTCAGCTATCGCTCTTAATGAAGAGCTGCACGCTCATAACTGATCGCTAAACCAGGCCGTTTTTGGCCAAAGCCTTATGCACTTTCTTTGAGGTTTTGGCCAATCGACTGAGATCCCCCAGCCGGGGAGCTTCTTCATCCTCAAGTCGGCTCTCCCAGTCGGTCAACTCCTGATCGAGAAACTCCAACAGTTTCTTTGGGCAACCCACACATTTTCCTGTGCAGATCTCTGCCTCGGGCATATCGAATGGAATGGCTTCCCTGACCTGCAGGATTAGCTCCTGCATGGCTGTCTGGGTATTGGGTTTCATCTACATTCTCCAGACTTGAATACTTTTTGTTCATTGCCGTTTCAGTTTACTCCTGCTGGAAACAGTGGAAATGCGTAGTTGTAGGGATATAAGCGACTTTGATCACTTAATTTCTACCCCTTATCGGCTGCTGACAACCGTCATCAGGAACATGATGTAACGCTCCCTATAATCAACAGGAAATGGGCTGTGCGCTTTCCCTAAAGGGCTTGCAGACCAAACTGTAAAAACCATGGATAGGAGTTGTACCATGTCTGCAAGGATGCTGAGCACGCTGGCTCTCGTTTTCTCTCTGCTGTTAACTGCAGGTTGTTCCACCACTTCTTCCCAAACCCAACCTCAGAAACCTCACTGGTCTGCCTGTATGGTCAAAGGAGGTGCAGTGATGGGAATCCCCGGAGCGGCTTACAATATGGCAACCGGTGGCGCAGCTTTTGTGGCTGGTGCTCTGGTCGGCGGGACCGCCTGCGCCATGGCGGATCCTGTTGCTGAGCCTGATAACCCAACGGCTGTCTCTGGTATCGAAGGGATGTCCATCGTTCACTTTGACTTTGACTCTTCCAAACTGAAATCCAACGACCTGGAAAAGTTGAACACCCTGATAGGTCAGCTGGATCAGGACAGCCATATCGAAATTGTTGGTCATGCCTGTGAGATAGGTACCCGCGCTTACAACCAGAAGCTTTCTGAAAGAAGGGCTGAGGCTGTTAAAAAGTACCTGATGAGCAGAGGAATTCCCGAAGAAAGTATGACTGTAAAAGGCGAAGGTGAAGATCACCCGGTACGTGGTAACGATACAGAAGAGATGAGACAGGAAAATCGTCGTGCTGAAATTATGCTGAAGTAATATCAGCCTGACCACTTAAACCCCGGCTTGCCGGGGTTTTTTGTTGGTCACAAGACCTTATTGGTCTTCAGCAATTCGGCTGGCCACCGCACTCTTCTGCTCCTTGTATTTTGCGTCTTTCCGCTTATTGTAGGGGCGGGCTGCAGTACCACTCATGGTCTCAAAATTAATGGCACCGATGCCCATTCCGGGACGCAGAGCCAGAGGCAGTTTGCCACCGTTAAAAAACTCCAGCACAATCTGACCACTCCATCCGGGGTCAATCCGGTGAGCGGTAACATGCACCATCAGCCCCAGCCTTGCCAGCGAAGACCGACCGTCCAGCCAGCCAACAATATCATCAGGCAGGGTAATGGATTCCCGAGTAACCGCCAGCGCCAGCTCTCCCGGATGAAGGAAAAACGCCTCACCATCATTCAGAGCAATCTCCTTGCTCATGATGGAGTCCAGCACCCGATTAATCTCTTCCCTGGGACCACTGATGTCGACAAAGGGTGCGGCATGATCATTAAACACCCTGAAACTGTTGCCCAGTGTCAGGTCAACACTGACCCCACTGATCTTGCCTGAGCCGGGACGGGGCTCAATAATAATTGTTCCGCTATCCAGGCAAGCTTCTATATCCCGATCACAAAGTCTCATGGTCTGTTTTTCCAGCAGCAAGTAGGGAGTGTCTGAACCACAACCCTCAGAATGTTGTAAGAAGTTGTTGTGAGAGGATAGTATACGTGCCCGACCCTCACAGGCGGTAGCCTTCTCCCTGCTTTCTCTACCGCGCCTGCTTTTGTTCGTAAAAGCCTCTAAAATGGCGGTGATTATCGCCAGAAAACAAGACTCGCATGAATGTTTTAGTGGTTTATGCCCACCCGAACCCACAGAGTTACAACGCAGCACTGTTCAAACTGACCTGTGAGCAGTTAGCCCTGGCTGGGCACACTGTGCACCCCCTGGACCTTTATGAAACTGACTTTGAAGCACGAATGTCCTGTGAAGAAAGGATCAACTATATGACCCAGGACAACACCAACGGGATCGAAAATCACGTCGCCAAACTGAAATGGGCTGAAGCGGTGGTTTTTGTCTATCCCACTTGGTGGATGGGCCCTCCAGCCATTTTAAAAGGCTGGCTTGACCGGATCTGGCTGCCCGGAGTGGTGGCGACCTATGGCGCTAATGGTCTGCAACCAGGTCTGACCCGCATTAAAAAGTTTCTGATCATTACCACCCAGGGATCCTCCCACTGGCGAATGGCCCTGACAGGCAACCCGCCCAGAAAAATGTTCAGGCTCTCGCTGAAAGCCGTATCCCGGTGCAAGGATATACAATGGCTGGCGCTTTACAGCATGAACAAAACGACAGAGGTCGACCGAAAGCAGTTTATGGAAAAAGTCAGGAAACATCTGCAAAGCTTCTGAGAGAGCTTCTGAGAAAGCTTCTGAAAAGCGGGGGAGCGAGCTCTCCCCCGGCTTACTCAGTCATCACTGAATGAGATGGTGGGCGCTTTGGGTTGCTCGGCATTCTTTAATGCCAATTCAGCAGCCACTCGTTTCGCCATATCTTTGTAGATCATGGTGATCTGCGAGTCTGGCTCAGAAACCACCGTTGGCACACCCTCATCAGACTGCTCACGAATCATCATGGACAAAGGCAGCGCTCCCAGCAGATCAACACCAAACTGATCGGCAATGCGGGTGCCGCCTCCTTCGCCAAACAGATGCTCGGTATGACCGCATTCAGAGCAGACATGCATGGCCATATTTTCAACAACCCCCAGCACCGGGATATTAACCTTGTTAAACATTTCAATGCCTTTTTTGGCATCAATCAGGGCCAGGTCCTGAGGCGTGGTGACAATAACACTACCAGTGACGGGTACTTTCTGAGCCAGTGTCAGCTGGATATCGCCGGTACCCGGAGGCATATCGATAAACAGGTAATCCAGATCATGCCAAAGTGTCTGGGTCAACAGTTGCTGGAGAGCACCGCTGACCATAGGACCCCGCCAAACCACCGGCGTATCTTCTGTCACCAGAAACGCCATGGACATGGCCTGAAGACCATGGGCCTCAATCGGCAAAAAAAGCTTTTCGTGCCTGACCTCCGGACGGGTGCCATCGGGCAAACCCAGCATCATGCCAATGCTGGGACCGTAGATATCTGCATCCAGAATACCGACGCTGGCACCTTCTGCTGCCATAGCCAATGCCAGATTAACCGTAGTCGTGGACTTACCGACACCGCCTTTGCCGGAAGCCACGGCAATAATATTTTTGGCACCGTTCATGGCTTCCAGCGCCCCCTGAACCGGAGCACTGGCAATGCTCCAGCTCACAGAGACGTTGGCACGTTCGACACCGGGAAGGTTTTCAATCTTGGCAGCCAGTAACTGCTCAATGCCTCCCTTTGAGCCTTCTGCCGGATAGCCCAGTTCGACCTTCAGGGTGACGTTACCCGACTCGATGGCAAGCTCTTTGATACAACCGGCAGTGACCAGGTCCTGCTTCAGATAGGGATCGTGATAGCCTTGAACAGCGGCTTCAACCGCAGCGCGTTCGACACTCATCAATGTCAGACTCCAACCGTTAGAATGGCGGATAGACTAATGATTTCGCTGTTATTCTTCCAGTAAAAAACGAACTTACTGACGTTTGGGTAAAGACTGTTTCAACGTCTCAAAAGCAGAGCGACCCGAATCAGGATCAATCCCCTGCTGTTCCATGGTTTTTCGCAGAGACTGTTCGGCGTGCTCATCGGCAACTCTCACCGCCTCTTTCGAACGGCTGTCTTCAATACCTTTCATGATTGAAGCTTCAAGGTCTTCACCATCAAGCACCCGATTGCAAAGAATGTTGTAGTTTCGCTCAAAGATGGGAAAAGCGACTCTTTGCTCTTCACTTCGCAGGGTCATCCAGCCTGTTTCCCGGGCCGCCAGATAAACGGCAATGTGAGACCAACGATAGTCACGGGTCTGCTCTGGTGCATAGCAGGCTTCGTAATAGGCTTGCAGAGGTTTTTTCAATCCCATCTCATCATGATGCAGCTTGCAGTGCTCACGTATTTCACTGAGATCAGGAAAGAATTTGGTGGTATCCAGAACTTTTTGCCCGGCTTTAACAATCCTTGCAGGCTTAAACTCACTGAGCCCCTGAATCCAGACCTTCTTCGCTTCGATCAATGAAGCATCGGTGGGAAAGGCTTTTTTAAACTTTAACGGGAAAGCCGCTTCCAACATGGTAAACAGGGTATTAATGGCATACTTGGTCTGCTGGGCCCTTTGCAGGGTTTCACGACTGGTCGTCTGACTCGTCGAAGTCGAACTGGAGTCCGTCTGCCCAGCTGGTGTCTGTAAGTTTTTCGACAGTTGACTTATGAGTTCGTTGCCCTTTTTCACTTTGACCCCGCTTCCACTGATAGATCACATGGTTCTTAAACTTATTCTGCCAGGCTTTACGGGCTTCTCCCGTCTCCAGCCAGTAGAGCTTAAATTCCGGGAGTTGTGCAAGAGTAAAATCCGCAGGAATCCCGTGGTGCTCCTCGAGAAACTCTACGTACACCGAATCAGGAGCAAAGTCTTCAGGCAAAGGCTGAACCCTGGCACCTTCGGCAGGCGTGTCTGTCTGGGCAGCCTGCTGGGTGAATACCGGATGCTCTTCCTCACGTTCCTGAGCAAAATCCTGAAATGGAGACCGGTCTCCGGAAGCCCACTCTCTTCGCAGTTTTTGCCTTTGGCGCTCTTCGTCTGTCATGAAACTAACAATACCTGCCTTCCCGGTTACGGTCTACCGGTTGTAATAATGAAACAGCCCTGTACTGCGAGGAGCCTGAAGCCAGACCAGACAGAACCCGTTGATCCCCGGAATCGTCCAATTTTTCCGACGGGGAGCCGAGCATTCTAACGTCAGAAAAGTCGGATTGAACAGCGGTATTTTTACTTTATTCGGGAGGTTTTTGCTCAGAGCAGGGCTGTCATGCGCTGGGGGCTTTTTCTTCGTAGTCTGTGGGTGATCTTACTTTTTTCACAGGAGTCAAAATCTCTTCCGAGCAAGGGATAAAATCGGGCACCTATTGACAGCCAACCACTTAACACCTACCTTTACCGTAACACACCCGCCATGCCTCTCGACGAAGCACACTCTGGCGGGTTTTTTTATTACCACCTAGTAATAAACAAAAACAAATGGTTGCTTTCAAAAAACACGCATTAAGCCTTGATGAGCAGATTCACACTTTGAGTGCCAGAGGCTTAGTAGTTACCGACCCTGTAAGAGCCAAACACTACTTAAAGAATATTAGTTACTTCCGTTTAAGTGCCTATACCCGTCCATTCTATATTCCCGGATCAGGTGATGAACACCGGTTCATTTCAGGCACATCGTTTGATGATGTCCTGAGACTTTATATTTTCGACAGAGAGTTGAGACTACTGCTTTTAGATGCCATTGAGCGAATAGAAGTTGCGCTGCGCGCTCAGTTAACACAAGTTCTTGCTACACGACATGGTCCTCACGGGTACCTTGACTCAAACATTTTTAAGAGCCATTACAATCACCAATGGCTAATTAGTGAACTGAAAAGCAAGTCTGAGAGGAGGGAGATAGAGGCATTTCTGAAAAGCTACCAACAGAAGTACCCTGATTCACCAGTACAACCACCCTTGTGGATGGCACTGGAACTTTTGAGCTTCAAGCAAATTTCAGAGCTCTTTGCCAATCTTCGCTTCCCGGAAGATCAGAAACCTCTTACAAAGCATTTTGGTTTTCAATTCACAGTGCTTAAAACCTGGTTTCATTCACTGTCTGATTTACGTAATCACTGCGCTCATCATTCCAGAGTCTGGAATAGAGAGTTTGGCACCAGCCCTGTATGGCCAAGAAAAGCACCAAAAAATTGGATATATGTTCCGGAGAAAATTGCTGTCCACTCATCACCTGCACAAACCATTAATCCACGGCGGCGTCTTTACTATCAACTGGTCATTATAGAAACACTATTAAGCAAGGTTAGCCCTGGAAGTGGCTGGGCTACCAGGCTTAACGGATTAATTTCAAGAAACCCAGCAATTTCAAGGGTACATATGGGCTTTCCGGATAACTGGGAAGAGGAACCCTTATGGATTCTTGCAGGCATTCAATCTAAGTAAAATTTCAACAACTCTTAGTTCTAAGTAAGCTGTTCTACGACGGTAACAAACCGTCAGGACAGAATCGCTACGTCCTTTCGCAAGCCTCCATCCTCAGATGAATATGCAAAACCTAACGCCACAGCAAAGATCTTTCAGAGGCGGCGGAGAGCAACCCAAAAGACGAAAAAACCAACCCAAAAAGCTTACGACAGAAGTCAGGTCGTAAGCTTTTTGGGTTGATAAAGAATGACCCGCCTCCCAACCCACCTCAAAGAAACCTCCGACCTCTCTCCAGATTTTGACTAACCTGATTTCCCAATAAACCGTTCAACGCTTGAGGACAAAGGCCTTGCTATCCAAAATCCCATTGATTTTAACCTTGGTCATTGCCTTTTCTATACATTCCTCTAATAACCATGCCCAGGAAAACAGGTTGCCTTTGCTGGTCGCTCTGGCTGTCGGCAAGGCGCTGATCAATACCCTGAAGCCCTGTATTGAGGTCTTACCCATAAAAGGAGTCTACGTTACGGGCGTTGAAGAAGAGAACGAGGCCATTGAATGGTGGGAGTTGAAGGTTCACAGTCGGGCAGCCTCTGATGATAGTGCCTACAGCGAAGACAGTGACAGCGAAGACAGCAGCACCTCTGATGAAGGCAGCGACAACCGTTTAAACGAAGATGAAGACGAAACTAATGCCGAATCTGATGTTCAGTATGAAACCACAACACTTAACCCTTTTCGGGTATCCAATGAAATCAGTGAGTGTTGTGTGGCTCCGGCACTGAAAAACATCAAGCAGGAGCTCGTTTCAGACAGTGAAATAACCACTAACGGTACCTCTGATGAAAGCGTCGACAACCGTTCAAACAAAGATGAATCTGATGCTCGGTATGTAACCACAACACTTAATCCCTTTCGAGTATTAGATGAAACCAATCAGTATGGTACGACTCTGGAACTGAAAAAGATTAAGCAGGAGCCCACTTTAGACAGTGAGATACTCACTGAGTCAGAGGTAGACGTGACAAGAGTGGACGCTGCTAAGCACCAGTGTAACCATGAGGGCTTCGACTATATCACCGGCCACAAGGGCCATCTAAGAGAACACAAACAGACTCACCTGCCTGCCGACCAAAGACCCAAGAGACCCAAGGTGCATCAGTGTGACTATGCAGGCTGCAACTACAGAACCGAATACAAGACCATTCTGAAAAGGCACAAACAAACCCACCTGCCTGCCGACCAAAGACCCAAGAGACCCAAGGTGCATCAGTGTGACTATGCGGGCTGCAACTACAGAACCGAATACAAGACCATTCTGAAAAGGCACAAACAAACCCACCTGCCTGCCGACCAAAGACCCAAGAGACCCAAGGTGCATCAGTGTGACTATGCGGGCTGCAACTACAGAACCGAATACAAGACCATTCTGAAAAGGCACAAACAAACCCACCTGCCTGCCGACCAAAGACCCAAGAGACCCAAGAGACCCAAGGTGCATCAGTGTGACTATGCGGGCTGCAACTACAGAACCGACTTCAGGTCCATTCTGAAAAAGCACAAACAAACCCACTTGACTGCCGACCAGAGAGTCAAGGTGTACCAGTGTGATCATAAGAGCTGCGACTACAACACCCTCCTGACGAGCGATCTGAAAAGGCACAAACAGACCCACCTGCCTGCCAACCAGAGACTCAAGAAGCACCGGTGTGACCATGAGAACTGTAACTTCAGCACCGACCGCACGAACAATCTGAAAAAGCACAAGCAGACCCACCTGCCTGCCGACCAGAGACTCAGGAAACCCAAAGTGCACCACTGCGATCATGAGGGCTGCAATTACAAAACCGACCAGATGGGCAATCTGAAAAAGCACAAGCAGACCCACCTGCCTGCCGACCAGAGGCTCAAGAAGCACCGGTGTGACCATGAGAACTGTAACTTCAGCACCGACCGAAGAAACGACCTGAAAAAGCACAAATGGACTCACCTGCCCGCCGACCAGAGACTCAAAAGGTACCAGTGTGATCATGAGAGCTGCGACTACAGCACCAACCGGGCGAGCGATCTGAAAAAGCACAAATGGACCCACCTGCCTACCAACCATAGACTCAAGGTGCACCATTGTGACTATGAGTACTGCAACTACAGCACCGACCAGGCGGGTAATCTGAACAAACACAAACAGAACCACCTGCCTGCCGACCAGAGACCCAAAAGAAAAGCCTATGACCAGCTGCCATCTAACGCGAAAAGAAAGAAAGGTGATAAAGAATGACCCACCTCCCAACCCACCTCAAAGAAACCTCCGACCTCTCTCCAGATTTTGACTAACCTGATTTTCCAATAAACCATTCAACGCTTGGGGACAAAGGCCTTGCTATCCAAAAATCCATTGATTTTGACCTTGGTCGTTGCCTTTTCTATGCATTCCTCTAATAACCATGCTAAGGAAAACAGGTTGCCTTTGCTGGTCGCTCTGGCTGTCGGCAAGGCGCTGATCAATACCCTGAAGCCCTGTATTGAGGTCTTATCCACAAAAGGAGTCTACGTTACAGGCGTTGAAGAAGAGAACGAGGCCATTGAATGGTGGGAGTTGAAGGTTCACAGTCGGGCAGCCTCTGATGATAGTGCCTACAGCGAAGACAGTGACAGTGAAGACAGCAGCACCTCTGATGAAGGCAGCGACAACCGTTTAAACGAAGATGAAGACGAAACTAATGCCGAATCTGATGTTCAGTATGAAACCACAACACTTAATCCTTTTCGGGTATCCAATGAAATCAGTGAGTGTTGTGTGGCTCCGGCACTGAAAAACATTAAGCAGGAGCTCGTTTCAGACAGTGAAATAACCACTAACGGTACCTCTGATGAAAGCGTCGACAACCGTTCAAACAAAGATGAATCTGATGTTCAGTATGAAACCACAACACTTAATCCCTTTCGAGTATTAAATGAAACCAATCAGTATGGTACGACTCTGGAACTGAAAAAGATTAAGCAGGAGCCCACTTTAGACAGTGAAATACTCACTGAGTCAGAAGTAGACCTGGCAAGAGTGGACGCTGCTAAGCACCAGTGTAACCATGAGGGCTGCGACTATATCACCGGCCACAAGGGCCATCTAAGAGAACACAAACAGACTCACCTGCCTGCCGACCAAAGACCCAAGAGACCCAAGGTGCATCAGTGTGACTATGCGGGCTGCAACTACAGAACCGACTACAGGACCATTCTGAAAAGGCACAAACAGACTCACCTGCCTGCCGACCAGAGACCCAAGAGACCCAAGGTGCATCAGTGTGACTATGCGGGCTGCAACTACAGAACCGACTACAGAACCATTCTGAAAAGGCACAAACAAACCCACTTGACTGCCGACCAGAGAATCAAGGTGTACCAGTGTGACCATGAGAACTGTAACTTCAGCACCGACCGCACGAACAATCTGAAAAAGCACAAGCAGACCCACCTGCCTGCCGACCAGAGACTCAGGAAACCCAAAGGGCACCACTGCGATCATGAGAGCTGCAATTACAAAACCGACTATATGAGCAATCTGAAAAAGCACAAGCAGACCCACCTGCCTGCCGACCAGAGGCTCAAGAAGCACCGGTGTGACCATGAGAACTGTAACTTCAGCAGCGACCGAAGAGACGACCTGAAAAAGCACAAATGGATCCACCTGCCTGCCGACCAGAGAGTCAAGGTGTACCAGTGTGATCATGAGAGCTGCGACTACAGCACCGACCGGGCAGGCGATCTGAAAAAGCACAAAAAGACCCACCTGCCTGCCAACCAGAGACTCAAGGTGCACCAGTGTGACTATGAGTACTGCAACTACAGCACCGACCAGGCGAGTAATCTTAACAGACACAAACAGATCCACCTGCCTGCCGATCAGAGACCCAAAAGAAAAGCCTATGACCAGCTGCCATCTAACCCGAAAAGAAAGAAAGGTGATAAAGAATGACCCGCCTCCCAAACGGATAAAGGAAAGTTCACCCAAGTCTTAGCCCAAGCGACAAAAATTATCGTATACTCCCCCCCTATCCACCCTCTTTCAACTTTCCAGCAACACAGTATTCGAATGAGCCAACGTAAAATACTTGTCACCAGCGCCCTGCCCTATGCCAATGGTCCTCTGCATATGGGCCACCTGGTGGAATACATTCAAACCGATATCTGGGTTCGTTTTCAGAAGCTGTTCGGCAACCAATGCACTTACGTTTGCGCCGACGATGCCCATGGCACTGCCATCAGCCTGCACGCTGAAAAGCACGGCATGACGCCAGAAGCGTCTGTCGCCCTGATCAACAAAGAGCGTATCCGTGACTTTGGTGATTTTCTGGTGGAGTTTGATAACTATCACTCCACCCACTCCGAAGAGAATCGCAAACTGTCTGAAGCCATTTACCTGAAGCTCAAGGAAAATGGCCATATTGCCAGCCGCAACATCACTCAGGCTTTTGACCCTGAAAAACAAATGTTCCTGGCGGATCGTTATATCAAGGGTGAGTGTCCAAAGTGCGGTGCCGATGACCAGTACGGTGATAACTGTGAAAAATGTGGCGCCACCTACTCACCAACCGACCTGAAAAATCCTAAGTCGGCTATCTCCGGAGCCGTTCCGGTAGAAAAAGAAAGTGAGCATTTCTTCTTCAAGCTTTCAGACTTTGATGGTTTCCTGAAAGACTGGACCCGTTCCGGCACCATTTCCGACGAGATTGCCAACAAACTGGCCGAATGGCTGGACGCTGGCCTGCAAGACTGGGATATTTCCCGCGACGCCCCTTACTTCGGCTTTGAAATTCCCGGCGAGCCCGGCAAATACTTCTACGTCTGGCTGGACGCGCCTATTGGTTACATGGCCTCTTTCGAAAACCTGTGCCAGCAAAGAGACGACCTGAACTTTGACGATTACTGGAAAAAAGACAGCGACTGCGAAGTGCATCACTTTATCGGCAAAGACATCGTCAACTTCCACTGCCTGTTCTGGCCAGCCATGCTGGAAGGAGCTGGCTATCGCACGCCAACCTCCGTCAGTGTTCACGGTTACCTGACGGTGAACGGCGAAAAAATGTCCAAGTCCCGTGGCACCTTTATAACCGCCCGAACCTATCTCGAACATCTGGACCCGGAATACCTGCGCTATTACTACGCCGCCAAACTGTCCAGCCGCATTGATGACCTGGATCTGAATACTGAAGACCTGGCTCAGCGGGTTAACTCTGACCTGGTCGGCAAGGTGGTTAACATTGCCAGCCGTAATGCCGGCTTTATCAAGAAACGCTTTGCTGGAAAACTGTCTGCCAACAACATGATCCCGGAGCTGACGGCCGACTTCCAGAACACCGGTGAGCGCATCGCAGAGCTTTATGAAGGCCGTGAATTCGCCAAAGCCATGCGTGAAATCATGGCTCTGGCTGACAAAGCCAATGCCTGGATTGATGAAGTGAAGCCCTGGGTCGTTGCCAAAGAAGAAGGCAAGGACCAGGCACTGCACGACATCTGTTCAGCCGGTATTAACCTGTTCCGTTTGCTGATGATCTACCTGAAGCCGGTTCTGCCTGCCATGGCGATCAAGGCAGAAACTTTCCTGAATATTGAGCCTCTGCGCTGGAGTGACAGCCAGACCCTGCTGCTGAACCACGAGGTCAACAAGTTCAAGCCTCTGATGACCCGTGTCGAGCTGGATAAGGTCGAAGCCATGATTGCAGCCAGCAAAGAAGTACGGGCCAAAATGTTTGAGCAAAAACCTGCCCAAACGTCTGCCGACAACGAGTGGTTGGCAAAAGAGCCCGTTGCCGAACAGATTACTTTCGACGACTTTGCCAAAGTAGATCTGCGCATTGCCAAAATCGTTAATGCCGAGCTGGTAGAAGGCGCTGGTAAACTACTGCGGTTAACCCTGGATATTGGCGAAGCAGAACCACGCAACGTATTCGCGGGCATAAAATCCGCCTACGCCCCGGAAGCCCTGACCGGCAAATATACGGTCATGGTCGCTAACCTGGCACCCCGCAAAATGAAATTTGGTGTGAGTGAAGGCATGGTTCTGGCCGCAGGTCCCGGCGGTAAAGATCTCTGGATTCTCGAACCCCATGAAGGTGCCCAACCCGGAATGCGTGTGATGTAATCCCGTCACGCCACAGTCCCAAACTCTGCCCATTTGACCCCCTCCCCCACCCACCTGAATCGGTGGGGGATTCCCATAAGGAGTATCGCTTGCTTTTTTCTGACCTGGCACTGCACGAACGACTGCAAAAAGCCCTGACTGAAAGACATTTCAACGAGGCTACCCCCGTCCAGGCGGCAGTGATCCCCAAAGCACTGGCTGGCAAAGATCTACTGGTCAGTTCCGAAACCGGTAGCGGCAAAACAGCAGCCTTCCTGCTGCCTGCCCTGAATCATTTCCAGAACCGTCCGGCCCCCCGCTCCAGCACCCGAATGCTGATTCTGGTGCCCACCCGTGAGCTGGCCCGACAGGTGCTGGAAGAAACAGAAACCCTGGCTCGTTTCACCCAGATTAAGGCAGGGCTGATTACCGGTGGCGACCCCTTTCGTCACCAGGTCAATACCTTGAGAAAGAATCCGGAAGTGCTCATCGCCACGCCGGGCCGTCTGCTCGAGCATATGGAAAACAACAATACCGACTTCAACGATCTGGAATACCTGATTCTGGACGAAGCCGACCGTATGCTGGATTTTGGTTTCAGTCCCGACATGCTGAAAATTGCGTCTGAATGCCGTCAGGATCGTCAAACCATGCTGTTCTCAGCCACCCTGCAACAAAAAGGAATGGGCGAACTCATTAACCTGGTGCTGCAAGAACCTGAATCCCTGACGCTCAATACGGCCAGGGAGAAGCACGAAAACATTCACCAGCAAATCATGCTCAGTGACGATCAAAAGCATAAGGAAAAGCTGACTCGCTGGTTGTTAGAAAACGAACACTTCGAAAAAGCCATTGTTTTCACCAATACCCGTAACCTGGCTGACCAGCTGTGCGGTTTCCTTCGCTACAGTGACCTCAAAGCCGGTGTTCTGCACGGCGAAATGGATCATCAGGAACGAAAAAAGATGATGGCCATGCTGGCTTCAGGCCAGATCAACATTCTGGTGGCCACCGATGTTGCAGCCAGAGGTCTGGATATCAAAGGGATTGATCTGGTCATTAACTTCGATATGGCCCGCAATGGCGATGATTACGTTCACCGCATTGGCCGCACGGGCAGGGCCGGTGAACAAGGTCTGGCCATCTCCCTGATTGGTCCCAACGAATGGAACCTGATGTCAGGCATTGAGCGTTATCTGAAAACCCGCTTCGAAAAACGTTCAATCAAAGAGCTGAGAGGCAGCTGGAAAGGTCCTAAAAAGCTGAAAGCGTCCGGAAAAGCCGCTGGCGGAAAGAAAAAGAAAAAACCCACCAAGGACAAGACAGCCGCTGGAAAAATACGACAGCACGACAAGAAAAACGTGGGTAAGCGCCGTAAACCCGATAACCAGAAAGCGACTGAATCAGTTGATGCGGGTTTTGAGCCTTTGAAGCGCAAAAAGAATTAACAACTGAATGACAGCCTCTTCAAGAAAGAGCCACTTCTCTACCAAGGCTCTTTCGATAAGTTAATTTTTTTTCCAGTGCCTGACCAAAACCTCCAACCTTTCTCCAGATTTTTACTAACCTGATTTCCCAATAAGCATTTCAACGACTGGGAAGCCAAGCTTTGCTACGCAAAAAACCATTAATTTTGACCTTAGCCATGGCCTTTTCTGTGCATTGCTTCGGTGATGACATCCTCTTAAAGCCAGACACAGACACCCGCTATTGCTTTGTTCCTGACTCTGGTATCGAACGGGCAGCCTCTGATGATAGTGCCGACAGCGAAGACAGTGGCAATGAAGACAGCGGCACCTCTGATGAAAGCGACAACCGCTCAGACGAAGACGAAAACGAAACTGATACCGAAACGTCTGTCTTTTTTATAAACACGACACCTGACCCCTTTCAGGCATTAAACGAAATCAGTGAGTATTGTGCGACTCTGAGACTGCAAATGATCGACCAAAACTCCATTTCAGATGGTGAAATAACCACTGAGGCAGAGGTGGCAGAAGCAGTCTCTGCTAACAACCACATGAGTCACCTGAAAAGGCACAAACAGACCCGTCTGGCTGCCGACCAGCAACCCAAGAGAGCCAAGGTACACCAGTGTGACCATGAAAGCTGCAACTACAGAACCGACCGGGTGGGCAACCTGAAAATACACAAACAGACCCATCTGGCTGCCGACCAGCGACCCAAGAGAGCCAAGGTACACCAGTGTGACCATGAAGGCTGCAACTACAGAACCGACCGGGTGGGCAATCTGAAAATACACAAACAAACTCACCGGCCTGCCAACCAGAAAGGCAAGTTTCAGTGTGATCACGAGGGCTGCAACTTCAGCGCCGCATGGCTGAGCCATCTGAAAAAGCACAAACAGACCCACCTGCCTGCCGACCAGAAACCCAAGACGCACCGGTGTGATCATGAAGGTTGCAACTACAGGACCGACCGGCCAGACAGTCTGAAAAAGCACAAACCCATTCATCTGCCTGCCGACCAGAGATCCAAAATACATCAGTGTCGGCATGGGGGCTGCAACTACTGCAGCGACCAGAAGAGCAATCTGGTAAAGCATGAACAGACCCACCTGCCTGCCGACCAGAGACCCAAGAGACCAAAGCCGTACCATTGTGACCATCAGGGCTGCGACCACCGCACCGACCGGCCAGGCCTGCTGAAAAGGCACAAGCAGATCCACCTGCCTGCCAAGCAGAGAGCCAAGGTGCACCAGTGTGACCATGAAGGCTGCAACTTCAGAACCGACTACAAGGCCGGCCTGAAAAAGCACAAACAGACCCACCTGCCTGCCGACCAGAGACCCAACTTGCAACAGTGTGACCATCAGGGCTGCAAATACGCTACTAACCAGCCAAGCCACCTGAAAAGGCACAAACAGAGCCATCTGCACCAGAGACTCAAGAGAAAGGCGTATGACCAGCCGCCATCTAACGCGAAAAGAAAGAAAAACTCCGACCTCTCTCCGGATTTTGACTAACCTGACTTTCCAATAAGTGTTTCAATGACTGGGAAAACAGGCCTTGCTATTCAAAAAACCATTGATTTTGATCTTGACCATAGCTTTCTCTGTGCATTGCTCTAATGATCACGCTCAGGAAAATAGTATGGCTTTGCTCTTCGCCCTGACTTTCGGCAAAGCGCTTATCAACAGCCCCAAGCCGTTTATTGAGGTCTCACCCACGAATGATGATGGTTCTGTCAGTGAAGACAACAGCACCTCTGATGAAAACAACGACAACAGCTCTGAAGAAGAGGAATCTGATACCACAACTTATGTTCAGTGTGTAAACACGACACTTAGTCCTTTTCGAGCATTACACGAAATCAGTGAGTATTGTGCGATTCTGAGAATGAAAATGATTAATGAGGAGTCCACTTCAGACAGTAAAAGACTCACAGAGTCGGAGACAGAAGTGACAGAAGTGACAGAAGTCGACTCTGTTAACCACCTGAAAAAGCACGAGCAGATCCACCTGCCAGCCAACAAGAGACCCAAGGTGCACCAATGTGACCATGGAGACTGCAAATACAGCAGCCGCTTCGCGAGCAATCTGAAAAAGCACAAACAGACCCACCTGCCTGCCGACCAGAGACCCAAGAGACCCAAGGTGCAATGTGACCATGAGGGCTGCCACTACAGCACCACCTTCATGAGCAATCTGAAAAAGCACAAACAGATCCACCTGCCTGCCGACCAGAGACCCAAAAGACCCAGGGTGCACCAGTGTGACCATGAGGGCTGCCACTACAGAGCCGCCCAGGTGGGCAACCTGAAATCACACAAACAGACCCACCTTCCTGCCGACCAAAAGCCTAAAAGACCCCAGAGACCCAAAGTGCTCCAGTGTGACCACAAGGGCTGCAACTACATAACCGGCTTCATGGGCAATCTGAAAAAGCACAAGCAGACCCACCTGCCTGCTGACCAGAGACCCAAAAGAAAGGCCTATGACCAGCTGTCATCCAACAAGAGAAGAAAGAAGGGTGATAACGAATGACGCCTCCCAACCCACTCCAAAGAAACCACCGCCCTCTCCAGATTTCGACTAACCTGATTTCCAAATAAACAGTTTAACGACTGGGAAGCCGGGCTTTGCTATTCAAAAAAACATTGATTTCAACCTTGGCCATTGCCTTTTCTGTACATTGTCCTGGAAGTCACGTTCAAGAAAACAGGCTGCCACCACAAAAACCAGACACCGGCTATTGCTTTTCTCCTGATTCTGGCGTCGAAGCTAAGGCTTACAGCCGGACAGCTCCTGATGACTCTGACACCGAAGACAGTGGCACCTCTGATGAAAGCAGCGACAACGGTTCAAACGAAGACGACACGGATAGTGACACTGAGACCAAAACGGATGTTCAGTATGTGACCACAACTCAGGATCCTTTTCGGGCATTAAACAAAATCAGTGAGTATTGCTCGACTCTGAGACTGAAAATGATCAACGAGGAGTCCACTTTACTGAAAACACACAAACAGACCCACCTGCCTGTCGAGCACAAACCCAGGCTGCACCAGTGTGACCATACGGGCTGCAACTACAGCACCAACCGGGCCGACCATCTGATAAGGCACAAGCAGACCCACCTGCCTACCGACCAGAGACTCAAGGAGCTTCAGTGTGACCATGAGGGCTGCAACTTCAGCACCGACCACACGGGTCACCTGAAAGCACACAAACAGATCCACCTGCCCGCCGACCAGAGACCCGGGATGCAACGGTGTGACCACGGGGGCTGCAACTACAGCACCACCCGGGCGAACCATCTGAGAATGCACAAACAGATCCACCTGCCTGCCGACCAGAGACTCAGGGAGCACCTATGTAACCATGAAGGCTGCAACTACAGCACCAACCAGCCGAGCAATCTGAGAAGGCACAAACAGACTCACCTGCCTCCCGACCAGAGAACCAAAAGACCTAAGGTGCACCACTGTGACCATCAGAGCTGCGACTACAGCACCGACCGGAAAGACGATCTGAAAAGGCACAAACAAATCCACCTGCCTGCCAACCAGAGAACCAAAAGAAAAGCCTGTGACCAGCCGCCATCTAACAAGAAAAGAAAGAAGGGTGATAAAGAATAGAAACCTCTGACCTTTCTCCAGATTTTGACTAACCTGATTTCCCAATCAACCGTTCAACAACTGGGAAGCCAGGCCTTGCTATCCAAAAAACCCTTGATTGTAACCTTGGCCGTTGCTTTTTATGTGCATTGTTCTAGTGGCCATGAAGAGAGTGAGGCCATTGAATATTGCTTTTCTCCCAACTCCAACGTCGAAGCTAAGGCTTACCACCGGGCAGCCTCTGATAACGGTTCTGACAGTGAAGACACCGGCACCTCTGATGAAAACAGCAACAACCGTTCAAATGAAGACGAAACTGAGACCGAAACTGATGTTCAGTATGTAACCACAACGTTTAATCCCTTTCGAGCAGCCAATGAAATCAGTCAGTATTGTGCAACTCTGACAGTGCAAAAGATTAAGCAGGAGCCGGTTTCAGACAGTGAAATAGCCACTCCGAAAACACACAAACAGACCCACCTGCCTGCTGACCAGAGACCCAAGAGACCCAAGATACTCAAGGTGCACCGGTGTGACTATGAGGGCTGCTGCTACAGAAGCGATCGGGCAAACCATCTGAAAATGCACAAACAGACGCACCTGCCTGCTGACCAGAGAACCAAGGAGCACCACTGTGACTATCAGGGCTGCAACTACAGCACCGACCAAACGAGCCATCTGAAAAGGCACAAACAGACTCACCTACCTGCCGAACAGAGACCCAAGAGACCCAAGCCGCTCCAATGTGACCATGAGGGCTGCAACTACAAAACCGACCACAGTGGCAGCCTGATAACGCACAAACAAACCCACCTGCCTGCCGACCAGAGACCCGAGAGACCCAAGACGCACCAATGTGACCATGCGGGCTGCAACTACAGCACCTACCAGGCGGGCAGTCTGAAAACGCACAAACAGACCCACCTACCTGCCGACCAGAGAGCCAAGACGCACCAATGTGACCATGAAGGCTGCAACTACAGCACCTACCAGGCAGGCAGTCTGAAAACGCACAAACAGACCCACCTGCCTGCCGACCAGAAACCTCACCATTGTGACCATGAAGGCTGCAATTACAGCGCCTTCCAGGCGGGCAATCTGAAAATGCACAAACAAACTCACTTGCCTGCCGACCAGAGAGCCAAGACGTACCAGTGTGACCACGAGGGCTGCACCTACAGCTCCGAGCTCGCGAGCAATCTGAAAACGCACAAACAGATCCACCTGCCTGCCGAGCTGAGACCTAAAAAGCCCAAGGTGCACCAGTGCCACCATGAGGCCTGTAACTACATTACCGACCGCCAGAGCCATCTGAAAAGGCACAAACTGACCCACCTGCCTGCCGACCAGAGAACCGAGAGACCCAGGATGCACCAGTGTGACCATGAAAGCTGCAACTACAGCACCGACCACGTCGGTAGTCTGAAAGTGCACAAACGAACCCACCTGCCTGCCGAGCTGAGACCTAAGAGACCCAAAAGGAAAGCGTATGACCAGCTGCCATCTAACCAGAAAAGAAAGAAGGGTGATAAAGAATAGAAACCTCCGACCTTTCTCCAGATTTTGACTAACCTGATTTCCCAATCAACCGTTCAACAACTGGGAAGCCAGGCCTTGCTATCTAAAAAAACCTTGATTTTGACCTTGGCCGTTGTTTTTTCTGTGCATTGCTCCAATGGCCACGCTCAGGAAACTCAAAAAAACAGGTTGCCTTTGCTTTTCTCCCTGACTGTCGGCAAGGCGCTTATCAAAACCCCGAAGCCCTTTATTGAGGTCTCAGTACGTCTGGGAACCGGCCAACCCACCCGGATAAAGCGGTTATCTGACGAAAGTGAAGAGAGTGAGGCCATTGAATATTGTTTTTCTCCCGACTCTGGCATCGAAGCTAAGGCTTACCGTCGGGTAGCTTCTGATGATGGTTCTAACATTGAAGACAACAGCACCTCCGATGAAAACAGCGACAACACTTCAAACGAAGACGAAGCCGAGAGCGAAACCGAGAGCGAAACCGATGTTCAGTATGTAACCATGACAATGACTCCTTTTCCGGTAGCGAATGAAATCAGTCAGTATTGTTCGACTCTGATACTGAAAAAGATTAAGCAGGAGTCCGTTTCAGGCACTGAAATAGCCACTGAGTCAGAGGCAGAAGTGGCAAAAGCGGACTCTGTTAATCCTCCCCAAATCCCCTCACCTGCTGACTGCACCGATCAGGCGAGCCACCTGGAAGCGCACAAACAGAGCCACCCGCCTGCCCACCAAGAACCCAGGAAGTCCCCCTGTGACCATGAGGGCTGCAACTACAAAAGCAAAAAGGCAGGCTACTTAAAAAGGCATAAAAAGACCCTCCTGCCTGGCGAGCAAAGAACCAAGACGCACCTGTGTGATCATCAGGGCTGTCACTACAGCACCAACCATATGGGCAATCTGAAAAAGCACAAACTGACCCACCTGCCTGCCGAGCTGAGACTCAAGTTGCACCAATGCGACCATGCGGGCTGTCACTACAGCGGCTACTATAAGGGCAATCTGAAACAGCACAAACTGACCCACCTGCCCGCCCACCAGAGACCCAAGGGATCCAAGTTGTACCAATGCGCCCATCAGGACTGCAACTACAGCAGCGACAAGAAGGATAATCTGAGAAAGCACAAGCAGACCCACCTGCCTGCTGACCAGAGGCCCGGGTTGCGCCAGTGTGATCATCAGGGCTGCAACTACAGCACCAATCACATAGGTAACCTGAATGCGCACAAACAGAAACACCTGCCTGCTAACCAGAGACGCAATAAACTCAAGGTGAATCACTGTAACCATGAGGGCTGCAACTACAGCTCCGACCAGCCGAGCAATCTGAGAAGACACAAACAGACCCACCTGCCTGCCGAGCAGAGACCCAGGACTTACCACTGTGAACATGAGGACTGTAACTACAGCACCAACCATGCGTTCAATCTGAAAAGGCACAAACTGAAAAGGCACAAACTGGCCCACCAGCCTGACGACCCGAGACCCAAAAGAAAAGCGTATGAACAGCTGCCATCGAACAAGAAAAGAAAGAAGGGTGATAAAGAATGATCCGCTTGCCAACCCTGCTAAAAGAAATCTCCAACCTCTCCAGATTTTTACTAACCTGACTTCCTAATAAACAGCTCAACAATTGGGAAGCCAGGCCTTGCTATCCAAAAAACCATTGATTTTGACCTTGGCCGTTGCTTTTTCTGTGTATTGCTCCAATGGTCAGGCTCAGGAAAACAGGTTGCTCTTCTCTATGGCCAAAACTATCACCACTGAGATCCAGCAAAGAAACCATCAGCAACGTGAAATCATTGCAACCGCCAAACAAAAGGGGAGTCTGATGCACGTTTGCTTCGGTGATGACATCCTCTTAAAGCCAGACACTCGCTATTGCTTTTATCCTGACCCTGGCGTCGAAGCTAAGGCTTACAGTCAGGCAGTCTCTGATGATAGTGCCAACAGCGAAGACAGTGACAGCGAAGACAGCGGCAGCCGTGATGAAAGCAGTGACAACCATTCTGACGAAGACGACACTGATACCGAAACTGATACCGAAATTGATGTTCAGTGTGTAAATACGACACCTGACCCTTTTCGAACACTGAACGAAATCAGTGAGTATTGTGCGACCCTTAGACTGGAAATGATTCAGCAGGAGTCTATTTCAGGCAGTAAAATAACCAGAAAACCCAAGGTGCACCGGTGTGAACATGAGGGCTGTAACTACAGCACAAACCACAAGGGCAATCTGAAAAAGCACAAACCCACCCACCTGCCTGCCAACCAGAGACCCAAAATACCCAAGGTGCACCAGTGTGACCATGAGGGCTGCAAGTACAGCACCAAGTACGTGGGCAATCTGAATAAACACCAACAGACCCACCTGCCTGCCAACCAGAGAGTCAAGAGACCTAAGGTGCACAAGTGTGACCATAAGGACTGCAACTACAGCACCAACCAAGTGGGCAATCTGAAAGCACACAAACAGACCCACCTGCCTGCCAAGCAAAGACCCAAGGTTTACCAGTGTGATCATGAGGGCTGCAACTTCGCTACCAACCACATGGGCAATCTGAAAATGCACAAACACACCCACCTGCCTGCCGACCAGAGACTCAAGGTGCACCGATGTGACCATGAGGGCTGTCACTACAGTACCGACCACAAGGGCAATCTGAAAACCCACAAACAAAAACACTTGCCTGCCGACCAGAGACTTAAAGTGCATTGTCAGCATGAGGGCTGCAACTACAGCACCGTGCACGTAAGCAACCTGATATCGCACAAACAGATCCATCTGCCTGATGACCAGAGACCCAGGCATCACCAGTGTCACCATGAGGGCTGCAACTACAGCACCAACCGGGCGAACAATCTGAGAAAGCACAGGCAAACCCACCTGCCTGCCGACCAAAGACCCAAGAGACTCAAGGTGCACCGCTGTGACCGTGAGGGCTGCAACTACAGCTCCGACCAGGGGAGCCATCTGAGAAGGCATAAACAGACCCACCTGCCTGACAACCAGAGACTCAAGCTGCACCAGTGTGACCATGAGGACTGCGGCTACAACACCGACTTAGTGAACCATCTGAGAAGGCACAAACAGACCCACCTGCCTAACGACCAGAGAGTCAAGGTGCATCGGTGTGACCATGAGGGCTGTCACTACGGCACCGACCACAAGGGCAATCTGAAAACCCACAAACAAAAACACTTGCCTGCCGACCAGAGACTCAAAAGAAAAGCGAATGAACAGCTGCCATCAAACAAAAAAAGAAAGAAGGGTGATAAAGAATGATCCGCTTCCCAACCCTGCTAAAAGAAACCTCCGCCTCTTTCCAGATTTTGACTAACCTGAATTTTCAATAAACAATTCAACGACTGGGAAGCCAACCCTTGCTATTGAAAAAACCATTGATTTTGACTCTGGCCGTTGCTTTTTCTGTGCATTGCCCCAAAGGCCACGCTCAGGAAAGCAGGTTGTCTTTGCTCTTCGCTCTGGGTGTCGGCAAGACGCTTATTGAATGGCACCACTTCGATATGCCACGGATTTGCTTCGGTGATGACATCCTCTTAAAACCAGCCCCCCGCTATTGCTTTTTTCTTGCCACCGGCGTCTCTCCTGATTCTGGTGTTGAAGCTAAGGCTCACAGCCGGGCAGCCTCTGATGAGGGTTCTGAGCCCGAAGACAACGGCACTTCTGATGAAAACAGCGACAACCTTTCTGAAGAAGACGAAACTGATACCGAAACGAATGTTCAGTGTGTAAACACGACAAGTGATCCTTTTCGAGCATTAAACGAATTCAGTGAGGTTTGTGCGACTCTGAGACTAAAAATGATTAACCAGAACTCCACCTCAGACACTGAAATAGCCACTGGGTCAGAATTGATTCACCCGCCTGCCGACCAGAGACCCAAGAAAACCAAGGTGCACCAGTGTGACCATGAAGGCTGCAACTACAACACTAGATGGGCGAGCTATCTGAAAAGGCACAAACAGACCCATCTGCCTGCCAACCAGAGACTCACGGCATTCCAGTGTGACAATGACGGCTGCAACTACAGCACCAACCATGCGGGCAATCTGAAAAGGCACAAACAGACCCACCTGCCCGTCGACCAGAGACCCATAAGAACCAAGGTGCACCAGTGTGACCATGAGGGCTGCAACTACAGAACCGACCACAGGGGCAGTCTGAAAAAGCACAAACGGACCCACCTGCCTGACGACCAGAGACTCTGGGCATACCGGTGTGACCATAAGGGCTGCAACTACAGCACCGACTATGGGAGCAATCTGAAAAGGCACATTCAGACCCACCTGCCTACCGATCTGAGACCTAAAAGACCCAAGGTGCACCAGTGTGACCATGAGGGCTGCAACTACAGTGCTGGTCATACGGGCCATTTGAAAATGCACAAACAGACCCACCTGCCTGCCGATCAGAGACTCAAGGTACACCAGTGTAGCCATGAGGACTGCAACTACAGCACCGACCGAGTGAGCAATCTAAAAACGCACCAACAGACCCACCTGCCTGCCGACCAGAGACCCAAGAAACCCAAAAGAAAAGCGTATGACCAGCCGCCATCTAACAAGAAAAGAAAGAAGGGTGACAAAAAATGATCCATCTCCCAACCCGCCGTAAAGAAACCTCCGACCTCTTTCCAGATTTTGACTAACCTGAATTTTCAATAAACAGTTCAACAACTGGGAAGCCAACCCTTGCTATTGAAAAAACCATTGATTTTGACTCTGGCCGTTGCTTTTTCTGTGCATTGCCCCAAAGGCCACGCTCAGGAAAATAGGTTGTCTTTGCTCTTCGCTCTGGGTGTCGGCAAGGCGCTTATTGAATGGCACCACTTCGACATGCCACGGGTTTGCTTCGATGATGACACTCCCTTAAAGCCAGACACTCGCTATTGCTTTTCTCCAGACTCTGGCGTCGAAGCCAGGACTTATCGTCGGGCAGCCTCTGATGATAGTGCCTACAGCGAAGACAGTGACAGTGAAGACAAGGGTACCTCTGATGGAAACAGCGACAGCAGCCCTGAAGAAAACGAAACGGATACCGAAACGGATGTTCAGTGTGTAAACACGACACCTGATCCTTTTCGAGCATTAAACGAATTCAGTGAGTACTGTGCGACTTTAAGACTGAGAATGATTAACCAGGAGCCCACTTCAGACAGTGAAATAACCACTGGGTCAGAGGCGATTCATCTGCCTGCCGACCGGAGACCCAAGAAAACCAAGGTGCACCAGTGTGACCATGAAGGCTGCAACTACAACACCAGATGGGCGAGCTATCTGAAAAGGCACAAGCAGATCCACCTGCCTGCCGACCAGAGACTCAAGGTGCACCAGTGTGACCATAAGGACTGCAACTACAACACCGATCTGATGAGCAATCTGAAAGCACACAAACAGACCCATCTGCCTGCCGACCAGAGACCCAAAAAACCCAGGATTCACCAGTGTGACTATAAGGGCTGCGACTACAGTTCCGCGCGGTCGCATCGTCTGAAAAAGCACAAACAGACCCATCTGCCTGCCGACCAGAGACACAAGGTGCACCAGTGTAACTATGAGGGCTGCAACTACAGAACCGACCACGGGGGCAGCCTGAACAAACACAAGCAGACCCACCTGCCTGCCGACCAGAAACCCAAAAGAACCAAGGTGCATCGGTGTGACCACGAGGGCTGCAACTACAGAACCGACCACAGGGGCAGCCTGAAAAAACACAAACAGACCCATCTGCCTGACGACCAGAGACTTAAGTTGCACCAGTGTGACCATGAGGGCTGCAACTACAGAACCGACCAAAAGAGCAGTCTGAATACACACAAACATATCCACCTGCCTGCCGACCAGAGACCCAAGGTACACCAGTGTGACCATGAGGACTGCAACTACAGCACCGACCGAGTGAGCAATCTAAAAACGCACAAAAAAAACCACCTGCCTGCCGACCAGAGACCCAAAAGAAAAGCGTATGACCAGCCGCCATCTAACAAAAAAAGAAAGAAGGACGATAAAGAATGATCCATCTCCCAACCCGCCGCAAAGAAACCTCCGACCTCTTTCCAGATTTTGACTAACCTGAACTTCCAATAAACAGCTTAACGACTGGGAAGCCAATCCTTGCTATTGAATAAACCATTGATTTTGACTCTGGCCGTTGCTTTTTCTGTGCATTGCTCCAAAGGCCACGCTCAGGAAAACAGGTTGCCTTTGCTCTTCACTCTGACTGTCGGCAAGGCGCTTATTGAATGGTACCACTTCGACATGCCACGGGTTTGCTTCGATGATGACCTCCTTTTAAAGCCAGACACTCGCTATGGCTTTTCTCCGGACTCTGGCGTCGAAGCCAGGACTTACCGTCGGGCAGCCTCTGATGATAGTGCCTACAGCGAAGACAGTGACAGCGAAGACAGTGACAGCGAAGACAGTGACAGCGAAGACAGTGACAGCGAAGACAGTGACAGCGAAGACAGTGACAGTGAAGACAAGGGTGCCTCTGATGAAAACAGCAACAACAGCCCTGAAGAAGACGAAACGGATGTTCAGTGTGTAAACACGACACCTGATCCTTTTCAAGCATTAAACGAATTCAGTGAGTACTGTGCGACTCTAAGACTGAGAATGATTAACCAGGAGCACACTTCAGACAGTGAAATGGCCACTGGGTCAGGGGCGATTCACCTGCCAGCCGACCGGAGACCCAAAAGATCCAAGGTGCACCAGTGTGACCATGAGGACTGTAACTACAGCACCAACCAGACGAGCAATCTGAAAAGGCACAAACAGACCCACCTGCCTGCCGACCTGAGACCCAAAAGATCCAAAGTGCACCAGTGTGACCATGAGGGCTGCGACTACAGCACCAACCTGGCGGGCAATCTGAAAAGGCACATTCAGACCCACCTGCCTGACGACCGGAGACCCAAGAAACCCAAAGTGCACCAGTGTGACCTTGAGGACTGCAACTACCGCTCCGACCGAGCAGACCATCTAAAAAAGCACAAACAAACGCACCTGCCTGCCGACCAGAGACCCAAGAAACCCAAGGTGCACCATTGTGACCATAAGGGCTGCTGCTACAGTACCAACCGGGCGGACGATCTGAAAAAGCATAAGCAGACCCACCTGCCTGACGACCAAAGACTTAAGGTGCACCAGTGTGACCATGAGGGCTGCAACTACAGAACCGACTACGGTAGCACTCTGAAAATGCACAAACAGACCCACCTGCCTGCCGACCAAAGACTTAAGGTGCACCAGTGTGACCATGAGGGCTGCAACTACAGAACCGACTACGGTAGCACTCTGAAAATGCACAAACAGACCCACCTGCCTGCCGACCAGAGAATCAGGGTGCATCACTGTGACCATAAGGACTGCAACTACAACACCGACGTGGCAAGCAGTCTGAAAATACACAAACGGACCCACCTCCCTGCCGACCAGAGGCCCATAAGACCCAAGGTGCACCAGTGTAACCATGAGGGCTGCAAGTACAGAACCGACTACAGAGGCAGTCTGAAAAGACACAAACAAATCCACCTGCCTGCCGACCAGAGGCCCAAGGTACACCAGTGTGACCATGAGGGCTGCAACTTCAGCACCAATCGAGCGAACAGTCTAAAAACGCACAAACAGACCCACCTGCCTGCCGACCAGAGACCCAAAAGATCCAAGGTGCACCAGTGTGACCATGAAGGCTGCAACTACAGTACCGTTCAGCTGGGCCATCTGAAAATGCACATTCAGACCCACCTGCCTGCCAACCAGAGACCCAAAAGAAAAGCGTACGACCAGCCGCCATCTAATAAAAAAAGAAAGAAGGACGATAAAGAATGATCCATCTCCCAACCCGCCGTAAAGAAACCTCCGACCTCTTTCCAGATTTTTACTAACCTGTATTTCCAATAAACAGCTCAACGACTGGGAAGCCAATCCTTGCTATTGAAAAAACCATTGATTTTGACTCTGGCCGTTGCTTTTTCTGTGCATTGCTCCAAAGGCCACGCTCAGGAAAACAGGTTGTCTTTGCTCTTCACTCTGACTGTCGGCAAGGTGCTTATTGAATGGCACCACTTCGACATGCCTCGGGTTTGCTTCGATGATGACCTCCTTTTAAAGCCAGACACTCGCTATGGCTTTTCTCCGGACTCTGGCGTCGAAGCCAGGACTTACCGTCGGGCAGCCTCTGATGATAGTGCCTACAGCGAAGACAGTGACAGTGACAGTGACAGTGACAGTGAAGACAAGGGTACCTCTGATGAAAACAGCAACAACAGCCCTGAAGAAGACAAAACTGATACCGAAACGGATGTTCAGTGTGTAAACACGACACCTGATCCTTTTCAAGCATTAAACGAATTCAGTGAGTACTGTGCGACTCTAAGACTGAGAATGATTAACCAGGAGCCCACTTCAGACAGTGAAATAGCCACTGGGTCAGGGGCGATTCACCTGCCTGCCGACCTGAGACCCAAGAAACCCAAAGTGCACCAGTGTGACCTTGAGGACTGCAACTACCGCTCCGACCGAGCAGACCATCTAAAAAAGCACAAACAAACGCACCTGCCTGCCGACCAGAGACCCAAGAAACCCAAGGTGCACCATTGTGACCATAAGGGCTGCAGCTACAGTACCAACCGGGCGGACGATCTGAAAAAGCATAAGCAGACCCACCTGCCTGACGACCAAAGACTTAAGGTGCACCAGTGTGACCATCAGGGCTGCAACTACAGAACCGACTACGGTAGCACTCTGAAAATGCACAAACAGACCCACCTGCCTGCCGACCAGAGACCCAAGGCTCACCAGTGTGACCATGAGGGCTGCAACTACACAACCATCCAGGCGGGCAATCTGAAAAGGCACATTCAGACCCACCTGCCTGCCGACCAGAGACTCAAGAGACCCAAAAGAAAAGTGTATGACCAGCCGCCATCTAACAAGAAAAGAAAGAAGAATGATAAAGAATGATCATCTCCCAACTCGCCTCAAAAAAACCTCCGATCTCTTTCCATATTTTTACTAACCTGTATTTCCAATAAACAGCTCAACGACTGGAAGCTAATCCTTGCTATTGAAAAAACCATTGATTTTGACTCTGGCCGTTGCTTTTTCTGTGCATTGCTCCAAAGGCCACGCTCAGGAAAACAGGTTGCCTTTGCTCTTCACTCTGACTGTCGGCAAGGTGCTTATTGAATGGCACCACTTCGACATGCCACGGGTTTGCTTCGATGATGACATCCTCTTAAAGCCTGACACTCACTATGGCTTTTCTCCTGACTGTGGCGTCGAAGCCAAGACTTACCGTCGGGCAGCCTCTGATGATTATTGTAACAGTGAAGACAAGAGTGCCTCTGATGAAAACAGCGACAGCAGCCCTGAAGAAGACGAAACGGATACCGAAACGGATGTTCATTTTATAAACACGACACCTGATCCTTTTCAAGCATTAAACGAATTCAGTGAGTACTGTGCGACTCTAAGACTGAGAATGATTAACCAGGAGCACACTTCAGACAGTGAAATAACCACTGGGTCAGAGGCGATTCACCTGCCTGCCGACCGGAGACCCAAGAAAACCAAGCTGCACCAGTGTGACCATGAAGGCTGCAACTACAACACCAGATGGGCGAGCTATCTGAAAAGGCACAAGCAGATCCACCTGCCTGCCGACCAGAGACCCAAGGTGCACCAGTGTGACCATGAGGGCTGCAACTTCAGAACCGACTACAAGGGCAGTCTGAAACTACACAAACAGACCCACCTGCCTGCCGACCAGAGACCCAGGAAACCCAAAGTGCACCAGTGTGACCTTAAGGACTGCAACTACCGCTCCGACCGAGCGGACCATCTAAAAAAGCACAAACAAACGCACCTGCCTGCCGACCAGAGAGCCAAGGCTCAACAGTGTGACCATGAGGGCTGCAACTACCGTTCCGATCGGAAGACCAATCTGAAAATGCACAAAAAAACCCACCTGCCTGCCAACCAGAGAGCCGGGGTGCGCCAGTGTGACCATGAGGGCTGCAATTACAGCACCGACCGGCCGGGCGATCTGAAAAGGCACAAACAGACCCACCTGCCTGCCGACCAGAGACCCAGGAAACCCAAAGTGCACCAGTGTGACCTTGAGGACTGCAACTACCGCTCCGACCGAGCGGACCATCTAAAAAAGCACAAACAAACGCACCTGCCTGCCGACCAGAGACCCAAGCAACCCAAGGTGCACCATTGTGACCATGCGGGCTGCAGCTACAGTAGCAGTCGGGCGGAAGATCTGAAAAAACATAAGCAGACCCACCTGCCTAAAGACCAGAGACCCAGGGCATACCAGTGTGACCATGAGGGCTGCAACTACAGAACCAACCACAGTGGCAGTCTGAAAATGCACAAACAGACCCACCTCCCTGCCGACCAGAGACTCAAGAGACCCAAAAGAAAAGCGCATGACCAGCCGCCATCTAACAAGAAAAGAAAGAAGGCTGACAAAGAATGATCCATCTCCCAACTCGCCGCAAAGAAACCTCCGACCTCTTTCCAGATTTTTACTAACCTGTATTTCCAATAAACAGTTCAACGACTGGGAAGCCAACCCTTGCTATTGAAAAAACCATTGATTTTGACTCTGGCCGTTGCTTTTTCTATGCATTGCTCCAAAGGCCACGCTCAGGAAAGCAGGTTGTCTTTGCTCTTCCCTCTGACTGTCGGCAAGGCGCTTATTGAATGGTACCGCTTCGACATGCCACAGTTTTGCTTCGATGATGACATCCTCTTAAAACCAGCCCTCCGCTATGGCTTTTCTCCTGACTCCGGTGTCGAAGCCGCCGATGATAGTGCCTACAGCGAAGACAGTGGCACCGAAGACAGTAGCACCTGTGATGAAAGCGACAACCGTTCCGAAGAAGATGAAACTGATACCGAAACGGATGTTCAGTGTGTAAACACGACACCTGATGCTTTTCGAGCATTAAACGAATTCAGTGAGTACTGTGCGACTCTAAGACTGAGAATGATTAACCAGGAGCACACTTCAGACAGTGAAATAGCCACTGGGTCAGGGGCGATTCACCTGCCTGCCGACCGGAGACCCAAAAGGTCCAAGGTGCACCAGTGTGACCATGAGGGCTGTAACTACAGCACCAACCAGACGAGCAATCTGAAAAGGCACAAACAGACCCACCTGCCTGCCGACCTGAGACCCAAAAGATCCAAAGTGCACCAGTGTGACCATGAGGGCTGCAACTACAAAACCGACATGGCAAACAATCTGAAAAGGCACGAACAGACCCACCTTCCTGCCGACCTGAGAATCAGGGTGCACCAGTGTGACCATAAGGGCTGCAACTACAACTCCGACGTGGCAAGCCGTCTGAAAAAACACAAACGGACTCACCTGCCTGCCGACCAGAGGCCCATAAGACCCAAGGTGCACCAGTGTGACCATGAGGGCTGCAGCTACAGTACCCACCGGGTGGACGATCTGAAAAAACATAATCAGATCCACCTGCCTGCCGACCTGAGACCCAAAAGACCCAAGGAGCATCAGTGTGACCATGAGGGTTGCAACTACAACACCGACCTGGCAAGCAATCTGAAAAGGCACAAACAGACCCACCTGCCTGCCGACCTGAGACCCAAAAGATCCAAGGTGCACCAGTGTGACCATGAGGGCTGCAACTACAACACCGACATGGCAGGCAATCTGAAAAGGCACAAACAGACCCACCTGCCTGCCGACCAGAGAATCAGGGTGCATCACTGTGACCATGAGGGCTGCAACTACAACACCGACGTGGCGAACAGTTTGACAATACACAAACAGACCCACCTGCCTGTCGACCAGAGAGCCAAGGTTCACCAGTGTGACCATGAGGACTGCAACTACATAACCAGCCAGGCGAGCAATCTGAAAAGGCACAAACAGTCCCACCTGTCTGCCGAACAGAGACTCAAGAGACCCAAAAGAAAAGCGTACGACCAGCCGCCATCTAACAAGAAAAGAAAGAAGGCTGACAAAGAATGATCCATCTCCCAACCCGCCACAAAGAAACCTCGAACCTCTTTCCAGATTTTGACTAACCTGAATTTTCAATAAAGCGTTCAACGACTGGGAAGCCAATCCTTGCTATTGAAAAAACCATTGATTTTGACTCTGGCCGTTGCTTTTTCTGTGCATTGCTCTAATGGCCACGCTCAGGAAAACAGGTTGTCTTTGCTCTTCGCTCTGGCTGTCGACAAGGTGCTTATTGAATGGTCCTACTTCGACATGCCACGGGTTCGCTTCCATGATCACATCCTGTTAAAGCCAGACACTCGCTATTGCTTTTCTCCTGACTCTGGCGTCGAAGCCAGGACTTACCGTCGGGCAGCCTCTGATGATAGTGCCTACAGCGAAGACAGTGACAGTGAAGACAAGGGTACCTCTGATGAAAACAGCAACAGCAGTCCTGAAGAAGACGAAACTGATACCGAAACGGATGTCCTGTGTGTAAACACAACACCTGATTCTTTTCGAGCATTAAACGAATTCAGTGAGTATTGTGCGACTCTGAGACTGAAAATGATTAGCCAGGAGTCCTCTTCAGACAGTGAAATACCCCTGAAAACACAAAAACAAACCCACCGGTCTGCTGACCAGAGACCCAAGACGTATCAGTGTGACCATCAGGGCTGCGATTACAGCACCGACCGGAGGAGCGATCTGAACAAGCACAAACAGGCCCACTTGCCTATCGACCAGAGAATCAAGAAACCCAAGATGCGCTACTGTGACCATGAGGGCTGCGATTACAGCTCCAACCAGTCGGGCAATCTGAAAAGGCACAAACAGACCCACCTGCCTATCGACCAGAGACTCAGGGTGCACCACTGTGACCATGAGAGCTGCAACTATAAAACCAACGCGGCGAACAATCTGAGAGTACACAAGCGGGTCCACCTGCCTGCCGACCAGAGACCCAAGGTGCACCAGTGTGACCATGAGGGCTGCAACTTCAGAACCGACTACAAGGGCAGTCTGAAACTACACAAACAGACCCACCTGCCTGCCGACCAGAGACCCAGGAGACCCAAAGTGCACCAGTGTGACCTTAAGGACTGCAACTACCGCTCCGACCGAGCGGACCATCTAAAAAAGCACAAACAAACGCACCTGCCTGCCGACCAGAGAGCCAAGGCTCAACAGTGTGACCATGAGGGCTGCAACTACCGTTCCGATCGGAAGACCAATCTGAAAATGCACAAAAAAACCCACCTGCCTGCCAACCAGAGAGCCGGGGTGCGCCAGTGTGACCATGAGGGCTGCAATTACAGCACCGACCGGCCGGGCGATCTGAAAAGGCACAAACAGATCCACCTGCCTGCCGACCAGAGACCCAAGTTGAACCAGTGTGACCATCAGGGCTGTGACTTCAGCACTTACCACAGGGACAGTCTGAAAACGCACAAACAGACCCACCTGCCTTACGACCAGAGAGCCAGGGTGCACCAGTGTGACCATGAGCACTGTAGTTACAGCACCGACCGGGCGAGCGATCTGAAAAGGCACAAACAGTCCCACCTGTCTGCCGAACAGAGACTCAAGAGACCCAAAAGAAAAGCGTACGACCAGCCGCCATCTAACAAGAAAAGAAAGAAGGCTGACAAAGAATGATCCATCTCCCAACCCGCCACAAAGAAACCTCGGACCTCTTTCCAGATTTTGACTAACCTGAATTTTCAATAAAGCGTTCAACGACTGGGAAGCCAATCCTTGCTATTGAAAAAACCATTGATTTTGACTCTGGCCGTTGCTTTTTCTGTGCATTGCTCTAATGGCCACGCTCAGGAAAACAGGTTGTCTTTGCTCTTCGCTCTGGCTGTCGACAAGGTGCTTATTGAATGGTCCCACTTCGACATGCCACGGGTTCGCTTCCATGATCACATCCTGTTAAAGCCAGACACTCGCTATTGCTTTTCTCCTGACTCTGGCGTCGAAGCCAGGACTTACCGTCGGGCAGCCTCTGATGATAGTGCCTACAGCGAAGACAGTGACAGTGAAGACAAGGGTACCTCTGATGAAAACAGCAACAGCAGTCCTGAAGAAGACGAAACTGATACCGAAACAGATGTCCTGTGTGTAAACACAACACCTGATTCTTTTCGAGCATTAAACGAATTCAGTGAGTATTGTGCGACTCTGAGACTGAAAATGATTAGCCAGGAGTCCTCTTCAGACAGTGAAATCCCCCTGAAAACACAAAAACAAACCCACCGGTCTGCTGACCAGAGACCCAAGACGTATCAGTGTGACCATCAGGGCTGCGATTACAGCACCGACCGGAGGAGCGATCTGAACAAGCACAAACAGACCCACTTGCCTATCGACCAGAGAATCAAGAAATCCAAGATGCGCTACTGTGACCATGAGGGCTGCGATTACAGCTCCAACCAGTCGGGCAATCTGAAAAGGCACAAACAGACCCACCTGCCTATCGACCAGAGACTCAGGGTGCACCACTGTGACCATGAGAGCTGCAACTATAAAACCAACGCGGCGAACAATCTGAGAGTACACAAGCGGGTCCACCTGCCTGCCGACCAGAGACCCAAGGTGCACCAGTGTGACCATGAGGGCTGCAACTTCAGAACCGACTACAAGGGCAGTCTGAAAATACACAAACAGACCCACCTGCCTGCCGACCAGAGACCCAGGAAACCCAAAGTGCACCAGTGTGACCTTGAGGACTGCAACTACCGCTCCGACCGAGCGGACCATCTAAAAAAGCACAAACAAACGCACCTGCCTGCCGACCAGAGACCCAAGCAACCCAAGGTGCACCATTGTGACCATGCGGGCTGCAGCTACAGTAGCAGTCGGGCGGACGATCTGAAAAAACATAAGCAGACCCACCTGCCTAAAGACCAGAGACCCAGGGCATACCAGTGTGACCATGAGGGCTGCAACTACAGAACCAACCACAGTGGCAGTCTGAAAATGCACAAACAGACCCACCTCCCTGCCGACCAGAGACTCAAGAGACCCAAAAGAAAAGCGCATGACCAGCCGCCATCTAACAAGAAAAGAAAGAAGGCTGACAAAGAATGATCCATCTCCCAACTCGCCGCAAAGAAACCTCCGACCTCTTTCCAGATTTTTACTAACCTGTATTTCCAATAAACAGTTCAACGACTGGGAAGCCAACCCTTGCTATTGAAAAAACCATTGATTTTGACTCTGGCCGTTGCTTTTTCTATGCATTGCTCCAAAGGCCACGCTCAGGAAAGCAGGTTGTCTTTGCTCTTCCCTCTGACTGTCGGCAAGGCGCTTATTGAATGGTACCGCTTCGACATGCCACAGTTTTGCTTCGATGATGACATCCTCTTAAAACCAGCCCTCCGCTATGGCTTTTCTCCTGACTCCGGTGTCGAAGCCGCCGATGATAGTGCCTACAGCGAAGACAGTGGCACCGAAGACAGTAGCACCTGTGATGAAAGCGACAACCGTTCCGAAGAAGATGAAACTGATACCGAAACGGATGTTCAGTGTGTAAACACGACACCTGATGCTTTTCGAGCATTAAACGAATTCAGTGAGTACTGTGCGACTCTGAGACTGAGAATGATTAATCAGGAGTCCACTTCTGACAGTGACATACCTACTGGCTCAGAAACAATTCACCTGCCTGCCGACCAGAGATCCAGAGTGCACCGGTGTCATCATGAGGGCTGCAATTACAGCGCCTACCGGGCGGGCGATCTGAAAAAGCACAAACAGACCCACCTGCCTGTCGACCAGAGACCCAAGGTGCACCAGTGTGACCATGAGGGCTGCAATTACAGCGCCTACTGGGCAGGCGATCTGAAAAAGCACAAACAGACCCACCTGCCTGTCGACCAGAGACCCAAGGTGCACCAGTGTGACCATGAGGGCTGCAATTACGGCACCGACAAAAGGGGCAGTCTGACAATACACAGACGGAAGCACCTGCCTGCCGAGCTGAGACTCAAGTTGCACCGGTGTGATCATGAGGGCTGCAACTACAGCAGCGATCAGGTGAGTAATCTGAAAGCGCACAAACGAACCCACCTGCCTGCCGGGCGGAGACTAAAGGTGCACCGGTGTGACCATGAGGGCTGCAACTACAGCAGCGATCAGGTGCGCCATCTGAAAGCGCACAAACAAACCCACCTGCCTGCCGACCAGAGAATCAGGGTGCATCACTGTGACCATGAGGGCTGCGACTACAGCACCAACCAGACGGGCAATCTGAAAACACACAAACAGACCCATCTGCCTGCCGACCAGAGACCCAGGGTGCACCAGTGTGACCATGAGGACTGCAATTACCGCACCGACAACAGTGGCAGTCTGAAAAGACACAAACAGAGACACCTGCCTGTTGAGCGGAGACTCAAGGTGCACCGGTGTGACCATGAGGGCTGTGACTACAGAACCGACCACAGGGGCAATCTGAAAAAGCATAAGCAGACCCACCTGTCTGCCGACCAGAGACTCAAGGTACACCAGTGTGACCATGAGGACTGCAACTACAGCACCGACCGAGTGGGCAATCTAAAAACGCACAAACAGACCCACCTGCCTGCCGACCAGAGACTCAGGGTATACCAGTGTGACCATAAGGACTGCAACTACAACACCGACGTGGCGAACAGTTTGAAAATACACAAACAGACCCACCTGCCTGCCGACCAGAGGCCCAAGGTATACCAGTGTGACGATGAGGGCTGCGACTACAGCACCAACCAGGCGAGCAATCTGAAAAGGCACAAACAGACCCACCTGCCTGCCGACCAGAGACTCAGGGTACACCACTGCGACCATAAGGGCTGCAACTACAACACCGACGTGGCGAACAGTTTGAAAATACACAAAGTGACCCACCTGCCTGCCGACCAGAGACTCAAGAGAAAAAGAAAAGTGTATGACCAGCCGCCACCTGACAATAAAAGAAAGAAGGCTGACAAAGAATGATCCATCTCCCAACTCGCCTCAAAAAAACCTCCGATCTCTTTCCAGATTTTGTCTAACCTGAATTCTCAATAAACAGTTCAACGACTGGGAAGCCAATCCTTGCTATTGAAAAAACCATTGATTTTGACTCTGGCCGTTGCTTTTTCTGTGCATTGCTCCAAAGGCCACGCCCAGGAAAACAGGTTGTCTTTGCTCTTCCCTCTGGCTGTCGGCAAGGCAATTATTGAATGGTACCGCTTCGATACACCACGGGTTTGCTTCGGTGATGACATCCTCTTAAAGCCGGCCCCCCGCTATGGCTTTTCTCCTGACTCAGGTGTCGAAGCCAAGGCTTACCGCCGGGCAGCCTCCGATGATAGTGCCTACAGCGAAGACAGTGGCACCGAAGACAGCAGCACCTGTAATGAAAGCGACAACCGTTCCGAAGAAGATGAAACTGATACCGAAACGGATATTCAGTGTGTAAACACGACACCTGATGCTTTTCGAGCATTAAACGAATTCAGTGAGTACTGTGCGACTCTGAGACTGAGAATGATTAATCAGGAGTCCGCTTCTGACAGTGACATACCTACTGGCTCAGAAACAATTCACCGGCCTGCCGACCAGAGACCCAGAGTGCACCGGTGTCATCATGAGGGCTGCAATTACAGCGCCTACCGGGCGGGCGATCTGAAAAAGCACAAACAAACCCACCTGCCTGTCGACCAGAGAACCATAAAACCCAAGGTGCACCGGTGTGACCATGAGGGCTGCAACTACAGCAGCGATCAGGTGAGCCATCTGAAAGCGCACAAACAGACTCACCTGCCTGTCGACCAGAGAACCATAAAACCCAAGGTGCACCAGTGTGAACATGAGGGCTGTGACTACAGCACCAATCACAAGGGCAATCTGAAAAAGCACAAACAGACCCACCTGCCTGCTGACCAGAGACTCAAGGTGCACCATTGTGACCATGAGGACTGCAGCTACAGTGCCGACCGAGCGGACGATCTGAAAAGGCACAAACAGATCCACCTGCTTGCCGACCAGAGACCCAAGAAACCCAAGGTGCACCAGTGTGACCATGAGGGCTGCAGCTACAGTACCAACCGAGCGGACGACCTGAAAAGGCACAAACGGACCCACCTGCCTGCTGACCAGAGACTCAAGGTGCACCAGTGTGACCATGAGGGCTGCAACTACAGTACCGACCGAGCGGACGACCTGAAAAGGCACAAACAGACCCACCTGCCTGCCGACCAGAGAGCCAAGGCTCAACAGTGTGACCATGTGGGCTGCGACTACAGCACCAACCAGGCGGGCAATCTGAAAAGGCACAAACAGAACCACCTGCCTGTCGACCAGAGAGCCAAGGCTCAACAGTGTGACCATGTGGGCTGCAACTACCGTTCCGATCGGAAGACCCATCTGAAAATGCACAAAAAAACCCACCTGCCTGCCAACCAGAGAGCCGGGGTGCACCAGTGTGACCATGAGCACTGTAGTTACAGCACCGACCGGGCGAGCGATCTGAAAAGGCACAAACAGACCCACCTGCCTGCCAACCAGAGACCCAATAGACACAAAAGAAAAGCGTATGACCAGCCGCCACCTAACAAGAAAAGAAAGAAGAGTGATAAAGAATGATCATCTCCCAACTCGCCTCAAAAAAACCTCCGATCTCTTTCCATATTTTGTCTAACCTGTATTCCCAATAAACAGCTCAACGACTGGAAGCTAATCCTTGCTATTGAAAAAACCATTGATTTTGACTCTGGCCGTTGCTTTTTCTGTGCATTGCTCCAAAGGCCACGCTCAGGAAAACAGGTTGTCTTTGCTCTTCACTCTGGCGGTCGGCAAGGCGCTTATTGAATGGTACCGCTTCGACATGCCACAGTTTTGCTTCGATGATGACATCCTCTTAAAACCAGCCCCCCGCTATGGCTTTTCTCCTGACTCTGGTGTCGAAGCCAAGGCTTACCGCCGGGCAGCCTCCGATGATAGTGCCTACAGCGAAGACAGCAGCACCTCTGACGACAACAGCGACAACTTTTCTGAAGAAGACGAAACTGATACCGAAACGGATGTCCTTTGTGTAAACACAACACCTAATCCTTTTCGGGCATTAAACGAATTCAGTGAGTACTGTGCGACTCTGAGACTGAGAATGATTAATCAGGAGTCCACTTCTGACAGTGACATACCTACTGGGTCAGAAACAATTCACCTGCCTGCCGACCAGAGAACCATAAAACCCAAGGTGCACCAGTGTGAACATGAGGGCTGTGACTACAGTACCGACCGAGCGGACGATCTGAAAAGGCACAAACAGACCCACCTGCCTGCCGACCAGAGAGCCAAGGCTCAACAGTGTGACCATGAGGGCTGCGACTACAGCACCGACCAGGCGGGCAATCTGAAAAGGCACAAACAGACCCACCTGCCTGTCGACCAGAGAACCATAAAACCCAAGGTGCACCAGTGTGAACATGAGGGCTGTGACTACAGCACCAATCACAAGGGCAATCTGAAAAAGCACAAACAGACCCACCTGCCTGCTGAACAGAGACTCAAGGTGCACCATTGTGACCATGAGGGCTGCAGCTACAGTACCGACCGAGCGGACGATCTGAAAAGGCACAAACAGATCCACCTGCTTGCCGACCAGAGACCCAAGGTGCACCAGTGTGACCATGAGGGCTGCAGCTACAGTAGCAACCGAGCGGACGATCTGAAAAGGCACAAACGGACCCACCTGCCTGCTGACCAGAGACTCAAGGTGCACCAGTGTGACCATGAGGGCTGCAACTACAGTACCGACCGAGCGGACGATCTGAAAAGGCACAAACAGACCCACCTGTCTGCCGACCAGAGAGCCAAGGCTCAACAGTGTGACCATGAGGGCTGCGACTACAGCACCAACCAGGCGGGCAATCTGAAAAGGCACAAACAGATCCACCTGCCTGCCGACCAGAGAGCCAAGGCTCAACAGTGTGACCATGAGGGCTGCAACTACCGTTCCGATCGGAAGACCAATCTGAAAATGCACAAAAAAACCCACCTGCCTGCCAACCAGAGAGCCGGGGTGCACCAGTGTGACCATGAGGGCTGCAATTACAGCACCGACCGGCCGGGCGATCTGAAAAGGCACAAACAGATCCACCTGCCTGCCGACCAGAGACCCAAGTTGCACCAGTGTGACCATCAGGGCTGTGACTTCAGCACTTACCACAGGGGCAGTCTGAAAACGCACAAACAGACCCACCTGCCTTACGACCAGAGAGCCAGGGTGCACCAGTGTGACCATGAGCACTGTAGTTACAGCACCGACCGGGCGAGCGATCTGAAAAGGCACAAACAGACCCACCTGCCTGCCAACCAGAGACCCAAGAGACCTAAAAGAAAAGCATATAACCAGCCGCCATCTAACAACAAAAGAAAGAAGGCTGACAAAGAATGATCCATCTCCCAACCCGCCACAAAGAAACCTCGGACTCTCTCCAGATTTTGACTAACCTGAATTTTCAATAAACAGTTCAACGACTGGGAAGCCAATCCTTGCTATTGAAAAAACCATTGATTTTGACTCTGGCCGTTGCTTTTTCTGTGCATTGCTCCAAAGGCCACGCTCAGGAAAACAGGTTGTCTTTGCTCTTCTCTCTGGCGGTCGGCAAGGCGTTTATTGAATGGTACCGCTTCGACATGCCACAGTTTTGCTTCGATGATGACATCCTCTTAAAACCAGCCCCCCGCTATGGCTTTTCTCCTGACTCTGGTGTCGAAGCCAAGGCTTACCGCCGGACAGCCTCCGATGATAGTGCCTACAGCGAAGACAGTGGCACCGAAGACAGCAGCACCTGTGATGACAACAGCGACAACTTTTCTGAAGAAAACGAAACTGATACCGAAACGGATGTCCTTTGTGTAAACACAACACCTGATCCTTTTCGGGCATTAAACGAATTCAGTGAGTACTGTACGACTCTGAGACTGAGAATGATTAATCAGGAGTCCGCTTCTGACAGTGACATACCTACTGGGTCAGAAACAATTCACCTGCCTGCCAACCAGAGAACCATAAAACCCAAGGTGCACCAGTGTGACCATGAGGGCTGCAGCTACAGTACCAACCGAGCGGACGACCTGAAAAGGCACAAACGGACCCACCTGCCTGCTGACCAGAGACTCAAGGTGCACCAGTGTGACCATGAGGGCTGCAACTACAGTACCGACCGAGCGGACGATCTGAAAAGGCACAAACAGACCCACCTGTCTGCCGACCAGAGAGCCAAGGCTCAACAGTGTGACCATGAGGGCTGCGACTACAGCACCAACCAGGCGGGCCATCTGAAAAGGCACAAACAGATCCACCTGCCTGCCGACCAGAGAGCCAAGGCTCAACAGTGTGATCATGAGGGCTGCAACTACCGTTCCGATCGGAAGACCAATCTGAAAATGCACAAAAAAACCCACCTGCCTGCCAACCAGAGAGCCGGGGTGCACCAGTGTGACCATGAGGGCTGCAATTACAGCACCGACCGGCCGGGCGATCTGAAAAGGCACAAACAGATCCACCTGCCTGCCGACCAGAGACCCAAGTTGCACCAGTGTGACCATCAGGGCTGTGACTTCAGCACTTACCACAGGGGCAGTCTGAAAACGCACAAACAGACCCACCTGCCTTACGACCAGAGAGCCAGGGTGCACCAGTGTGACCATGAGCACTGTAGTTACAGCACCGACCGGGCGAGCGATCTGAAAAGGCACAAACAGACCCACCTGCCTGCCAACCAGAGACCCAAGAGACCTAAAAGAAAAGCATATAACCAGCCGCCATCTAACAACAAAAGAAAGAAGGCTGACAAAGAATGATCCATCTCCTAACCCGCCACAAAGAAACCTCGGACTCTCTCCAGATTTTGACTAACCTGAATTTTCAATAAACAGTTCAACGACTGGGAAGCCAATCCTTGCTATTGAAAAAACCATTGATTTTGACTCTGGCCGTTGCTTTTTCTGTGCATTGCTCCAAAGGCCACGCTCAGGAAAACAGGTTGTCTTTGCTCTTCTCTCTGGCGGTCGGCAAGGCGTTTATTGAATGGTACCGCTTCGACATGCCACAGTTTTGCTTCGATGATGACAACCTCTTAAAACCAGTCCCCCGCTATGGCTTTTCTCCTGACTCAGTTGTCGAAGCCAAGGCTTACCGCCGGGCAGCCTCCGATGATAGTGCCTACAGCGAAGACAGTGGCACCGAAGACAGCAGCACCTGTGATGAAAGCGACAACCGTTCCGAAGAAAATGAAACTGATACCGAAACGGATATTCAGTGTGTAAACACCACACCTGATGCTTTTCGAGCATTAAACGAATTCAGTGAGTACTGTGCGACTCTGAGACTGAGAATGATTAATCAGGAGTCCGCTTCTGACAGTGACATACCTACTGGCTCAGAAACAATTCACCGGCCTGCCGACCAGAGACCCAGAGTGCACCGGTGTCATCATGAGGGCTGCAATTACAGCGCCTACCGGGCGGGCGATCTGAAAAAGCACAAACAAACCCACCTGCCTGTCGACCAGAGAACCATAAAACCCAAGGTGCACCGGTGTGACCATGAGGGCTGCAACTACAGCAGCAATCAGGTGAGCCATCTGAAAGCGCACAAACAGACCCACCTGCCTGTCGACCAGAGAACCATAAAACCCAAGGTGCACCAGTGTGAACATGAGGGCTGTGACTACAGCACCAATCACAAGGGCAATCTGAAAAAGCACAAACAGACCCACCTGCCTGCTGAACAGAGACTCAAGGTGCACCATTGTGACCATGAGGGCTGCTGCTACAGCACCGACCGAGCGGACGATCTGAAAAGGCACAAACAGACCCACCTGCTTGCCGACCAGAGACCCAAGAAACCCAAGGTGCACCAGTGTGACCATGAGGGCTGCAGCTACAGTACCAACCGAGCGGACGATCTGAAAAGGCACAAACGGACCCACCTGCCTGTTAACCAGAGACTCAAGGTGCACCAGTGTGACCATGAGAGCTGCAACTACAGCAGCGATCAGCTGAGCCATCTGAAAGCGCACAAACAGACCCACCTGCCTGTCGACCAGAGAGCCATAAAACCCAAGGTGCACCAGTGTGAACATGAGGGCTGTTACTACAGCACCAATCACAAGGGCAATCTGAAAACGCACAAACAGACCCACCTGCCTGCCGACCAGAGACCCAAGGTGCACCAGTGTGACCATGAGGGCTGCAGCTACAGTACCAACCGAGCGGACGATCTGAAAAGGCACAAACAGACCCACCTGCCTGCTGACCAGAGACTCAAGGTGCACCAGTGTGACCATGAGGGCTGCGACTACAGCACCCACCATGGGAGCAATCTGAAAAGGCACATTCAGAACCACCTTCCTGCCGACCAGAGACTCAAGAGACCCAAAAGAAAAGTGTATGACCAGCCGCCAACTAACAATAAAAGAAAGAAGGCTGACAAAGAATGATCCATCTCCCAACTCACCTCAAAAAAACCTCCGATCTCTTTCCAGATTTTGTCTAACCTGAATTCTCAATAAACAGTTCAACGACTGGGAAGCCAATCCTTGCTATTGAAAAAACCATTGATTTTGACTCTGGCCGTTGCTTTTTCTGTGCATTGCTCCAAAGGCCACGCTCAGGAAAACAGGTTGTCTTTGCTCTTCCCTCTGGCTCTCGGCAAGACGCTTATTGAATGGTACCGCTTCGACATGCCACAGTTTTGCTTCGATGATGACATCCTCTTAAAACCAGTCCCCCGCTATGGCTTTTCTCCTGACTCAGTTGTCGAAGCCAAGGCTTACCGCCGGGCAGCCTCCGATGATAGTGCCTACAGCGAAGACAGTGGCACCGAAGACAGCAGCACCTGTGATGAAAGCGACAACCGTTCCGAAGAAAATGAAACTGATACCGAAACGGATATTCAGTGTGTAAACACGACACCTGATGCTTTTCGAGCATTAAACGAATTCAGTGAGTACTGTGCGACTCTAAGACTGAGAATGATTAACCAGGAGCCCACTTCAGACAGTGAAATAGCCACTGGGTCAGAGGCGATTCACCTGCCTGCCGACCGGAGGCCCAAGGTGCACCAGTGTGACCATGAGGGCTGCAACTTCAGAACCGACCATAGAGGCAGTCTGAAAAGACACAAAAAGATCCACCTGCCTGCCGACCAGAGACCCAAGGTGCACCAGTGTGACCATGAGGACTGCAACTACAGCACCGACCGAGTGGGCAATCTAAAAACGCACAAACAGACCCACCTGCCTGTCGACCAGAGACTCAGGGTACACCACTGCGACCACAAGGACTGCAACTACAACACCGACGTGGCGAACAGTTTGAAAATACACAAACAGACCCACCTGCCTGCCGACCAGAGACTCAAGGTACACCAGTGTGACCATGAGGACTGCAACTACAGCACCGACCGAGTGGGCAATCTAAAAACGCACAAACAGACCCACCTGCCTGCCGACCAGAGACTCAAGGTGCACCAGTGTGACCATGAGGGCTGCAACTACAGTACCGACCGAGCGGACGATCTGAAAAGGCACAAACAGACCCACCTGCCTGCCAACCAGAGAGCCGGGGTGCACCAGTGTGACCATGAGGGCTGCAATTACAGGGCCGACCGGCCGGGCGATCTGAAAAGGCACAAACAGATCCACCTGCCTGTCGACCAGAGACCCAAGGTGCACCAGTGTGACCATGAGGGCTGCAAGTACAGAACCGACCGCAGAGGCAGTCTGAAAAGACACAAACAGAAACACCTGCCTGCCGAGCGGAGACTCAAGGTGCACAAGTGTGACCATAAGGGCTGCAACTACAGCACCGACGTGGCAAACAGTCTGAAAACACACAAACAGACCCACCTGCCTGCCGACCAGAGACTCAGGGTGCACCAGTGTGACCATGAGGGCTGCAATTACAGCACCGACCACAAGGGCAGTCTGAAAAAGCACAAAAAGACACACCTGCCTGCTGAGCGGAGACTCAAGATGCACCGTTGTGACCATGAGGGCTGCAACTACAGCACCGACGTGGCAAACAGTCTGAAAGCACACAAACAGACCCACCTGCCTGCCGACCAGAAACCCATAAGACCCAAGGTGAACCAGTGTGACCATGAGGGCTGTGACTACAGAACCGACCACAGGGGCAATCTGAAAAAGCATAAGCAGACCCACCTGCCTGCCGACCAGAGACCCAAGTTGCACAAGTGTGACCATGAGGGCTGCAACTACAGCACCAACCGAGCGGACCATCTGAAAGTGCACAAACAAACCCACCTGCCTGCCGACCAGAGACTCAGGGCATACCATTGTGACAATGAGGGCTGCGACTTCAGCACCAACCATAGGGGCAATCTGAAAAGGCACATTCAGACCCACCTGCCTGCCGCCCAGAGACCCAAAAGGAAAGCGGATGACCAGCCGCCATCTAACAAGAAAAGAAAGAAGGGTGATCAAAAATGATCTGACTCCCAAGCCGCACCAAAGTAACCTGCGACCTCTTTCCAGATTTTTACTAACCTGATTTCAAAATAAACAGTTCAACGACTGGGAACTCAGGCCTTGCTATCCAAAAAACCATTGATTTTGACCTTGGCCGTTACTTTTTCTGTGCACTGTTCTAATGGCCACGCTCAGGAAAAAAGCATGCCTTTGCTCTTCCCTCTGGCTGTCGGCAAGGCGCTTATTGAATGGTACCGCTTCGACATGCCACAGTTTTGCTTCGATGATGACACCCTCTTAAAACCAGCCCCCCGCTATGGCTTTTTTCCTGCCACTAGCGTCTCTCCTGATTCTGGTGTCGAAGCCAAGGCTTACCGCCGGACAGCCTCCGATGATAGTGCCTACAGCGAAGACAGTGGCACCGAAGACAGCAGCACCTCTGATGAAAACGACAATCGTTCCGAAAAAGATGAAACTGATACCGAAGCGGATATTCAGTGTGTAAACACGACACCTGATGCTTTTCGAGCATTAAACGAATTCAGTGAGTACTGTGCGACTCTAAGACTGAGAATGATTAACCAGGAGCCCACTTCAGACAGTGAAATAGCCACTGGGTCAGAGGCGATTCACCTGCCTGCCGACCGGAGACCCAAGGTGCACCAGTGTGACCATGAGGGCTGCGACTACAGCAGCAATCAGGCGGGCAATCTGAAAAGGCACAAACAGACCCACCTGCCTGCCGACCAGAGGCCCAGAGTATACCAGTGTGACCATGAGGGCTGTGACTACAGCACCAACCAGGCGGGCAATCTGAAAAGGCACAAACAGACTCACCTGCCTGCCGACCAGAGAATCAAGGTGCATCACTGTGACCATGAGGGCTGCAACTACGACACCGACGTGGCGAACAGTTTGAAAATACACAAACAGACCCACCTGCCTGCCGACCAGAGACCCAGGGTGCATCAGTGTGACCATGAGGGCTGCAACTACAGCAGCGATCAGGTGAGCCATCTGAAAGCGCACAAACAAACCCACCTGCCTGCCGACCAGAGACTCAGGGCATACCATTGTGACAATGAAGGCTGTGACTACAGCACCAACCAGGCGGGCAATCTGAAAAGGCACAAACAGACCCACCTGCCTGCCGAACAGAGGCTCAGAGTATACCAGTGTGACCATGAGGGCTGTGACTACAGCACCAACCAGGCGGGCAATCTGAAAAGGCACAAACAGACTCACCTGTCTGCCGACCAGAGAATCAGGGTGCATCACTGTGACCATGAGGGCTGCAACTACAACACCGACGTGGCGAACAGTTTGAAAATACACAAACAGACCCACCTGCCTGCCGACCAGAGACCCAAGAGACCCAAGAGACCCAAAAGAAAAGTGTATGACCAGCCGCCATCTAACAAGAAAAGAAAGAAGAGTGATAAAGAATGATCATCTCCCAACTCGCCTCAAAAAAACCTCCGATCTCTTTCCATATTTTGTCTAACCTGTATTCCCAATAAACAGCTCAACGACTGGAAGCCAATCCTTGCTATTGAAAAAACCATTGATTTTGACTCTGGCCGTTGCTTTTTCTGTGCATTGCTCCAAAGGCCACGCTCAGGAAAACAGGTTGCCTTTGCTCTTCACTCTGACTATCGGCAAGGCGCTTATTGAATGGTACCACTTCGACATGCCACGGGTTTGCTTCGATGATGAGCTCCTTTTAAAGCCAGACACTCGCTATGGCTTTTCTCCGGACTCTGGCGTCGAAGCCAGGACTTACCGTCGGGAAGCCTCTGATGATAGTGCCTACAGCGAAGACAGTGACAGCGAAGACAAGGGTGCCTCTGATGAAAACAGCAACAACAGCCCGGAAGAAGACAAAACTGATACCGAAACGGATGTTCAGTGTGTAAACACGACACCTGATCCTTTTCAAGCATTAAACGAATTCAGTGAGTACTGTGCGACTCTGAGACTGAGAATGATTAATCAGGAGTCCACTTCTGACAGTGACATACCTACTGGGTCAGAAACAATTCACCTGCCTGCCGACCAGAGACCCAAGGTGCACCAGTGTGACCATGAGGGCTGCAAGTACAGAACCGACCGCAGAGACAGTCTGAAAAGACACAAACAGAAACACCTGCCTGCCGAGCGGAGACTCAAGGTGCACAAGTGTGACCATAAGGGCTGCAACTACAGCACCGACGTGGCAAACAGTCTGAAAACACACAAACAGACCCACCTGCCTGCCGACCAGAGACTCAGGGTGCACCAGTGTGACCATGAGGGCTGCAATTACAGCACCGACCACAAGGGCAGTCTGAAAAAGCACAAAAAGACACACCTGCCTGCTGAGCGGAGACTCAAGATGCACCGTTGTGACCATGAGGGCTGCAACTACAGCACCGACGTGGCAAACAGTCTGAAAGCACACAAACAGACCCACCTGCCTGCCGACCAGAAACCCATAAGACCCAAGGTGAACCAGTGTGACCATGAGGGCTGTGACTACAGAACCGACCACAGGGGCAATCTGAAAAAGCATAAGCAGACCCACCTGCCTGCCGACCAGAGACCCAAGTTGCACAAGTGTGACCATGAGGGCTGCAACTACAGCACCAACCGAGCGGACCATCTGAAAGCGCACAAACAAACCCACCTGCCTGCCGACCAGAGACTCAGGGCATACCATTGTGACAATGAGGGCTGCGACTTCAGCACCAACCATAGGGGCAATCTGAAAAGGCACATTCAGACCCACCTGCCTGCCGCCCAGAGACCCAAAAGGAAAGCGGATGACCAGCCGCCATCTAACAAGAAAAGAAAGAAGGGTGATCAAAAATGATCTGACTCCCAAGCCGCACCAAAGTAACCTGCGACCTCTCTCCAGATTTTGACTAACCTGATTTCAAAATAAACAGTTCAACGACTGGGAACTCAGGCCTTGCTATCTAAAAAACCATTGATTTTGACCTTGGCCGTTACTTTTTCTGTGCACTGTTCTAATGGCCACGCTCAGGAAAAAAGCATGCCTTTGCTCTTCCCTCTGGCTGTCGGCAAGGCGCTTATTGAATGGCACCACTTCGACATGCCACAGTTTTGCTTCGATGATGACATCATCTTAAAACCAGTCCCCCGCTATGGCTTTTTTCCTGCCACTAGCGTCTCTCCTGATTCTGGTGTCGAAGCTAAGGCTTACCGCCGGGCAGCCTCCGATGATAGTGCCTACAGCGAAGACAGTGGCACCGAAGACAGCAGCACCTGTGATGAAAGCGACAACCGTTCCGAAAAAGATGAAACTGATACCGAAACGGATGTTCAGTGTGTAAACACGACACCTGATGCTTTTCGAGCATTACACGAAATCAGTGAGTATTGTGCGACTCTAAGAGTAAAAATGATTAATCAGGACTCCATTGCAAACAGCGAAATAGCCACTGGGTCAGAGGCGATTCACCTGCCTGCCGATCAGAGAACCAGGGTATACCAGTGTGACCATGAGGGCTGCAACTACAGCAGCAATCAGGCGGGCAATCTGAAAAGGCACAAACAGATCCACCTGCCTGCCGACCAGAGACCTAAGTTGCACAAGTGTGACCATGAGGGCTGTGACTACAGAACCGACTACAGGGGCAATCTGAAAATGCATAAGCAGACCCACCTGCCTGCCGACCAGAGACCCAAGGAGCACAAGTGTGATCATGAGGGCTGCAACTACAGCACCGACGTGGCAAACAGTCTGAAAACACACAAACAGACCCACCTGCCTGCCGACCAGAGACCCAGGGTGCACCAGTGTGACCATGAGGGCTGCAATTACAGCACCGACAACAGTGGCAGTCTGAAAAGCCACAAAAAGACACACCTGCCTGCTGAGCGGAGACTCAAGGTGCACCGGTGTGACCATGAGGGCTGTGACTACGGCAGCGATGAGGTGGGCCACCTGAAAGCGCACAAACAAACCCACCTGCCTGCCGACCAGAGAATCATAAAACCCAAGGTGCACCAGTGTGACCATGAGGGCTGTGACTACAGAACCGACCGCAGGGGCAATCTGAAAAAGCATAAGCAGACCCACCTGCCTGCCGACCAGAGACCCAAGGTGCACAAGTGTGACCATGAGGGCTGCAACTACAGCACCGACCGATCGGACCATCTGAAAACGCACAAACAGACCCACCTGCCTGCTGAGCGGAGACTCAAGGTGCACCGGTGTGACCATGAGGGCTGCAACTACAGCAGCGACAAAAGGGGCAGTCTGACAATACACAGACGGAAGCACCTGCCTGCCAAGCGGAGACTCAAGGTGCATCGGTGTGACCATGAGGGCTGTGACTACAGCAGCGATCAGGTGAGCCATCTGAAAGCGCACAAACAAACCCACCTGCCTGCCGACCAGAGACCCATAAGACCCAAGGTGAACCAGTGTGACCATGAGGGCTGTGACTACAGAACCGACCACAGGGGCAATCTGAAAAAGCATAAGCAGACCCACCTGCCTGCCAACCAGAGACCCAAGAGACCTAAAAGAAAAGCATATAACCAGCCGCCATCTAACAACAAAAGAAAGAAGGCTGACAAAGAATAATCCATCTCCCAACCCGCCACAAAGAAACCTCCGACCTCTCTCCAGATTTTGACTAACCTGAATTTTCAATAAACAGTTCAACGACTGGGAAGCCAATCCTTGCTATTGAAAAAACCATTGATTTTGACCTGGGCCGTTACTTTTTCTGTGCACTGTTCTAATGGCCACGCTCAGGAAAAGAGCATGCCTTTGCTCTTCCCTCTGGCTGTCGGCAAGGCGCTTATTGAATGGCACCACTTCGATACACCACGGGTTTGCTTCGGTGATGACACCCTCTTAAAACCAGCCCCCCGCTATGGCTTTTCTCCTGATTCTGGCATCGAAGCCAAGGCTTGCAGCCGGGCAGCCTCCGATGAGGGGTCTGAGCCCGAAGACGGCGACACCTCTGATGACAACAGCGACAACTGTTCTGAAGAAGACGAAACTGATACCGAAACGGATGTCCTTTGTGTAAACATTCAGTGTGTAAACACAACACCTGATCCTTTTCGAGCATTAAACGAAATCAGTGAGTATTGTGCGACTCTGAGACTGCAAATGATTAGTCAGGAGTCCTCTTCAGACACTGAAATAGCCACTGGGTCAGAGGCAGAAGTGACAGTTGCAGACTTTGCTAACAACCTGAAAATCATCTCAACTGCTTACAGCACCGACCCGGCGAGCCACCTGCCTGCCGACCAGACACCCAAGATGCACCAGTGTGACCATGAGGGCTGCAATCACAGCAGCAAATGGGCGAGCGATCTGAAAAAACACAAACAGATCCACCTGCCTGCCGACCAGAGACTCAAGGTGCACCAGTGTAACCATGAAGGCTGCAATTACAGCACCGACCGGGCGGCTGATCTGAAAAGACACAAACAGACCCACCTGCCTGCCGACCAGAGACCCAAGCTGCATCCGTGTGACCATGAAGGCTGCAACTACAGCACCGACCGGGCGGCTGATCTGAAAAGGCACAAACAGACCCACCTGCCTGCCGACCAGAGACCCAAGTTGCATCAGTGTGACCATGAGGACTGCAATTACAGCACCGACTATCCGAGCGGTCTGAAAACGCACAAACAGACCCACCTGCCTGCCCACCAGAGATCCAAGCTGCATCAGTGTGACTATGAGGGCTGCGATTACAGCACCGACCATGTGGGCAATCTGAAAACGCACAAACAGATCCACCTGCCTGCTAACCAGAGAGCCAAGGTGCACCAGTGTGACCATGAAGGCTGCAACTACAGCACCTACCACAATGGCATTCTGAAAAGGCACAAACAGACCCACCTGCCTGCTAACCAGAGAGCCAAGGTGCACCAGTGTGACCATGAAGGCTGCAACTACAGCACCGACCACAGTAGCATTCTGAAAAGGCACAAACAGACCCACCTGCCTGCCAACCAGAGACCCAAGAGAACTAAAAGAAAAGCATATAACCAGCCGCCATCTAACAACAAAAGAAAGAAGGCTGACAAAGAATAATCCATCTCCCAACCCGCCACAAAGAAACCTCCGACCTCTCTCCAGATTTTGACTAACCTGAATTTTCAATAAACAGTTCAACGACTGGGAAGCCAATCCTTGCTATTGAAAAAACCATTGATTTTGACTCTGGCCGTTGCTTTTTCTGTGCATTGCTCCACAGGCCACGCTCAGGAAAACAGGTTGCCTTTGCTCTTCACTCTGACTGTCGGCAAGGCGGTTATTGAATGGTACCAATTCGACATGCCACGGGTTTGCTTTGATGATGACATCCTCTTAAAACCAGCCCCCCGCTATGGCTTTTTTCCTGATTCTGGCATCGAAGCCAAGACTTACCGTCGGACAGCCTCTGATGATAGTGCCTACAGCGAAGACAGTGACAGTGAACACAAGGGTGCCTCTGATGAAAACAGCGACAACAGTCCTGAAGAAGACGAAGCTGATACCGAAACGGATGTTCAGTGTGTAAACACGACACCTGATCCTTTTCGAGCATTAAACGAAATCAGTGAGTATTGTGCGACTCTGAGACTGAAAATGATTAGCCAGGAGTCCACTTCAGGCAGTGAAATACCCACTGGGTCAGAGGCAGAAGTGACAGCGGCAGACTCTGCTTACAACACCGACCAGACGAGCCACCTGGAAACGCACAAAAAGACTCACCTGCCTGCCAACCAGAGACCCAAGTTGCACCAGTGTAACCATAAGGGCTGCGACTACAGCACGAACCAGACGGGCAATCTGAAAAGGCACAAACAGACCCACCTGCCTGCCGACCAGAGAGTCAGAGTGCACCAATGTAATCATCAGGGCTGCGACTACAGCACGAACCAGGTGGTCAATCTGAAAAGGCACAAACAAATCCACCTGTCTGCCGACAAGAGACCCAAGAAACCCAAGATGCACCAGTGTGACCATGAGGGCTGCAACTACAGCACCAGCTATACACACCATTTGAAAAAGCACAAACAGACCCACCTGCCTGCCGACCAGAGACTCAAAAAACCCAGGATTCACCAGTGTAACCATGAGGGCTGCCACTACAGCACCGACCAAAGGTGCAGCCTGATAAAACACAAAAAGATCCATCTGCCTTCCGACCAGAGACCCAGGTTGCACCAGTGTGACCATGATGGCTGCAACTACAGAACCGACATCAGGGGCAGTCTGAAAGTACACAAACAGACCCATCTGCCTGCCAGCCAGAGACTCAAAAGACCCAAGGTGCACCAGTGTGACCATGAGGACTGCAACTACAGCACCGACCACAGTGGCAGTCTGAGAAAACACAAACTGACCCACCTGCCTGCCGACCAGAGACCCAGGTTGCACCAGTGTAACCATAAGGGCTGCGACTACAGAACCGACATCAAGGGCAGTCTGAAAAAACACAAACAGACTCACCTGCCTGCCGACCAGAGAATCAAGGTACACCAGTGTGACCATAAGGGCTGCAACTACAGATCCGACCGAGCGAGCCATCTGAAAGTGCACAAACAGATCCACCTGCCTGCCGACCAGAGACCCAGGTTGCACCAGTGTGACCATGAGGGCTGCAACTACAGAACCGACCTCAGGGGCAGTCTGAAAATACACAAAAAGACCCACCTGCCTGCCGACCAGAGACCCAAGGTGCACCAGTGTGACCATGAGGACTGCAACTACAGATCCGACCACATAAGCAGTCTGAAAAAACACCAACAGACCCATCTGCCTGCCGACCGGAGACTCAAGGGACGCAAGAGAAAAGCGCATGACCAGCCGCCATCTGACAGGAAAAGAAGGAAGGGGAATAAAAAATGATCCGCCTCTCAATCTACCTCCAAGAAAACTCCAACCTCTCTCCGGATTTTGACTAACCTGATTTCAAAATAAACAGTTCAACGACCGGGAAGCCAGACCTTGCTAACCAAAAAAACATTGATTTTGACCTTGGTCACGGCCTTTTCTGTACATTGCTCTAATGCCCTGCCATTCTGTGACACCCAGTGTTGGCATACTGAAACACCGCAAGAGCAACTATTTTTAGGGAATGACTGCCTAGAAAATGACCAACCAACCCGGATAAGGTTTCTACCTGACCATAACCTGAAAATTGGCCTTCACTCCCCGGGCGAAGAGAGCGAGGCGATTGAATGGTGGGAGTTGAAGCAAGAATCCGAGGCAAACGACAGTGACACGCCGCAAGTTTGCTTCACTGATGATATTCTCCTAAAGCCAGACACTCGCTATTGTTTTTCTCCTGATCCTGACGTCGAAACTAGGAGCCTGACCGAGAATGGCGCCCGTAGCGAGGACGGCAGAAAATTGAGGATAAAAATTCGGTTTTGTGAGGAGAATAGCGAGCTATTTGACGAACAAAAGCGGATTTTTAGACCAATTTGCTGTCGCCGCAGTAGGGCAGCTATTCTCGGTCAGGCTCCTAGGGCAGCCACTGATGATAGTGCCGACAGCGAAGACAGTGGCAGTGAAGACAGCGGCACCTCTGATGAAAACAGCGACAGCTGTTCAAACGAAGACGAAACCAATACCGAACCTGATGTTCAGTATGTAGCCGCAACACTTACTCCTTTTCCGGTATCAAATGAAGTCAGTCAGTATTGTGCGGCTCTGGCACTGAAAAAAATTAAGCAGGAGCCGGTTTCAGACAGTGAAATACTCACTTACAGCACCGACCACATGAGTCACTCGAAAACCCCCAAACAGACCCACCTGCCTGTCGACCAGAAACCCGGGATGCGCCAGTGTGACCATGAAGGCTGCAACTACAGCACCCGACAGACAAGCCATCTGAAAAGGCACAAACAGACCCACCTGCCTGCCGACCAGAGATCCAGGCTGCACTGTGACCATGAGGGCTGCAACTACAGCAGCAACCAAGCGAGCAATCTGAAAAAGCACAAACAGATCCACCTGCCTGCCGACCAGAGACCCAAAAGACCCAAGGTGCACCAGTGTGACCATGAAGGCTGCAACTACAGCACCGGCCACACGGGCAATCTGAAAAAGCACAAAAAGACCCACCTGCCTGCCGACCAGAGACATATAGTGCATCGGTGTGACCATGAGGGCTGCAACTTCAGCACCGACCTGACGGGCAATCTGAGAAATCACAAAGAGACCCACCTGCCTGCCGACCAGAGACCCAAGAGACGCAAGAAACTCAAGGTGCACCACTGTGACCATGAGGGCTGCGACTTCCGCACCAACCATAAAGGCAATCTGAACAAGCATAAACTGAACCACTTGCCTGTTGACCAGAGGCCCAGAGACTACCAGTGTGACTACGAGGGCTGCAACTACAGAACCGACCGGGCGAGCAGTCTGAATAGTCACAAACAGACCCACCTGCCTGCCGACCAGAGAGTCAAGAAGTACCAGTGCGACCATGAGGGCTGCAACTTCAGAGCCGACTGGGTGAGCCATCTGAAAAATCACAAAGAGACCCACCTGCCTGCCGACCAGAGACCCAAGGTGCACCAGTGTGACCATGAGGGCTGCAACTACAGAAGCATCTTTGCGAGCTATCTGAAAAATCACAAAAAGACCCACCTGCCTGCCGACCAGAGAGTCAGGATGCACCAGTGTGACCATGAGCACTGCAACTACAGCACCGACCACAGTGGCAGTCTGAATAGACACAAACAGATCCACCTGCCTGCCGACCAGAGAACCAGGAAACTCAAAAGAAAAGCGTATGACCAGCTGCTATCTAACGAGAAAAGAAAGAAGGGTGATAAAGAATAGAAACCTCAGACCTTCCTCCAGATTTTGACTAACCTGAATTCCCAGTAAACAGTTCAACGACCGGGAAGCCAGGCCTTGCTATCTAAAAACCCATTGATGTTGATGTTGATGTTGATGTTGACCTTGGCTGTTGCCTTTTCTGTGCATTGCTCTAGTGGCCACGCTCAGGAAAACAGGTTGCCTTTGCTCTTTTCCCTGGCTGTCGGCAACTCTCTAGCTGTCGGCAACTCTCTAGCTGTCGGCGAGGCGCTTATCAACACACCGGGGTCTTGTATTGAGGTTTCATCCACGAACCAACCCACCCGGATAAGGCTGCTACCTGGCGATCACCTGAAAATTGGTCTTCACTCCCCCGGCGTCCAAGAAGAAAACGAGGCCATTGAATGGTGGGAATTGAACCAGGAACCCGAGGTAAACGACAGCGACATACCAAAAGTTTGCTTCGGTGATGACATCCTCTTAAAACCAGACACTCACTATTGCTTTACTCCTGACTCTGACGTCGAAGCTAAGGCTTACTGTCGAGTAGCTTCTGATAACGGTTCTGACAGTGAAGACTCTGATGAAAACAACGACAACCGTTCAAATGAAGACAAAACTGAGACCGAAACGGATGTTCAGTATGTGACCGCGACACTTAATCCTTTTCGAGTATCAAATGACATCAATCAGTATTGTGTGACTATGGCACTGAAAAAGATTAAGCCGGAATCCGTTTCAGACAGTGAAATACCCACAGGGTCAGATTACCTGGAAATCACCCCACCTGCCTGCAGCACCAGCCAGACGGGCAATCTGAAAGCCCACAAACAGACTCCCCTGCCCGCCAACCAAAGACCCAAGGTGCACCAGTGTAAGCATGAGAACTGCAACTACAGCACCATCCGGGCGAACCATCTGAAAAGGCACAAACTGACCCACCTGCCTGCCGACCAGAGACTCAGGGTGCACCAGTGTGAACATGAGGGCTGCCGCTACAGTACCGACCGGGTGGACGATCTAAAAAAGCATAAGCAGACCCACCGACTTATCGACCAGAGACCCAAAAAAACCAGGGTATACCTGTGTGACCATGAGAGCTGCAACTACAGCACCGATCTTCCGGGCAGTCTGAAAAGGCACAAACAGACCCACCTGCCTGCCGACCAGAGCCCCAAAAAACCCAGGGTGCACCTGTGTGACCATGAGAACTGCAACTACAGCACCGATTTTCCGGGCAATCTGAAAAAACACAAACAGACCCACCTGCCTGCCGACCAGAGACCCAAAAAGCCCAGGGTGCACCTGTGTGACCATGAGAGCTGCACCTACAGCACCAATCGTTCAGACAATCTGAAAACACACAAACAGACCCACCTGCCTGCCGACCAGAGACCCAAAAAACCCAGGGTGCACCTGTGTGACCATGAGAACTGCACCTACAGCACCAATCGTCCAGACAATCTGAAAATACACAAACAGACCCACCTGCCTGCCGACCAGAGACCCAAAAAACCCAAGGTGCACCAGTGTAGCCATAAGAGCTGCGACTACAGCACCAACCGGAAGGATCATCTGAAAAAGCACCAACAGATCCACCTGCCTCCCGACCAGAGACTCATGAGAGTTAAAAGGAAAGCGTATGATCAACCACCCTCTAACGAGAAAAGAATGAAGGTGGATAAAGAATGATCCGCCTCCCAACCTACCTCAAAGAAACTTCCGACCTCTCTCCAGATTTTGACTAACCTGATTTCCCAATAAACAGTTCAACGACTGGGAAGCCGGGCCTTGCTATCCAAAAAACCATTGACTTTAACCTTGGCCATTGCCTTTTCTTTGTATTGCGCCAGTGAGCACGCTCAGGAAAGCAGGTTGCCTTTGCTCTTCGCTCTGGCCGTTGGCAATGCGTTTATCAATACCTCGAAGTCCTTTATTGAATTCTCATGCTTGGGAAATAACCAACCCACCTGGATAAGAGTCCCCAGTGGCCTGCCAGAACTTGACTCTACGGTTGGAGAAGCCAAGGCTTACCGTCGGGCAGCCTCTGATGATAGTGCCGACAGCGAAGACAGTGGCAATGAAGACAGCAACACCTCTGATGACAGTAGCGACAACCGTTCAGACGAAGACGAAGACGACGCCGAATCTGATGTTGAGTATGTAGCCACGACACTTAATCCTTTTCCGGTATCAAATGAAATCAGTCAGTATTGTGCGGCTCTGGAACTCAAAAAAATTAAGCAGGAACCCATTTCAGACAATGAAATACCCACTGAGCCAAAGGAAGACGTGGCAGAAGCGGACTCAACTGCTAACAGCACCGACCAGGCCGACTATTTGAAAACGCACAAAAAGCCCCGCCTGCCTGCCCGCCAGAGACCCAAGGTACGCCAGTGTGACCACGAGGACTGCAACTACAGCAGCAACCACCTGGGCAATCTGAAAAGGCACAAAAAGACCCACCTGCCTGCCGACCAGAGACCCAAAAAACCCAGGAAACCCAGAAAACCCAGGAAACCCAAACTGAAACACTGTAACCATGAGGACTGCAACTACAGCACCTACTACTCGCACAATCTGAAAATGCACAAACAGAAGCACCTGCCTGCCGACCGGAGACCTGAGATGTACCTGTGTGACCATGAAGGCTGCAGCTATAGCACCATACATCTGGGCAATCTGAAAAGGCACAAACTGACCCACCTGCCTGCCGACCAGAGACCCGATAGAGCCAAGGTTCACCAGTGTGACCATGAAGGCTGCAGCTACAGCAGCTACCACTCGGGCAATCTGAAAACGCACAAACAGACCCACCTGCCTGCCGACCAGAGACCCAAGCGACCCAAGCGACCCAGGGTACAGTGTGACTATGGTGACTGCGACTACAGCACCGACCACGCGGGTAATCTGAAAACGCACAAACTAACCCACCTGCCCGCCAACCAGAGACCCAGGAAGCCCCGGCTTCACCCCTGTAACCATGAGAGCTGTAACTACCGCACCTACTACCCTGGCAAACTGAAAAAGCATAAACAGACCCACTTGCATGTCGACCAGAGACTCAAAGAAACCTGACATCTCTCTCCAGATTTTGACTAACCTGATTTCCAAATAAACAGTTCAACCTTGGAAAACCAAGCTTTGCTATCTAAAAAACCATTGATTTTGATCTTCACCATGGTCTTTTCTGTGAATAGTTCTAATGGCCATGCCCAGGAAAATAACATGCCTTGGCTCTTCGCTCTGGCTGTTGGCCTTCACTCCCCGGGCGTCGAAGCTGTAGCTCACAGTCAGGCAGCCTCTGATGATGGTGCCTACAGCGAAGACAGTGGCAGTGAAGACAGCGGAACCTCTGATGAAAACAGCGACAACTCTTCTGACGAAAACGAAATGGATACCGAAACTGATGCCAAGTGCGTACGACTTAATCCTTTTCGGGCATTAAACGAAACCAGTCAGTTTTGTGTGTTTCTGGCACTGGAAGTCATTCAACAGGAGTTAATTTCAAACAAGGAAATACTCACTGAGTTATGGGCAGACGTGACAGAAGCCGATTCTGTTAACCACCTGAAAACGCACAAACAGCTCCGCCAGTCTGCCGACCAGAGACCCAGGGTGTACCAGTGTGACCATGAGGACTGCAAGCACAGCACCTGCCGGGCGGGCGATCTGAAAAAGCACAAACTGATCCACCTGCCTGCCGGGCAGAGACCCAAGGTGCACCTGTGTGACCATGACGGCTGCAACTACAGCACCGACAGAAAAGGCAGTCTGAAAAGGCACAAAGAGACCCACCTGCCTGCCGACCAGAGACCCAGAAAACCCAAGGTGCACCTGTGTGACCATGAGGGCTGCAACTACAACAGCGACCGGGCGTACCATCTGAAAAGGCACAAACAGACCCACCTGCCTGCCGATCAGAGAGCCACGCAATCCAAGCTGCACCACTGTGACCATGAGGGCTGCGACCACAAGACGAACCGGTCGGGTAATCTGAAAGTGCACAAACTGACCCACCTGCCTGCCGATCAGAGACCCACGAAATCCAAGCTGCACCGGTGTGACCATGAAGGCTGCAACTACAGCAGCGACCGGTCGGGCAATCTGAAAGCGCACAAACTGACCCACCGGCCTGCCGACCAGAGACCCACGAACTCCAAGCTGCATCAGTGTGACCATGAAGGCTGCGACTACCGCTCGAAACAGAAGAACAATCTGAAAAAACACAAACGGACCCACCTACCTGCCGATCAGAGACCCAAGCTGTACCGCTGTGGTCATGAGGGCTGCCACCACAGCACGGACGAGAAGGGCAATCTGAAAAAACACAAACGGATCCACCTGCCTGCCGATCAGAGACCCAAGCTGCACCGCTGTGACCATGAGGGCTGCGACTACAACACGGATTGGTCGAATAATCTGAAATCGCACAAACAGACCCACCTGCCTGACGACCAGAGACTCAAGTTGCAGTGTGAGCATGAGGGCTGCCACTACAGCACTGACCATGCGGGTAATCTGAAAAAGCACAAACAGACCCACCTGCCTGCCAATCAGAGACCTGAAAGAATTAAAAGAAAAGCGTATGACCAGCCGCCATCTAACCAGAAAAGAAAGAAGGGTGACAAAGAAGAGTCCGCTTCCCAACCCGCCTCAAAGAAACCTCCGACCTCTCCAGATTTTGACTAACCTGTTTTCCCAACAAACAGTTCAACCACTGGGAAGCCAGGCCTTGCTATCCAAAAAAACCTTGATTTTGACCTTAGCCGTTGCTTTTTCTGTGCATTGCTCTAATGGCCAGGCTCAGGAAAATAGGTTGTCTTTGCTTTTACCTGACGAAAGTGAACAGAGTGAGGCCATTGAATGGTGGGAGTTGAAGCAAGAATCCGAGGCAAACGACAGCGCCATGCCACCCGTTTGCTTCGGTGATGACATCCTCTTAAAACCAGACTCTTGTTACTTTACTCCTGACTCTGGCGTCGAAGCCAAGGCTTACCGTCGGGCAGCCTCTGATGATAGTGCCGACAGCGAAGACAGTGACAATGAAGACAACGGCACCTCTGATGAAAACAGTGACAAGGGTTCTAATGAAGACGAACCTGAGACCAAAACGGGTGTTCAGTATGTAACCACGACAAATTATCCCTTTCCGGTATCAAATGAAATCAGTCAGTATTGTGCGACTCTGGCACTGAAAAAGATTAAGCAGGAGCCTGTTTCAGACAACGAAACAGCCACTGAGTCAAAGGCAGAAGCAGACTCTGTTAATCCCCCGGAAATCACCTCAACGGCTTACTGCACTGACCAGAAAAACCATCTGAAAGCGCACAAACAGAGCCACCTGCCTGCCGACCAAAGACCCAAGAGACCCAAGAGACCCAAGGAGCAACAGTGTGACCATGAAGGCTGTAACTACAGCACTCAACAGGCGGGCCATCTGAAAAGGCACAAACAGATCCACCTGCCTGCCGACCAGAGACCCAGGAAACCCAAGTTGCGCCAATGTGGACACGAGAGCTGCAACTATAGTACTTACCACCCCGGCAATCTGAAAAGGCACAAACAGATCCATCTGCCTGCTGACCAAAAACCCAAGAGACCCAAGAGACCCAAGAAACCCAAGGAACCCAAGAGACCCAAGAGACCTAATTGGCACCAGTGTGACCATCAGGGCTGTAACTACAGAAGCAACCGTACGAGCAATCTGAAAATGCACAAACTGACCCACCTGCCTGCCGACCAAAGACCCAAGCGACCCAAGGGACCTAAGCGGCACCTGTGTGACCATCAGGGCTGTAACTACGGCACCGACTATTCGGGCAATCTGAAAAAGCACAAACTGACTCACCTGCCTGCCGACCAAAGACCCAAGGGACCCAAGGGACCCAGGTTGCACCAGTGTGACCATCAGGACTGCAACTACAGCACCAACCTCAAGGGCAATCTGAAAACGCACAAACAAAACCACCTGCCTGCCAACCAAAGAACCACGAAACTCAGGGTGCAACAGTGTAACCATGAGGGCTGCAACTACAGCACCAGCCAGACGTGCAATCTGAAAAGGCACCAAAAGACCCACCTGCCTGCCGACCAGAGAAACAAGATGCACCAGTGTGACCATCAGGGCTGTAACTACAGCACCGACTATTCGGGCAATCTGAAAACGCACAAACTGACTCACCTGCCTGCCGACCAGAGACACAAAAGAAAAGCGTTCGAACAGCTGCCACCGAACAAAAAAAGTAAGATGATAAAAAATGATCCACTTCCCAACCCGCCTTTAAGTAAACCTCCAACCTCTCTGCAGATTTTGACTAACCTGACATCACAATAAACCGCTCAACAACTGGGAAGCCAGGCCTTGCTATTAAAAAAAACCTCGATTTTGATCTTGGCCGTTGCTTTTTCCATGCAGTGCGCCAATGGCCACGCTCAGGAAATTAGTATGTCTTTGCTTTCCGCCCTGGCTGCTGGCAAGGCGCTTATCAAGACCCCGAAGCCCTTTATTGAGGTCTCAGTACGCCTGGGAAACAACCCACCCCCCCGGATAAGACTGCTACCTGACGAAAGTGAAGAGAGTGAGGCCATTGAATGGTGGGAGTTGAAGCAAGAAGCCAAGGCTTACAGCCGGGCCGCCTCTGATGATAGCGCCGACAGCGAAGACAGTGACAGCGAAGACAGTGACAGCGAAGACAGTGACAGCGAAGACAGTGACAATGAAGACAGCGGCGCCTCTGATAAAGGCAGCGACAACCGTTCAAACGAAGACGAAACTGATAGCGAAGCTGGTGTTCAGTATGTCACTACAACCCTTAATCCTTATCCAGTATCAAATGAAATCAGTCAGTATTGTACCGCTCTGGCACTGAAAAAGATTAAGCAGGAGCCCGTTTCAGACAATGAAATACCTACTGACTCAGTTGTTAACCATCTGGTAATCAACTCACCTGCCGACAGCACCGATCAGGGGCGTCATCTGAAAAGGCACAAACAAACCCGCCTGCCTGCCGACCAGAGACCTAAAAAAACCAAATCGCACCCTTGTCACCACGAGGGCTGCAACTACTGCACCACCAAGCCCTCCTATATGAAAAGGCACCAACAGACCCATCTGCCTGCCGACCAGAGACCCAAGATACACCAGTGCGGCTATGAGGGCTGTAACCACAGCACCAATCATGCGGGCAATCTGAAAAAGCACAGGCAGACCCACCTGCCTGCCGACCAGAGGCCCAAGAGAATCAAGATGCACCAGTGTGACCATGGGGGCTGCGACTACAGCACCGACCGGATAAAAACTCTGAAAAGGCACAAACAGACCCACCTGACTCCCTACCAGAGACTCAGGCTGTACCAGTGTGACCATGAGGCCTGCAACTACAACACCCATGTGATAGGCCATCTGAACAGGCACAAAAAAACCCACCTGCCTGCCGACCAGAAAGCCAGGGTGCACCAGTGTGGCTATGAGGGCTGCAACTACCGCACCGATCAGTCGAACAATCTGAAAAAGCATCAACAGACCCATCTGCCTGCCGACCAGAGAGCCAGGGTGCACCAGTGTGACCATGAGGGCTGCAACTACAGCAGCGACCGCTCGGGCAATCTGAAAACACACAAACTGAGCCACCTGCCTGCTGACCAGAGAGCCATGCCGTACCGGTGTAACCATGAAGGCTGCAACTACAAAAGCAATCTGCTGTGCAACCTGAAAAAGCACAAGCAGATCCACCTGCCCGCCGACCAGAGACCCGTGAAGACCAGGTTACACAGGTGTTACCATAAGGGCTGCAACTACCGCACCGACGACAAAGGTCACCTGAAAACGCACAAACAGACCCACCTGTCTGCCGACCAGAAACCCAGGAGACCCAAGGTGCATCAGTGTGACCATGAGGGCTGCAACTACAGCGCCACTCAGGCGAGCCATCTGAAAGCCCACAAACAGACCCACCTGCCTGCCGACCAGAGACCCAGGAAAATCAAGGTGCGCCAATGTAATTATGAGAGCTGTAACTTCAGCACCAACTATTCGAGCCATCTGAAATCGCACAAAAAGAACCACTTGCCTGCCTACCAGAGACTCGGGATGTTCCGGTGTGACCATGAGAGCTGCAACTACAGCACCGATCATCCGGGCAATCTGAAATTGCACAAACAGACCCATCTGCCCGACGACCAGCGACTCAGGGTGCACCGCTGTGACCATGAGGGCTGCAACTTCAGCACCGATCATGCGGGTCATCTGAACAGGCACAAACAGACCCACCTCCCTGCCGACCAGAGACCCAAAAGGAAAGCGTATGACCAGCCGCCATCTAACCAGAAAAGAAAGAAGGGTGATAAAAAATGACACACTTCCCGGACCGCCTTAAAGAAACCTCCGACCTTTCTCCAGATTTTGACTAACCTGACTTCCCAATAAACATTTCAACGACTGGGAAGCCAGACCTTGCTATCCAAAAAACGATTGACTTTGATCTTGGGCATTGTCTTGGGCATTGTCTTGGGCATTGCCTTTTCTGTACATTGCTCTAATGCCCAGACTCAGGAAAATAGAATGCCTTTGCTCTCTGCTCTGGCTGCCGACCTGGCTGCCGACCTGGCTGCCGACCTGGCTGCCGACCTGGCTGCCGACCTGGCTGCCGACAAGGTGCTTATCAACTTCCCGAAGCCCTTTATTGAGCTCTCATGCTTCGGAAATAACCAACCCACCCGGATAAGGCTTCTACCTGACGAAAGTGAAGAGAGTGAGGCCATCCTGTTAAAGCCAGACACTCGCTATTGCTTTTCTACTGAGCCTGACGTCGAAGCTGAGGCTTACCGTCAGGCAGCCTCTGATGATAGTGCCGACAGCGAAGACAGTGACAGCGAAGACAGTGACAGCGAAGACAGTGACAGCGAAGACAGCGGCGTCTCAGATGAAGAAAGCAACAACCTTTCAGACGAAGGCGAAGCGGATGCTGAATCTAATGTTCAGTATGTGACCACGACCCTTGATCCTTTTCGAGTATCAAATGAAGTCAGTCAGTATTGTGCGACTCTGGCACTAAAAAAGATTAAGCAGGAGCCCGTTTCAGACAGTGAAATAGCCACTGATTCAGAAATAAAAGTGACAGCATCAGACCCTGCTAACTATCTGAAAACGCATAAAAAGACCCAACTGCCTGCCGACCAGAGGCCAAAGATACACCAGTGTGACCATGCCGGCTGCAGTTACCGCACCGACCAGAAGGGCAATCTGAAAAGGCACAAACAGATCCACCTGCCTGCCGACCAGAGACCTGAGAGACAAAAGAGACCCAGGAAACCCAAGGTGCACTCGTGTGACCATGAGGGCTGCCACTACATCACCAACAACAAGAGCCATCTAAAGACGCACAAACAGATCCACCTGCCTGCCAACCAGAGAATCAAGAAACCCAAACTGCACCAGTGTGACCATGAAGGCTGCAACTTCAGCACTGGCCAGAAGTGTCATCTGAACAGGCACAAGCAGATCCACTGGCCGGCCTGGCAGAAAGCCAGAAGACCCAAGGTGCACCGGTGTGACCATGAGGGCTGCAACTACAGCTCCGACCAGACGGGCAATCTAAAAAAGCACAAACAGACCCACCTGCCTGCCAACCAGAGACCCAGGTTGCAGTGTGACCATGAGGACTGCAACTACAGCTGCTACGACAGGGGCAATCTGAAAAAGCACAAACAGGGCCATTTGCCTGCCAACCAGAGACTCAAGTTTCAGTGTGATCATAAGGGATGCAGCTACGGCACCTACGACGTGAGCACTCTGAAAAGGCACCAACAAACCCACCTGCCTGCCGACCAGAGACCCAAAAAACCCAGAGTGCACCAGTGTGACCATAAGGGCTGTGGCTACAGCAGCAACGTCATGAGCAATCTGAAAAGGCACAAACAGACCCACCTGCCTGCCAACCAGAGACTCAAGTTGCAGTGTGATCATAAGGGCTGCAACTACACCACCCACCAGAAGTGCCACCTGAACAGGCACGAACAGAGCCACCGGCGCACCCACCAGAGACCCAAAAGGAAAGCGGATGACCAGCCTCCAGGCAACAAAAAAAGAAAGCAGGGCGATAGAAAATGATCCGCCTCCGAACCCGCCGCAAAGAAACCTCCGATCTCTCTCCAGATTTTGACTAACCTGATTTCCAAATAAACGGTTCAACGACTGGGAACCCAGGCCTTGCTATCCAATAAACCATTGATTTTGGCCTTGGCCATTGCCTTTTCTGTGCATTGCTCTCATGGTCATACTCAGGAAAACAGGTTGTCTTTGCTCTTCACTCTGGCTGTCGGCAAGGCGCCTATCAATACCCCGAGGCCCTTTATTGAGGTCTCATGCTTCGGAAACAACCAGCACTGGCCTGAGGAACCAGAAGCTGAGGCTTTCAGTCGGGCAGTCTCTGATGATAGTGCCCACAGCAAAGACAGTGACAGCAAAGACAGTGACAGCAAAGACAGTGACAGCGAAGACAGTGACAGCGAAGACAGTGACAGTGAAGACAGTGGCAGTGAAGACAGTGGCACCTCTGATGAAAGCAGCGACAACCGTTCTGACGAAGACGACACTGAGACCGAAACGGATGTTCAGTGTGTAAACAGGACACCTGATCCTTTTCAAGCATTAAACGAAATCAGTGAGTATTGTGCGACTCTGAGACTGAAAATGATTCAGCAGGAGCCTATTTCCCACCCGCCTGCCGACCAGAGACCCAGAAAACCCAAGGTGCACCAGTGTGACCATGAGGGTTGTCACTACAGAACTGATCAGGCGAACAATCTGAAAAGGCACAAACAGATTCACCTGCCTGCCGACCAGAGACTCAGCAAACTCAAGGTGCACCGGTGTGACCATGAGGGCTGCAACTACAGCACTGACCGGAAAGACGATCTGAAAAGGCACAAACAGACCCACCTGCCTGCCGACCAGAGACCCAGGAAACCCAAGGTGCACCACTGTGACCATGAGGGCTGCGACTTCAGCTCCGACCGGAAGAGCAATCTGAAAGCGCACAAACATACCCATCTGCCTGCCGACCAAAAACTCAAAAGAGCCACGATGCGTTGTGAGCACGAAGGCTGCAACTACAGTACCGACCACAGTGGCAACCTGAAAACGCACAAAAAGAGCCACCTGCCCGCCGACCAGAGACCCAATGTGCACCAGTGTGGCTATGAGGGCTGTAACTACAGCACCGATCATGTGGGCAATCTGAAAAAGCACAGGCAGACCCACCTGTCTGCCGACGAGAGACAAAAGAGATTCAGGTTGCATCAGTGTGACCATAAGGGCTGCAACTTCAGCACCTACCAATTGTGCAATCTGCAAAAACACAAACAGACTCACCTGCCTGCCGACCAGAGACTCAAGCCGCATCAGTGTGACCATGAGGGCTGCGACTACAGCAGCAGCCAAACGTACCACCTGAATAGGCACAAACAGAGCCACCTGCCTGTCGAACAGAGAATCAGGACGCACCAATGTGACCATGAGGGCTGCGACTACAGAACCGATCAGGCGCACAGTCTGAAAATCCACAAACAGAACCATTTGCCTGTCAACCAGAGACTCAAGGTGTACCGGTGTGACCATGAGAACTGCGACTACAGCACTAGCCAAACGAACCATCTGAAAAGGCACAAACAGACCCATTTACCTACCGACCAGAGACCCAAAAGGAAAGCGTACGACCAGCTGCCATCTAACAAGAAAAGAAAGAAGGATAATAAAAAATGATCCGCTCCCAACCCGCCTCAAAGAAATCTCCGACCTCTCTCCAGATTTTGACTAACCTGACTTCCAAATAAACAATTCAACGACTGGGAAGCCAGGCCTTGCTATCCAAAAAATCATTGATTTTGACTTTGACCGTTGCCTTTTCTGTGCATTGCTTTAATGCCCGGACTCAGGAAAACAGGTTGCCTTTGCTCATTGAAGCAGAGCACGAGGCCATTGAATGGTACCACTTCGACATGCCACGAGCCTGGTTCGATGATGACGTCCTCTTAAAGCCAGGCACTGGCTATTGCTTTTCTCCTGGCCCTGGCGTCGAAGCTGAGGCTTACAGTCAGGCAGCCTCTGATGATAGTGCCGACAGCGAAGACAGTGACAGCGAAGACAGTGACAGCGAAGACAGTGACAGCGAAGACAGTGACAGTGAAGACAGCGACCCCCCTTCCGAAGAAGACGACACTGAGACCGAAACGGATGGTCAGTGTGTAAATACGACACCTGATCCCTTTCAACCATTAAACGAAATCAGTGAGTATTGTTCGACTCTGAGACTGAAAATGATTCATCAGGAGCCTGTTTCCCACCCGCCTGCCGACCAGAGACCCAAGAACCCCAGTAAACCCAAGCTGCACCAGTGCGACCATGAGGGTTGTCACTACAACACTGACCATCAGGGCAATCTGAAAAGGCACAAACAGACCCACCTGCCTGCCGACCAGAGACTCAGCAAACTCAAGGTGCACCAGTGTGACCATGAGGGCTGCAACTACAGCAGCAGATTTGTGCACAACCTGAAAAATCACAAACGGATCCACCTGCCTGCCGACCAGAGGGTCAAGATACACCGGTGTGACCATGAGGGCTGTGACTACAGCGCTGACCAGGCGGGCAATCTGAAAACTCACCAACAAACCCACCTGCCTGCCGATCAAAGATCCAGGGAGCACCGGTGTGACCATGAGGGCTGTCACTACTGCACAGACTATGCGTGCAAACTGAAAATGCACAAATGGACCCACCTGCCTGCCGACCAGAGACTCAAGCTGCACCGATGTGACCATGAGGGCTGTCACTACAGCACCGAACACAAGGCCCACCTGAAAAGGCACAAACCGATTCACCTGCCTGCCGACCAGAGGGTCAAGAAACCTAAGGTGCACCAGTGTGACCATGAAGGCTGCAACTACAGCACAAACCGCCCGGGCAATCTGAGAATGCACCAACAAATCCACCTGCCTGCCAACCAGAGACCCAAAAGAAAAGCGTATGAACAGCTGCCATCGAACAAGAAAAGAAGGAAGGGTGATAAAGAATGATCCGCCTTCCAACTCTTCTAAAAGAAACCTCCGACCTCTCTTCAGATTTTGACTAACCTGATTTCCAAATAAACAATTCAACGACTGGGGCGCCAGGCCTTGCTATCCAAAAAACCATTGATTTTGACCTTGGCCATTGCCCTTTCTGTGCATTGCTCTAATGCTCAGGCTCAGGAAAAGAGGTTGCTTTTGCTCTTCTCTGTGGCTGTCAGTCAGGCGCTTATCACTAGCCCGAAGCCCTTTATTGAGGTCTCAGTACGCCTGAGAAACAATCAACCCGCCCGGATAAGGCTTCTACCTGAAGAAAGTGAAGAGCGCGAAGAGAGCAAGGCCATTGAATGGTACCACTTCGACATGGCACGAGCCTGGTTCGGTGATGACGTCCTCTTGAAGCCAGACACTCGCTATTGCTTTTCTCCTGTCCCTGGCGGCAAGGCTGAGGCTTACAGCCGGGCAGTCTCTGATGATAGTGCCGACAGCGAAGACAGTGACAGCGAAGACAGTGACAGCGAAGACAGCGGCACCTCTGATGAAAGCACCGATAACCCTTCTGACGAAGACGACACTGAGACCGAAGCGGATCTTCAGTGTGTCAATACGACACCGGATCCTTTTCGGGCATTGAATGAATTCAGTGAGTATTGTGCGGTTCTGAGACTGGAAATGGTTCAGCAGGAGTCTATTTCAGACAGTAAAATACCTACTGAGTCAGAGGTGACCCACCTGCCTGCCGACCAGAGACCCAAAAGACCTCAGAAACCCAAGGTGCACCGGTGTGACCATGAGGGCTGCAACTACAGCACAAACCTGAAGGGCAATCTGAAAAAGCACCAACAGACCCACCTGCCTGCCGACCAGAGAGTCAAAGGCCCTAAAGTGCAGTGTGGCCATGAGGGCTGTAGCTACAGCACAGACCATCCGGGAAACCTGAAAGCACACCAAAGGACTCACCTGCCTGACGACCAGAGAACCAAGGTGCACCAGTGTGACCATGAGGGCTGCAACTACAGCACCTACCACAGGGGCAATCTGCAAAGGCACAAATATGCCCACCTGCCTGCCGTCCAGAGACCCAAAGTGTACCAGTGTAACCACGAGGGCTGCGACTACGGCACGGTCTATGCTGGCAATCTGAAAAACCACAAAATAAAACACTTACCCGCCGACCAGAGACCCAAAGTGCAGTGTGACCATGAGGGCTGCAACTACAGCACCTTGCACTTGAGCCATCTGATGTCGCACAAACAGATCCACCTGCCTGCCGACCAGAGACCCAGAGTGCGCCGGTGTAACCACGAGGGTTGCAACTACAGCAGCAACCACGTGGGCAATCTGAACAAGCACAAACAGACCCACCTGCCTGCCGACCAGAGACCCAAAAGAAAAGCGTATCACCAGCAGCCATCGAACAAGAAAAGAAAGATAGGTGATAAAGAATGATTCGCCTCCCAACCTGCCTCAAAGAAACCTCCGGACTCTCTCCGGATTTTAACTAACCTGATTTACCAGAACAGCTCAACGATTGAGAAGCCTGGCCTTGTTATTCAAAAAAAGATTGATTTTGCCCTTGTCCGTTGCCTTTTTTATGTATTGCTCTCATGGCCACGCTCAGGAAAACAGGTTGCCTTTGCTCTTCGCTCTGGCTGTCAGCAAGACGTTTATCGTCGGGGAGGCTAACTCTGACACCCGGGAAACTACTCTTCTCCCTCTTTTCCCGAACCGGGATGCGTTACCAGAACTTGACTCTATGGTGAAAGCTATCGCTACTGAGATACAGCAAGGAGATCAGCAACAACGTGAAATCCTTGAAACAGCGAAACAAAGGGTGAGTCTCATACTCTCTCGCTTTAGAGGCCATAAAAAGCCTCAGGAACCAGGAGAAGAAGGTCTTGAGGATGAGTGCGAGGCCATTGAATGGTACCACTTCGACATGCCACGAGCTTGCTTCGGTGATGACATCTTCTTAAGGCCAGACACTCGCTATTGCTTTTCTCCTGACCCTGATGTCGACGCCAAGGCTTACAATCGGTCAGCCTCTGATGATAGTGCCTACAGCGAAGACAGTGCCTACAGCGAAGACAGCGGCAGCTCTGATGAAGGCAGCGACAACGGTTCTGACGAAGACGAAACTGAGACCGAAACGGATGTTCAGTGTGCAAACACGACTCTTGATCCTTTTCGAGCATTAAACGAATTCAGTCAATATTGTGCGATTCTGAGACTGGAAATGATTCAACAAGAGTTTATTTCAAACAGTGACACACCCACTGGGTCAGAGGAAAGAGTGACAGAGAGACCTGGCAAACTCAATAAACCCAAGGTGCATCAGTGTGACCATGAAGGCTGCGACTACATCAGCGACTATTTGGGCCATCTGAACAGGCACAAAAAGATCCACCTGCCTGCCGACCAGAGATCCAGGATACACAAGTGTGACCATGGGAGCTGCAACTTCCGCACCGACCGGTCGGACGATCTGAAACGGCACAAACAGACCCACCTGCCTGCCGACCAGAAACCCAGAAAACCCAAGGTGCACCAGTGTGACCATGAGGGTTGCAATTACATGACCGACCAGACGGGCCACTTGAAAGCGCACAAACAGACCCACCTGCCTGCCGACCAGAGAGTCAACATGCACCGGTGTGACCATGAGGGCTGTAACTACAGCACCAGCCACAAAAACCATCTGCAAAGGCACATGCAGACCCACCTGCCTGCCGAACAGAAACCCGGGAAGCCCAAGATGCACCAGTGTGACCACGAGGGCTGCAACTACAGCGCCGAATGGCCGAGCCATCTGAAAAGGCACAAGCAGACCCACCTGCCTGTCAGCCAAAAACCCAAGAAACCCAAGAAACCCAAGATCCACCAGTGTGACCATGAAGGCTGCAACTACTGCACGAACCAGACGGGCAATCTGAAAAGGCACAAACAGATCCACCTGCCTGCCGACCAGAGACCCAAGAAACCCAAGGTGCACCAGTGTGACCATGAGGGCTGCGACTACTGCACCGACCGGACGAACGATCTGAAAAAACACCAACAGACCCACCTGCCTGCCGACCAGAGACTCAAGAAACCCAAGGTGCACCAGTGTGACCATGAGGGCTGCAACTACAGCACCGGCCACACAAGCCATCTGCAAAGGCACAAACAGACCCACTTGCCCGCCGACCAGACACAGAGCCCCAGGAAACCCAAAAGAAAAGCGTATGACCAGCCGCCATCTAACAAGAAAAGAAAGAAGAGTGATCAAGAATGATCCCCCTCCCAACCCACCTAAAAGAAACCTCCGACCTCTTTCCAGATTTTGACTAACCTGAGATACCAATAAACAGTTCAACGACTGGGAAGCCAGGCCTTGTTATCCAAAAAACCATTGATTTTGACCTTGACCATGGCCTTTTCTGTGCATTGCTTCGGTGATGACATCCTCTTAAAGCCACTCTTAAAGTCAAATACTCGCTATTGCTTTTCTCCTGCCACTGGCGTCTCTCCTGATTCTGCCGTCGAAGCTAAGGCTCACAGCCGGGCAGCCTCTGATGATAGTGCCTACAGCGAAGACAGTGGCACCGAAGACAACGGCACCTCTGATGAAAACAGCGACAACCCTTCTGAAGAAAACGAAACTGATACCGAAACGGATGTCCTGTGTATAAACACGACACCTGTTTTTTTTCCAGAATTAAACGAAATCAGTGAGTATTGTACGACTCTGAGACTGAAAATAGTTAGCCAGGAGTCCACTTCAGACAGTGAAATACCCACTAGGTCAGAGACAGAAGTGACTAATGCAGACTCTGCTAACAACTCGGAAACCACCTCAACTACTTACAGCACCGACCAGGCGAACCCTCTGAAAACGCACAAACAGACCCACCTGCCTGCCGGCCAGAGAGCCAAGAGAGCCAGACTGCAGTGTGACCATGAGGGCTGCTGCTACAGCACCTGCCGGACGTTCGACCTGAAAAAGCATAAGCAGACCCACCTGCCTGCCAACCAGAGACTCAAGTTGCACCAGTGTAACCATGAGGGCTGCGACTACGGCACAGACCGTGCGGGCAATCTGATAACGCACAAACAGACCCACTTACCTGCCGACCAGAGACCCAAGAGAGCCAAGAGAGCCAGAGTCCACCAGTGTGAACATGAAGGCTGTAACTACAGCACAGACCGTGCGGACAATCTGAAAACGCACAAACGGATCCACCTGCCTGCCGACCAAAGACCCAAGGTGCACCAGTGTGGGCATGAGGGCTGCCACTACAGAACCGACCACCGGAGCAGCCTGAAAACGCACCAACTGACCCATCTGCCTGCCGACCAGAGACCCAAAAGATTCAAGGTGCACCAGTGTGACCATGAGGGCTGCCACTACAGAACCGACCACCGGGGCAGCCTGAATACGCACCAACTGACCCATCTGCCTGCCGACCAGAGACCCAAAAGATTCAAGGTGCACCAGTGTGACCATGAGGGCTGCCACTACAGAACCGACAACAAGGGCAGTCTGAAAACACACAAACTGACCCATCTACCTGCCGACCAGAGACCCAAGGTGCACCAGTGTGACCATGAGGGCTGCCACTACAGAACCGACAACAGGGGCAGTCTGAAAAAACACAAACAGACCCACCGGCCTGCCGACCAGAGACTCAAGAGACCCAAAAGAAAAGCGCATGACCAGCCGTCATCTAACAAGAAAAGAAAGAAGAGTGATCAAGAATGATCCCCCTCCCAACCCACCTAAAAGAAACCTCCGACCTCTTTCCAGATTTTGACTAACCTGAGATACCAATAAACAGTTCAACGACTGGGAAGCCAGACCTTGTTATCCAAAAAACCATTGATTTTGACCTTGGTCATGGCCTTTTCTGTGTACCGGGATGCGCTACCGGAACCAGAAGAAGAGAGTGAGGCCATTGAATGGTGGGAGTTGAAGCAAGAATCCGACGAAAACCATAGCGATATGCCACGAGCTTGCTTCGGTGATGACATCCTCTTAAAGCCAATCTTAAAGTCAAATACTCGCTATTGCTTTTTTCCTGCCACTGGCGTCTCTCCTGATTCTGCCGTCGAAGCTAAGGCTCGCAGCCGGGCAGCCTTTGATGATAGTGCCTACAGCGAAGACAGTGGCAGTGAAGACAGTGGCAGTGAAGACAGCGGCTCCTCTGATGAAAGCAGCAACAACCTTTCTGACGAAGACGACACTAATACTGAAACTAATGCTCAGTGTGTAAACACGACAGTTGACCCTTTTCAGGCATTAAATGAATTCAGTCAGTATTGTGCGACCCTGAGACAGAATATGATGAATCAGGAGTTCATTTCAGACAGTGAAATGCCCATTGAGTCAACCGACAAACAGACCCACCTGCCTGCCAACCACAGAGTCAGGGCGCACCGGTGTGAGCATGAGGGTTGCAACTACAGCACCGACCACAGCGGCAATCTGAAAAAGCACAAACAGACCCACATGCCTGCTGAGCAGAGACCTAAGCCGCACCAGTGTGACCACGAAGGCTGCGACTACAACACCGACCACAAGGGCAATCTGAAAAAGCACAAACAGACCCACATGCCTGCTGAGCAGAGACCCAGGCCGCATCAGTGTGACCATGAAGGCTGCGACTACAGCAGCGACCGGGCGAACTATCTGAAAACGCACAAAAAGACCCATCTGCCTGCCGACCAGAGACCCAAAATATTCAAGGTGTACCAGTGTGACCATGAGGGCTGCAGCTACTGCACCGAGTATGCAACCAATCTGAAATTGCACAAACAGACCCATCTGCCTGCCGACCAGAGAGTCAGGAGGCACCAGTGTGACCATGAGGGCTGCAACTACTGCACCGATCTGCCAGGCAATCTGAAAAAACACAAACAGATCCACTTGCCTGTCCAACAGAGACTCAATTTGCAATGTAACCATGAGGGCTGCAACTACAGCACTTATCTGGCAGGCAATTTGAAAATGCACAAACAGATCCACTTGCCTGCCCAACAGAGACTCAGGTTGCAGTGTAACCATGAGGGCTGCAATTACAGCACCAACTACAAGAGCCATCTGACAAAGCACAAACAGACTCACCGGCCTGCTGACCAGAGACCCAAGAGACCCAGGATGCCCAAGGTGCACCAGTGTCACCATAAGGGCTGCAACTACAAAAGTCTGCTGGCGGGCCATCTGAAAAGGCACAAACGGACCCATCTGCCTGCCGATCAGAGAGTCAAGGTGCACAAGTGTGACCATGAGGGCTGCAATTACAGCAGCGACCATAAGTTCAATCTGAAAGCACACAAACAGATCCACCTGACTACCAACCAGAGAGCCAAGGTGCACCAGTGTGACCACGAGGGCTGCAACTACAGCAGCCATCAAGCGTGCAGTCTGAAAAAGCACAAACAGACCCATCTGCCTGTCGATCAGAGAGTCATGAGGCACCAGTGTGATCATGAGAGCTGTAACTACAGCACCGATCACATAGGTCATCTGAAAACGCACAAGCTGGCCCACCTGCCGGCCGACCAGAGGCTCAAGATATTCAAGCTGCACCACTGTGATTATGAGGGCTGCGACTACAGCAGTAATCAGGTGTGTAATCTGAAAAGGCACAAACAGACCCACCTGCCTCCTGGCCAGAGACCCAGAGTGCACCAGTGTGACCATGAGGGCTGCAACTACAGCTGCGATCAGACGGACAATCTGAAAAAACACAAACAGACCCACTTGCCTGCCGACCAGAGGCCCAAGAGACCCAAAGTGCACCAGTGTGACCACGAGGGCTGCGACTACATTACTGACTATGTAAACAATCTGAAAAGGCACAAACAGATCCACTTGCCTACTAACCAGAGAACCAAACGAAAAGCGTATGACCAACCGCCATATAACCGAAAAAGAAAAAAGGGTGGTAAAGAATGATCCGTCTTCCAGCTCAGCTCAAAGAAACCTCCGGCCTCTTTTCAGATTTTGACTAACCTGAGATACCAATAAACAGTTCAACGACTGGGAAGCCAGGCCTTGTTATCCAAAAAACCATTGATTTTTACCTTGGCCATGGCCTTTTCTGTGCATTGCTTCGGTGATGACATCCTCTTAAAGCCACTCTTAAAGTCAAATACTCGCTATTGCTTTTTTCCTGCCACTGGCGTCTCTCCTGATTCTGCCGTCGCAGCTAAGGCTCACAGCCCGACAGCCTCTGATGATAGTGCCTACAGCGAAGACAGTGGCACCGAAGACAGTGGCACCGAAGACAGTGGCACCGAAGACAGCGGCACCGAAGACAGCGGCACCTCGGATGAAAGCAGCGACCCCCCTTCTGAAGAAGACGAAACGGATGTTCAGTGTGTAAACACGACACCTGACCCTTTTCGAGCATTAAATGAAATCAGTGAGTATTGTGCGACTCTGAGACTGAAAATGATTAGCCAGGAGTCCACTTCAGACAGTGAAAAAACCACTGGGCCAGAGGCGGAAGTAACCAATGCAAACTCTGCTAACAACCTGGAAATCACCTCAACTGCTCACAGTACCGACCAGCCGGGCCATCAGAAAACACACAAACAGTTCCACCTGCCTGCCAACCAGAAATCCAAGAGAACCAAAGTACACCATTGTGACCATGAGGGCTGCGGCTACAGCACCCACTACACGAACCATCTTAAAAGGCACCAACAGATCCACCTGCCTGCCAACCAGAGACCCAAAAGACCCAGGATTCACCAGTGTAACTATGAGGGCTGCGGCTACAGCACCCATAACACGCACCATCTGAAAATGCACCAACATATCCACCTGCCTGCTGACCAGAGACCCAAGGTGCACCGGTGTGACCATGAGGGCTGCAACTACAGAACCGACCACCGAGGCAGCCTGAAAATACACAATCAGACCCACCTGCCTACTGACCAGAGAGCCAAGAGAGCCAGGCTGCATTGTGACCATGAGGGCTGCTGCTACCGCACCTGCCGGGCGTTCGATCTGAAAAAGCATAAGCAGACCCATCTGCCTGCCGACCAGAGACTCAAGTTGCACCAGTGTGACTATGAGGGCTGCAACTACATCTCAGACCGTACGGGCAATCTGAAAACGCACAAACAGACCCACTTACCTGCCGACCAGAGAGCCAAGAGAGCCAAGGTGCACCAGTGTGAACATGAAGGCTGCAACTACAGCACCGACTATGCGAGCAACCTGAAAACGCACAAACGGACCCACGTGCCTGCCGATCACAGACCCAAGGCGCATCAGTGTGACCATGAGGGCTGCCACTACAGAACCGACAACAGGGGCAGTCTGAAAACACACAAACAGACCCACTTGCCTGCCGACCAGAGACCCAAAAGGAAAGCGTATGACCAGCCGCCCTCTAACTGATCCACTTGCCAACCCGCCCTGAAGAAACCTCCGCCCTCTCTCCAGATTTTGACTAACCTGATTTTCCAACAAACAGTTCAACGACTGGGAAGCCGGGCCTTGCTATTCAAAAAACCATTGATTTTGACCTTGGCCATTACCTTTTCTGTGCATTGCTTCAATGGCTACGCTCAGGACAACGGGTTGCCTTTGCTCTTCGCTCTGGCTGTTGGCAAGGCGCTTACCTATACCCCGAAGCCCTTGCAAGCACAAGTATGCTTCGGAAATAACCAACCTACCCGGATAAGGCTTATAGCCAACAATAACCTGAAAATTGGCCTTCACTCCCCCGGCCCAATACCGGTCGAAGAAGAAGAGAGCGAGGCCATTAAATGGTGGGAGTTGAAACAAGAATCCGACGAATACCACAGCGATATACCACGAGTTTGCTTTTCTCCTGCCACTGGCGTCTCTCCTGATTCTGCCGTCGAAGCTAAGGCTCACAGCCGGGCAGCCTCTGATGATAGTGCCTACAGCGAAGACAGTGGCACCGAAGACAGCGGTAGCTCTGATGAAAACAGCGACACCGCTTCTGAAGAAGACGAAACGGATGTTCAGTGTGTAAACACAACACCTGACCCTTTTCGAGCATTAAACGAAATCAGTGAGTATTGTGCGACTCTGAGACTGAAAATGATTAGCCAGGAGCCCACTTCAGACAATGAAATAGCCACTGGGTCAGAGGCAGAAGTGACCAATGCAAACCATGCTAACAACCTGGAAATCACCTCAACTGCCCACAGCACCGATCAGACGAACCCTCTGAAAACGCACCAACAGGCCCACCTGCCTGCCGACCAGAGACCCATAAGACCCAAGGTGCACCAGTGTGACCATGAGGGCTGCGACTACAACTCCGACCGTAAGAGCAATCTGAACAAGCACAAACAGATCCACCTGCCTGCCGACCAAAGACCCATAAGACCCAAGGTGCACCATTGTGACCATGAGGGCTGCAACCACAGCACCAGCTATGTGCACCACCTGAACAAGCACAAACAGACCCATCTGCCTGCTGACCAGAGACCCAGGAAACCCAAGATACACCAGTGTGACCACGAGGGCTGCCACTACAGCACCGCCCGGAAGGACCATCTAAAAAAGCACAAACAGACCCACCTGCCTGCTGACCAGAGACCCAGGGTGCATCAGTGTGATCATGAGGGCTGCAACTATAGGACCGACCACAGGACCATTCTGAAAATACACAAACAGATCCACCTGCCTGCTGACCAGAGACCCAAACTGCACCAGTGTGACCATGAGGACTGCGATTACAGCACCGACCGGGCGAGCGACCTGAAAAAGCATAAGCAGATCCACCTGCCTGCCGACCAGAGACCCATAAGACCCAAGGTGCACCAGTGTGACCATGAGGGCTGCCACTACAGCACCGCCCGGAAGGAACATCTAAAAAAGCACAAACAGACCCACCTGCCTGCCGAACAGAGAATCAGGGTGCATCAGTGTGATCATGAGGGCTGCAACTACAGGACCGACCACAGCCCCAGTCTGAAAAAGCACAAACAGACCCACCTGCCTGCCGACCAGAGACCCAGGGCGCACCAGTGTGATTATGAGGGCTGCAGCTACCGTACCTACCGGGCGGAAGACCTGAGAAAGCATAAGCAGACCCACCTGCCTGCCGACCAGAGACTCGAGAGACCCAAAAGGAAAGCGTATGACCAGCCGCCCTTTAACAAGAAAAGAAAGAAGAATGATAAAGAATGATCCATCTCCCAACCCGCCTCGAAGAAACCTCCGCCCTCTCTCCAGGTTTTGACTAACCTGATTTTCCAACAAACAGTTCAACGACTGGGAAGCCGGGCCTTGCTATTCAAAAAACCATTGATTTTGACCTTGGCCATTACCTTTTCTGTGCATTGCTTCAATGGCTACGGCTACGCTCAGGAAAACAGTCTGTCTTTACTCTTCGTTCTGGCTGCTGGCAAGGCGCTTATCAACACCCCGAAGCTCTTTATCGAAGCCTCGTCCAGGAATGGCATCGAAGCTAAGGCTTACAGCCGAGCAGCCTCTGGTGATAGTGCCTACAGCGAAGACAGTGGCACCGAAGACAACGGCACCTCTGATGACAATAGCGACAACCATTCTGAAGAAGACGAAACTGATACCGAAACGGATGTTCAGTGTATAAACACGACACCTGACCCTTTTCGGGCATTAAACGAAATCAGTGAGTACTGTGCGACCCTGAGACTGAAAATGATTGAGCAGGACGCCACTTCAAACAATGAAATAGCCACCGAGTCAGAGACAGAAGTAACAGAAGTAACAGAAGTAACAGAAGTAACAGAAGCAAACTCTGCTAACAATCTGGAAACCACCTCAACCACTTACAGCACCGATCAGGTGATCCATCTGAAAACACACAAACAGACCCACCTGCCTGCCGACCGGAAACCCAAGAAATCCAAGATGTACCAGTGTGACCATGATGGCTGCAACTACACCACCGGATGGACGAGCAATCTGAAAAGGCACAAGCAGACCCACCTGCCTGCCGACCAGAGAACCAAGGTGCATCAGTGTGGGCACAAGGGCTGCAACTACAGGAGCGACCAGAAGTGCAATCTGCAAAATCACAAACAGACCCACCTGTCTGCCGACCAGAGACCCAAGGTGCACCAGTGTGACCACCAGGGCTGCGACTACAGCACCGACCAGTCGTGCCATCTGACAAGGCACAAACAGACCCACCTGCCTGTCGGCCAGAGACCCAAAAAAAACAAAGTGCAGCAGTGTGACCATCAGGGCTAAGAGGCACAAACAGACCCACCTGCCTGCCGACCAGAGACTCAAGAGACCTAAAAGAAAAGCGTCTGACCAGCCGCCTTCTAACAAGAAAAGAAAGAAGGATGATAAAGAATGACCCACTTCCCAACCCGTCCCACAGAAACCAGCGACCTCTCTCCAGATTTTGACTAACCTGATTTCCCAATAAACAGTTCAACAACTGGGAAGCCAATCCTTGCTATTGAAAAAACCATTGATTTTGATTCTGGCCATTGCTTTTTCTGTGCATTGCTCCAATGGCTACGCTCAGGAAAACAGTCTGTCTTTGCTCTTCGTTCTGGCTGCTGGCAAGGCGCTTATCAACAACCCGAAGCTCTTTATCGAAGTCTCGTCCAGGAATGGCGTCGAAGCTAAGGCTTACAGCCGGGCAGCTTCTGATGATAGTGCCTACAGCGAAGACAGTGGCACCGAAGACAACGGCACCTCTGATGACAATAGCGACAACCATTCTGAAGAAGACGAAACTGATACCGAAACGGATGTTCAGTGTGTAAACACGACACCTGACCCTTTTCGGGCATTAAACGAAATCAGTGAGTACTGTGCGACCCTGAGACTGAAAATAATTGAGCAGAACGCCATTTCAAACAATGAAATAGCCACTGGGTCAGAGACAGAAGCAACAGAAGCAACAGAAGCAACAGAAGCAAACTCTGCTAACAATCTGGAAACCACCTCAACCACTTACAGCACCGATCAGGTGATCCATCTGAAAACACACAAACAGACCCACCTGCCTGCCGACCGGAAACCCAAGAAATCCAAGATGTACCAGTGTGACCATGATGGCTGCAACTACACCACCGGATGGACGAGCCATCTGAAAAGGCACAAGCAGACCCACCTGCCTGCCGACCAGAGACCCAAGGTTCACCAGTGTGACCATGAGGGCTGCAACTACCGCACCGACAACAGTGGCAGTCTGAAAGCGCACAAACAAACCCACCTGCCTGCCGACCAGAGATCCAAGGCGCACCAGTGTAACCATGAGGGCTGCAACTACCGCACCGACAACAGTCGCAATCTGAAAACGCACAAACAAACCCACCTGCCTGCTGACCAAAGGCTCAGGGCATACCAGTGTGACCATCAGGGCTGCGATTACAGCACCATCTATGCGAGCGATCTGAAAAAGCACAAACCGACCCACCTGCCAGCCGACCAGAGACCTAAGATGCACCAGTGTGACCATGAGAGCTGCAATTACAGCACCAGCCACAGGTGCTCTCTGAAAAGACACAAACAGACCCATCTGCCTGCCGACCAGAGACCCATGGAACCCAAGGTGCACCGGTGTGACCATCAGGGCTGTGATTACAGGACCAACCGGGCGGCCGATCTGAAAAAGCACAAACCCATCCACCTGCCTGCCGACCAGAGACCCAAGGTGCACCAGTGTGACCATGAGGGCTGCAATTACAGCACCGACAAGACGTACCATCTAGGAAGGCACAAACAGAGGCACTTGCCTGTCGACCAGAGAGCCAGGGTATACCGGTGTGAGCATGAGGGCTGCAATTACAGCAGCGACAAGACGTACACACTAGAAAGGCACAAACAGACCCACCTGCCTGCCGACCAGAGATCCAGGGTGTACCGGTGTGATGATGAGGGCTGCGACTACAGCACCAACCAGGCGGGTAACCTGAAAAGGCACAAACAGATCCACCTGCCTGTCGACCAGAGACTCAGGGCACACCACTGTGACCATGAGGGCTGCTGCTACAGTACCGACCGGGCGTACGATCTGAAAACGCATAAACAGACCCACCTGCCTGCCGACCAGAGACTCAAGAGACCTAAAAGAAAAGCCTATGACCAGCCGCCATCTAACGGAAAAAGAAAGAAGGGTGATAAAGAATGACCCACTTCCCAACCCGCCCCACAGAAACCAGCGACCTCTCTCCAGATTTTGACTAACCTGATTTCTCAATAAACAGTTCAACAACTGGGAAGCCAATCCTTGCTATTGAAAAAACCATTGATTTTGATTCTGGCCATTGCTTTTTCTGTGCATTGCTCCAATGGTTACGCTCAGGAAAACAGTCTGTCTTTGCTCTTCGTTCTGGCTGCTGGCAAGGCGCTTATCAACAACCCGAAGCTCTTTATCGAAGTCTCGTCAAGGAATGGCGTCGAAGCCAAGGCTTACAGCCGGGCAGCCTCTGGTGATAGTGCCTACAGCGAAGACAGTGACACCGAAGACAACGGCACCTCTGATGACAACAGCGACAACCGTTCTGAAGAAGACGAAACTGATGCCGAAACGGATGTTCACTGTGTAAACACGACACCTGACCCTTTTCGGGCATTAAACGAAATCAGTGAGTACTGTGCGACCCTGAGACTGAAAATGATTGAGCAGGACGCCATTTCAAACAGTGAAATAGCCTCTGGGTCAGAGACAGAAGTAACAGAAGCAAACTCTGCTAACAATCTGGAAACCACCTCAACCGCATACAGCACCGATCAGATGAACCACCTGAAAACACACAAACAGACCCACCTGCCTGCCGACCGGAAACCCAAGAAATCCAAGGTGTACCAGTGTGACCATGATGGCTGCAACTACACCACCGGATGGACGAGCCATCTGAAAAGGCACAAACAGACCCACCTGCCTGCCGACCAGAGAGCCAAGCTGCACCGGTGTGACCATAAGGGTTGCGACCACATCACTAATAGGGCAAGTGATCTGAAAAAGCACAAACGAACCCACCTGCCTGTCGACCAAAGACCCAGGGTGTACCAGTGTGACGGTGAGGGCTGTGACTACAGCAGCGATCAGGCGAGCAATCTGAAAAGGCACAAACAGACTCACCTGCCTGTCGATCAAAGACTCAGGGTGCACAACTGTGACCATGAGGGCTGCAACTACATCACCGACATGGCAAGCAGTCTGAAAACACACAAACGGACTCACCTGCCTGCCGACCGGAAAACCAAGAAATCCAAGGTGTACCAGTGTGACCATGATGGCTGCAACTACACCGTCGGATGGGCGAGCCATCTGAAAAGGCACAAGCAGACCCACCTGCCTGCCGACCAGAGACCCAAGGTGCATCAGTGTGGGCACGAGGGCTGCAACTACAGGACCGACCAGAAGTACAATCTGCAAAATCACAAACAGACCCACTTGCCTGCCGACCAGAGACCCAAGAAACCCAAGGTGCACCAGTGTGACCATCTGGGCTGCGACTTCAGCACCGACCAGGCAAGCCGTCTGAAAAGGCACAAAGAGACCCACCTGCCTGTCGGCCAAAGAGCCAATGTGTACCATTGTGACGATGAGGGCTGTGACTACAGCACCGATCAGGCGAGCAATCTGAAAAGGCACAAACAGACTCACCTGCCTGATGATCAAAGACTCAGGGTGCACCACTGTGACCATGAGGGCTGCAACTACATCACCGACGTAGCGAGCAGTCTGAAAACACACAAACAGACCCACCTGCCTGCCGACCAGAGACTCAGGGTGCACCAGTGTGACCATGAGGGCTGCAACTACCGCACCGACCGAGCGAGCAATCTGAAAACGCACAAACAAGCCCACCTGCCTGCCGACCAGAGACCTAAGGCGCACCAGTGTGACCATGAGGGCTGCAACTACCGCACCGACAACAGCGGCAATCTGAAGAGGCACAAACAGACCCATCTGCCTGCCGACCAGAGACTCAAGAGACCTAAAAGAAAAGCGTCTGACCAGCCGCCATCTAACGAGAAAAGAAAGAAGGATGATAAACAATGACCCACTTCCCAACCCGTCCCACAGAAACCAGCGACCTCTCTCCAGATTTTGACTAACCTGATTTCCCAATAAACAGTTCAACAACTGGGAAGCCAATCCTTGCTATTGAAAAAACCATTGATTTTGATTCTGGCCATTGCTTTTTCTGTGCATTGCTCCAATGGCTACGCTCAGGAAAACAGTCTGTCTTTGCTCTTCGTTCTGGCTGCTGGCAAGGCGCTTATCAACAACCCGAAGCTCTTTATCGAAGTCTCGTCCAGAAAAGGTGTTTACCTTGGGAAAGCTGATTCACAGGTCGAAGAAGAGAGCGAGACCATTGAATGGTGGGAGTTGAAGCAAGAACCCGAGGCGAACGACAGTGATGGGCCACGAGTTTGCTTTAATGATGACATCTTCTTAACACCAGACACCCGCTATTACTTTTTTCTTGCCACCGGCGTCTCTCCTGATTCTGGCATCGAAGCTAAGGCTTACAGCCGGGCAGCCTCTGATGATAGTGCCTACAGCGAAGACAGTGGCACCGAAGACAGCGGTAGCTCTGATGAAAACAGCGACCCCTCTTCTGAAGAAGACGAAACGGATGTTCAGTGTGTAAACACGACACCTGACCCTTTTCGAGCATTAAACGAAATCAGTGAGTATTGTGCAACTCTGAGACTGAAAATGACTCAGCTGGAGCCTGTTTACCACCCGCCTGCCGACCGGAGACCCAGGAAACCCAAGCTGCACCAGTGTGACCATGAGGGCTGCAATTACAGAACCGACGAGGCGCACCATCTAGAAAGGCACAAACAGACCCACCTGCCTGTCGACCAGAGACTCAGGATATTCCACTGTAACAATGAGGGCTGCGACTACATAACCGACCAGGGGAGCCATCTGAAAAGGCACAAACGGACCCACCTGCCTGTTGGTCAGAGACCCAGGGTATACCAGTGTGACAATGAGGGCTGCGACTACAGCACCGATCTGGCGTGCAACCTGAAAAGGCACAAACAGACCCACCTGCCTATCGACCAGAGACTCAGGGTACACCACTGTGACCACGAGGGCTGCAACTACAACACCGACGTGGTGAGCAATCTGAAAACACACAAGCAGACCCACCTGGCTGCCGACCAGAGAGTCAGAATGCACCAGTGTCATCATAAAGGCTGCGATTACAGTACCGACCGGGTGAGCCATCTGAAAAGGCACAAACAGACTCATCTGCCTGCCAACCAGAGACTCTGGCTGTTCCGGTGTGACCATGAGGGCTGCAACTACAACACCGATTATGCGGGCAACCTGAAAAGGCACAAACACAATCACCTGCCTGCCGGCCAGAGAGCCAAAAGGAAAGTTTATGACCAGCCGTCATCTGACAAGAAAAGAAAGAAGGATGATAAAGAATGATCCACCTCCCAACCCGCCTCAAATGTTCATGACCTTATTTCCGGTCACCCCGCACAATGAAAATGATGCATTCGGGCATTTTCACGGCAAAGAAACCTCCGACCTCTTTCCAGATTTTGACTAACCTGAACTTTCGATAAACAGCTCAGCGACTGGGAAGCCAATCCTTGCTATCCAAAAAACCATTGATTTTAACCTTCGCCATTGCTTTTTCTGTGCATTGCTCCAATGGCTACGCTCAGGAAAACAGTCTGTCTTTGCTCTTCGTTCTGGCTGCTGGCAAGGCGCTTATCAACACCCCGAAGCTCTTTATCGAAGTCTCGTCCAGGAATGGCATAGAAGCTAAGGCTTACAGCCGAGCAGCCTCTGATGATAGTGCCTACAGCGAAGACAGTGGCACCGAAGACAACAGCACCTCTGATGACAACAGCGACAACCATTCTGAAGAAGACGAAACTGATACCGAAACGGATGTTCAGTGTGTAAACACGACACCTGACCCTTTTCGAGCATTAAACGAAATCAGTGAGTACTGTGCGACCCTGAGACTGAAAATGATTGAGCAGGACGCCATTTCAAACAATGAAATAGCCACCGAGTCAGAGGTAGAGTTGACAGAAGCGGACTCTGGTAAGCATCTGGAAATCACCTCACCTGGTTGCAGCACCGATCAGGCAGGCCATCTGAAAACACACAAACAGACCCACCTGCCTGCCGACCAAAGACCCAAAAAATCCAGGATTCACCAGTGTGAGCATGAAGACTGCAACTACAGCTCCGACCGAGCGAACAATCTGAAAACGCACAAAAAAACCCACCTGCCTGCCGACCAAAGACCCAAAAAATCCAGGATTCACCAGTGTGAGCATGAAGACTGCAACTACAGCTCCGACCGAGCGAACAATCTGAAAACGCACAAACAGACCCACCTGCCTGCCGACCAGAGATCCAAGGCGCACCAGTGTGACCATGAGGGCTGCAACTACCGTACCGACCGAGCGAGCAATCTGAAAACGCACAAACAAACCCACCTGCCTGCCGACCAGAGATCCAAGGCGCACCAGTGTGACCATGAGGGCTGCAACTACCGCACCGACAACAGTGGCAATCTGAAAACGCACAAACAAACCCACCTGCCTTCCGACCAGAGATCCAAGGCGCACCAGTGTGACCATGAGGGCTGCAACTACCGCACCCACAACAGTGGCAATCTGAAAAGGCACAAACAGACCCACCTGCCTGTCGACCAGAGGCTCAGGGCATACCAGTGTGACCATGAGGGCTGCAACTACTGCACCATCCAGGCGAGCAATCTGAAAAAGCACAAACAGACCCACCTGCCTGCCGACCAGAGACTCAAGAGACCTAAAAGAAAAGCGTATGACCAGCCGCCATCTAACGAGAAAAGAAAGAAGAATGATAAAGAATGACCCACTTCCCAACCCGTCCCACAGAAACCAGCGACCTCTCTCCAGATTTTGACTAACCTGATTTCCCAATAAGCAGTTCAACAACTGGGAAGCCAATCCTTGCTATTGAAAAAACCATTGATTTTGATTCTGGCCATTGCTTTTTCTGTGCATTGCTCCAATGGTTACGCTCAGGAAAACAGTCTGTCTTTGCTCTTCGTTCTGGCTGCTGGCAAGGCGCTTATCAACAACCCGAAGCTCTTTATCGAAGTCTCGTCCAGAAAAGGAGTTTACCTTGGGAAAACTAATTCACAGGTCGAAGAAGAGAGCGAGACCATTGAATGGTGGGAGTTGAAGCAAGAACCCGAAGCGAACGATAGTGATGGGCCACGAGTTTGCTTCGATGATGACATCCTCTTAACACCAGACACCCGCTATTGCTTTTTTCTTGCCACCGGCGTCTCTCCTGATTCTGGCATCGAAGCTAAGGCTTACAGCCGGGCAGCCTCTGGTGATAGTGCCTACAGCGAAGACAGTGGCAGTGAAGACAGCAGCACCTCTGATGAAAGCAGTGACAATTGTTCAGACAAAGAAGAAGCTGGTGACGACTCTGATGTTCAGTATGTAACCACGACGCTTAATCCTTTTCCAATATCCAATGAAATCAGTCAGTATTGTGCGACCCTGGCACTGAAAAAGATTAAGCAGGAGCCCGTCTCAGACAGTGAAATGGGCCACCTGGAAACCCACAAACAGCCCCCCCACCTGCCTGCCGGGCAGAGACCAAAAAAAACCAAACAACCCAAGGTTTTCCGGTGTGACTGTGAGCACTGCAACTACAGCACCAACCGGGCGAGCAATCTGAAAAGGCACAAACAGACCCACCTGCCTGCCGACCAGAAACCCAGGAAACCCATGATGTACCAGTGTAACCATGAGGGCTGCAACTTCCGCACCGGCCTTTCAAGCAATCTGAAAGTGCACAAACAGACCCACCTGCCTGCCGACCAGAGAACCAAAAGAGCCAAGACGCATCAGTGTGATCATGAGGGCTGCAACTACCGCACCGAGCACGCGTGCAATCTGAAAATGCACAAAAAGACCCATTTGCCTGCCAACCAGAGACCCAGGATGCACCAGTGTGGCCATCAGCGCTGCGACTACAGGACCGACCACGTAGGCAATTTGAAAAGACACAAACAAATCCACCTGCCTGCCGACCAGAGACCCAAAAGACCTAAAGTGCACCATTGTCACCATGAGGGCTGCAACCACAGCAGCTACCTGGCGAGCAATCTAAACAGGCACATGCAGACCCATTTGCCTGCCCTCCGGAGACCCAAAAGAAAAGCGAATGACCCGCTGCCATCTAAAGGGAAAAGAAAGAAGGGTGATAAAAAATGATCCGCCTCCCAACTCACCTCAAAGAAACCTCCGACCTCTCTCCAGATTTTGACTAACCTGACTTCCCAATAAGCATTTCAACAACTGGGAAGCCTTGCCTTGAAACCATTGATTGCGATCTTTGCCATTGCCTTTTCTGTGTATTGCTCCGATGGCCACGGTCAGGAAAATGGCAGTGAAGACAGCGGCTCCTCTCATGGAAGCAGCAACAACCTTTCTGACGAAGACGAAACTAATACTGAAACGGATGTTCAGTGTGTAAACACGACTGTTGACCCTTTTCGAGCATTAAATGAATTCAGTCAGTATTGTGCGACTCTAAGACAAAATATGATAAATCAGGAGTCCATTTCAAACAGTGAAATGCCCAATGAGTCAACCGACAAACAGACTCACCTGCCTGCCGACCAGAGAACCAAAAGACCTAAGGTGTACCAATGTGACCATGAGGGCTGCAATCAAAGCTCCTACTGGGCAAGCGATCTGAAAAAGCACAAACAGACCCACCTGCCTGCCGACCAGAGACCCAAGGAGCACAAGTGTGACCATGAAGGCTGTGACTACAGCACTGAAAATGCGAGCCATCTGAAAAGGCACAAACAGACCCACCTGCCTGACGGCCAGAGACCCGAAAGACTCAAAAGGAAAGCGCATGACCAGCTGCCATCTGACAAGAAAAGAAAAAAGGGTAATAAGGGATGATCCACCTCCCAACTCGCCCCAAAGAAACCTCCGACCTCTCTCCAGATTTTGACTAACCTGATTTTCCAATAAGCATTTCAACACTGGGAAGCCAGGCCTTGCTATCCAAAAAACCATTGATTGCGATCTTTGCCATTGCCTTTTCTGTCTGTTGCTCCGATGGCCACGGTCAGGAAAATAGAATACCACAGGAGCAAGTCTGCTTCGGAAACAGCCTACCTACCCGGATAAGGTTTCAACCTGACAATAGCCTGAAAATTGGCCTTCACTCCCTGGGCATCGAAACGATTGCCAGACAAAGCGGGACTCTGATGCTCTTTCGCTTTAAAGGCGACAACAGGCCTGAGGAACCAGAAGAAGGTATTGAAGAAGAAGCTATTGAAGAAGAGAGCGAAGCCATTGAGATGAACCGCAGCGATATGCCATGGGTTTGCTTCGGTGATGACCTCCTCTTAAAACCAGACACTCGTTATTGCTTTTTTCTTGCCACCGGCGTCTCTCCTGACTCTGGCGTCGAAGCTAAGACTTACTGTCGGGCAGCCTCGGATGAGGGCTCTGGCAGTGAAGACAGCGGCTGCTCTGATGAAAGCAGCGACAACCGTTCAAACGAAGAGGAAACGGATACTCATGTTGAGTATGTAACAACAACACTTAACCCTTTTCGAGTATTAAATGAAATCAATCAGTATTGTGCAGCTCTGGCACTTAAAAAAATTAAGCAGGAACCCGTTTCAAACAGTGAAATACTCACTGAGTCAGAGAAAGACGTGACAGAAACGAACTCTGTTAACCATCTGGAAATCACCTCACTTGCTCACAGCACCGACCCTATAAGCCATCTGAAAACGCACAAACAGACCCATCTGCCTGCCGACCAGAGACCCAAAATGTACCAGTGTGACCATGAGGGCTGCGACTACAGCACCGACTACACGGGCAATGTGAAAAGGCACAAACAGATCCACCTGCCTGCCGACCAGAGACCCAAACTGCACCAGTGTGACCATGAAGGCTGCAACTACAGCACCGGATACATGAGCAATCTGAAAACGCACAAAGAAACCCACCTGCCCGCCGACCAGAGACCCAAAAGACCCAAAAGACCCAAAAGACCCAAGGTGCATCAGTGTGACCATGAGGACTGCAACTACGGTGCCACTCATTTCAGCTATCTGAACTTGCATAAACTAACCCACCTGCCCGCCGACCAAAGACCCAAGGTGCACCAGTGTGACTATGAGGGCTGCAACTACAGCGCCGCCCAGCTTGGCAATCTGAATGTGCACAAACAGATCCACTTGCCCGCCGACCAGAGACCCAAAAAACCCAAAGTGCACCATTGTGACCATGAGGACTGTAACTACAGCACAAACCTCACGGGCAATCTGAAAAAGCACAAACAGATCCACCTGCCTGCCAACCAGAGAGCCAAGAGACCCAAGGTGCACCAGTGTGACCATGAGGACTGCGACTACATCACCGACTACACGGCCAATCTGAACAGGCACAAACAGACCCACCTGCCTGCCGACCAGAGACCCAAAAAAACCAAAGTGCACCAGTGTGACCATGAGGGCTGTAACTACAGCACAAACCTCACGGGCAATCTGAAAAAGCACAAACAGACCCACCTGCCTGCCGACCAGAGACCCAAAAGACTCAAAAGGAAAGCGCATGACCAGCTGCCATCTGACAAGAAAAGAAAAAAGGGTAATAAGGGATGATCCACCTCCCAACTCGCCCCAAAGAAACCTCCGACCTCTCTCCAGATTTTGACTAACCTGATTTTCAATAAGCATTTCAACAACTGGGAAGCCAGGCCTTGCTATCCAAAAAACCATTGATTGCGATCTTTGCCATTGCCTTTTTTGTCTGTTGCTCCGATGGCCACGGTCAGGAAAATAGAATACCGCAGGAGCAAGTCTGCTTCGGAAATAGCCTACCTACCCGGATAAGGTTTCAACCTGACAATAGCCTGAAAATTGGCCTTCACTCCCTGGGCATCGAAACGATTGCCAGACAAAGCGGGACTCTGATGCTCTTTCGCTTTAAAGGCGACAACAGGCCTGAGGAACCAGTAAAACCAGACACCCGCTGTTGCTTTTTTCTTGCCACCGGCGCCTCTCCTGACTCTGGCGTCGAAGCTAAGACTTACTGTCGGGCAGCCTCAAATGAGGGCTCTGGCAGTGAAGACAGCGGCTGCTCTGATGAAAGCAGCGACAACCGTTCAAACGAAGAGGAAACGGATGCTCATGTTGAGTATGTAACAACAACGCCTAACCCTTTTCGAGTATTAAATGAAATCAATCAGTATTGTGCAGCTCTGGCACTGAAAAAAATTAAGCAGGAACCCGTTTCAGACAATGAAATACTCACTGAGAGCCACCTGCCTGCCGACCAGAGACCCAAAATGTACCAGTGTGACCATGAGGGCTGCGACTACAGCACCGACTACGCGAGCAATGTGAAAAGGCACAAACAGACCCATCTGCCTGCCGACCAGAGACCCAAAATGTACCAGTGTGACCATGAGGGCTGCGACTACAGCACCGACTACGCGGGCAATGTGAAAAGGCACAAACAGACCCACCTGCCTGCCGACCAGGTACCCAAAAGACCAAAAAGACTTAAGGTGCATCAGTGTGACCATGAGGATTGCAACTACAGTGCCACTCAGTTCAGCTATCTGAAATTGCATAAACTAACCCACCTGCCCGCCGACCAAAGACCCAAGGTGCACCGGTGTAACTATGAGGGCTGCAACTACAGCGCCGCCCAGCTTGGCAATCTGAATGTGCACAAACAGACCCACCTGCCCGCCGACCAGAGACCCAAAAAACCCAAAGTGCACCATTGTGACCATGAGGACTGTAACTACAGCACAGACATCACGGGCAATCTGAAAAAGCACAAACAGATCCACCTGCCTGCCAACCAGAGAGCCAAGAGACCCAAGGTGCACCAGTGTGACCATGAGGACTGCGACTACAGAACCGACTACACGGGCAATCTGAAAAGGCACAAACGAACCCACCTGCCTGCCGACCAGAGACCCAAAAGAAAAGCGTATGACCAGCCACCATCTAACAAGAAAAGAAAGAAGGATGATAAAGAATGATCCGCCTCCCAACTCGCCTCAAAGAAACCTCAGACCTCGCTCCAGATTTTGACTAACCTGACTCCCCAATAAGCCTTTCAACAACTGGGAAGCCAGGCCTTGCTAATCAAAAAACAATTGATTTTGACCTTGGTCGTTGTTTTTTCTGTGCATTGTTCTAATGGCCATGCTCAGGAAAACAGGTTGCCTTTGCTCTTCGTTCTGGGTGTCGAAGCTAAGACTTACTGTCAGGCAGCCTCGGATGAGGGCTCTGGCAGTGAAGACAGCGGCTGCTCAGATGAAAGCAGCAACAACCTTTCTGACGAAGACGAAACTAATACTGAAACGGATGTTCAGTGTGTAAACACGACAGCTGACCCTTTTCGGGCATTAAATGAATTCAGTCAGTATTGTGCGACTCTGAGACAAAATATGATGAATCAGGAGTCCATTTCAGACAGTGAAATGCCCATTGAGTCAACCGACAAACAGACTTACCTGCCTGCTGACCAGAGACCCAAGCTGCACCAGTGTGACCATGAGGTCTGTAACTACAGCACCGACTACAAGGGCAATCTGAAAAGGCACAAACAGATCCACCTGACTGCCGACCAGAGAGTCAGGGCGCACCAGTGTGACCATGAGGACTGCAACTACGGCACCGACCATACGAGCCGTCTGAAAAGGCACAAACAGACACATCTGCCTGCCGACCAGAGACTCAAGGTGCACCAGTGTGACCATGAAGGCTGTGACTACAGCACCGACCGGGCGCACCATCTGAAAACGCACAAACAGACCCACCTGCCTGCCGACCAGAGAACCAGGATGCACAAGTGTGACCATGAGGGCTGCAACTACAGCTCCGCTCTAGCGGGTAATATCAAAAATCACAAACTGATCCACCTGCCTGCCGACCGGAAACACAAGCTGCACCAGTGTGACCATGAAGGCTGTAACTACAACACCGACCGGGCCGGTGATCTGAAAAAGCACAAAAAGACCCACCTGCCTGCTGACCAGAGACCCAAGATACACAAGTGTGACCATGAGGGCTGCAACCATAGCACCGACAACCGTAGCAGTCTGAAAATGCACAAACAGACCCATCTGCCTGCCGACCAGAGACCCAGGAAACCCAAGGCGCACCAGTGTGACCATGAAGGCTGCACCTACAGATCCGATCTGCCGGGTAATATCAAAAGGCACAAACGGATCCACCTGCCTGCCGACCAGAGACCCAAGGAGCACAAGTGTGACCATGAAGGCTGTGACTACAGCACTGAAAATGCGAGCCATCTGAAAAGGCACAAACAGACCCACCTGCCTGCCGACCAGAGAGTCAAGGCGCACCAGTGTGACCATGAGGGCTGCAACTACGGCACCGACTACATGAGCGATCTGAAAATACACAAACAGACCCACCTGCCTGCCGACCAGAGAGTCAAGATGCACCGGTGTGACCATGAGGGCTGCAATTACACCTTCTACCGGACGGGCGATCTGAGAAGGCACAAACAGACACATCTGCCTGCCGACCAGAAACCCAAAAGACTCAAAAGGAAAGCGCATGACCAGCTGCCATCTGACAAGAAAAGAAAAAAGGGTAATTAGGGATGATCGACCTCCCAACTCGCCCCAAAGAAACCTCCAACCTCTCTCCAGATTTTGACTAACCTGACTTTCCAATAAGTATTTCAACAACTGGGAAGCCAGGCCTTGCTATCCAAAAAACCATTAATTGCGATCTTTGCCATTGCCTTTTCTGTGTATTGCTCCAATGGCCACGGTCAGGAAAATGGCAGTGAAGACAGCGGCTCCTCTGATGGAAGCAGCAACAACCTTTATGACGAAGACGAAACTAATACTGAAACGGATGTTCAGTGTGTAAACACGACAGCTGACCCTTTTCGGGCATTAAATGAATTCAGTCAGTATTGTGCGACTCTGAGACAGAATATGATGAATCAGGAGTCCATTTCAGACAGTGAAATGCCCATTGAGTCAACCAACAAACAGACCCACCTGCCTGCTGACCAGAGACCCAAGCTGCACCAGTGTGACCATGAGGGCTGTAACTACAGCACCGACTACAAGGGCAATCTGAAAAGGCACAAACAGATCCACCTGCCTGCCGACCAGAGAGTCAAGGCGCACCAGTGTGACCATGAGGGCTGCAACTACGGCACCGACCACACGAACCATCTGAAAAGGCACAAACAGACACATCTGCCTGCCGACCAGAGACTCAAGGTGCACCAGTGTGACCATGAAGGCTGTGACTACAGCACCGACCGGGCGCACCATCTGAAAACGCACAAACAGACCCATCTGCCTGTCGACCAGAGACCCAGGGTGCACCAGTGTGATCATCAAGGCTGCAACTACATCACCGACCACGTAAGCGATCTGAAAAGGCACAAACAGACTCACCTGCCTGCCGACCAGAGAGTCAAGGCGCACCAGTGTGACCATGAGGGCTGCAACTACGGCACTGACTACACGGGCGATCTGAAAAGGCACAAACAGACCCACTTGCCTGCCGACCAAAGACCCGAAAGACTCAAAAGAAAAGCCCATGACCAGCTGCCATCTGTCAAGAAAAGAAAGAAAGGTGATAAAGAATGATCCACCTCCCAACCCGCCTCAAAAGAATCTCCAACCTCTCTCCAGATTTTGACTAACCTGACTTCCCAATAAACATTTCAACAACTGGGAAGCCAGGCCTTGTTATTGAAAAAACCATTGATTGTGATCTTTGCCATTGCCTTTTCTGTGTATTGCTCTGATAGCCACGGTCAGGAAAATAGGTCGCCTTTGCTCTTCGTTCTGGGCGTCGAAGCTAAGACTTACTGTCGGACAGCCTCAAACGAGGGCTCTGGCAGTGAAGACAGCAGCTGCTCTGATGAAAGCAGCAACAACCTTTCTGAAGAAGACGAAACTAATACTGAAACGGATGTTCCGTGTGTAAACACGACAGCTGACCCTTTTCGGGCATTAAATGAATTCAGTCAGTATTGTGCGACTCTGAGACAGAATATGATGAATCAGGAGTCCATTTCAGACAGTGAAATGCCCATTGAGTCAACCAACAAACAGATCCACCTGCCTGCTGACCAGAGACCCAAGCTGCACCAGTGTGACCATGAGGGCTGTAACTACAGCACCGACCAGGCGAAAAACCTGAAAAGGCACAAACAGATCCACCTGCCTGCCGACCAGAGACCCAAGGTGCACCAGTGTGACCATGAAGGCTGTGACTACAGCACCGACCGGGCGCACCATCTGAAAACGCACAAACAGACCCATCTGCCTATCGACCAGAGACCCAGGGTGCACCAGTGCGATCATCAAGGCTGCAACTACAGCACCGACCACGTAAGCGATCTGAAAAGGCACAAACAGACCCACCTGCCTGCCGACCAGAGAGTCAAGGCGCACCAGTGTGACCATGAGGGCTGCAACTACGGCACTAACTACACGGGCGATCTGAAAAGGCACAAACAGACTCACCTGCCTGCCGACCAGAGGCCCAAAAGACACAAAAGACGCCAGTGTGACCATGAAGGCTGCGACTACAACACCCACTGGACGAGCCATCTGAAAAAGCACAAACAGACCCACCTGCCTGCCGACCAGAGAACCAGGATACATCAGTGTGACCATCAGGGCTGCAACTACATCACCGACCACAGGGGCAATCTGAAAATGCACAAACAGAGCCATCTGCCTGCCGACCAGAGAATCAAGGTGCACCAGTGTGACCATGAGGGCTGCGACTACAGCACCGACTATCTGAGCCATCTGAAAATGCACAAACAGACCCACCTGCCTGCCGACCAGAAGCCCAAAAGACACAAAAGACACCAGTGTGACCATGAGGGCTGCAACTACGGCACCGACCACACGAGCCACCTGAAAAGGCACAAACAGACACATCTGCCTGCCGACCAAAGACCCGAAAGACTCAAAAGAAAAGCCCATGACCAGCTGCCATCTGTCAAGAAAAGAAAGAAAGGTGATAAAGAATGATCCACCTCCCAACCCGCCTCAAAGGAATCTCCAACCTCTCTCCAGATTTTGACTAACCTGACTTCCCAATAAACATTTCAACAACTGGGAAGCCAGGCCTTGTTATTGAAAAAACCATTGATTGTGATCTTTGCCATTGCCTTTTCTGTGTATTGCTCTGATAGCCACGGTCAGGAAAATAGGTTGCCTTTGCTCTTCGTTCTGGGCGTCGAAGCTAAGACTTACTGTCGGACAGCCTCAAACGAGGGCTCTGGCAGTGAAGACAACGGCTGCTCTGATGAAAGCAACAACAACCTTTCTGAAGAAGACGAAACTAATACTGAAACGGATGTTCCGTGTGTAAACACGACAGCTGACCCTTTTCGGGCATTAAATGAATTCAGTCAGTATTGTGCGACTCTGAGACAGAATATGATGAATCAGGAGTCCATTTCAGACAGTGAAATGCCCATTGAGTCAACCAACAAACAGATCCACCTGCCTGCTGACCAGAGACCCAAGCTGCACCAGTGTGACCATGAGGGCTGTAACTACAGCACCGACCAGGCGAAAAACCTGAAAAGGCACAAACAGATCCACCTGCCTGCCGACCAGAGACCCAAGGTGCACCAGTGTGACCATGAAGGCTGTGACTACAGCACCGACCGGGCGCACCATCTGAAAACGCACAAACAGACCCATCTGCCTATCGACCAGAGACCCAGGGTGCACCAGTGCGATCATCAAGGCTGCAACTACAGCACCGACCACGTAAGCGATCTGAAAAGGCACAAACAGACCCACCTGCCTGCCGACCAGAGAGTCAAGGCGCACCAGTGTGACCATGAGGGCTGCAACTACGGCACTAACTACACGGGCGATCTGAAAAGGCACAAACAGACTCACCTGCCTGCCGACCAGAGGCCCAAAAGACACAAAAGACGCCAGTGTGACCATGAAGGCTGCGACTACAACACCCACTGGACGAGCCATCTGAAAAAGCACAAACAGACCCACCTGCCTGCCGACCAGAGACCCAATGTACACCAGTGTGACCATGAAGGCTGTGACTACAGCACCGGTCACACAGGCCACCTGAAAATGCATAAACTGACCCACCTGCCCGGCGACCAGAGAGCCAGGTTACATCAGTGTGACCATCAGGGCTGCAACTACAGCACCGACCACAGGGGCAATCTGAAAATGCACAAACAGAGCCATCTGGCTGCCGACCAGAGAGTCAAGGTGCACCAGTGTGACCATGAGGGCTGCGACTACAGCACCGGTCACACAGGCCACCTGAAAATGCATAAACTGACCCACCTGCCCGGCGACCAGAGAGCCAGGTTACATCAGTGTGACCATCAGGGCTGCAACTACAGCACCGACCACAGGGGCAATCTGAAAATGCACAAACAGAGCCATCTGGCTGCCGACCAGAGAGTCAAGGTGCACCAGTGTGACCATGAGGGCTGCGACTACAGCACCGATCGGGCGAACAATCTGGAAAAGCACAAAAAGACCCACCTGCGTTACGGCCAGAGACCCAAAAGAAAAGCGTATGACCAGCCGCCATCTAACAAGAAAAGAAGGAAGGATGATAAAGAATGATCCGCCCCCCAACTCGCCTCAAAGAAACCTCCGACCTCTCCAGATTTTGACTAACCTGATTTTCCAATAAGCATTTCCACAACTGGGAAGCCGGGCCTTGCTATTCAAAAAACCATTGATTTTAACCTTGGCCGTTGTTTTTTCTGTGCATTGCTCTAATGGCCATGCTCAGGAAAACAGGTTGTCTTTGCTCTTCGTTCTGGACGTCGAAGCTAAGACTTACTGTCAGGCAGCCTCAAACGAGGGCTCTGGCAGTGAAGACAACGGCGGCTCTGATGAAAGCAGCAACAACCTTTCTGACGAAGACGAAACTAATACTGAAACGGATGTTCAGTGTGTAAACACGACAGCAGCCCCTTTTCGGGCATTAAATGAATTCAGTCAGTATTGTGCAACCCTGAGACAGAATATGATGAATCAGGAGTCCATTTCAGACAGTGAAATGCCCATTGAGTCAACCAACAAACAGACCCACCTGCCTGCTGACCAGAGACCCAAGCTGCACCAGTGTGACCATGAGGGCTGTAACTACAGCACCGACTACAAGGGCAATCTGAAAAGGCACAAACAGACCCACCTGCCTGCCGACCAGAGAGCCAAGGTGCACCGGTGTGACCATGAGGGCTGCAACTACAGCACCGACCAAAGGGGCAACCTGAAAACGCACAAAAAGAGCCACCTGCCCGCCGACCAGAGACCCAATGTGCACCAGTGTGACCATGAAGGCTGCGACTACAGCTCCGACCAAGCGAATCATCTGAAAACGCACAAACAGACCCACCTGCCTGCCGACCAGAGAGCCAGGATACATCAGTGTGACCATCAGGGCTGCAACTACAGCACCGACCACGTAAGCGATCTGAAAAGGCACAAACAGACCCACCTGCCTGCCGACCAGAGAGTCAAGGTGCACCAGTGTGACCATGAGGGCTGCGACTACAGCACCGACTATCTGAGCCATCTGAAAATGCACAAACAGACTCACCTGTCTGCTGACCAAAGACCCAAGCTGCACCAGTGTGACCATGAGGGCTGTAACTACAGCACCGACTACAAGGGCAATCTGAAAAGGCACAAACGGATCCACCTGCCTGCCGACCAGAGAGTCAAGGCGCAGCAGTGTGACTATGAGGGCTGCAACTACGGCACCGACCACACGAGCGATCTGAAAATACATAAACGAATCCACCTGCCTGCCGACCAGAGAACCAGGATGCACAAATGTGACCATGAAGGCTGCACCTTCAGATCCGATCTGCCAGGTACTATCAAAAAGCACAAACGGATCCACCTGCCTGCCGACCAGAGACCCAAAGTGCACCAGTGTGACCATGAAGGCTGTGACTACAGCACTGAAAATGCGAGCCATCTGAAAAGGCACAAACAGAAACATCTGCCTGCCGACCAGAGACCCAAGCTGCACAAGTGTGACCATGAAGGTTGCGACTACAGCACCGACCAGGCGAACCATCTGAAAACGCACAAACAGACCCACCTGCCTGCCGAACAGAGACCCAAGGTGCACCGGTGTGACCATGAGGGCTGCAACTACAGCACCGACCAAAGGGGTAACCTGAAAACGCACAAAAAGAGCCACCTGCCCGCCGACCAGAGACCCAATGTGCACCAGTGTGACCATGAAGGCTGCGACTACAGCTCCGACCAAGCGAACCATCTGAAAACGCACAAACAGACCCACCTGCCTGCCGACCAGAGAGTCAAGGTGCACCAGTGTGACCATGAGGGCTGCGACTACAGCACCGATCGGGCGAACAATCTGGGAAAGCACAAACAGACCCACCTGCGTTACGACCAAAGACCCAAAAGAAAAGCGTATGACCAGCCACCATCTAACAAGAAAAGAAAGAAGGATGATAAAGAATGATCCGCCTCTCAACTCGCCTCAAAGAAACTTCAGACCTCGCTCCAGATTTTGACTAACCTGATTTCCCAATAAGCATTTCAACAACTGGGAAGCCAGGCCTTGCTATTCAAAAAACCATTGATTTTGACCTTGGTCGTTGTTTTTTCTGTGCATTGCTCTAATGGCCACGCTCAGGAAAACAGGTTGCCTTTGCTCTTCGTTCTGGGCGTCGAAGCCAAGACTTACTGTCGGGCAGCCTCAAACGAGGGTTCTGGCAGTGAAGACAGCGGCTGCTCTGATGAAAGCAGCAACAACCTTTCTGACGAAGACGAAACTAATACTGAAACGGATGTTCAGTGTGCAAACACGACAGCTGACCCTTTTCGGGCATTAAATGAATTCAGTCAGTATTGTGCGACTCTGAGACAGAATATGATGAATCAGGAGTCCATTTCAGACAGTGAAATGCCCATTGAGTCAAAGGTAGTAGTGATAGCGAGACCCAGGAGATCCAGGGTGCACCATTGTGACCATGAGGGCTGTAACTACAGCACCGGCAACACAGGCAATCTGAAAAGGCACAAACAGACCCACCTGCCTGCCGACCAGAGACTCAAGGTGCACCAGTGTGACCATAAAGGCTGTGACTACAGCACCGACCGGGCGAACCATCTGAAAATGCACAAACTGACCCACCTGCCTGCCGACCAGAGAGCCAAGGTGCACCGGTGTGACCATGAGGGCTGCAACTACAGCTCTGACTACACCAGCGATCTGAAAAAACACAAACGGATCCACCTGCCTGCTGACCAGAGACCCAGGATGCACCGGTGTGACCATGACGGCTGCAACTTCAGCACCGACTACAGTAACTCTCTGAAAACGCACAAACTGACCCACCTGCCTGCTGACCAGAGACCCAAGGTGCACCGGTGTGGCCATGAGGGCTGCGACTACGGCACCGGCTTAACGAGCGATCTGAAAAGGCACAAACAGACCCACCTGCCTGCCGACCAGAGACCCAATGTACACCAGTGTGACCATGAAGGCTGTGACTACAGCACCGGTCACACAGGCCACCTGAAAATGCATAAACTGACCCACCTGCCCGGCGACCAGAGAGCCAGGTTACATCAGTGTGACCATCAGGGCTGCAACTACAGCACCGACCACAGGGGCAATCTGAAAATGCACAAACAGAGCCATCTGGCTGCCGACCAGAGAGTCAAGGTGCACCAGTGTGACCATGAGGGCTGCGACTACAGCACCGATCGGGCGAACAATCTGGAAAAGCACAAAAAGACCCACCTGCGTTACGGCCAGAGACCCAAAAGAAAAGCGTATGACCAGCCGCCATCTAACAAGAAAAGAAGGAAGGATGATAAAGAATGATCCGCCCCCCAACTCGCCTCAAAGAAACCTCCGACCTCTCCAGATTTTGACTAACCTGATTTTCCAATAAGCATTTCCACAACTGGGAAGCCGGGCCTTGCTATTCAAAAAACCATTGATTTTAACCTTGGCCGTTGTTTTTTCTGTGCATTGCTCTAATGGCCATGCTCAGGAAAACAGGTTGTCTTTGCTCTTCGTTCTGGACGTCGAAGCTAAGACTTACTGTCAGGCAGCCTCAAACGAGGGCTCTGGCAGTGAAGACAACGGCGGCTCTGATGAAAGCAGCAACAACCTTTCTGACGAAGACGAAACTAATACTGAAACGGATGTTCAGTGTGTAAACACGACAGCAGCCCCTTTTCGGGCATTAAATGAATTCAGTCAGTATTGTGCAACCCTGAGACAGAATATGATGAATCAGGAGTCCATTTCAGACAGTGAAATGCCCATTGAGTCAACCGACAAACAGACCCACCTGCCTGCTGACCAGAGACCCAAGCTGCACCAGTGTGACCATGACGGCTGCAAGTACAGCACCGGCTACAAGAGCAACCTGAACAGGCACAAACAGATCCACCTGCCTGCCGACCAGAGGCTCAAGGTGCACCAGTGTGACCATGAAGGCTGTGACTACAGCACCGACCGGTCGTACCATCTGAAAATGCACAAGCAGACCCACCTGCCTGCCGACCAGAGAGTCAAGGTGCACCAGTGTGACCATGAAGGCTGTGACTACAGCAGCGATCGGACGAACCACCTGAAAACGCACAAACAGACCCACCTGCCTGCCGACCAGAGACTCAAGGTGCATCAGTGTGGCCATGAAGGCTGTGACTACAGCACCGACCGGGCGCACCATCTGAAAACGCACAAACAGACCCATCTGCCTGCCGACCAGAGACTCAGGGTGCACCAGTGTGATCATCAAGGCTGCAAGTACAGCACCGACCACGTAAGCGATCTGAAAAGGCACAAACAGACCCACCTGCCTGCCGACCAGAGACTCAAGCGGCACCAGTGTGACCATCAGGGCTGTAACTACAGCACTGACTACACGGGCGATCTGAAAAGGCACAAACAGACCCACCTGCCTGCCGACCAAAGACCCGAAAGACTCAAAAGAAAAGCCCATGACCAGCTGTCACCTGTCAAGAAAAGAAAGAAAGGTAATAAAGAATGATCCAGCTCCCAACCCGCCTCAAAGAAATCTCCAACCTCTCTCCAGATTTTGACTAACCTGATTTTCGAACAAGCATTTCAACAACTGGGAAGCCAAGCCTTGCCATCCAAAAAACCATTAATTTTGATCTTGGCCGCTGCCTTTTCTGTGTATTGTTCTAATGGCCAGACTCAGGAGAATAGTATGACTTTGCCCTTCGCTCTGGCTGTCGGCAAGGCGCTTATCAACACTCCGAAATTTTTTTTTGAGGTCTCATCCACAAAAACTGGTCTTCAATCCCTGTGCGTCGAAGCTAAGGTTTACAGTCGGGCAGCCACTGATGATAGTGCCTACAGCGAAGACAGTGACAGCGAAGACAGTGACAGTGAAGACAGCGGCACCTCTGATGGAAGCAGCGGCAACCTTCCAGACGAAGACGACACTGAGACCGAAACGGATGTTCAGTGTAAAAACACGACAGTTGACCCTTTTCGGGCATTAAAGGAATTCAGTCAGTATTGTGCGACTCTGAGACTGAACGTGATTCAGCAGGAGTCTATTTCAGACAGTAAAATACCCAGAAAACTCAAGTTGCACCAGTGTGACCATGAGGGCTGTAACTACAGCACCGACTACAAGGGCAATCTGAAAAGGCACAAACGGATCCACCTGCCTGCCGACCAGAGAGTCAAGGCGCAGCAGTGTGACTATGAGGGCTGCAACTACGGCACCGACCACACGAGCGATCTGAAAATACATAAACGAATCCACCTGCCTGCCGACCAGAGAACCAGGATGCACAAATGTGACCATGAAGGCTGCACCTTCAGATCCGATCTGCCAGGTACTATCAAAAAGCACAAACGGATCCACCTGCCTGCCGACCAGAGACCCAAAGTGCACCAGTGTGACCATGAAGGCTGTGACTACAGCACTGAAAATGCGAGCCATCTGAAAAGGCACAAACAGAAACATCTGCCTGCCGACCAGAGACCCAAGGTGCACCAGTGTGATCATCAAGGCTGCAACTACAGCACCGAACACATAGGCGATCTGAAAAGGCACAAACAGACCCATCTGCCTGCCGACCAAAGACCCGAAAGAGTCAAAAGACGCCAGTGTGACCATGAAGGCTGCGACTACAACACCCACTGGACGAGCCATCTGAAAAGGCACAAACTGACCCACCTGCCTGCCAACCAGAGACCCAAAAGACTCAAAAGACCCAAAAGAAAAGCCCATGGCCAGCTGCCATCTGTCAAGAAAAGAAAGAAAGGTGATAAAGGATGATCCACCTCCCAACCCGCCTCAAAGAAACCTCCGGCCTCTCTCCAGATTTTGACTAACCTGACTTCCCAATAAGCATTTCAACAACTGGGAAGCCAGGCCTTGTTATTGAAAAAACCGTTGATTGTGATCTTTGTCATTGCCTTTTCTGTGTATTGCTCTGATAGCCACGGTCAGGAAAATAGAACACCGCAGGAGCAAGTCTGCTTCGGTGATGACATCCTTTTAAAGCCAGACACTCGCTATTGCTTTTCTCCTGACCCTGACGTTGAAGCCAGAGGCAGCGGCCGGACAGCCTCTGATGATAGTGCCTACAGCGAAGACAGTGGCAGTGAAGACAGCGGCTCCTCTGATGAAAGCAGCAACAACCTTTCTAGCGAAGACGACACTAATACTGAAACAGATGCTCAGTGTGTAAACACGACAGTTGACCCTTTTCGGGCATTAAATGAATTCAGTCAGTATTGTGCGACCCTGAGACAGAATATGATGGATCAGGAGTTCATTTCAGACAGCGAAATGCCCATTGAGTCACAGACCCACCTTCCTGCTGACCAGAGACCCAGGCTGCACCAGTGTGACCATGAGGGCTGCAATTTCAGCACCGACTACACGGGCGATCTGAACAGGCACAAACAGACCCACCTGCCTGCCGACCAGAGACCCAAGGTGCACCAGTGTGACTATGAGGAGTGCAACTACAGCACCGACCGCATAAACGATCTGAAAAAGCACAAGCAGACCCACCTGCCTCCCGACCAGAGAGCCAAGATGCACCAGTGTGATCACCAGGGCTGCAATTACAGCACCGACCGCATAAGCGATCTGAAAAGACACAAACAGACCCACCTGCCTGCCGACCAGAGGAGACCCAAGCTGCACCAGTGTGATCATCAGGGCTGCAACTACAGCGCCGACTACACGAGTGATCTGAAAAGGCACAAACAGACCCACCTGCCTGCCGACCAGAGGAGACCCAGGCTGCACCAGTGTGACCATGAAGGCTGCAACTACAGCAGCGACCGGGCGAACCATTTGAAAAAGCACAAACAGACCCATCTGCCTGCTAACCAGAGACCCAAAAGACTCAAAAGGAAAGCGCATAACCAGCTGCCATCTGACAAGAAAAGAAAGAAAGGTGATAAAGGATGATCCACCTCTCAACGCGCCTCAAAGAAATCTCCGACCTCTCTCCAGATTTTGACTAACCTGATTTCTCAATAAGCATTTCAACAACTGGGAAGTCAGGCCTTGCTATTGAAAAAACCATTGATTGTGATCTTTGCCATTGCCTTTTCTGTGTATTGCTCTGATAGCCACGGTCAGGAAAATAGAACACCACAGGAGCAAGTCTGCTTCGGTGATGACATCCTTTTAAGGCCACTCTTAAAGTCAGACAGTCGCTATTGCTTTTTTCCTGCCACTGGCGTTTCTCCCGACTCTGGCTTTGAACCCAGGGTCTGCAGTCGGGCAGCCTCTGATGATAGTGCCTACAGCGAAGACAGTGGCAGTGAAGACAGCGGCTGCTCTGATGAAAGCAACAACCTTTCTGACGAAGACGACACTAATACTGAAACGGATGCTCAGTGTGTAAACACGACAGTTGACCCTTTTCAGGCATTAAATGAATTCAGTCAGTATTGTGCGACCCTGCGACAGAATATGATGGATCAGGAGTTCATTTCAGACAGTGAAATGCCCATTGAGTCAACCGACAAACAGACCCACCTGCCTGCTGACCAGAGAGCCAGGGGGCACCAGTGTGACTATGAAGGCTGCAACTACAGCACCGAGAAGGCGCATAATCTGAAAAGGCACAAACAGATCCACCTGCCTGCCGACCAGAGACCCAGGGTGCACCAATGTGACCATGGGGGCTGCAATTACAGAACCGACCACAAAGGCCATCTGAATGAGCACAAACAGACCCACCTGCCTGCTAAGCAGAAACCCAAGCCGCACCAGTGTGAACATCAAGGCTGCGACTACAGCACCAACCAGGCGAGTAATCTGAAAAAACACAAACAGATCCACCTGCCTGCCAACCAGAGAGCCAGAGTGCACCGGTGTGACCATGAAGGTTGCAACTACTGTACTGACTACACGAACGTCCTCAAAATGCACAAGCAGACTCACCTGCCTGCCGACCAGAGACCCTGGATGCACCGGTGTGACCATGAGGGTTGCGACTACATCAGTATTCGGATGGGTGATCTGAAAAGGCACAAACAGACCCACCTGCCTGCCGACCAGAGACTCAAGGTGCACCAGTGTGACCATGAAGGCTGTGACTACAGCACCGACCAGACGTACCATCTGAAAAGGCACAAACGAACCCACCTGCCTGCTGAGCAGAGACCCAGGGTTCACCAGTGTGACTATGAGGGCTGCGACTACAGCACCGACCAGGCAACCTATCTGAAAGTGCACAAACAGAACCACCTGCCTGTCGACCAGAGACCCGGGGTGCGCCGGTGTGACCATGAGGGCTGCAACTACAGCACCGACTACACGAGCAGTCTGAACAGGCACAAACTGACCCACCTGCCTGCCGACCAGAGACCCAAAAGACTCAAAAGGAAAGCCCATGACCAGCTGCCATCTGACAAGAAAAGAAAGAAAGGTGATAAAGGATGATCCACCTCCCAACGCGCCTCAAAGAAATCTCCGACCTCTCTCCATATTTTTACTAACCTGACTTTCCAATAAGCATTTCAACAATTGGGAAGTCAGGCCTTGCTATTGAAAAAACCATTGATTGTGATCTTTGCCATTGCCTTTTCTTTGTATTGCTCTGATAGCCACGGTCAGGAAAATAGAATAGCACAGGAGCAAGTCTGCTTCGGTGATGACATCCTCTTAAAGCCAGACACTCGCTATTGCTTTTCTCCCGACCCTGACGTTGAAGCCAGAGGCAGCAGCCGAGCAGCCTCTGATGATAGTGCCTACAGCGAAGACAGTGGCAATGAAGACAGCGGCTCCTCTGATGAAAGCAGCAACAACCTTTCTGGCGAAGACGACACTAATACTGAAACGGATGCTCTGTGTGTAAACACGACAGTTGACCCTTTTTGGGCATTAAATGAATTCAGTCAGTATTGTGCGACCCTGAGACAGAATATGATGGATCAGGAGTTCATTTCAGACATCGAAATGCCCATTGAGTCAACCGACAAACAGAGCCACCTGCCTGCTGACCAGAGAGCCAAGGTGCACCAGTGTGACTATGAAGGCTGCGACTACAACACCGAGCAGGCGCATAATCTGAAAAGGCACAAACAGATCCACCTGCCTGCCAACCAGAGAGCCAGGGTGCACCGGTGTGACTATGAAGGCTGCGACTACAGCACCGACCAGACGAATAATCTGAAAAGGCACAAACAGATCCACCTGCCTGCCAACCAGAGAGCCAGGGTGCACCGGTGTGACCATGAAAGCTGCGACTACAGCACCGACCGCACGAACCATCTGAAAACGCACAAACAGACCCATCTGCCTGCCGACCAGAGAGCCAAGGTGCACCAGTGTGATCATGAGGAGTGCGACTACAGCACCGACCTCACAAGCAATCTGAACAAGCACAAACAGACCCACCTGCCTGCTAAGCAGAGACCCAAGCCGCACCAGTGTGACCATCAAGGCTGCGACTACAGCACCGACCAGACGAATAATCTGAAAAGGCACAAACAGATCCACCTGCCTGCCAACCAGAGAGCCAGAGTGCACCGGTGTGACCATGAGGGCTGCAACTACAGCACCAACAACACGAACCATCTGAAAAAGCACAAACGGACCCACCTGCCTCCCGATCAGAGAGCCAGAGTGCACCAGTGTGACCATAAAGGCTGTGACTACAGCACCGACCAGACGAGCCATCTGAAAAGGCACAAACGGACCCACCTGCCTGCCGACCAGAGACCCAGGGTGCACCAATGTGACCATGAGGGCTGCAATTACAGAACCGACCACAAAGGCCATCTGAATGAGCACAAACACACCCACCTGCCTGCCGAGCAGAGAGCCGGAGCGCACCGGTGTGACCATGAGGACTGCAACTACAGCACCGACTACATGAGCGGTCTGAAAAGGCACAAACAGACCCACCTGCCTGCTGAGCAGAGACCCAAGCCGCACCAGTGTGACCACGAAGGCAGTGACTACAGCACCGACCTCAGGGGCAACCTGAAAATGCACAAACAGACCCACCTGCCTGCCGACCAGAAACTCAAAAGGAAAGCCCATGACCAGCTGCCATCTGACAAGAAAAGAAAGAAAGGTGATAAAGGATGATCCACCTCCCAACCCGCCCCAAAGAAATCTCCGACCACTCTCCAGATTTTTACTAACCTGACTTTTCAATAAGCATTTCAACAACTGGGAAGTCAGGCCTTGTTATTGAAAAAACCGTTGATTGTGATCTTTGCCACTGCCTTTTCTGTGTATTGCTCTAATAGCCACGGTCAGGAAAATAGAACACCACAGGAGCAAGTCTGCTTCGGTGATGACATCCTTTTAAGGCCACTCTTAAAGTCAGACAGTCGCTATTGCTTTTTTCCTGCCACTGGCGTCTCTCCCGACTCTGGCTTTGAACCCAGGGTCTGCAGTCGGGCAGCGTCTGATGATAGTGCCTACAGCGAAGACAGTGGCAGTGAAGACAGCGGCTGCTCTGATGAAAGCAGCAACAACCTTTCTGACGAAGACGACACTAATACTGAAACGGATGTTCAGTGTGCAAACACGACAGCTGACCCTTTTCGGGCATTAAATGAATTCAGTCAGTATTGTGCGACCCTGCGACAGAATATGATGGATCAGGAGTTCATTTCAGACATCGAAATGCCCATTGAGTCAACCGACAAACAGATCCACCTGCTTGCTGACCAGAGAGCCAAGGTGCACCAGTGTGACTATGAAGGCTGCGACTACAACACCGAGCAGCCGCATAATCTGAAAAGGCACAAACAGATCCACCTGCCTGCCAACCAGAGATCCAGGGTGCACCGGTGTGACCATGAAGGCTGCGACTACAGCACCGACCATGCGAATAATCTGAAAAGGCACAAACAGATCCACCTGCCTGCCGACCAGAGAGCCAGGGTGTACCGGTGTGAGCATGAAGGTTGCAACTACTGTACTGACTACACGAATGTCCTCAAAATGCACAAGCAGACTCACCTGCCTGCCGACCAGAGACCCTGGATGCACCGGTGTGACCATGAGGGTTGCGACTACATCAGTATTCGGATGGGTGATCTGAAAAGGCACAAACAGATCCACCTGCCTGCCGACCAGAGAACCAAGCTGCACCAGTGTGACCATGAAGGCTGCGACTACACCAGCGACCGGACGTACCATCTGAAAACACACAAACAGACCCATCTGCCTGCCGACCAGAGAGCCAAGGTGCACAAGTGTGACCATGAGGAGTGCAACTACAGCACCGACCTCATAAGCAATCTGAAAAAGCACAAACAGACTCACCTGCCTGCCGACCAGAGACCCAGGGTGCACCGGTGTGACCATGAAGGCTGCAACTACAGCACCGACTACACCAGCGATCTGAAAAAGCACAAACGGATCCACCTACCTGCTGACCAGAGAGCCAGAGTGCACCAGTGTGACCATGAAGGCTGCAACTACAGCACCGAACGGACGAACGATCTGAAAAAGCACAAACAGACCCACCTGCCTGCCGACCAGAGACCCAAAAGACTCAAAAGGAAAGCCCATGACCAGCTGCCATCTGAGAAGAAAAGAAAGAAAGGTGATAAAGGATGATCCACCTCCCAACCCGCCCCAAAGAAATCTCCGACCACTCTCCAGATTTTTACTAACCTGACTTTCCAATAAGCATTTCAACAACTGGGAAGTCAGGCCTTGTTATTGAAAAAACCGTTGATTGTGATCTTTGCCACTGCCTTTCTGTGTATTGCTCTAATAGCCACGGTCAGGAAAATAGAACACCACAGGAGCAAGTCTGCTTCGGTGATGACATCCTTTTAAGGCCACTCTTAAAGTCAGACAGTCGCTATTGCTTTTTTCCTGCCACTGGCGTCTCTCCCGACTCTGGCTTTGAACCCAGGGTCTGCAGTCGGGCAGCCTCTGATGATAGTGCCTACAGCGAAGACAGTGGCAGTGAAGACAGCGGCTGCTCTGATGAAAGCAACAACCTTTCTGACGAAGACGACACTAATACTGAAACGGATGCTCAGTGTGTAAACACGACAGTTGACCCTTTTCAGGCATTAAATGAATTCAGTCAGTATTGTGCGACCCTGCGACAGAATATGATGGATCAGGAGTTCATTTCAGACAGTGAAATGCCCATTGAGTCAACCGACAAACAGACCCACCTGCCTGCTGACCCGAAAGCCAAGGTGCACCAGTGTGACTATGAAGGCTGCGACTACAGCACCAACCAGGCGAATAATCTGAAAAAACACAAACAGATCCACCTGCCTGCCAACCAGAGAGCCAGGGTGCACCGGTGTGACCATGAAAGCTGCGACTACAGCACCGATCAGGCGAATAATCTGAAAAGGCACAAACAGACCCACCTGACTGCCGACCAGAAATTCAAAAGACTCAAAAGGAAAGCGCATGACCAGCTGCCATCTTCTGACAAGAAAAGAAAAAAGGGTAATAAGGGATGATCCACCTCCCAACCTGCCTCAAAGAAATTTCCAACCTCTCTCTAAATTTTGACTAACCTGACTTCCCAATAAACATTTCAACAACTGGGAAGCCAGACCTTGCTATTGAAAAAACCTTTGATTGTGATCTTTGCCATTGCCTTTTCTGTGTATTGCTGTAATGGCCACGGTCAGGCTCCTCAGGAGCAAGTCTGCTTCGGAAATAGCCAACTTACCCGGATAAGCTTTCTACCTGACGATAATCTGAAAATTGGCCTTCACTCCCTGGGCATCGAAACGATTATTCTCCCTCTTTTTCCTGCCCGGGATGCGCTTGACGCTATGGTTAAAGCTATCGTTACTGAGATACAGCAAAGAGACGAGCAGCAACGTGAAATCATTGCAGCAGCCAGACAAAGGGGGAGACTGATGCTCTCTCGCTTTAAAAGCGACAACAGGCCTGGGGAACCAGAAGAGGAGGGTATTGAAGAAGAGAGCGAAGCCATTGAGACGAACCACAGCGATATGCCATGGGTTTGCTTCGGTGATGATATCCTCTTAAAGCCACTCTTAAAGTCAGACAGTCGCTATTGCTTTTTTCCTGCCACTGGCGTCTCTCCTGACCCTGACGTTGAAGCCAGAAGCTGCAGTCGGGCAGCCTCTGATGATAGTGCCTACAGCGAAGACAGTGGCAGTGAAGACAGCGGCTCCTCTGATGAAAGCAGCAACAACCTTTCTGACGAAGACGACACTAATACTGAAACGGATACTCAGTGTATAAACACGACAGTTGACTCTTTTAGAGCATTACATGAATTCAGTCAGTATTGTGCAACTCTAAGACAGGATACGATAAATCAGGAGCCCATTTCAGACAGTGAAATGCCCATTGAGTCAACCCACAAACAGACCCACCTGCCTGCTAACCAGAGAGCCAGGGGGCACCAGTGTGACTATGAAGGCTGCAACTACAGCACCGAGAAGGCGCATAATCTGAAAAGGCACAAACAGATCCACCTGCCTGCCGACCAGAGAACCAAGCTGCACCAGTGTGACCATGAAGGCTGCGACTACCGCAGCAACCGGTCAAATAATCTGAAAAGGCACAAACAGATTCACCTGCCTGCCGACCAGAGAACCAAGCTGCACCGGTGTGACCATGAAGGCTGCGACTACAGAAGCGACCGGACGTACCATCTGAAAACGCACAAACAGACCCATCTGCCTGCCGACCAGAGACGCAGGAGGCACCAGTGTGACCATGAGGAGTGCGACTACAGCAGCGACCTCATAAGCAATCTGAAAATGCACAAACAGACCCACCTGCCTGCCGACCAGAGAACCAAGCTGCACCAGTGTGACCATGAAGGCTGCGACTACAGCACCGACCGGGCGAGCTATCTGAAAACGCACAAACAGATCCACCTGCCTGCCGACCAGAGACGCTGGAGGCACCGGTGTGACCATCAGGACTGCAACTACAGCACCGACTACACGAGCAATCTGAAAACGCACAAACAGACCCACCTGCCTGCCGACCAGAGACGCAGGAGGCACCGGTGTGACCATCAGGGCTGTGACTACAGCACCGACATCAAGGGCAACCTGAAAATGCACAAACAGAGACATCTGCCTGCCGACCAGAGACTCAAAAGGAAAGCACATGACCAGCTGCCGTCTGACAAGAAAAGAAAGATGGGTGATAAAGAATGATCAACCTCCCAACCCGCCTCAAAGAAATTTCCAACCTCTCTCTAAATTTTGACTAACCTGATTTCCCAATAAACATTTCAACAACCGGGAAGCCAGACCTTGCTATTGAAAAAACTATTGATTGTGATCTTTGCCACTGCCTTTTCTATATATTGCTCTGATAGCCACGGTCAGGAAAATAGAACAGCACAGGAGCAAGTCTGCTTCGGTGATGACATCCTCTTAAAGTCAAATACTCGCTATTGCTTTTTTCCTGCCACTGGCGTCTCTCCTGACTCTGGCTTTGAACCCAGGGTCTGCAGTCGGGCAGCCTCTGATGATAGTGCCTACAGCGAAGACAGTGGCAGTGAAGACAGCGGCTGCTCTGATGAAAGCAACAACCTTTCTGACGAAGACGACACTAATACTGAAACGGATGCTCAGTGTGTAAACACGACAGTTGACCCTTTTCAGGCATTAAATGAATTCAGTCAGTATTGTGCGACCCTGCGACAGAATATGATGGATCAGGAGTTCATTTCAGACAGTGAAATGCCCATTGAGTCAACCGACAAACAGACCCACCTGCCTGCTGACCCGAAAGCCAAGGTGCACCAGTGTGACTATGAAGGCTGCGACTACAGCACCAACCAGGCGAATAATCTGAAAAAACACAAACAGATCCACCTGCCTGCCAACCAGAGAGCCAGGGTGCACCGGTGTGACCATGAAAGCTGCGACTACAGCACCGATCAGGCGAATAATCTGAAAAGGCACAAACAGACCCACCTGACTGCCGACCAGAAATTCAAAAGACTCAAAAGGAAAGCGCATGACCAGCTGCCATCTTCTGACAAGAAAAGAAAAAAGGGTAATAAGGGATGATCCACCTCCCAACCTGCCTCAAAGAAATTTCCAACCTCTCTCTAAATTTTGACTAACCTGACTTCCCAATAAACATTTCAACAACTGGGAAGCCAGACCTTGCTATTGAAAAAACCTTTGATTGTGATCTTTGCCATTGCCTTTTCTGTGTATTGCTGTAATGGCCACGGTCAGGCTCCTCAGGAGCAAGTCTGCTTCGGAAATAGCCAACTCACCCGGATAAGCTTTCTACCTGACGATAATCTGAAAATTGGCCTTCACTCCCTGGGCATCGAAACGATTATTCTCCCTCTTTTTCCTGCCCGGGATGCGCTTGACGCTATGGTTAAAGCTATCGTTACTGAGATACAGCAAAGAGACGAGCAGCAACGTGAAATCATTGCAGCAGCCAGACAAAGGGGAGACTGATGCTCTCTCGCTTTAAAAGCGACAACAGGCCTGGGGAACCAGAAGAGGAGGGTATTGAAGAAGAGAGCGAAGCCATTGAGACGAACCACAGCGATATGCCATGGGTTTGCTTCGGTGATGATATCCTCTTAAAGCCACTCTTAAAGTCAGACAGTCGCTATTGCTTTTTTCCTGCCACTGGCGTCTCTCCTGACCCTGACGTTGAAGCCAGAAGCTGCAGTCGGGCAGCCTCTGATGATAGTGCCTACAGCGAAGACAGTGGCAGTGAAGACAGCGGCTCCTCTGATGAAAGCAGCAACAACCTTTCTGACGAAGACGACACTAATACTGAAACGGATACTCAGTGTATAAACACGACAGTTGACTCTTTTAGAGCATTACATGAATTCAGTCAGTATTCTGCAACTCTAAGACAGGATACGATAAATCAGGAGCCCATTTCAGACAGTGAAATGCCCATTGAGTCAACCCACAAACAGACCCACCTGCCTGCTAACCAGAGAGCCAGGGGGCACCAGTGTGACTATGAAGGCTGCAACTACAGCACCGAGAAGGCGCATAATCTGAAAAGGCACAAACAGATCCACCTGCCTGCCGACCAGAGAACCAAGCTGCACCAGTGTGACCATGAAGGCTGCGACTACCGCAGCAACCGGTCAAATAATCTGAAAAGGCACAAACAGATTCACCTGCCTGCCGACCAGAGAACCAAGCTGCACCGGTGTGACCATGAAGGCTGCGACTACAGAAGCGACCGGACGTACCATCTGAAAACGCACAAACAGACCCATCTGCCTGCCGACCAGAGACGCAGGAGGCACCAGTGTGACCATGAGGAGTGCGACTACAGCAGCGACCTCATAAGCAATCTGAAAATGCACAAACAGACCCACCTGCCTGCCGACCAGAGAACCAAGCTGCACCAGTGTGACCATGAAGGCTGCGACTACAGCACCGACCGGGCGAGCTATCTGAAAACGCACAAACAGATCCACCTGCCTGCCGACCAGAGACGCTGGAGGCACCGGTGTGACCATCAGGACTGCAACTACAGCACCGACTACACGAGCAATCTGAAAACGCACAAACAGACCCACCTGCCTGCCGACCAGAGACGCAGGAGGCACCAGTGTGACCATGAGGAGTGCGACTACAGCAGCGACCTCATAAGCAATCTGAAAATGCACAAACAGACCCACCTGCCTGCCGACCAGAGAACCAAGCTGCACCAGTGTGACCATGAAGGCTGCGACTACAGCACCGACCGGGCGAGCTATCTGAAAACGCACAAACAGATCCACCTGCCTGCCGACCAGAGACGCTGGAGGCACCGGTGTGACCATCAGGACTGCAACTACAGCACCGACTACACGAGCAATCTGAAAACGCACAAACAGACCCACCTGCCTGCCGACCAGAGACGCAGGAGGCACCGGTGTGACCATCAGGGCTGTGACTACAGCACCGACATCAAGGGCAACCTGAAAATGCACAAACAGAGACATCTGCCTGCCGACCAGAGACTCAAAAGGAAAGCACATGACCAGCTGCCGTCTGACAAGAAAAGAAAGATGGGTGATAAAGAATGATCAACCTCCCAACCCGCCTCAAAGAAATTTCCAACCTCTCTCTAAATTTTGACTAACCTGATTTCCCAATAAACATTTCAACAACCGGGAAGCCAGACCTTGCTATTGAAAAAACTATTGATTGTGATCTTTGCCACTGCCTTTTCTATATATTGCTCTGATAGCCACGGTCAGGAAAATAGAACAGCACAGGAGCAAGTCTGCTTCGGTGATGACATCCTCTTAAAGTCAAATACTCGCTATTGCTTTTTTCCTGCCACTGGCGTCTCTCCTGACCCTGACGTTGAAGCCAGGGGCTGCAGTCGGGCAGCCTCTGATGATAGTGCCTACAGCGAAGACAGTGGCAGTGAAGGCAGCGATTCCCCTGATGAAAGCAGCAACAACCTTTCTGACGAAGACGAAACTAATACTGAAACTAATACTGAAACTAATGCTCAGTGTGTAAACACGACAGTTGACCCTTTTCAAGCATTAAATGAATTCAGTCAGTATTGCGCGACCCTGAGACGGAATATGATGAATCAGGAGTTCATTTCAAACAGTGAAATACCCATTGAGTCAACCGACAAACAGACCCACCTGCCTGCCGACCAGAGAGCCAAGGTGTACAAGTGTGACCATGAGGAGTGCGACTACAGCACCAACCTCACAAGCAATCTGAACCAGCACAAACAGACCCACGTGCCTGCTAAGCAGAGACCCAAGCCGCACCAGTGTGACCATCAAGGATGCAACTACAGCACCGACCGGGCGAACCATCTGAAAAAGCACAAACGGACCCACCTGCCTCCCGACCAGAGAGCCAGAGTGCACCGGTGTGACCATGAGGGCTGCAACTACAGCACCGACTACACGAACGATCTGAAAAGGCACAAACAGACCCACCTGACTGCCGACCAGAGACTCAAGGTGCACCAGTGTGACCATGAAGGCTGTGACTACAGCACCGACCAGGCGAGCCATCTGAAAAGGCACAAACAGACCCACCTGCCTGCCGACCAGAGACCCAGAGTGCACCAATGTGACCGTGAGGGCTGCAATTACAGAACCGACCACAAAGGCCATCTGAATGAGCACAAACACACCCACCTGCCTGCCGAGCAGAGAGCCGGAGTGCACCGGTGTGACCATGAGGGCTGCAACTACAGCACCGACTACACGACCAGTCTGAAAAGGCACAAACAGATCCACCTGCCTGCCGACCAGAGACCCAGGGTGCACCATTGTGAACATGAAGGCTGTGACTACAGCACCGACCTCAAGGGCAATCTGAAAAAGCACAAACAAACCCACCTGCCTGCCGACCAGAGACTCAAAAGGAAAGCACATGACCAGCTGCCATCCGACAAGAAAAGAAAGAAGGATGATAAAGAATCATCAACCTCCCAACCCGCCTCAAGAAACCTCCGGCCTCTCTCTAAATTTTGACTAACCTGATTTCCCAATAAGCATTTCAACAACTGGGAAGCCAGACCTTGCTATTGAAAAAACTATTGATTGTGATCTTTGCCACTGCCTTTTCTATATATTGCTCTGATGGCCACGGTCAGGAAAATAGAACACCGCAGGAGCAGGTCTGCTTCGGAAATAGCCAACTCCCCCGGATAAGCTTTCCAACTGACGATAACCTGAAAATTGGCCTTCACTCCCTGGGCATCGAAACGATTCTTCTCCCTCTTTTTCCTGTCCGGGATGCGCTTGACTCTGTGGTTAAAGCTATCGCTGCTGAGATACAACAAAAAGACGAGCAACAACGTGAAATCATTGCAACAGCCAGGATGCTCTCTCGCTTTAGAAGTGACAACAGGCCTGAGGAACCAGAAGAAGAAGGTATTGAAGAAGAGACGAACCACAGCGATATATCATGGGTTTGCTTCGGTGATGAAATCCTTTTAAGGCCACTCTTAAAGTCAAATACTCGCTATTGCTTTTTTCCTGCCACTGGCGTCTCTCCTGACCCTGACGTTGAAGCCAGGGGCTGCAGTCGGGCAGCTTCTGATGATAGTGCCTACAGCGAAGACAGTGGCAGTGAAGACAGCGGCTCCTCTGATGAAAGCAGCAACAACCTTTCTGACGAAGACGACACTAATACTGAAACTAATGCTCAGTGTGTAAACACGACAGTTGACCCTTTTCAAGCATTAAATGAATTCAGTCAGTATTGTGCGACTCTGAGACTGAAAATGATGAATCAGGAGTCCATTTCAGACAGTGAAATGCCCATTGAGTCAACCGACAAACAGACCCACCTGCCTGCTGACCAGAGACCCAAGATACACCAGTGTGACCATGAGGGCTGCCATTACCACAGCGACCGGGCGAGCTATCTGAAAAAGCACAAACAGACCCACCTGCCTGCTGACCAGAGACCCAAGATACACCAGTGTGACCATGAGGAGTGCAATTACCACAGCGACCGGGTGAGCTATCTGAAAAGGCACAAACAGACCCACCTGCCTGCTGACCAAAGACCCAAGATACACCGGTGTGACCATGAGGGCTGCAATTACCGCAGCGACCGGGCGTACTATCTGAAAAGACACAAACTGACCCACCTGCCTGCTGACCAGAGACCCAGGATGCAGCAGTGTGACCATGAAGGCTGCGACTACAGCACCGACCGGGCGTACCATCTGAAAAAGCACAAACAGACCCACCTGCCTCCCGACCAGAGAGCCAGAGAGCACCGGTGTGACCATGAGGGCTGCAACTACAGCACCAACTACACGAGCGATCTGAAAAGGCACAAACACACCCACCTGCCTGCTGACCAGAGACTCAAGGTGCACCAGTGTGACCATGAGGGCTGCGACTACAGCTCCACTCAGGCGTGCCATCTAAAAAGGCATAAACAGATCCACCTGCCTGCTAACCGGAGACTCAAGGTGCACCAGTGTGACCACTGCAACTACAGCACCGTGTACGCGAGCGATCTGAAAAAGCACAAACAGACCTGCCTGCCTGCTGACCAGAGACCCGAGCTGCACCAGTGTGACCATGAAGGCTGCGACTACAGCACCGACCACAAAGGCCATCTGAATAGGCACAAACAGACCCACCTGCCTGCCGACCAGAGACTCAAAAGGAAAGCGCATGACCAGCTGCCATCTGACAAGAAAAGAAAAAAGGGTAATAAGAGATGATCCACCTCACAACCCGCCTCAAAGACCCAGATTTTGACTAACCTGATTTCCCAATAAGCATTTCAACAACTGGGAAGCCAGACCTTGCTATTGAAAAAACTATTGATTGTGATCTTTGCCATTGCCTTTTCTGTGTATTGCTCCAATGGCCACGGTCAGGAAAACAGGTTGCCTTTACTCTTCGCCCTGACTATCGGCAAGGCGCATATTGAATGGTACTACTTCGATATGCCACGGGTTTGCTTCGATGATGACATCCTCTTAAAACCAAACACCCACTATTTAAAACCAGACACACACTATGGCTTTTCTTCTGATGATGACTTCGGAGCCAGGGCTTACAGTCGGGCAGCCTCTGATGATAGTGCCTACAGCGAAGACAGTGGCAGTGAAGACAACGGCTCCTCTGATGAAAGCAGCAACAACCTTTCTGACGAAGACGACACTGATACTGATACTGAAACCGATGCTCAGTGTGTAAACACGACAGCTGACCCTTTTCGGGCATTAAATGAATTCAGTCAGTATTGTGCGACTCTGAGACTGAAAATGATGAATCAGGAGTCCATTTCAGACAGTGAAATACCCATTGAACCACAGACCCACCTTTCTGCCGGCCAGAGACCCAAGCTGCACCAGTGTGACCATCAGGGCTGCCACTACAGCACCGGCAACAGAGGCCATCTGAAATTACACAAACAGACCCACCTGCCTGCCGACCAGAGAGTCAGGGCGCACCGGTGTGAGCATGAGGGTTGCAACTACAGCACCGACCACAGGGGCAATCTGAAAACGCACAAACAGACCCACCTGCCTGCCGGCCAGAGAATCAACGTGCACCGGTGTGACCATGAGGGCTGCAACTACAGCAGCGAACAGACGTACAATCTGAAAAGGCACAAACAGACCCACCTGCCTGCCGGCCAGAGAGTCAGGGCGTACCAATGTGACCATCAGGGCTGCAACTTCAGCACCAACCACAGGGGCAATCTGAAAAAGCACAAACAGACCCACCTGCCTGCCGGCCAGAGAACCAGGCTGTACCAGTGTGATCATCAGGGCTGCAACTACAGCACCGACTACACGGGCGATCTGAAAAGACACAAACAGACCCACCTGCCTGCCGACCAGAGAGTCAGGGCGCACCAGTGTGACCATCAGGGCTGCAACTACAGCACCGACTACACGGGCGATCTGAAAAGGCACAAACAGACCCACCTGCCTGCCGACCAGAGAGTCAGGGCGCACCGGTGTGAGCATAAGGGTTGCAACTACAGCACCGACCACAGGGGCAATCTGAAAACGCACAAACAGAACCATCTGCCTGCAGGCCAGAGAATCAAGGTGCTGCACCGGTGTGACCATGAGGGCTGCAACTACAGCAGCAAACAGACGGGCAATCTGAAAAGGCACAAAAAGACCCACCTGCCTGCCGGCCAGAGAGTCAGGGCGCACCAGTGTGACCATCAGGGCTGCAACTACAGCACCGACTACAGCGGCAATCTGAAAAAGCACGAACAGACCCACCTGCCTGCCGACCAGAGAACCAGGCTACACCAGTGTGATCATCAGGGCTGCAACTTCAGCGCCGACTACACGGGCGATCTGAAAAGGCACAAACAGACCCACCTGTCTGTCGACCAGAGAGTCAAGTTGCACCGGTGTGACCGTCAGGGCTGCAACTACAGCACCGACTACACGAACAATCTGAAAAGGCACAAACGGACCCACCCGCCTGCCGACCAGAGCCCCAAAAGGAAAGCGCATGACCAGCAGCCGTCTGACAAGAAAAGAAAGAAGGGTGATAAAGGATGAGCCGCCTCCCAACCCGCCTCAAAGAAATCTCCGACCTCTCTCCAGATTTTGACTAACCTGATTTCCCAATAAGCATTTCAACAACTGGGAAGTCAGGCCTTGCTATCCAAAAATCCATTGATTGTGATCTTTGCCATTGCCTTTTCTGTGTATTGCTCTGATGACCACGGTCAGGAAAATAGAATACCGCAGGAGCAGGTCTGCTTGGGAAATAGCCAACCTATCCGGATAAGTTTAGCCGGGGGCTGCAGTCGGGCAGCCTCTGATGATAGTGCCTACAGCGAAGACAGTGGCAATGAAGACAGCGGCTCCTCTGATGAAAGCAGCAACAAACTTTCTGACGAAAACAACACTAATACTGAAACGGCTGCTCAGTGTGTAAACACGACAGTTGAACCTTTTCGGGCATTAAATGAATTCAGTCAGTATTGTGTGACCCTGAGACAGAATATGATGAATCAGGAGTCCATTTCAGACAGTGAAATGCCCATTGAGTCAACCGACAAACAGACCCACCTGCCTGCTGACCAGAGACCCAGGATACACCAGTGTGACCATGAGGGCTGCCACTACCGCACCGGCAACAAAGGCCATCTGAAAACGCACCAACAAACCCACCTGCCTGCCGACCAGAGAGTCAGGGCGCACCGGTGTGACCATGAGGGTTGCAACTACAGCACCGACCACAAGGGAAATCTGAAAACGCACAAACAGAGCCATCTGCCTGCCGACCAGAGAGTCAGGGCGCACCGGTGTGACCATGAGGGCTGCGTCTACAGCACCAACCGGGAGGGTCATCTGAAAAGACACAAACAGACTCACCTGCCTGCCGGCCAGAGAGTCAGGGCGCACCAGTGTGACCATCAGGGCTGCAACTACAGCACCGACTACACGGGCGATCTGAAAAGGCACAAACAGACCCACCTGCCTGCCGACCAGAGAGTCAGGGCGCACCAGTGTGACCATGAGGGCTGCAACTACAGCACCGACCACAGGAGCAATCTGAAAACGCACAAACAGAGCCATCTGCCTGCCGGCCAGAGAATCAAGGTGCTGCACCGGTGTGACCATGAGGGCTGCAACTACAGCAGCAAACAGACATGCAATCTGAAAAGGCACAAAAAGACCCACCTGCCTGCCGACCAGAGAACCGGGCTGCACCAGTGCGATCATCAGGGCTGCAACTTCAGCGCCGACTACACGGGCGATCTGAAAAGGCACAAACAGACCCACCTGTCTGTCGACCAGAGAGTCAAGTTGCACCGGTGTGACCGTCAGGGCTGCAACTACAGCACCGACTACACGAACAATCTGAAAAGGCACAAACGGACCCACCCGCCTGCCGACCAGAGCCCCAAAAGGAAAGCGCATGACCAGCAGCCGTCTGACAAGAAAAGAAAGAAGGGTGATAAAGGATGAGCCGCCTCCCAACCCGCCTCAAAGAAATCTCCGACCTCTCTCCAGATTTTGACTAACCTGATTTCCCAATAAGCATTTCAACAACTGGGAAGTCAGGCCTTGCTATCCAAAAATCCATTGATTGTGATCTTTGCCATTGCCTTTTCTGTGTATTGCTCTGATGACCACGGTCAGGAAAATAGAATACCGCAGGAGCAGGTCTGCTTGGGAAATAGCCAACCTATCCGGATAAGTTTAGCCGGGGGCTGCAGTCGGGCAGCCTCTGATGATAGTGCCTACAGCGAAGACAGTGGCAATGAAGACAGCGGCTCCTCTGATGAAAGCAGCAACAAACTTTCTGACGAAAACAACACTAATACTGAAACGGCTGCTCAGTGTGTAAACACGACAGTTGAACCTTTTCGGGCATTAAATGAATTCAGTCAGTATTGTGTGACCCTGAGACAGAATATGATGAATCAGGAGTCCATTTCAGACAGTGAAATGCCCATTGAGTCAACCGACAAACAGACCCACCTGCCTGCTGACCAGAGACCCAGGATACACCAGTGTGACCATGAGGGCTGCCACTACCGCACCGGCAACAAAGGCCATCTGAAAACGCACCAACAAACCCACCTGCCTGCCGACCAGAGAGTCAGGGCGCACCGGTGTGACCATGAGGGTTGCAACTACAGCACCGACCACAAGGGAAATCTGAAAACGCACAAACAGAGCCATCTGCCTGCCGACCAGAGAGTCAGGGCGCACCGGTGTGACCATGAGGGCTGCGTCTACAGCACCAACCGTGAGGGTCATCTGAAAAGGCACCAAAAAACCCACCTGCCTGCCGACCAGAGACCCAGAAAATCCAGGGTGCACCAGTGTGACCACGAGGGCTGCGACTACGGCACCGACCAAATGAGCCATCTGAAAAGGCACAAACGGAGACACCTGCCTGTCGATCAGAGACTCGAGATGTCCAAGGAACACCAGTGTGACCATGAGGGCTGCAACTACAGCTCCGATCTGGCGAGTAGTATCAAAAAGCACAAACGAACCCACCTGCCTGCCGACCAGAGACACAAGCCGCACCAGTGTGACCATGAAGGCTGCAACTACCGCACCGACCGGCCGAGCCATTTGGAAAGGCACAAACAGACTCACCTGCCTGCCGACCAGAGACCCAGGGGGCACCACTGTGACCACGAGAGCTGTGACTACAGCACCTACCGGGCGGACGATCTAAGAAGGCACAAACAGACCCACCTGCCTTACCACCAGAGACCCAAAAGAAAAGGGTATGACCAGCCGCCATCTAACAAGAAAAGAAAGCAGGATGATAAAAAATGGTAAAGAATGATCCGCCTCCCAACTCGCCTCAAAGAAACCTCCGACCTCTCTCCGGATTTTTACTAACCTGAATTTCAAATAGGCATTTCAACGACCGGGAAGCCAAGCCTTGCTATTCAAAAAACAATTGATTTTGACCTTGGCCATTGTTTTTTCTGTGCATTGCTTTAATGGCCACGCCCAGGAAATCAGGTTGCCTTTGCTCTTCGCTCTGGCTGTCGGCAAGACGCTTATCACCCCTCCGAAGTATTTTGTTGAGGTCTCATGCTTCGGAAATAACCAGCCGACCCGGATCAGGTTTTTACCTGACGATAACCTGAAAATCGGCCTTCACTCCCCGGACCTATCACTGGTCGAAACTATGCTTCTTCCTCTTTTTCCAGTCCGGGATGCGCTTGACTCTACGGTTAAAGCTATCGCCACTGAGATACGGCAAAAAGACGACCAGCAACGTAAAATCATTGAAACAGCCAGACAAAGGGGAAGTCTGATGCTCGCTCGCTTTAGAAGCGACAAAAGACTCGGGGAACCAGAAAAGGAGAGTATTGAAGAAGAAAACGAGGCCATTGAATGGTACCACGTCGATATGCCACGGCTTTGCTTCGGTGATGACATCCTCTTAAAGCCACTCTTAAAGTCAGACAGTCGCTATTGCTTTTTTCCTGCCACTGGCGTCTTTCCTGCCACTGGCGTTGCTCCTGACCCTGGCGTCTTTCCTGCCACTGGCGTTGCTCCTGACCCTGGCGTTGAAAGTCAGGCAGCCTCTGATGATAGTGCCTACAGCGAAGACAGTGGCAGTGAAGACAGCGGTGCCTCTGATGAAAGCAGCAACAACCTTTCTGAGAAACACGACACTGATACTGGAACTTATACTGAAACTGATGTTCAGTCTGTAAATACGACAGTTGATTCGCTTCTGGCATTAAAGGAATTCAGTCAGTATTGTGCGACTCTGGGACTGGAAATGATGAGTCAGGAGTCCATTTCAGACAATCAAATGCCCACTGAGTCAACCGACCAACAGACCCACCCGCTTGCTGCCGACCAGAGACCCAAGAGAACCAAGAGAACCAAAGTGCACCAGTGTGACCATCAGGGCTGCCAATACAGTACCGGCCACACAGGCCATCTAAATATGCACAAACAGACCCACCTGCCTGCCGACCAGAGACCCAGGGTGCACCGGTGTGACCATGAGGGTTGCAACTACAGCTCTGACTACACCAGCGATCTGAAAAAACACAAACGGATCCACCTGCCTGCTGACCAGAGACCCAGGATGCACCGGTGTGACCATGACGGCTGCAACTTCAGCACCGATTACAGTAAATCTCTGAAAACGCACAAACAGACCCACCTGCCTGCTGACCAGAGACCCAAGGTGCACCGGTGTGGCCATGAGGGCTGCGACTACGGCACTGGCCATATGGGCAATCTGAAAACGCACAAACAAACCCACCTGCCCGCCGACCAGAGACCCAGGAAACCCAAGGTGCATCAGTGTGACCATGAGGGTTGCAACTACCGTACCGCTCAGGTCAGCCATCTGAAATCGCATAAACAAACCCACCTGCCCGCCGACCAGAGACCCAAGAAACCCAAGGTGCACCAGTGTGACTATCAGGGCTGCAACTACAGCAGCGACCAGTTAGGCAATCTGAATGTGCACAAACAGACCCACCTGCCTGCCGACCAGAGACCCAAAAAACCCAAAGTGCACCATTGTGACCATGAGGGCTGTCACTACAGCACCAACCTCACGGGCAATCTGAAAAAGCACAAACAGATCCACCTGCCTGCCAGCCAGAGAGCCAAGAGACCCAGGAAACCCAAAGTGCACCAGTGTGACCATGAGGGCTGCCACTACAGCGCCAGCTTCGCGAGCACTCTGAAAGCGCATAAACAGACCCACTTGCCTGCCGACCAGAGACCCAAAAGACCCAAAGTGCACCAGTGTGACCATGAGGGCTGCCACTACAGCACCAGCTTCGCGAGCAATCTGAAAAAGCACAAACAGACCCACCTGCCCGCCAACCAGAGACTCAAAAGGAAGTCGTATGAGCAGTCACCCTCTAACAAGAAAAGAAAGAAGGATGATAAAGAATGATTCACTCACCAACCGGCCTTAAGGAATAGTGCCTGAAAAACTTCCGGCCTCTCTCCAGATTTTGACTAACCTGACTTTCCAATAAATAGTTCAACAACCGGGAAGCCAGGCCTTGCTATCCAAAAAACCATTGATTGTGATCTTTGCCATTGCCTTTTCTGTGTATTGTTCTAATGGCCACGGTCAGGAAAATAGAACGCCGCAGGAGCAAATCTGCTTCGGAAATAGCCAACTCACCCAGATAAGCTTTCTACCTGACAACGGGCCTGGGGAACCAGAAGAAGAGACGACCCACAGCGACATGCCACGGGTTTGCTTCGGTGATGACATCCTCTTAAAACCAGACACTCGCTATTGCTTTTCTCCTGACCCTGGCGTTGAACCCGGGGGCTGCAGTCGAGCAGCCTCTGATGAAGCTGGCAGTGAAGACAACGACTCCTCTGATGAAAGCAGCAACAACGTTTCTGACGAAGATGAAACTAATACTGAAACGGATGCTCAGTGTGTAAACACGACAGTTGACCCTTTTCAAGTATTAAATGAATTCAGTCAATATTGTACAACTCTGAGACTGGAAATAATTGAGCAGAACTCCATTTCAGACAGTGAAATACCCACTGAGCCAACCCACAAACAGACCCACCTGCCTGCCGACCAGAAACCCAGAAAACCCAAGGTGCACCAGTGTGACCATGAGGACTGCAACTACAGCACCGACCACAAAGGCAATCTGAAAAAGCACAAACAGGCCCATTTGCCTGCCTGCCAGAGAGCCAAGGTGCACCAGTGTGACCATGAGGACTGCAACTACAGCACTGAATTCAGGAGCGACCTGAAAATGCATAAACAGACCCACCTGCCTGCCGACCAGAGACTCAAGATGCACCAATGTGACCATGAGAGCTGCAATTACAGCACCGACCGGGTGGGCGATCTGAATAAGCACAAACGGATCCACCTGCCTGCTAACCAAAGACCCAGGATGCACCAGTGTGACCATGAGGGTTGCAACTACATCACTGACTACAGTAACAGTCTGAAAAAGCACAAACAGACCCATCTGCCTACTGACCAGAGACCTAAAAGACCCAAGGTGCACCAGTGTGACCATGAGAGCTGTGACTACCGATCCAGCTACAAGAGCAATCTGAAAGTGCACAAACAGACCCACCTGCCTGCCAACCAGAGACCCAAGAGACCCAAGAGACCCAAAGTGCACCAGTGTGACCATGAGGGCTGCAACTACAGCACCCGCCAGACGAGCCATCTGAAAATACACAAACAGATCCACCTGCCTGCCGACCAGAGACCCAAGTTGCACCAGTGTGACCATAAGGGCTGCAACTACAGAAGCAATCAGGCGAGCCATCTCAAAAGGCACAAACAGACCCACCTTCCTGCCGACCAGAGACTCAAAAGGAAAGCGCATGACCAGTTGCCATCTAAGTTGCCATCTAACAAGAAAATAAAGAAGGGTGATAAAGGATGATTCACCTCCCAACCCCCCTCAAAGAAACCTCCGACCTTTCTCCAGATTTTGACTAACCTGATTTCCCAATAAACATTTCAACAACCGGGAAGCCAGGCCTTGCTATCCAAAAAACCATTGATTTTGACTTTGGCCGTTGTTTTTTCTGTGCATTGCTCTAATGGTCACGGTCAGGAAAATAGGTTGCCTTTACTCTTTACTGTGGCTGTCGGCAACTTTACTGTGGCTGTCGGCAACTTTACTGTGGCTGCCGGCAACTTCGACATGCCTCGGGTTTGCTTCGGTGATGACATCCTCTTAAAGCCACTCTTAAAGTCAGACAGTCGCTATTGCTTTTTTCCTGCCACTGGCGTCTCTCCCGACCCTGGCGTTAAACCCAGGGGCTGCAGTCGGGCAGCGTCTGATGATAGTGCCTACAGCGAAGACAGTGGCAGTGAAGACAGCGGCTCCTCTGATGAAGACAGCAACAACCTTTCTGACGAAGACGAAACTAATAGTGAAACTGATGTTCAGTGTGTAAACACGACAGTTGACCCTTTTCGAGCATTAAATGAATTCAGTCAGTATTGTACGACTCTGAGACTGAAAATGATGAATCAGGAGTCCATTTCAGACAGTGAAATACCCACTGAGTCAAGCGACAAACAGACCCATCTGCCTGCCGACCAGAGACCCAAGAGACCCAGGGGGTTCAGGGTGCACCATTGTGACCATGAAGGCTGTAACTACAGCAGCAAACAGACGTACAATCTGAAAAGGCACAAACAGACCCACCTGCCTGCCGACCAGAGAACCAAGAGACCCATAGGGTCCAGGTTGCAACATTGTGACCATGAAGGCTGTCACTACAGCAGCGAACAGAAGTCCAATCTGAAAAGGCACAAACAGACCCACCTGCCTGCTGAGCAGAGACCGAGGATGCACCCGTGTGGCCATGAGGGCTGCAACTACCGCACCTACCATAAGGGCAATCTGAAAGCGCACGAACAGACCCACCTGCCTGCCGACCAGAGACTCAGGATGCAACAGTGTGACCATAAGGGCTGCAATTACAGTACCGACCGGGCGAGCGATCTGAAAAGGCACAAACAGATCCACCTGCCTGCCGACCAGAGACCCAGGATGTACCCGTGTGACCATCAGGACTGCAACCACAGCACCTACCGGGCGGACGATCTGAAAAAGCACAAACAGACCCACCTGCCTGCCGACCAGAGAGCCAAGGTGCACCAGTGTGACCATGAGGGTTGCAACTACCGCACCGACCAGGCAGGCCATCTGAGAATGCACAAACAGATCCACCTGCCTGCCGACCAGAGACCCGAGAGACCGAAAAGACTCAAAAGGAAAGCGTATGACCAGTTGCCATCTAAAAAGAAAAGAAAGAAGGGTGATAACAGATGATCCACAACCCAACCCGCCTCAAAGCCCCCCGACCTCTTTCCAGATTTTGACTAACCTGATTTCCCAATAAACAGTTCAACAACTGGGAAGTCAGGCCTTGCTAACCAAAAAACCATTGATTTTAACTTTGGTCATTGCCTTTTTTGTGCATTGCGCCAATGGTCGTGCCCAGGAAAACAAGTTGCCTTTGCGCTTCGGAAATAACCAACCGATCTGGATAAGGCTTCTATCTGACGATAACCTGAAAATTGGCTTTCACTCTCCGGGCCTGTCACAGCTTTGCTTTTCTCCTGACCCTGACGTCGAAGCCAAGGCTTGCTGTCAGGCAGCCTCTGATGATAGTGCCTACAGCAAAGACAGTGACAGCGAAGACAGCGGCTCCTCTGACGAAAGCAGCGACAACTGTTCAGAGGAAAACGAAGATGAAGCGGATACCGAAACGGATGTTCCGTGTGTAAACACGACACCAGATCCTTTTCAGGTATTAAAAGAATTCAGTCAGTACTGTGCGACTCTGAGACTAAAAATGACTCAGCAGGAGTCCATTTCAAACAATGAAGTACCCACTGAGTCAGAGGCAGAAGTGACGAGACCCAAGGTGCACCAGTGCAACCATGGGGACTGCAACTACAGTACCAACCGGGCGGACGATCTGAAAAGGCATAAGCAGACCCACCTGCCTGCCAACCGGAAATTCAGGGTCCACCGGTGTGACCATGAGAGCTGCAGCTACTTCACTATGTACACGAGCCATCTTAGACTGCACAGACAGACCCACCTGCCTGCCGACCAGAGACCCAGGGGGCACCAGTGTAACCATGAGGGCTGTAGCTACGGTACCAACCGGTCGGGCGATCTGAAACGGCATAAGCAGACCCACCTGCCTGCAAACCAGAGATCCAAAAGACCCAAGGTGCACCAGTGTGACCATGAGGGCTGCAACTACAGCACCAACCACATGGGCAGTCTGAACAGGCACAAACAGACCCACCTGCCTGCTGAACAGAGACCCAAGGTGCACCAGTGTGATCATGAGGGCTGCAACTACAGAACCGACCACAGGAGCAGTCTGAACACGCACAAACAGATCCACCTGCCTGCCGACCAGAGACTCAGGATGCAACAGTGTGACCATAAGGGCTGCAACTACAGTACAGACAACACAAGCCATCTGAAAAGGCACAAACAGACCCACCTGCCTGCCGACCAGAGACTCAAGAGACCCAAAATGAAAGCGCATGACCTGCCGCCATCTAACAAGAAAAGAAAGATGGGTGATAAAGAATGATCCACCTCCCAGCCCACCTCAAAGAAAACTCCGACCTTTTTTCAGATTTTGACTAACCTGACTTCCCAATAAACAATTCAACGACTGGGAAGCCAGGCCTTGCTATCCAAAAAACCATTAATTTTAACCTTTGCCATTGCCTTTTCTGTGCATTGCCCTATTGGCCTCGCTCAGGAAAACCACGACAACTGTTCTGAAGAAGATAAAACTGATACCGAAACGGATGTTCACTGTGTAAACACGACACCTGATCCTTTTCGAGCATTAAAAGAATTCAGTCAGTATTGTGCGACTCTGAGACTGACAATGATTAACCAGGAGTCCACTTCAGACAGTGAAATAGCCATTGAATCAGAAGCAGAAGTGACAGATGCAAACTCTGCTTACAGCACCGACCAGACGCGTTATCTGGAAACACACAAACAGACCCACCTGCCTGCCAACCAGAGACCCAAAAAAACCAAAAGTCTCAGGATTCACCAGTGTGACAATGAGAGCTGCGACTACAGCACCAACCGGGCGGGCCATCTGAAAAGGCACAAACAGATCCACCTGCCTGCTGACCAGAGACCCAAAGTGCACCAGTGTGAACATGAAGGCTGCAACTACAGAACCGACCACAGGAGCAGTCTGAAAACACACCAACAGATCCACCTTCCTGCTGAACAGAGACCCCAAGTACACCAGTGTGAGCATGAGGGCTGCAACTACAGAACTCACCTGTCGAGCAATCTGAAAACGCACAAACAGACCCACTTGCCTACCGACCAGAGAGTCAAGGAGCACCGGTGTGAACATGAGGGCTGCAACTACAGCAGCGACCGGGCGGGCAATCTGAAAACGCACAAACAGACCCACTTGCCTGCCGACCAGAGAATCAAAAAAAACAAAAGTCTCAGGTACCAGTGTGACTACGAGGGCTGCGACTACAGAACCGACCGGACGCAACGTCTGAAAAATCACCAACAGACCCACCTGCCCGCTGACCAAAGACCCAAGGTGCACCAGTGTGACCATGAGGGCTGCGACTTCAGAACCGACCACAAGGGCAGCCTGAAACTGCACAAACATACCCACTTGCCTGTTGACCAGAGACCCAGGGTGCACCAGTGTGACCATGAGGGCTGCAACTTCAGCAGCTACCGGGCAGGCAATCTGAAAACGCACAAACAAACCCACTTGCCTGCCAACCAGAGAGCCAACGTGTACCAGTGTGACCACGAGGGCTGCGACTACAGCAGCGACCGGGCGGGCAATCTGAAAACGCACAAACAGACCCACTTGCCTGCCGAGCAGAGAGCCGAAAGACTCAAGGTGCATCAGTGTCGCCATGAGGGCTGCCCCTACAATTCCTACCACAAGGGCCATCTGACAACGCACGAACAGACCCACCTGCCTGCCGACCAGAGACTCAGGATGCAACAGTGTAACCATAAGGGCTGCAACTACAGCACAGGCGACACAAGCCATCTGAAAAGGCACAAACAGACCCACCTGCCTGTCGACCAGAGACCCAAGAGACCCAAAAGAAAAGCCTGTGACCAGCCGCCATCTAACAAGAAAAGAAAGAAGGATGATAAAGAATGATCCGCTTCTCAAGCCGCCCCAAAGAAACCTCCGACCTCTTTCCAGATTTTTACTAACCTGAATTTTCAATAAACAGTTCAACGATTGGGAAGCCAGGCCTTGCTATCCAACAAACCATTAATTTTGACCCTGGCCATTGTTTTTTCTGTGCACTGCTCCAATGGCCACGCTCAGGAAAACAGCTTGCCTTTACTCTTCGGTCTGGCTGTCTTAAAACCAGACACCCGCTATGGCTTTTTGCCTGCCACAGGCGTCTCTCCTGACTCTGGCGTCGGAGCCAAAACTTGCAGCTGGGCAGCCTCTGATGATAGTGCCTACAGCGAAGACAAGGGCAGTGAAGACAAGGGCACCTCTGATGAAAACAGCGACAACAGCCCTGAAGAAGACGAAACTGATACCGAAACCGATGTTCAGTGTGTAAACACGACACCTGAGCCTTTTCGAGCATTAAACGAATTCAGTGAGTACTGTGCGACTCTGAGACTGCAAATGATTAATCAGGAGACCACTTCAGACACTGAAATAGCCACCGAGCTACACAAACAAACCCACCTGCCTGCCGACCAGAGAACCATAAGACCCAAGGTGCACCAGTGTGACCATGAGGGCTGCGATTACAGCTCCAACCTGAAGGGCAATCTGAAAATGCATAAACAGACCCACCTGCCTTCTGACCAGAGACCCAAGATGCACCACTGTGACCATGAGGGCTGCAACTACAACACCGACGTGGCGAGCAATTTGAAAACGCACAAACAGACCCACCTGCCTGCTGACCAGAGACCCGAGGTGCACCACTGTGACCATGAGGGTTGCGACTACAGCTCCAACCAGGCGCGGAATCTGAGAAGGCACGAACAGACCCACCTGCCTGCCAACCAGAGACCCAAGATGCACCAGTGTGATCATGAGAGCTGCAACTACAGCACCGACCACGTAAGAGATCTGAAAAGGCACAAACAGACCCACCTGCCTGCCGACCAGAGACTCAAGCGGCACCAGTGTGACCATCAGGGCTGCAACTACAGCACTGACTACACGGGCGATCTGAAAAGGCACAAACAGACCCACCTGCCTGCCGACCAGAGGCCCAAGGTACATCATTGTGACCATGAGGGCTGTGACTACAGAACCGACCACAGTGGCAGGCTGAAATTACACAAACAGATCCACCTGCCTGCCGACCAGAGGCCCAAGATGCACGATTGTGACCATCAGGGCTGCGATTACAGCACCGACCGGGCGAGCGATCTGAAAAGGCACAAACAGACCCACCTGCCTGCCGACCAGAGACCCAAGAGACCCAAAAGAAAAGCCTGTGACCATGAGGGTTGCGACTACAGCTCCAACCAGGCGGGCAATCTGAAAAGGCACAAACAGACCCACCTGCCTGCCGACCAGAGACCCAAGAGACCCAAAAGAAAAGCCTGTGACCAGCCGCCATCTAACAAGAAAAGAAAGAAGGATGATAAAGAATGATCCGCTTCTCAAGCCGCCCCAAAGAAACCTCCGACCTCTTTCCAGATTTTTACTAACCTGAATTTTCAATAAACAGTTCAACGACTGGGAAGCCAGGCCTTGCTATCCAACAAACCATTCATTTTGACCCTGGCCATTGTTTTTTCTGTGCACTGCTCCAATGGCCACGCTCAGGAAAACAGCTTGCCTTTACTCTTCGGTCTGGCTGTCTTAAAACCAGATGTCTTAAAACCAGACACCCGCTATGGCTTTTTGCCTGCCACAGGCGTCTCTCCTGACTCTGTCGTCGAAGCTAAGACTTACTGTCGTGCAGCCTCGAATGAGGGCTCTGACAGTGAAGACAGCAGCACCTCTGATCAAAGCAGCGACCACTATTTAAACGAAGACGAAACAGATACCGAAACTGATGCTCAGTGTTTAAGCACGACAGTTGATCCTTTTCAGGCATTAAACGAAATCAGTCAGTATTGTTCGGACCTGAGACTGAAAATGATTGAGCAGAGCTCCATTTCAGACAGTGAAATACCCACTGAGCCAGCGGCAGAAGTGACAGAAGCAGACTCTGCTAACAACCCGAAAATCAGCTCACCTGCTGACAACACAGACCACATTAGCCACCTGAAAAGGCACAAACAGACCCACCTGCCTGCTGATCAGAGACCCAAAGAGCATCAGTGTGACCATGAGGGCTGCAACTACAGCACCAAGCTGAAGGGCAATCTGAAAACGCACAAACAGACCCACCTGCCTGCCGACCAGAGACCCAAAGAGCATCAGTGTGACCATGAGGGCTGCAACTACAGAACCAACTACAGGGGCAGTCTGACAAGGCACAAACAGACCCACCTGCCTGCTGACCAGAGACCCAAAGAGCATCAGTGTGACCATGAGGGCTGCAACTACAGCACCAACCTGAAGGGCAATCTGAAAACGCACAAACAGACCCACCTGCCTGCCGACCAGAGACCCATAAGACTCAAGGTGCACCAGTGTGACCATGAGGGCTGCGATTACAGCAGTAAATGGGCGAGCGATCTGAAAAAGCACAAACAGATCCATCTTCCTGCCGACCAGAGACCCATAAGACTCAAGGTGCACCAGTGTGACCATGAGGGCTGCAATTACAGCAGCAAATGGGCGAGCGATCTGAAAAAGCACAAACAGATCCACCTGCCTGCCGACCAGAGACCCATAAGACTCAAGGTGCACCAGTGTGACCACGAAGGCTGCGATTACAGCTCCAACCTGAAGGGCAATCTGAAAACGCACAAACAGACCCACTTGCCTGCCGAGCAGAGAGCCGAAAGACTCAAGGTGCATCAGTGTCGCCATGAGGGCTGCCCCTACAGTTCCTACCACAAGGGCCATCTGATAACGCACAAACAGACCCACCTGCCTGCCGACCAGAGGCCCAAGATGCACGATTGTGACCATCAGGGCTGCGATTACAGCACCGACCGGGCGAGCGATCTGAAAAGGCACAAACAGACCCACCTGCCTGCCGACCAGAGACCCAAGAGACCCAAAAGAAAAGCCTGTGACCATGAGGGTTGCGACTACAGCTCCAACCAGGCGGGCAATCTGAAAAGGCACAAACAGACCCACCTGCCTGCCGACCAGAGACCCAAGAGACCCAAAAGAAAAGCCTGTGACCAGCCGCCATCTAACAAGAAAAGAAAGAAGGATGATAAAGAATGATCCGCTTCTCAAGCCGCCCCAAAGAAACCTCCGACCTCTTTCCAGATTTTTACTAACCTGAATTTTCAATAAACAGTTCAACGACTGGGAAGCCAGGCCTTGCTATCCAACAAACCATTCATTTTGACCCTGGCCATTGTTTTTTCTGTGCACTGCTCCAATGGCCACGCTCAGGAAAACAGCTTGCCTTTACTCTTCGGTCTGGCTGTCTTAAAACCAGATGTCTTAAAACCAGACACCCGCTATGGCTTTTTGCCTGCCACAGGCGTCTCTCCTGACTCTGTCGTCGAAGCTAAGACTTACTGTCGTGCAGCCTCGAATGAGGGCTCTGACAGTGAAGACAGTAGCACCTCTGATCAAAGCAGCGACCACTATTTAAACGAAGACGAAACAGATACCGAAACTGATGCTCAGTGTTTAAGCACGACAGTTGATCCTTTTCAGGCATTAAACGAAATCAGTCAGTATTGTTCGGACCTGAGACTGAAAATGATTGAGCAGAGCTCCATTTCAGACAGTGAAATACCCACTGAGCCAGCGGCAGAAGTGACAGAAGCAGACTCTGCTAACAACCCGAAAATCAGCTCACCTGCTGACAACACAGACCACATTAGCCACCTGAAAAGGCACAAACAGACCCACCTGCCTGCTGATCAGAGACCCAAAGAGCATCAGTGTGACCATGAGGGCTGCAACTACAGCACCAAGCTGAAGGGCAATCTGAAAACGCACAAACAGACCCACCTGCCTGCCGACCAGAGACCCAAAGAGCATCAGTGTGACCATGAGGGCTGCAACTACAGAACCAACTACAGGGGCAGTCTGACAAGGCACAAACAGACCCACCTGCCTGCTGACCAGAGACCCAAAGAGCATCAGTGTGACCATGAGGGCTGCAACTACAGCACCAAGCTGAAGGGCAATCTGAAAACGCACAAACAGACACACCTGCCTGCCGACCAGAGACCCAAAGAGCATCAGTGTGACCATGAGTGCTGCAACTACAGAACCAACTACAGGGGCAGTCTGACAAGGCACAAACAGACCCACCTGCCTGCTGGCCGGAGACCCAAAAGACCCAGAATTCACCAGTGTGACCATGAGGGCTGCGACTACAGCACCGTCTACAAATGCCATTTGAAAAGGCACAAACAGACCCACCTGCCTGCCGACCAGAGACCCATAAGACCCAATGACCACCATTGCGGCCATGAGGGCTGCGACTACAGCACCGCCTACAAATGCCATCTGAAAAGGCACAAACAGACCCATCTGCCTGCCGACCAGAGACCCATAAGACCCAAGGTGCACACGTGTGATCATGAGGGCTGCAACTACAGCACCGACCACGTAAGCGATCTGAAAAGGCACAAACAGACCCACCTGCCTGCCGACCAGAGACTCAAGCGGCACCAATGTGACCATCAGGGCTGCAACTACAGCAGTGACTACACGGGCGATCTGAAAAGGCACAAACAGACCCACCAGCCTGCCGACCAGAGAACCAAGGGGCACCAGTGTGATCATAAGGGCTGCAACTACAGCACCAACCACAGTAGCAGTCTGAAAAGGCACAAACGAACCCACCTGCCTGCCAACCAGAAACCCAAGGTGCACCTGTGTGACCATGAGGGCTGCAACTACAGCACCGACCGGCCGAGTCATCTGAAAAGGCACAAACAGATCCACCTGCCTGCTGACCAGAGACCCCGGGTGCACCAGTGTGATCATGAGGGCTGCAATTACAGCACCGACAACAGTAGCAGTCTGAAAACGCACAAAAAAATCCACCTGCCTGGTGACCAAAGACCCAAGGTGCACCTGTGTGACCATGAAGGCTGCGATTACAGCACCCGCTGGGCGGGCGATCTGAAAAGGCACAAACAGACCCACCTGCCTGCCGACCAGAGACTCAAGAGCCCCAAAAGAAAAGCCTGTGACCATGAGGGTTGCGACTACAGCTCTAACCAGGCGAGCAATCTGAAAAGGCACAAACAGACCCACCTGCCTGCCGACCAGAGACCCAAGAGACCCAAAAGAAAAGCCTGTGACCAGCCGCCATCTAACAAGAAAAGAAAGAAGGATGATAAAGAATGATCCGCTTCTCAAGCCGCCCCAAAGAAACCTCCGACCTCTTTCCAGATTTTGACTAACCTGAATTTTCAATAAACAGTTTAATGACTGGGAAGCCAGGCCTTGCTATCCAACAAACCATTAATTTTGACCCTGGCCATTGTTTTTTCTGTGTACTGCTCCAATGGCCACGCTCAGGAAAACAGCTTGCCTTTACTCTTCGGTCTGGCTGTCTTAAAACCAGTCACCCGCTATGGCTTTTTGCCTGCCACAAGCGTCTCTCCTGAATCTGGCGTCGGAGCCAAGACTTGCAGCTGGGCAGCCTCTGATGATAGTGCCTACAGCGAAGACAGCGGCACCTCTGATGAAAACAGCGACAGCAGTCCTGAAGAAGACGAAACTGATAGCGAAACCGATGTTCAGTGTGTAAACACGACACCTGAGCCTTTTCGAGCATTAAAAGAAATCAGTGAGGTTTGTGCGACCCTGAGACTGGAAATGATTAATCAGGAGTCCACTTCAAACAGTGAAATAGCCACCAAGTTACACAAACAGACCCATCTTCCTGCTGGCCGGAGACCCAAAAGACCCAGAATTCACCCGTGTGACCATGAGGGCTGCGACTACGGCACTGTCTACAAATGCCATTTGAAAAGGCACAAACAGACCCATCTGCCTGCCGACCAGAGACCCATAAGACCCAAGGTGCACACGTGTGATCATGAGGGCTGCAACTACAGCAGCTACCTGAAGAGCAATCTGAAAAAGCACAAACAGATCCACCTGCCTGCCGACCAGAGACCCATAAGACTCAAGGTGCACCAGTGTGACCATGAGGGCTGCAATTACAGCACCGACCTGAAGGGCAATCTGAAAACGCACAAACAGACCCACCTGCCTGCCGACCAGAGACCCATAAGACTCAAGGTGCACCAGTGTGATCATCAGGGCTGCAATTACAGCAGTAAATGGACGAGCGATCTGAAAAAGCACAAACGGATCCACCTGCCTGCCGACCAGAGAACCAAAGAACTCAAGATCCACCGGTGTGACTATGAGGGCTGCGACTACAGCGCCTACCGGGCGGACTATCTGAAAACGCACAAACAGACCCACCTGCCCGCCGACCAGAGACCCATAAAACCCAAGGTGCACCAGTGTGACCACGAGGGCTGCGACTACAACACCAACCTGAAGGGCAATCTGAAAAGGCACAAACAGATCCACCTGCCTGCCGACCAGAAAACCATAAGGCCCAAGGTGCACCAGTGTGATCATGAGGGCTGCAATTACAGCAGTGACTTGAGGGGCAATCTGAAAGCGCACAAACAGAGCCACCTGCCTGCCAACCAGAGACTTAAGAGACCGAAAAGAAAAGCGTATGGTCTGCCGCCATCTAACAAGAAAAGAAAAAAGGATGGTAAAGAATGATCCACCTCACAACCTGCGTCAAAAAAATCTCCGACCTCTTTCCAGATTTTGACTAACCTGATTCCCGAATAAACATTTCAACGCTGGGAAGCCAATCCTTGCTATTAAAAAAACTATTGATTTTGACTCTGGTCGTTGCTTTTTCCGTGCACTGCTCCAATGGCCACGCTCAGGAAAACAGGTTGTCTTTGCTCTTCATGCTGGCTGTCGGCAACTTCACGCTGGCTGTCGGCAAGGCGCCTATTGAATGGTACCACTTCGATATGCCCTGGGTTTGCTTCGGTGATGACATCCTCTTAAAACCAGACACCCACTATTTAAAACCAGACATCCTCTATGGCTTTTTGCCTGCCACAGGCGTCTCTCCTGACTCTGGCGTCGAAGCCAAGACTTGTGGCCGGGCAGCCTCTGATGATAGTGCCTACAGCGAAGACAGCGGCACTTCTGATGAAAACAGCGACAGCAGTCCTGAAGAAGACGAAACTGATAACGCAACCGATGTTCAGTGTGTAAGCACGACACCTGAGCCTTTTCGAGCATTAAAAGAAATCAGTGAGGTTTGTGCGACCCTGAGACTGGAGATGATTAATCAGGAGTCCACTTCAGACAGTGAAATAGCCACCTCACCTGCTTGCAGCACCGACCAGGCGGATCGTCTGAAAATGCACAAACAGACCCACCGGCCTGCCGACCAGAGAGCCAAGGGGCGCCAGTGTGACCACGAGGGCTGCAACTACAGAACCAGCAACAGGGATCGTCTTAAAGCGCACAAACAGACCCACCTGCCTGCCGACCAGAGAACCAAGGGGCTCCAGTGTGATCATAAGGGCTGCAGCTACAGCACCAACCACAGTAGCAGTCTGAAAAGGCACAAACGAACCCACCTGCCTGCCAACCAGAAACCCAAGGTGCACCTGTGTGACCATGAGGGCTGCAACTACAGCACCGACCGGCCGAGTCATCTGAAAAGGCACAAACAGACCCACCTGCCTGCCGACCAGAGAACCAAGGGGCACCAGTGTGATCATGAGGGCTGCAATTACAGCACCGACAACAGTAGCAGTCTGAAAACGCACAAAAAAATCCACCTGCCTGCTGACCAAAGACCCAAGGTGCACCTGTGTGACCATGAAGGCTGCGATTACAGCACCCGCTGGGCGGGCGATCTGAAAAAGCACAAACAGACCCATCTGCCTGCCGACCAGAGAACCAAGGGGCACCAGTGTGACCACGAAGGCTGCAACTACAGCACCGCCCGCAGGGAGCATCTGAAAACGCACAAACGGATTCACCTGCCTGCTGACCAGAGACCCAAGGTGCACCAGTGTGAACATCAGGGCTGTGACTACAGCAGCGATCAGGTGAGCCATCTGAAAGCGCACAAACAGACCCACCTACCTGCCGACCAGAGACTCAAAAGAAAAGCGTACAACCAGCCGCCATCTAACAAGAAAAGAAAGAAGAATGATCCACCTCCCAACCCGCCGCAAAGAAACCTCCAACCTCTTTCCAGATTTTGACTAACCTGAATTTCCAATAAACAGTTCAACGACTGGGAAGCCAACCCTTGCTATTGAAAAAACCATTAATTTTGACTCTGGCCGTTACTTTTTCGGTGCATTGCCCTAAAAGCCACGCTCAGGAAAACAGGTTGTCGTTGCTAAAACCAGACACCCGCTGTAGCTTTTCTCCTGATTCTGGCATCGAAGCCAGGACTTACAGCCGGGCAGCCTCTGATGATAGTGCCTACAGCGAAGAAAGTGACAGTGAAGACAGTGACAGTGAAGATAAGGGTACCTCTGATGAAAACAGCAACAGCAGCCCTGAAGAAGACGAAACTGATAGCGAAACGGATGTTCAGTGTGTAAACACGACACCTGATCCTTTTCAAGCATTAAAAGAATTCAGTCAGTATTGTGCGACTCTGAAACTGAAAAGGATTAATGAGGAGTCCACTTCAGACAGTGAAATAGCCATTGGGTCAGAGGCGACTCACCTGCCTGCCGACCAGAGACCCAGGAAACCCAAGGTGCACCGGTGTGACCATCAGGGCTGCAACCACAGCGCCAACCGGGTGGGTGATCTTAAAAAGCACAAACAGATCCACCTGCCTGCTGACCAGAGACCCAAGGTGCACCAGTGTGACCATGAGGGCTGTAATTACAGCACCGACAACAGAGGCAGTCTGAAAAGGCACAAACAGACCCACCTGCCTGTCGACCAGAGACCCAGGAAACCTAAGGTGCTCCAGTGTGACCATGAGGGCTGCAACTACAGGGCCAGTCTGGCGAGTGATATCAAAAAGCACAAACGGATCCACCTGCCTGCTGACCAGAGACTCAAGCTGCACCAGTGTGACCATGAGGGATGCAACTACAGGGCCGACCGGCCGAGCCTTCTGAAAAGGCACAAAAAGACCCACCTGCCTGCCGACCAAAGAGTCAAGGTGCACCAGTGTGACCACGAGGAGTGCAACTACAGCACCGACCTCATAAGCGATCTAAAAAAGCACAAACAGATCCACCTGCCTGCCGACCAGAGGCCCAAGATGCACCAATGTGACCATGAGGGCTGCAATTACAGAACCGAGCGGGTGGGCGATCTGAACAAGCACAAACAGACCCACCTGCCTGCTGACCAGAGACCCAGGATACACCATTGTGACTATGAGGGATGCAACCACAGCACCGACTACAGTAGCAGTCTGAAAAAGCACAAACAGACCCACCTGCCTGCCAACCAGAGACCCAAAAAACTCAAAAGGAAAGCGCATGACCAGCTGCCAACTAACAAGAAAAGAAAGAAGGGTGATAAAGGATGAAACCTCCGACCTTTCTCCAGATTTTGACTAACCTGATTTTCCAATAAACATTTCAACAACTGGGAAGCCAGGCCTTGTTATTGAAAAAACCATTGATTGTGATCTTTGCCATTGCCTTTTCTGTGCACTTAAAACCAGACACCCACTATGGCTTTTCTCCTGATGATGACTTCGGAGCCAGGACTTACAGTCGGGCAGCCTCTGATGATAGTGCCTACAGCAAAGACAGTGGCAGTGAAGACAGCGGCACCTCTGATGAAAACAGCGACAACTGTTCTGAAGACGACGAAACTGATAGCGAAACAGATGTTCAGTGTGTAAACACAACACTTGATCCTTTTCGAGCATTAAACGAATTCAGTGAGTACTGTGCGACTCTGAGACTGCAAATGATTAATCAGGAGTCCACTTCAGGCAGTGAAATAGCCACCGAGTTACACAAACAAACCCACCTGCCTGCTGACCAGAGACTCAAAGAGCATCAGTGTGACCATGAGGGCTGCAACTACAGCTCCAACCTGAAGGGCAATCTGAAAACGCACAAACAGACCCACCTGCCTGCTGACCAGAGACCCATAAGACTCAAGGTGCACCAGTGTGACCATGAGGGCTGCGATTACAGCAGTAAATGGGCGAGCGATCTGAAAAAGCACAAACATAGGCACCTGCCTGCCGACCAGAGACCCATAAGACTCAAGGTGCACCAGTGTGACCATCAGGGCTGCAATTACAGCAGCAAATGGGCGAGCGATCTGAAAAAGCACAAACAGATCCACCTGCCTGCCGACCAGAGACCCATAAGACTCAAGGTGCACCAGTGTGACCACGAAGGCTGCGATTACAGCTCCAACCTGAAGGGCAATCTGAAAATGCATAAACAGACCCACCTGCCTTCTGACCAGAGACCCAAGATGCACCACTGTGACCACGAGGGCTGCAACTACAACACCGACGTGGCGAGCAGTTTGAAAACGCACAAACAGACCCACCTGCCTGCTGACCAGAGACCCGAGGTGCACCACTGTGACCATGAGGGTTGCGACTACAGCTCCAACCAGGCGGGCAATCTGAAAAGGCACGAACAGACCCACCTGCCTGCCGACCAGAGACCCAAGATGCACCAGTGTGACCATGAGGATTGCAACTACAGAACCGACTACAGGAGCAGTCTGAAAATACACAAACAGACCCACCTGCCTGCCGACCAGAGGCCCAAGATGCACCAGTGTGACCATGAGGACTGCAACTACAGCTCCAACCTGAAGGGCAATCTGAAAACGCACAAACAGACCCACCTGCCTGCTGACCAGAGACCCAAGGTACATCATTGTGACCATGAGGGCTGTGACTACAGAACCGACCACAGTGGCAGGCTGAAATTACACAAACAGATCCACCTGCCTCCCAACCAGAGGCCCAAGATGCACGATTGTGACCATCATGGCTGCGATTACAGCACCGACCGGGCGAGCGATCTGAAAAAGCACAAACAGACCCACCTGCCTGCCGACCAGAGACTCAAGATACCCAAAAGAAAAACCTGTGACCATGAGGGTTGCGACTACAGCTCCAACCAGGTGGGCAATCTGAAAAGGCACAAACAGACCCACCTGCCTGTCGACCAGAGACCCAAGAGACCCAAAAGAAAAGCCTGTGACCAGCCGCCATCTAACAAGAAAAGAAAGAAGGATGATAAAGAATGATCCGCTTCTCAAGCCGCTCCAAAGAAACCTCCGACCTCTTTCCAGATTTTGACTAACCTGAATTTTCAATAAACAGTTCAACAACTGGGAAGCCAGGCCTTGCTATCCAACAAACCATTAATTTTGACCCTGGCCATTGCTTTTTCTGTGCACTGCTCCAATGGTCACGCTCAGGAAAACAGCTTGTCTTTACTCTTCGGTCTGGCTGTCGACAAGGCTCTTATTGAATGCTGCCACTTCGATATGCCACGGGTTTGCTTCGATGATGACATCCTCTTAAAACCAGACACCCGCTATGGCTTTTTGCCTGTCACAGGCGTCTCTCCTGACTCTGGCGTCGAAGCTAAGGCTTACAGCCGGGCAGCCTCTGATGATAGTGCCTACAGCGAAGACAGTGGCAGTGAAGACAGCGGCACCTCTGATGAAAACAGCGACAGCAGTCCTGAAGAAGACGAAACTGATACCGAAACCAATGTTCAGTGTATAAGCACGACACCTGAGCCTTTTCGAGCATTAAAAGAAATCAGTGAGGTTTGTGCGACTCTGAGACTGGAAATGATTAATCAGGAGTCCACTTCAGACAGTGAAATAGCCACCGAGTTACACAAACAGACCCATCTGCCTGCTGACCAGAGAACCATAAGACCCAAGGTGCACCAATGTGACAACGAAGGCTGCGATTACAGCTCCAACCTGAAGGGCAATCTGAAAACGCACAAACGGATCCACCTGCCTGCCGACCAGAGACCCATAAGACCCAAGGTGCACCACTGTGACCATGAAGGTTGCGACTACAGCTCCAACCAGACGAGCAATCTGAAAAGGCACAAACAGACCCACCTGCCTGTCGACCAGAGACTCAGGGTGCACCACTGTGACCATGAGGGCTGCAACTACAACACCGACGTGGCGAACAGTTTGAAAACACACAAGCAGACCCACCTGCCTGCCGACCAGAGACCCAGGGTGCACCAGTGTGACCATGAGGGCTGTGACTACAGAACCGACCACAATAGCAGGCTGAAAATACACAAACAGGTCCATCTGCCTGCCGACCAGAGACCCAAGGTGCACCAGTGTGATCATGAGGGCTGCAACTACAGAACCGACCACAGTGGCACGCTGAAAACACACAAACAGATCCACCTGCCTGCCGACCAGAGACCCAAGGTGCACCAGTGTGATCATGAGGGCTGCAACTACAGAACCGACTACAGGAGCAGTCTGAAAACACACAAACAGATCCACCTGCCTGCCGACCAGAGACTCAAGAGCCCCAAAAGAAAAGCCTGTGACCATGAGGGTTGCGACTACAGCTCCAACCAGGTGGGCAATCTGAAAAGGCACAAACAGACCCACCTGCCTGTCGACCAGAGACCCAAAAGAAAAGCCTGTGACCAGCCGCCATCTAACAAGAAAAGAAAGAATGATGATAAAGAATGATCCGCTTCTCAAGCCGCCCCAAAGAAACCTCCAGCCTCTTTCCAGATTTTGACTAACCTGATTTTCCAATAAACAGTTCAACGACTGGGAAGCCAGGCCTTGCTATCCAACAAACCATTAATTTTGACCCTGGCCATTGCTTTTTCTGTGCACTGCTCCAATGGCCACGGTCAGGAAAACAGGTTGTCTTTGCTCTTCACTCTGGCTGTCGGCAAGGCGCATATTGAATGGTACTACTTCGATATGCCACGGGTTTGCTTCGATGATCACATCCTCTTAAAACCAGACACCCGCTATGGCTTTTTGCCTGCCACAGGCGTCTCTCCTGACTCTGGCGTCGAAGCTAAGGCTTACAGCCGGGCAGCCTCTGATGATAGTGCCTACAGCGAAGACAGTGACAGCGAAGACAGTGACAGTGACAGTGACAGTGACAGTGACAGTGACAGTGACAGTGACAGTGACAGTGACAGTGACAGCGAAGACAGTGACAGTGAAGACAAGGGTACCTCTGATGAAAACAGCGACAACCGTTCTGAAAAAGACGAAACTGATAGCAAAACGGATGTTCAGTGTGTAAACACGACACCTGATCCTTTTCGAGCATTAAACGAATTCAGTGAGTATTGTGCGACTCTGAGACTGAGAATGATTAACCAGGAGTCCACTTCAGACAGAGACATAGCCACTGAGCCAGAGGCGATTCACCTGCCTGCCGACCGGAGACCCAAGGTGCACCAGTGTGACCATGAGGGCTGCGACTACAGCACCAACCAGGCGGGCAATCTGAAAAGGCACAAACAGACCCACCTGTCTGCCGAACAGAGACACAGGGTATACCAGTGTGACGATGAGGGCTGCGACTACAGCACCAACCAGGCGGGCAATCTGAAAAGGCACAAACAGACCCACCTGTCTGCCGAACAGAGACCCAGGGTATACCAGTGTGACGATGAGGGTTGCGACTACAGCTCCAACCAAGCGGGCAATCTGAAAAGGCACAAACAGACCCACCTGTCTGCCGAACAGAGACCCAGGGTATACCAGTGTGACCATGAGGGCTGCGACTACAGCACTAACCAGGCGGGCAATCTGAAAAGGCACAAACAGACCCACCTGTCTGTCGACCAGAGACCCATAAGACCCAAGGTGCACCAGTGTGACCGTGAGGACTGCAACTACAGAACCGACCACACTGGCAGTCTGAAAAAGCACAAACAGACCCACCTGTCTGCCGACCAGAGACCCATAAGACCCAATGACCACCATTGCGACCATGAGGGCTGCGACTACAGCACCAACCAGGCGGGCAATCTGAAAAGGCACAAACAGACCCACCTGCCTGTCGACCAGAGACTCAGGGTGCACCACTGTGACCATGAGGGCTGCAACTACAACACCGACGTGGCGAACAGTTTGAAAATACACAAGCGAACCCACCTGCCTGCCGACCAGAGACCCAAGAGACCTAAAAGAAAAGCCTGTGACCAGCCGCCATCTAACAAGAAAAGAAAGAAGGATGATAAAGGATGAAACCTCCGACCTTTCTCCAGATTTTTACTAACCTGATTTTCCAATAAACATTTTAACAACTGGGAAGCCAGGTCTTGTTATTGAAAAAACCATTGATTGTGACCTTTGCCATTGCCTTTTCTGTGTATTGCTCCAATGGCCACGGTCAGGAAAATAGCTTGTCTCTGCCCTTCGCCATGGCTGTCGGCAAGGCGCTTATCAATATCCCGAAGCCCCTTATTGAGGTCTCATCCTATTGCTTTTCTCCTGACTCGGGCATCGAAGCCAAGACTTACTGTCGGGTAGCCTCTGATGATAGTGCTTACAGCGAAGACAGTGGCAATGAAGACAGCAGCACCTCTGATGAAAGCAGCGATAACTATTCAGACAAAGAGGAAGACGAAGACGAAGACGAAAATAATGCTCAGTGTTTAAACACAACAGTTGATCCTTTTCGGGCATTAAACGAATTCAGTCAGTATTGTTCGGCTCTGAGACTGGAAATGATTAATCAGGAGTCCACTTCAGACAGTGAAATAGCCACCGAGTTACACAAACAGACCCACCCGCCTGCTGACCAGAGACACGAGGTGCACCACTGTGACCATGAGGGTTGCGACTACAACACCGACGTGGAGAACAGTTTGAAAACACACAAGCGGACTCACCTGCCTGCCGACCAGAGACCCAAGATACACCAGTGTGACCATAAGGATTGCAACTACAGAACCGACTACAGGAGCAGTCTGAAAAGGCACAAACAGAACCACCTCCCTGCCGACCAGAGGCCCGGGAGGCAACAGTGTGACCATGCGGGCTGCGACTACAGCACCGACCGGACGAATCATCTGAAAAGGCACAAGCAGACCCACCTGCCTGCCGACCAGAGACTCAAGAGGCACCAGTGTGACCATGAGGGCTGCAACTATATCACCGACTACACGAACCATATGAACATGCACAAACAGACCCATCTGCCTGCCGACCAGAGACCCAAAAGACCCAAGGTGCATCAGTGTGACCATCAGGGCTGCGACTACATCACAGACTACATAAGCAATCTGAGAAGGCACAAAAAGACCCACCTGCCTGCCGACCAGAGACCCAAGAGGCCTGAGAGGCCTGAGAGACCCAAGAGACCTAAGAGACCCAAGAGACCCAAGATCTACCAGTGTGGCCATGAGGGCTGCGACTACAGCACCGACCGGACGAGTCATCTGAAAAGGCACAAACAGACCCACCTGCCTGCCGACCAGAGAACCAAGCTGCCCCCGTGTGACCATGAGGGCTGCGACTACAGCACCGACCAGATGTACAATTTGAAAAGGCACAAACAGACCCACCTGCCTGCCGACCAAAGAGCCAAGGTGCACCAGTGTGACCATGAAGACTGCAACTACAGCACCGACTTCAGCACCGATTTGAAAAAACACAAACAGATCCACCTGCCTGCCAACCAGAGACCCAGGGTGCACCAGTGTGACCATGAGGGCTGTAACCACAGCACCTACTACACAAGCCATCTGAACAGGCACAAAAAAACCCACCTGCCCGCTGACCACAGACCCAAGGTGCACCAGTGTGACTATGCGGGCTGCAACTACAGCACCGACCGGGCGAACAATCTGACAAAGCACAAACAGACCCACCTGCCTGCCAACCAGAGAACCAAAAGACTCAAGAGGAAAGCGCGTGACCAGCCACCCTCTAATGAGAAAAGAAAGAAGGGTGATAAAGGATGAAACCTCCGACCTCTCTCCAGATTTTGACTAACCTGATTTCGAAATAAACATTTCAACAACTGGGAAGTCAGGCCTTGCTATTGAAAAAGCCATTGATTGTGATCTTTGCCATTGCCTTTTCTGTGTATTGCTCTAATGGCCACGGTCAGGAAAATGGTTTGCATTTACCCTTCGCCCTGATCGTCGGCAAGGCGCTTATCAATATCCCGAAGCCCTTTATTGAGGTCCCATCCTATTGCTTTGCTCCTGACTCTGGCATCGAAGCCAAGACTTTCCGTCGGGTGGCCTCTGATGATAGTGCCTACAGCGAAGACAGTGGCAGTGAAGACAGCAGCACCTCTGATGAAAGCAGCGACAACTGTTCAGACGAAGACGAAGACGAAGACGAAAATAATGCTCAGTGTTCAAACACGACAGTTGATCCTTTTCGGGCATTAAACGAATTTAGTCAGTATTGTTCGGCTCTGAGACTAAAAATGATTGAGCAGGGATCCATTTCAGACCGTGAAATACCCAATGAGCCAGTAGCAGAAGCAAACTCTGCTGAGAGAGCCAAGGTGCACCGGTGTAACCATGAGGGCTGCAACTACAGCACCAACAAGACGAACAATCTGAACAGGCACAAGCTGACCCACCTGCCTGCCGACCAGAGAACCAAGCGGCACCAGTGTGACCATGAGGGCTGCAACTACAGCACCGAACATAGCGGCAATCTGAAAGCCCATAAACAGAAGCACCTGCCTGTCGACCAGAGACCCATGAAACTCAACGTGCACCAGTGCAACCATGAGGGCTGTAACTACATCACCGACCAGACGAACAACCTGAACAGGCACAAGCTGACCCACCTGCCTGCCGACCAGAGAACCAAGCGGCACCAGTGTGACCATGAGGGCTGCAACTACAGCACCGAACATAGCGGCAATCTGAAAGCCCATAAACAGAAGCACCTGCCTGTCGACCAGAGACCCATGAAACTCAAAGTGCACCAGTGCAATCATGAGGGCTGTAACTACATCACCGACCAGACGAACAATCTGAACAGGCACAAGCTGACCCACCTGCCTGCCGACCAGAGACCCAAGTGGCATCAGTGTGACCATCAAGGCTGCAACTACAACACCGAACGGAAGCACGGTCTGAAAAGGCACAAACAGACCCACCTGCCTACCGACCAGAGAACCTGGAGACTCAAAAGGAAAGCGCATGACCAGCCATCCTCTAACGAGAAAAGAAAGAAGGGTGATAAAGGATGAAACCTCCGACCTCTCTCCAGATTTTGACTAACCTGATTTCTCAATAAACATTTCAACAACTGGGAAGCCAGGCCTTGCTATTGAAAAAACCATTGATTGTGATCTTTGCTATTGCCTTTTCTGTGTACTGCTCTAACGGCCACGGTCAGGAAAATAGTTTGCATTTGCCCTTCGCTCTGGCTGTCGGCAAAGCGCTTATCAATATCCCGAAGCCCTTTATTGAGGTCTCATCCTATTGCTTTTCTCCTGACTCTAGTCGGGTGGCCTCTGATGATAGTGCCTACAGCGAAGACAGTGGCAGTGAAGACAGCAGCACCTCTGATGAAAGCAGTGACAACTGTTCAGACGAAGACGAAGATGAAGACGAAAATGATGCTCAGTGTTTAAACACGACAGTTGATCCTTTTCAGGCATTAAACGAATTCAGTCAATATTGTACGGCTCTGAGACTGAAGATGATTGAGCAGGAATCCATTTCAGACCGTGAAATACCCAATGAGCCAGTGGCAGAAGCAAACTCTGCTGAGAGAGCCAAGGTGCACCAGTGTGATCATGAAGGCTGCAATTACAGCACCGAGCGGACGGGCGATCTGAATAGGCACAAACAGACCCACCTGGCCGCTGACCAGAGACCCGGGATATACCAGTGTGACCATGAAGGCTGCAACTACAGAACCATCCGAACCTACCATCTGAAAAGGCACCAACAGATCCATCTGCCTCCCGACCAGAGACCCAGGAGACCCTGTGGACCCAGAGTGCACCAGTGTAACCATGAGGGCTGTAACTACTGCACCGACCAGATATGCAATCTGAAAAGGCACAAGCTGACCCATCTGCCTGCCGACCAGAGACCCATTAAACCCAAGGTGCACCAGTGTGACCATGAGGGCTGCGGCTACAACACCAACTACAAGAGCAGTCTGAAGAGACACAAACAGATCCACCTGCCTGCCGACCAGAGACCCATGAAACTCAAGGTGCACCAGTGTAACCATGAGGGCTGTAACTACATCACCGACCAGACGAGCAATCTGAAGAGGCACAAGCTAATCCACCTGCCTGCCCACCAGAAACTCAAGAAACTCAAGAGACTCAAGAGGCTCAAGAGACTCAAAAGGAAAGCGCATGACCAGCCACTCTCTAACGAGAAAAGAAAGAAGGGTGATAAAGGATGAAACCTCCGGCCTCTTTCCAGATTTTGACTAACCTGACTTCAAAACAAGCATTTCAACGATCGGGAAGCCAAGCCTTGCTATTCAAAAAACCATTGATTTTGATCTTGGCCGTTGTTTTTTTGGTGCATTGCTCTAATGGCCACGCTCAGGAAAACAGGTTGCGTTTGCTCTTCGCCCTGGCTGTCGGCAAGGCGCTTATCAATATCCCAAAGCCCCTTATTGAGGTCTCATTCTATTGCTTTTCTCCTGACTCTGGCATCGAAGCCAGGACTTACCGTCGGGCAGCCTCGGATGATAGTGCCTACAGCGAAGACAGTGGCAGCGAAGACAGTGGCAGTGAAGACAGCAGCTCTGATGAACGCAGCGACAACCATTCAAACGAAGAGGAAACTGATACCGAATCTGATATTCAGTATGTAACAACAACACTTAATCCTTTTCGAGCATCAAATGAAATCAACGAGTATTGTGCAGCTCTGGCATTGAAAAAGGTTAAGCAGGAGCCCGTTTCAGACAATGAAATACTCACTGAGAGCCACCTGCCTACCGACCAGAGGCCCAAGAGAGCCAAGAGAGCCAAGAGAGCCAAGAGAGCCAAAGTGCACCAGTGTGACCATGAGGGTTGCAACTACAGCACCAAACGGGCGAACAATCTGAAAAGGCACGAACAGACCCACTTGCCTGCCGACCAGAGACCCAGGGTGCACCAGTGTGATCATGAGGGTTGTAATTTCAGCACCTACCGGTCAAGTGATCTGAAAAAGCACAAAGAGAACCATCTGCCTGTCGACCAGAGACCCAAGGAACCCAAGAGACCCAAGGGACCCATGCACCGGTGTCATCATGAGGGCTGCAATTACAGCACCTACCAAGGGGCGACTAATCTGAAAATGCACAAACAAACCCACCTGCCTGTCGACCAGAGAACCAAGGTGCACCAGTGTGAGCATGAGGGCTGTAACTACAGTTCCGATCGGACGGACCATCTGAAAACGCACAAACGAACCCACCTGCCTGCCGACGAGAGAACCAGGGTGCACCAGTGTGACCATGAGGGCTGCAATTACAGCACCGACCGGACGGGCGATCTGAAAAAGCACAAACAGATCCACCTGCCTGCCGCCCGTAGACCCAAAAGACCCAAGATGCACCAGTGTGACCATCAGGGCTGCGACTACAGCACCTACAACAGTAACAGTCTAAAAATGCACAAACAGACCCACCTGCCTGACGACCAGAGAGCCAGGGTGCATCGGTGTGACCATCTGGGCTGCAACTACAGTACTGACCTGAAGAGCAATCTGAAAAGGCACGAACAGACCCACTTGCCTGCCGACCAGAGACCCAAAAGAAAAGCGTATGACCAAGCACCCTCTAACAAGAAAAGAAAGATGATAAAGAATGATCCACTCCCCAATCCGCCTTAAAGAATAGTGCCTGAAAAACTTCCAGCCTCTCTCCATATTTTGACTAACCTGATTTTTCAATAAACATTTCAACAACTGGGAAGCCAGATCTTGCTATTAAAAAAACCATTGATTGTGATCTTTGCCATTGTCTTTTCTGTGTACTGCTCTAATGGCCTCGGACAGGAACATAGTATGCCTTCGCTCTTCGCTCTGGCTGTCGGCAAGGCGCTAACCAGCACCCCGAAGTATTTTATGGTCGAAACTATTTTTCTCCCTCTTTTCCCAGTCCGGGATTCGCTATCAGATGAAGAAGAGAGCGTAAAGCCAGACACCCGCTATTGCTTTTCTCCTGACTCTGGTGTCGAAGCCAAGGCTTACCGTCGGGCAGCCTCTGGTGATAGTGCCTACAGCGAAGACAGTGGCAACGAAGACACCGGCACCTCTGATGAAAACATCGACGACCATTCTGACAAAGACGAAACTGATACCGAAACTGATACCGAAACTGATGTTCAGTGTGTAAACATGACGCTTGATTCTTTTCGAGCATTAAACGACATCAGTGGGTATTGTGCGGCTCTGGGACTGAAAATGATTAAGCGGGACTCCATTTCAGACAGTCAAATGCCCACTGAGCTAACCCACAAACAGACCGACCTGCCTGCCGACCAGATACCCAAGAAACCGAAGATACACCCGTGTGACCATGAGGGCTGCGACTACAGCACCCGCTACAAGAGCAATCTGAAAGTGCACAAACAAACTCACTTGCCTGCCGACCAGAGAGCCAAGGTGCACCAGTGTGATCATGAGGAGTGCAACTACAGCACCGACCACACAAACGATCTGAAAAAGCACAAACAGATCCACCTGCCTGCCGACCAGAGACCCAAGAAACCGAAGATACACCATTGTGACCATGAGGGCTGCGACTACAGCACCAACTACAAGAACTATCTGAAAGTGCACAAACAGACTCACTTGCCTGCCGACCAGAGACCCAAAAGACCCAAAGTGCACCCTTGTGACCATGAGGGCTGCAACTACTGTGCCGCTCAGGTTGGCCATCTGAAAACGCATAAACAAACCCACCTGCCCGCCGACCAGAGACCCAAGAGACCCAAAGTGCACCAGTGTGACGATAAGGGCTGCGACTACAGCACCTACCAGACGGGTAATCTGAAAAGGCACAAACAGACCCACCTGCCTGCCGACCAGAGACCCAAAAAAAACAAAGTGCACCACTGTGGCCATAAGGGCTGCAACTACAGCACCGACCACATGAGCCATCTGAAAAGGCACAAACAAACCCACCTGCCCGCCGACCAGAGACTCAAAAGGAAAGCGTATGAGCAGACACCTTCTTATGAGAAAAAAATGAAGGTTGATAAAGAATAATCCACTTCCCAACCCGCCTTGGAGAATAGTGCACGCTTTCAATGTAATTGATGGGTACCCTCTATTAATGGCAGGCAAGTGGATGTGGGGGATGCGGTGATGGTGGCTATCGGTGGCTTGCGTAACCTTGATAAGCGGTTGCAGAAGATGGAGCAGCGCCAGAAGGGGTAGCTTTCTGGCGGGCTGTTTAAAGTTCAACTCCGTTTAGTGGATACCAGTCCTCAGTCATCATCTGGTCAAATGACCAAGGGCATTCTTCTGGAAAACTGTTGTTGTTCAGTTGTTGATTCTTATTAACGTAAAGATTCATAGCGTTAATGGCTCTATTTTTAGCATCTGTGTAAGATTCCTTTAAAGCATCTTCGATACGTCTGTTTAAACTGTGATTTTTTGCTAATAGCTTATTAATATCACGTCTTGCATTGTAGATAGTCACGCTCCAACCTTTAAGCACTCTTTCCGTTGCTACAGTGTCCTTTAATACCGTCGTTTGGTAATCCATTTTAAGCAAGTGGTGTATAAGATTTATCAGAAAATGCTCAAGATTATCGACCTTGGATTCGATACCCAACTCCAAATCCTCCAACAGATTTTCAAGGTCTAACTGGTCAAAATCGTGATTTCGCAGCAAAGCCACCTGATTGGATAGCCACTGGTGATAGTCAGTCTCATATAAGCTGTTCATCGTTTTACCTCAACTTGATACCCTGTTAATCACTCCACTGCCCTACCACTGTAGGCAAATAACAGAAAGGACGCAAAATGAATCACCAAAGCACAGATACCTTTGCCGGGGGCTTTGCCCAAGGTGCATCAGTGTGACCATCAGGGCTGCGACTACAGCACCTACAACAGTGGCAGTCTAAAAATACACAAACAGACCCACCTGCCTGCCGACCAGAGACCCGAGAGACCCGAGAGACCCGAGAGAGCCAAGGTGCACCGGTGTGACCATCAGGGCTGCAACTACCGCACCGACTACAAGGGCGATCTGAACAGGCATAAACAGACCCACCTGCCTGCCGACCAGAGACTCAAGGTGCACCAGTGTGACCATGAAGGCTGTGACTACAGCACCGACCAGGCGTACCATCTGAAAAGGCACAAACGAACCCACCTGCCTGCTGAGCAGAGACCCAGGGTGCACCAGTGTGACTATGAGGGCTGCGACTACAGCACCGACCAGGCAACCTATCTGAAAGTGCACAAACAGAACCACCTGCCTGTCGACCAGAGACCCGAGGTGCGCCGGTGTGACCATGAGGGCTGCAACTACAGCACCGACTACACGAGCAGTCTGAAAAGGCACAAACAGACCCACCTGCCTGCCGACCAGAGAGTCAGGGCGCACTGGTGTGAGCATGAGGGTTGCAACTACAGCACCGACCACAGGGGCAATCTGAACAAGCACAAACAGACCCATCTACCTGCCGACCAGAGAGTCAGGGCGCACTGTTGTGAGCATGAGGGTTGCAACTACAGCACCGACTACAGGGGCAATCTGAAAAAGCACAAACAGACCCATCTACCTGCCGACCAGAGAGCTAAGGTGCACCAGTGTGACCATGAAGGCTGCAACTTCAGCACCGACCACACGGGCAATCTGAAAGCGCACAAACAGAACCACCTGCCTGTCGACCAGAGACCCAAAAGACTCAAAAGGAAAGCGCATGACCAGTCGCCACCTGACAAGAAAAGAAAGAAGGGTGATAAAGGATAATCCACCTCCCAACTCGCCTCAAAGAAACCTCCGGCCTCTCTCCAGATTTCGACTAACCTGATTTTCCAATAAGCATTTCAACAACTGGGAAGCCAGGCCTTGCTATCCAAAAAACCATTTATTTTGACATTGGCCGTTGTTTTTTCTGTGCATTGTTCTAATGGCCACGGTCAGGAAAATAGTTTGTCTTTGCTCTTCGCTCTGTTTGTCGGCAAGACGCTTATCACCCTCCCGAATTATTTTATGGGAGACGAGCAGCAACGTGAAATCATTGCAATAGCCAAACAAATGGGAAACCTGATGCTCTCTCGCTTTAGAAGCGACAAAAGGCCTGGGGAATCAGTAAAACCAGACACCCGCTATTGCTTTTCTCCTGACTCTGGCGTTGAAGCCAGGGGCTACAGTCGGGCAGCCTCTGATGATAGTACCTACAGCGAGGACAGTGACAGTGAAGACAGCGGCGGCTCTGATGAACGCAGCGACAACCATTCAAACGAAGAGGAAACTGATACTGAATCTGATGTTCAGTATGTAACAACAACACTTAATCCTTTTCGAGCATCAAATGAAATCAACGAGTATTGTGCAGCTCTGGCATTGAAAAAGATTAAGCAGGAGCCCGTTTCAGGCAGTGAAATAATCACTGAGTCAGAGGAAAACGCGACAGCAACGAACTCTGCCAAGCATCTGGAAATCAACTCACTTAATTACAGCACCGACTCTATAAGCCATCTGAAAAAGCACAAACAGGCCCACCTGCCTGACGATCAGAAACCCAGGCGGCACCAGTGTGATTATGAGGGCTGCAATTACAGCACCTACCGGGCGAGAAATCTGAAAAAGCACAAACAGAGCCACCTGCCTGTCGACCAGAGAGCCAAGGTGCACCAGTGTCAGCATGAGGGCTGTAACTACAGTTCCGATCGGACGGACCATCTGAAAACGCACAAACGAACCCACCTGCCTGCCGACGAGAGAACCAGGGTGCACCAGTGTGACCATGAGGGCTGCAATTACAGCACCGACCGGACGGACGATCTGAAAAAGCACAAACAGATCCACCTGCCTGCCGACCGTAGACCCAAAAGACCCAAGATACACCAGTGTGACCATCAGGACTGCGACTACAGCACCTACAACAGTAACAGTCTAAAAACGCACAAACAGACCCACCTGCCTGACGACCAGAGAGCCAGGGTGCATCGGTGTGACCATCAGGGCTGCAACTACAGTACCGACCTGAAGAGCAATCTGAAAAAGCACAAACAGACCCACCTGCCCGCCAACCAGAGACCCAAAAGAAAAGCGTATGAGCAGACACCTTCTTACGAGAAAAAAATGAAGGTTGATAAAGAATGATCCACTTCCCAACCCGCCTTGGAGAATAGTACACGCTTTCAATGTAATTGATGGGTACCCTCTATTAATGGCACCCAAGCTCCGTTCACCCTGAGCGGAGTCGAAGGGTGGTTGGCACGATCTTTATTGTTGGCACGGTCGCCGGTATTGCGGGCTCGACTATGATTATGGCCTCTGACAAAAACAAAAAGCAGAACATCCGCCAGCGGAGGGATGGCCCAGACGATGCCACTATCCATGAGCGATGGCAGGCAAGTGGATGTGGGGGATGCGGTGATGGTGGCTATCGGTGGCTTGCGTAACCTTGATAAGCGGTTGCAGAAGATGGAGCAGCGCCAGAAGGGATAGCTTTCTGGCGGGCTGTTTAAAGTTCAACTCCGTTTAGTGGATACCAACCCTTGGTAATTAATTGTTCATAGGTCCAAGGGCATTCATCAGGAAAACTATTGTTATCAAGTTTCTGATTTTTATTAACATAAATGTTCATAGCTTCAATGGCTCTCTTTTTAGCCTTAGGGTAGGCTTCCTTTAAAGTTTTTTCAGTTCTTGAAGTTAGACAGTTGTTCTTTTCTATTAACTCGTCCACTCCATTCCTTGAATTGTTGATAGTCACCATCCACCCCTTGAGAACCCGTTCAGTGGCTACACTGTCCCTTAACACTGTTGTTTGGTAATCCATTTTAAGCAAGTGGTGTATAAGATTTATCAGAAAATGCTCAAGGTTATCGACCTTGGATTCTATGCCCAACTCCAAATCCTCCAACAGATTTTCAAGGTCTAGCTGGTCAAAGTCGTGGTTTCTCAGCAAAGCCACTTGATTGGTCAACCACTGGTGATAGTCAGTGTGATATAAGCTGTTCATCGTTTTACCTCAACTTGATACCCTGTTAATACTCCATTGTCCTACCACTGTAGGCAAATAACAGAAAGGACGCAAAATGAATTACCAAAGCACAGATGCCTTTGCCGGGGGCTTTGCCCAGGGTGCACCAATGTGACCATGAGGGCTGCAATTACAGCACCGACCGGGCGAGCAATCTGAAAAAGCACAAACCAACGCCAGCCGCCATCTAACAAGAAAAGAAAAAAGGGTAATAAGGGATGATCCACCTCCCAACCCGCCTCAAAGAAACCTCCGGCCTCTCTCCAGATTTTGGCTAACCTGATTTCCCAACAAGCATTTCAACAACTGGGAAGCCAGACCTTGCTATTGAAAAAACCATTGAATGTGATCTTTGCCATTGCCTTTTCTGTGTATTGCTCTGATGGCCTCGGACAGGAAAACAGGTTGCCTTCGCTCTTTGCTCTGGGTGTCGGCAAGGCGCTAACCAGCACCCCGAAGTATTTTATGGTCGAAACTATTTTTCTCCCTCTTTTCCCAGTCCGGGATTCGCTATCAGATGAAAAAGAGAGCGTAAAGCCAGACACCCGCTATTGCATTTCTCCTGACTCTGGTGTCGAAGCCAAGGCTTACCGTCGGGCAGCCTCTGGTGATAGTGCCTACAGCGAAGACAGTGGCAATGAAGACACCGGCACCTCTGATGAAAACATCGACGACCATTCTGACAAAGACGAAACTGATACCGAAACTGATACCGAAACTGATGTTCAGTGTGTAAACATGACGCTTGATTCTTTTCGAGCATCAAACGACATCAGTGGGTATTGTGCGGCTCTGGGACTGAAAATGATTAAGCGGGACTCCATTTCAGACAGTAAAATACCCACTGAGTCAACCCAAAAACAGACCCACCTGCCTGCCGACCGCAGAACCAAAGTGCACCAGTGTGACCATGAAGGCTGCCGCTACAGCAGCAAATTCACGACCAATCTGAAAATGCACAAACAGACTCACCTGCCTGCCGACCAGAGACCCAAGAGACCCAAGAGACCCAAGAGACCCAAGAGACCCAAAGTGCACCAGTGTGACCATGAGGGCTGCCACTTCAGCACCGCCTATATGAACCGTCTGAAAACGCACAAGCAGACCCACCTTCCTTCCGAGAGAGTCAGGGTGTACCAGTGTGACCATGAGGGTTGCGACTACAGCACCGACCACACGAGCAATCTGAAAGCGCACGAACAGACCCACCTGCCTGCCGACCGGAGACCTAAAAAAACCAGGGTTCACCAATGTGACCATGAGGACTGCAATTACAGCACCGACCGCAGGGGTAGTCTGAAAAAACACAAACGGATCCACCTGCCTGCCGACCAGAGACCCAAGAAACCGAAGATATACCATTGTGACCATGAGGGCTGCCACTTCAGCACCGCCTATATGAACCGTCTGAAAACGCACAAGCAGACCCACCTTCCTGCCGACCAGAGAGTCAGGGAGTACCAGTGTGACCATGAGGGTTGCAACTACAGCACCGACCACACGGGCAATCTGAAAGCGCACGAACAGACCCATCTGGCTGCCGACCAGAGACTCAAGGTGCACCAATGTAACCATGAGGGCTGCGACTACAGCAGCGACCGGGCAAACAGTTTGACAAGGCACAAACAGACCCACCTGCCTGCCGACCAGAGACCCGAGAGAGCCAAGGTGCACCGGTGTGACTATCAGGGCTGCAACTACATCACCGACCTGAAGTGCAATCTGAAAACGCACAAACAGACCCACTTGTCTGCCGACCAGAGACCCAAACTTTGTAAGTGTGACCATGAGGGCTGCAACTACCGCACCGACCATACGGGCAATCTGAAAAAGCACAAACAGTCCCACCTGCCTGCCGACCAGAGACCCAAAAGAAAAGCGTATGACCAGCCGCCATCTAACAAAAAAAGAAAGCAGGGTGATGACCAGTGACCAGTGAACAGTGAACAGCTCCCTCAGGAAGAAGCTACTTTTCTACAAAGGCTCTTTCGATAACATAGTGCCCCAGGTTTCCACCACGGGTTTCCCGGAAGTTACGCTCATCCAGAATACGACAAAGGTCTTTTAGCATAGAAGGACTGCCGCACAGCATAAAGCGATCATTTTCCAGGTCAGGCTCGGGAAGGTTCAGGTCAGAAAACAGCTTACCGCTTTCGATCAAATCCGTCAGACGACCCTGGTTGTAGAAGGGTTCCCGGGTAACCGTCGGGTAATACTTCAACTGATTTTTAACCTGTTCACCAAAGTATTCATTTTCTGGTAGTTCATTTTGAATCCGGTCCTGATAGGCCAGCTCAGAAACATAGCGAACGCCATGAGCCAGAATCACATTATCGAACTGCTCGTAAATTTCAAAATCTTTGATGATGCTCATGAAGGGGGCCAGACCCGTACCGGTACTGAGCAGATAGAGATTCTTTCCGGGCAGCAGATTATCGGCTACCAGGGTACCGACAGGCTTGGTGCCCACCAGAATATCATCGCCTACCTGCAACTTTTGCAGATGCTGGGTCAGGGAGCCATCCTGCACTTTGATGGACAGAAACTCCATTTCATCCTCGTAGTTGGCGCTGGCAATACTGTAGGCTCGCAGCAGGGGTTTATTGTCAATTTCCAGGCCAATCATGGTGAAATGACCGTTTTTGAATCTCAAGCCCTGGTTGCGTGTGGTGGTAAAACTGAAGAGGGTATCATTCCAGTGGTGTACGCTGGTGACTGTCTCCCGGATAAGATTGCTCACTGTCGGTATCACTCCTGAATGGCCGGGGGTTTACTAGTACATAACTTCAATGAGTTTGATGTGAACAATCTACGTTCATCCTGAGCGGAGTCGAAGGATGTAGGCTCCGAACCAACAATAAAGACCGTGCCCGGCACCCTTCGACTCCGCTCAGGGTGAACGGAGCTTGGGTGCCATTAATAGAGGGAACCCATCAATTACATTGAAACCGTGTACTAGTCAGACGCAATAATCAGCCAGAGGTTCATTTTTTCATAGTATTTTTTCTTCCATACCATCCTACATCCTAATCAAGCTTGCGTTTTTTGTGAATCAGTTAATTCTCATTCGCCTTACATGGTTTCCCGAAAGGTTTCTTTCTGATAACGCAGCAGAGGTGACAGGAAATACTCCAATAAACGACGTTGGCTAACAATAACATCGGCGGTGACCAGCATTCCCGGCTGCAACCTGATCCTGAGATCTTCTACCTGGAACCAGTCTTTTTCCAGATCAATATAGATCTGGAAAACCCAGCCCTTTTGTTCATCGTTAATAGCGTCACCGGATACTCTGCGGACATGGCCGTCAAGGTAGCCATAGCGGGTATAGGGGAAGGTTTCGACTTTCACCTGTACTTTTTGTCCGGGCTTAATCCAGCGAATGTCTTTATTAAGAACGGTGGCCTCAACGATCAGCGGCTTATTGGTAGGCACAATGACCATAACAGGCTGGCCCGGCTGAACCACGTCTCCCGAGGAGTGGGTCTGGATTTGCTGGACAATGCCATCAATGGGAGCGGTTAATATCTGGTTTTTTTCTCGCTGGTTGGCCTTCTGCCCCGTCTTGTCGGCACGATCCAGTTGTTCGATCGCTCCCAGGTACTCCTTGACGTGGTTGGCGATAAAGGATTCACGCTTTTGTTGCCGCTCGGCCAGTAACGCCTGGTATCGGGCTTCGTGCTCTTTATGGCGCAGCACCATGACTTTCAGTTGCTGGGTGGTGTCGATCTGTTTTTCCCGTCGAGTCAGCCAGTCCACTTCGGACATCATTTTTTTCTGATAGAGGCCCTGGGTGATAGTGGCCAGCTTGTCGTGGATAGGGTGCAAAAGCCGAAGGCGTTGAATTTCTTCAGTATCAACCAGCAGGGTTGTGGATAACTCATCAATGGTTTTTGCTATGGCTTTATCCGCCGAAAGAAAGGCATCCAGCTCACTGGTCAGGGTGCTGTTTTCTGTCGACCATCGCTGTTCGTCAGGAGGGACTTCAAAGACCAGCTGCTCAAGGGCGGCTTCCTGTTCCAGATTGACGAAAACCGGCTGCTTAAGATCCGGAGTATTAACCAGCCTGAGCAAGGTTTTTTCTCTCAGGGCAGACAGCCGGGCACTGGTCATTTCACGGGCGGTTTGCAGGGTATTGGTTTCTACGTCAGTGGGGTTGGGGATCAGCTCAATCAATTTGTCACCCTTTTTGACCCGGCTACCCTCACTGACAAAAATGGTGCTGACTCTGGCCACTTGTATGGGACTGATTTTTTTTGAATGCCCGTCGGGAATGACACGCCCTTCCGCTTCTACCACGACATCAAGGGTGCCAAACCACGCCCAGACCAGGGCAATGACCAATAACAGGCAGATGCCAACGGTCAAAACGTGCTTGAGGGGGGAAGCGGGCGTCTCCAGGATTTCTACCGCGGCGGGCAGGAACTCGTTTTCTTCTTTGGAACGAAAAGCAGAGAAGAGGCCTTTGAGCCGTTTAATCATCTTGGTTACCTGACTGGATATTCCACAACCGGGTGTAGTAGCCGTTCCGTTCGATCAGACTATGGTGGGTGCCATCCTCAGTAATCCGGCCATCTTTCATCACGATAATACGGTCACAATGTCGTATGGTTGAAAGTCGGTGGGCAATGGTAATTACCGTTCGGTCTTCGGAAATAGCATCCATATTTTGTTGCAGCACGTGTTCGGACTCGTAGTCCAGTGCCGAGGTGGCTTCATCAAAAATAAGAATTTTCGGATTGCTGATCAGTGCCCTGGCAATGGCAATCCTTTGCCTTTGCCCACCGGACAGTCCCGTGCCCCGCTCACCCAGCTCAGTGTCATAGCCCCGGGCCAGACGGGTGATAAATTCATGGGCACCTGCCAGTTTCGCGGCGTCAACCACCGCTTCCATAGGCAGCAGGGGGTCTGAGTGGGCAATGTTCTCCCGGATGGTACCGTTGAACAGCGTGTTTTCCTGAAGCACGACGCTGATTTGTCGGCGCAGCCAGGAGGGGTCAAGCAGAGCAATGTCGTTGTCGTCTATCAGCACCTTCCCGGTATTGGGCACGTACAGACGCAGTAACAGTTTTGCCAGAGTTGACTTGCCGGAGCCGGACTCTCCGACAATGCCGATGGTTTGTCCGGCAGGAATGATCAGAGAGATGTCGCTCAGGGTGTTCTGCAGTTCGCAGCTGTAGCTGAAATTGACCCGTTCCATCTGGATATGACCCTGCAATGCCGCTATGGGTGGTTTATCCAGACTCTGCTGTGGCTCCTGGGGGGTGTTTAGAACATCGCCCAGCCGGGCAATGGATATCCGGAACTGCTGAAATTCCTGCCAGAGCTGGGAAAGCCTCAGGATCGGCTGGGCGACCTGGCCTGAAAGCATATTAAAGGCAATCAGCTCACCAATGGTCAGACGACCACTGATGACTTCTTTGGCGCCAATCCACAACAGGGCCACGGTGACAATTTTGTTGATCAGCTCCACCAGATGGCTGCCTACCGTGCCCAGCACACTGCTGTTGAAGCTGGCTTTGGCATAGCTCGCCAGGTAACGCTCCCAGCGGGACTGCATTCTTGGCTCAACAGCGGTCGATTTCAGGGTTTCCATGCCGGTCACCGCCTCTGTCAGGAAGGCCTGGTTGATAGCACTGCGCTCAAACCGTTCCTTGGCGCGGTTGTGGAGGCTGGGGCTGATCAGTATGGAAAGCAGAATGTAAAAGGGAATGGAAGCCAGTACCACCCAGGTGAGCGTCGATGAGTAGAAGTACATGGCGATAAACAAAACAATGGTGAAAAACAGATCCAGCACCAGGGTCATGGCATTGTTGGTAAGAAACTCCCGGATATTTTCCAGCTCCCGAACCCGCGCCACCACCTGACCCACTGGCCGGGCGCTGAAGTAGGCAATGGGTATTTTCAAAAGATGCTCGAACAGTCGGCTGCCAAGCTCCACATCCACGCGGCAGCTGGTGTGGGAGAACAGGTACATCCTCAAGGTGCCCAGGGCCACTTCAAATAACGACATGGCCAGCAGGGCAATGGCAATCACATTCAGGGTGGACAGGGCCTGGTGCACCAGCACGGTATCCATAACCACCTGAAAACAGATCGGGGTAATCAGGGCGAACAGTTGCAGAAAAAATGAGGCAAGCACCACTTCGCCCAATACCCGGCGGTATTTGATCACCACCGGAATAAACCAGCTGATGCCAAAGCGTTTCATGGTGTGACTCAAATCAAACCGTCGGGTCATCCAGAGGGCGCTGCCATCCCAGTTTTTCCAGAGTTCAGCCAATGTCAGAATACACGGCTGCTGCCCATAAAATTGCACCATTGCGGTTTGTTTCTCGGTATCGATACTGGCAATGATAAAAAACTGTTGATCTTTTCCCTGAGCAATAAACGGAAGGGGGGCTTTATGAAGGTTGTTTTTAACTTTGACCTTTCGGGCTTTCATACCAAGGCGTCTCGACACCCTGACAAGTTCCTGCAGGTCGATACTGACATCTTTGCCCGATAGCTCATGAACCAGCGAGTTGATGTCGACGTTCTTTTCATGGAATTTCAGCAGCAGAGCGAGTGCACCCGCTGCTGAGTGGGTGTTGGGTTGATGCATTGTGTACTGCCTGCAATGGTTTTTGTGCAAACGAACAAGCTCTGAATTTTTTTTGCTTAAAGGTATTTTTGTAGGTCAGTTCTCGTATATAAAACGCAACACGCAGTGTAGTACGGAACTCCGCTATGTTCCTCTCGGAATTTACACAAAAATGATCATTCCCGGTCAACCCTGACCCATCGTCGTTAAATTGAGCGGAGTCGTCAGGTTCTGTATTGCTCTCTGGCTTGTGGACGGCACAAACGACGGGCTCTCACTACTGCGATTGCCTGACAGGGCACTGAGGTCCTGAATCAGACGCTGGTAGTGGTGGTACAGTTCCGTGTCATTCAGATTTGTCGCCACTGGCTGCTCATTATCTGAACCAATGTCGTCTTTCTTACTTCCGGCAAGACTAAACAAATAATTCAACAGTCGTTGCCCCCTGCCAATGATCTTGTTTAGAAAGGCCAGGGCGCTGTTCTCTCCCTCGTCACTGTCGTCCAGGGCAGACTGACTGTCGTTTCTGTTGATCACAGCCGTGGGGTTCAGGCTGACTTGCCCGCCTTTAAAGTGCAGGCTGGCCAACACCTCCGGTTTCACCAGCGCCAGCGTCTGATTCGTGCCAGTATTGATGATCCTGAAGGTTTGGCTCTCCAATGGCAGAGAGTAGTTGCTGTGGGTAAGGTTGCTGTGGGTAAGGTTGCTCTGCGCCTGCGATTCACACCGGCTGAACGCCACCTGTTCTACGGTCAGATCGGTAAAGAACAGTGCGGTGCTGTTATCACCCGACAATTGTCGTAAATCCGCCTTTGACCCGGACGACAGGAGGATATAGTGCTTGCCACGGCTGTCGATGGTGCGGGCTGGCCTGCACGCCCGGAGGTCATAGACGTCATTGCCAACACCACCGACCAGCGGGCGGGTCCAGTCGAGGATGGCTTGCCACAAGCTGCTGTTGCCGGGCGTGTCCAGCCTTCGGTTGTCACAGCGGTCGCCCCGTTTTGCCAGTACTTCTGGCCGTGGGGCAGTAGTTCCTGAGGTTCCCAGCAGCAGCAGGTCATGACCGCCCCATCCCCGGAGTGACCACTGCCGGGCGTCGGCGCCAAGGTACAGAATATTATTGCGGCTATTGCCCCAGAGTCTCGCTGTCCCGTTACCGATGGCGGACGAGCTGATCACGGAGGGTATAAACGGCCATGACTCATAACCGCTGCCGGGTTTCGGCCCGCTCACCTGAACACTGCCCGGCTCCCAACCCCACTGTCCTGTGCCAGTAATAAACACCTGACGTTTAACATAGGTGGAGTTCAAGGGCTCCAGCATCAGTTTAATTCCGTTCATCGCCTGGTATGTGACGATTTTTGCTGGCTGATTTTTCTGGATGTACAGGGGCTTGCTGGCGGTGGCGTTGATGGATCGGAGGCCCTCCTGCCTGACGAGGCTGCTCACCGTGAGTGGCAAGACGATCCCCCGGCCAGAGCCCGTCACCCGTGCTGCCAGGTCGGATAATGGCAGCCGACGGTCACTAAACACCAGGGTTGTGGGCTGCAGGAACCGGTCGTACTGTCTGGCCAGGGCCTGCTGAATCTCGATCTCGGCGTCGCCGGGATTAAACCGGTTGGACAGCAACAGGTTCTGACCCCAGCGGTCAGCACGGAAGAGGAAGGCCGGTACCTTCAGTTCAATGCGGGTCTGTGCCCTGTTGTGATGGGCGGTGCTTTCTTCGGCAAGACCAGGATGAATGAGGATCCGGGAAAAAAACGACAAGTCAGTCTCATCCAGTTCAATCACGTCCGACCCGCCCTGCCCCTCCACCATGACCTCGAACCGCTGTCGGGTACCCTTGTCGACAAAGGCCACCTTATGCTCGTGGTAGTAAGTGTCCAGCCGCAACTCGGTCAGGCTGATCCGCTCAGCTTCTGGAGTGCCTGACAACAGCAGACCCCCAGCAATCACGGCGACCTTGCCAAAGGTTCCCAGTGATTGGTAACCCTTTTGGGTGACCCGGTACAGCGTCTGGTTGTTCTGGTTATAAACGACTGTGCTCGTTGACTGAGGGAACGAGAACTTCCGGACGCTGCCAATTACTTGCTGAACACCGTGCTCCTTGCCAGGCAGGCCGAACAACAGTCTTTGTTGACGGGAACCCCGGCCCTGGTAATCCATCCAGGCTACCTGGGTGGGGGAATAGCCGGGGCGCAGCGTGAGGGCGATCAGTCCGATGTCGGCCTGCTGTCGTACGTCCGCTGGCAGAGAGCCCATGGCCTGGTTAAAATCTTGCCGGGTCCAGTAGACCAGGCTGCCGGTGCTGTTCCTGGGTCCCATCACGCTGAGGTCCAGCGCCACCAGGGCCAGGCGCTCCCGGTTGGCCAGGTATTGGGCCTTCGGTGTCTTGATGCGCCATGCCTGGGCACCGAACTCCCACTGGTAGCTGCCCCTCAAGTCGGTGCGCTTAGCCAGGGTGTAACGGCAGGGAGGGAGATCTGGTCATCAAACTCACTGGGCATCCCGGTCAGCGTAACGGCGGTGTCCTTGCCGCAAAAGGGATGGCCTTTGGCGCCCTGGTCAGGCTTGGGGAAAAACTCGAAAGCTTCCTGTTTGCGGGTGCCCGACAGGGCGAGCAGCTGGCCGTTCTCGTTCACCATGACCTCAAACTGGTCACCAGTGTTAGCTGCCAGCAGGGTTTCGGTGTCCGGGTTGTACCAGAAGTCCAGCTTTTGAAAGAGCTCAACAGAGGGTGGTCAGTGATCGCGGTGATCGGTCTCAGCGGCACCAGTCCCACCGTGGCCGAGAACTGTTCACGGGCCTGTACCACCCGGCTGCGCAATCGTTTCTTCAGCGCACTAATGAAAAACCGGGCACTGGCAGTGGTCCAGGTTGTGCCGCGATGTTCGTGGGTCACTTTGGCAAAAACCAGATAGAGTATCTGGCCCAGGTCCATGCTGTCCATCACCACGCCGGATTGAGGGGTGAACTGGCGCACACTCAGGGTATCGTTGGACTTGGCGACCATCTGCCCGGTGGCCTCGACCTGCCAGTGCTTAAAGGGTCGTGACTCCACCGACAGGTTTTCGTTGACAACCCGGGTATTGCCCCAGGCCTTGTCCGGTATCCACAGCCGGTAGCCACCGAGAGTATCGGCCAGGAGGCTGCCTGAGTGCGCCTGCACACGTATAAAGATGTGGTGGACGGCCATCTCTGCCACCGTCCGGTTCTCGCCTGCCGGGCGGATCAACTGGAAACCGGAACTCAGCCGCTGGACGCTCCCGGGGCGATCCATGTCGGTGCTTAGGTAATGCAGGTTGCCGGAGTGTTTGCTGAACATAATGTAGTAAACTTTCTTGCCCCACACCACCTTGTGAACCGGCAGGTGCTCTTCACGCAGTACCCTGCGGACACGCTCATTGATCACCCGTATGCGGCTTCCGTCGCTTTTACTGTTCGTTATGTAGCCATCGAACAGGCTGCTCAGGAAGGAAAAATGGGTTCGTGTGGCATCGTCATAAAAACCAGCCCTAAGGGTACGACGTTTGTCGTATTTATCGACGACCCGCATGGAAATAAGTCCATGGTCGGATGCCCTTGTGTTGGATGCCGTTGTGTTGGATGCCGCTACAGGTGGCACAGGAGGTACGCTGAGCTGGTCATCCAGCGTTTCTAGCGCAATCGCCTGATGAGTCAGCTGACCGGATGGGCTGGCTGTCAACAGGTAATAATAGGGAGCATCAAACACCAGCAATTGTGACTCATCTTTGTTCGGCACTATCCTTGATACGTTGCGACCAAACAAGCTGGCGTTCAACTGGAAGTGCCTGATTTCCCGGGTCAGTGTCTCCTTGTTCTGGAATAGCACCTTGCCGTTAGCAGAGTCAAAAAAATAGTAACCGGTAGCCGACTTCCCCTGGATCGGTTGCACCTGGATCGGTTGCCCCTGGATCGGTTGTACCTGGTCCGATTGCATCTGGGCACTGGCAACAATGAGCGGGATTTCCTGATGGTTAAGAGTATCGTACCAAAGCCGGACCCGGTCTAACTGACCCCAGTCTGCTTCGGCCAGTCCCAGCTTGCCAGGGAAACAGCGGTAAGGTTGCTTGAGATACTCATTGACCTGCCGGTCACAGCGCTGCTTGTGTTGTCGCCAGAGCACGTTCTCCTCGACCCGCGAGGCCCGCTCATCAGCTTCTATGGGTAATGGGTCACGGCCAGTCATCCTCGGCCACAGGTACGGTCTTTCGGGCGTCAACCAGATTGTGAGCCACCGCTCCGGCGCTTCAGCCATACAGCGTTCACGGATCCGGGGTGAGGCGTCACAGTCTTTCAGCTCCAGCGGCAGGAACCGGCTGGCCCCGTTATAACGGCTCATGATTCTGTTCAGTTTCGACGCCCTTGACGGCCTGTCATTCAGTGTTCCATTGTCGTATAAGCGATGAATCACTTTGCCGTCCGACCGCCACTCAAACAGTCCGTTGGCATCCCGGGCCACCACTTTATAAGGGGAGGATGACCTCGGTTCAGGAAACTCGAAACGGGTCTCACCCAGCGTGATATGCCAGGTTCGTTTTCCGTAATAGGTCTGCCAGAACCAGCAGCGTTTTACCTGGTCAGCCTGCTCGGTAACGCAGGCATAGGGTTCCTGGCCGTCGTAGTTCAACACCCAGGTAGAGATCCCTCGGGGGTGGACGCGAATGCGATGGGCACCGTCTGACATCAGGATGTAGGTTTTGTCGGCCCCTTCAGGACTATACAGATCATAACTCAGCCGTTCGGAATATTCGTCTTTGATGTGACGAAAAACGACGAGGTAATCCTTGTTATCGAGATACAGGCTGCTGGTTGACTTACGAAACATCAAAGCGTCGGTATGGGTGAACATCTGGACAAGGTATTTATATTGGTATCTGACGCTACATGAACCACCCTTACACTCGGTGAACCGGGTACCTTTTACCTTTTTCTGGTAAAACCGTTTCAGCTTATCGTCGCTAACGGCATCCAGAAACCGTGCACCGGGAGAGCTGCCGTCTGGCCCACTCCCCGGAGTATAACGTTTGCTAGTCTCGGGACTGTAGCGAAGCTTGATCTCCCACTGGGGTAAGCCGGGCATTAAAATGATTTTTTTATCGGTCATCTGCCCCAGGTTGTGGAACACCCCACTTGAGCATTGGTACCCGGTTAAACGCGACTCCCTCCGGCACAATGTCGCCAGGGCGTCGTCGACCATGTTAAAGAGAACCGTGGAGTATTCGATCCTGTTGATGTCACTGGCACAGTCCTCTATAGGGTCGCCCCTTACATACTGGTCATCCTCACAGCGTTCCCAGTCGTCTTTTTTTCCGGCGACGAAGGTTGTCTGAAATGAATAGCCGGGACCGTAGGTCAGGGTCTGGTTCACCAGGTTAATCGACTGGATATTCAGGGCCAGGAGGCTTTTGCCATCCCCGCTCGTTAACGCATTGAGGGTCTGGTTGTTGGCATGATTGTTGGCTTGATTGTTGGCCAGAAAGCTTCCGGGGTCCAGCTGGGCGTGGATCAGGTCAAAGATTTTTGCCGCCTTAACCGAAGCGTCCCCTAATTTTTTATAAGCCAGCTTTCTTGCCTCGCTCTCGTAATGGAGATTAAAAACCACCCTGATATGGTGCATGAGCCCACCAAGCATGATCCCCACGACTGGGTTGGCAAACACCGCAAGGATGGAGATACCCGTATCCACCGACTCAAAGATCACCCTGGATTCCATGAGTTTCTTAACTTCCGGGTCCTTTTCGTTCTCATATTCAATGATGGTCAGGGTGAGACTGCCTGCCTGCACGCCAGGAAGCAGAAAGGGTACAAAACGACCGGCACTTTTACCCAGCTTGCCGATTTTTTTCAGCCCCACGGGGAACTTGCCCGACCCCGGAATATTGGGCAGCTTTGGTGCTTTCTGACCGAAATGCATTGACGGCATGATAGCTGGGATAATGACCTTGACCCCGTGCCGTCCGACATTGATTATGTCAATCAGTTGTAATGCCAACGACGTATAAAAAAACGTCTGTCGCCCGATATAAATCTGCCGCTCAGTGTCCGTCATATTGCGTGGGGGGTGGTTGTAATGATGCCCCACGGGAGAAATCCCTGCTATCAGGTCGAAAAGGCCTATAAAAGAACTGAGCCTGTCCATATTGCCGGCGGCGGTTCTTTTCCCTTTGGCCAGCGATGGCAAGCCTTGACGACTCGTCCCCTGGAGAAAGCCCCGGAAGCGATCAAAGGCTCCGGAGGTAAACCGGATGTTCTTACGGGCCAGGGTATCGGGTTCCACAAAGTCCATGCGCCAGCCCCGGCCATCACGACGAAGGGTATCCAGTTGGGGAACCATGTTGTCGGCGAGTGAGTGCCGGGCTTTAATGTCCCTCAGGGCGGTATCAAACTCCAGCAGCCGCTGCCTGAATTCGGCTCGTTCAGAGGCCACACCTGAGAGATTGTCTTTAGTCCGGGGCTGCTCCGGAACCGAAAGGTGGCTGGGTGGCAAATACCGAATAAGGGCTTTTGAATCCGATGGCCGGGGCGACATCAGCACCGTCTTTTCGCCGGGAAGCAGCCGGTACTCCGGTTGTCCGGTGCCCTGGGAGCGCAGCACAAGGCTTTCAATCGCCGGGCGATCCTTCGGCATCAGGCGCTGGATATCTTTCACCAGTCGTTTAAAAACCTCGGGGCTGCGACTCCTGGGCTCGATAATCAGTTTGCCCACCAGGGGTTTGCCGTTGCTGGGCGAAAGGGCCACAAAGGTTTTCAGGGCGTTCAGGGCGGTGATTCCGCCGGACTGTTTGCTGCTGGCAAGATCGCTGACGGTCAGGCTGGCGATGTGGATGTCCGGGGTAAAGTAGGCCAGTGTCGTCAAAGCATGGGCGATCAGTCTGGCTGGCCGACCGAGAACGGTGACGCGGTTGCCGTCTCCCCCGGCGATGGCCGACTGCACCCGGCCATCGGGTGTGAGCAGCACATAACTGCCAGAGGGGGTGGTTTTCAGCAACAGGGGTTGGCCACTCAAGGTCCCGTCTTTTATCTGCTGTTGAGCGCGGGTAAACGAATCTTTGTCCAGGGCAATGACCGAGTGCATGCCCCGGGTGTCAGCTAATGCGTCCTTGGCTTCGAGGCGACGATACCGGGTGAAAAAATTCTGCAGCCAGCGCTGACCTTCGTTGGCGGGTTTGAGCAGGGCGATATCGGTTTTTTTGTCTTTTTTGTCATCAATGTTGTCATCAAGATAGAGTTGGGTTTTGGGGCCGGAAAGTAACCGGAGGGCGTACGTCAACGCTTTGCGTCGAGCATCGCAGCTGCCGGTATTGGCTGTTCTTCGGCGCCGGTTACAAGACCCCGGTAGCTGGTTTTCGAGAAGCTCAATGTAGGCGAATTGATTTACGTACATCCCATTAATCTCGGCAGCACCTCCCGCCGTTCCGATATCGACACGGTGAATAGAGTATGCATCTGCCTGTATCCGTCTTTTCAGGGTCTCGAAGGCTCTGGTCTTTGCTTCCTCACCCTGGAAATGATCCATTAGCTGCTGAAGCCGAGAGACCCCTAACCAGCGGTAACGTTGTTCATAGCGTGTAAGCCATTCAGTGTAAGAGGAAGATTGCCCCGCCATACTGAGGGTGTCTGACAAATGAATTGTTTCTGTGATGTCTGGATTGACGAAAGCAAATTTTTCAGACCCTGGGTTTTCAAGTAATCCATGAAAGATCGCTCCTTTGAAAGTGAAGAATAAGCCGAAATGTTGCGCATTTTTTTTGGTAAGCTCATATTCGACCAGGCTATCAAACAAATTCTGTTCTTCTATGGCAAAGTCAGACTTTTCTTCGTGCATGAGCCTGACCGAAGCCCCTTCGGGTCTGGCATTGATAGCCGATCTGGCATCTATAACCTCACCGGGTCTGACGCTGGCAGACTTATATTTGACTAAGCTATCAATCATCTGCCGTTTAAGATCAGGTTCAATCGAATCATCACTTGTGATGGCACTGATCAAATCCGTGTCATCGGCAAACTCATCTGTTAACAGGTCGTCGATAGACACTCCGGAGATGGCACCGATAAGCTCATTTTCGAAGTCGAGTGACTTGGCTTGGTATTCAACGATATTGCTAGGCTTCAGGGTAAAAACAATGCTTTGCCCCGGCTTATCTTTTGAGGTTGAAGGTCTGTTTTGATCGTCAGCTGACACGAATTCTCGAACCGCAACAGCGTAATTCGCCCGGATACTTTTTATGGCCAGCTCTCTCAAAACTTCAGGCACAACATATCTTTGGCTGATATCCAGCATGCCCTCAGAACCAGTAATGCTTTGTGCAGAGTTATAAAAAGCAAATTCGATGCTTTGTAAGTTGGTATTGCGTGGGATCACCATTTCCAAGGGAGAAAGTAGGGATCTCACTAAGTTCTGGTTGTAAACCTCTAAGTACTGGCTGTTTTCAGAGAACCAGGCATTCTGGAAATGGAGATTACCAGTTATCACGACTTTGGTGTCTTCACCAATGTTTGTCAACACTGTTCCGTCTACTCTATAAAGTCTTCTTACTCCCGAACCGACTTCAGCAAAGTGGTACAAAACTTTATTTTTTGTAGCGGAGTACTTTTGATAAAGCTCAATATCCTTTCCTGAAGAAGTCACTGTAAAAGCGAAATCATCAGAAAAATAAATCATTATTAATTTATTGTACGGTTGCTTATTTCTTTCAGGGCGGTAAAAAACAAGTTCGGGATAATTCTTCTTATTAAAGAAAGTATTCGATAAGAAATCATCAATTGGATTAATTGTAGCCGCTTTGTGTGATCGGAATTTTCTTAATCTTTCAAAGCCGCCATAAATTAATTGGGCGATAAGGCGGTAGTCATCTTCCTTGGTATTATCTGAAAGCTTTGTTGCAATTTCTACGACTTTATCGATATCATCATTGGTGACATCCAGTTTTTTTTCGCTATAGAATTGATTCATGGCATTCTTTATATCTATTTTTATTTCTTCTTTCGTTGTTGGTGTTTTTTTCAAATCTTCTAAAGTCTTATGAATAAAACGGATTTCATGAAGTAGTAGCTGAATTTCCTTATGGGAGGAGCGAGATGCCAGCATCAGGGGCTGGATTCGATTCGCAGTATTTTCAAACTTTATTTCTCTACTCAAAAATATTTTATTAATGGTATTCTTCGTTAGACTATATTCACTTAGTTTTCCGAAGATATCACTAACGCTTCTATTTTCCATGAGGCTTTTAATTAGACTGAACTCTTTTTCCGGAAGGCTTTTATCGTATCTCGTAAAATAAGGTCCAGGATCTGGAATAATATTATCTGAAAACATTTTTTCTAAAAGAGCACGTGTTACAGCTCTTTCGATCTGCACTTTCCATTCATCAGGTAATGGTGCTTCAGGTACAAAGTTGAGAGCATGCATCTCTGTTATAAGGGGGGTAATGTCCAGTTGTGGTAGTAGTCCTTTATCTATATATACCCCTCCAAACTCTGTTTCACGATGCAGTCCTACAAATCTTTCGGTTATCAAACTGTCACTAAGACTTAAACTGTACCTGATATATTCTTTGTTTTCTTCTTCAAAGTAATTCTGGCTACTATGAACGACAGAATTGCTGATATCTTCTTGAATTTTCTTTATCAGAGTGTTGGCTTTACCCCATGCTTCGAGAAAATCCTGCTTTAAACTATCTGAAAAACCAGATTTCATTATATCCAGGTTTACTACGTAATTGTTATTACCTATGAAACTATCAATTTCGTTCCAGATGCTGTCCTTAAACTGCGAAATGTTAGCGTGATAATTTTTTTCAGCGTTTTCTTTATTTTTCTCAGCAAACCGCAGTGAATATAAAATTCTTTGGTATATCAAAGGTCCGGGAGCCCATACATGGATTTTATAGTCCGGGTTCACCTCAGCCCATATTTTTAGCCAAATAAACTCCCGGTCATCAGCAGGACCGACGATACTAACATGAATATTCTTGGGTACGGATGGCATGATAACACCTCACGGGATTAGTTCAGACCCATCGTTGTCAAAGGTTGTGGCGTCGTCAGGTTCTGCACTATTCTCTGGCTTGTGGACGGCACAAACGACGGGCTCTCACTACTGCGATTGCCTGACAGGGCACTGAGGTCCTGAATCAGACGCTGGTAGTGGTGGTACAGTTCCGTGTCATTCAGATTTGTCGCCACTGGCTGCTCATTATCTGAACCAATGTCGTCTTTCTTACTTCCGGCAAGACTAAACAAATAATTCAACAGTCGTTGCCCCCTGCCAATGATCTTGTTTAGAAAGGCCAGGGCGCTGTTCTCTCCCTCGTCACTGTCGTCCAGGGCAGACTGACTGTCGTTTCTGTTGATCACAGCCGTGGGGTTCAGGCTGACTTGCCCGCCTTTAAAGTGCAGGCTGGCCAACACCTCCGGTTTCACCAGCGCCAGCGTCTGATTCGTGCCAGTATTGATGATCCTGAAGGTTTGGCTCTCCAATGGCAGAGAGTAGTTGCTGAAGGTGAGGTTGCTGCTGCGGGTGAGGTTGCTCTGCGCCTGCGGGTCACACTGGCTGAACGCCACCTGTTCTAGGGTCAGATCGGTAAAGAACAGTGCGGTGCTGTTATCACCCGACAATTGTCGTAAATCCGCCTTCGACCCGGACGACAGGAGGATATAGTGCTTGCCACGGCTGTCGATGGTGCGGGCTGGCCTGCACGCCCGCAGGTCATAGACGTCATTGCCAACACCACCGACCAGCGGGCGGGTCCAGTCGAGGATGGCTTGCCACAGGCTGCTGTTGCCGGGCGTGTCCAGCCTTCGGTTGTCACAGCGGTCACCCCGTTTTGCCAGTACTTCTGGCCGTGGGGCAGTAGTTCCTGAGGTTCCCAGCAGCAGCAGGTCATGACCGCCCCATCCCCGGAGTGACCACTGCCGGGCGTCGGCGCCAAGGTACAGAATATTATTGCGGCTATTGCCCCAGAGTCTCGCTGTCCCGTTACCGATGGCGGACGAGCTGATCACGGAGGGTATAAACGGCCATGACTCATAACCGCTGCCGGGTTTCGGCCCGCTCACCTGAACACTGCCCGGCTCCCAACCCCACTGTCCTGTGCCAGTAATAAACACCTGACGTTTAACATAGGTGGAGTTCAAGGGCTCCAGCATCAGTTTAATTCCGTTCATCGCCTGGTATGTGACGATTTTTGCTGGCTGATTTTTCTGGATGTACAGGGGCTTGCTGGCGGTGGCGTTGATGGATCGGAGGCCCTCCTGCCTGACGAGGCTGCTCACCGTGAGTGGCAAGACGATCCCCCGGCCAGAGCCCGTCACCCGTGCTGCCAGGTCGGATAATGGCAGCCGACGGTCACTAAACACCAGGGTTGTGGGCTGCAGGAACCGGTCGTACTGTCTGGCCAGGGCCTGCTGAATCTCGATCTCGGCGTCGCCGGGATTAAACCGGTTGGACAGCAACAGGTTCTGACCCCAGCGGTCAGCACGGAAGAGGAAGGCCGGTACCTTCAGTTCAATGCGGGTCTGTGCCCTGTTGTGATGGGCGGTGCTTTCTTCGGCAAGACCAGGATGAATGAGGATCCGGGAAAAAAACGACAAGTCAGTCTCATCCAGTTCAATCACGTCCGACCCGCCCTGCCCCTCCACCATGACCTCGAACCGCTGTCGGGTACCCTTGTCGACAAAGGCCACCTTATGCTCGTGGTAGTAAGTGTCCAGCCGCAACTCGGTCAGGCTGATCCGCTCAGCTTCTGGAGTGCCTGACAACAGCAGACCCCCAGCAATCACGGCGACCTTGCCAAAGGTTCCCAGTGATTGGTAACCCTTTTGGGTGACCCGGTACAGCGTCTGGTTGTTCTGGTTATAAACGACTGTGCTCGTTGACTGAGGGAACGAGAACTTCCGGACGCTGCCAATTACTTGCTGAACACCGTGCTCCTTGCCAGGCAGGCCGAACAACAGTCTTTGTTGACGGGAACCCCGGCCCTGGTAATCCATCCAGGCTACCTGGGTGGGGGAATAGCCGGGGCGCAGCGTGAGGGCGATCAGTCCGATGTCGGCCTGCTGTCGTACGTCCGCTGGCAGAGAGCCCATGGCCTGGTTAAAATCTTGCCGGGTCCAGTAGACCAGGCTGCCGGTGCTGTTCCTGGGTCCCATCACGCTGAGGTCCAGCGCCACCAGGGCCAGGCGCTCCCGGTTGGCCAGGTATTGGGCCTTCGGTGTCTTGATGCGCCATGCCTGGGCACCGAACTCCCACTGGTAGCTGCCCCTCAAGTCGGTGCGCTTAGCCAGGGTGTAACGGCAGGGAGGGGAGATCTGGTCATCAAACTCACTGGGCATCCCGGTCAGCGTAACGGCGGTGTCCTTGCCGCAAAAGGGATGGCCTTTGGCGCCCTGGTCAGGCTTGGGGAAAAACTCGAAAGCTTCCTGTTTGCGGGTGCCCGACAGGGCGAGCAGCTGGCCGTTCTCGTTCACCATGACCTCAAACTGGTCACCAGTGTTAGCTGCCAGCAGGGTTTCGGTGTCCGGGTTGTACCAGAAGTCCAGCTTTTTGAAAGAGCTCAACAGAGGGTGGTCAGTGATCGCGGTGATCGGTCTCAGCGGCACCAGTCCCACCGTGGCCGAGAACTGTTCACGGGCCTGTACCACCCGGCTGCGCAATCGTTTCTTCAGCGCACTAATGAAAAACCGGGCACTGGCAGTGGTCCAGGTTGTGCCGCGATGTTCGTGGGTCACTTTGGCAAAAACCAGATAGAGTATCTGGCCCAGGTCCATGCTGTCCATCACCACGCCGGATTGAGGGGTGAACTGGCGCACACTCAGGGTATCGTTGGACTTGGCGACCATCTGCCCGGTGGCCTCGACCTGCCAGTGCTTAAAGGGTCGTGACTCCACCGACAGGTTTTCGTTGACAACCCGGGTATTGCCCCAGGCCTTGTCCGGTATCCACAGCCGGTAGCCACCGAGAGTATCGGCCAGGAGGCTGCCTGAGTGCGCCTGCACACGTATAAAGATGTGGTGGACGGCCATCTCTGCCACCGTCCGGTTCTCGCCTGCCGGGCGGATCAACTGGAAACCGGAACTCAGCCGCTGGACGCTCCCGGGGCGATCCATGTCGGTGCTTAGGTAATGCAGGTTGCCGGAGTGTTTGCTGAACATAATGTAGTAAACTTTCTTGCCCCACACCACCTTGTGAACCGGCAGGTGCTCTTCACGCAGTACCCTGCGGACACGCTCATTGATCACCCGTATGCGGCTTCCGTCGCTTTTACTGTTCGTTATGTAGCCATCGAACAGGCTGCTCAGGAAGGAAAAATGGGTTCGTGTGGCATCGTCATAAAAACCAGCCCTAAGGGTACGACGTTTGTCGTATTTATCGACGACCCGCATGGAAATAAGTCCATGGTCGGATGCCCTTGTGTTGGATGCCGTTGTGTTGGATGCCGCTACAGGTGGCACAGGAGGTACGCTGAGCTGGTCATCCAGCGTTTCTAGCGCAATCGCCTGATGAGTCAGCTGACCGGATGGGCTGGCTGTCAACAGGTAATAATAGGGAGCATCAAACACCAGCAATTGTGACTCATCTTTGTTCGGCACTATCCTTGATACGTTGCGACCAAACAAGCTGGCGTTCAACTGGAAGTGCCTGATTTCCCGGGTCAGTGTCTCCTTGTTCTGGAATAGCACCTTGCCGTTAGCAGAGTCAAAAAAATAGTAACCGGTAGCCGACTTCCCCTGGATCGGTTGCACCTGGATCGGTTGCACCTGGATCGGTTGCCCCTGGATCGGTTGTACCTGGTCCGATTGCATCTGGGCACTGGCAACAATGAGCGGGATTTCCTGATGGTTAAGAGTATCGTACCAAAGCCGGACCCGGTCTAACTGACCCCAGTCTGCTTCGGCCAGTCCCAGCTTGCCAGGGAAACAGCGGTAAGGTTGCTTGAGATACTCATTGACCTGCCGGTCACAGCGCTGCTTGTGTTGTCGCCAGAGCACGTTCTCCTCGACCCGCGAGGCCCGCTCATCAGCTTCTATGGGTAATGGGTCACGGCCAGTCATCCTCGGCCACAGGTACGGTCTTTCGGGCGTCAACCAGATTGTGAGCCACCGCTCCGGCGCTTCAGCCATACAGCGTTCACGGATCCGGGGTGAGGCGTCACAGTCTTTCAGCTCCAGCGGCAGGAACCGGCTGGCCCCGTTATAACGGCTCATGATTCTGTTCAGTTTCGACGCCCTTGACGGCCTGTCATTCAGTGTTCCATTGTCGTATAAGCGATGAATCACTTTGCCGTCCGACCGCCACTCAAACAGTCCGTTGGCATCCCGGGCCACCACTTTATAAGGGAGGATGACCTCGGTTCAGGAAACTCGAAACGGGTCTCACCCAGCGTGATATGCCAGGTTCGTTTTCCGTAATAGGTCTGCCAGAACCAGCAGCGTTTTACCTGGTCAGCCTGCTCGGTAACGCAGGCATAGGGTTCCTGGCCGTCGTAGTTCAACACCCAGGTAGAGATCCCTCGGGGTGGACGCGAATGCGATGGGCACCGTCTGACATCAGGATGTAGGTTTTGTCGGCCCCTTCAGGACTATACAGATCATAACTCAGCCGTTCGGAATATTCGTCTTTGATGTGACGAAAAACGACGAGGTAATCCTTGTTATCGAGATACAGGCTGCTGGTTGACTTACGAAACATCAAAGCGTCGGTATGGGTGAACATCTGGACAAGGTATTTATATTGGTATCTGACGCTACATGAACCACCCTTACACTCGGTGAACCGGGTACCTTTTACCTTTTTCTGGTAAAACCGTTTCAGCTTATCGTCGCTAACGGCATCCAGAAACCGTGCACCGGGAGAGCTGCCGTCTGGCCCACTCCCCGGAGTATAACGTTTGCTAGTCTCGGGACTGTAGCGAAGCTTGACCTCCCACTGGGGTAAGCCGGGCATTAAAATGATTTTTTTATCGGTCATCTGCCCCAGGTTGTGGAACACCCCACTTGAGCATTGGTACCCGGTTAAACGCGACTCCGTCCGGCACAATGTCGCCAGGGCGTCGTCGACCATGTTAAAGAGAACCGTGGAGTATTCGATCCTGTTGATGTCACTGGCACAGTCCTCTATAGGGTCGCCCCTTACATACTGGTCATCCTCGCAGCGTTCCCAGTCGTCTTTTTTTCCGGCGACGAAGGTTGTCTGAAATGAATAGCCGGGACCGTAGGTCAGGGTCTGGTTCACCAGGTTAATCGACTGGATATTCAGGGCCAGGAGGCTTTTGCCATCCCCGCTCGTTAACGCATTGAGGGTCTGGTTGTTGGCATGATTGTTGGCCAGAAAGCTTCCGGGGTCCAGCTGGGCGTGGATCAGGTCAAAGATTTTTGCCGCCTTAACCGAAGCGTCCCCTAATTTTTTATAAGCCAGCTTTCTTGCCTCGCTCTCGTAATGGAGATTAAAAACCACCCTGATATGGTGCATGAGCCCACCAAGCATGATCCCCACGACTGGGTTGGCAAACACCGCAAGGAAGGAGATACCCGTATCCACCGACTCAAAGATCACCCTGGATTCCATGAGTTTCTTAACTTCCGGGTCCTTTTCGTTCTCATATTCAATGATGGTCAGGGTGAGACTGCCTGCCTGCACGCCGGGAAGCAGAAAGGGTACAAAACGACCGGCACTTTTACCCAGCTTGCCGATTTTTTTCAGCCCCACGGGGAACTTGCCCGACCCCGGAATATTGGGCAGCTTTGGTGCTTTCTGACCGAAATGCATTGACGGCATGATAGCTGGGATAATGACCTTGACCCCGTGCCGTCCGACATTGATTATGTCAATCAGTTGTAATGCCAACGACGTATAAAAAAACGTCTGTCGCCCGATATAAATCTGCCGCTCAGTGTCCGTCATATTGCGTGGGGGGTGGTTGTAATGATGCCCCACGGGAGAAATCCCTGCTATCAGGTCGAAAAGGCCTATAAAAGAACTGAGCCTGTCCATATTGCCGGCGGCGGTTCTTTTCCCTTTGGCCAGCGATGGCAAGCCTTGACGACTCGTCCCCTGGAGAAAGCCCCGGAAGCGATCAAAGGCTCCGGAGGTAAACCGGATGTTCTTACGGGCCAGGGTATCGGGTTCCACAAAGTCCATGCGCCAGCCCCGGCCATCACGACGAAGGGTATCCAGTTGGGGAACCATGCTGTCGGCGAGTGAGTGCCGGGCTTTAATGTCCCTCAGGGCGGTATCAAACTCCAGCAGCCGCTGCCTGAATTCGGCTCGTTCAGAGGCCACACCTGAGAGATTGTCTTTAGTCCGGGGCTGCTCCGGAACCGAAAGGTGGCTGGGTGGCAAATACCGAATAAGGGCTTTTGAATCCGATGGCCGGGGCGACATCAGCACCGTCTTTTCGCCGGGGAGCAGCCGGTACTCCGGTTGTCCGGTGCCTGGGGAGCGCAGCACAAGGCTTTCAATCGCCGGGCGATCCTTCGGCATCAGGCGCTGGATATCTTTCACCAGTCGTTTAAAAACCTCGGGGCTGCGACTCCTGGGCTCGATAATCAGTTCGCCCACCAGGGGTTTGCCGTTGCTGGGCGAAAGGGCCACAAAGGTTTTCAGGGCGTTCAGGGCGGTGATTCCGCCGGACTGTTTGCTGCTGGCAAGATCGCTGACGGTCAGGCTGGCGATGTGGATGTCCGGGGTAAAGTAGGCCAGTGTCGTCAAAGCATGGGCGATCAGTCTGGCTGGCCGACCGAGAACGGTGACGCGGTTGCCGTCTCCCCCGGCGATGGCCGACTGCACCCGGCCATCGGGTGTGAGCAGCACATAACTGCCAGAGGGGGTGGTTTTCAGCAGCAGGGGTTGGCCACTCAAGGTCCCGTCTTTTATCTGCTGTTGAGCGCGGGTAAACGAATCTTTGTCCAGGGCAATGACCGAGTGCATGCCCCGGGTGTCAGTTAATGCGTCCTTGGCTTCGAGGCGACGATACCGGGTGAAAAAATTCTGCAGCCAGCGCTGACCTTCGTTGGCGGGTTTGAGCAGGGCGATATCGGTTTTTTTGTCTCTTTTGTCTTTTGTGTCATCAATGTTGTCATCAAGATAGAGTTGGGTTTTGGGGCCGGAAAGTAACCGGAGGGCATACGTCAACGCTTTGCGTCGAGCATCGCAGCTGCCGGTATTGGCTGTTCTTCGGCGCCGGTTACAAGACAGTGATAACTCATCTGAGAGAAGATCGATGTTGGGGAATTTATTTTTGTATATTGCCTTGATTCTGGCAGCCCCCTCTTCAGTGAGGGGATCGAAAGTGAAGATATCGAATGAATAGGTCTGTGCCTTTCTTTTGAAGGTTTCGAAGGCCTCGACCTTCTCTTCTTCACTCTGATATTGGCTCATTTCCTGCCGAAGCTGGGTGATGTAGTTGAACTCGGGGAAACGCCTTTCATAGCGGTCAAGCCATTCGGTGTAGGAGGAAGACTCCTTCGCCAGCTTGATTGTGTCTTCCAAACGACGCGTTTCTCTCCAGTCCGGATGGAAGAAAGCAACTTTTTCAGGGGTCGACTCTTTGTTTAATCCGAAAAAAAGCGCATCTTTGAACTGAGATGCAAATGAGTATTCTCCAGCATCTCTTCTATAATCGACCTCATCGTGGACTGTGGAAGTGGGCACCCTGTTTTCCGGTCTGGCAGAGGCAGAATCACCCTGGTCTCCGTCACCGGCATACATTTTTTCGACAAGGGCTTCGACTGAATCCTTCCCGAGTCTGGGATCGGTCGAACCCTGCGAATCCTCAACGATTATGGATTCAAACAACTGATCTGTGAATGTGGATTCGGAAATATCAACCTCAGGCCTGAAAGAAAACTCATTATCAGGGTCAAGGGAGTCCAGCCCGAACTTGGCTTTGTATGTAACGCTGTTGTCTTCATTCCTGGTAAAAACAATACGGTTGAGTTCAGGATCGGACGCATCTCTTGAGGTTGAAGGCCCGTCAGGACCACCACCGGCAGTTTGCTGGGGAACACTTGCTGATACGTATCTTCGAACAGCAACAGCAGAATTTGCACGAATACCTTCTTTGGCCAACTCCCTCAGAACTTCGGGTACAATATAATCTTTCTGGCCAGCATCCAATACACCCTCAGAACCTGGAATGTCTTGTGCCGAGTTAAAAAAATAGAATGCTATGTTTTGTACGGTGGTATTCTCGGGGATCACTGTACTTAAAATTGACGATAGCTGTTTCACCAAGAACCGGGAGTTGATGGAATTAATTTCTCTCGACTCGGTACCAGAGAAATCAAAATTTCCAGTAATAAAGACTTTAGTGTCTTCGCCGATATTTTTGATTGCTTTTCCTGAAATTATTTTAATTACTCTTTTATTACGTTGATTATGATAAATAACGTCATACCAAACGCTGTTATCTCCATCAGTTCGATACCTGTTATAACGCTCATAAATCTTCCTCACAGACTCTTCTTTTTTTTTGCTCTGAGCATCTTTTTTGCCCTGAGCATCGGGAATATTAATCATTATAAACTTGTCGTATGGTCGCCTAAGCGCTGAGTCTGACAGGTCAGAATCGGTACCATATCTATAGAAGGGATTATTCGTTAAGAATTCAGAAGTTTCGACAATTGTAACTCTTCTTGTATTATGGATTTTTTTTAATCTTTCAAAAGCGTCATAACCTAGTTTAGCGAGAATCCGGTGTTCAAAACCCCCGGTATGATATGAAAGCTCCGTTAACATTATGGCAACTTTATTGATGTCATCGTCGAAGACAGTAATTTTATTTTCATAGAATTCATTCAAATATTTCTTTATCTCTGGTATGCGTTCTTCTTTGCTTATTTTGTTTTTTTTAATTCTTTCTAAAATAGTGTGAAAAAATGTAGCTTCTTCAATTATTTTTTCGATCAGTCGGTTATCTCGACTAGCTTCCAATATTATTGGCTCGATTGGATCATTAAGGTATCCAGATGAAGCATAGTCTCCAGAATATAAAGCACTACCTAAAAATATTTTGTTATGGGTATTGTAATTTATTTCACGATCTCTCAGTTTAATAAATAGATCGTCAACATTGTTTTCTTCTACGACGCTTTTAATTTTATTTAATTCTTCTTGTGACAGGTTTATATCTTCTATCTTAAAATAACGGTCAGGATCAGGAATAATTTTATTTTCAAACATTTTTTTCAAAATAGCACGCACCTTAGCTCTATCTAGCTGCTCTCTCTCACTACTGCCCACTCCCCTTCCCGGTAGCGCCCCCCCCTCTTCTTCAAAGAGCTCTCTGTTCAGTGCTGGTAGCAGCCCTTTATCAATATATACGCCTCCATAAGCGCGTTCGCGATCAAACCCTAAAATTCTTTCGATTATCAAAGTTTTTTTAAGGCTTAAGGTGTACTTAATATATTCACTGTTCTTCCGTTCAAAGTCAGACTCTGAAACGAAAACAAAAGCATTGCTAATTAATGTTCGAATTTGATTTAACACATGATTAGTTTTATTCCATTTGGTAACAAACGACCTCTTTACGCTGTCTGAAAAATCAGATTTCATTATATCCAATCTTTCTATGTCACCGTTTTCACCCACAAAAGCATCGATTTTTTGCCAGATACTCTGCCTCAACCGCGCAATATCAGCGGGATCATCTGTTTCAATAGATTGTCGTATTTTCTCAGAAAACAGTAACGAATATAAAATCCTTTTGTATCTCAAAGCTTTGGGAGCCCATACATGGATTCTATGGTTCGGGTTCACCCTGGCCCATATTGTCAGCCAAATAAGCTCCCAACCTTTAGCAGAACCGACAATAGCAACATGAACTTTCTTGGGTAGGCTTGGCATGATAACACCTGATGGATTGATCTACATGGTTTTCTGAAGGATTGTGATACTTGTCTTTTCACCGGCACTAGGAGCCTGACGATTGCACCATGCAGTGTAGTTCGGAACCGGGATAATGACCTGCTTATCCGTTTTATAAGATAAATATGTCGTCTTTTTAAGCGTCAGCAGTCGCTGACAATCAGCCTTGACCCATCGTCGTTAAATTTAGCGGAGTCGTCAGGTTCTGAGCCATTCTCTGGCTTGCCGATGGGATAAACGACGAGTTCTCACCACTGCGATTACCGGGCAGGATACTGGCTTCCTGAACCAAACGCTGGTATTGCCGGTTCAGTTCCGTGTTATTCAGGTTCGCCACCATAGGTCGCTCACTCTCGGCTTCACCTGTGTCAGCGTCGTCTTTCTTAGCTCCGGCCAGAATGCCCAGGTGATTCAACAGCTGTTTCCCCCTGCTAATGATCCTGCTCAGTAAGGACTGGGTTCCGTTGCCTCCACCCTCAGTGGCCAATGTTGCCTCTGGGATGCTTTCATTCATTGAGCGGCTGCCATTTGACTGTAAGGTATCTACTTTCGCCAGCACCTCGCTCATGCTGAGCACCTTGTTATTGACGATCAGGCGCTCAACGGTCTCGCCTTCCTGGCTGAAAAAGTTTTGCACCCGAAGGCTCTGGGTGGCATTGATCGGATGGGTGCTATTGTCGCGGTTTTTCAACAGGTTGTTATTCGGCAAGACAGTCAGGATAAGATCCTTGCCTGCTTTTTGATAGCCCAATGTCTGGCAGTCATGGGTATTAACTTCGAGCTGGTCAGCCGTGCCCGTGGCGTTTGCCAGAAGCCATTGACCGTTACTGGTATCATCGCCAGAGAAACGGTAAGTAGCGCTTTTTTCATCAATTAAATACTGGTGTCCGGGGATAGTTTGCTCTGAAAGTGAATAACCAGACTCGAGTCGTTGACCGATTCTTTCCCTGTCATCCAGAATGCCGTCATCCAGTTCCAAGCTGTCTGGCCAACCATTGGCATAGATAAGGTCAGGGTTCTGCCAGGTGCCGATTCCCACCAGGAGGTCGGCACCGGACGCCATCATTTTTATCCCTTCAGGCGACGGGAGACGCTCGTTGATGATGAGTTGGTCAGCGGCATAACAGTTCAGCGCCCGAATTTTTCTGGCTGGCTTGAAGGCCCGGGTTGCCAAAGCAACCTGACCATTCCGGTAGATGGTTAGAAAACCACTGTCATTTATTGTCATGACCAGGTGCAGGTGGGGGGAGGTGAAAAATGGCCTGACCCTTCGATAAAAGACCCTGCCACCCTCCGTTAGCCTGACCTCCAGCTTCCCGGGTTTCAGGCTCAGGCTGATGACATCAGAACCGTCAGACCCGGCAAAATGAATCAACGTGCTCCCCGCCCGTGTTCGTTTGCCCAGCGGCAGACCCTGGCGAATCAAGGCCGCCAGGATAAAACTGCCACCGGTGACCGGAGGGGGCATCAGGCGGGATAAGCCGACCGGGCAACCAGTCTGGTCACCGCTGTCAGGAGTATTACGCAGAGCCAGCGAACGCCAGCTTGCTGCCTGCAAATCCGTGAGGCTGACACCAGCCATTCGAATACGGTTAAACGAAGAGGGGGCAAAGAATAGCTTTAGCGCACGATTTTCTTCTGCATTCTCCAGCTCCAGACTGACAAGGTTATTGCCAGGACCGGGGTGGACACTGGCACCACTGCTTTTGAGGTGGAAAATATCATTTCCCGACTCCCCGAACAGTCCAGTCCCCGGCTTGACAGCACCCGACAAGAAAAACACATCATCACCTGGCCCGCCATGTACCGGTGCGGTGATATTGCCAAGCTGATAAGTGTTATCCAGTCGTTTATCCACAGTCAGCTTGGAGTGATAGTAATCTCGAAGGTTTTTGCCGCTAAGCAATCTGCTTCCGTTGTTGGCGGGATCAATCGTTGTCAGGCGCCAGAAATGCCGCTCCAGACTGTTGATAAAGTGTCCGGTAACCAGGCTGCCATCCTCACGCACACAATGGGGAACGTGCAGTAAATCGACGCTGAAAAATACATGTCCGCCGTTGTTCACTTCCAGACGGGTATAATTCCCGGTCAGTCGCCAGTCGAGATTTTCGGGTTTGACTCCGTGCAATACCAGGCTATTCCCGTCGTCCCGGTCGACGATCCGGGTACCATTAGCCTGTGGATAAATAACGTAAATATCCGGGCCCAGGTTGCCGGAAAGAAGGTCGGGTCCCAGGTTTGCCACCATCCGGTCAGCCTCCTGGCTACCATAATGTTGGTTGTATCCGGCTCCCCCTATGGTGGAGGTGATTGAACTGTTGCCCCCAGTGCCGGAAGAGGTCATTCTGAAAGTATCATTGCCACCTCCGCCATCGACGGCAATCCCGGCAAGGGCCGGAATGTCGTAAATATCGCCGGTATCCGGCCCCTTGAAAATCTCAAAATTACTGATAGCTACCGGCCATGTTTTAAAGGTGTTCTGCGATCCGGATAACCTGTTCGTAAAAGACACACGACCTTTGACGTTTTTATCGGGAGGGCAGGATCCCGAATCGCTTGCAGAACAGGAAAGGCCCGCTGCTTTTTTTCTTAAAGACAGATTGAGCCGGACAAAATGCGGCTCGATGGTCATCTGGCTGAAATCTATCGTGTCGGAGCCCGGACCACCGTTAAAATGGGTGGCTTTCGGCTGCTTCAGAAGAAAAAGGTAGTCATCCCCTCCTCTGCTATTAAAGCTTTCCAGGGAACCTCTGGACACATAAATGTTCTCTTGATCATCACCGGAAAATTTTATCCTGCCCTTCCCGGTGTCCTCCAGGATAAAGTTCTTGACCGTTACACTATTTTTCAGGTCGATAGCCACACGATGACTGTCGGGTAAATCAAAGAGCAGTGTATTGGCACCGCTGCCGCCGTCCAGGACGGTACCATTTTGACAGCGGGCGTTAATAATGACCCGGTCGTTTCCGCCGCCCATGTAGACCTTGTCCAGCCCCCCCAAGGTGCTGAAAATATCCGTACCATTGCTGCCAAAGTAGGTATCATCTCCGGAAGACCCGGTCATCTGGCTGATCCCACTGAATAGGGTCTGGTGATAACGCCAGCTGCCTGTTTCCGTATTCCGCCATCGGGTCTGTGCGATCCCCGCCGTGACATTGACGGTCATCCCATCCAGTTCATACATTGTGGCAACCTTGAAGGTAAGAACCCTGATGTCTTGCCGCAGGCGCCGGATGCCATAAAGTAAAGAAAACTTGTCGTGTATCAGCTGATTGTGTCCTTCCCTGCCAGCGGTAACGGTGGTATCGCCCATGCCGACAATAAACTGGTTGTTGCCGCCCATATCCTGCAAAACGTCGCGCCCTCCCTTGCCAAGCAATATATTATCTGTGGAGGGATTGCCTGTGAGCCGATCATTGCCCGGACCACCGATAATGATGGGAACGCCAGAGTGTGCGTCTGAAGACAAGTCAAGCTGGACATCCGGTACAGTCATGGAGCTGTTGTACAGTCTGGAGGCTCCGCATAGCTTGAAGAGCCCCATTGTCCTCTGAAAGGTATGACGTACCTCCAGCATGCCCAGGCCAGCCTCCATTGGCTGATTGGGGAACAGTTCATGCCATTGTTTTGAGTACTGTTCTTTTCCTGATATCTGGTGACGGCCATGATGTTGTCTGCTGCCGTCGGCATCGGTTTTAACCAATTTTAAAGTCAGTGTGTGCTTTGCCGGGACAGAGAAAACCATCTCCCTGTCCTTGTCGAACGTGGCATGCGCCTTCTGGACGGGGGCTAAGCCTTCAAAGAGCACCTGCTGTTGGTTCGGCTTCAGGGTCAGCCTGCGTAAAAGACCACTACGGTGGCCGCAACTGGAAGAGTCGAAACGAATCTCAATCCCCAGCCTGAGATTATTGCTTTCCTCACTGCTAATGCGGTGCAGGCCGGCCCCCAGGTTTTTTCCTTCATTGGCAAGGATCTCCAGCTCAGTCTTGTCGCGCCATTGGCTGCGGCGGAATTCACCTAAAGGTTTTCCGGGGTAGCGATTCAAAAATGCCAGCATCTGCTCTTTTGAAAAGGGATAGATGTCCACTTTCCTGGTGACCTTGCAAGCACCTTTTCTTGAATCAAAATCGGTTAGGGTCGTGTTTTTCAGTTTCATCACATCCCCGTCAATGAACTGCCAGCGGCCCGTTTTGGCCAAATCCTCCCGATACCAGTGGCTATTTAAGTGCTTGACTGTGACCGGCGGGATGTCGGGGGTGTTAAAGTCCAGGGTGACGGTTTCATCGGGTTTCTGTTCGCTGAACACCAGGTCGATGCTCTCGCTGAACGGGTTGGCAGTCAGGCTGGCCAGCTGTCTGGGCTTCCGGGTGCACCGGACACCAAATCGTCCCCAGCGGATGACCAGGACTGGCCATTTTCCTGTCGAAGGTTCCTGAGGTTTGTGGACATAAAATTTTTGGTTAACAAGGTTGTTGCCACTCACCCTGATTGAGTCGGCATGAATGCCCGTATGAACCTCGTGGTGACCATCACCCAGTATCACGGCGTTAAAACCGCTTCTCAGCCAGATGGATGTCTTTCCGCCTTGAGTGGTGACCGTGTCGTTGCCAGCTCCGGCATCCAGGGTATTGGTGCCACCGGTGGCCATGAAAACCGTATTCTCGGAGTTTCCTTTGATCTTGTCGTTATGGGGGGAGTCCTGTATGACCTCGACACCGGTCACCACCTCCCCCTTCGACGGATCCCGATTGGTCATATCCAGCCAGAGATCTTTTTTTCGAAGCATGTAGGAAATAGTGTCTGTGCCGGGGCCGCCGTCCACAACATTTTGGTCGCTCAACACCGCCCGGTCATTGCCCTCCCCCAGTTTTATTACGTCTGTGCCATTGCTGGCATAGACAAAATCGTCACCACCTCGCGTATCCACTATGTTGTTGCTACTTTTATCGCCCCTGAGATAAATGCTTTCGCTCTGTTCGGTCCCGTAGACTTCTGAGCCGTCTTCGGAACCCACCAGATGCTCCATACTATAAACAGAGCCCTCGGTTCCCAGGAAGTCCAGGAGGGTGGCGAAGAATTTGATGGCCTTATTCGTTTTACTGGCCTTGAGCAGGCTGTCCTTTTTGAAAAACACCAGGGAACGGTCGGCTTTCATCACGAAAACGCCTGACTCCGTAAAATAGAGGTGGACTTGCTCTCCCGCGCTGCCGTACTGAGCTTTGCCGAGGTAAAAGTAAGACTGCGTACCGTAAATATCAGAAATTCGACTGACGCCTGGGTGAGTGCCGTAAGGTGTAACCTGCGCCATCAATTCCTTAGTCACCAATGACTTACCGCTAGTCCCTACCCCAAACACACCGAAAAAGGATTCGCCTTTTTCCTTTTCTTCGCGATCCGGATGGGTGCGCTTCAACTTCTGAAACTCGAGATAATCAGAAAAATGGTTACCCCAGACTCTGTTTTTCAAGTTAACCCAGAGTAATGGCTTAGAGTAACCATGAGCGTAGGTATACGTGTGATCAATGGGTCGTCCGGATGGGTGGCCATCAATCCTGAAGGTATTACGACCAATAGTGTACTGAGCCGAGAGTTTACCTTTTTGTATCTGGCTGAACAAAGAAAGCGAGAACCTGGGCAGGACAAGCGTATCATTTCCGGGTCCGCCAAAAAGGTGTGCGAAGCCTAACCCCGGCGAAAGGCGGTCATTACCTGTTCCACCGTGCTGTTCGACTGCGCCGAGCTTGTCAATGAGCAGGTCATTGCCCGAGTCGCCATGCTGGAATTTGCCATAATAAATCCGATCGTTTCCCGGCCCGCCATGGCCAATTCCACCGATCTTTGACAGGTAGAGGGTGTCGTCACCGTATCCCCCATAAGCCGTACCTGAGTGCCCAATCCAGATAACATCATTGCCACTGTCACCGTAAGCCGTACCTGACCTTTCAATCCGGATAATGTCGTTGCCACGGCCCCCGTAAGCAGTACCTGTCTTTTCAATCCGGATCACGTCATCGCCACTGTCCCCGTGACCTTCGCCTGACTCTTCAACCCGGATAATGTCATTGCCACTGCCCCCTCTTGCTATGCCTTTTTTCACAATCAGCAAGTCGTGGCCTAAACCGCCATAAAGCTCCCCCAGGTCAGTGATCAGGGTGTCATTGCCACCCAAACCAAAAAATCTCTTGTATCCTTTCCTGCCCTCTATGTAGTCCGACAGGTACGTCCCTGACCCGGATCGCCTTACGTTTTGCCTGTCAACAATGGCATACCATTTGTCTTCGTCGAAATCATCCAGAAGAAACCACATAGTGGAGAACCTCAATGTCTCGAGGTTCTCGTCATACTTACTCTGGTCAAGATAATTACTGGCATCGTCGAACAGCATAAACCGCCTGTAGCCGGCTTTCTCAAAGTGCTCCATCTGCTGATTAAGCTGTCCATTGAATTGCGGACTCTCCAATAAAGCGTTGAAATCCTCCTGGGCGGTGGGGGGTGGCAAAATGGCCTGCAGGGCCGTTTGCACGAAACCTAACAGCATACTGATCAGGTCCACAACAAGACCCAGCTTTGGAAAGATGACGTCCAGCGCCATACTCAGAACATCAAGGCCAATGGTAATGGCATCCAGGGCCGCCATGGTGCCATAAAGGGCCGCCCGTTTATGGCTGCCAGCCTTTCTTGCCGCGTGGGCGTTTGCGGCATTAGAGGCCAGTGACAGCATGCCAACTTCAAGAGAAATGACACCGCCTATAACGGGTAAAGTCCTGGCCACTATTCGCGACGATTTTGGACCCAGTTTTAACGCTACGCCCAGGGGGCCTACCGGATTGTTGGTCTTGACAAGGGTTTTGCTCAGCGCCCAGTTGGCGCTCATGGTAAGACCGTAGACCGAGTTGGTGATGCCCAGGCTCGTACTCGCATAAGCCGTGTTCCTGGCTTCAGCAGGCATCGAGTCGCCGTATTTTTCCAGGTTATTCAATGTCACCGAAGCCAGGGCAAGGCCAGCGATGGCATTCCCTGCGCCAACAGCCATCCTGCCCGTATTAAATTTTGTACTACGATCCAGCACATCCAGCGTGCGCATGAACTTCCCTTTCAAGCTTTTCGGCCCACCTCCTGACTTGCTGCCAGCCGGGCTATCAGGCTCGAAGTCATCCCCGCCGGTATGGTCTTCACGAAGCTTGAGGCTCTCCATAAATTCCGGGCTTGCAAGCAGCTGTTGCTTTACATAGCGGGTGTCGTCGGGACTGTACCCCGAATCATCGAGCAAGGTGACCAGCCGATCAATGATTTGCTCCGGTTTCAGCCCCTGCCTTTGCGCCAGTGTTTGTCGTAAGAGCTCAAGAAGCTTCTTGCGGAACGCCGGGCTGTCCATAATGTCTTCGGTGACCACCGCCGCAAAACGTCCTTGTTCCAGCAGCAGGAAGGCGTCTGCCAGCAACCCCTTGTCACCGGCACTCTGCCTGATATGGATGAAGCCATCACTGGCCTCAATGGCATCCAGATGACTGCTGCTCCGGTCTATCAGGGCCATCATGGTCCTGATCGGTCCGGAACCCTCGCACAGCACGCAGTCGGCATCGGGTAGCCTTGCTGCCTGACCGGCGGGCAAACCGGCCTTGTCCAGTGCCTGCAAGGTTCTCCGGAAATCACGCTCGCTGATATCAACCAGGTCACCCATCTGGCCAAAATCAATATCACGCCTGAGTGCGGCAACGCTGTCGGCCACGTTCTGGCGGATCTCCCTGGCCAGCAGGTAGGCTCCGGAAGAATCCTCCCGCTTCAGCCTGTCCGCCAGCCCGATAAAGCTGGTCAGACGTTCCAGCAGGCCGGAGAGTGCCAGCTTGCCTTCCTTAACAGTGAACTCGCTGACCAGCGACTCTGGTGACAGGTTTTCCACCCCTTTTGGCAATCTGACCCGCTTCTGTTGCAGGGCCAGGAATGTTTTTGTCTGATCCTCCGGTTTCTGTGCCTGGGCGGCCCGCAGCAAAGCCAATGCTGCCGCAGCGGTCAGCGGACTGTCAGCGCCGCCATTGCCCAGCACCAGTGTCCGTTGGGCAGGAATCAGGTAGGAGGCATCGGCGGTAATTGAGGGGTCGGTCAGCACCTGAATAGTCAGGTCGCCAGTGGTCAGTGAAAACGCCCTTTTCCCGGTCAGGTTCAGCAACCCGTTGAGCCGCTGATAAAGCCCGGTAGACATCTGTTCAGGCAGGGAACCCAGGGCGCTGACCTCTGCCACAAGTAACTCCCCGGCGATGGTTTCAGCCAGACCTGCCGGGATACCTGACTGCTGGGCATAGTTCAGGAATTCCCCGGCAAACCGCTGTCGGTTAACATCCTCCATCTTTTCAATCACGGTATTGACCTGGCCAGTACTGTCAATGTCCTTCAGTTCACTAAAAGCCTCATAATGACGCGCCAGCTGTGACAGGTAAGCCTGAGTGGTTGCCGTGTTTTTACCCGGATTAAGGGGTCGCTGTAACAGCCTCTTCAGGCCATCCTGCGACTTAGACGACATAAGCGGGAAAGGATTGCCCGGGCCCGCCGGGGTTATTTTCAGATAACGCCTTTTAACGTCCGCCATAACCGCATAGCGAGGGCTGCTGGCGAAGGTTTCAATGATCTGATCCTGCCCCGCTAAAGCCTGCACAGACCTTGGCTCTTTACCCTGGGCGTCCTGCTGTTGGTTAACAGGCAACTGGAACGGCTTTCCGACGCGCCGTCGCAGTGCCACCGCCTTACGGAATACGGTGTCCACATCTTGCTTCAGATTGGCCAGCAGGCCAGTGTCAAAAGACTCCCAGCCGAGTCCTTGGGCAACAAAAGTGCAGGCTTTTTCCAATGCGACGAGAGTGGATATATTCGTATTCTCTGTCGTATTTATCTCCAACCAAAGATCGATGTACATCAGTCTTGCGATTTCATCGATATCGCTGTCAGGCAGTATGGCCGTTACCGCATCGGTCACTCCCAAGTGTATCCGGCTGGCTGGCTGGCCGGTGTGACCCAGAACCTGCTCCATCTTCCAGTAGATAAAATGAACCAGCAGTGACTTCAGGTAAGTGCTGGCAACGACTGTTAGCCCGAAATGGTTTTTCGCGACCTCTATCTGTTGAGACAGGAAGTTTTCTGCCGCCACCCGACTTAACCCCAGCAGTCTGGCGTCGAGCAGGGATTCCATACCGGAACCGACACTCCAGAAGGCCCGGTAATCCACGTTGACCAGCTTAGAGTTGGGAGGCAAGGCAGTGTAGGAGGCAACGGTATTATCAGAGCCATCTGGAACCAGGGGCGCTGAGGATTGCTTATCATTGACGACCTTGTTGAAAAGATTGCTCTCACTGTCACTGACTTTAATGTTCCCGTTAGCGAGGCTGTCCTTTATTGCCTGAATCCTGGTTTTGTCATAAAGCTCTAAATAATCCACTGCCCGGCGGAAATCGGCTTCAGTACCTTCAGCTAACAGCAGGTTATGATAGCCATCGACCAGTTGCCGATAGAGGCTTGTGCCTGATGAGGGATTGTCAGCCACCGGGGTCAGGGCGTATTGACGGGTCAGCCCAAGGGGGCGCGACTCACCGTCAGGCACTGTCCCGGTGTTGATCCCGAACTGCTGCCGCACCAGCTGCCGCAAGGCTCTCAGCGGGCGCAAGGCTGCCAATGACCCATCACCACCTTCAAGGGCTTTCAACAGACTGGCGCCGATCAGGCTCGTCAGGGCGTCCCGGAAAATAAACGGCCTGCTCCTGTCCTTCGTGCCCAGCAATAACAGGGCGTGGGCACTGCTTTCCTCACTCACCTTGATACGGCTGTCCACCAACGGCCAGTGAGGTCTGGGGCTGATTCTTATTTTAAAAGGGCTATCATCGGCAATGCCCGCGTCCTTGACGGATTGCACCAGCGCCTGAAGAAGGCTCGATAGACGTGAATCATTCATCCCTCCGGCAATGAGCTGAATGTCGTTCTGTAATTGGTTTATGCCAATATGGCCGTTCCGTTGCAGCTTGCGATAAGGCTCCATGTGGACAACCAGCCTGATCGGCAAAAGGCGGTCCGGCCAGCCATCAGGAAGCTCGACGCGAAAGACCTGCTTGCGGTCGCCTTCGCTGTGAGTCAGGGAGTAACCGGGTCCCTGGTCGGAAAAAGCCAGGTCATCCCGGCGACCCAGCGTGAACGTCTTTTGCTTTTCTACAATCTGAACCTGGGCCTGGTGACGGCCCAAACCGGTATCGAGGTTGAAAGCCGGGGGCTCCCTGCCGGGTCCCGGAAGCAATGGCGGATTTTTTTGCAGGAGATCAAGCCATTCATTGGCCCTCAGGGCATCCGCCCGCAACCCGGCCAGATCTGTGGTGTCCAGATCCCTGAGCCGCCTGTGGAAAAAATACTCCGCCAGCAGTGACTCACCGTCGGTCAGGGATGATTTTTTGAGCAAATCAACAAGGGTGTCGTCCAGGTTGTCGGCCTGCTGCGGGGACAGCGATGACAGGGTGCGCTGGATCGCGTCCCGGTAATAGTTCGGATCGGTAACCGCAGGAGCCCACCCAAGCTCGGTTGCTAAAGCAGCGGCAACCTGCCGGCTGTCAGGTGACTCCTGCCTCAACAGTGCCAGCAAACCGCTAAGCTCATCCCCCGCCGGGGCGGACAGGGGGCCGTTCTGGCTGTCAATGGCAATGAGAGACTGGTCGCCCAGCCGGGTGACCGGTTGCCGCACGGTGCTGGTCAGGGCAAGGGTTTTCCGGCTCCCGGCGGTGACCGGCACATTACCATTGGAATCCCCAACCAGGGGAAGTTGTCCGGGGCCGCCCCATTCCTTGCGCACGGCCTGTGCGTCCGCAAGAATCCCTTCTGCACGGCTTAACCAGCTCAATAATCCCTTATGTTCTGCCGCTGTAAAGGTGATTCCCCGTCGATCTTTCAGGGCATCGGTCAACACCTCTTCAAGCTGCCCGGCGAGGTTGTTGATCCCGGTGAGAGCCTTCAGCTCAGTGAGAGCCTTCAGCTCAGTGAGAGCCTTCAGCTCAGTGAGAGCCTTCAGCTCACTGTCGTCGAGCACGGCTGTGACCACATCCGCCGGATCAGCCAGAACTGTGGGCTGCGAAATCACCATCCGCTGGCTGACCAGCCCACTCCAGGCTAGCTGCGTTAACAGCGAGCGGAGGTTTCCCAGCCCCGAACCACCAGCGTCAGATAACCGGTCAACCCGTTGGTTGCAATAGTACTGAACCCGCTGAAACAGTAGACGGGTTTCCTTATCCCCCACCAGCCGACCAAAGCCGGACAGCGGCTCAGCAATGGCTTTATAGGCAATCCGGACCCGCTGGCGGCTTTCTACAGTCGTTATTCCGCCCGCCGTGGTGACCGTCTGAACGGGGGCATGGGCTGATGCTGTGGCCAGCACGGGCTGCAGGCCGTACTGCTTACGAAGCTGGTTTTCCAATTGCAGCAGCGTCCGGTCACCGGTGATTTTGGCCCCCTGCAACCAGCTCATGGCGATGGCTGGTGACTTCGTCTGGTCAGTACTGGCCAGTGCTGCCCGACATAAATCCTTCAGGACAGAAGCCAGTGCCCCCAGGTAATTACTGGTGGAGCGGCGCTGTCCGGCCAGTACCGCCGGGTCAACTTGCAGCACCACAAGCCTGTTGCCACTGGTGTCCCCGCTGCCCCCGGAGCGATAGGGGATCACCCGCTCAGGAAGCGTCTTTTTGGCGAGCCTGACCACCAGCCTGAGATGATCGGGAGGCTTCATACCCGTCAGTAGCTGGCTGTCCAGCTCAGTCATAGTGGCGGGTTTGATGAAGCTGCCGGGAAATCCCAGGGCATTGACCAGACGCTGTCCTGCGGAGGAGGAAATAAAGACTCTCAGCTCTGACAAGAGCCGTTCGGCTTGATTCGACAGTGTCTGGCCGGAACGGTAGTCGGCAGGAAGGATCACGGCTATCCGGTCATCCGTGCCCGTCAGCGTCCGTAGCTCGGAACTGCCTGCTGACAGCCAGTGGCGGGCAGCGGCTAACTGATCTTTCAGCGATTCCTTCAGGTTGAGTTTGAACAGCCCGCTTCTACCTGACGCGGCGTTGTCCAGTTTCACGCCATAAACCGTCTGTCCATGGTCGTTTTTTTCCAGCACCGGAATAAAGGTTTTACCGTCACTGTCTTGAGTCCCGCAGCCGTCGACCCCACGTCGGCAGCGTTTGTTGTCACTCGCCTCAAGGTCTTCGATGACAACCGTCGGCTCGTTATCGCTATCGCCATTGCCATTGCTATTGCTGTCGCTGCCAGACTCAACCAGCCGGTAGGTCGATGACTCAAACCCGTCTGCATCGGCTACCTGGGCCTGCCAATCGGACGCTGTTTTAAGTGCGTCTACGTAGTCAATCAGTTCCCTCTGGTGAGGGGCCTGGTGAGTCAGGGCGTCCTTCAGTAATTTAATCTGCTGAGGCGTGAAAGCCTCCCTGAACAGGACTCTGTCACCATCAGGCAGGTTGCTGTCAAACTCGTACAGTGCTCTGACAAAGGTTTGAATACTCGGGTCATCCAGGCCCTCCTGAATCTTCTCAAAGAGCTCTTCAAGGCCCAATGAGAGTGATTCAGGCTTCTGATTGAACAGCCATGACAGCAATACCAGCGTCTGTTTCGTGTCTTCCAGACTGGTGGATGACCCAGCATGAAGTGCCGGTAAATCCCGGCTGTTGTCTCCAGGAAGGGTATTATCCCAGTCCAGCCCCGCAGACAGGGAAGCCCATTGCTGGACAGAATCAAAACCAATAGTGTCGCCCAGTTGACTCAGTCGATCAGCCCCCTCTGGCCAGGTAGACTGGAACAGCCGGGCATCAATAGCCTCTACACTCTTGGCCAGACCCATGGCGTAGAACTGGCTAACCACTTTGTTAAAGAATCTGTACCTCAGCAAAGGGTTATCCTTCATCCCAAGCTCAATCGTTACGGCGGCATCCCCCACCTGCAACCGGGACTCCTGCAGGGAAATATGGGGATTTAACTGCCAGTGGAGAGGCCGGCCCGCACTCAGGTCAAGCGAACCTTTTTTTTGGAGTCGTTGGCGATAGATTTCCGGTCCAAAGTCACTGAACGTTTTAATAAGCCACTGGACATCATGCTGGTAACGGTCGGGATGCAGCTTGGTATTCTGCATCGCTTGCCGGTACTGCCTGAGGTTGTAGCGCGTATCCAGAAACGACCCTGGAAACTGGCTACTGAAAGAACTGGCGGGCATTAGCACCCGTTGCCGATTCGGCTCCAGAGATGGCTCTCCAGTCACCGGCTCCAGGGAGCCAGCCTGCACAGGTATGACCCCCTCGTCAGTCTCCAGCCTGAAGCCATGACTTCCGTCTTCGAGTAATGTCAGACTCCTGATGCGAAACGCCGGCGGTGTCTCGGCCTGATCATCCAGACTGAACTGCTGATTCACTTCCGACAGCTGGATTCGGGTAAGGGCAAGGCCCAGCTGCTTGATATCGTCCTCCGGATACTGCAAGCGATATTGACCCAGCGTCGCCACCATTGCGGAACGCCGCGATTCCGGCAATGCGGTAAACTGCTGTGAAAACTGCGGCCAGTCGGCCTTACCCACCCTGGTCATCGCCAGTTCAAGAAATGCACGGGTCACCTCTGGATCATGGCCCAGCGAGTCCGGTTCCAAAGCCAGCCGGAGGCGGCTGCCCAGGTTATCGGGGGTTGCCGGGTTTCGGAGCAACAGGCGTTTGACCATGCCGCTTTGCCCCGGCAGGGCCAGATTCAGAAGATAACGGCCATCGGCGTTCCTGGAGACAGGTCGTGCGGCGCTGTCCTCTGACATTCGGCCAGTCCAGAGTTGCCGGTATTTTTGGTTACCACTCAAGGGCAGCGAGTAGTAATCCGGCAGCGTGCCGGGCAGCAGTCTGGCTCCGTTGGCAAGGCGATAATCCAGGGCCACCCCCAGCAGGTCTTTGATCCTGACGCCAGCCTGCAGGTCCGGGGCACCCGGCCGGGCAAGGTCAGTGAGCTTCGCTTCCAGTTCCTCAGTGGCCTGTTGCAGGCCAACACGATGAACGTAGTCACTGAGTAAGGCAATGGCACTGTCGGAAAGGCAGGTATGGATATAATCTGCCAGCCTGATCCCCGGAAACAGGGATTTCCCTTGGGGGTCATCCCTTGACAGCCGGTACAACAACAGGGTGAATAGCGACCTTAACTGAGCATGGATTGCCCTGTCTTCGCCTGAGGCCGGGGCAATAGTCTTCACCACCCGTTTGGCAGCCTTCAGGCTGGCCAGCAGCCGCTCCCCTTCAGGGCTGTCACTGTCAGCAAACAGGGCGGTGAACACCGGCCTGTCCAGATCCTCAAAGGGTAGCCTCAGAGTGATTCCGGTATCTGCCCCGTCGGTAATTGTTGGCCGGTCAATGGGCAGCCCTTCAGGGCCTGACCGGTCTGTAAAATACTCCTTGTAGAGCTCATCGTAATCTTTGTCATTGTCCGGCTGAGTCAACGTCGAGATTATTTTATCCAGCGCATAAAAATCGGCTGCCAGAGCAAGCCTGTGCGTGTCCAGGTCATCCGGGGACAGCGGGGCTGTTATCAATTGCAATCCCGGCTGACCTTCGGCACCAAGCCATTTCAGGGTCGTCAAAGGTGAGCCATTGATCTGTGTCTGGCTCTGCTGCACCGTGCTGTCCGATGCAGCAGGCCGGGAAACAAGGTCAGTGATTCTTTCGAGAATGATCAAGCCGGATGCGCTGTCCTTTTTTACCGTCCTGGTGTCGGCAAGCGCCACCAGGGGAGCCAGCCCCATTTGCTGGCGTACCCTGCTTTCAATGTCTTTATCGTCCGGGGCGGCAGGCTGACGGCTATCGCCCATGTCGTAGCCGGATTTAATCAGCTCAACAAACACTGGGATCAAACTGGACAAACGGACCTTTTGACTGGCATTGGGATCAATAATCACTTGTTTGTCAGCAGTTTCTGCGCCAGCCAGTGTTAACGAAACAACGATTTGCTGCTTGCCATCGCTTGCTTTTGGGGCATCAAAAATCAGGTACTGATAACGGCCAGGTATGAAACCCTCTTCGAGTTTGTTCAGGTAATCTTTGCCCAGCGGCGTTGCCAGGAAGTTCCTGATGGCATCGGGTAATATATGATAATTCGCCCCGGCATAACCGAAGTATTCAGGGGTCACCCTTAATATTATCCCCCTGCCAAGCGCGATACCGGGAAGGCGTCGATTTAAATCGACGCCAGTACGAAGCGTGTCAAGACCTGTGGCATCTATGATTGCATCCAGGCCTCTCATTAATGACGCGTGCTTTTTCTTCAGGGCCTGTTTCAGAAAACTGCAGCCACTCCCGATGGCCTGACGCAGAGTCAGCGCTGCCCGGTCATCCGGCAGGTTCCTGTGTGTCTTCACCAGTGCTGAGGCAAAGGTGTCCAGCTGTACCCTGACGTTTTGACGCTGGTAGTTCTGAATCCGTTGAAAAGCCTCTGCCAGACTGTTCTGATCGTACCGGGCGGACAACTCGGACAGAACCCGGGCGAAATCCTCAACCGATCCGGAAGCAAACTGCCAATTGTGATCAGTGCTGCCGATGCCATCCACAAACTGTGTGTACAGGGCATCCTGCTGGTCTGGAAAAATGGCCAGAGTCCGTTCTCTGGTCAGACCATAGCGACGGCCAGTCTTGATTGACGACAATCCCCAGATCGCCCGCAAGGCCTTTTGCGCCTGATGGAGCGCTGCCACATCGGGATGGTTTAACAGGGCTATTGCGAAAAGCTTGCCTATGGGGGTAGCTTCAGGAATAGCTTTGGAAATAGCTTTGGAAATAGCTTTGGAAATAGCTTTGGAAATAGCTTCAGGGTTATCTTGCGTCAGGTCTTTTATTCCCACTGTCAGGGTCAGCGGATGGTTATTCAGGTGACTCTGATACGGATACCATTGAGGATTAAGGACAATCGTTATTTCCTTAGACACACGACTCAGGGACATTCCGTAGCCAGACAGCATCTCTCCTGATTTCAGCACTCGTTTAATAAAACCTTTAGCTCTTTCACCAGAAACATAACCAGAAACATCACCAGAAACATCACCAGAAAACAGTTTCAGAAGTTTATTGAGTTCAGTGGGCAGATTAAGCTCTGCCAGCTGTTGCCAGCGGGCCTGACGGTCAGTGGTTGCCAAAGGAAGCGGTTGATCCCCGTTGGTTGTCCGCTGAAGATTCACGGACACAATTTTTTGCAACTGCGCCAGAGTGTCCCAGGCTGATCCTGACGACCCACCGGTTATTGCCCTGAGATTGGCAGTCAGCAGCAACCGGGCCAGCCGGTTCTGCCCGATTGTGCCCTGTGTTTTCTGCAGACGGTTGACGAAGGAGCGGATGACATGCTCCAGCTTTGCGTGGCTGAGTCGACCCAAACGGTCGAGGATGGACTGCCTGACCCAGCTCTGGTAATGCGAAGTTTCGGTTTCATGGCTGACCAGAGATAGGGCTTTTGTTAAAAAAATCTCGTCAACGTCAGGGTCTGCTCCCAGTAACCCCGGGTTCTGAACGGAGTTTATTACCGACATCGTGAAAAAGCCGGGAGGGGAAAAAGCCATCTTTTCGAGATTGGGCCAGAGTTTTCGAACCTCGATGGTACCGAGGAAATGGATTTGCCCCCCGTCATCGACATAATAAGTGACGCCATGTCTTGAGGGTGGATTTATGACATCTATGTAACCCAGCTTCGGTTTTTTGTTCTCGCCCCGGGATAATTCGAAAAAATCTGAGCCATGATCAGAAGGGATAATCATCTTCCCATGTTCGACACGATGATCCAACAGGTCGGCGAACAGCAAGGTTAACCTGACTTGCAATCGCTGTTTGGGGACTTTCCACGCCCTGCCAAACCCTTCCGCCTCAGATCCCAGCTTAGCCAGATCATTGACCGTTTCCTGCATCAACGAAGTAAAGGCCTTCCAGCTGTAATTCTGGATGGCTGACTTAAGTTGGTTGGCCTCCAAATCAGAGAGGGCAGTCATTAAAAGATCAGCGGTACCCAGTCTCAATAATCCTCTGATTTTACTGATAGGGGTACCTTCAAGACTCATTTTACCCCTCATAAAATCGTCGGTTGAACTGTCTAATGCCTGCTTGTACAAATGCAGGGTAAACATGGATTTGAGCATGTCAGAATTCAGGTTCAGTTTTTCTGAAATGACAGAGGCCTTATACTGGCTCCCCTGAAAAACGTGCCTTAATGTGTCATGTTGATCCGAAACCATAAGATCGGGAATATAGGAGGTTATATCCCCAATCAAACTAAGATCGACCCCAATATTGACATGAATACGATAAGGGGGTACCTGTGCTCCTGCCGCTACCGCTTCCCCCATCATGTCAGGCAACAATGAAACTCGAATGTCTTTATATTTATAAACATTCATTAACTTGAAATTTTCTAAATTACCTTCGGGGTTACTGCCAAGCAGCCCATCATTATAAGCCTTAACCAAATCGCCTACGGTAAAACCACCTTTAGGTATTCTTGCTAAAACAGAAACCAGCGTATTGGTCGCAAGAAATAAATCCGAGGATTCACTGAGATAAGCGGAGAGAGGTTGGGGACCGGTAATGATTTCAATGATAGCGCGACTTTCATGGCTATCAGTAGACAGGATAATATTAGGAAATTCAGTGTTAATAGCATCAGGATCTGATTTAGTGAATGCCAGCTCTACCCTCGGTGCAGTATCCACACGTGTGATGAGATTCTCTATTTCAAGGCCGGTCCGCGGATAAACGTCCCTGGGGATAACTGCAATGGTTTTCTTTTCTGGTAATGCCTTAATGCCAAATTTGTGCAGCATTTTTTTGCGAACGGTTTCATAATCTCTGCGGATTCCTTTCAGCAGACTGGATGCAACCACATAACGAACTATCAGGCCTGATAAGGTGCGATATTGTTCAGCCTCTATTTGTCCTTTGATGAAATACTGGCTCGGATCCACTTTCAGGACGCAACCGGCATTTTTAAATAGAACCGGCTCCGGCGTTTTTGTAGCGGATGAATCAGGAGGAGTAACAACCAGTAATAGCCGGACAGATTCGGGTATTTTGACCTGGCCGAAGCCGGCACCGGCAGAACCATCAACAACCCCCTGATCCACCAGCGCCTGAAGGTTGCCAAAGACCTGGCTCCGATCTTTCGCCAGAGCGCCGGAAAAAACCTTGAATTCAGGGATGGTGCTGAGCCATCGAAGGGTTTTGATAATATTACTGTGTACTGAAAACAGGTGATCGGAAGGAGCATTCTGTTCAAGAACATATTTAATAAACCGGGCAGAAAACAAGATCGCGACCTTCGTCTGCGAACCTTTATCGCCATAGGAGCCCGGTGCCACTTCACTGATAATTCCGGGACTGTTCTTCCTTATTCCTTTGCTATAAACGCCCATGTAATGAGAAGGCGTTGTGCCAGTGTACGGAGTTTTGTCTAGCGGATTTTCCATATCACCCAGACCTGACAATAAACTGCTCCTGTCTTCGGAGGATAAATCGGAGCTGGTTAATCGTTGTTTCAATATCTGGTATTGCGATGCCCGCAACTGCAGCGCCGACCGCAGTTGTGAATCCTGCATCTCTTTCCAGGAATCTGTGTGTACCTTAACCAGACCTTTTACAAAATTATTAACAGCGATCGCCGGATTCATGGCAATGTGGCTCATAACGTTTCCGACCGAATCGCCGATTTTCCCTTCGAAAGACAGTGCCTCCAGAGCCCGCTGAAAATCCTCTACAGAACCCTCGGCAAACTTAAGATCATGGTTCTTACTGTCAAGGACCAGCACCCGGTAAAGCGAATCGCCATTTTCCGGTAATTGCCGCAATGTCAGAGCATTATCAAAACCGTATTCACCCTCAGGATCATGATGGTATTCCGTATGCCATATCGCCATAGCCCCGAGTAGATCGCGGGCATTTGGAAATACTGCTCGCATTCGCAGGCATAGGGCCATCCCGTAGGATTGGGTGAGCACCCGGGCCAGGCGGGCGTCAGACGCCTCTTCTGTTACATCCTTCACTCCAACCCGGACGATGATCGGCTGATCTACTTGCCATAGCCGGACCGTTACACGACTGTCCTCGATCAATAGGTCCGGTTCCAGACGAATATCCGGGTTCGGCTTTTTAACCTCAAAGTCAGTCTCTATCTCCCATCTGCGCCAGTCCAAAAGGGTATCGATAAATTGATTAGGTTTGTCGAAATAACGAAGCAAACGCCCCAGTTTTTTTGGCAGTCCATTCAGTTTCAACAGCTCACGCACCTGAGAGCGATAGGTACGGTCCTGAATGGTCGAGACATAAAGTGGCGAACGAGCCCCCAGAGTGACTCGATAATACAAGCCACGATAGTCATCCTTGTCCATGGGCATCACAGGATCCAGGGTAATCGTGCGTGCGTAATCTCCCGAATGATCGAGCTGGACGACAAAGCTTTTTTCTTCGGGGGCCCGGACGAATAATTCTGCGATCAGGAACTTCTCCTGGTGATCGGGTTCGTGACCCGTGTCCAGGGCCTCCACTGCGTTGCTTGCCAGACGAACCAAAAGTCTTCTTATCAGATTCCGGAGAGCCTCAGGCTCCGTGTCCATGTTAATGACTTCATTGGCCAGTGTGACGATATCAGCCATCGACAGTCGGGATATTTTTTCAGCAAACTGCTTTCCTAACAGTAAGTCTGAATGCCGGGAATAGGCTGACTCAATGGTATTAATCAGCGTCTGGGCATTACGGACCCCCAACGGCCCTGAGGACTGAAGCATAAACAGGTTATTGCGCAAATTATCCGGAAAAACCGGGCTGTTACTTTCTGGCATGTCCAGCAGAACATAAGTTACGCCCGAAGGGTCGGTGACAACAGGCAGGTGTTTGTTGTCATCAAAAGCCTCTCTATTAACCAGGGACACAGGACCCGAAAAGCTGACAGTTCCATAGGGATAGTGCTTCACCCTTTTATCGATCCCAAGGGAAAGTGTTTTTTGCAGCAACTGTCTCCTTTCCCCGGCGTTCAGTCTCGATACTTTTGCTTCGTCTGCTTTGTCCGCCAGAAAGTGACCCAATAACTTTTTCAGAGACTTGATATACCCCTGGCTCAAGTTGGAAAAGTCATTCAGTTTCCGTTGGTTATGGAGAGCATTCAGCTCCTCTTTTGTCAATACCGAAGCCATCAGGTCAAGGCTGGAGACCCGGAACGGATCTATGTCATTGGCATCAGGTGCCAAAATGTCCTGCAAAGACCCAAGTAGCAGGCGGGTAAACAGTGCTGCCATGGCATCGGATGGCGACTTTGTGACTCCCATGGCCAGCAGATACCCCTCCTGCTGGATCCGGGCAAAATTCTCTTGCGCCAGGGGATCGCCATAGGCCAGCTGACCAACTCCGGAATATGGGTCACCGATTGAGTCTGCGCGGACAAAGACGCTCATCTGACGCTTTTCGTCTGGCTGAGGCTTTTCGTCTGGCTGTGGCCTTTCTTCTGGAGCAAGAGGAAGCGCGACATCGGCAACCGGCAAAGGCATTAACCGGTGAGAAAGATCATCACCGGTGTTTTGATACAGTCGACGGTTGTAATCCTCAATCAGGTCGGAGAGTTTCTGCCTGCCATTGTTTTCAAAAATCGTTTCAAGCAGTAAGCGTCTGGCCTGCTCGAAATGACGGTCATTCTTACCCAGGTGGGCGTAATCCCTGCCGGGGGGCAAAGCGGGCAAATTCTGGAGTTTTTTCACCAGCCCTTCTGCAACCGGAAGCTGGCGGGCTATTACCTGCCCCTGTTCGTCTTTCTCAAGCACCAGCTTGACGCGACGGTCTGACTGTGACCAGAGGATATTGCCTTCAGCAGGTTGGGAGCCGTCAGCAGGTGGGGAGCCGTCAGCAGGTGGGGAGCCGTCAGCAGGTGGGGAGCCGTCAGCAGGTGGGGAGCCGTCAGCAGGTGGGGAGCCGTCAGCAGGTGGGGAGCCGTCAGCAGGTGGGGAGCCGTCAGCAGGTAAAAAGCCGGTCCATTTACGGCCAATCGTATCCACTGCCACCAGTGCATTACGGGCAGTGATGCGCTCTGTCCGGACTTCACTAAACAGTGTTCTGGCGAACGCTTCCACAGGGTAATGCTCCCCGCCGGCATCAGCACCACACCCCACCAGGCTGACCGTCCTGACAAACCGCCCGCCGGTTATGCGCTCAAACACTTCGGCCAGTTGCTCAGCCGTCTTCCCGCCCAGAAGAAACCTGTCGGAACCGGTCTTTTCATCCTGATCCTTAGTACCATGACCAACAACAATAATACGTGTGTAGTCTGTAATAAAACCGGCTTGCAATTTCTCGGGGTCAATGGCATCACCTGTCTTCGGATCAACCAGGGAGCCATCAGACTTCAGTCGTATAAGACGGCTGAAATCGGGCTGGTACTTATCTCTCAGGTATGCGCTGGCCCTGGCTTCATTGTCGCTGTTACCGAGTTGGAGAATAATCTGGTTTTTATAACGGCTGTTTTGCTCGGCGATCAGCTCATAACGCACAATTTTATTACCAGCGACAACCCAGCTACTGGACTGTTCATCCGTATCAAAACCCACCAAATCAATCCTTGCCAGTGGGTTAATTTGCGTGAAATAGCGTGCTGGTTTGTAATCAAAAAAATCCTCTTCTGGAAGAAGATCAATAAGATAGCTTCTGATGACGTGAACAATCACACCCGGTCCGGATAGCTGCAACGTCGATCCAGATCCAACAAGTACTCCATCACTCCGATAGTGAATTAAACTTTTGGCAAAGGCTTCATTGATGTCCAATTCATTGACAATTGACTCTACCATTCGCTTAATTTTATCGACATCGATACTGTAGTCAGAAAATTTTTCCGGGTCGTCTATCCCCAGCCGTTCAATCAATTGTTGACGCCTTATTATTTCTCGCTTAACGGCCTTGAGAACTTCACTGTCTGGCGGCGCAATAATAAGGTTGTTGTTGTTATGGATTTTTTCTTTAAATTCTAACGCTATTTCCATTGAGCCAGGAATAGCCCTGACTGAGCCCGGAAAAATAAAAAGAGGCTCTTTCTTATGATTAACGATGGCTTCTTTGGCAGCCTTAAAAAATTCAGGGTATCTTTCTTTTAATATGTCATAATGTCTCCGTATTTCTGGATCGGGTGTTCTGTTAAAAAACAGTTGCTCCGGCCCTGGCTCACCAAAATATTCCATAATGATATGGTTAATTACATGACTCACTTTTCCTGAATATAAAATATCATCCGGAATTTCAATGTCTTTAAACACTTTCGCATTGTAATGAGGCAGTGTGTCGACATCCAAATAGACACCGCCCTTTTTCTTAATCAGCAATTCCACTCTTATCAAATCAGCGGCTGCGGCGAAAACCCCCCTCTTGGCAACTTCTTTCAAGTACCACTCTTTCATGCTGGCATCGCCTGACTGCCAGAGTTGATTGATATCTGCCAGCGTGAATCCCGCGGGTCCGGGGTTGCCCCGGAGCTCGGTCAACTCTTTGGCGAGATCAGTGAACTCCTGCTGACTTTGCCTTTGTATTTGTGTTAACTCTTCTTGATCCATCCCCAGGTGGTTGACTAAAAATGTCTTCGCCATGTCGTCAAAGGTTTTGCCCTGGGCGATGCCTTTTTTTATAGTGCTGTAGGCCAGGTCCTGCAGATGATACAAACGTTTCAAAAATTCCTCGTTGGCTTTTCTACGCACCAGGAATGACTCGGCTATTTTCTCATTGGCAACAGCCTTATATATTTCCCGGGTAAGCATGGGCGCCAGAAATGCCTGTGGGTCGTACCAGAGCGTTTGCGACCAGGAGGGAACCATCTTGCTCCAGATCCTGAGATGGTCTTTAACCCCTTCGTTGAGACGACCAATCCAGATAAAGTTAAGCTGTTCAGGAACCTCCACCAACGCATCCAGCAGGTACTGGTTTATGGCGGCAGCCAAATGGGAGGCTGCTGGTTCTCCACTCAGAATTGCGGGCAGGTTTTTCTGCATCCGGTAGACGAGCATGTACTTTTTCAGGGCATTCAGAGAACTTTCACTTCCTTCCTGGCGAAGTTGGTCAAATTCTGCAATTTTCGTCTCCAATGCTTCTAAATCATTCGATTTGAGAACACCCTGCAGACCCGGCTTCAAACGGTGCCTGAACATCCCCTGAGTCGGCACCAGGTCATCGGGACTGTCGACGGGCCCCAGTAACCCGCTGTCCTGTGATAACACTGAGGGCAGCTGCCGGAGTCCAGTGCTACCTTCAGCCAAGGTGTCTTTTTCAGACCAGCGTTCGACAGTGATTTCACCGTCACTCTTACGACGCGCTTTCAGCTTGTCAGATTTGTCGGCCAGTGACCAGGTGACCGGATCTGTGTCAGAAGATACCTGGCCAACCCACAGGCGCCCCCAGATATCGACTCTCAAAAGACCGTCACGGGCAGTCACTGCCGAGGTTTTGGTTAGTTTCAGGGTGTCTTTCAGGTATTTGGTTACAAGCCCATTGTCGTCAATACCAGAGCCAACCAGGTTAATGGTTTTAACCGGGGTATCACCGGTCAATTCATTGATTTTTTTTGACAGTTCTGATGCGGTTTGACCGCTCAGGGTAAATTCCCCGTCCCCAGAGTCACCCAGACCTACCACATGAATTCGGCTTTCACTGTCCAGAAATCTGCCAATATCGGCTTTGTTGACCTTTGCGCCTGTCTCTCCATCTGACCAATCATTGCTACCAATAACCAGCCAACGGATTGAACGATAACTACCTCCTGCTGGTTGACCAATGTTGTATTTTTGAAACAGATAACGGCTGGCCTTGGCAATCGAGTTATCACCAGACTCCATCTGGATAACCAGTTGTTGGCTGTATTGGCTCCTGCTCTTTAGACGGGTGTCAGTATCGACTGCGATATCTTTTTCATGCTCCCAGACAGCCAGAGCTTCGCTGGCAATCGTATAGTGTTCGCTGGCAGACAATTCAGGAATATCCAGCGAATCTCTGGGGTCTTCAGTCCAACCCATTACACTATTGCTTTCCGCCAGTGCATCATTACCACTCAGTATTTGATTGCTGTGGTCAAACTCTGATATACCCCCGAGTCGATAACCCGCCAATAACGGTAAAGCCAACCCTTTCTCAATGAAAAACGTTCTTGTATCCTGGATAGCTTTCCAATCTGTCACGTCGAACAACTTATATTGATCAATCGTCTGATACGCTATTAAAAGACGACCTTGGACCACCTTCATGGTCGGGCTGCCCGGTAATGCTGCGAAGAATGCACTGGGGGCGGATTTTGATGGCAGGTAGATCTCACTGGGAATGAGTTTAACTTTTCCCAAGGGCTCAAACAGTTGCGAGGGATCAGATTTCGTCAGGATCCGCTCAATATCGCCTTTAAACCTGGGGTATTTTCTACCGAGCCAGGCGAGATCCTCTGAAACCTTCTGTGTTATGGCAGGATCCTGTTCATCGGGAAGGAAATCCCTGCCGAACTTTTGGATGACAAGCTGTATCTGTGCCATCCGTATCCTGTCCAAATCTGTTCTTTCGAGGCCTGAAAGGTCAATATCCTTGAAAAGATCCTCATTAATGGTAGGCGAAAGGTTCGTGTTAGAATAAACGCCACCGAGAGCGCCAATCACTCTGGTATTCACCAGTGCAATGGCTGCTGACCGATTGCCACGTAACCCCAGCTCCCTGAGATAGTTCTTTTCGGCCTCATCACCCATTTTCCCGAAGGCATCGGTCCAGACCGTCTTAATATTCTTGTAGGAAAACTTCGCCCCGGGATAAGAAGACTCTATCTTCTGTTTAAATTGCTTATAGGCGTTCTTCAATTCGGATTTTTTCGCATCAATATCCGATGATTTATGGTTGAGATGATTTACCAGAAAATTTTTCACCGCCAGATCAAATCCCTGGCCCTGCTCCATATCCGAGGCTATGGATTTCCAGGCCTGATCTTGCAGCTTCATGAATCCTTTCGTTAAATCCGATTCAAAATTAGACGGATCACCGAGATCAGATTGACTGGTCAATTTATTAGTCACTGCTTTTTTGAGAGCTTCGGAAAGCAGAGTGGTGAGCAGTGCGTCTTCGTCATACCAGAGGTTTATCTGCAAATTGGACTGGGCATTGGCCGCAATCCATAACCGGATATTGTTCAGCTCCGCAACGGTGGGGACGATGCTGACAAAATGCAGCTTTTCAGGGACTAGCTTAACGGTGACACCTAACCAGTGATGGAAGCTTCTAGCCAGTTTCACAAATTTTTTGCTGGCTTCACTTCCCATCGGGTAATTCCTGACCAGCTCGATGAGTTTTGCGTGAACATTGACTGCTAAAGCAAAGGTTGATGGAGAATTCGCACGACGATAGCTATCAAACCTCTTAAAAGCCTTGAGCAGGTCTTCAAAACGTATGTTGAAGACTGCATTCGTGGAGCGTTGATGGTGTATTAACGGCGCAAATTCCCTATAGAACAAGCTAGCGTCAGGAATCAGTCGATTCAATAATTCGAAGTCTGAATCTGCAACAGGAGCAGAAGCAGCAGGTTCAGAATCAGAACGGCGAACCCTGCGCCCTGCCGCCGATCTGGTAAGTGCGGGATAGTGGTGCCACAGGGACGGTGGCAGAAGACCCTCATCTGTGGTTATTGTGCCAATGGCAGCCAGTTGCAGACGATAAGTGCCGTTGCTGTCAGGCTCTGCTGTCAGTTGCAGATGACGCCCCAGGGAGCCGTATCCGGTCACCGCCAGAGGCACGGATTTTCCGGTGTCTGTCGCTGTCGTTTGATTAAACCTTAGCTGCACTGGCAGGGTTTGTTTGAGCATTACCTGACGATGGTTTACTACTGGTAACGGCAGTCTGTCCTGTTCGGGATAGTGCTCGGGATAGTGCTCGGGATAGTGCCGTGGCAAACCCAGTTCATTACGAATCCGGTTTTTAGCCGCATTGGTATCTTCTTCTGGCGCCAGCCCGAGCGCCAGCCGCAATGCCTCACCCAGCTGGTAAAAAAACGAAAGATGGCCTGACAGCCACCCGGAACCGTAGGGCAAGTCCCCCTCATCCGGATCAAAAGGGATCAGCGTGAAGGTGCCGTTATTGACTGTCTGGTTAATGGGGGCAAGGTCTGTCCCGTTATTTCGGGCAAGGTCTGTCCCATTGTTATTCAAGGCAAGATCATGAACGGTGTCATTTTCCATACCATGACGGATGGGCAGGTAGGTCAGCGGGCCGGACTTACTGCCGTGGAAATCACCATTGCGACCGGGGATAATTAAACTGACATATTCTCCGGGGATCGTCCTGTTGCGCTCATCGAGGGGTATTTTCAGTAAACCCTGGTCGTGTATGTCGCCAAGAGTGTCAGGTCTTACAGGAGTTGTTGCGTTGCCGGACAGCATCCGTAACGCGTCGGTGTTGTTCAACCGATGTCTGAACAAGTCGCTGGCATCTACCAGTTGCCACAGGTCACTGGCGAGGGTCTGGTTACTGGAACTGGCCAGATAGTCCGGCGTCAGGTAGACCCCTACCCTGTCACCCAGAGCCTTGAGGGTAAGGAATCTGCCCCGAACGCTGCTGCTGGTAGCGTTATTTAAGAGCGGCGCCTGCTCCGGCTCCAACAGGCCATCGTATTCATTTTGTTGTGCCTCATCTTTTTTCTTCAGTCGCTGAAGGTTTGCCAGAGCCAGGCTGTCGGGGTCTCTGGCAGTCAGCCAGTTCAGACTGGCATCAAGTGCCCTGCGGAAAAACCATTGTTCACTGCGCAGAGGTTGTTCGCCATAAACGGTGACAATAGCCTTGAGCAAATCCGCCATTTCTCCAGCTGTGCGGTTACTTTCTGTTGACGATTGCCAGTCTTCCATAACGCCGGCAAGTGCTGGTGCCAGCCCGTCACCTTGATAAAGCTCCCGGACAGCCTCAACAAAGTCTTCCGCAGTGCCGCCCCGCTTCCTGAGGTCATGGCGTTGGCCCGATACCAGTTGCCGATAAAGGTCTCCCGACTCCGGTGGCCATTGCCGGGCCTGGTAACGTTCATCAAGCCCATAGTGCGGTTGCAGTGCTTCCAGCCTGTTGCCAGTGATGCCCCAAAGCTGTTCAATACCCGTCACAGCCACGGCATTGTCGGTCAGGGTTTTTCGCCATGCAGGCACCAGCAGGGACGACAGTCCACGCCCAAGAGCCTCGTCAGAATGATCGGAAAAGTCGGCGGCTCCCAGACGAATCAGTGGCCGACTGTCGTTTGTAAAAGTTGCCTCACTGTCAATAAATAATCGGTCGGACTCTGCCTTGATAAGCGGGACCTTATGATCCGGGCCACCCGGATCACTGGCAATCTGAAGCCCGTAAAGAAAGGTCAGCAACTGCCGGTTAAAACCACCGTGTAGAAACAGTCCTGCCAATTTATCAAGGTTTAAAACCAGTCGCTGGAGCGTTTGTGCCGGATCCTTGTAATCCAGCGAACGATAGTCTTGGGCATCAAGAGTGATGTCCACCAGCCTCAGTGGCGGAGCGCCGTCGCCCTGGGGATATACCCTGACCGCTATTTCCGTGCCGTTAACCTGGGTGCGGTAACCCTTGCCAAAAGCAGGGCAGGTTATTGTCTCGTCGATGCGCAAAAGCGGCGCGACGGGCGTGAAGGAAGAATAACTGTCAGGCACGAGCCTGGTGACATTGCCTGTCGAAGAGATCTCCTCGTCCCGGAGCCAGTCAAGTGTTTGACCAAGGTCGTTTTTAGAATGCCAGTGCCTGGCTTGCAGTTCGGCACTTAGAGGGGTTGGCGACTGCTCAAAGTTTTTTGGGGCATTGAACAGATCGGGAAGCAAAGACTCCAGCCAATAGAGTGAAGTCGGGGATACTTTCTGATTCAACCATTTGGCAGCCAGCGTTTCCGAAATAAAGTCGAGCTGTGTTTGAGCGGCTATAGCGGAAACCCCATCATCCGTCTGGCTGATGGGGGACGGGATTAAACTGCCACCATTTTCTGTGGAACCATACTGGCGCACCTGAAATTCTGACCAGAAGTTTTTGGGGTCACAGGCTTCATAAACGACCATTGCCATGTTATTCAGCAACATGGCGACAAGCCGGTCAGTTCCGGGAGCATCGGCTATACCGGCAGGTTTGCCCGAAGCCTGGGGCAATGATGACGGATTGATGGCCGATTGCCCGATTAACAATGTCACGCCATCGTCGTCATAATAGATATTCTGCCCCGGCAAATCAGGGTCAGACAGGATAATATTGATATTCCGATGTAGGTAGTGAGGAAAAAAACCGGACTGCTCGATTAACCAGAAGGCTCGGTCAATGGCTGTCCTGACAGTAATAATGTGTTCTGGCGTGGCAAACACCGACTCCGTGCTAGCCGGGTTCGTCGACAGTCGGATGGTAAAGGTATCGGTATTAACAATGGCCGAGTAAAACCAGCCATCGCTGGTATCCAGCCACTGTCTTTTGGGAGCAGGATCGAGAGGATTGGTATCGGTCAGATTAGCAGACATACGGGAAGCTCTCCGTAACTAGGAGCCTGACCGAGAATAGTTGCCGTCCTCGCTACGGGCGCTATTCCCGGTCAGGCTCCTAACAAGTCTCATTTAGCCTTGACCAATCCTAGTTCACGGTTGCGGAGTCGTCAGGTTCTGCATCGCTTTTTCGCTTGCCGATGGGATAAACGATGGGTTCTCACCACTGCGATTGCCTGAAAGGGTGTTGATTTCCTGAACCAAACGCTGGTAGTGCCGGTTCAATTCAGTGTCATTCAAACTCGCCAGCTCGGGTCGCACACTCTCGGCTTCATCTGTGTCAGGGTCGTCTTTCTTAGCTCCGGCCAGACGGCCCAGATGATTCAACAGCTGTTTCCCCCTGCCAATGATCCTGTTCAGTAAGGACTGGGTTCCGTTGACTCCACCCCCAGACTGTTGGGTGTCGACTTGCGCCAGCACCTCGCTCATGCTGAGCACCTTGTTATTGACAATCAGGCGCTCAACGGTATCGCCTTCTTGGCTGAAAAAGTTTTGCACCCTAAGGCTGGTGGCATTGAGCGGATGGGTGCTATTGTCACTGTTTTTCAACAAGTTGTTATTCAACAAGACAGTCAGGATAAGATCCTCGCCTGCTTTTTGATAGCGCAATTTCTCGCAATCATGGGTATTCACTTCGAGCTGGTCAGCCGTGCCCGTGGCGTTTGCCAGAAGCCATTGGCCGTTATCCGTGTCATCGCCAGAGAAACGGTAAGTAGTGCTTTTTTCATCGATTACATACTGATGCCCTGGGATGGTTTGCTCTGAAAGTGAATAACCAGACTCGAGTCGTTGACCGATCCTTTCCCTGTCATCCAGAATGCCGTTATCCAGTTCCAGGCTGTCTGGCCAACCATTGGCATAGATAAGGTCAGGGTTCTGCCAGGTGCCTATTCTCACCAGGGGGTCAGCACCAGACGCCATCATTTTTATCCCTTCAGAGGACGGGAGACGCTGGTTGATGATGAGTTTGTCAGCGGCATAACAGTTCAGCGCCCGAATTTTCCTGTCTGGCTTGAAGGCCCGGGTTGCCAAAGCAACCCGACCATTTCGGTAGATGGTTAGAAAACCATTGTCATTTATTGTCATGACCAGGTGCAGGTGGGGGGAGGTGAAAAATGGCCTGACTCTTCGATGAAAAACCCTGGCACCCTCCGTTAGCCTGATCTCCAGTTGCCAGGGTTTCAGGCTCAGGCTGATGGCATCAGAGCCGTCAGCCCCGGCAAAATAAATCAGCGTGCTCCCCGCCCGTGTTCGTCTGCCCAGCGGCAGGCCACGACGAATCAAGGCCGCCAGGATAAAACTGCCGCCGGTGACCGGAGGGGGCATCAGGCGGGATAAGCCGACCGGGCAACCAGTCTGGTCACCACTGTCGTTGGTTGGGCGCAAAGCCAGCGAACGCCAGCTTGCTGCCTGCACATCCGCAAGGCTGACACCCGCCATTCGAACACGGTTAAACGAAGAGGGGGCAAAGAATAGCTTTAGCGCACCATTTTCTTCGGCATTCCCCAGCTCCAGACTGACAAGGTTATTGCCAGGACCGGGGTGGACACTGGCACCGCTGCTTTTGAGGTGGAAAATATCGTTTCCCGACTCTCCAAACAGCTCAACCCCCGGTCTGACAGCACCTGAAACGGAGAACACGTCATCACCTGGCCCGCCGTGTACAGGCTCGGTAAGATTGCCAAGCTGGTAAGCGCCATCCAGTCGTTTATCAACCATCAGCTTCGAGTAATAGTAATCTCGAAGGTTTTTGCCGCTAAGCAATCTGCTTCCGTTGTTGGCCGGATCAATCGTTGTCAGACGCCAGATATGCCGTTCCAGGCTGTTGATAAAGTGCCCGGTGACCAGGCTACCATCCTCACGCACACACTGGGGAACGTGCCGTAAATCGACGCTGAAAAATACATGTCCGCCGTTGTTCACTTCCAGACGGGTATAATTCCCGGTCAGTCGCCAGTCGAGATTTTCGGGTTGGACTCCGTGCAATATCAGGCTATTCCCGTTGTCCGGGTCGACGATCCGGGTGCCATTGGCCTGTGGATAAATAACGTAAATATCCGGGCCCAGGTTACCGGAAAGAAGGTCAGGCCCCAGGTTTGCCACCATCCGGTCAGCCTCCTGGCTGCCATAATGCCTGTTGTATCCAGGTCCCCCTATGGTGGAGGTGATTGAACTGTTGCCCCTGGTGCCGGAAGAGGTAATTCTGAAAGTATCATTGCCACCTCCGCCATCGACGACAATCCCGGCAAGGGCCGGAATGTTGAAAATATCGTCGGAATCGGGGCCCTTGAAAATCTCAAAATTACTGATAGCTGTCGGCCATTTTTCGAAAATGCCCTTGGATTTGGATTTGGATTTGGATTTGGGTTTGGGCGACCTTTGCGTAAAAGACATATGACCTTTGACGTTTTTATCAGGAGGGCAGGGTCCCGAATCGCTTGCAGAACAGGCAAGGCTCGCTGCTTTTTTTCTTAAAGACAGATTGAGCCGGACAAAATGCGGCTCGATGGTCATCTGGCTGAAATCTATCGTGTCGGTGCCCGGACCACCGTTAAAATCGTTGGCTTTCGGCTGCTTCAGAAGAAAAAGGTAGTCATCCCCTCCTCTGCTACTAAAACTGTACAGGGAGCCTCTGGACACATAAATGTTATCGTTATCATCACCGGAAAATTTTATCTTGCCCTTACCGGTGTCCTCCAGGACAAAGTTCCTGACTGTTAAACTCCTTTTAAGGTTAACAACCACACGATCGCTGTCGGGTAAATCAAAGAGCAGTGTATTGGCACCGCTGCCGCCGTCCAGGGTAGTACCATTTTGCCAGCGGGCGTTAATGATGACCCGGTCGTTTCCGTCCCCCATGTGCACCTTGTCCAAACCGCCCCCGGTGCTGAAAATATCCGTACCATTGCTGCCAAAGTAGGTATCATCTCCCGAAGTCCCGTCAATCTGGCTGATCCCATTGAATAGGGTCTGGTGATAACGCCGACTGCCGGTTTCCTTATTTCGCCATCGGGTCTGTGCGATCCCCTCAGTGACATTGACGCTCATCCCATCCAGCTCATGCATTGAGACAACCTTGATACTGAGATTCCTGGCCTTTTTGTGCAGGAGCCAGGCACCATAAAGTACGGCAGACTTGTCGTGTATTAGCCGATTGTGTCCCTTTCCGGAAGCCATCACGGTGGTATTGCCCATGCCGACAATAAACTGGTTATTGCCACCCATATCCTGCAAAATGTCCCGCCCTCCCTTGCCAAGCAATATATTATCTGTGGCGGGATTACCTGTTAGCCGATCATTGCCCGGACCACCGATAATGATAGGAACGCCAGAGTGTGAGTCTGAAGACAGGTCAAGGAGAGCACCCGGTAGGATCGCAGAGCTGGTGAACGGCCTGGAGGCTCCGCATAGCTTAAGAAAAGTCGTATTCCTGTGAAAGGTATGATGTATCTCCAACAGGCTCAGGGCTTTCGCCATTGGCTGACCGGGGAACATTTCGTCCCATTGTTTTGAGACCGGTTTTATTTCTGATACCTTATGGCGTCCGAGATGTTGCCTGCGACCGTCTGCATGGGTGTTAACCAGTTTGAAAGTCAGTGTGTGTGTTTGTTGTGGTAAAGAGAAAACCATCTCCTTGTCCACTTTGAGCCCGATACGCTGCTTCAGGACCGGGGCCACGCCTTCAAAGAGCACCTGCTGTTGGTTCAGCTTCAGGGTCAGCTTGCGTAAAGGACCACTACGCGGGCTGCAACTGGAAGTGTCGAAACGAAACTCAATATTCAGGCTGATATTATTACTTTCCTCGCTGCTAATGCGGTGCAGGCCGACACCCAGGTTTTTTCCTTCATTAGAAAGACTCTCCAGCTCAGTCTCGTCAGGCCACTGCCAGCGACGGAATTCACCTAAAGGTTTTCCGGGGTAGCGATTCAAGAATCCCAGCATCTGCGCTCTGGAAAAAGTATGGATGTCCACTTCTCTGATAAGCTTGCAAGCATCTTTTTTCTGATCAAAATGAGTGGACAGGGTCGTGTTGCCCAGTTTCATCACATCCCCGTCAATGAACTGCCAGCGGCCCGTTTCGGCCAAATCCCCCCGGTACCAATGGGTATTAACCTGACTAACTGTGACAGAGGGGATGTCGGGGGTGTTAAAGTCCAGGATGACGTTAGCATTAGGTTTCTGTTCGCTGAAAACCAGGTCCATGCGCTCGATGAACGGGTTGACTGTCAGGCTGGCCAGCTGTTTGTGCTGCCGGATGCACCCGGCACCAAATCGTCCCCAGCGGATGACCAGAACTGGCCATTTTCCTGTCGAAGGTTCCTGAGGTTTGTGGACGTAAAATTGTTGGTTAACAAGGTTGTTGCCACTCACCCTGATTGAGTCGGTATGAATGCCCATGTGAACCTTGTGGTGACCATCACCCAGTAGCACGGAGTTAAAACCGCTTCTCAGCCAGATGGTTGTCTTTCCGCCATTAGTAATGACCGTGTCGTTGCCAGCTCCGGTATCCAGGGTATTGGTGCCACCGGTGGCCATGAAAACCGTATTCTTATGGTTTCCTTTGATTCTGTCATCGTGGGGGGAGTCCTGTATGACCTCAACACCGGTCACCACCTCTCCCGATGACCGATCGCGGTTGGTCATATCCAGCCAAAGATTTTCCTTTCGAACCACGTAGGAAACGGTGTCTGTGCCGGGGCCGCCGTCCACCTTATTTTGATCGCTCAATACCGCCCGGTCATTGCCCTCCCCCAGTTTTATTATGTCTGTGCCATTGCTGGCATAGACAAAATCGTCACCACCTCGCGTATCCACTATGTTGTTGCTATTTTTATCGCCCCTGAGATAAATGCTTTCGCGCTGTTCGGTCCCGTAGACTTCCGAGCCGTCTTCAGAACCCACCAGATTTTCCACACTCTCAACACGGCCACCGGTCCCCAGGCAGTCCAGGAGGGTGGCGAAGAATTTAATGGCTTTGTTACTTTCACTGGCCCTGAGCAGGCTGTCCTTTTTGAAAAACAACAGGGAGCGGTCGGCTTTCATCACGAAAACGCCTTCGAGCGAAAAATAGAGGTGAACTTGCTCGCGCGCGCTGCCGTACTGAACTTTGCCGAGGTAAAAGTAAGGCTGCTTACTGTAAATATCAGAAATTCGATTGATGCCTGTGTGACTGGCGTCGGGTGTGACCTGGTTCATCAATTCCTTAGTCATCGATGACTTAGCGAAAGGCCATACATGAAAAACATCGAAAACGGATTTTTTGCCTGTTTCCTGACTATTCGGGTGGTCGCGGTCCAACCCCTGAAAGTCGAGATAACGATAAAAACGGTTAAGCCAGTTTCCGTTTTTCAAGTCAACCCAGACTAATGGCTTAGAGTAATCATGACGGTAGTGAAACTTCATACCCTTGTTGTTAGATGATTGCTCACCGAGCCTGAAGGTATAACGACCAACACTGTAGTGAGCCGTGACATTGCCTATTATTGGTCCCTGGCTGAAAACAGGAAGCGAGAAGCTGGGCAGGACAAGCGTATCATCTCCGGGGCCGCCAAAAAGCCGTGCATAGCCTAACCCCGGCGAAAGACGGTCATTACCTGTACCACCGTACTGATCGACTGCGCCGAGCTTGTCAATAAGCCGGTCATCACCCGCGTCGCCATACTGGGATTTGCCGTAATAAATCTGATCGTTTCCCGGTCCGCCGTAGCCAATGCCACCGACCTTTGACAAGTAGAGGGTGTCGTCCCCGTATCCCCCATAAGCCTTACCTGAGTGCCCAATCCAGATAACATCATTGCCACTGTCACCGTGACCCGTACCTGATTTTTCAATCCGGATGATGTCGTTGCCACTGCCCCCGTAAGCAGTACCCGTCTTTTCAATCCGGAGAACGTCATCGCCACTGTCCCCGTAGGCAGAACCTGACTTTTCAATCCGTATATCGTCATTGCCACTGCCCCCTTTTGCCAGGCCTTTTTTCAGGATCAGCGTGTCGTTGCCTGCACCGCCATACAGCTCTCCCTCGTTAATGATCAGGATGTCATCGCCACCCAGCCCATAAAACACCTTGAACCCTTTCTCGCCGTACATGTAGTCCGGCAGAGACGTTCCTTTTGTGGTTCGCCTTTCGTTGATCAAATCACGAATAGCAAGCCCTTTGTCTCTTTTACCACCCAAAAACTGGTGAAAGTATACCTTCACTGTCTCAAGGTTCTCCTTATAATTATCCTGGTCAAGCCAACCAGTGGCATCCTGGTGGAGCACAAACTGCCTGTAGCCCTCCTTCTCAAAGTGAGTTACCTGATCATTAAGATATTCCTTGAATTCATCGCTCTCCAATACAGCGCTGAAATCCTCCCTGGCGGTGGGAGGCGGCACCAGGGCCGCCAGAGCCGTTTGCAGAAAGCTCAGCAGTTGACTGACTAAGTCCACAATAATGCCCAGCTTTGGATTGATGAAGTCCAGCGCTGTACTGAGAACATCAAGGCCAATGGTAATGGCATCCAAAGCGGCCATTGCACCAAAAAGAGCCGCCCGTTTATGGTTGCCAGCTTTTCTTGCCGCATCGGCGTTGCTGGCATTAGAGACCAGTGAAGAAGCGCCAAGCGTAACAGAAATGACACCGCCTATAATGGGTATCGCCCTGGCCACATTTCGTGACATTTTCGGACCCAGCTTTAACGCGACGCCAATGGCCCCTGCCGGATTTTTCGTCTTGACCAGGGTTTTGCTCAGCGCCCAGTTGGCGGTCGTGGTAATGCCGTAGACCGAGTTGATGGTACCCAGGCCCGCACCGGCATAGGCCATGTCCCTATCTTGGGCGGGCATCTCGTCTCCGTATTTTGCCAGGCTATCCAGTGACACCGAGGCCAGGGCCAGGCCAGAGATGGCACTTACTCCGCCGTAAATCATCCTGCCCGTATTGAATTTTGTACTGCGATCCAGCTTATCCAGCATGCGCATGAACTTCCCTTGCGCTTTTTTCGACCCGCTTATCGGCCTGGTGCCACCCGGGCTGCCGGGCTCAGGGCCATCCCCGTCCCGGCCTTTTCGGGTCCGGAGGCTCGCCATGAACTCCGGGTTTCCAAGCAGCTGTTCCTTGACAAAGCGGGTGTCGTCGACACTGTAGCCCGAGTCATTAAGCAAAGTGACCACCCGATCAACGACTTGCTCCGGATTCAGCTCCTGCCTTTGCGCCAGTGTCTGTCGTAAGAGATCAAGAAGCTCCTTGCGGAACGCCGGGCTGTTCATAATGTCTTCGGTGACCACCGCCGCAAAACGTCCCTGTTCCAGCAGCAGGAAGGCATCTGCCAGCAACCCCCTGTCACCGGCACTCTGTCTGATATGGATGAAGCGGTCACTGGCCTCAATGGCATCCAGGTGCCCGCTGACCCGATCCATCAGGGTCATCGCGGTTCTGACCGGTTCGGAGCCGTCGCACAGCACGCAGTCTGCGGCGGGCAACCTTGTGGCCTGACCGGCTGGCAAACCCGCCTTTTCCAGTCCCTGCAGAGTCTCCCGGAAATGACGTTCGGTCATATCAAGGATGTCAGCCATCTGGCCAAAATCGATATCGCTCCTGAGTGCGGCAAGGCTGTCGGCCACGTTCTGGCGAATCTCCCTGGCCAGAATGTGGGCTTCGGAGGAGCCCTCCCGCTTCACCCTGTCCGCCAGCCCGATAAAGCTGGCCAGACGTTCCAGCAGGCCGGAGAGTGTCAGCTTGCCTTCCTTAACAGTGAACTCGCTGACCAGCGACTCTGGTGACAGGTTTTCCACGCCCTTTGGCAGTCGGACCCGCTTCTGTTGCAGGGCGAGGAATGTTTTTGCCTGATCCTCCGGTGCCTGGGCTTCCCATGCCTGCAGCAAAGCCAGTGCCGCCGCAGCGGTCAGCGGACTGTCGGCGCCGCCATTGCCCAGCATCAGTGTCCGTTGGGCAGGCATCAGGTAGGAGGCATCGGCGGTGATTGAGGGGTCGGTCAGCACCCGAATCGTAAGGTCGCCGGAGGTCAGTGAAAATTCCTTGTTCCCGGCCAGGTTCAGCAGTCCGTTAAGTCGCTGATAAAGCCCGGTGGAAATCCTTTCAGGCAGGGAACCCAGGGCGGTGATCTCTGCTGTAAGTAACTTCCCGGCGACGGTTTCAGCCAGACCTGCCGGGACAGCTGACTGCTGGGCATAGCGCAGGAATTCCCCGGCAAACCGCTGCCGGGTGACATCGTCCATTTTGTCAATAGCGGCATTGATCTGGCCAGTACTGTCAATGTCCTTCAGTTCACTAAAAGCCTCATAATGACGTGCCAGCTGTGACAGGTAAGCCTGTGTGGTTGCAGCGTTTTCTCCCGGTTTCAGGGGGTGACGCAACAGCCCCTTCAGGCCATCCTGTGACTGGGGTGACATAAATGGGAAAGGATTGCCCGGGCCCGCCGGGGTTATTTTCAGATAATACCTGTCACCGTCTGCTACAACCTTATGACGAGGACTGCTGGCGATGGTTTCAATGGTTTCAGGCTGCCCTGGTAAAGCCTGCACAGACGTTGGCTCTTTACTCTCCTGCTGCTGGTTAACAGGCAACTGGAACGGCCTTCCGACACGCTGTCGCAGTCTTACCGCCTCTACAAATACGGTGTGCACATCTTGATTCATATTGGCCAGCAGGCCAGTGTCAAAAGACTCCCAGCCCAGCCCCCGGGCAACAAAAGTGCAGGCTTGTTTCAATTCAGCGACCATGGATGTCCCTGATTCACTCCCAGATCCAGTTCTCCCAGATCCAAGGAGAGGCAAATTAAGATTTCTGATGGTATTGATATCGGTGTCAGGCAATATGGACGTTACGGCATCGGTCACTCCCAGGTGTATCTGGCTGGCTGGCTGCCCGTTGCTACCAAGAATCTGATCCATTTTCTGGTAGATAAAATGAACCATCAGCGACTTCAGGTAATCGCTGATAACGGGGCTTAGCTTGTAATCTTTGTGAATAGCCCTTTTCCGATTTGACAGGAAGTTTTCTGCTGCCGCCCGACTTAACCCGAGCAGATGAGAGTTGAGCAGGGATTCCATGCCGGAACCGACAGTCCAGAAAGCCCGATAATCCACGTTGACCCGCTTAGAGGTGGAAGGCAAGGGGGTGTAGGAGGCGATGGTATTATCAAAGCGGGGATCTGGGACCAGGGGCGCTGAGGGTTGTTTATCATTGACGACCTGATTGTCAGCCACCAGCGTCAGTGCGTACTGACGGGTCAGTCCCAGGGGACGCGACTCACCGTCAGGCACTGTCTCGGTGTTGATCCCGAACTGCTGCCGTACCTCCTGCCGCAAGGCTTTCACCGCGCGCAAGGCTGTCAGCGACCCATCCCCCTCAAGGGCTTTCAACAGACTAGCGCCAACCAGGCTCGTCAGGGTTTCCCGGAAAATAAACGACTTGTTCCTGTCCTTCGTGCCCAGCAATAACAGGGCTTGGGCACGGTTTTCCTCACTCACCTTGATACGGCTGTCCACCAGCGGCCAGAGAGGCTTGGGGCTGATTCTTATTTTAAAAGGGCTAGCATCGGCAATGCCCGCGTCCCTGACGGGTTGCACCAGCGCCTGAAGAAGGTGCGATAAACGTGACTCAGCCATCCCCCGGGCAATGAGCTGAATGTCGTTCTGTAGTTGCTCTCTGCCAATAAGCCCCTTCCGTTCCAGCCTGCGATAAGGCTCCATGTGGACAACCAGCCTGATCGGCAAAAGACGGTCTGGCCAGCGATCGGGAAGCTCGACGCGAAAGACCTTGCGGTGATCTTCGCTGTGGGTCAGGGCGTAGCCGGGACCCTGCCTGGAAAAAGCCAGGTCATCGCGGCGACCCAGAGTAAACGTCTTTTGTCCGTCCGTGGTCTGAACCCGGGCCTGGTAACGCCCCAGCCCGCTATCGGTGATGAAAGCCGGAACCTGCCTGTCGGATCCTGAAGGCAGTGGCGGATTTTTTTGCAGCAGATCAAGCCATTTATTGGCTCGCAGGGCATTGGCCCGCAACCTGACCGGGTCGGTGGTTTCCAGCCCCCTGAGCCGCCGGTGAAAAAAATACTCCGCCAGTAGCGGCTCAGCGCCGGTCAGGAATGGTTTTTTGAGCAAATCAACAAGGAGGTCGTCCAGGTTGTTGGTCTGCTGCCGGGACAGCGGTGACAAGATACGCTTGATCGCGTCCCGGTAATAGTCCGGGTCGGTATCCGCGGGAGCCAACCCAAGCTCGGTTCCTAAAGCAGCCGCAGCCTGCGGGCTGTCAGGTGGCTCCTGTCTCAACAGTGCCAGCAAACCGTCCCCTGCCGGGGCGGACAGGGGGCCGCGGCTGTCAATAGCACTTTCAATAGCAATAAGATGCTGGTTGCCCAGCCGGGTGACCGGTTGCCGCCCGGTGCTGGTCAGGGCAAGGGTTTTCCGGCTACCAGCGGTGACCGGCACATTGCCATGGGAATCCTCACCGAGGGGAAGCTGCCCAGGATCAGCCCATTCCTTGCGCACGGCCTGTGCGTCCGTGAGAACCGCCTCTGCACGGTTTAACCAGCTCAATAACCCCTGATGTTCTGCCGCTGTGAAGGCGATGCCCCGTCGGTCTTTCAGAGCATCGGTCAGCACCTCTTCAAGCTTCCCGGCGAGGTTGTCGATCCCGCTCAGAGCCTTCAGCTCTTGCTTGTCAAGCACAGCCGTGACCCCATCCGCCGGATCAGCCAGAAGTGTAGGCTGCGAAGTCACCATGCGCTGGTTGACCAGCCCACTCCAGGCGACCTGGGTCAACAGTGAGCGGAGATTTCCCAGCTTCGAACGACGAGCGTCGGATAACCGGTCTACCTGTTGGTTGCAATAATACTGGACTCGCTGAAACAGCAGACGGGTTTCCCTATCCCCCACCAGCCGACCAAAGCCGGACAGGGGGTCAGCAATGGCTTGATAGGCAATGCGGACTCGCTGGCGGTTTTCCACGGTCGTTATTCCGCCCGCCGTGGTGACCGCCTGAACAGGGGTATGAGCTGATGCGGTGGTCAGCACGGACAGCAGGTTGTATTGCTTACGAAGCTGGTTTTCCAGTTGCAGCAGCGTCCGGTCACCGGTGATTTTGGCTCCCTGCAACCAGCTCATGGCGATGGCTGGTGAGTTCGTCTGGTCAATACTGGCCAGTGCTGCCCGACATAAATCCTTCAGGACCAGGGTCAGTGCTCCCAGGTAATTACTGGTGGAGCGACGTTGTTCGGCCAGTACCGCCGGGTCAACTTGCAGCACCACAAGCCTGTTGCCACTGGTGTCCCCGCTGCCCCCGGGACGATAGGGTATCACCCGCTCAGGAAGCGTCTTTTTGGCGAGCCTGACCACCAGCCTGAGAGGGTCGGGAGGCTTCATGCCGGTCAGCAGCTGACTGTCCAGCTCAGTCATAGTGGCCGGTTTGATGAAGCTATCGGGGAATCCCAGGGCATTGACCAGACGCTGTCCTGCGGAGGTGGCAATAAAGACTCTCAGCTCTGACAGGAGCCGTTCGGCCTGGTTCGCCAGTTTTTGGCCGGGACGGTAGTCGGCAGGAAGGATCACGGCTATCCTGCCATCCGTACCCGTCAGTGTCCGTAGCTCGGAACTGCCCGCTAACAGCCGGTGGTTTTCCCGGCGGGCGGCGGCCACCTGGTCTGCCAGCGGTTCCGCCAGGTTAAGTGTGTATAGCCCGTTTGTTTTTGACGCTGCGTTGTCCAGTTTCAAGCCATAAACTGTCTTGCCATGGTCGTTTTTTTCCAGCACCGGGATCGAGGTGTCGCCGCAGCCGTCGACCCCACGTCGGCAACGTTTCTGGCCAGACGCATCCGGGTTCTTGTTGATGACAATCTTCCAGCCATTTCCAGAGCGAACCAGCCGGTAGGCCGATGGACTAAACCCGGCGGCATTGGTTACCCTGGCCTGCGAATCGGGCGTTGTTTTAAGTGTGTCTACGTAGTCAATCAGTTCCCATCGGTGAGGGGCCTGGTGCGTCAGAACATCCTTCAGTAATTTGACCTGCTGATCAGTGAAAGCCTTCCTGAACAGGGCCCTGTCACCATCAGGCAGGTTGCGGTCAAACTCATAGAGTGCTCTGGCAAAGGTTTGAATACCTGGATCATTCTGGTGGTCCTGAATATGATTAAAGAAGCTCTCAAGTCTCGTTGGGAGTAATTCAGGCTCCTCGCTGAGCAGCAATAGTATCGAGTTTTTAAAGTCTTCCTGACTGTCGGGTGACCCAATAGGGTCAAACTGACGTTCAAATACATACCGGTTGTCGTCTACCAGATGAGCATTGTCCCGGTTCAGCTCAGCAGGCAGGGAAACCTGTTGGTAGGCCGCGTCAAAACCAATGGAGTTGCCCAGTCGCGCCAGTTGCCCGGCCTCTTCAGGCCAGCCGGACTGAAACAGTACGACATCGACAGCCTCTACACTCTTGGCCAGACCCAGGTGATAGAGCTTAACGACTATTGAGTCAAAGAATTCCTGGGACAGCGAAGGGTTATTCTTCATCCCAAGCTCAATCGTTACAGCGGTATCCCCGACCTGCAACCGGGACTCCTGCAGGGGAATATGGGGATTTAACCGCCAGTGAACAGGCAGGCCCGCACTCAGGTCAAGCGAGCGCTGCCGCTGGAAGTCTCGACGATAGCTGTCCGGCCCAAAGCGGTCGAAAGCTTTGATAAACTGCTCGACATCATGCCGGTAGTGGTTTGCTACCAGCTGGCCATCCTGCCCAGCTTGCCGGTATAGCTTTCTACTGACGTAAGTATCCAAAAACGCCCCGGGAAACTGGCTGCTGAATGATCTGGCAGGCAGTAGCATCCGTTGCGGATACGGCCTGAGTGATGGCTGTTGAGCCACTGGCTCCAGTGAGCCGCCTCGCACAAGGATGCTCCCCTGGTCAGTCTCCAGCCTGAGGCCATGACTTCCGTCTGCGAGTGGCGTCACACTCCTGATGCGAAAAGCCGGCGGGGTCCCGGCCTGATCATCCTGACTGATCAGCCTGTTCACTTCCGACAGCTGGTTTTCGGTAAGTGCACGGGCCAGCCCCTTGATATCTTCCTCCGGATACTGCAAGCGATATTGATCACCCAGCAGCTCTATCACTTTGAGACGCCGCGACTCCGGCAATGCCGAAAAGCGCTCGGAAAACCACGACCAGTCTTCTTTACCCACCCTGGCCATCGCCAATTCAAGAAACCCACGGGTAACCTCTGGATCCTGGCCCAGCCAGTCCGGTTTCAAAGCCAGCCTGAGACGGCTGTGGAGGTTATCCGGAGTCGCCGGGGTTCGGAGCAACAGGCGATTGACACTGCCGCTTTGACCCGGCAGGGCGAGGTCCAGGAGATAATGGCCATCGGCGTTTCTGGAGACAGGTCGCGCTGTGCTGCCTTCTGACATCCGGCCAGCCCAGAGCTTCTGGTATTTTTTGTTATCTTTCGAGAACGGCGAGTAGTAATCCGGCAGCCTGCCGGGCAGCAGTCTGGCACCGTTGGCAAGGCGGTAATCCAGGGTCGCCCCCAGCAGGTCTTTGATCCTGAGGCTGGCTTGCAGGTCCGGAGCGCCCGGCTGTGCAAGGACAGTGAGCTTTGCTTCCAGTTCCTTAATGATCGGTTGCAGGCCAACACGATTAACGTAGTCACTGAGTGAGGCAACGGCGCTGTCAGAAAGGTAGGTATGGATATAATCTGCCAACCTGACCCCCGGAAACAGGGATTTCCCCTGGGGATCGTCCCCCGACAGCCGGAACAACAACAGGGTAAATAGCGACCTTAACTGAGCACCGATTGCCTTGTTATCACCTGAGGCCGGATCGCCTGAGGCTAGAAAAGTTGCTGTCACGAAACGTTTGGCGGCCTTCAGGCTGTCCAGCAGCCGCTCCCCTTCAGAGCTGTCACTGTCAGCAAACAATGCCGCGAACACCGGCATATCCAGATTCTCAAAGGGAAACCTCAGGATGATTCCGGTCTCTGCTTCTTTATCATTGGCCGGATGAGCCAGTGTCGGGATTGTTTTATCCAGCCCGTTAAATTCGGCTTCCAGAGCAAGCCTGTGAGTGTCCAGGTCATCCAGGGACAGCGGGGCTGATAGCCATTGCAATCCCGGCTGACCTTCGGCACCACGCCATTTCAGGGTCGTCAAAGGTGAACCATTGATCTGTGTCGAGCTCTGGCTGATCATGCTGTCCGATGCGGCAGGTCTGGAGACCGCGTCGGTTATTTTTTCAAGGATTATCCGGCCAGATGCGCTGTCCTGTATTACCGTATTTGTGTCGGGCGGCAGCAGGGGAGCAAGCCGCGTTTGCTGGCGAACCTTGTCACTGTTTTTAACATCCGGGGGGGGTTGCTGATCTGGAAAAACGGCCAGTGTCAGTCTTTTGGTCAGGCCATAACGGCGGCCAGTGATGATTGCCGATACTCCCCAGGTCACCCGCAAGTCCTTTTGGGCCTGCTTGAGCGCTGCCACATCGGGATGGTTTAACAGGGCTATTGCAAAAAGCTTTGCTACGGAAATAGCCTCACGCTTATCAAGCGTCTTGTCTTTTACACCCACTGTCAGGGTCAGCGGATCGTTGTTCAGGCGACTCTGATACGAGTGCCATTGGGAGTTAAAGACAATCGTTATTTCCTGACAGACACGACCCAGAGAGATTCCGTATCTGGACAGTATCTCTCCCGATTTAAGCACCGGTTTAACAAAACCTTTACCCTCATCAACAGCAAACAAGTCCAGGAGTGTATAAAACTCAGTGGGCAGATAAAGCGCCGCCAGCTGTCGCCAGCGGGCACTGCTGTCAGTGGCTACCGAAGGAAGCGGTTGATCATCACCGGCTGCCCGCTGAAGGTTAAAGTCCACGGATACTATTTTTTGCAACTGCACCAGGCTGTCCCAGGCTGACTCTGACGGCCCGCCGGTTATTGCCCGCAGATGGGCAGTCATCAGCAACTGGCCCAGTCTTTCCTGCCCGGCTGTGTACGGTGCATTCAGTTGATAGCTGACAAAGGAGCGGGTTACATGCTTCAGCTTTGTCTGGCTGAGTTGACCCAGGCGGTTGAGGATGGACTGCCTGATCCAGTCCCGGTAATGGGCAGTTCCGCTTTCAGAGGCCACCAGGGATTGGGCTCTCTCAATAAAAACCAGGTCAACGTCCGGGTCGGCTCCCAGAAACGCCGGGTTCTGAGCGGACTTTATTCGTGCAGTCGATACCCTGTCGAGAGGAGCTAAACCTATCTTTTTGAGTTCACGCCAGGGTTCCCGAACCTCGAGGGTGCCGAGGTAACGCGTTTCCCCCTCGTCAGTGACATAAAGAGAGACACCTTGTCTTGACCCCGGGTTTACGATATCGATGTAACCCAGCCTCGACCCTTTGTTTTTACCTTGTGGTAACTCGAAAAAATCTGAGTGACCAGTATCCTTGGGAATAGACCTCCGCCCGTGCTCGACCCGGTAATCCAACAGGTCGATAAACAGCAATTTTAACCTGGCTGCCAGCAGGTTTTCGGGGGCTCCCCACTGCCTGCCTAACCCTTCAGCCTCAGACCCCATGGTGGCCAGCTCATTGACTGTTTGCTGCATAAAGGCACTGAAGGCTTTCCAACTGTAATTGCCGATGGCTGACTTAAGTTGGGCGGCCTCCACATCTGAAATGACCGCCATTAAAAAATCGCCGGTACCCAGTCTCAGTAATCCTTCAAGTTGAGTGATCGCTGAGTTTCTGATACCTACTTTCCCTCTTAAAAATTCTTCAGTTGAACTGTCTAATACCTGCTTGTACAAATGAATGGTAAACATGGACTTCAGTAAGTCAGAATCCAGACCCAGCCTTTCTAAAACGACAGAGGCCTTATACTGGCTCCACTGAAAAACTCGCCTTAAGCAATCTTTTTCCTTCGGGACAATAAGACCGGCAATATAGGAGGTGATATCCCCGATCCCACCAAGATCGACCCCAATGTTAATCTGAACATGATAAGGTAATGACTTCCCTCCTCTGGCACTGCGCTTTAATGAGACTTTATTATTTTCATATAGAGGATCGCTGGTTAACCTGAATTTTTCTAAATCACCCTGGTGATCATTTTTAAACAGCTGGTTATTAAAAGCCTGAACCAAACCGCTTACGGTCATTCCATCCTTAGGTATTTTTGCTAAAACAGAGGCCAATGTCCTGATAGCAAGAAATAAAGCTGAGGATTTACTCTGGTAATTCTGGAGAGGTTTGGGTCCGGTAATGACTTCAATGATAGAGCGACCATCATGGTAATCGGTAGATAGAACCAGATCAGGATAGCCAGTGTCAAAAAGCTCGCCGGACTTAATTTCACTATGGGCAAGCCATTCTCTCGATTGAGCTTGCACATCTGTGAGAGAGTACTCTATTTCAAGACCGATTAGCCCTTTATCAGGGTCTTCAGGAATAATCGGATCTTCTGTATTCTCTGGTAATCTTTTAACACCCAGTTCAAGCAGAATGCCTTTTTGAATGGTTTCAGAATCGCTGCTGACTCCTTTCAACAGATTGGCTGCAACAACGTACCGGGCCATCAGGCCTGAAAAAGTCTGATGTTGTTCAGCGAGAATCTGGCCTTCGATGAAATACTGGCTCGGGTCAATTTTCAAGACACAACCGGTATTTTTGACCAGAACCGGTTCCGGCGGAGTTGTACCGGCTGAACCAGGGGGAGTAATGACCAGTAATAGCCGGACAGAGTCGGGTATTTTGACCTGGTCGAAGCCGGTACCGACAGAACCATCAATAACGCCCTGATTCGCCAGCGTCAGGAGGTTGCCAAAGGTCTGGCTCTGCGCTTTCGCCAGAGTATCGGAAAAGCCCTTGAACTCAGAGCTGGTTCTGAGCCATCGAAGGGTTTTGATAATCTCACTGTGTAATGAAAACAGGCGTTTGGAAGGGGTATTCTTTTCAAGAGCATTCTGTTCAAGAGCCTTCTGTTCAAGAGCCTTCTGTTCAAGAGCCTTCTGTTCAAGAGCATTCTGTTCCAGAAGATGCTTGATAAACCGACCAGAGAACAAGATCGCGACTTTCGACTCCGAGCCTTGATCGTTGTAGGAACCCAGTGGCACTGTGCTGATAATTCCGGGACTGTTCTCCTTTATTCCTTTGTTATAGACGGCCATGTAGTGGGAAGGAATGGTGCCAGCGTACAGAGTTTTGTCTGACGGCTTTTCCATATCACCCAGACCTGACAATAACCTGTTTTTGACTTCAACGGGTAAATCGGCGCTGGTTATTCGATCTTTCAGCATCTGGTAATCCGATTGCTGCAACCAAAGCGCAGACCGCAGTTGTGAATCCTGCATTTGTTTCCAGGAATCGGCATGTACCTCAACCAGACCCTTTACAAAAGTATCAGCAAAGTCCGTCGGGTTTGTTTCAAGGTAACGAATAACGTTTCTGATCGAATGGGTGAGTTTATTTTTCTTCAACAATACCTTCAGTGCCTGCCGGAAATCATCCACAGAACCATGGGCGAAATGAAGCTCACGGTCATCACTGTCAATGACCAGCACCCGGTAAACCAGATCGCTGTCTTCAGGTACCTGCTGCAGCTTCAGGTTCCTGTCAAAACCGAAATCACTATCAGGGTCATCATAGAAATCCGTTTGCCATATCTCCATAGCACCGTCAATTTCAGCCGCAGTTGCTATCGATGCTCGCAGTTCCAGGAGCAGAGCCAGCCCGTAAGATTGAGCCATCACCCGGGCCAGACGGGTAGTAGACGAATCTTCTCGTATATCAAGCAGCCCAACCTCAATGATGACAGGCTTGTTTCCCCGCCATTGCTCGACAGTTACCCAACTGTCTTCGATCAACTGGTCGTGTTTCAGGTGAATATCAATGTTCGGCATATCTGATTCAAAATCATTCTCTATCTGCCATTCGCGCCAGGTCATCAGGCTATCAACGAATTCATTAGGTCCGCCGAGATAATCAAGCACAACCCCCAGCTGTTCAGGCATTCCCTCAAGTTGCGCCAGCTTGCGCAGCTGAGAGCGATAGGCACTGTCTTTGATGGTCGAGAAAAGCAATGGCAAATCAGCACCCAGAATAGTTTTCCGGAGTTGACGGCGATCGTCGTCGAAGGGCATGGCAGGGTCCAGACGAACATAGCGTCCGGGTTTATTTGGATTCGGGTGCTTGAGGATGATGGCATTCTCGTGGCTGGGGAACCGGGCAGACAATTCGGCAATCAGCAGTCTCTGCTGGAGATCGGGTTCGTCACCCATTTCCAGGGTGGTTGCGGCCATACCCATCAGACGGAACAGCAGTTTTCGCATCAGGCTTCGGGCAGTCCCGGGCTCCGTGCCGATGTCATTGATTTCAGTGGCCAGTACGACCAGATCAGCCGGTGTCAATTGGGCTACTTTTTTATCGAGCCGCGGCTCTATCAGTGAAATAGGGTAATAGGAATAGGCCTGCTTAACCGTACTGATCAGCGTCAGGGCATTACGCTTATCCAGCGGCCCTGAGGACTGAAGCATAAACAGGATATTGCGTAGATTATCCGAAAAAGCCGCATTGTTATTCTCTGGTAAGCTCACCAGAATATACGTTTCACCCGAAGGATCGGTGACAACGGGCAGGTGGTAGTTGTTATTGTTATTGTTGTCACCATCAAACGCCTCTGGGTTAAAAGCCAGAGACACGGGATCAGTGAAATCGACAGAGCCATCCGGTTGCCGCTTCAGTCTTCTGTTAATGCCAAGAGAAAGCGTGTTTTGAAAAAACTTTCTCTGTTCATCACTTTTTGTGGGGCTCAGTTCTGGTACTTTTTTGTCTGCTTTTTTGTCTGCTTTGCCCACCAGAAAGTGATCTGTTATCACTTTCAGAACCTTGACATACTGCTGGCCCAATTCGGAAAAGTCGTTTCGTAACTGTTGGCCGTGGAGGGCCGACAGATCGTCTTTTCCCAATACCGAAACCAGCAGGTCAAGGCCAGAAACCCGGAACGGGTTTATGTCATTGGCACCGGGTGCCACAATGTCTTGCAAAGAACCAAGCAGCAGGCGGGTAAACAGTGTTGCCATGGCGTCGGATGACGGCTCTGCAACTTGCTGTGCCAACAGATGACCCGCCTGCTGGGCCGCGGAAAAAGGCTCCCGCATAAAGCGATTGCTGTAGGCCAGCAGGCCAATTCCGGAAAACAGGTCAGCGATTGAGTCTGCGCGGACAAAGGCGCTCATCTTTAGCGCTTTTGGCTCACCGGCCTGTGCCAGTTCGGCACCGGCAATCGACAAGGGCATCAACCGGTAAGGGGAAAGGTCATCACCGGTGAGTTTATGCAATCGACGGTTGTAACCCTCAATCAGGTCGGAAAGTTTCGGCCTGCCATTGCTTTCAATAATCGCTTCATGCAGTAACCGTTTGGCCTGTTGGAAATCAAGATCATTCTCTTCACCCAGACGAACATAACTCCTGCCGGAGGGTGGTAGAGCAGGCAAATTCCGGAGTTTTTTCACCAGCCCTTCTTCAACCGGGAGCTGGCGGGTAATTAACTGCCCACGCCCGTCTTTCTCTAGCACCAGTTTGACGCGAGGGTCTGACTGTGACCACAGCAGATCGCCATTGGCGGGTAAAAAGCCCGTCCATTTGCGCCCCAGCTCATCCACCGCCACCAGGGCGTTACGAACCGTGATTCGATATGTCCGGATTTCACCAAACAGTGCTCTGGCGAAAGCCTCCACAGGGTAATGCTCGCCGCTGGCATTAGCGCCACAGCCCACCAGACTGACGGTTTTGACAAAGCGCCCGCCGGTTATGCGCTCAAGCACTTTGGCCAGTTGCGAAACCGTCTTCCCGCCCAGAAGAAACGTTTCGGAACCGGCCTTATCCCCCTGAACCTGACGGCCGTGGCCAACTACAATAATGCGGGTGTCGTCTTTAAGAAAATCAGCTTGCAATGCCTCAAGCCCAATGTCCTCGCCTGTCTTTGCGTCGTACAGGGAACCATCAGAATCCAGAACGATACGGCGGCTAAAATCGGGCTGGTATTTGTTTGCCAGGTATAAGCTGGCAGTGCTTTCATTGTCACTGTCGTCCAGCTGAAGAATGACCTGGTTTTTATAATGGCTGTCTTGCTCAGCGTTCAGGGCATAACGCTCGGTTTTATCCGCATCGGGTATCCAGCTACTGGGGCTTTCATCAGTATCGACACTGATTAAATCAATCCTTGATAAAGGATTGATTCGCATGAAAGAGGAATTTTCGTCAAGATCATTAATGTCTTTTCTTGAAAAAAGACTAGACATATAACTCCGGGTGGCCTCTGTAAACACACGGGACCCGGATATAGACATCGTCGATCTGGAATTACGCAGTATTCCATCTCTGCGATAATAAAAAAAGGTGCTGGCAGTTTTTCTTGAAATGTTCAATTCCCTACTGATTGATTTTGCAAGTTTGTTTTTATCTGCATCGGAAATATCCAATGGTTTATCGATATGTAAACGTTCAATCAATTGATAACGTCTTAGGATATTTTGCTTAACTTCATTGAGAACCTCACTGTCAGGTGGCGCGATAATTAAGTTATTATTGGCGAATATGTTGTCTTCATACTTTAATCTTATTTCCACTGAACCAGGAATAACCCTGAGGGAATCCGGGAAGACAAAAAGAGGTTTTTCCCCGTGATTAGCTATGGCTTCTTCGATTGCTTTAACAAAATCAGGGTATTCTTCCCTTACTCTGTCATAGTATTTATCGCGTTCAGGATCAGGTGTCCTGTCAAAAATTAGCTGATCCGGCCCTTCCTGGGAAAGATAATTAAGAATTGCATGGTTAATGGGGTAAGCCGGACCGACCCAACCGCCGTCAAAGAAAAATTTTTCCGGAAAACTAATGTGCTTAAACAATTCCTTGTTAAAAGCAGGTAGAATATCAACATCCAAATAGACCCCCCCTCCTTGTTCATCTCTGGCTTGCTTATTACTGGCTTGCTTATTACCGGTAAGCACTTCCACTCTTACCAAATCTGCTGCAGCGGCTAAAATCCCCCTGAGCCAAAGTTCTTTCACGTACCACTTTTTCAGGCTGGCTCGATCGTCTTTCTGCCAAAGTTGATTGATGTCTGCCAACCTGAATTTAGCGGATTCAGAGCTGCCCTTAAGCTTGGTTATCTCGTCTTCCAACGCCTTGATTTGATTCAGGCTTTCTCTTTCTATTTTCTCTAATTCGCTTCGATCCATACTCAAATGGTTGACTAAAAACGTCTTTGCCATGTCGTCGAAGGATTTACCCTCTGCGATGCCTTTTTTTATAGTGCTATAGGCCAGATCTTGCAGCTCATTCAAACGTTCCACAAATTGATCCCTGGCATTTTCTTTTTTCAGGAATGATGCGGGTATTTTCTCGGCGGCAACCGTTTTCTGCATTTCCCGGGCAAGTACGGGGGCTAAAAACGCGTTCGGATCGTACCAGAGCGTCATGGACCAGGAGGGAAACTGTGAAACCCAGATCTTTAGATAGTCTCCAACACCTTTTTTGAGCGGACCAATCCAGACAGTGTGAAACTCTTTAGGTACCTCAACCAAAGTATCCAGCAGGTACTGCTTTATTGTGGCGGTCAGGTAGGGGACTGCTCCTTCACCCGGAAGCGTTTTGGGCAGGTTTTCCTGCATCCGATAAACAAGGCCGTATTTTTCAAGGGCGGTTCCATCCATGCGAAGAAATTGGTCAAATTGTTCAATTTTTTTCTCCAGCGACGCTAAATTATAGGAACCAAGCATACCCAGACGGGGCTTCAGGCTGCGCTGGAACATCGCCAGAGTCGGCAATGCATCATCGGGATCGACGGGGCCCAGTAACCCGCTGTTCTGTGACAAAACATGCGACATCTGCCGTAGTCCCACAGAGCTTTCAGCGAGCAGGTCTTGTTCAGGCAAACGCTCAACTTTGACGCTCCCGTCACTCTTGCGCAGTGCTTTCAGCTTGTCGGACTTGTCGGACAGTGACCAGCTCACCAGACCTGTATCCGAAAGCAGGCCAACCCAAAGCCGCCCCCAGATATCGACTCTCAAAAGACCGTCCCGGGCAGTCACTGACAAGGTTTTTGTTGTTGTCAGGGTTTCTTTCAGATAATCGCTGACATGCCCATCGTCATCAATGCCTGAGCCAACCAGGTTGATGCTTTTGACCGGGGTATCACCGGTCAATTCATTGATTTTTTTAGACAGATCTGACGCGCTTTGACCGCTCAGGGTAAATTTCCCATCGCTGGATTTGCCCAGACCTACCACATGAATCCGGCTATTACCGTCCAGAAATCTGCGAATGTCGGCATTATTAACCTTTGCACCGGTCTCACCATCTGACCAATAATCGCTGCCAATGACCAGCCAACGGATTGAGTTGTAACTTTCTCTGGCTTGCTGGCGGTTTTTATATTTTTCAAACAGGTAGCGACTGGCTTTGCTAATTGGGTTAGCATCGCCAGACTCCATCTGGATAACCAGTTGTTGACTGTATTGGCTATGCTTTTGTGGAGCGGTGAACACATAGCGTCTTATATCGTCTTCCTGAACCAGGGCAGCGAACGCTTCGCTGGCAATAGTAAAGCGTGCTCCGTCAGAAAGTTTAAGAGTATCAATTAACGCTTCTAAGCCTTTCCCCCAATTCATTAAAACCTTGCTTTCCCTCAGGGCCTGATTACCATTAAAAACTTGATAGCCTTTGGTAAACTTTTGTACACCTCCGAATCGATAATAAGGTAATCTCCCATCAACCTTGTGACTGGTTACGTACAATTCTTTTTGTTGGGCATCTGGCCAATTTTTCAAGCGGTACAACTGAAATCGATCAATCTCTTCGTATTGTAATAAGAGCGTGTTAAGAGCAAACTTAATGCTTGGATTATCTGCTTTTGCCGCAAAAAATAAACCCGGATTTTTTTCTGATGGCAGGTAGGTCTGATAGGGCATGAATTGAATTTTTTCTAAAGGCTTAAACAGTTTCGAGGGATCAGCACCCGCCAAACACCGCTCAATGTCGCTCTTCAACTTGGGGTACTTTTCACCTAACCAGGCGATATCGTCTGAAATCTTCTGTGTAATGGCGGGATCCTGGTTATCAGGAAGGAATTCTTTGCCAAGCCGCTGGACGACCAACTGTGTCTGTACTGCCCTTACCCTGCTCCAATCTGCATTGCTGACGTCTGAATCATCAAGCCCCTTGAAAAGATCCTCATTAAATGCAGGGGTAAGCGACGTGTCAGAATAAACGCCACCAACAGCGGCAATAACCCTTAGTTTCACCAGTGCGTTGGCCGCAAGCTCATGACCACGCAACCCCAGTTCTCTGTCATAGTAATTTTTGGCCTCCTTACCGTCTTCCCCGTAAGCATCGCCCCAGATATCATTAATATTTTTTAAGGAGAACATCGCATTGGGATAAGCAGATTGTATTTCCTGTACAAAATCCCGTAAGGTTTTTTGCAGTTGTTCTTTTTTTTTGTCAACGTCCGTCTTGTACTTGAGTCGGCTGAACAGAAAATCCTTCACCGCCTGATCAAACTGCTGGCCCTGTTCTATTTTTGGTTTTATGGCTTGCCAGGCCTCATCTTGTAAATTCATCAGGTCTTTCAGTAAATCCGATTCAAAATCGGATGGATTACCGGGACTGGGTTGGCCGGTCAATTTACTGGTCACTGATTCTTTGAGAGCTTCCCTAAGCACACCGGCGAGCATTGCATTGGGGTCATACCAGAGGTTTATTCTTAAATCGGACTCTGAATTGGCGAAAATCCATGACCGGATATGCTTCAGCTCCCTATCAGTTGGGTTAACGCTAACAAAATGCAGCCGCGAAGGGACTGTATCCAGTTTGGTTTCCAACCAGCGCCAGGTGTTGGTAGCCAGTTCCACAAATTTTACGCCGGTTACCTGCGGGTAATTCCCAATCAGGGCGATGAGTTTTTCGTAGACTTTTAACGCCGCAGCAAAGGTTGATGGATCATTCACATGGCGATAGTTATCAAGCATCACAAAAGACGAGAGCAGGTCTTCACAATGTGCGTTGAAGTCTGCGTTCATAACGCGGTGATACCGTAATAATGGCGCAAATTCCTTACGGAACGTCTTGGCGTCAGGAATCAGTTGGTCGATTGATTTCGGTGCTGAACCTTCAGCAGGATCAGTATCGGAACGGCGAACCCTGCGATCTGCCGCCGGTTTGGTCATTGCCCGATAGCGCCAATGTAAGGGAGGCAGCAGACTATTAACCGGGGTCATCATGCCAACCGGGGTCATGGTGCCAATGGAGGCCAGTTGCAGGCGATAACCGCCATTCCCGTCAGGCACTGCCGTCAATTCCAGATGACGCCCCAAAGAGCCGTGCCCGGTCACCGCCAGACGCACCGATTTTTCGGTGTCTGTCACTGTCGTTTGATTAAACCTTACCTCAACGGGAAGGGTCTCTTTGACCATTACCTGACGGGGGTTCACTACCGGTAATGGCAGTCTGTCCTGTTCGAGTCCGTCCTGCTTGAGTCCGTCCTGCTCGAGATAGTGTCGTGGCAAACCAAGCTCAGTACGAATCCGGTTTTTGGCCGCATGGGTATCTTCTTTTGGTGCCAGCCCGAGGGCCAGCCGCAATGCCTCCCCCAGCTGGTAAAAGAACGAAAGATGGCCTGACAGCCACCGGGAACCGTAGGGCAAATCCCCTTCATCCGGATCAAAAGGGATGAGAGTAAAGGTGCCGTTATGGACTGTCTGGTTAACCGGTACAAGATCACGAACAGTGTCATTTTCCGCACGATGATGGCTCGGCAAGTAGGTCAGCGGGCCGGACTGACTGCCGGGGAACGCACCATTGCGACCGGGGATGATCAAACTGACATACTCCCTGGGGATCGTCCTGTTGCGCTCATCGGGGGAAATTTTTATTAAACCTTGGTCGTATATATCACCAAGGGTGTCAGGTCTTACCGGAGTCGTTACATTGCCCGACAGCATCCGTAACGCGTCGGTATTATTCAAACGGTGTCTGAACAGGTCGCTGGCATCCACCAGTTGGCGCAGGTCACTGGCGAGGGTCTGGTTACCGGCACGGGTCAGGTAGTCCGGCGTCAGGTAAACCCCGACCCTGTCACCCAGAGCCTTGACGGTAAGGAATCTGCCCCGAACGCCGCTGGTGGCATTGTTTAAGGTAGCGTTGTTTAAAAGCGGTGCCTGCTGCGGCTCCAACAGGCCGTCGTATTCATTCTGTTGTATTTCATCGTTTCTTTTTAACCACTGAAGGTTTGCCAGGCCTGGATTGTCGGGGTCTCTGGCAGTCAGCCAGTCCAGACTGTCATCAAGCGCCCTGCGGAAAAACCATTGTTCACTGCGCAACGGTTGTTCGCCGTAAACGGTGACAATAGCCTTGAGTAAATCCGCCATTTCCCCGGCTATACGGTCATTCTTCGCTAATGCCTGCCAGTCTCCTATAACGCTGGCAAGTGCTGGTGCCAGCTCGTCACCCCGATAAAGCTCCCGGACAGCCTCAACAAAGTCTTCCGCAGTGCCGCCCCGTTTCCTGAGGTTGTGGCGTTGGCCTGATACCAGTCGTTGATAGAGATCACCGGACTGTGCTGGCCATTGCCGGGCCTGGTAACGTTCATCAAGCCCATAGTGCGGTTGCAGTGCTTCCAGCCTGTTGCCAGTGATGCCCCAGAGCTGTTCAATACCGGCCACAGCCACGGCACTGTCCGTCAGGGTCTCTCTCCATGTTGGTACCAGCAGGGCCGACAGTCCGAGCCCAAGAGCCTCGTCAGAGTGCCGGGAAAGATCGGCGGCTCCCAGACGAATCAGTGGCCGACTGTCGTTTGTGAAGGTGGCGTCACTGTCAAAAAATAATCGGTCGGACTCGGCCTTGATAAGCGGGACTTTGTTATCCGGGCCACCCGGATCATTGGCAAGCTGAAGTCCGTAAAGAAAGGTCAGCAACTGCTGGTTAAAACCACCGTTTAGAAACAGTCCTGCCAATTTCTCAAGGTTAAAAACCAGTCGCTGGAGCGTTTGTGCCGGATCCTTGTAATCCAGCGAACGATAGTCTTGGGCATCAAGGGTGAGGTCCACCAGCCTCAGTGATGGAGCGCTGTCGCCCTGGGGGTATACCCTGACCGCTATTTCCGTGCCGTTAACCTGGGTGCGGTAACCCTTGCCAAAAGCAGGGCAGGTTATTGTCTCATCGATGCGCAAAAGCGGCGCAACGGGCGTGAAGGAAAAATAACTGTCAGGCAGGGGTCTGGTGACATTGCCTGTTGAAGGGATCTCCTCGTCCCTGAGCCAGTCGAGTGTTTGACCAAGGTCGTTTTTAGAATGCCAGTGCCTGGCTTGCAGTTCGGCACTTAGAGGGGTTGGCGGCTGCTCAAGAGTTTTTGGGGCATTAAACAGATCGGGAAGCAAAGATTCCAGCCAATAGAGTGAAACCGGTGATAGTTTCTGATTCAACCATTTGGCAGCCAGCGTTTCAGAGATAAAGTCGAGCTGTGTTTGAGTGGCTACAGCGGAAACCGCATCATCCGTCTGGCTGATGGGAGACGGGATTAAAACGCCACCATTTTCTGTAGAACCATATTGGCGCACCTGAAATTCTGACCAGAAGTTATTGGGGTCACAGGCTTCATAAACGACCATTGCCATATTTTTCAGCAACGTGGCGACGAGCTGGTCAGCTGGGATCGATTGTCCGATTAACAATGTCACGCCATCGTCGTCATAAAAGATATTCGGACCCGGCAAATCAGAGTCAGACAGGATAATACTGATATTCCGGTGTATATAGTGAGGAAAAAAGCCGGACTGCTCGATTAACCAGAAGGCTCGGTCAATGGCTGTCTTTACAGCACTGATCTGTGCTGGCGTAACAAAGGCCGTCCCCAGGCTGGCCCGGTTCGTCGACAGTCTGATGGTAAAGATATCGGTATTAACAATGGCCGAGTAAAACCGGCCATCACTAGTATCAATCCACTGTCGTTCAGTAGCAGGGTTGAGAGGACTGGTATCGGTCAGATTAGCAGGCATAAGAGAAGCTCTCCGCAACTAGCAGGTCGTTTAGCCTTGACCCATCGTAGTCGAAGGTAGCGGAGTCGTCAGGTTTTGTATCATTTTCTGGCTTGCCGATGGTACCAACGACGAGCTCTCGCCACTGCCATTGCCTGACAGGGCACTGAGGTCCTGAACCAGTCGCTGGTAGTGCTGGTACAGTTCCGTATCATTCAGGCTTGCCATCACTGACCGCTCACTTTCCGCCATACCCGTTTCAACGTCGCTTTTCTCACCTCCGACCAGGCTGCACAGGTAATTAACCAGCCGTTGCCCCCTGACAATGATGCTGTTCAGGTAGGCCAGGGCTCCGCTCTCTCCTCCGTCACTGTCGTCCATAGCTAACTGACTGTCATTCCTGTTGATTACCGCCATGGGGTTCAGGCTGACTTGTCCGCCTTTAAAGTACAGACTGGCCAGCACCTCCGGTTTCACCAGCGCCAGCGTCTGGTTAGTGTCGGCATTGATGATCCTGACGATCTGGCTCTCCAATGGGAGGGAGTTATTGCTGCTGGTGAGGTTGCTGCTGGTTAGGTTGCTCTGTGCCTGCGGTTCACACCGGCTGAACGCCACCTGTTCTGCGGTCAGGTCGGTAAAGAACAGTGCGGTGCTGTTGTCACCAGACAATCGTCGTAAATCTGCCTTCGATTCAGACGACAGGAGGATATAATGATTGCCATGGTCGTCTATTGTGCGGGCAGGCTTGCTTGCCCGCAGGTCATAGACGTCATTGCCGACACCACCGGCCAGGGGGCGAGTCCAGTCGAGGAAGGCTTGCCACAGGCTGCTATTGCCGGGTGCATTGAATCTTCGGTTGTCACAAGGATCGTTCATGCTTGCCAGCAATTCAGGTCGCGCAGCGGTGTTTTCCGAAGCTCCCAGCAGCAGCAGATCATCACCACCCCGCCCCTGGAGTGACCACTGCCGGGCGTCGGCGCCAAGGTACAAGACGTTATTACGGCTATTGCCCCAGAGACTCGCTGTCCCGTTGCCCATGGCAGAAGAGCTGATAACGGCGGGTATAAATGGCCATGGATGGTAATTACTGCGGGGTTCTGGCCCACTCACCTGTACACTGCCCGGCTCCCAGCCCGACAGCCCTGAGCCGTTAAACAGCCCTGAGCCGGTGAACAGCCCTGAGCCGGTGAACAGCCCTGTACCGCTAATAAACACTTGACGTTTGATATAAGAGGGATCCTGGGGTTGCAGTATCAGTCTGATCCCATCCATCGCCTGATCCGTGACGATTTTCACTGACTGATCTCGTTGGATGTACAGGGGGTTGCTGGCTGTGGCCTTGATGAATCGAAGGCGCTCCTCCCCGACAAGAAGGCTGCTCACCGCTAATGGAAACACCACCCCCTGGTCAGAGCCCACTACCCATGCCGCCAGATCGGATAACGGCACCTGAAAGTCACTGAAAGCCAGGGTCGTGGGCTGCAAGAGCCGGTCTTTTTGGTTGACCAGGACCTCCCGAATCTCGATCTCGGCGTCGTCGGTACTAAACCGGCTGGACAGAATCAGGTTCTTACCCCAGCGCCTGACCCTGAAGAGGAAGGCCGGTGCATTCAGCTCAATGCGGGTGCGTGTCTGGTTGTGAACGGCGGTATTTTCTTTAGCAGGGTTTTCTTCAGCCAAACCAGGGTGAATAATGATTCTGGCGAAAAACGACAAGTCGTTCTCGTCCAATTCAATCACGTCCGACCCGCTCTGGCCTTCCACCAGAACCCCGAACCGCTGTCGGGTACCTTTCTGGACAAAGGCCTCCTGGTGCTCGCGGTAGTAAGTGTCCAGCCGCAACGCTGCCAGTTTGATCTTGTCGGCTTCGGGGGTTCCTGACAGCAGCAGACCTTCAGCGATCACGGCCACTCTGCTGAAGTTCCCCAGAGCTTGATAACTCTTGGAAGTGAGCCGGTAGAGTGCCTGTTTGTTTGGGCTATAAATGACGGCAGTCGTTGACTTGACTAGCCGGAAACTCTTTGTGTTGTCCGTGGTATATCCAATCAGTTGCTGAACACTGTGCTCCTTGTCAGGCAGGCCGAACAAAAATTTCTGTTGTCTGGAATTCCGGCCCCGGAAATCTACCCAGGCCACCTGAGTCCCGGCATAGCCGGGGCGCAGCTTGAGGGCGATCAGTCCGGTGTCGATATTGCCCACTGGCACTTGCAGAGACTTTACGGTCTCTTTGAAATCCTTCCGGGTCAAGTAGCCTCGTAGCTCGGTGGCATTCCTGGGTCCCATCTGGCTGAAGTCCAGGGTCTCCAGAGACAGACGCTCCCGGTTGGCCAGGTATTGGGCCTTCGGTGTCTGGATGCGCCATGCCCCGGCATCGGTTTGCCACTGGTAGCTGCCCCGTAATTGGACGTCTGGCAGGGTGTAAAGGCAGGGAACGGAGATCAGGTCATCATCGAACTCACTGGGCATCCCGGTCAGCGGAACAGCGGTACCCTTGCCACAAAAGGGATGGCCTTTGGCGCCCTGGTCTGGCCGGGGGAAAAACTCGAAAGCTTCCTGTTTGCGGGTACCCGAGAGGGCGAGCAGCTGGCCGTCCCCGTTAACCATTACCTCAAACTGGTCACGGGTGTTGGCGGCCAGCAGGGTGTTATTGCCTGGATAGTACCAGAAATCCAGTTGTCCGAAGGCACTGAACAGGGGGTGGTCGGGGATCGCGGTGATCGGTCTCAGCGGCACCAGTCCCACCGTGGCCGAGAACTTCTCACGGCCCGCTTTCACCCGCTCCTTCAGCAGTTTCTTCAGCCCACGGATGAAGTCTCGGGCACTGGCGGTGGTCCAGGTTGTGCCGGGGTGGTCTATGGTCAGTTTGGCGAAGGTCAGGTCGATCATCTTGCCCAGGTTCAGGCTATCCATCACCACGCCGGATTCAGGAGTGAACTGACGCACACTCAGGGTATCGTTCGACTTGGCGACGATCTGCCCGGTGGCCTCGACCTGCCAGTTCTTAAAGGGTCCTGACTCCACCGACAGGTTTTCGCTAACCACCCGGGTGTTGTCCCAGGCCTTGTCCGGTATCCAGAGCCGACAGCCATCGCTGGTATCGGCCAGGAGGCTGCGGGAGTGCGCCTGCACACCACTAAAGATGGAGTCGCCGGCCATCTTTGACTGTGCCAGCGTTTGCTTCTCGCCTGCCGGGCGGATCACCTGAAAACCGGCGTTCAGCCGCTGGATGTCCCCAGGTCGATTCACGTCGGTGCTGAGGTAATGCAGGTTGCCGGACAGCTTGCTGAACAAAATGTAGTAAACAGTCCCGTCCCACACCACCTTGTGGACCGGCAGGTGCTCCTCGCGCAGAGCCCTCTGGACACGCTCATTGATCGTCCACAAGTGACTTCCGTCGTTTTTAATTGCCGGCACGTCGCCATCCATCAAACTGTTCAGGAAAGCAATATGGGTTTTGGTGTCACCGTCATAAAAACCGGCTCGAAGTATACGTCGTTTGTCGTAGTTATCAACGACCCGCATGGGAATTAGTCTATGATCGGATGTCGTTGTTCCGGATCCCGCTGCAGGTGGCAAAGGAGGGGCGCTGAGCTGGCCATCCAGGGTTTCTGCAGCAATCACCCGATGAGACAGCTGACCGGATGAACTGGCCGTCAACAGGTAGTAATAGGGGGCAACAAACACCAGCAATTGTGAATCATCATTGGTCGGCACTGCCTTTGATACGCTTTTACCAAAGAAGGTGCCATACTTGCTGGCGTCAAGGTCATGGAACTGATTGATTTCCCGGTTCAGTGCCCCGGCGGTCTGGAATAACACCTGACCGTTGACGGCGTCAAAAAAATAGTAGCCAGTAGCCGGGCTCCCCTGAACGGGTTGTCTGGAGGCAAGGTGCCGGATTTCCTTACCGTGACGGGTATCGAACGAGATCCGGACCTGGCCTAGCCGGGCCCAATCCGCCTCGGCCAGTCCCAGCTTGTCAGGGAAACAGCGGTAAGGTTTCTTGAGATACTCATTGACCTGCTGGTCACAGCGCTGTTTGTGTTGCCGCCAGAGCGGGTTCTCCTCAAGCCACGAGGTCCGCTCATCAGCTCTCATGGGTGATGGGTCACGGCCACTGTTCATCAGCCACGGCCTCGGTATTTCGGGCGCCGACCAGATTCTCAGCCACTGCTCTGGCGCTCCGGCCATACAGCGTGCACGGACCTGAGCTGAGGCGTCGCAGTCTTTTAGCTCCAGCGGCAGGAACCGGCTGGCCCCAGTGTAATGGTTCATGATTCCTTTTAGTTTCGTTGCTCTTGAGGACCCGTCATTCAGTCCACCATTGTCGTACAAACGGTGAATCACTTTGCGGTCCGGCCGCCACTCAAACCGTGTGTTGACATCCTCGGCCATCACTCTATACGAGACGTCTGGCGTCGGCGCAGGAAACTGGAAACGGGCCTCACCCAGCGTTAGCGTCCAGGTTTTTTTAGCCTGGTTCAGCACGGATGAACAGCGTTGACTCCAATTGACCCTCTCGCTAATACAGGTGTAGGGGAGCTGTCCGTCGTAGTTCAGTACCCAGGTAGAGGTCTTCTGACCATGGAGATGAATGCGGATGTGGTGAGCACCGTTAGACATCAGTACGGTGTTGCCGGCCCCTTCAGGGCTGTACAGTTCATATTTCAGCAGGCTGGATAATTGGGCAGAGATCTGACGAAAGACGACGATGTGATTCTTGTTATCGAGATACAGGCTGGTGGTTGACTGACGGTACTTCAGGCCGTCCGTATGGGTGAACATTTGTCCAAGGTATTTATAGAGATAGGAGATGGTAGATGAGCCACCTATCGTATGCTTGGTGAGCTGTTTTCTTGCCACTTTTTTCCGGTAAAACCGTTTCAGCTTGTTATCGCTAACGGCATCCAGAAGCTGTGCACCGGGAGAACTGCCGTCTGGCGGACTTCCCGGAAAGTCCTTCTCCTCGTCATAGGCAAAGGGCGTGTAGCGGAGCCTGACCCTCCACTCGGGTACGGAAGGCATTAAGATGATTGTTTTATCGGTCATCTGCTCAAGGTTGTGGAACACGCCGTTTTCGCATTGGTACCCGGTTAAACGTGACTCCTTCTTACATAAGGTCGCCAGAGCGTCGTCGATCAGGTTAAAGGGGACAGCATAGTAGTCGATCCGGTTGACTTCGGTGGCGCATTTATGGAGAGGACCGTTTTTTACATAGGGCACATTCTTGCACCTGTCCGAGTCCCAGTCGTTATTGCTGTAGGCGACGAAGGTTGTCGGGTATGAAAAGCCGCCACCGTAGGTCAGGGTTTGGTTCACCAGATTGATCGATTTGATGTTCAGAGTCAGGAGATTCTTGTCATCCCCACTGATCAAAGCATTGAGGGTCTGATTGCCGGCCAGGAAACTTCCGGGGTCCAGTTGAGCGTGCATCTGATCAAAGACCTCTGCCGCCTTACCTGAGGCTTCCCGTAACTTTTTATAGATAAGCCTGTTTAACTTCCTTTGATAATGGCTATCAAAAATATTCCTGACAAAGTGCATGATCCCGTCAATCAAGAACCCTAATGGCCCGGCAAAATCTGAGATGATGGAGACAGCCGCATCCACCGACTCAAAGATCACTCTGGATTTCAGTAGTTCCTTGACTTCCGGGTCCTCTTCGGTCTCATATTCGATCACGGTCAGGGTGAGACTGGTAGCCTGCACGCCGAAACCCGCCAAGGGTATAAAACGAGCGGCTTTTTTACCTGCTCCTGTGGCTTTTTTCAGTCCTCCGGGTAACTTGGGTCCGCTATTTGCGGGTAACTTTGGCGCTGCCTTACTGGCAGGAAGTGATGGCAAGACGGCTGGGGCGATCACCTTGATCCCGCGTCGACCGAGATCAATCATCTCAATCCCTTGTAATGCCATCGCCGTATAAAAAACCGTCTGACGCCCGATATAAATCTGCTGCTGGGTGTCCGTCATATTCCCGGGCGAGGCATTTTTATAATGGTGTCCTATGGGGGCAATCCCTGTCATCAGGTCATAAAGGCCTATAAAAGACCTGAGCCTTTCCATACTGCCGGTGGAGGTTTTTTTCCCATTGACTGATGTCCCCTGGCGACCCTCTCTCTGGAGAAAGCCCTTGAAGCGACCAAGGGCTCCGGACGTAAACCGAATGTTCTTCCGCGCCAGGGTGTCAGGCTCCACAAAGTCCATACGCCAGCCCCGGCTATCCTGACGAAGGGTATCCAGTTGGGGGACCATGCTGTCGGGGAGTGAGTGCTGAGCTTTAATGTCGTTCAGGGCGGAGCCAAACTCCAGCAGCCGCTGCCTGAATTCGCCCCGCTTACTGGCGACAACGGACAGACCATCCTCTGTCGCTGATTGGCGCTTCGCTGGCACCGAAAGACGACCAGACGCGCGGGGTGGCAAATACCGGAGGGCTTTTGAATCCGATGGCCAGGGTGGTATCAGCACCGTGGTTTCGCCGGGAAACAACCGATATTCCGGTTGTCCGCTGACCGGGGAGCGCAGCACAAGAGTGTCTATCGCCGGACGGTCCTTCGGCATCAGACGCTCGACATCCTTTACCATTTGCTTGAAGGTACGGATGCTTTCGCTCCTGGGTTCGATAATCAGCTCGCCCACCAGGGGTTTGCCGTTGGCAGGCGATTGGGTCATGAAGCTTTTCAGGGCATTCAGGGCCATGATTCCGTGGGGCTGATCGCTATTGGCAAGATTGCTGACGGTCAGGGTGGCGATGCGGCCGCCCGGGGCGAAATCAGTGACCAGTGTCGTTAACGCACGGGTGATCAGTCTGGCTGGCCGACCGATGAGGGTGACGCGGTTGCCGTCACCCCCGGCGATGGCTGACTGAACCCGGCCATCGGGTTTAAGCAGCACATAACCGCCAGAGGGGGTGGCCTTGAGTAGCAGGGGCTGCTCACTCAAGGTCCCGGCCTTTATCCGATTTTGGGCGCGGGTAAACGATGTGTCGTCCAGGGCAATGACAGAGTGCACACCTCGGGTGTCTGCTAACGCGGCCTTGCCTTCCTGACGACGAAATCGGGTGAAAAACGCCTGCAACCAGAGCTTCCCCTCGTCGGAGGTATCGAGCAGGGCGATATCGGTGTTATCTCTGAGATGGAGTTGGGTATCGGGGCCGGAAAGTAACCGGAGGGCATTCGCCAGCTCTTTACGTCGAGTCTCACATCTGGCGCTATTGGCTGATCTTCGTTTCCTGCTACAAGACAACGAAGGCAGGTTTTTGAAAATCTTGATGTTTTCAAAATCATTTTTGAATAGCCCGTTAAGCGTGGCGACATCTTTTGCCTTTGTATAATCTAGAGGGAAGATGTCGTACAACCTTTCCTGTGCCCGTCTTTTAAGATTTTCGAAGGCTCTTTGCTTTGCTTCTTCAGTCTGGAAATGTCTCATTTCCCACTCAAGCATGCCGACTTCGATAGGCCCCCGGTAGAGACTTGCATAGCGAGCAAGCCATTGCTTATACGAGGAAGATACCAGCGCCAGGCGGAGCGTGTCTTCCATACGAAGAGTTTCTGTCCTGTCCGGATTGACGAAAGCAACCCTTCGAGCCGGAGGTTGCTCCACTAATCCATGTAAGAGCGCGTTTTGAAAATCATCGTATAACGAGTATTGGCTGGCATCTCTTCTGGTATCTTGAGGGTCGAGGTCAGTTTCGGTCGAACTATCTGATATGATCAAGGGCCTGCGTGCTTGACCCTGCGAATTATCTACTTCGATCAAGGGCCTGTGTGCTTCACCTTGCGAATTATCTACTTCGATCAAGGGCCTGTGTGCTTCACCTTCCGGACTATCAGAGTCAGAGTCAGACTCAGCTTCGCTCGAACTGTCTATTTCGATCACGGGTACGCGAACCTCACCTTGCGAGGCAGGCCTGACTTCGACCGAAGTATCTGTTTCCAGTGGGGTATGGCCGAACTTATCTCCCACTATGGCTGTGACCAAAGCTACTTTGAGCCTTGAATCGATAGACTTATGGTGGACAATGGTATCGATTAAACTCTCTTTGGTGGTCTCATCAACAGGCTTGCTTCTGACTACGACTTTGATCAAATCCTCTTTGAGTCTGGGTTCGATAAACTCATGTTCGACTACGGTTTTGATCAAATCCTTTTTGGGGTCGGCATCCGTACGCCTAACTTCGGGTTCGGTGTTGGTGTTGGTATTGGTATTGGTGTGCCCAACGTTGTGTCTGATACCGGTAAACTTAATTCGGGGTGGCAGGGAAGCCAACCCGAATCTGGCCCGGAATGTAACGATGTTGTCGTTAGTCAGGGTAAAAACAATACGGTTGAGTTCAGGAAAGGGTACATCTGCAGAGGTTGACGGGCTATCTTGCTGAGGAACCCCTGCTGACAGTGGACCTCGGACGCCAACAGCCGTATTTGCACGGATGCGTACTCTGGTCAACTCCCTCAGAACTTCAGGTATAACATAATCTCTATGGCTGGCATCCAATCTACCCGTGGAAGGCGGAATGTTTTGTGCAGAGTTATCAAAAAAGAATGTTATGCTTTGAACGGTGGTATCCGTGGGGATCGCCTTATTTATAACCGATGATAGATCTGCCACTACTTCCCGTGAGTAGGAAGGGAAGCTTTGACTCAGCATATCGGGGAAATCAAGCATTCCGGTTATGATAACTCTGGTGTCTTCGCCAATGTTATTGGGTGGTGCTCCTTTTGAGATTATAAGTCTTTTTCCTCCCTTTTTAGAAACATCAACAGCGTCGTACAAAACGCTGCCTTCTTCAGTTTTGTACATTTTATAAATATCATAAGACTTTGTTAACGATTTCGATTTTTCGTCATTATTGTTACAAACATCAATTACTATTAATTTGTCGTATCTACGTTCACGCTCTATATGTAAATCGTCCATGTCATGGTTATAAGATTTCCTGTTATAAAAGGGGGTGTTCGCTAACAGGTTATCAGTTAGATGGATTGAAGGCCTTCCACTTATTTGCAATTTTATTATTCTTTGAAAAGCGTCATAACCTAATTGATTTATAACGCGGTAGTCAAACTCCCTGGTATTATCTGAAAGAGCAGGTAACATTCTTACAACTTCATCAATCCTATCGCTGGAGATAGTGACTCTGTTTTCTCTGTAGAATTTTTCGATACTTTCTTTTGCGCCAGGCAAGAGTTCTTCTATGTCTATCGATGATTTTCTTAAATTACCCGCAATTCCTTGCAGAAAACGCATTTCATCGAGTAGCATTTTGAATACTGGATTTCTCAGGCGAGCCGCTACCATTATTGGCTGGACTGTAGCAGCAAGAGATCTGGCGACAATATTTCCTTCAGAATTTACTTTTGCATTTAAAAATATTTTATAGTGGCTACTTGCGTATAGAGAGTGCTCTTCCAGAGCATGGAACAGGTCACCAATAGGGGTGTTATCTACGATGCCTTTGATCTGACTAAGCAGTACTATCGGTAGGTTTTTGTCGTATGCCTCAAAATAAGGAGCAGGGTCTTGAATAATTTTTTCTGAAAACAGTTTCTCTAAAACAGCGCGTACCTTAGCTCTTTCAAGCTCTTTTCTCCTCTCTTCACCTACTGCCGTTCCCGATATCGGGTCGAGCAAATCACCCCTTTTTAGAAAGGGATTGCGCTTCAGCTTTGGCATTATTCCTTTATCAATATATACCCCGCCAAGTTCGTATTCATGAGACAGTCCTATATATCTTTCGATTATTATAGGGTTAGCAAGACTTAAACTGTGCCTGATAAAATCCTTGTTGAGTGTTTCAAAATAGCCCGTGTCTTTATGAACTACAGCATTGCTGATGGAACTTTCAATTTCATATAAGAAATTGTTGACTCTGGTTATTTGGATGTTAAATGCCGCCTTTACATTATTTGAAAAATCAGATGCCATTATATTCAGGCTTTCTATGGCAGCATCTTCACCCATAAAACTGTCAACTTTTGCCCAGATGCTCTCCCTCAACTGAGCAAGATCAACAGGATAATCTTTCTCAATAGTTATTCTGTTTCTTTCAGAAAAAAGCAGCGAATATAGAATTTTTTGATATATCAAACGTTCGGGAGCCCATACGTGGACTGTATGCTGCGGGTTCACCCTGGCCCATATTGCCAGAACACTGAACTCCCAGCCCTCTACGGGACTGACGACACTGACATGAATATTCTCGGGTACTCTGATGTTTGGACTTGGCATGATAACACCTGACGGACTGCCCCACATGGTTTGAGGGTGTCGTAAAACTCTAACCACTCGTTACGACGCCGGGACCCACAGAGCCTAAAAGCATGGGAACCGGAGTTTTGCGACAGCCTCAGTTTCGGTTACGACACTCGATTTTTCACTGGTGTGTGGTTGCAGGGCTTTAGATACGAAAAAATTCCACCATGCAGTGTAGTTCGGAATTACGACAGTGGCCTTATTATTCGTTTTATATAATTATATTGTCGTGTTTTTTTAGTGATAGGGATTTTAGTTTTTATTAATTATCCTTCGTCGTTTATATTTCCGGCGTTTTCACTTACGGCCAGGCTGTACAGGTAAGCAACCAGCCGTTGCCGCTACTAAAAATCTGACATAATCTGTAACCGACATTCACCACCTCACCTGACATTTTCCTGAATTCTGCTATTTATGAGATAAGCAAATATCAGGAAACCCCCTTATGCCTCCCGTTCAATACCGCAGTCAGGTCATGGATCACCTTGGTTTAGTGGCTGGAATGTGCAAAGAGCTTGGAATTGCCGAACATATCGATAAAAGAGCCCCCAAGGTATCTGATGACTGGCATATATCCCATGGTGAGTCTGTCGTTGCCATGATCATCAATGGTCTGGGCTTTACCGGACAATCTCTGCATATGTTTCCCCGGTTCTTCGCCAATAAACCTCTTGATAAACTGATCAGGCCCGGTATTAAGCCTGAGCATATAAACGACAAGGTTCTGGGCAGGACGCTGGATGAACTCTTTGAACTCAATGCCAGTAAAGTCTATTTTGAACTGGCTATCAAGGTCGTAAAACATCTCAAGCTCCCATGCGATGCCCTAAATCTCGACGGCACCAGCATACACGTCGATGGACGTTATAACAGCGACAGCGAAGAGGACGATGAAGACCTCAACTGCATTAGGTTGTGCAAAGGCTACAGTCGTGATCATCGTCCGGATTTAAATCAGGCCATATTGCTTCTGATGACAGAAAACAAAGCAGGCATCCCCCTGTTTATGAAGGCTGCCAGTGGCAATGTAACGGATAAGACCAGCTTCAAACTGGTGGTATCCGAACATCTGAAAAGTTTCAAAGCGGCTTTGGAATCCAGGTACTTCGTCGGTGATGCTGCTCTGTACACCTCAGAAACGGTTAAGGAGCTTGACCAGCAGGATCAGTGGTTCATATCCCGGGTTCCTCTCAATATTGGGGCTAGCAAAGAACTGGTGCAAAGTGCACCGTCACGCGCCATGAAGGCGGTCGAAGGTTTTGAGCATTACGAAGCTGTGGAAGTGTCGTCTGGTTATGCGGATGTGGAGCAACGCTGGGTCATGTTTCGCAATAAGCAAAGCCAGGAGACAGAACAGAAAGCGCTCACAAGGCGTATGCGGAAAAAATCCACCAAAGAATTTCAGAAGCTGGAAAAGCTCAGCAAAAAGGGATTCCGGTGCAAAGCTGATGCCATGGAAGCCTTTAAACAATGGCAGAAACAATCAGAGCTCTGTCAGGCAGAACCTCAGATTACCTCTAAACCCTGCTATAAAGGCAGAGGTCGCCCCGCTGAAGGGGTAGAACCCGATTACCAGGAATATTACATAAGTGGTTGCTGTTCAGTAACGGTGCAAACAAGGCTGGATGCACAAGCCTCTTTGGGGTGCTTTGTGTTGGCTACCAATGATACCGATACTGACCGGCTGAACACTGCTGAATTGTTGAAGACCTACAAATCACAACAACAGGTTGAAAGAGGTTTTCGCTTCCTGAAAAGTCCGGATTTTTTGGTGTCTTCACTGTATCTCAAAAAGCCGGAACGTATCGAAGCACTATTAATGATCATGACTCTTTGTCTGATGGTCTATGCTGCTATCCAGCACAGAATCCGCTATGAACTGAAAAAGCAGAGTCGAACGTTTCCAGACATGAAGAAGAAACCCGGCCAGAATCCGACAGGAAGATGGGTTTTCAGCTGCTTTGAGGGCATTCATGTTTGGGTCATCGACGGGACGGAGAAGCATGTGGTAGGCATCACGGAAAGCCAGTCGACAATCATTTTTATTTTAGGGTCTACGTACCAGTCGATTTATTCCTGATTGGGGTGGTGAATGTCGGCTATATGTATTGATCACAGCTCTTACTCGACTTTAGAGTTTTCAAAGGACAATAGTTCTACTTAATTCATCCAGAATCTGCTAAAAGCAACCGTCTCAAGTCCAGTAAAAAGCGAGACGGTTGCCATGCTCAAGGTTGTGCGTCAGGAAGTCTGTGAGCAGCCATTGCGACTGCTGGCGGACGCTTCCGACTCCCGTGGCTAAAAAGCGTGGTCGTCCCAGAATGTATTAATTTTTAGCGACAGTGGTTTTTAATTTTTTATTAATTAACCTACGTCGTTTATATCCCCGGCGTCGTCAGATTCTGAATTATTCCGCCACTTCCCGTCGGCACATACGACGAACTCTCACCACTACGATTGCCCATCGTGGCATTAATCTCCTGAACCAGTCGCTGGTAGTTTTGGTTCAGTTCTGTGTCATTCAGGCTTGCCACCACAGGTTGTTCACTGTCCGCTTCACCCGATCCAACGTCGTCTTTCTCACCTCCGGCCAGACTGCCCAGGTATTTCACCAGCCGTCGCCCCCGGCGAATGATCCTGTTTAGAAGGGAGAAGGTGCCGTTGCCTCCACCCTGAGCGACCAATGCATCCTCCGGGATGCTCTCATTCAATGAGCGACTGCCATTTGACTGGGGGGCGTCCACTTGCGCAAGCACTTCGCCCATGCTGAGCACCCGGTTATTGACGATCAGGCGCTCAATCGTCTCGCCTTCCTTGCTGAAAAAATTCTGCACCCGAAGGCTCTGGGTAGCGTTTATCGGCTCTGAGCTATTGTCGCTGTTTTTCAGCAGGCCAGTATTCGGCGAGACAGTCAGGATAAGATCCCCGCCTGCTTTTTGATAGTGCAATGTCTGGCAGTCATGGGTATTAACCTCGAGCTGGTCAGCCGTACCTGTGGCGTTTGCCAGAACCCATTGGTCAGAGTTAGAGAAGTCATCGCCAGCAAACTGGTAAGTGGTGCTCTCTTCATCTATCAGGTATTGATGTCCGGGGATTTTTTCATGCAAAAGTGAATAGCCAGATTTCAGCCGTTGACGGATGAATTGCTTGTTATCCAGAATCCCGTCATCCAGCTCCAGGCTGTCTGGCCAATCATTGGCATAGATAAGGTGAGGATCTCGCCAATGGCCTATCCTCACCAGATATTCCAGACCGGATGCCATCATTTTTATGCCTTCAGCCGATGGGAGATGCTGACTGATGACCAGTTTCTCAACGGCATAACAGTTCAGCGCCCGAATTTTTCTGCGTGGTTTGAAGGCCTCGGTTTCCAGAGCAACCTGGCCATCCCGGTAGATGGTTAGAAACCCACTGTCATCTATTGTCATGGCCAGGTGCTGACGAGGGGAGGTAAAAAATGGCCTGACCCTGCTATGAAAGACCCTGACACCCTCCGTTAGCCTGATCTCCAGCTCACCCGATTTCAGACTTAAGCTGATGGCATCAGAGCCGTCAGCATTGGCAAAATGAACCAGTGTGCTCCCGGCTTGTGTTCCCTTGTCCAGCGGCATCCATGCCGCCAGGATAAAGCTGCCGCCAGTGACCGGAGGCGGCATCAGACGTGACAAACCGGCTGGACAAGGAGCTTGGTCACCACTGTCGGTGGCATTGCGCTGATCCAGCGAACGCCAGCTTGCCGCCTGCAAATCGGTAAGGCTGACACCACTCAACTGAACCCGGTTAAACGAAGAGGGGGCAAAGAACAGCTTCACCGTGCCATTTTCTTTGCCGTCTTTCTCTGAATTTTCCAGTTCCAGTCTGACAAGGTTATTACCGGAGCCGGGATATACGCTGGCACCACTGCTTTTGAGGTAGAAAATATCATTTCCCGCCCCCCCAAACAGCCCGGCCTCCGGCTTGACCGTACCTGAGATGAAGAACACGTCATCACCTGGCCCGCCATGCACCGGTGCCGTGACATTGCGAAGCGGGTAAGTGCCAAGCTGGTAAGTGCCATCCAGCCGATTATCAACAGTCAGTCTGGAGTAATAGTAACTCCGAAGGTTTTGGCCGGTCAGTACACTGGCTTCGTTGCTGAGAGGATCAACCATTGTCAGCCGCCAGATATGCTGCTCCAGACTGTCGATAAAGTGCCCGGTAACCAGACTGCTATCTTCGCGTACACAACGGGGAACGTGTCGTAAATCGATGCTGAAAAATATTTGTCCATCGTTGTTTACTTCCAGGCGGTCATAATTTTCAGTCAGCCGCCAGTCCAGTTTTTCCGGTTGTACCCCGTGCAATATCAGGCTATTCCCGTTGTCCCGGTCTATGATTTGGGTGCCATTGGCCTGCGCGTGGATGACGTAAGTATCCGGGCCCAGGTTACCAGCAAGCAGGTCAGGTCCCAGGTTCGCCACCATCCGGTCAGCGTCCTCGCTGCCATAATGTTTGTTGTATCCTGTTCCCCCTACAGTGGTGGTGATTGAACTGTTGCCGCTGATGTGGGCAGCGGAAATGATGAAAGTATCATTACCCGCTTTACCATTGACGGTGAGGCCAGCGAGGGCCGGGATTTCGAAAATATCGTCGCTGGTCGGGCCATTGAAAACCTCAAAATTTCTGACCGTGGAATCCCATGTCTGATAGGTGACCTGCGATCCGGGCATCCTGAACGTAAAAAACAAACGACTTTTGATGTTTATATCTGGTGAGCAGGGTTGCGTATCGTTTACAGGACAGGAGTGGCTCACTGAGTTTTTTTGCACCAACAGCTTGAGCCGGACAAATTCCGGGGCAAGGGCTGCCTGGCTTAAGTCCAGTGTGTCTTTGCCCGGACCACCGTTAAAATGGATATGGTCGGGCAGCTTCAGAACAAACAGGTAGTCATCCCCTTCCCGGCCATTAAAACTGCGCAGGGCGCCTCTGGACACATAAACGTTATCCTTATCATCACCGGAAAATCTTATGTTGCCCTTCCCGGTGTCTTCGAGGATAAAGTGATCGACCGTTAAACCATCCTTCAGGTCGACCGTCACATCACGACTGACGGACAAATCAAAAACCAGTGTATTGGCGCCGCTACCTCCGTCCAGCGAGGTACCCTTCTGCCAGGGGGCGTCAATGATGACCCGGTCGTCTCCGTCCCCCATGCTGACTTGGTCCCGGCCACCCCCGGTGCTGAAAATATCCGTACCATTACTGCCAACGTAGATATCATTTCCCGGGCTCCCGGCAATCTTGTCGATAGCATTGAATACTGTCTGGTGATGGCGCCAACTGCCTGTTAAGTCAGTATTTCGCCAACGGGTCTTTATGACTCCCTCTGTCACATTGACGGTCATGCCATCCAGTTGATAGTTCGAGATGGTCACCTTGGCGGTCAGGCTTTTGGCGCTTTGCTGCAAGAGCCGGGTACCATAGACGACGGCAGACTTGTCGTGTACCAGCTGGCTGTGTCCCTTTCCGCCGGTAATCACTGTCGTATTACCTATGCCGACAGTGAACAGGTTGTTGCCTCCCATATCCTGCAACCGGTCATCACCTCCCATGCCCAGCAACACGTTATCCGTGGATGGGTTACCCGTCAGCTGGTCATTGCCCGGGCCGCCAATAATGATGGGGGTGCCAGCGTATGAGTCTGAAGACAGATCAAGGTGAACCGTCGGCATAATCACGGAGCTGTTGTACGAGGGAGAGGCATTGCATTTGAGAATAAAAGGACTCTTGAAGGTATAATCCATCTCCAGCATGTTCAGGGTTTTAGCCATTGGCTGACCGGGGAATATTTCAGTCCATTTAGACAACGAGGTATATTGGCGCGCCTTCCTGAATCCCGGTACCACCTGAGGGCGGCCATGTTGTTTTCTGCGACCGTCTGCCCCGGTTTCAAACAATGTTAAAGTCAGTGTGTGCCATAACTCCAACAAACCAAGACCCTGGGGCACGACAGAGAGCCTCCGCAAAATACCAGAACCTTCAGTAAGCACCTGCTGTTGATTCAGCTTAAACGTCAGCTTCCGTAAAATACCACTGCCTGGATTGCATCTGGAAGAAGCGAAACCAAACTCAACCACCAGCGTGATATTATTGCTTTCCTGGCTGGCAATCCTGTGCAGGCCGGCGCCGAGGGTTTTTCCTTCATCGGCAAGGCTTTCCAGCTCAGTCTTTTGACGCCATTGATCCCGGGGGAATTGACCTACCGGTTTTTCAGGGTAGCGATTTAAAAATGCCAACATCTCCTCTTGGGTAAAGGCATAGTCATCCACTACTCTTGTGGTCCGGCATGTTCTGCTGCCTGAATTAACATGAGTCGCGAGGGTAGTGTTCCTCAGGGTTGTCAGGGACTCGGTCAGTGACCGAAAAGGTTGTTTGCCTGCCACGTCGTCCCAGTAAATACAAGTATTGACCTGTACTGTGTTGAAGTCGGATAAGCCGGGGGTATGAAAGACAAATGTCGCATGCTCATCAGGCTTTTGAGCGTCAAAAAGCAGGTTCAGGCTCTGGTCAAAGGGATTGAACGTCAAACTGGCCTTCTGACGGTGCTCACAAGAGTTACCGGCTATTTCCCAACGGACGACCACGACTGGCCATTTTCCTGTTGCAGGCTTCTGGTGTTGATAAGCGTGAATTTTGTGATTGCCCAGATCGCTGCCACGACGCAGCAAGATGATGTCCGAGTGAGTGCCCGTATAGACCTCGTGCCAGCCCTCACCCAGCACCACCCTGTTAAAGCCGCTGCGCAACCGGATAGAGGTTTCTCCGCCGTTGGCAAGCACCGTGTCGTTCCCGCCCCGGACATCCACGGTGTTGGTGCCATTAGTGATAACGAACAGGGTATTGCTGTGATCGCCACGGATCCTGTCATTGCTTGGGGAGCCCTGAATGACCTCTACCTGTTCCAGATGCTGTCCTGCCGACGAATCCGAAGGGTTCCGGTGGGTGAGATCCAGCCTGACCCCGTTTTTTCTGAGAAGGTAAGAAACGGTATCCTTGCCAGAACCTCCATACACCTTGTTCGCGCCTTCACCCAAAAATGCCTGGTCATCACCCGACCCCAGGTGGATCAGGTTAATTCCATTACCCGTGCTGACAACATCATTCCCGCCCAGGGTATGGGCTACATTTTTACCCCCCTTCAAATAAATTTTGTTGGGCTCGGCAGTTCCCCGCACGATCAGACCTTGCTTCGAACCCACCACATTTTCAATGCCGCTAATTGTCCCCCCGGTTTCCAGCAGCTGACAGAGGGTTGTGTAAAATACGGTGGGCTCATTGGGTTGGTCTCTTTTGCTGCGCTCTATCAGTCCCTGCTTGCTGAAGTAATACACGTCCTCGTTTGATTTCAGGTAGATGCCCTGATTCGAAAAATAGACATGACCACTTTGTGTATCTCCTCTCCAGTTGCTGGCGAATTTATAAATGATTGTCCCAGCGTAATAGAAGGTCTGGTTGCTGTACTGATCAGAAATCCGTTTTACGCCTGTGTGCTTTTCATCGTACCCCATCAGAAAATGTTCAGATATCAGTGCCTTGTCATCCTGTTCACGCGGGTAGTCGGCTTTTATCTCTGACAGCGGGGCAATGTATAATTTCTTTGGGTTCAGATCCCCGTCGGGGTTGGCTGTGACTTTGATGGACCTGAAAGTGCGCTCGGTTACGCCAAAGAGTTTAAGAAGGGTTGTTCCTTCTGCTTCCTTGCCATCCGGCGCAAGGCGCTTAAGGTTGTAGTCTTGCAGGTATTCAGCAAAATGGTTAAGCCAGCGTCCTGCTGGTAAGTTAACCTCGAAGAATGCGCGGGATTTTGTCCTGTGAAGGTAATAGTAACCACTGACCTTTTGCGAGAAGTTGTTGATTCTGGAGTAAGGAAACCTGATCTCTTCCGGCAAAACCAGGGTATCTTTTCCATATCCCCCTCTAATGTTCCCTTTGCCTAAACCCGGTTGCAGCACGTCGTTTCCCGAACCGCCATACTGTTCGATATCGCCAAGGCCATCTATAAGCCGGTCATTATCGGCGCCGCCGGACTGTAGCGCGCCGTTAAAAATAGTGTCATCACCCGGTCCGCCAAAGCCTATCCCGCGATATCGCAGATAGAGGAGGTCATTACCATCGTCGCCATAGGCAGTCCCTGAGCCGTCGATCCAGATCCGGTCATTACCGGGGCCCCCAAACGCCTTCCCTGACTTTTCGATCCGGATAATATCGTGGCCTCTGCCCCCTTCTGCTGTACCTTTCTTAAGGATCAACCGGTCATGGTCTGGTCCGCCATAGAGCTCCCCCTGCTCAGCGATCAGGGTGTCATTACCACCCAGACCATAAAATATCTTGTAACCTTTCTCACCATACATATAGTCCTGCTCAGACGTCCCTCTCAGCACTCGCCTGAGGTTGAGCTTATCTTCAAGAGCAAGTCCCTTGTCTCTTTTACCATTCAGAATTCGGCTAATAGATATCCTCAATGACTCGAGATTATCCTCATACTTATCCTGATCAAGAAAATCGCTGGCGTCCTGAAAGAGCTGAAACTTCCTGTAGCCCGCCTTCTCAAATTGAGCTGCCTTGCCGTCAACGTATTTCTTGAATTCGTCGCCCGCCAATAAAGCGTCGAAATCCTGCCTGGCGTTAGGTGGCGGCATCAGTGCCGCCAGGGCAGTCTGCACGAAACCCAACAGTGTACTGACCAGGTCGACAATAAGACCCAGTGGTGGACACAGGAAGTCCAGCGCCGTACTGAGCACATCAAGGCCAAGCATAACCAGATCCAGACCCATCATTACGGCAAAAATGGTCGCCTGTTTATGGTTGCCAGCCCTGCTTGCCGCCTCGGCGTTTTCGGCATTGCCGTTCAGCGAAAGAAAACCGGAGACAATAGCAACGACATTGCCAATAACCGGTAAAGCCCTGGCGACCATTCGCGACGCTTTTGGGCCCAGTTTTAAAGCAACGCCAAGGGCCCCTGCCGGATTTTTCGTCTTGACAAGGGTTTTGCTCAGCAACCAGTTGCCGCCCATGGCAATGCCATAGGTTGAGCCGATTATGTCCAGGCTCGCCCCTGCATAGGCCATATCCCTGGCTTCATCAGGCATCGCGTACCCGTATTTTTCCAGGTTGATCAGCGTCATCGTGGACATGGCTAAGCCAGCGATGGCATTCCCTGTGCCGAAACCCACCCTGGCTCGGGTGAATTTCTTGCTCCGATCCAGCCTGTCCAACGTGCGCATGAATTTCCCTTGCCATCGTTTCGACCCGCCTCCTGGCCTGGCGTCACCCGGGCCACCGGGCTCAGGGCCATCCCCGCCGGTATGGCCTTTTCGGGGCTGGTTTTGGGGCTGGAGCCGCTCCATGAATTCCGGGCTTGCAAGCAGTTGTTCCTTGACATAGCGGGTGTCGTCGGCGCTGTAGCCCGAGTCATTGAGCAAAATGACCATTCGGTCAATGACTTGCTCTGGCGTCAGTCCCTGCCGTTCCGCCAGCGCTTGCCGTAACAGATCAAGAAGATTCCTTCGGAACCCCGGATTGTCGAGAATGTCCTCGGTGGTAACCGCCGCAAAACGTCCCTGTTCCAGCAGCAGGAAGGCGTCTGCCAGCAACCCCTTGTCACCGGCAGCCTGCCTGATATTGATGAAGCGATCACTGGCCTCAATGGCATCCAGATGACTGCTGACCCGCTCCATCAGGGTCATCAGGGTCTTGACCGGTTCGGAGCCGTCGCACAGAACGCAGTCTGCATCGGGCAGCCTTGTTGCCTGACCGGCTGGCAAACCTGCCTTGTCCAGTTTTTGCAGGGCCTCCCGGAAATGACGGTCGGACATATCAACCATGTCAGCCATCTGGCCAAAATCGATATCACTTCTGAGTGCGGCAATGCTGTCGGCCACATTCTGGCGAATATCTCTGGCCAGAGTGCGGGCTTCGGAGGAACTTTCCCGCTTCAGCCTGTCCGCCATTCCGATAAAGCTAGTCAGGCGTTCCAGCAAGCCGGAGAGCGTCAGCTTGCCTTCCTTGACCGTGAACTCACTGACCAGCAATTCTGGGGACAGGCTGCCTATGCCCTCGGGTAGCCTGATCCGCTTCTGTTGCAGGGCCAGGAATGTTTTTGTCTTATCCTCTGGTTTCTGTGCTTGGGCGGCTTGCACCAAAGCCAGTGCTGCCGCGGCGGTCAGCGGACTGTCAGCGTCGCCATTGCCCAGCACCAGTGTGCGCTGGGCAGGCATCAGGTAGGAGGCATCGGCGGTCATTGAGGGGTCGGTCAGCACCCTGATCGTCAGGTCGCCAGAGGTCAGCGAAAATGCCTTTTTCCCGGTCAGGTTCAGCAGTCCGTTAAGCCGCTGATAAAGCCCGGTAGAAATATTTTCAGGCAGGGAACCCAGGGCGCTGACCTCTGCCACCAGTAACTTCCCGGCGATGGTTTCGGCCAGACCTGCCGGGATGGCTGACTGCTGGGCATATTGCCGGAAACCCTCTGTAAACTGCTGGCGGCTGGCATCGTCCATCTTGTCAATAGCGGCATTGACCTGGCCTGTCATGTCAATGTCCTTCAGTTCACTGAAAGTCTCATAATGGCGTGCCAGCTGTGTCAGGTAAGCCTCGGTGCCCGAAGCACTTTTACCCGGATTAAGGGGCCGCCGTAACAGAGTCTTCAGAGCATCTTGTGACTGGGGTGACATGAGCGGGAAAGGATTGCCCGGGCCCGACGGGGTTATTTTCAGGTAACGCCTTTTACCGTCTGCCATAACCATATGACGGGGGCTGCTGGCGGTGGTTTCAATGATCGTACCCTGCCCCACTAAAGCCTGCACAGACGTTGGCTCTTTAATCTGGGCGTCCTGCGTATTAACAGGCAACTGGAATGGCCTTCCGACGCGCTGCCGCAGTTCTACTGCCTCTTTGAATACGGTGTCCACATCTTGCTTCATATTGGCCAGCAGGCCAGTGTCAAAACGCTCCCAGCCCAGTCCCTGGGCAACAAAAGTGCAGGCTTTTTCCAATGCAGTAACTGTGGGTGTCCTCGAATTCTTAAGGTTTGCGATTTCATTGATGTCGCTGTCAGGCAGTATGGCCGTTACGGCATCGGTAACTCCCAGGTGTATCTGGCTGGCTGGCTGGCCGTTGCTACCCAGGACCTGATCCATCTTCCAGTAGATAAAATGAACCAGCAGTGACTTCAGGTAAGCGCTGGTAACGACTTTTGGCCCGAAAAAGTTTTTTGCCGCCACCCGACTTAACCCCAGCAGCCTGGCGTTAAGCAGGGATTCCATGCCGGAACCGGCACTCCAGAAGGCCCGGTAATCCGCGTTGATCAGCTCAGAGTCGGGGGGCGGGGGAATATAAGGGGCGATGGTATTATCAAAATCGGCATCTGGGATCAGGGGAGCTGAGGATTGTTTATCATTGACGACCTTGTTGAAAAGAGTGCGCTCACTGACGCTGGCTTTAATTTCCCCTTTAGCAAGGCTGTCCTTTATTGCCTCTTTTATTGCCTCTTTTATCGCCTGAACCCTGGCACTATCATGAAGCTCTAAATACGTCAGTGCCCGGCGGTAATCGGCCTCAGTATCACCTTCAGCTAACAGCAGGTTATGATAGCCTTCGACCAGTTGCCGATAGAGGCTTGTGTCTGAGGGATTGTCAGCCACCGGGGTCAGTGCATACTGACGGGTTAGCCCCAGGGATCGTGACTCACCGTCAGGCACTGTCCCGGTATTGATCCCGAACTGCTGCCGCACCTGCTGGCGCAATGCTGTCAACCGGCTCAAGGCTGTTGACCCACCACCACCGCCCTCAAGAACCTTCAACAAACTGGCGCCAACCAGGCTCGCCAGGGTTTCCCGGAAAATAAACGGCTTGTTCCTGTCCTTCGTGCCCAGCTTTAAAAAGACAATGCTGCTGCCTGTCCCACTCACCTCGACACGACTGTCCACCAGGGGCCAGAGAGGCTTGGGGATGATTCTTATTTTAAACGGGCTATCATCGGCAATGCCCGCGTCCCTGACGGGTTGCACCAGCCCCTGAAGAAGGTTCGACAAACGTGACTCAGCCATCCCCCGGGCAATGAGCTGAATGTCGTTCTGTAACTGGTAACTGCCGATACTGCCCTCGCGTTGCAGCTTGCGATAGGGTTCCAGATGGGCAACCAGACTGATCTGCAAACGATGGTCTGGCCAGCCATCGGGAAGCTCAACGCGAAAGATCCGCTTACGGTCACCTTTGCTACGGATCAGGGCGTAGCCGGGACCCCGGTCGGAAAAAGCCAGATCATCCCGGCGACCCAGCGTGAAGGTCTTTTGCCCGTTCGTGGTCTGAACCTGGGCCTGGTGACGGCCCAGCCCGGTATCGGTGACGAAAGTCGGGGCTTTCCTGCCGGGGCCTGGCGGCAATGGCTGATTTTTTTGCAGGAGATCAAACCATTTATTGGCCCTCAGGGCATTGGTCCGCAACCTGGCCTGGTCTGTGGTTTCCAGACCCTTGAGTCGCCGGTGAAAAAAATACTCCGCCAGCAGCGGCTCAGCGCCGGTCAGGGATGGCTTTTTGAACAACTCAATAAGGGTGTCGTCCAGATGGTTAGCCTGCTGCGGGGACAGCGGTGACAGGGTGCGCTTGATCGCGTCCCGGTAATAGTCCGGGTCGGAGACAGAGGTATGCTGAAGCTCGGCCTGCAGTGCCGCCCCGGCAGGCGGCTGCTGTCTTAACAGTGCCAGCAAGCCGGTTAGCTTATCCCCTGCCGACGCGGTCAGGGCGCCGTTCTGGCTTGCAATGGTAATAAGATGCTGGTTACCCAACTGGGTGACCGGTTGCCGCTCGGTGCTGGTTATCAGGGCAAGGGTTTTCCGGCTACCGGCGGTGATCGGCACATTGCCGTTGGAATCTTTACCAAGGGGGAGCTGTCCGGGGCCGACCCATTTATCGCGCACCGCTTTTGCGTCCGCCAGTAACGTCTCTGCACGACTTAACCAGGTCAACAACGACTGTCGTTTGGTCGCCGTGAGGGTGCTGCCTCGTCGTTCTTTCAGGGCATCGCTCAGCACCCCTTCAAGGTGCCCGGCAAGATCGTCGATTCCGGCCAGTGCTTTCAGCTCCTCAGCGTCGAGCACAGCCGTGACCACATCTGCCGGATCCGCCAGAAGTGCCAGCTGCGAAATCACCATACCCTGGCTGACCAGCCCACTCCAGGCCACCTGGGTCAACAGTGAGCGGAGGTTTCCCAGCCTTGAACCACCAGCGTCGGGTAACCGGTCAACCCGTTGGTTACAAAAATACTGAACCCGCTGAAACAGCAGACGGGTTTCCCTATCCCCTACCAGCTGGTCAAAGCCAGACAGGGGCTCGGCAATGGCTTTATAGACAATGCGGACCTGCTGGCCGGTTTTCACGGTCGTTATCCCGCCCGCCGCAGTGACCACCTGAACAGGGCCGGGGACGGCGGCCCTGGCCTGAACGGTAAGCAGGTCGAACTGCTTGCGAAGTTGATTTTCCAGTTGCAGCAGCGTCCGGTCCCCGGTGACTTTTTTCCCCTGCAACCAGGCCATGGCGATGGCTGGTGAGTCCGACTGGTCGGTACCGGCCAGTGCTGCCCGACAGAAATCCTTCAGGACAGAGGCCAATGCCCCCAGGTAATTACTGGTGGAGTGGCGTTGCCCGGCCAACACCGCAGGGTCAACCTGCAACATTACCAGCCTGTTGCCGCTCACGTCCCCGCTGCCCTTGCGGCGATAAGGTAGCACCCGGTCAGCGAGAGCCTGTTTGTCGAGCCTGATCACCAGCCTCAGAGGGTTGGGGGGCTTCATGCCGGGCAGCAGTTTACTGTCCAGCTCAGTCATAGCGGCAGGCTTGATAAAGCTGTCGGGGAACCCCAGGGCATTGACCAGACGCTGCCCTGCCGGGCTGGCAATAAAGACTCTCAGTTCTGAAAGCAGCCGTTCGGCTTGGTTCGCCAGTGGCTGGCCGGGGCGATAGTCGGCAGTAAGGATCACGGCTATCCTGTCATCCGTGCCCGTCAGCGTCCGTAGCTCGGAACTGTCCGTTGACAGCCGGTGGTTTTCCCGGCGGGCGGCAGCCAGTTGCTCCTCTAGCGGTGCCGCTGGGTTAAGTTTGTACAGCCCGTTTGTATCTGACGCGGCATTGTTTAGTTTCAAGCCATAAACTGTTTGACCATCGTCGTTTTTTTCCAGCACCGGGATCAAGGTTTTCCCGCTGCTGTCGTAGGCGGCTAACAGCCTGTCGTCGGTTTGCAGGCGGATTGCGCGGTAGTGATCGTCATCGTTTGCAAGCAGCTGATAAACCTCGCCACCGGAACGCTTGACGGCCACCGACGTTGTGGTCAATGTGCCATCGGAAATCACACGCTCAGATCGGGAACCACCGCTATTGTGGATACTGTCATGGAGGGAAACTTCAGCGCCCAGAGGGGTGGCTGTGATATCGCTATCTGAACGGCTAAGCACCCTGTGCAGCTCACCTTGGTAGGTAAGGAACTCGACTTTGTAATAGGGTTTGCCGGTATCGGTGTTACTGATATCTGTACTGTCAATGTCCAAAAGAGGGTGATCCGCCAGATTTCCCGTCAGGAGCAGGCGGGTTCCGCACCCGCCGACCCCGCGTCGGCAGCGTTTCTGGCCTGGCGCATCCGGGTCCTTGATGACGACAACCTGCAACCCGCTTTCAGAGTGAACCAGCCGGTAGGCCGATGGCGCAAACCCGGCTGCATCGGTTACCGGGGCTTGGGATGTAGCAATGGCGCCAGACTGACCTTCAATCACCTCGCGGTTGTTCTCTGGCAGGAGGTCATGAAGGGTATTCGCCTGGTTCAGCAGCGCAGGCAGGGACACCCATCGTTGGGCAGCGTCAAAACCAATGGCGTTGCCCAGTCGCGCCAGTTGCCCGGCCTCCTTTGGCCAGCCAGACTGGAACAGGGCGGCATCAACCGCCTCGACACTCTTGGCCAGACCCAGGGCATAGAACCGGTCGACGACTGTGCCAAAGGACTCGAGGGTCAGCGAAGGGTTACGCTTCATTCCAAGCTCAATGATGACCGCCGTATCCGTGACCCGCAAGCTGGACTCTTGCAGGAAAATATAGGGGTTTAACCGCCAGTGGACAGGCCTCCCCGCACTCAGGTCAAGCGGGTGCGGCTGTTGCAATCGCTGGCGATAGCTTTCCGGTCCCAGACTGAAAATTTTAATTAACCGCTCGACATCATCCCGGAAACGGTTGGCTGCCAGCTGGCTGTCCTGCAGGGCTTGCCGGTACAGTCTGCCGCTGTGGCGTGTATCCAGAATCGACCCGGGAAACCGGCTACTGTGTGACCCGCTCAGCAGTATCTGTTCCAGATCGGGTAACGGGGTCTTTTTGTGGGTTACCGGCAACAGAGAGCCCGCATGAAAATAGACCTTGCTGCCATCTTCGGTGGTCAGCGTGCTCTGGCCTGAGAGCGATTCCAGACTCTTGATGCGAAACATCGCCGGTGTCTCAGGGTTATCACCCTGAATAATCTGCTCATTGATAACGTCGAGCTGGATCTTGGTAAAGGCACGGGCCAGCCGCCTGACATCGGCCTCCGGATGGTTCCAAGGATGTTCACCCAGTGCTGCCACCAGGGTGAGACGCGGCAATTTCGGTAATGAGGAGAAGCGTCTCGAAAACCACGGCCAGTCGGTATCCATCCTGGACATTGCCATTTCAAGAAAGGCACGGGTCACCTCCTGATCACGGCCCAGTGAGTTCGGTTTTAACGCCAGTTTGAGAGCGCCCGTCAACTTATCGGACTGAGACAGCTGCTCCATACTGCTGCTTTCGAGCGACAGGGCTGCGTCCAGCAGATAATGGCCATTGGCGTCTTTGGAGACCCGTCGCGTTGTGCCGTACTCTGACATCAGCCCGGTCCAGAGTTCCTGATATTTTCCGCCATCCGCCAGGGGTAGCGAGTAGGTGTCAGGCAGTGTGCCGGGCAGCAGTCTGGCGCCGTTGGCAAGGCGGTAATCCAGGGCTGTCCCCAGCAGGTCCTTGATCCTGTCACCCGCTTGCGGGTCCGGGTTACCGGCTGCCTGCTGTGCAAGCTCATTGACCAGATTGTCAGTGACTGGTTGCAGGCCAACACGGTTGATGTGGTGACTGAGTGTGGTCACGGCACCATCGGAAAGGTAGGTGTGGATATAGTCTGCCAGCCTTACCCCCGGAAACAGGGCTTGCCCGGGCAGGTCGTCCCTCGACAGTCGGAACAACAACAGGGTAAACAGCGACCTTAACTGGGCATGGGTTGCCTCGTTGCCGGAAGCCGGGGCAACAGTGTTCACGAACCGGGTGGCGGCCTGCAGACTGGCCAGCAGCCGCTCTCTCTCAGGACCGTCAGTGACAGCAAACAGAACAGGAGCCAGGGGCCCATCCAGGTTCCCGGAGGAAAACCTCAGGATGATTCCGGTATCTGCCTTGCCGGTGTTTTTTGACTGCCAGATGGTCTTCGGTTCATCAACATAAGGAGGCAGCCGGTGCCTGAAATACCCGTCAAATTTTGAGTGAAAGAATCGGTCACTGAGCGGTTGAGGCCGCGTCGAGATAATTTTGTCCACTGCGTAAAAAGTGGCTTCCAACGCATCCCTGTTGGTGGTCTGGTGACTCAGGGAAAGGGGCGGCGTTACCAGTTGCAAGCCAGGGTAGAGTCCGGAACCAAGCCATTTCAGGGTGGTCAAAGGTGTACCACCGATTTTTATCGGGCTTTGATACATCAGGGTGTGCGATCCGGTGGGTCTGTGGACCGTGTAAGTTATTTTTTCAAAGATTAACCGGCCCAGTGCGTTGTCTTTTTTTACTGGCTCCGTGTTGGCAAGCTGCTCGTGAAAGCGCCAGACCAAATCCCGGTTTTTAACCGGGCCAGACAGGGTCGCGATCGTTTTATCCAGTGCCTGAAAAGCGGCATCCAGCAAAGGCCGGTGCCTGCTCAGCTCATCCAGGGAGAGCGGGGCTGTTATCAATTGCAGACCTGGCTGACTGTCGGCACCCCGCCATTGAAGGGTGAATAAAGGTGAGTCATTGACGACTGTCGGGCTTCTGGCCAGCAGGCTTTCCGGTATGGCAGGTTGGTCAATGGTGTAGATTTTTTCAAGGACGATCCGGCCAGATGCGGTGTCCTCTTTCAGATTCAGATTCCCGGTGTCGGCAAGCTGAACCAGGGGTGCCAGTCCCATTTGCTGGCGAACCTTTCTTTCAATATCTTCAACATCTGAAGGGGCAAGCTGACGGCCACCGTTCAGTTCATAGCCGGATTTAACCAGGGCAGTAAACACTGGAATCAAGCTGGACAAACGGTTTTTTTGACTGGCGGTGGCATCGGGGTTAATCACCACTTTCTTACCAGTATGTGATAACCAAACGACGATTTGCTGTTTTCCGGCAACGGCTTTCGGGGCATCAACTTTCAGGGTCTGATCTTGAGATGAGGCTGCGGGATCGTTCCTGATTCTCTTCAGGTAATCCTTGCCCAGAGGCGTTGCCAGGAACTCCTGAAGACCATCGACTAATAAAAGATACTCTGTGCCACCATAACGAAAGTAAGCACGGCTCAGTTTTACCGATATGTGGCGGTCAATCTTGAATGCAGTAGTGCCATCGAACGAATCACGGTCATCATAAAACGAGTCAATAGCCCCGACCCATATCATCGTATTGAGCCCGGCAGTTAATGACACATTCTTCTCTATAAGAGCCTGTTGCAGATAAGTGCATCCCTCTTTCCCGATAGCCTGACGCAGAACCAGACCCGCCCATTCATCAGGCAGATTCCTGTGTGTTTGCACCAGAGCCGTGGTAAAAGTGTCCAGAGATACTTTGGGGTGCTGACGGTGGTAGTTCCGAACCCGTTCAAAAGCCTCTTTCAGCCTGCCCTGATCATGCTGGGCAGACAACCAGTACAGAACCCGGGCGAAATCTGTGACCGACCCGGAAGCCAATTGCCAGTTATAATTGATGCTGCCGATGCCATTCAAAAACTGTGTATACAAGGGGGCTTTCTGCTTTGGCAAAGCGACCGGTACCAGTTCTGTGGTCAGGCCATAGCTACTGCCAGTGCTGATTGCCGATAATCCCCAGACCGCCCGCAACTCCCTTTGAGTCTGACCGAGTGCCACCACTTCGGGGTGGTTTAAAAGGGCTATTGCGAACAGCTTTCCTATAGCGATAGCCTTATGGCTATCAGTATGGCTATCAGAAGCAGTGTCCTTTATTCCCACCGTCAAGGTCAGCGGATGGTTATTCAGATGACTCTGATACGAGCGCCATTCGGGTTCAAGGATGATGGTCATTTCCCGAAACAAGCGACCCAGTGACATTCCGTTCCCGGAAACTATCTTTGCCGACTCAAGCACTGCTTTAATAAAATCTTCGTCTCCGGAGTCCAGAAGTCTGTAGAGAGTGGCGGGCAGATTGAGTTTTACCAGCCGTTGCCAGCGGGCAACAAGCAGGGCGTCGCTGTCAATGGTTGCCAATGGCAGGTCATTATTGAGCTGGTAAGCGGCCACCCGCTGAAAGTCAAAATCTACGGACACTATTTTTTGCAACTGCGCCAGGGTGTCCCAGGATGATTCTGATCGCCCGTCGGTCATTGCCTTAAGATGGGTAAACAGTAGCAACTGGCCCAGTGCGTCCTGCCCGGCTGCGTCCGGTGCTGCCCGCTGATGGCTGACGAAGGAGCGGTTCACATGCTCCCGCTTTGCGCGGTCAAGTTGAACCAGCCGGTCGAGGATGGACACTTTTACCCAGTCCCGGTAATGCCAGGTTCCGGTGTCAGAGGTGAGCAGGGATTGAGCTCTTTTAATGAAGACCCGGTCAACGTCCGGGTCTGTTCCCAGCAGACCCGGATCCTGGACTGACTTTATAAACGCAGTCGTTTCAGGGTCGGGAGGGGCTACAGCAATATTGGCGAGCTTGGCCCAGGGTTTGCGGACCTCAATGACGGCGAAGTAATGGATTCCATCCTCGCCACTGTCATGACTGACGATGGTTACTCTTGAACCTTTGCCAATGGAATCAAGAAAAAATGTTATTTCGCTTTGAGGAAGTTGAAAATATTCCAAATAACCATGATGTAACAGCATTCGCCCATGTTTAATACGATAACCCAGTAAATCCACAAACAGCGAGTTTAACCTGGCTTTTAGTTTTTCTGCAGGCGCGTGCCAGTGTCGGCCAGCCTCCTCCGCCTCCGCTCCCTTTTTGTTCAGCTCATTGACCGTTTCCTCAATCAGCGAAAAAAAACCTTGGCCGTAAGCTTTGATGGCGGCATCAAGACGCTCGGCATCCAGGCTGGAAATGACTGACATAATAAAGTCAGCGGTAGCAAATCTTGGTAATCCACCGAGTTTAGTGACAGGACCACCCGCTGTGTTGCCGAGCTTGCCTCGAAAAAATTCTTCTGTTGAGCTATCCAGTACCTGTTTATAGAGATGCAGGGTGAACATTGAGGCTAATAAAGGAGAATGCTCCAGATTCAGCTTTTGCAAAATCTCGTTGGCCCCGAACTGACAGTGCTGAAAAACCCTTCTTAAGAAATCATTTTTTAGCGGTGCCATAAGATCAGGTATGACAGACGTTATATCTCCGAATGCACGAAGGTCAATTGAAATATTAATTTGTGGTCTTCGATAATAGGTCCCCATTTTTTTATTCCAGGTTTTCAGTGAGAACTTCTTCTCTTTAATATTTGGTTGAAACCTCACGGCAAAATGGTGAAGAAACTCTTTCTGGTATTTTTTTTCCAATCGCACCTTTGATAATGCACTATTGTAATCATCAACCAGATTTTTTATCGTGTAATCATCTTTATCATTTTCAGGTGCGCTATTCACGGTGTCTATTAGAGCTTCCATCGCATCATAAAAACCTGAAGACTTATCCCGATAAAATGAAAGGGGCTGTGGTCCGGTAATGATTTCCAGTACTGTCTTTTCAGTGCTCCAACCAGTCGTTGTGTCGGTGGTCAACATCAGTGAAGGGTAGTTATTGTTAACAGCACCTGCAGGAATCCCGGCTGATTTTGCAAACTTAATTGGAGCATGGCCGTCTACCTCTGTATAGTGCACTTCCATCTCAATGCCGATTCGCCTGGGATTTTGTATTCTTGGGACATTTATTTTTCCCTCAATCTCTGAAACAGAAGGTTCAAGCTCACGCAGGATTTGTTTTTTGATGTGCAAGTAATTCTTTAAGTCGCCGCCGGTTTTTTTTAACTTATACGATGCAACAACAAACTGACTGATCAGGCTTGCCATAATGTAATGTGTTTCAACAGCCGTTTTACCTGCGATGGAGTAACGGGTTGGATCAAATTTCAGGACACTACCGGCATTACCCACCAGAACCGGCTCAGGCGGCAGTGTGCCGGATGAACCGGGGGGAATGGGCACCAGTAATAGCCGGACAGAGCCAGGTATTTTGACCTGGTCAAAGTTTTTACCGGCAGAAGCATCTATAACACCCTGATTCACCAGAGCCTGGAGATCTCCAAAGACTTGGCTCCGTCCTTCATTCAATGCATTGGAAAAACCCTCGAATTTAGAGGTTTCTTTAAGCATTTGAAGAACTCCGATAACTTCATTCCGCAATAAAAACAGCTGTTTTAAAGGAATATCGTTTACCTGAACATATTTGATAAATTGACCAGAGAACAAGATCGCGATCTTCGGCTGCGAACCTTTACCACCATAGGTATCTGGTAGGATTTCTGAAATAAATCCGGGGCTGTCCGGCTTGATTTTACGACCATAGACGTCCATGAAAGAAGAAAACGTTTTGCCAGCGTACGGAATTTTGTCTGGCAGCTTTTGCATAGCACCCAGACCTGACAACAACTTGTCCCTGTCTTTAGGGGGTAAACCGGAGCTGGTTATGCGTTTTTCCAGCATCCGGTAGTCCGCTTTCTGCAACTCCAGTGCAGAACGCAGGTGCGAAACCTGCATCTTTTTCCAATAATCTGTGTGTATATCCACCAGACCCTGCACAAAAGTATCGACAGAGGTCTCCGGGTTTTTTTCGAGGTGATTAATAACGGTTCTGACCGAATGGGCAAGACGCTCTTCCCTGAACAATCCCTCCAATGCCAAATGGAAATCATCCACAGTGCCCCGGGCAAACTTAAGATCATGATCGTTACTGTGAGTGACCAGCAGCTGATAAACCGGATCACTGTCATTGGGCAGTCGCCGCAGTTTCAGACCATTGTCATAACCGTAACGGCCAACCAGAAAAAGAGGGTAATCCGTTTCCCATATTTCCATAGCCCTGACGATAACAGAGAGGGGTACCTGCTTTGCTTGCAGTTGCAGGAGCAGAGCCAATCCGTAGGATTGAGTCAGTACCCGGGCAAGGCGGGTGTTAGACAAACCTGGTCGTACATCAGCAAGCCCGACCCGAATCATAACAGGCTCATCTTTTTCCCGCTGCCAGATAATCATCCGACTGTCCCAGGTCAGGCGGTCTGATTCCAGCCGGATATCAACGAGCGGACTGATCGTCTCCAAACCATTATCTTTCTGCCATTTGCGCCAGAGCAAAAGACTATCGATGAATTCATTCGGTTTATTGAAATAGCCAATCACATCCTCCAGTCCTTTTGGTGGCTCATCCAATTGCGCCAGCTCACGCAGCTGGGAGCGATAAGCATTATGATCAATGGCAGAGATAGAAAAGGGCGAACGAGCCCCCAGAACGGTCTGTGAGGAAGAATAGTGATCTTCGTCGTAAGGCAGGGACGGGTCCAGATAAGCCCGGTGTTCAGGGTTTTCCTTAAGCGGAACCCTGAAGCCGCTGTTGTCGTCGGGAAGTCGGCTGGACAACTCCGCGATCAGGAGCTTCTGCTGGCGACTGGGTTTGTCACCGTTTTTCAGCGTGGTGACTACGCTGGCTACCAGACGCGACAAGAGTTTTGGCATCAGGCTTTGGGCCGCCCTGTGCCCGGTGTCGAAGTGATCAATTTCATTGGCCAGTGTGACCACATCGGCCAGCGGCAGTCGGGCTATTTTTTCATCGAGCTGCTGTTCTGGCGGGGAGAGTGAGCGATGGGAATAGGCTGACTCAATGGTCTTGATCAGCGTCTGGGCATCACGCTTCCCCAGCGGGCCTGAGGACTGGAGCATAAACAGGATATTGCGCAGACTGTCCGGAAAAACCCCGCTGTTGAACTCTGGCACGCTCACCAGAACATAAGTTTCGCCCGAAGGGTTGGCGACAACAGGCAGGTATTTGCCGGGTTTGTCGCCATCAAAAGACTCTCTATTTGACAGAGACACAGGATCAGTGAAACTGACCTTACCATCCGGTTGGCGCTTCAGCCTTTTTTTAACCCCAAGCAAAAGGGTGTTTTGAAACTGTTTTTTTCTGGCGTTCAGTCCCGGCACTTTTTTTGCCACCAGTTTGTCGGCCAGAAAGTCACCCGATAACTCTCTCAAAGTCTTGACGTACTGCTGGGCCAATTCGTAAAAGTCATTTCGTAACTTGTGAGCATAAAGAGCAAACAGGTCATCTTTTCCCAATACCGAAACCAGCAGATCAGGGCTGGAGACCCGGAACGGATCTATGTCATGGCCACCGGGTGCGACAATGTCCTGTAAAGACCCAAGCAGCAGGCGGGTAAACAATGTTGCCATAGCGTTGGATGGTGGGCTTGCGACTTGCCGGGCCAGTCGATACCCCGCCTGCTGGGTCCGAAAAAAATTCTCCTGGGCAAAAGGGTTACCATAGGCCAGCAAGCCAACCCCCGAAAACGGATCACCGACTGAATCTGCGCGGACAAAGGCGCTTAAGTGAAGCTCTCTTGGCTGAAGCTCTCTTGGCTGAAGCTCTCTTGGCTGAAGCTCTCTTTGTGCCCCGGCCTGCGCAAAAGGCAGTTCGGCATCGGCAACCGGCAATGGCATCAACCGGTAAAGGGAAAACCTGTCACGGGTGACTTGTTGCAGCCGAAAGTTGTAATGCTCAACCAGGTCGGAGAGTTTCTGCCTGGAGAGTTTCTGCCTGCCATTGTTTTCGATAATCGTATCAAGCAGTAAGCGTCTGGCCTGATCGAAATGACGGTCATTCTTGCCCAGATAGGCATAATTCCTGCCGAGGGGCAAAGCGGGCAAATTCCGGAGTTTTTTCACCAGCCCTTTTTCAACCGGTAGCTGGCGGGTCATTAACCGCCCCTGTTCGTCTTTCTCAAGCACCAGCTTGACGCGATGGTCTGACTGTGACCAGAGGACAGCGCCGCCGGTGGGTAAGGAGCCGGTCCATTTACGCCCAAGCATATCCACCGCCACCAGGGCATTGCGGGCAGTGATTCGTTTTGTCCGTATTTTACCAAACAGTCTCCTGGCGAACTCTTCCACAGGGTAACGCTCCCCGCTGGCAGCAGCGCCACAGCCAACCAAACTGATGGTGTTGACATATTGCCCACCGGTTATGCGCTTGAGCACATCGGCCAATTGGCTAACCGTCTTCCCGCCCAGGAGAAACTCTTTGGAATCCGCCTGTTTGCCAAACAGGCCCAAGCCAGCCTTGCTACCCTCACTACCATGACCAACAACAATAATACGTGTGTCGTCTTTAATGAAACCGGCTCGCAATATCCTGAGCTCAATGTTACGGCCTGTTCCCGGATTAATCAGGGTTCCATCCGGCTCCAGTCGTATATGCCAGCTGAAATAGGGCTGGTATTTTTTCTTCAGGTAAAGGCTGGCTTTGGCTTCATTGTCGCTGTTACCCAGCTGAAGAATAATCTGGTTTCCATACTGGCTGTCTGCCTCATCGGTCAGGGCATAACGCACGGTTTTATCAGCAGTGGCGACCCAGCTACTGGCCTCTTCATCCGTTTCCAAACTGACTATATCAATCTTTGCTAATGGATTAATTTGTGTGAAATAGGACTTTTGTTCGTAATCAAGAATTTCCTCTCCTGAAAAATAAGCATCGAAATATTGCTTCATGACATCACGAAACACACTTGGCCCTGATAGCTGCAACGTCGAGCCGGATCCATGCAGTATTCCATCAGTCCGATATGAAATAAAAAAACCGGCGGCTGTTCGACTGATTCCCAATTCATTGATAACTGATGCCTTGATTTCATCGGGATCGGAACTATAAAGTTTTGATGGATTGTCTATGTTTAAACGTTCAATCAACTGATGCCGTTTTATCATTTCTTGCTTAACTGTCTTGAGAACCTGGCTGTCCCGTGGCGCAATAATTAAACTATTTCTGGGCTCGACCACTTTTGCAAAGACTAAGGTTATTTCTGCTGAGCCAGGAATAGCCCTGATCGATTCTGGAAAAACGAAAAGAGGCTCTTTTTTGTTTTTATGATTGGCTATGGCCTCTTGAACAGCCTTGGTAAAACCAGGGTACTTTTCCTTTAGTTGATTATATTTCTCCTGTACTTCTGGATCAGGATTCCTTTTAGGAAAAAGTTGTTCCGGCCCTGGCTCACTTAAATACTCCATAATCAAATGGTTAATTAAATTATTCAGCTGGCCTTCAATTAAAAGATTTTCCGGAGGGTTAATGTGTTTAAACAAATTTTGATTATAAGGAGGTAGCGAGTCGACATCCAAATAGACACCTCCCTCACTCTTATCTTTAATAAGCAGATCTACTCTTATCAGGTCCGATGCTGCTGCTAAAAGCGCCCTCAGCCCAAGCTCTTTCTCGTACCACTTTTTCAGGCTGGCTTCATTGCCTGCCTGCCAGAGCTGGTTGATATCGGCCAGTGTGAATCCCCCGGATCCGGGGTTGCCCCGAAGCCTGGTCAGTTCATTGGCAAAATCCGTGAATTCCTTCAGGCTTTGTCTTTGTATTTGTGCTAATTCTCCTCGATCCATACCCAAGTGTTTGACTAAAAATACCTTTGCCATGTCGTCGAAGGTTTTGCCCCGGGCAATGCCATTTTTTATAGTGCTGTAGGCCAGATCTTGTAGCTGAAAAATACGTGCCAAAAATTCATGTTTGCTACTTGCTTCTGCCAGAAATGCTTCGGGTATTTTCTCAGCGGCAACAGCGTTACGTATTTCCCGGGCAAGCACCGGCGCCAGCAACGCTTGCGGGTCGTACCAGAGCGTTAGCGGCCAGGAAGAAACCATCTTGGCCCAGACCTTGAGATGGGCTTTAACACCTTCGTTGAGACGACCAATCCAGATAAAGTTAAGCTTTTCAGGTACCTCGACCAAAGCATCCAGCAGGTACTGGTTTATTGTCGCGGCCAGGTGAGAGATCGCAGCGCCACCAGGAAGAATTCTGGGCAGTTTTTTCTGCATCCGATAGACAAGCATGTATTTTCCAAGAACCGTTCCGTCCTGACGCTGTTGGTCAAATTTTGTGATTATCCTCTCCAGCTCTGCTAAATCATTCGGCTCGAGAACACCCAGCAGATGCGGCTCCAGACTGTGCTTGAACATGGTCAGGGTCGGCACCAGATCATCAGGATTGCTTGGCCCCAGCAACCCGCTGTTCTCTGACAAAACAGAGGGCAGCTGGCGGAGTCTGATGGCACCTTCAGCCAATGTGTCTTTTGCGGACAAGCGTTCGACTTTGATTTCACCGTTACTTATGCGAAAGGCTTTCAGCTTGTCAGAGCTGTCGGCCAGTGACCAGGTCGCCAGACCCGAGTCAGAGAGCAGGCCAACCCACAGGCGACCCCAGATATCGACTCTTAAAAGACCGTCACGGGCAGTCACTGCTGAGGTTTTTGTTGCTCCCAGGGTTTCTTTCAGGTACTGACTGACAAGACCATTGTCGTCAATGCCTGAGCCAATCAGGTTAATGGTTTTAACCGGGGTATCACCGGTCAATTCATTGATTTTTTTTGATAGTTCCGACGCGGTTTGACCGCTCAGGGTAAATTTCCCGCTCCCGGAGTTACCCAGGCCTACCACATGAATTCGGCTTTCACTGTCCAGAAACCTGCCAATATCGACCTTGTTGACCTTTGCGCCTGTCTCTCCATCTAACCAATCATCATTATCAATGACCAGCCAACGGATTGAGTTATAAGTTTGCTGGTGATTTTTATATTTGCGAAACAGGTAACGGCACGCCCTGCTGATCGGGTTATTATCAGCAGGATCCAGCTGGATAATCAGTTGTTGGCTGTATTGGCTTGTGCTCTGCGGATCCGTCTTAATATAGTTTGTGATGTCGTTTTCGTGATACCAGAAAGCTTCTGTTTCGCTGGAAATGGTATAACGTGTCCCGGAAGGCAATAGAAGATAATCAAGTAAAGCTCTATGGCTTTCAGTCCAATCTACTGCACTATTGCTTGCTGACAACGCGTCATCACCATTCAGTAATTGGTAGCCTTCCGAAAATTTCCATACACCACCGAGTCGATAATAAGCCAATTTCGGGGTATCAATTCCTGCTTTGGTGAAAAACGTTTTTGTATCCTGGATAGATTTCCAATCTGTTACGCTTGGCAATTTATATTGATCAATCGTCTGGTATTTTAATAAGAGGCTGTTTTCGACCGCCTTCATGGTCGGGTCGCCCTGTGATACTGAAAAAAAACGACTTTGCATGTTTTTTAGTGGCAGGTCGATCGTACCGGGAATAATTTTAACTTCTCCCAGAGGTTCAAACAGTTGCGAGGGATCAGCACTCGCCAAACGCTGCTCGATGTCATTCTTTAACCGGGGGTATTTTTTACCGAACCAGGCAAGATCGTCTGCAACCCTTTGTTCAATGGCAGGGTCTTGGTCATCAGGAAGGAATGCTTTGCCAAGCTGTTGGATGACAAGCTGTACCTGTACCGTCATTACCCTGCTCCAATCGGTAATGCTGACGTCAGAGAAATCAATACCCTTGAAAAGATCCTTATTAATGACCGGCGAAAGGAACGTATCAGAATAAACACCACCGAGAGTGCCAAGCACCCTGCTTTTCACCAGCGCACTGGCTGCAGGCTTGTTACCACGTAACCCCAGCTCTCTCAAATAGTAACCTTTGGCCTTATCTCCCTCTTCTCCGTAAGCATCGGCCCAAACCGTTTTAATATCCTCGCGGGAAAACTTCGCACCGGGATAAGAAGACTCTACCTTCTGTTTAAATCGCCGGTAGGCATTCATCATTTGGTTTTTTATCTCATCAATATCCGATGATTTATGGTTGAGGTGGCGCACCAGAAAATTCTTCACCGCCAGATCAAATCCCTGACCCTGTTTCATGTCTGACTCTATGAATTTCCAGGCCTGGTCTTGCAGCTTCATGAATCCTTCCATTAAATCCGAGTCAAAATTAGACGGATCACTGGGACTGGATTGACTGGTTAATTGACTGATTACTGCTTTTTTGAGGGCATTGGTAAGCAGAGCAGTGAGCATTGCGTCCGGGTCGGACCAGAGGGTTATTTGTAAATCGGACTTTGCATTGGCGGCAATCCATAACCAGATACGGTTCAGCTCCCCGACCGTTGGGCTAATGCTGACAAAATGCAGCTTTTCAGGGACTGGCACCATGCTGGATTCAATCCAGCTCTGGATGTCTGTAGCCAGTTTCGCAAACTTTTCACCGGTTTCCAGCGGGTGGTTCTCGGTCAGGTCAATGAGTTGATCGTAGACCCCTAATACCAAAGCGAAAGTAGATGGAGTCTGCTCATGGCGAGAACTGTCAAGCTTGACAAAAGCCTCGAGCAGATCTTCAAAACGTGCGTCCAAGTCGTCGTTTGCGGCGCGTTGGTAGTGTAATAACGGCGCAAATTTCTTTAGGAACGCGTCGGAGTCAGGAATCAGTTTGTCAATTAATTTCAGGCCCTGACCTCCAGCAGAATCAGGATCAGAATCGGACCGGCGAACCCTGCGCTTTGCCACCGGTCTGATCACTGCGTTATAGCGCCACAGAGGGAGAGGCAGTGAGTTATCAAGTGCCGTCATTGGGCCAATGGCAACCAGTTGCAGACGATAGGTACCGTTCCCGTCGGGCTCTGCCTTCAGTTCCAGATGACGCCCCAGAGACCCGTACCCGGTCACTGCCAGGGATATGGATTTTCTGGTGTCTGTCACTGTCGTTTGATTAAACCTTACCTGTACGGGCAGGGTTTCTTTTAGCATCACCTGACGGGGGTTCACTACCGGTAACGGCAGTTTGTCCTGTTCGAGATAGTCCTGTTCGAGATAGTCCTGTTCGAGATAGTCCTGTTCGAGATAGTGCCGTGGCAAACCAAGCTCAGCACGAATCCGGTTTTTGGCCGCATTGGTATCTTCTTCTGGCGCCAGCCCGAGCGCCAGCCGCAATGCCTCCCCCAGCTGGTAAAAGAACGAAAGATAACCTGACATCCACCCGGAACCGTAGGGAAAATCCCCCTCATCCGGATCAAAAGGGATAATCGTGAAGGTGCCGTTATTAACTGTCTGGTTAACCGAAGCAAGATCATGGACAGTGTCATTATTCGTACCATGCTCAATGGGCAGGTAAGTCAGTGGGCCGGACTGACTGGCGGAGGACGCGCCATTGCGACCGGGGATAATTAAACTGACATACTCTCCGGGGATCGTCCTGTTGTGCTCATCGGGGGGGATTTTCAGTAAACCCTGGTCGTGTATATCGCCAAGGGTGTCAGGTCTTACAGGGATTGTTATGTTGCCCGACAGCATCTGTACCGCGTTGGTGTTGTTCAACCGCTGTCTGAACAGGTCACTGGCATCCACCAGTTGCCGCAGGTCACTGGTGAGGGTCTGGTTACTGGAACGGGTCAGGTAGTCCGGCGTCAGGTAAACCCCTACCCTGTCACCCAGAGCCTTGAGGGTAAGGAATCTGCCCCGGACACTGCTGGTAGTGTTGTTCAGGAGCGGTGCCTGCTCCAGCTCCAATAGGCTATCGTTTTCATCCTGTTGTTCATCCTCTTGTTCACCCTGTAGCGCCTCATCATTTTTTTTCAGTCGCTGATAAAGGTCTCCCGACTCTGATGGCCATTGCCGGGCCTGGTAACGTTCATCAAGCCCATAGTGCGATTGCAGTGCTTCCAGCCTGTTGCCAGTGATCCCCCAAAGCTGTTCAATACCGGCCACAGCCACGGCATTGTCGGTCAGGGTTTTTCGCCATGCAGGTACCAACAGGGATGACAGGCCGTGCCCAAGAGCCTCGTCAGAGTGCCGGGAAAGATCGGCGGCTCCCAGACGAACCAGTGGTTGACTGTCGTTTGTGAAAGTTGCGTCACTGTCAATAAATAATCGGTCGGACTCTGCCTTGATAAGAGGGATCTTGTTGTCCGGGCCAGTCGGATTACTGGCAATCTGAAGTCCCTGAAGAAAGGTCAGCAACTGCCGGTTAAAACCACCGTGTAGAAACAGTCCTGCCAGTTTATCAAGGTCAAAAACCAGTCGCTGGAGCGTTTGTGCCGGATCCTTGTAACCCAGCGAATGATAGCCTTCCGCATCAAGGGTGATGTCCACCAGCCTCAGTGACGGAGCGGCGTCGCCCTGGGGATATACCCTGACCGCTATCTCCGTTCCGTTAACCTCGGTGCGGTAACCTTCGCCAAAAGCAGGACAGGCTATTGTCTCGTTGATTCGCAAAAGGGGAGCGACGGGCGTGAAGGAAAAATAACTGTCAGGCACGGGTCTGGTAACATTGCCTGTTGAAGGGATCTCCTCGCTTTTGAGCCTGGCAAGTGTTTGACCAAGGTCGTTTTTAGAATGCCAGTGCCTGGCTTGCAATTCGGCACTTAGAGGGGTTGGCGGCTTATCAGGATTTTTTGGGGCATTGAACAGACCGGGAAGCAAAGACTTCAGCCAATAGAGTGAAGCCGGTGGTACTTTCTGATTCAACCATTTGGCAGCCAGCGTTTCAGAGATAAAGTCGAGCTGTGTTTGAGTGGCTATAGCAGAAACCACATCATCCGTTTGGTTGATGGGGGACGGGATTAAAACGCCACCATTTTCTGTAGAACCATATTGGCGCACCTGAAATTCTGACCAGAAGTTATTGGGGTCACAGGCCTCATAAACGACCATTGCCATATTTTTTAGCAAGGTGGCGACGAGCCGGTCAGCTCCGATCGATTGCCCGATTAACAATGTCACGCCATCGTCGTCATAATAAATATGCTGATCCGGCAAATCAGAATCAGACAGGATAATACTGATATTCCGATGTATATAGTGAGGAAAAAAACCCGACCGCTCGATTAACCAGAAGGCTCTTTCAACGGCTGTCTTTACAGCACTGATGTGTGCTGGCGTGGCCCGGTCTGTCGACAGCTTGATGATAAAAGTATCGGTATTAACAATGGCCGAGTAAAACCAGTCATCGCGGGTATCCAACCACTGTCTTTTGGGAGCAGGTTTGCGAGGATTAGTATCAGTCAGATTGGCAGGCATACAGGAAGCTCCGTAACTAACAGATTGTTCAGCCCTCCCCTATCCTAGTTAAAGGTTGCGGAGTCGTCAGATTCTGCACCATTTTTTGGCTTGCCGATGGGATAAACGACGAGTTATCACCACTGCGATTGCCAGACAGGGCATTGATCTCCTGAACCAGGCGCTGGTGGTTTCGGTTCAATTCGGTGTCATTCAGATTTGCCACCTGGGGTCGCTCACTCTCGGCTTCACCTGTGTCAGCGTCGTCTTTCTTAGCTCCGGCCAGACTGCCCAGGTAATTCAACAGCTGTTGCCCCTTACCAATGATCTTATTCAGTAAGGACTGGGTGCCGTTGCCTCCAGCCTGAGCGGGCAATGTCCCCTCCGGGATGCTCTCATTCAGTGGGTGCCTGCCATTGGACTGTGGGCTGTCCACTTGCGCAAGCACCTCGCTCCTGCTGAGCACCTTGTTATCAACGATCAGGCGCTCAACGGTCTCGCCTTTCTGGCTGAAAAAGTTTTGCACCCGAAGGCTCTGGCTGGCATTGATCGGGTGGGCATTGATCGGGTGGGCATTGATCGGGTGAGAGCTATTGTCGCTGTTATTCAACAGGTTCTTCTTCGGCAAGACAGTCAGGATAAGATCCCCGTCCGACTTTTGATAGCGCAATTTCCAGCAGTCATAGGTATTAATTTCGAGCTGGTCAGCCGTGCCCGTGACGTTTGCCAGAAGCCATTGGCTGTTACCCGTATCATCGCCAGAGAAACGGTAAATAGCGCTTTTTTCATCAATTACATACTGATGTCCGGGGATGGTTTGCTCTGAAAGTGAATAACCAGACCCGAGTCGTTGACCGATCATGTCCTTGCCATCCAGAATGCTGTCATCCAGTTCCAGGCTGTCTGGCCAGCCATTGGCGTAGATACTGTTAGGGTCCTGCCAGGTGCCTATTCTCACCAGGGGGTCAACACCGGACGCCATCATTTTTATGCCTTCAGGCGACGGGAGACGCGGGTTGACGATGAGTTTTTCAGCGGCATAACAGCTCAGCGCCCGAATTTTCCTGTCTGGCTTAAGGGCCTCGGTTGCCAAAACAACCTGGCCATCCCGGTAGATGGTTAGAAAACCACGGTCATCTATTGTCATAGCCAGGTGCTGACGGGGGGAGGTAAAGAATTGCCTGACTCTGCTATGAAAGACCCTGAAACCATCCGTTAGTCTGATCTCCAGCCCCCCGGATTCCACGCTTAAGCTGATAACATCAGAGCCGTCAGCCCCGGCAAAATAAATCAGTTTGCTTCCGGCCTGTGTTTGCCTGCCGAAGGGTAAGCTCCGGCGAATCCAGGCGGCCAGGATAAAACTGCCGCCAGTGACCGGAGGTGGCATCAGGCGGGATAAACCGGCTGGGCAACGAGCCTGGTCACCGCTGTCAGTGGCATTACGCCAAGCCAGCGAATGCCAGCTTGCCCCCTGCAAATCCGCAAGGCTGATACCAGCCATTCGAACACGGTTAAACGAAGCAGGAGCGAAGAATAGTTTTACCGCGCCATTTTCTTCTGCATTCTCCAGCTCCAGACTGACAAGGTTATTGCCAGGGCCGGGGTGGACACTGACACCCCTGCTTTTAAGATGGAAAATATCATTTCCCGAATCGCCGTACAGCCCGGCCTCGGGCTTGGCAGTACCTGAGAAGAAAAACACGTCATCCCCTGGCCCGCCATGCACCGGTGCGGTGATATTGCCAAGCTGGTAATTGCCATCCAGTCGTTTATCAACCGTCAGCCTGGAGTGATAATAATTTCGAAGTTTTTTGCCGCTCAGCAGCCTGGTTCCGTTGTTGCCCGGAGCAATCGTTGTCAGGCGCCAGAAATGCCGTTCCAGACTGTTGATAAAGTGCCCGGTGACCAGGCTGCCATCTTCACGCACACAGCGGGGAACGTACGGTAAATCGATGCTGAAAAATAAATGTCCGTCGTTGTTTACTTCCAGACGGGTATAATTCCCGGTCAGTTGCCAGTCGAGATTTTCGGGTTGTACCCCGTGCAATACCAGGGTATTCCCGTTGTCCCGGTCGACGATCCGGGTGCCATTGGCCTGCGGGTGGATCACGTAAATATCCGGGCCCAGATTGCCAGAAAGCAGGTCAGGCCCCAGGTTGGCCACCATCCGGTCAGCTTTCGGGCTGCCATAATGTCGGTTGTATCCAGTCCCCCCAACCGTGGTGGTGATTGAGCTGTTGCCCTTGCTGCGGGGAGAGGAAATCCTGAAAATATCATCACCTCCTCCGCCGTCGACGGCAAGGCCAGCGAGAGCCGGAATGTTGAAGATATCGCCGCTCTTGGGGCCTTTGAAAATCTCAAAGTTGCTGACATTTGACGGCCATGTTTCATAGGTGCCATTCGATCCCGGTGCCATCAGCGTATAAAACAAACGAGCCTGGTTATGAGTCTCCTCAGAGCAGGACCGCGAATCGTTTGCAGGGCAAGAGTGCCTCACTGAGCTTGAGATCACAGACAGGTGGAGCCGGACAAATTCCGGGGCAAGGGTTGCCCGGCTCAAGTCCAGCGTGTCTTTACCCGGACCACCGTTAAAATGGACAGACATCGGCAGCTTCTGAAGAAAAAGGGCGTCATCCCCCTCTCTGCCATAAAACCTGCGCACCGAACCTCTGGACATATACACGTTATCTTTATCATCACCGAAAAAGTTGATGCGGCCCTTGCCGGTGTCCTCCAGGATAAAGTTCCTGACCGTTAAACTATTTTGCAGGCCGACAGTCACACTACGACTGACCGGCAAGTTAAAGAGCAGCGTATTGGCACCATTTCCTCCGTCCAGGTAGGTACCTCTTTGCCAGGGAGCATTAATGATGAGCCGGTCATTTCCATCCCCCATATCCACCCAGTCCAAACCACCTCCGGTGGTGAATATATCCGTACCATTGGAGCCAAAGTAGGTATCATTTCCCGAAGTCCCGGCAATCTGCCTGATACCATTGAATACGGTTTGGTAATAACGCCAGCGACCCGTTCCATCGCTATTGAGCCATCGGGTCCGGGCGGTTCCTTCCGTCACATTGACGTCTATCCCAGCCAGTTGATAAGTTGAGGCGATCACCTTGACGCTTAGACTTCTGGAGTGTTTTTTCAGCAGCCGGGTACCATAAATAACATAACGACGTTGATCGTGTATTAATTGATTGTGCCCATCTTCCCCGGCAATAACGCTGGTATTGCCCATGCCGACAATAAACTGGTTATTGCCTCCCATATCCTGTAAACGATCATGACCTCCCATGCCAATTAATACGTTATCCGTAGACGGGTTGCCCGTCAGCTGATCATTACCTGGGCCACCTAAAATGATGGGGATGCCAGAGTATGAATCTGAAGACAAGTCAAGGTGAACCGTCGGTAAAATCAGAGAACTGTTGTATGAGGGAGAGGCGTTGCATTGGTCACGAAAATAAGTATGAAAACTGTAATCCAGCTCCAGCATGGTCAGGGTTTTCGCCATTGGCTGACCGGGGAAAAGGTCGGTCCATTGCTCCAGATCGGTCCATTTCGGCAGCAGTCTGAATCCAAATGTTTTCTGGTAGTCGCGTTGTCTACGACCGTCTGCATCGGTTTTAACCAATTTCAAACCCAGTGTATGCGATGGTCTCATAAAGCCAACACCATGCCGCTTCATGTGTGGGGCGACACCTTCAAAGAGCAACTGCTGTTGGCCAAGCTTCAAGGTCAGCTTCCGTAAAACACCACGGTGTGGCGTGCAGCGGTTAGAGACGAAACCAAACTCAATCACCAGATTGATATGACTACTTGCCTGGCTGCCAATCCGGTGCAGGCCAGCGCCCAGTTTTTTCCCTTCATTGGCAAAACGCTGCAGCCTGGTCTTTTTACGCCAGTAATCCCGGGGGAATTCACTTAAAGGTTTTTCAGGATAACGATTCAAGAATGCCAACATCTCCTCTGTGGAAAAGCTGTAGTCGTCCATTCTCTTTATGATCCGACAAGGCTCCGTGCCCGCATTAAGATAAGTCGAGAGAGTGGTGCTCCTCAGGTTGGTCAGGGCTTCGGTCATTGACAGGTTAGAGTTTTTGCCCGCCACGTCCTCCCAATAAAAACTGCTGTTGGTATGTGTCGTATGGAAACTGGATAAACCAGGAGTGTGAAAGTCAAGAGTCGTCTTCTTGTTGGGGAGTGAATCGTCAAAAACCAGATTCAGGCTCTCGTCAAAGGGATTGACCGTCAGGCTGGCCATCTGATGGTCACCGCAATAGTCACCAAATGTTCCCCAGCGGATGACCAGCACAGGCCATTTTCCTGTCGGCGGCTCCTGACGTTTATGGACGTGAATTCGGTGGTTACCAAGATGGCTGCCAGCACGCAGCATAAGGGTGTCCGTGTGAGTGCCCGTGTAAACCTCGTGGCGACTCTGACCCTTGCCGTCACCCAGTACCACCGTATTAAAACCGCTGCGCAACCGGATAGAAGTTCTTCCGCCAATGGCGACCACCGTATCATTGCCGCCCCGGACATCGACGGTATTGGTGCCATTGGTGACAATGAAAACATTATTGCCCTGGTCTCCCCAGAGGTTGTCATTGCCAGGGGAACCCTGGATGATCTCCACCTGTTTCAGATGTTCTGCCTGTGACCCGGACCAATACTTGTTGGTAAGGTCCAGGTTAAGACCCTTTTTCCGACCCAGGTAAGAAACGGTGTCTGTGCCAGGGCCGCCATCCACCCTGTTCTCGCCATCACCCAACAACGCCTGGTCATTGCCCGAACCCAGGACTATCCAGTTAGTCCCGTTGCCCTTGCTGGCATCGACAAAATCATCCCCCCCTTTGGTACGAACCTCATTGCCACCGCCCCATAAGTAAATCCTGTTGGGCTGGGCAGTCCCGATCACCGCCACCCCCATCGTCGACCCTACGACACTTTCAACATTGGCAATCGACCCTCCGGTGTCCAGCAGCTGTATCACCGTCGCGTAAAAGACACTGGGGTTATTGGGCTTGGGCCTTTCGCTGCGTTCTCTCAGTCCGGTCTTGCTGAAATAGTAGAGATCCCCATTGGTTTGCAACAGGTAAGCGCCCTGTTTCGAAAAATACATATGGCCAAGTTTGGTATCGCCAACTTGTGTTTTTCCATCCCCGTAATGGACGTGTTTGAACCTGACTCTGCCAACGTAAAAGTAGGTCTGAGGGCCGTAGTGATCAGAAATTCGTTCTACTCTTGTATGCTTTGCTTCATACCCCGTCAGCAAATACTCGGAGGGTAATTTTTTATCTCTGGTGGCACGATTGTAATCCGCTTTTATCCATGACAGTTCGGCAATGTACATTCTGCCTGGGTGCAGATTTTGCTCCATGCCATCGCGTGGATTAGCAGAAAAATCTGAGTAATAGCTATCGATGCCGAAGCGGCCTGAAAGGGATGATTCATTCCATATTTCCTTACCATCCGGCGCGGCGCGGTTAACTCCATGTTTTTTCAGATATTCAGGAAAAAGGTTACCCCAGCGCCAGGTTTGCAGGTTAACGTCGAATAATGTGTCAGATTTCGTCCACTTAAGGCGATAGTAATGCGTTTTCGGCTTTATGAAGGAGAATAAAGAGTGCCTTAAGTAAGGAATCTTGATCTCGCTTGGCAAAATCAGGATGTCATTGCCAGGTCCCCCATAAAGAATCCCCTTGCCCAAACCCGGTTCAAGCCGGTCATTTCCTGGACCACCAAACTGCTTTATATAACCAAGGTCGTCTATAAGATGGTCATCATCGCGACCTCCGTACTGAACCCTGCCGTTGATAATGATGTCTCTACCCCACCCACCGTAGCCGACCCCGTATTTATATGGCAAACGGATGATGTCGTGACCTCTCCCCCCATAAGCCTCCCCTGACTCACCAATCCAGATATCGTCATTACCAAAGCCCCCAAACGCTATCCCTGACTCTATGATCCGGATAATATCGTTGCCGTCACCCCCTTCCGCCAAGCCTTTCTTAAGCGTCAACCGGTCATTGCCTGCTCCGCCGTATAGCTCGCCCTCGTCGATGATCAGGGTGTCATCGCCACCCAAACCATAAAATATCTTGTAGCCTTTCCTGCCATGCATGTAGTCTTCCAGATCCGTCCCCATCTGTGTGTGGCGCCGGTTGATTTTGTCGGTAAAGGCAAGGCCTTTTGTGGTACCAGCCAGCGATCGTTTCCGGGATACCAACAATTCTTCCAGGTTATCCTCATACTTGCTCTGGTGAAGAAACTCCTCGGCATCGGCATGGTACTCAAACCTTGAAAACCCTTTTTTCTCGAAGTCTTTCGCCATGTTGTCAATGTATCGTGCAAAGCGATCGCCGTTCAGTATTGCGTTGAACTCCTGCCGGGCATTGTTGGGCGGCATAAATGCCGCGATAGCGGTCTGTATGACAGTGAGCAGCTGGCCGACCAGGTCGGCAATAACACCAAACGGTGGAAAAAAGTCCAGCACCATGCCGACAATATCCAGGCCAATCGAAATCGCATCCAGGGCGATCATCATTCCGTAATAAGCCACCTGATCATGGTTGCCGGACGCTCTTGCCTCTTTGACGGACATCTCCGTAGCGACGATGGAAACAGCGGCACCCGCAATACCAATGACACTGCCTCCTAACGGCACCATCTTGGTGACAACCCTTGAGGCTTTTGCCGCCCTGGTGGTGGTCTTCAGGGCCTTGACACCAGAGCCCGCGGCATCAGCCCCCTTGAGCAGTTTTTTGCTGCTACTCATCAGCCAGTGGCCGGTCATCGCCATACCATAGACAGAGTTACCAATCGTCAGGCCGGCCCCGGCATAGGCCAGGTTTCTGGTTTTATCAGACAGTACGTGGCCATATTTCTTCAGGTTCTCAATGGCCTGAATACCACCGGCAAGCCCGGCAATGGATTGCCCTGCGCCGACACCGACTTTGATACGCCCGTATGTTTTGCTTCTGTCCAGCTTATCGAGCATGCGGGTAAATTTTCCGGGCCGCTTCTTCGAACCGCCCCATGACGAGCCGTCAGCATCAAAGCCACCCCCACCAGGATGGCCTTTATGGGTCTTCAAGTGCTCCATGAAGTCCTGGCTTTTAAGCAGCTGCTCTTTTACATACCGGGCATCGTCAGCACTGTAACCCGAGTCATTGAGCAAACCGACAACCCGGTCAATCACCTGCTCTGGCGTCAGCCCCTGCTGTTCTGTCAGTGTTTGCCGGAATAGATCAAGGATCTTCTTGTGGAACGTCGGGCTGTTCTGAATATCCTCGGTGGCCACCGCCGCAAAACGCCCTTGTTCCAGCAGCAGGAACGCGTCTGCCAGCAACCCCTTGTTGTCAACGGCAGTCTGCCTGACATGGTCGAAGCGATCACTGATCTCAATGTCATCCAGGTGCCCGCTGATCCGGTCCATCAGGGCCATCGCAGTCTTGACCGGGCCGGAGCCATCGCACAGCACGCAGCCGGCATCGGGCAGCCTTGTTGCCCGGCCTGCCGGTAAACCCGCCTTGTCCAGTCTCTGCAGGGCCTGTCGGAAATGAGATTCGGTCATATCAACGATGCCAGCCATCCGGCCAAAATCGATATTGCTCCTGAGTGCTGCCACGCTGTCGGCCACGCTCTGGCGAATGTCTCTGGCCAGAAGGCGGGATTCAAAGGAGCCTTCCCGGTTCAGCCTGTCCGCCACCCCGATAAAGTTGGTCAGACGTTCCAGCAGACCGGAGAGGGTCAACTTGCCTTCTTTCACCGTGAACTCGTTGACCAGCGACTCTGGCGACTGGCTGTCTATGCCCTTTGGCAGTTTGACCCGCTTCTGCTGCAGAGCCAGGAATGTTTTTGTCCGATCCTCCGCTTTCTGTGCCTGGACAGCTTGCAGCAGAGCCAGTGCTGCCGCGGTGGTCAGCGGACTGGCAGCACCGCCATTGCCCAGCACCAGGGTGCCTTGCCCAGGCATCAGGTAGGAGGCATCGGCGGTGATTGAGGGGTCGGTCAGCACACGAATCGTCAGGTCGCCAGCCGTCAGTGAAAATTCCCTTTTTCCGGCCAGATTCAGCAGTCCGTTGAGCCGCTGATAAAGCCCGGAGGAAATTCTTTCAGGCAAGGAACCCAGTGCGGTAACCTCTGCCACCAGTAACTTCCCGGCGATGGTTTCGGTAAGGCCTTCAGGGACGGCTGACTGCCGGACATATCCCAGGAAATCATCAGCAAACCGCTGCCGGGTAGCAGCGTCCATCTCTTCAATCACGGCATTGACCTGACCAGCAATGTCCATGTCCTTGAGTTCACTAAAAGCCTCATAATGGCGTGTCAGCTGTGACAGATAAGCCTTTGTGACCGAAGCGTTTTCACCCGGCTCAAGAGGCTGGCGTAACAGCGTCTTCAGGCCTTCCTGTGACTGGGATGACATCAGCGGGAAAGGATTGCCCGGGCCTGCCGGGGTTATTTTTATATAACGTCGGTCACCGTCTGCCATGACCACATGACGAGGGCTGCTGGCCATGGTTTCAATGGTCTTATCCTGTCCCGGTAAAGTCTGTACAAACGTTGGCTCTTTATTTTGGGCGTCCTGCTGCTGGCTAACAGGCAACTGGAAGGGTTTTTTGGCGCTCTTTCGCAGTGTTACCGCCTTTTCGAATACGGTGTGCACATCCTGATTCATATTGGCCAGCAGGCCAGTGTCAAAACTCTCCCAGCCCAGCCCCCGGGCAACGTAAGTGCAGGCTTTTTCCAATGAGTCGACCATGGTTAGTCGGGTCGTCAACCCATGTTCAAGGATATACAGGTCTCTGATTGCATCAATGTCGCTGTCAGGCAGTATGGCCGTTACCACATCAGTCACCCCCAGGTGTATCTGGCTGGTTGGCTGCCCGCTGCTCCCCAGAGTCTGGTCCATCTTCCAGTAGATAAAATGAACCAGCAGCGACTTCAGGTAAATACTGGCATCGACCTCTTTGTTGTAATAGTTTTTAAGGTCCTCTATCAGGCGGGACAGGGAGTTTTCTGCCGCTGCCCGACTTAACCCGAGCAGCCTGGCGTCGAGCAGGGTTTCCAGGCCGGAACCGACACTCCAGAAGGCCCGGTAATCCAAATTGACCTGATCTGAGCCGGAGGGCAGAGGGGTGTATTTGCTGATTGAATCATCGAATTGCCGACCTAACTCTATGGCAACTACGGGTCGTTTGTTATTGATGGCCTTGTTGAAAAGATTGCCGTCACTGAACTTACCTTCATCCTTTGACAGGAGTGTCGTTATTTCCTGAATCCTGGGGCTATTATGGCGCTCTAAATAATCCAGCGCCCAACTGAAATCGGCTTGCGTACCTTTAGCCAGCAGCAGGTTGTGATAGCCTTTGACCAGTTGCTGATAGAGGCTTGTTTCAGAAGGGGTGGCAGCCAGGGTGAGTTCGTATTGCCGGGTCAGTCCCAGGGGGCGCGGGTCACTGTCAGGCACTGTCCCGGTGTTGATCCCGAACTGCTCCCGCACCTGCTGGCGCAAGGCTCTCAGCGGGCTCAAGGCTGGCAGCCCCCCCCCACCACCACCCTCAAGGGCCTTTAACAGACTGGCACCGACCAGGCTGGTCAGGGTTTCTCTGAAAAAGAATGGCTTGTTCCTGTCCTTTGTGCCCAGCATTAACAGCGCATGGCGGCTGTCTTCTCCACTCACCTCGACACGGCTGTCCACCAACGGCCAGAGAGGCTTGAGGATGATGCTCACTTCATAAGTGCTGCCATCGGGAATGCCCGCATCCCTGACGGGCTTCACAAGCGGCTGAAAAAGCTCCGATAAACGGGACTCCCCCAGCCCCCGGGCAATGTCCTGAATATCTTTTTGTAGCCGGTATTCGTCAATACTGCCCTCACGTTGCAGCTTGCGATAAGGCTCCATCTCGACAACCAGCCTGATTGGCAAAAGACGGTCTGGCCAGTTATCGGGCAGCGCAACGCGAAACACCTCCTTGCGGTCACCTTCGCTGCGGATCAGGGAGTAACCAGGGCCCTGCTTGGAAAAGGCCAGGTCATCGCGGCGTCCCAGCGTGAAGGTCTTTTGCCCATCTTTGCTCTGAACCCCGGCCTGGTGACGGCCCAACCCGGTATCGGGGATGACAACCGGAGCCTTCCTGCCGGGTCCTGGCGGCATTGGCGGATTTTTTTGCAGGAGATCAAGCCATTCATTGGCTTTCAGGGCATTCATCCGCAACTCTGCGAGGTCTGTTGTTTCCAGATTGTTAAGCCGCCTGTGGAAAAAATACTCTGCCAGTAGCGGCTCAGCGCCGGATGGGGATTGCTTCTTGAACAACCCGATAAGGGTGTTATCCAGCTGCTCAGCCTGCTGTTGGGACAAAGGTGACAGCGTTCCCTCGATCGCAGTCCGGTAATAGTCCGAGTCAGCCGCCCCAGGGAGCCACTGCAGCTGAGTCCGTAAAGCAGCCGCAGCCTGCGGGCTGGCGGGCGGCTCCTGCCTTAGCAGCACCAGCAAACCGGTCAGTTCATCCCCTGCCGGAGCGGACAGAGGGCCATGCTGGCTGTCAATGGCAATAAGATACCGGTCACCCAGCCGGGTGACCTTTTGCCGCCCGGCGCTGGTCATCAGGGCAAGGTTTTTCCGGCTGCCAGCGGTGACCGGCACATTGCCGTGGGAATCCCCGGCAAGGGGAAGCTGTCCGGGATCGCCCCATTCATTGCGCACAGCCCGTGCCTTGGCCAGAGCTTCCTCTGCACGACTTAACCGGTTCAACAACTCTTGCCGCTCTGTCTCTGTGAAGACGCTACCCTGCTGGTCTTTCAGAGCATCAATAAGCGCATCCCCAAGGTGGCTGGCCAGATGCTTGATAGCGGCCAGAGTCTTAAGCTCGGTATCATTGAGCATGGACACCACCACATCCACCGGGTCAGCCAGAAGCCCGGTCTGTGCAGTCACCATGCCCCGGTCGACCAGCTCACTCCAGACCACCTGTGTCAACAGTGAGCGAAGGTTTCCCTGCGAACGGTCAGCTTTGGATAACCGGTCAACCAGTTGATTGCAACGATACTGCACCCGCTCGAACAGTAAGCGGGTTTCCGAATCCCCCACCAGCTGACCAAAGCCGGACAGAGGATCGGCAATGGCTTGATAGGCAATCCGGACCCGCTGACCGGTTGCCACGGTGGTTATCCCGCCGGCGGTGGTGACGGTCTCAACCGGAACTCGGTCGGCAGCCGTGCCCTGGGCAGGTCGCAGGCCAAACTGCTCCCGAAGTTGATTTTCCAGTTGCAGCAGCGTCCGGTCCCCGGTGATTTTTTTCCCCTGCAACCAGGCCATGGCGATGGCCGGTGAGCCCTCCTGGCCAATACTGACCAGTGCTGCCCGACATAAATCCTTCAGGATAGAGGCCACGGCCCCCAGGTAATTGCTGGTGGCGTGGCGTTGCCCGTCCAGCACCGCCGGGTCAACCTGTAGCACCACCAGCCGGTGACCAGTGACGTCCCCAATGCTTCGGGAACGATAGGGTATCACCGGGTCAACAGTCACCTGACTGCCAAGCCTGACCACCAGCTTGAGATGCTCGGGGGGCGCCAGATCGGGCAACAGCTGACTGTCCAGCTCAGTCATACTGATGGGTCTGCTGAAACGGTCGGAGAATCCCAGGGCATTGACCAGCCGCTGACCTGCCGGGGTGGCAATAAAGACCCTCAGTTCGGACAGGAGCTGCTGGGCCTGATTCGCCAGCCGCTGGCCGGGACGGTAGTCGGCAGGAAGGATCACGGCTATCCTGTCCTCCGTGCCCGCCAGGGTTCTTAGCTCGGCACTGTCAGCTAACAACAGATGATCTTCCCGGCGGGCGGTGGCCAGCTGATCCGCCAGCGATGCTGCCGGGTTGAGTTTGAACAGCCTGTTTGTATCTGACGCAGCGTTGTCCAGCCTCAGGCCATAAACCATCTCGCCATGGTCGTTTTTCTCCAACACCGGGATCAGGGTTTTCCCGCTGCTGTCGTAAGACGCTAACAGCTGGTCGCCGGGTTGCAGACTGACGGCGCGGTATTGACCGCCCTCTTTCGAAATCAACTGATAAACCTGACCACCGGCACGTTTGACTGCTACGAACGTGCCAGTCTCCGCCCCGACCTGAATAACACGCTCAAGACGGGAGTCGCCGGTAACGTGGATACTGTCATAAACCGACGTTTCGCCCAGGGGGGTAACGGTGATATCGGTGCCTGAGCGACTGAGCACCCGCTGCAACTCACCCCCGTGTGTCAGGAACTCAACCTTGTAATAGGGTTTGCTGGTATCGCTGTCACTGATATCGGCACTGTCAATGTCCAAAAAGGAGCGGTCCGCCAGGTCCCCGGTTAGTAACAGCCGAGTCCCACAGCCGTCGACCCCACGCCGACAACGCCCCTTGTCTGAAGCATCCGGATCCTTTATACCAGCCAGCACTCCGCTATCAGACTCAACCAGCTGGTACGTCGATGTTACAAACCCGCTTGCAGCGGTTACCGGGGCGGGCAAAGTGAGCGTTTTTTTAACTGTGCCTATATAGTTAACCAGTTCCCACTGGTCAGGCACCTGCCGGGTCAGGGCGTTCTGCAGTAATTCAATCTGTTGATGGCTGAGCCTCCCCCTGAACCGCACTCTGGCATCATCGGGTAGGTTCTGGTCAAACTCGCGCAGTGCTCTGGCAAAGGTTTCAATATCCGGGTCATCCTGATGAGCCTGAATGTAGTCAAAAACCCTGTTAAGGCTCAATGACAGTGATTCAGACTCCCAGGAGAACAGCCATATCATCGCCTGTTTAAAGTCTTCCTGACTGGCGGGTAGGCCAATGGCGCCAAAATGATGTTTGAGGATATCCCGGTTGTTGCCTGCCAGAAGGATATAAAGAGGACTGACCCGGTTCTGCACCTCCGTTGCGGAAACCCAGTGGTAGGCAGCGTCAAAACCAATGGTGGTACCCAGTCGCGCCAGTTGCTCAGCCTCCTTTGACCAGACGGACCGGAACAGGGCGGTATCAACCGCCTCGACACTTTTGGCCAGAGCCAGGGCATAAAACTGACCCACCTTTATGTCCAGGAACCGGGGCTTGAGTAACAGGTTATATTTCATCCCAAGCTCAATCGTGACCGCCCTGTCCCGGACCCTTAGCCGGGATTCCCGCAAAAGAATGCTAGGGTTTAACTGCCAGTGGACAGGCCAACCCGCACTCAGGTTAAGCGAGTCCTGCTGCTGGAGTTGTTGGTGATAGCTTTCCTGCTTCAGGTCGGTGAAAATTTTAATAAAATGCTCGACATCATTCCGGTAACTATTGGCTCGCAGCTGACCAGCCAACATGGCTTGCCGGTACAGTCTCTCGCTGTGGCGCGTATCAAGAAACGACGGGGGAAACTGGTCACCGTGTGACCCGCTCAGCAGCATCTGGTGTCGGCTCGGCCTGACCGATGTTGCCTCGGCCTGACCAGTCATCACCGGCACCAGAGAACCCGCCCGCAGATCGAACTGACTCCCCCCGTAGGTGTTCAGTTTGAAGCCATGGCCGTCGGTAAGCGATTCCAGACTCCTGATGCGAAACACCGAGGGTGTCCCGGATTGACCATCCTGATGGATCTGCCTGTTCACTTCGGCGAGCTGAAGGTCGGTAAGGGCAAGGGCCAGCCGCTTGAAATCAGCCTCCGGATGCTGCAAGCGATATTGATCAAGTGCTTCCACCACTTTGAAACGCTGCACTTGGGGCAATGAGGAAAAGTGTTCTGAAAACCACGGCCAGTCGGCTTTATCCACCCTGGACATCGCCAACTCAAGAAACGCACGGGTAATCTCCTGATCACGCCCCAGCCACTGTGGTCGCAACACCAGCTTGAGATGGCCCGCGAGGTTAGCTTTTCGGCTAAACAGGCGCTCCAGACTGCCACTTTGACCCGGCAGGACCAGATCCAGAAGATAATGGCCGTCGGCATTGCTGGACACAGGCCGCGGTGCGCTGCCCTCTGACATCAGACCCGTCCAGAGTTCCCGGTACTTTCCGCCATCGGTCAGGGGCAGCGAGTAGGCATCCGACAGGGTGGCGGGCAACAACCCGGCGCCATTGGCAAGGCGGTAATCCAGGGCCACCCCCAGCAGGTCTTTAATCCTTTTATCCGTTTGCGGGTCGGCAGCATCGCTTACTTGTTGGAGGTCAGCGATTGTCGCTTTCAGTTCATCCGTCACCTGTTTCAGGCCAACACGGTTGATGTAGCCACTGAGTGTGGTCACGGCAGTGTCGGAAAGGTAGGTATGGATACAGTCTGCCAGCCTTAGCCCCGGAAACAGGGTTCTCTCCTGTGAGTTGTCCCCCGACAGCCGGAATAGCAACAGCGTAAACATCGACCTTAGCTGGGCATGGGCTTGCGCGTCACTGCCTGAAGCCCCCCGGACAACTCCCCTTACCAACCGCCTGGCAGCCTGCAGACTGACCAGCAGGCGCTCCCCCCCGGGGCTTTGGCTGTCAGCAAACAGTGCCGCAACCACCGGCTTACCCAGATCGTCAAAAGGAAACCTCAGGGTAATTCCGGAGTCGATCCTGCCAGTGCTTTCTGTCCGCCAGGTTTTGGTCTTAATGTTATCCAGTGCGTAAAAGCTGGATTCCAGCAAAAGCCGGTGCTTGTCCAGCTCATCGGGAGAAAGCGGGGCCGTTATCAGCTGTAATCCCGGCAGATTTCCGGTATCAAGCCATTTAAGCGTGACTAAGGGTGAACCATTGATCTCTGGACTTTTGAACGGCAGGCTTTCTGACTTGGCAGGTTTCTGGATGGCATAGGTTTTTTCAAGGACTATCCGGCCAGGTGCGGTGTCCTTTTTCAGAGTCCCTGTGTCGGCAAGCTTCACCAGGGGGGCAAATCCCATTTGCTGGCGAACCATTGCTTCAATGTTGTTAGCATCCCGGAGAGCAGGCTGGCTACTGCCTTTCAGTTCATAACCGGATTTAACCAGGGCAGTAAACACTGGAATCAGGCTGGACAAACGGTTTTTTCCACCGGCAGCCGCATCGGGGTTAATAACCACTTGCTTGCCAGTGTGCGATAAAAAAACAACGATTTGCTGCTTTCCAGCAACGGCTTTCGGGGCATCAACGATCAGGGTCTGATAGCCAAATGAGGCTGAGGGATCGGCTTTGATTCTCTCCAGATAATCGTTGCCCAGAGGCGTTGCCAGAAAATCCTGAAGACGATCGACTAATGAAAGATACTCCGTTCCACCATAACGAAAGTAAGCACGGCTCACTTTTACCGATATTTTCCTGTGAACCTCAAATGCAGTAGTGCCATCGAACGAATCACGGTCATCATAAAACTGGTCCATCGTCCTGACCAATTTCATGGTTTCCAGACCGGCAACTACCGATGCTTTTTTCTTCGTCAGGGCCTGTTGCAGATAAGTGCATCCCTCTTTCCCGATAGCCTGACGCAGAACCAGGCGCGCCCGTTCATCGGGCAGATTCCTGTGTGTTTCCACCAGAGCCGCAGCAAAAGTGTCCAGGGATACTTTGGGGTGCTGACGATGGTAGTCCTGAACCCGTTCAAAAGCCTCTTTCAGAATGTCCTGATGGTGCCGGGCGGACAACCAGTACAGAACCCGGGCGAAATCCTTGATGGATCCGGGAGCAAACTGCCAGTTGTGATCGCCGTTGCTGAGGCCATCCACAAACTGTGTGTACAGGGGGTCTTTCTGGCTTGGCACAGTGGCCAACGCCAATTCTGTGGTCAGGCCATAACTGCGGCCAGTGGTGATTGCTGATAATCCCCAGATCGCCCGTAATTCCGTTTGAGTCTGGCCGATAGCCGCCACGTCGGGATGGTTTAGCAGGGCCGTTGCGAATAGCTTTCCGGCAGCGATAGCCTGACGGTTATCAAAAGTGGTGTCTTTTATTCCCAGCGTCAGGGTCAGTGGATTGCTATCAAGGTGACTCTGATAAAGGTACCTTTCGGAGTTAAGGGTAATGATCATTTCCCGACACAAACGACCCAGTGACACGCCGCTCCCGGAAACGGCCTTTCCCGACTCAAGAACCGATTTAATAAAATCTTCGTGCCCGGAAAACAAGTTCAGAAGCCTGTAGACAATGGCGGGCAAATTGAACCTTGCCAGCTCCTGCCAGCGGGCGACAAGCAGGGCTTCGCTGTCAGTGGTCGCCGCAGGCAGCTGGTGATCCCAGCTGATTACCCGCTGAAGGTTAAAATCCACAGACACTATTTTTTGCAACCGCGCCAGGGTGTCCCAGGATGATCCTGACTGCCCGCCGGTCATTGACCTGAGATTGGCCGTCAGCAGCAACCGGCCCAGTGCGTCCTGCCCGACTGTGTCCGTCACAGCCTCCTGATAGTCGAGGAAGGAGCGGGTTGCATGATCGAGCCTTGCCCGATCGAGTTGACCCAGCCGGTTGAGGATGGATTGCTCGATCCAGTCCCGGTAATGTCTGGACAGGATGTCAGTGGTGAGCAGGGATTGGGCTCTTCTGAAAAAGATCCCGTCAACATCCGGGTCTGCTCCCAGTAGCTCTGGATTTTGAACAGACTTTATGACCGTAGTCGTGGCAGTCCCGGGAGGTTCAAAACCCATTTTTTTAAGTGCAGGCCAGGGTTCGCGCACCTCCACGATGGCAAGGTAATGGGTTTCACCCTTGTCATTGTCATAACGGGTGACAGGTTGTCTTGAGGCGCCTGTGGCACCAACATCAATAATCGTCTCCTGGTCTTTGCCTTGTGGTAATCGGATATAACGTGTTTTAGAAGGGGGTAAGGGCATCCTCCCATATTTGATACGGTAATCCAGGGTGTCGATAAACAGCGATTCTAATCTGGCTTGCAGTCGTTGTTCGGGCGCTGTCCACTGTCTGCCAGTCCCTTCAGCCAGAGATCCCGCTTCGGCCAGGTTATCGACCGTTGCCTGCATCAACGAAGCAAAGGCTTGCCAGCTGTAGTCCCGGATCGCTGACTTAAGTTGGCCTGCATCCAGATCAGAGATAACCGTCATTAAAAAATCGGCGGTACCCAGCCTTAATAATCCTTCCAGTTGAGTGACTGGTGAGCCTTTAATACCCTCTTTATCTCTGTCAAATTCCTTGGTTGAACTGTCCAGTGCCTGCTTGTATAAATGAGCGGTAAACATGGAGTTCAGCAAGTCAGAATTCAGACCCAGTCGTTCTGAAATGACAGAGGCCTGATATTGGCTCAACTCAAAAACTTGCCTTAATAAATCACTTCTCCTTGGGACAATAAGAGTGGCAACGTAGGATGTTATATCGCCAATCCCCCTGAGATCGACCCCGATATTGACCTGAACATGATAAGGTAATGGCTTTCCTTTTAGCTCAGCGGGCAATGAGACTTCAGGATTCATCTTTGAATTAGTGCCTAACCGGTATTTTTCTAATTCATCAGTGGGATTATTGCCAAGTAGCTTGTCATTATACGCTTTAGTGATGTCGTCTACGGTATAACCACTCTCAGGTAAATTGGCTAAAATATCAGCTAAGGTTTTGGTGGCACCAAATACAACAGAGGATTCATCCATGTAATCCGAGAGAGGTTTGGGTCCGGTGATGATTTCAATGATAGAGCGATCGCCACTTTCTTCGCTGGATACCACCAAATCGGGGTAGACCGGGTTCAAAAGCTTTTTGGAGATATATTCAGTAAACGCAAGCGGTTGTCTCGAATCAACCTTTACGGTTATGCTATCAAACTCTATTTCAAGACCGATCCGTCCTCTGCGAGTGTCTTCACGAATACTTGGCAATTTTGCATCCCTTTGTAATATCGCAATGTCGTCAATGCCAATTTCATGCAGAATGTTTTTTCGAAGGGTTTCAGAATTGCTGTCGATGCCTTCCATCAGATTTGCTGCAACAATATAGCGGGCTATCAGGCTTGATAAAGTGTGATATTGTTCAACCCGCATTTTGCCTTCGGTGACATACTGGCTCGGATCAATTTTCAGGACACAACCCGCATTACCAACCAGAACCGGTTCCGGCTGAGTTGTACCCAATGAACCGGGAGGCGTGATGACCAGTAATAGTCGAACAGAGTCAGGTATTTTGACCCGCTCGGAGCCTCTGCCGACAGGACCATCAATAACGCCCTGCTCCACCAGAGTCTTGAGGTTGCCAAAGGTCTGGCTTCGTATTTTCTTCAGTGTTTTGGAAAAATTCTCGTATTTAAAGGTTCTTTTGAATATTCGAAGCGTTCTGATAATCCCATCCTGAACTGAATGCATTTCATTTGAAGGTGCATCGTTTTTCAGAATATCCCTGATATATTGGGCAGAGAACAAGATTGCGATCTGCGACCGCGAGCCTTCGTCACCATAGAAAACCAGTGGAACTTCTCTGAGAATTCCGGGGCTGCCCGCTTTGATTGCCTGACCATGGAAGTAAGAAGACGCTCTGCCAGTGTTCGATCCTGTGTCTGGAGGGTTTTGCATAGCACCCAGATCTGACAATAACCTGCCCTTGTCTTCCGCAGACAAACCGGAGCTGGAAACTCGTGCTTTCAACATCCGGTAATCCGTGTTCTGCAACTCCAGCGCAGAACGCAGGGGCGAATCCTGCAGCTGTTGCCAGTGATCTGTGTAGATATTTACCAGACCCTGCACAAACGCATCGACAGAGGTCTCCGGCTTTATTTTGAGGTAGTTAATAACGGCTCTGACCGAACGGGCAAGACGTTCTTCCCTGAACAATACCGCCAATGCCCGATGGCAATCATCGACAGTGCCCCGGGCAAACTTAAGATCATGGTCATCACTGTTAGCGACCAGCACTTGATAAACGGGATCACTGTCGTCGGGCAGTCGCCGCAGTTTCAGACCGTTGGTAAAACCGTAACGGCCAGCAGGAGAGCGAGAATCATTCGTTTCCCATATTTCCATAGCCCTGGTGATGACAGAATGGGGTGCCTGCTCTGCTTGCAGTTGCAGGAGCAGAGCCAGTCCGTAGGATTGAGTCATTACCCGGGCGAGGGTGAAGTCGGACGACTCTGGTCGTTCACCCGACAGTCCGACCTGGACGATAACAGGCCGATTGTTTTCCCACCGCCGGATAATCACCCGACTGTCCGAAATCAAAAGGTGGGGTTCCAGCCGGATATCAACGGGCGGCGTGATCGTCTCCAAACCATTCTCTGTCTGCCATTTGCGCCAGATTAGAAGGCTATCGATAAATTTATTCGGTTTGTTGAAATGGCGAAGCACACCGTCCAGCTCTTTTGGCAATCCATTCAGTTGCACCAGCTCACGCAACTGGGAGCGATAAACATTATGATCAATGGCTGCGAAAAAAAATGGCGAACGAACTCCCAGAACAATCCCTGAGGAAGAATGCTGATCCTCGTTGTAAGGCAGGGAGCGGTCCAGGTAAACCTGCTGTTCACGGTTTTGAGAAAGCGGAATTCTGAAACCGCGACGGTCTTCGGGCAGCCGGTTGGACAACTCAGCAATAAGAAGCTTCTGCTGGCGATTGGGTTTGTCGCCGTTTTCCAGAGTGGTGACTACGTTGGCCACCAGACGGAACAACAGCTTTTGTATCAGGCTCTGGGCAGCCCTGTGCTCGGTGTCGAAGTGATCAATTTCATTGGCCAGTGTGACCACATCAGCCAGGGCGAGCCGGGCTATTTTTTCATCGAGCCGCTGCTCAACCAGAAAGGGTGAGTGATGGGAATAGGCTGACTCAATGGTATTGATCAGCGTCTGGGCATTACGCGGCTCCAGCGGACCTGAGGACTGAAGCAGAGACAGGATGTTGCGCAGATTATCCGGGAACACCGCGCTGTTAATCTCTGGCACACTCACCAAAACATAAGTTTCGCCCGAAAGGTTGCTGACAACAGGCAGGTATTTGTCGTGTTTGTCGCCATCAAAAACCTCTCTATCAGGCAGAAACACGGGATCAGTGAAACTGACCCTACCATCCGGTTGGCGCATCAGCCTTTTTTTAACCCCAAGCGAAAGGGTGTCTTCGAACGACCTTCTCTGTTCACGCCTTTTCCAGGCGTTCAGTCTCGGTGCTTTTTTTTCCGCTAGTTTTTCTGCCAGAAAGTCATCCGATAACGCTCTAAGAGTCTTGACGTACTGCCTGGCCAATTCGGAAAAGTCATTTCGTAACTTGTGAGCATAGAGAGCAAACAAGTCATCTTTTCCCAATACCGAAACCAGCAGATCAGGGCTGGAGACCCGGAACGGATCTATATCATGGCCAGCGGGTGCGACAATATCCTGCAAAGACCCAAGCAGCAGCCGGGTAAACAGTGTTGCCATGGCATCGGATGGTGGCTTTGAGACTTGCCGGGCCAGCTCATATCCCGCTTGCTGGGTTCGGAAAAAATTCTCCTGCGCAAAAGGATTGCCATAGGCCAGCAGGCCAACCCCCGACAACGGGTCACCGATTGCATCTGCGCGGACAAAGGCACTCAGGTGCAGCTCTCTTGGTGCCCCTGCCTGCGCAAAAGGCAGTTCGGCATCGGCAACCGGCAACGGCATCAACCGGTAAGGGGAAAAGTTATCATGGGTGGTGATGTGTTGCAGCCGAAGGTTGTAATTCTGAATCAGGTCAGAGAGTTTCTGTCTGCCATTGTTTTCGGAAATCGTATCAAGCAGTAAGTGCCTGGCCTGATTGAAATGACGGTCATTCTTGCCCAGATAGGCATAATCCCTGCCGTGGGGCAACGCGGGCAAATTCCGGAGTTTTTTCACCAGCCCTTCTGCAACCGGGAGTTGGCGGGCAATTATCTGGCCCCGTTTGTTCTTCTCGAGCACCAGTTTGACGCGATGGTCTGACTGTGACCACAGCGGGATGCCTTCGGCTGGCAGGGAGCCGGTCCATTTGCGGCCAAGATCATCCACCGCCACCAAGGTGTTACGGACAGTGATTCGTTCTGTCCGGACTTCACCAAACAGTTTCCTGGCGAATTGTTCCACAGGGTAATGCTCCCCGCTGGCATCCGCACCACAACCCACCAGGCTGACAGTTTTGACAAACCGCCTGCCGGTTATGCGCCCAAGTACTTCGGCCAGTTGCTTAGCTGTCTTCCCGCCCAGAAGAAACTTGTCGGAACCGGCCTTGTGAAGCAACTTGCTGAGACCGGTCTTTTTATCCTGAATCTTTGTACCATGACCAACAACAATAATACGTGTGTCGTCTGTAAGAAAAGCGACTTGCAATATCCCGGGTTCAATGGCGTGACCTGTCTTCGGATCAATCAGTGAGCCATCAGGCTCCAGTCGTATAAGACGGCTGAAATCGGGCCGGTATTTATCTCTCAGGTATGAGCTGGCCCTGGCTTCATTGTCGCTGTTACCCAGCTGGAGAATGATCTGGTTTATATAATGGCTGTCCCCCTCAGCGACCAGGGCGTAACGCTGGGTTTTATCAGTATCGGCAACCCAGCTACTGGGCTTTTCATCGGTATCAAGACCCACTAAATCAATCCTTGCCAGTGGGTTAATTTGCGTGAAATAGATTTTTGGTTTGAAATCCAAATGTTTATCTTCTGCAAGAAAGTAAGTGATACATGCCTTGATCACTTTAATAAACACACTCGGCCCGGATAGCAGCAACGTCGATCCAGATCCATAAAGTATTCCATCACTCCGATATTTAACTAACAATTCGGTAGAGGCTCTATTGATTCCTAATTCTTTGGCAATGGTTTCTCTCATTTCATCGCTATCGGAATCAGCAAATTTTACTGGATCATCTATATTCAGACGCTCAACCAACTGCTGACGCCTTATCATTTCGTACTTAACTGCCTTGAGAACCTCACTATTTGACGGTGCGATAATAACGTTGTTGTTGGGATGGACTATTGCTTTAAATTGTAATGTTATTTCTGTTGAGTCAGGAATAGCCTTGATTGAGTCTGGAAAAACAAAAAGAGGCTCGTTTTTATGATTAACGATGGTTTCTCTAACCGCCTGGAAAAAAGCAGGGTATTGTTCCCTTAGCATGTTATATTCTTCCAGTTTTTCTGGAGCAAGCCTTCCGCTAACAAACAGTTGTTCCGGCCCTGGCTCACCAAAATATTCCATAATCATATGGTTAATTAAAGAATCCTGCATTCCTAATTCTGAAATATCTTTCGGAGTATCAATGTGTTTAAACAAGTTTTCATTATAATGGGGTAGTGTATCGACATCTAAATAGACACCTCCCTTTTTCTTGATAAGAACATCCACTCTTACATAATCAGCGGCTGCCGCAAAAACCCCCCTCTTCCCAAGTTCTTTCACATACCACTCTTTCAGGCTGGCTTCATCGCCTGCCTGCCAGAGTTGATTGATATCCGCCAGCGTAAATCCCCCGGATCCGGCGTTGCCCCGGAGCCTGGTCAGCTCTTTGGCGAAATCCGCGAATTCGTTCAGGCTTTGCCTTTGTATTTGCGCTAATTCTCCTTGATCCATGCCCAAATGGTTGACTAAAAATATCTTGGCCATGTCGTCAAAGGTGTTGCCCCGGGCGATGCCTTCTTTTATGGTGCTGTAGGCCAGGTCCTGTAGTTGATACAAACGTGTCAAAAAATCATTTTTGGCTCGTTCATGTTTCAAAAATTCAGGTATTTTCTCATCCGCAACCGTCCTATGTATTTCCCGGCTAAGCACAGGCGCCAGAAACGCCTGTGGATCGTACCAGAGCGTTTGCGACCAGGAGGAAACCATCTTGACCCAGACCTTGAGATGGGCTTTAACCCCTTCGTTGAGACGACCAATCCAGATAAAGTGAAGCTGTTTAGGAACCTCCACCAAAGCATCCAGCAGATACTGGTTTATTGCCGCGGCCAGATGGGAGGCCGCTGGCTCACCACTCAGAATTGCGGGCAGGTTGTTCTGCATGCGATAGACAAGCATGTATCTTTCAAGGGCACTGCCACTTCCTGCCTGGCGAAGTTCGTCAAATCGCGCGAGTTTCTTCTCCAGCGATTCCAGATCATTCGCTTCGAGAACACTCAGCAAACCCGGCTGCAAACGGTTCTTGAACATCTCCAGAGTCGGCACTAAGTCATCGGGATTGACGGAACTCAGCAACCCGCTCTCCTGTGATAACACCGAGGACAGCTTCCGGAGTCCGATGGCACCTTCAGCCATTGTCTCTTTTTCAGACCAGCGTTCGACGGTGATTTCGCCGTCACTCTTACGATGCGCTTTCAGCTTGTCAGAGTTGTCGGCCAGTGACCAGGTAACCGGGTCTGTGTCAGAAGAGACCAGGCCAACCCACAGGCGCCCCCAGATATCGACTCTCAAAAGACCGTCACGGGCAGTCACTGCCGAGGTTTTTGTTAGTCTCAGGGTTTCTTTCAGGTATTGGGTTAAAAGCCCATTGTCGTCAATACCTGAGCCAACCAGGTTAATGGTTTTAACCGGGGTATCAGCGGTCAGTTCATTGATTTTTTTTGACAGTTCTGACGCGGTTTGGCCGCTCAGGGTAAATTCCCCGCTCCCGGAGTCACCCAGACCTACTATATGAATTCGGCTTTCACTATCCAGAAATCTAACAACATCAACCTTGTTGACCTTTGCGCCTGTCTCTCCATCTGACCAACCATCGTTAGCAATGACCAGCCAACGGATTGAACGATAACTACCTCCTGCTTGAAGGCTATTGTGTTTACGAAACAGGTAACGGCTGGCCCTGGTAACCGGGTCATCACCAGCAGGCTCCATCTGGACAACCAGTTGTTGACTGTACTGGTTTCTGCTCTGCGGGTCGGTGTCGGTATGGACTGCGATATCCTTTTCATGGTTCCAGACAGCCAGTGCTTCGCTGGAAAGCGCAAAGTGTTCTCTGGAAGACAATCGAAGAACATCCAGCAAATCCCTACGGCCTCCAGTCCAACCCATTTCACTATTGCTTTCCTTCAGTGCTTCATCACCACTCAGTATTCGATAGACTTGTGCAAAGGTTGGAAAAACCCCGAGCCGGTAAAAGGCCAATGGCGGTGAACCTAGCTGTTTTTTGCTGAAAAACGTTTTTGTATCCTGGGTGGTTTTCCAATCTGTCACGTCGAACAACTTATATTGGTCAATCGTCTCATAAGCCGATAAAAGGTAGTTTTGGACCATCTCCATGGCTGGGCTGCCCTGTGGTGCTGCGAAGAATGCACTGGGGATTTTTTTCGATGGCAGGTAGATCTCACTGGGAATGACTTTAACTTTTCCCAGGGGCTCAAGTAACTGCGAGGAATCAACGCTCGCCAGAAGCCGCTCAATATTACCTTTCAATTCGGGGTATTTTTTACCGAACCAGGCGAGATCGTCTGAAATCTTCTGTTCTACAGCAGGATCCTGATCATAAGGAAGGAATTTGCTGCCGAGCTGTTGGATGACAAGCTGTATCTGTACTCTCCTCACCCTGCCCCAATCGGCTCTGTCAACATCTGAATAGTCAATATCCTTGAAAAGATCTTCGTTAATGACAGGCGCAAGGGACGTATCAGAATAAACGCCACCGAGAGTGCCAACCACCCTGGCTGTCACCAGTGCACAGGCTGAATTCTCATGGCCTCGCAACCCCAGTTCCCTGTTATAGTAACTTTTGGCTTTCTCACCCTTTTCCCCGAAGTCATCGCCCCAGACCTTATTTATATCCCCGTAGGAAAACTTCGCCCCGGGATAAGAAGACACTATCTTCTGTTTGAATCCCTGGTAGGCTTTCTCCATTTGGGCTTTTTTCTTATCAATATCCGATGATTCGAGTTTGAGGTGGCCTACCAGAAAATTTTTTACCGCCAGATCAAACTCCCGCCCCTGATCCATATCTGACTTTATGGATTGCCAGGCCTGATCTTGCAGCCTCATGAATCCTTGCATTAAATCCGATTCAAAATTAGTCGGATCACCGGGACCAGATTTGCTGGTTAATTCACTGGTCACTGCTTTTTTGAGAGCATCAGAAAGCAGAGTGGTGAGCATGGCGTGTGGGTCATACCAGAGGGTTATCTGCAAATCGGAGTTTGCATTGGCTGCAATCCATAACCGGATCCGGTTCAGCTCCCCGACGGTTGGGCCAATGCTGACAAAATGCAATTTCTCAGGGGCTGGCTTAATGGTGGAATCCAACCAGCGATGGAGGTTTGTCGCCAGTTTCGCAAATTTTTTGGAGGTTTCCCTTTGCACCAGGGAATTCCCGGCCAGGTCGATAAGTTTTTCGTAAACGTTTACTCCTGAGGCAAAGGTTAATGGAGAACTCTCACGACGATGGTCATCAAGCTCGGTAAAAGCCTCCAGCAGATTTTCAAAACGTTTGTTGAAGTCTGCGTTCGCAGAGCGTTGATAGTGTAATAACGGTGCAAACTCCTTATGGAACGTCTCAGAGTCAGGAATCAGTTGATTAATTAATTCGAAGTCTGAACCGGCAACAGGCTCAGTATCGGAACGGCGAACCCTGTGCCCGGCCACTGGTCTGGTAAGTGCGGGATAGCGGCGCCACAGGGACTGTGGCAGAAGCACCTCATCTGCGGTCATTGTGCCAATGGCAGCCAGTTGCAGACGATAAGTGCCGTTCCTGTCAGGCTCTGCTGTCAGTTGCAGATGACGCCCCAGGGAGCCGTATCCGGTCACCGCCAGAGGCACGGATTTTCCGGTGTCTGTCGCTGTCGTTTGATTAAACCTTAGCTGCACCGGCAGGGTTTCTTTGAGTATTACCTGACGATGGTTCACTACCGGTAACGGCAGTCTGTCTTGTTCGGGATAGTACCGTGGTAAACCAAGCTCAGTACGAATCCGGTTTTTGGCCGCATGGGTATCTTCTTCTGGCGCCAGCCCGAGCGCCAGCCGTAATGCTTCCCTCAGCTGGTAAAAGAACGAAAGATGGCCTGACAGCCACCCGGAACCGTAGGGCAAGTCTCCCTCATCCGGATCAAAAGGAATCAGCGTGAAGGTGCCGTTATTGACTGTCTGGTTAATGGGGGCAAGGTCATGAACGGTGTCATTTTCCACACCGTGGCGAATGGGCAGGTAGGTCAGCGGGCCGGAATGGCTGCCGGGGGACGCGCCATTACGACCGGGGATGATCAAACTGACATACTCCCCAGGGATCGTCCTGTTGCGCTCGTCGGGGGAGACTTTCATTAAACCTTGGTCGTGTATATCGCCAAGGGTGTCAGGTCTTACCAGAGTCGTTATGTTGCCCGACAGCATCCGTAACGCATCGGTATTGTTCAACCGGTGTCTGAACAGGTCGCTGGCATCCACCAGTTGCCGCAGGTCACTGGCGAGGGTCTGGTTACTGGAACCGGTCAGGTAGTCCGGCGTCAGGTAAACCCCGACCCTGTTACCCAGGGCCTTGACGGTAAGGAATCTGCCCCGAACGCTGCTGGTAGCATTGTTTAAAGTAGCATTGTTTAAAGTAGCATTGTTTAAAGAAACATTGTTTAAAGAAACATTGCTTAAGAGCGGTGCCTGCTCCAGCTCCGGCTCGAACAGACCGTCGTATTCACCCTGTTGTGCTTCGTCGTTTTTTTTTAGTCGCTGAAGGTTCGCCAGAGCCGGGTTGTCGGAGTCTCTGGCAGTCAACCAGTCCAGACAGTCATCCAGCGCCCTGCGGAAAAACCATTGTTCACTGCGCAAAGGTTGTTCGCCATAAACGGTGACAATAGCCTTGAGCAAATCCGCCATTTCTCCAGCTGTGCGGTTACTTTCTGTTGACGATTGCCAGTCTTCCATAACGCTGGCAAGCGCTGGTGCCAACCCGTCACCTTGATAAAGCTCCCGGACAGCCTCAACAAAGTCTTCCGCAGTGCCGCCCCGTTTCCTGAGGTCATGGCGTTGACCCGATACCAGTTGCCGATAAAGATCACCCGACTCTGGCGGCCATTGCCGAGCCTGGTAACGTTCATCAAGCCCATAATGCGGTTGCAATGCTTCCAGCCTGTTGCCAGTGAAGCCCCAGAGCTGTTCAATACCGACCACAGCCACGGCATTATCGGTCAGGGTTTTTCGCCATGCAGGTATCAGCAGGGATGACAGTCCGCGCCCAAGAGCCTCGTCAGAGTGCCGGGAAAAGTCGGCGGCTCCCAGACGAATCAGTGGCCGACTGTCGTTTGTAAAAGTTGCCTCACTGTCAATAAATAATCGGTCGGACTCTGCCTTGACAAGCGGGACCTTATGATCCGGGCCACCCGGATCACTGGCAATCTGAAGCCCGTAAAGAAAGGTCAGCAACTGCCGGTTAAAACCACCGTGTAGAAACAGTCCTGCCAATTTCTCAAGGTCAAAAACCAGTCGCTGGAGCCTTTGTGCCGGATCCTTGTAATCCAGCGAACGATAGTCTTGGGCATCAAGGGTGATGTCCACCAGCCTCAGTGACGGAGCGCCGTCGCCCTGGGGATATACCCTGACCGCTATTTCCGTGCCGTTAACCTGGGTGCGGTAACCCTTGCCAAAAGCAGGACAGGTTATTGTCTCGTCGATGCGCAAAAGTGGAGAGACGGGTGTGAAGGAAAAATAACTGTCAGGCACGGGTCTGGTGACATTGCCTGTTGAAGGGATCTCCTCGTCCCTGAGCCAGTCAAGTGTTTGACCAAGGTCGTTTTTAGAATGCCAGTGCCTGGCTTGCAGTTCGGCACTTAGAGGGGTTGGCGGCTGCTCAAGGGTTTTTGGGGTATTGAACAAATCGGGAAGCAAAGACTCCAGCCAATAGAGTGAAACCGGTGATACTTTCTGATTCAACCATTTGGCAGCCAGCGTTTCAGAGATAAAGTCGAGCTGTGTTTGAGCGGCTATAGAACCGTACTGGCGCACCTGAAATTCTGACCAGAAGTTGTTGGGATCACAGGCTTCATAAACGACCATTGCCATGTGGTTCAGCAACCTGGCGACAAGCCGGTCAGTTCTGATCGATTGCCCGATTAACAATGTGACGCCATCGTCGTCATAATAAATATTTGGATCGGGCAAGTCCGATTCAAACAGGATAATACTGATATTTCGATGTATATAACGAGGAAAAAAACCGGACTGCTCGATTAACCAGAAGGCTCGGTCAATGGCTGTCTTTACAGCACTGATGTGTGCCGGCGTGGCAAAGGCCGACCCCGGGCTGGCCCGACCCGTCGACAGCTTGATGGTAAAAGTACCGGTATTAACAATGGCCGAGTAAAACCAGCCATCGCTGGTATCCAGCCACTGTCTTTTGGGAGTAGGATTGAGAGGATTGGTATCGGTCAGATTGGCAGGCATACGGGAAGCTCTCCGTAACTAACAAATTGTTCAGCCCTCACCTATCCTAGCAGCCTGTCGGACTTAAGGCTGCCAGAAACCTGATCGAAACCCCCGACCTCTCTCCAGATTTTGACTAACCTGATTTCCCAATAAACAGTTCAACGACTGGGAAGCCAAGCCTTGCTGTCCAAAAAACCATTGATTTTGACCTTAGCCATGGCTTTTTCTGTGCATTGCTCTAATGGCCAGGCTCAGGAAAACAGGTTGCCTTTACTCTTTTTGAAGCAAGAACCTGAGGAGAACCACAGCGACATGCCAGAAGTTTGCTTCGGTGATGACATGCTCTTAAAGCCAGATATTCGCTATTGCTTTGCTCCTGACCCTGGCGTTGAAGCTGAGGCTTATCGTCGAACAGCCTCTGACGGGGGTTCTGGCAGTGGCGACGTCAGCACCTCCGATGAAAACGGCGACAACCGTTCAAACGAAGACGAAGCTGATACCGACTCTAATGTTCGGTATGTAGCCACGACACTTAATCCTTTTCCAGTATCAAATGAAATCATTCAGTATTGTACGACTCTGACACTGAAAAAGATTAAGCAGGAGTCTGTTTCAGACAGTGAAATAGCCACTGAGTCAGAGGCAGTGGTGACAGTAGCGGACTCAACTGCTTACAGCACTGATCAGGCCGACCATCTGAAAACGCACAGACAGATCCCCCTGTCTGCCGACCATAGACCCAAGAGATCCAAGATACACCGGTGTGACCATGAGGGCTGCAACTACAGTACCGACCGGGCAACCGATCTGAAAAAGCACAAACAAACTCACCTGCCTGCTGACCAGAGAGCCAAGGTACACCAATGTGACCATGAGGGCTGCAACTACAGCACCTACCGGGTGGACCGTCTGAAAAAGCACAAAGAAACCCACCTGCCTGCCGACCAGAGACCCAAGGTACACCAGTGTGACCATGAGGATTGCAACTACCGCACTAACCACATGGGCAACCTGAATATGCACAAACAGATCCACCTGCCTGTCGACCAGAGACTCAAGAGACTCAGGAAATCCAGGATGCGCCAGTGTGACCATGAGGGCTGCAACTACAGAACCCGGGCGGACCATCTGAATAGGCACAAAAAGACCCACCTGCCTGCTGACCAGAGGCCCAAAAGACCCAAGACACCCGAGAGACCCAAGATACACCAGTGTGACCATGTGGACTGCAACTACCGCACCTACCACACGGGCAATCTGAAAAGACACGAACTAACCCACCTGCATGCCGACCAGAGGCGCAAAAGCAAAGCGTATGACCAGCTGCTATCTAACGAGAAAAGAAAGAAGGGGGATAAAGAATAGAAATCTCTAACCCAGGTTTTGACTAACCTGATTTCACAATAAACCGTTCCACAACTGGGAAGCCAAGCCTTGCTCTCCAAAAAACCATTGATTTTAACCTTGGCCATGGCCTTTTCTGTGCATTGCTCTGATGGCCACGCTCAGGAAAGCAGGTTGCCTTTGCTCTTTTTTTTCCCGGTTCGGGAGGCGCTATCAGAACTTGACTCTACGGTTAAAGCTATCGCCACTGAGATGCCGCAAGGAGACGATCAACAACGTGAAATCATTGCAACAGCCAAACAAAGGGAGAGTCTGATGCTCTCTCGCTTTAGAGGCGACAAAAGGCCTGAGGAATCAGGACAAGCAGGCATCAAAGAAGAGAGCGAAACTACTGAATGGTGGGAGTTGAAGCAAGAATCCGAGGCAAACGACAGCGATATGCCAGGAGTTTGCTTAAGTAATGGCATTCTCTTAAAGCCAGACACTCGCTATTGCTTTTCTCCTGCCCCTGGCGTCGAAGCTAAGGCTTACAGCCGGGCAGCCTCTGATGATAGTGCCGACAGCGAAGACAGTGGCAGTGAAGAGAGCGGCACCTCTGATGAAAACAGCGACAACCGCCCAGACGAAGCTGATGCCGACTCTGATGTTCTGTATGTAACCACGACACTTAATCCTTTTCCTGTATCAAATGAAATCAGTCAGTATTGTGCAACTCTGGCACTGAAAAAGATTAAGCAAGAGCCCGTTTCAGACAGTGAAATAGCCACTGAGTCAGAGATAGACGTGACAGCAGCGAACCCGGTTAACCACTTAAAAATCAGCGCCTGCAGCACCGAGCAAGCGGGCCCTCTGAAAAGGCACCAACAGACGCACCTGCCTGTCGACCAGAGACTCAGGATGCACCAGTGTGATCATCAGGGCTGCAACTACAGCACCAGGCATGTGGGGCATCTGATAAGGCACAAACGGGCCCACATGGCTAACGACAAGAAAGTCAAAAAAAACAAGGTGCAACAACATTGTGATCATGAGGGCTGCAACTACAGCACCGACCACACGGGCAATCTGAAAATGCACAAACGAACCCACTGGCCTGCTGACCTGAGAGCCAAGGTGCACCAGTGTGAGCATGAGAACTGCCACTTCAGCACCAAACACATGGGCCACCTGAAAGCCCACAAACGGAACCACTGGCGACCCAAAAGCCCCAGGATGCGCCAGTGTGACCATGAGGGCTGCAACTACAGCACCGACCATCCGGGCCATCTGAAAGCGCACAAACAGATCCACCTGCCTGCTGACCAGAGACCTAAGATGCTCCGCTGTGACCATGAGGGCTGCAACTACAGAACCGACCATAAGGGCAATCTAAAAAAACACAAACACATTCACTTGCCTGTCGACCAGAGACCCAAAAGAAAAGCGTATAACCAGCTGCCACCCAGCAAAAAAAGAAAGAAGGGTGATAAAGAATGATCCACCTTCCAGCCCGGCTCAAAGAAACCTCCGACCTCTCTCCAGATTTTGACTAACCTGACTTCCCAATAAACATTTTAACGACTGGGAATTCAGGCCTTGCTATCCAAAAAAGCATTGATTTTGACCTTGGCCGCTGCCTGTTCTGTGCATAGTTCTTCTAATGGGCATAGTTCTAATGGGCATAGCTCTAATGGCCAGGCTCAGGAAAATAGTATCCCCTTGCTCTTCGCTCTGACTGTCGGCAAGGCGCTTATCAACACCCCGAAACCTTTTATTGAGGTCTCATCCATGATGGGAGAACCAGAACGCGACAAAAGACCTGAAGAAGAGAGCGAAACTATTGAATGGTGGGAGTTGGAGCAAGAACACGAGGCGAGCGACAGCGATATGTCACGAGTTTGCTTCGGTGATGACATCCTCTTAAAACCAGACACTCGCTATTGCTTTTCCCCCGACCCTGACGTCGAAGCTAAGGCTTACAGTCGGACAGTATCTGACGAGGGTTCTGGCAGTGAAGACAGCGGCTCTTCTGATGAAAGCAGCGGCGCTTCTGATGAAAGCAGCGAGAACAGTTCAAACGAGGACGAAGACGAAGCTGATACCGAATCTAATGTTCAGTGTGTAAAAACGACACCTGATGCTTTTCGGGCATTAAACGAAATCGGTGAGTATTGTGCGACTCTGAGACTGAAAATGATTAATCAGGATCCCATTTCAAACAGTGAAATAGCCACTGAGCCAAAGGCAGAAGTGACAGAAGCAGACTCTGCTAACAACCCGGAAATCACTTCACCTGCGTACAGCATCAGGCGCACAGGCTATCTGAAAATGCACAAACGAACCCACCTGCCTGCCAACCAGAGAGCCAAGATACTCCTGTGTGAACATGAGAGCTGCAACTACAGTACCGGCCACATGAATAACCTGAAAAAGCACGAACGGACTCACCTGCCTGCCAGCCAGAGACTCAAGCCGCACCGGTGTAATCATGAGGGCTGCAACTACAGGACCGATGTGGCGGGCAATCTGAAAACACACAAACAGAAACACCTGCCTGCCGACCAGAGACCCAAAAGACCCAAGGTGCATAAGTGCAACCATGAGGGCTGCAACTACAGGACCGACCAGGCGGGCAATCTGAAAACGCACCAACAGAAACACCTGCCTGCCGACCAGAGATCCAAAAGACCCAGGATCCACCCGTGTGACCATGAAGGCTGCAACTACAACACCAGCTATGCGCACAATCTGAAAAAGCACAAAGAGACCCACCTGCCTGCCGACCAGAGACCCAAAAGACTCGAGGTGCACCGGTGTGACCATGAGGGTTGCAACTACAGCACCAGCTATCCGTGGAATCTGAAAACGCACAAACGGACCCACCTGCCTGCCGACCAGAGACCCCGGGAACCCAGAGCCAAAAGAGCCAAAAGAACCAAAAGTCCCAAAGAACCCAAAATGCACCAGTGTGATCATGAGGGCTGCCAATACCGCGCCAAACTGGCGGGCAATCTGAAAAAGCACAAACAGACCCACCTGCCTGCCGACCAGAGACTCAAGGTGCACCAGTGCGACCATGAGGGCTGCAACTACCGCACCGACCTGACGAGCAGTCTGAAAGCGCACAAACTGACCCACCTGCCTGTCGACCAGAGACCCTGGAGACCCTGGAGACCCAAAGTACACCAGTGTGATTATAAAGACTGCAACTACCGTACCGACCTGAAAGCCAATCTGAAAAAGCACAAAGTGATCCACTTGCCTGCCGACCAGAGACTCAAGGTGCACCAGTGTGACCATAAGGGCTGCAGCTACCGCACCGACCACCCGGGCAATCTGAAAACGCACAAACGGATTCACCTGCCCGCCGACCAGAGACCCGAGAGAGCCAAGAAAATCAAAAGGAAAGTGTATGACCAGCCATCCTCTAACAAGAAAAGAAAGAAGGATGACAAAGAATGATCCGCCTCCCAACCCGTCTCAAAGAGTTGTACAAATCTGACTCCGGGTTTAGTCTTGTAGGCAATGTCACGAGGTCAGAATATAAACGATGATTAAAAAAATCACTATCGTGGGCGGAACCCACGGCAACGAATTGATTGGGCCTAACCTGATCAGAAAGCTGGAGCAGAACGGTAGTTTCGAACAGAGCACCATTCCGGTGGATTACCTGCTGGCCAATATTGAAGCTCATAAAGCCGTCAGACGGTTTATGGATTCTGACCTGAATCGATCCTTCACCGATGAAATTCTGGACGGCGATGATGATTCGATTTACGAACATCGCCGGGCCCGGGAAATCAATCAACTGCTTGGCCCCAAGACCAACAACGACCGCTTTATCATTGACCTGCACAGCACCACCAGCAACATGGGAATGACGCTGATTATCAAAGAGCAGGCCGCTTTTAACCTTCAGGCAGCATCCTATGTGCAACAGCATATGCCGAATGTAAAAATCATCCTGAGTGATCGTGACAATCAATTAAGCCGAACGCTGAACAGCCTTTCCGACTATGCCGTGACCGTTGAAGTTGGCCCTCTGCCCAACGGAGTTTTACGACACGATCAGTTTGCCGACACTGAATCAGTGATCCGACATCTGGTGGACTTCGCCCAAATGTCAGTAAACGAACGGAGTCGTATTCTCCCAACGACCACCGAAGTTTATACCGTCACAGACCGGGTCTTTTATCCAAGAAACGACGATGGACAATTATCCGCGATGGTTCACAGCTCTTTACAGGACAGCGATTTTGAGGAGCTGAAACCGGGCATGCCGGTGTTTCAGAATATGGATGGCACAGTCACTCCTTACCAGGGTGAAGCCGGGTACCCTATCTTTATCAACGAAGCTGCCTACTATTACGAGAACACGGCTTTTATGATGACTCGTCGAACAACCGTTGTTCCGGGCAGTTAAACTCTTCAGGGCAACCTTACACCGGCCAGCATTACAATGTTAACCTTTGGGGGTCGGCGTGCTAGCATTCTGACCCCTGAGCCAGAAAACAGCCTGAGCACCATACTGGAGAGATTATGACAAGACGCTTTCATACAGCAGCCATTCTGCCCCTGCTACTGATCACCAGTCTGCTGACAGCCTGTGGCTTTCAGCTGCGAGGCAAGGTCGATATCGCCAGTGAAATCGCCCAGCTGTCTGTCTCAGGAAGTGACCTGCCCTTTGTCAGGGAGTTAAAAAAAGCCCTGGTGCTTAATGGTATTGAAATCACAGACAATGCCCACTACCACCTGCAACTGGTGAGCCTGGAGCGTACTGCCGGTGAAGAGGTTCAAGCCAGTGCCGGTCAGTTTGAGCGCCTGCTGACCCTTAAAGCGACCTACCAGCTCAGCACTGACGATGGCCTGCAACTCTTTGACCCTATCGTGCTCACCAATGAGCGCTATATGTATCAGGACAAAAACCAGGTCAACGCCGCCCAGAGCGAAGAAGCCATTATCTTTGATCAGCTTCGTCAGGATCTGTTGCTGACCACTGTCCGCAGAGTGGCCGGCATTTCCAGCGAAGTGCTGCGCCAGGAAGAAGCCCGTGCCCGCAAAGTGCGTGAAGCCGAGCGTGAGGCGCTGCAAGCGGAACAATGAACATCAGACCCGATCAACTCGGTGCCCAGCTCAAGCGACAACTCGCCGCTGTCTACATAGTCAGTGGCGACGAGCCCCTGCAAGTCTCTGAGTGCTGCGATCAAATCCGGCAACAGGCAAGAAAGCAGGGATTCACCGAGCGCCACGTTTACCATATCGACAATAGTTTTGACTGGGGGGATTTCCTGGCAGCAGCCAACAGTCTTTCTCTTTTCGCTGAAAAACAGATCCTGGAACTCAGGATGCCCAATGGCAAGCCCGGTGATGCCGGCAGAAAAGCTCTTCAGGAGTACCTGAAACACCCTTCTGATGACAACCTGCTACTGATCATTACCGACCGCCTTGATAGTGCTACCCAAAAGGCAAAATGGTTCAAGACCCTGGAACAGGAAGGACTGTTTATCCCCATCTGGCCCATTGAGCACGACAAGCTGCCGGGCTGGATTGCCCGACGTCTGAAAAGCCAGGGGTTTGAAGCCAGCCAGGATGCCCTGTCGCTGCTCTGCGAACGCATTGAAGGAAACCTGCTGGCCGCTTCCCAGGAAATTGAAAAACTGAAGCTACTGGCGAATGACAAAAAGATTGAAGTGGAAACCGTCCGGGAAGCAGTGTCTGACAGTGCCCGCTATGACGTTTTCCAGCTGGCTGATGCCGCATTGAATGGTGATCCGAAAGCGGTGGTCAAAATACTGGGTGGTTTGAAAAGCGAAGGTATTGAGCCACCGATTGTACTCTGGGCGCTGGTCCGTGACGTGCGACTGCTCAGCCACCTCAGTCGGTTAAAATCCCGGGGCACGCCACTGAATGTGGCTTATGATCAGGCGGCCAAAGCTCACGGTATGTCGCCCTTTATTCTCAAAAAGCGTAAACATCTGCTGGAAAAATGCATGGCTCGTCACAGTGAACGTGCTTTTCGTCAAATGCTGATTCACACCGGTCATATAGACAAAAGTGTCAAAGGGCTGGAAAAACTCAACAGCTGGGACGAACTATTGAACCTGAGTCTGAATCTGGCTGGCCTGCCCACTCTCGCTCATACCTGAAGCTCGCTAACCGTCAGGCGTCTGGCTAAAAACTGTTTTCAGGCTTAAACACTCGACTGATTATGTCTTTAATTGGTCGCTTATAATTTCCTATTGCACTAAATAACCTGACTTACTAGACGCATTTGCAACAAGCAAAGAACTTCTATAAAGGCTTCTACGGCAGGGCCGATGGTTCGAGAAATCCGAAACCACGCACAGGAGTGTATGGATATGATTTTTCGAAACCTGCTGGGAGTAGCTGCTGCAATGCTGATAGCGGGCTGTGCCTTCAACCTGTCAAACCACAAAGGGGCCTATAACGAAAAATGGTCCAAGGCCAAAAACCTGACTTATGCCGGTGGCATGCTCGATCAGGTACATGACCAACAGCTGCCTGCCGGAGCCTATAACAAGGAAGGCAAGCTGGAAGATTACAAGCTGGGTAATATCTCCCATCCTGCCTACGGTGCCGCCAGCGGTGTCGTGGGTGTTAACGTCAAACCCTATGGCGCTTTTGAACACTTTTACTGGGGCTGGACGGTACCGGGCGCCAGCCACTACGACCATCACAGAGTGTTTGCCTGGATGCCCATTACCATGGCCGAGGATGAGATCGGAGCCAGGGAAGCCATGGAGCGGATGCTCACCCGCTCCGCACTGACCATCCTGAATGACATGAACTACAAGTACAAGCCGATCAAAACCCCTTTTCAACTCAATGGCCTGGCTTTTAAACAGTGGTACCTGGAACAGACCGGTGCCATCTGCTCTTTTGCCCGTATGAACTGTGTTCTGAGTCTGTATATCCCGGTTCCAGAAGCGGTCAGCCGTGCCCCTTCTTTTTCCTATTTCAGTACCGCGGGCGAGCCAGCCTGGTATTTCTCAGCGACGGATGATGATGCTTTCCCACGTCTGTCCATCACCCAGGGTGAAGGCTTGGAAAGCATCAGCGAGAATGTTTTCTATCAAAAGCTGAGTGCCCGCCTGCCAGGCTGGGTTTACTTTTACATGGCTCCCAAAGAGGTGGGTGTTGGTGACGATAACAAAACCATTGCCTACCCCTATGTGCTGGAAAAGGGCAAGCCGTTGCTGTTTATTCGCCCTGATAAATAGTTAAAAACGAAAAGCAAACCTCAAAATCACTGCTATAGTTTTGAGGTTTGCTGATCCGGCGGCTCCTAGCCCTTCGCAGGTCAAGCCCGATCATCAGACAATAGGTCAACTGTATTTAACAATAAGTAAGTGGACGAACGGTCCCTGAATGGAATGTCTGATCACAATAAACTCACCTCACCAGAAACTCAGGCCACCCGAAGCCAGTTCAGTAGCAGACTGAGCTTTATTATCGCCGCTGCCGGCTGTGCAGTGGGTGTGGGAAATATCTGGAGCTTTCCAACCCAGACCGCACAAAATGGCGGTGCAGCTTTTGTTCTGGTCTATCTCTGTTTCTCATTTCTTCTTGCCTACCCTACTCTGGTGGCTGAACTCACCATCGGTCGCTACAGCCAAGCCAATTCAGTGGCGGCTATGACCCGCCTGGATCACAGGAACTGGGCCAGAAAGCTGGGCTTTATCACCAGCATCATGGGGTTGCTGACACTGACTCTGATTTACAGCTTTTACAGCATTATCGGCGGCTGGTTCACAGGCTTCGCCCTGGCCCCGATCTTTGAATTGAGCGGCCTGCACCCGGTGGCCAGCTGGCTGACTGACTTCAACCTTTACTCAACGGTTCTGGTCACTCTGGTTTTCATGGTGCTGACAACACTGATCGTCATTGGCGGGGTGAAAGAGGGTATAGAGCGCTGGTGCAACAGGCTCATGCCTGCCCTGTTTATTATTTTGTCGGTGCTTATTGTCTTCGCGCTGACCCGACCCGGCGGTATGGAGGGGTTAAAAGCCTACCTGATTCCGGACTTTTCGAAACTGCTCAATCAACAGCTTTTGATTTCAGCCCTTGGGCAATCTTTCTTCTCCATGTCTCTGGGTGTGGGCTGCATGATGGTTTATGGCTCTTATCTGAATAAACAAGCCAACCTGCCACTTACCGCTTTTCAGGTGGCACTGGTGGACAGCTCAGTGGCATTTCTCGCCGGTCTGCTGATCATCCCCTGTATGTACGCGGCCATGCAGCAAGGTATAGAGATTTACACCGCAGCAGGACAGCTTCACAGTGCTGACACTCTGGTTTTTAACGTACTGCCCACCTTGTTTAATCAACTGGGCGTGGCTGGGCAACTGGTTGCCCTGGCTTTCTTCGTGCTACTGGTCATTGCTGCACTGACTTCATCTATTTCTCTGATTGAGCCAACCATAGCCTTTATGGTGGAACAGCTCTCTTTTCAACGCCACCGCGCCAGCTGGGTCATTACGGTGATCTCAGCCTGCCTGTCGGTTTTCATTATTTATCACATTGAAACGCTGCTGGGTCTGGCCGTTAAAGTCGCTACTCAGTATCTGCAACCGGTTCTGTGCCTGCTCATTGCTATTTATGGCAGCTGGATTATGCGTCAGAACCGCCTGCTCAGGGAATTGAGCCATGGCTATCCCGAAATTCGCAACAGTCTGTTCTGGAAGATCTGGCCCTGGTATATCAGAACCATTTGCCCCGGTCTGATTCTGATACTCTTTCTAAGCAATCTCTGATTTCTTATAATGGTCAGCTTTTTTAATAATGAAGTTGCATATATGAGTGTGTCCTCCTGGTTATCTCTGTTAGCTATCTGCGTCCTTGGGGCGATCTCTCCGGGCCCCAGTCTCGCCGCCGTCATGAAAAGTACGCTTCAGGGTTCAAGAAATCATGGTCTGGTGACCGCCATCGCTCACGCAACAGGTATTGGTATTTATGCGTTTCTGGTCGCTGCCGGTATGGCGGTCGTCATTACCCGGACGCCCTGGCTGTTTGAGCTGATCACCTGGCTCGGTGCTGCTTACCTGGCCTGGTTGGGTTACAAGGCTATTAGCGCCAGTGGTACATTCATTGCTGATGTACCAGGACAGCAGGCTTCATCCCTCTCTCTTCGTCAGGCCGCTTTGGATGGATTCCTGATCTCTTTTCTTAATCCCAAGATCGCCGTCTTTTTTCTGGCTCTGTTCAGTCAGTTCGTTACAACAGAGACGACACTGGCAACAAAGCTGTTAATGGCCCTTATGGCGACTTTATGTGATGGTCTCTGGTACTGTCTGATTGCTGGTGTTGCTGGGCACGCCAGTATCCTGCCGACACTGAGAAAAAGAGCAAAACTGATCAGCAGGCTGTGTGGGGGGTTGCTGATTCTGGTGGCGTTGAGGATTTTGATGATGTGATGTCTGGGGTAGTTCATGAGTTTTGAACAAAAGAACAGAAACATTGTCAGAGTAAGGAAGCAGTCTACAAGGAAGTGGTTAAAATGAACCCAAGTTCAGGCATGTCAGGAACAACTACGGAAAGTGTCGCAAGGGAGTATTGCAATTCAGCGTCAGAACCAGAATCGTCTGGTTATTTTTCACATTTTAATGTGAGAAAGGTTGCGGAGAAAATTGCAAAACGCTTTCCTGTCTCAGAAATAACAGGTCATATTCCAAAAAGTACTTTCTGGTTCACGAACGAGTATCCAGAAGGCATGAGAGGCTGCGAGCTTTCATTAGCTAAAACCATAACTAAACTGCGTGAGTCCAGTTTCCCTGTAAAAGAAAGAAGAGTATCCATCATAACAGGTGAATCAGGCTTACTGTCGAGCATTCCTGAGCTTTCATGCATTTCAGAATTAATAATACAAGTTGACAGCAACCCGCTCCTTTTAAACTTTACTGCAGAGTTACTCAAACAATTAAGCAATGTAACTTCATTCAATCCAAAAAAGTATCATCAGATAATCTTATCATCTCTGGAATGTTTAAAAAGAAAAGGATTTCCCAGTGATGCATACGTATCGGAAGTTATGGATTACGCTAAAGCATACAAAAAAGCAATGAGAGATCTACACTGCTTTTCATCTCAAAGACGATTTGAGGCGTTTAAATCAGCCTTAAACAAATGCTATATACAGGCTATAGAAGCAAACTATTTCTCAAAAAAAGACATGGTCAGTTTATTTGAAATACTGGCAGAAGAAGGGTTTGAAGTCTCTTATTTCAATATTTCCAATGTATGTGAATACTTGTTTGACTTCTACGACATGAATCCTTATGACGGTCTGGTTAAAGATATGGAAAGTACCGCTCATATAAGAGCTATGCCTCTCGCTGAAGATGCCGTTTGTGCTTATTCTTCGTTACTTTCAACTCATGATCATACAGGCACCTGCACGAAAGATTTATTTTTTGACCGATTGCATCAAATAAATAAGTCAATGGTTTTACGCATGATAGAAAAGCTTTCCGCTACAGATAAACCTGATATCGATAGTATCACTTCTGCCTGTGTGGCATTAGCCAAAATTGATCGTACCGATGTAAAATCATCGATGTCTTTTTTAAGATTGCTTTTGGCACATATCACTGACGAGGAATCCACGGCTTTACTTTCCAAGGTTGCAGAAATAGAACACATTTTAAGTAAAAACAAAATGTACGACTCTGAGTCTGGAAACAAATTCATGGACGTCATAAAAATGGCAACAAAAAAAGAACAGCCATACATTTGATTTCAAATGTCTGAAGTGATCTTTTCTGGCATTCGTTCAACCTGCTTAAAAATTAGCCTCGTCAGTAAAATCTATGGATCATTTCTGGTTCAGGCAGATGGCCCAGTGTAAGCGCTCATTTGAGGACGTCTTCAAAAATCACAACCTGACTGCCAGTCTTTCTCCTGCAAACAACGCAGGAGATGCGAAGCATGAATCAACTAACGAAACCCTTTACCCGTCTCACCCCCGAACAGTGGCAGCAGATTATTGACCAGCAAATGGCCGGCGGTTTGAGCCAGAAAGCTTTTTGTCAAACTCAAAACATCAGTCTGGCTACCTTCACAAACTGGAAACGTAAACTACAAATACATCTATCGCCTGGCACAGTGCCCCGCCAGTTATGTCATCCTGAAATACCAGCGCGAAGTCGTACGCCACAAGCCCAGCCAAACCCTGACGACAGTAGCTGCCCCCTCCGGCCTGTTTGATCGCAGCTTTGCCGACGTCAGTTTTATCGCAGGCCTGCTGGTCGAAAAATACCGTTTCCATGCGCCCCTTTATCGCCAGCACCAAAAGCTTGAATCCAGCGGTATTACCATCAGCCGTGGAACCCTGACACACCTTGAACAACGCGCCGGAGACCTGCTCAAGCCCATCGCTGATGAAGTACTCAACAGCTGCCTGGAAAGCCGGGTTCTCGCTCTGGATGAAACCCCTGGCAAAGCAGGCCGTAAAAGCAAAGGCAAGATGCAGAAAGGGTACTTCACCAGATCACCCATGCCCAGTGCTGGACACACAACAGGAGATACTTCGTCAAGTCACAGGATGCAGAGCCGGAAGCCACCAAAGAGGCGCTGGACTGCATAGGTGCGATCTATAAAGTCGAAGACGAAATTCGCAAAGCAGAACTGCAAGGTGAAGAAAAACGGGAATATCGTCAACAGAAAGCCAAACCTCTGGTTGACCAGTTCTTTAACTGGCATGAGAAACAACTGCAACGCCTTGACCTGGTGAAAAGCAACCCACTGAGTAAACGTAAACAAACGGGAAAAAGAGCTACGGGTCTATCTGGATGATCCGAATGTTGCCATTGACACCAATCACCTGGAGCGTGGCCTTAGATGTATCCCAATGGGGAGAAAGAACTGGATGTTCTGTTGGACAGAGCAAGGCGCAGACAATGTTGCCGTGTTTCAGACGTTAATCGTCAGTTGTCTTCTTGCAGGCATTGATCCATACAAGTACTTCGTCGATGTGCTCCAGCGCATCAGTCTCCATCCGGCTCGAGATATCCGAGAGCTAATCCCGCGAATTTGGAAAGAGAAATTCGGGGCCAATTCGTTAAAATCCGATCTCGACAAGTAGGGGGAGTCTGCCCCCTGCTTGAACGCTTACTCTCCCATAGTTTGCAGGAGAAAGACTGGCAGTCAGGTTGTGATTTTTGAAGACGTCCTCAAATAAGCGTTTACTCCTAAGTGTGGCTTGCCCAAATGCCAGATGGCACACTGCTCCAGCGTGGGAACGAGTTGAAATTCATGCTGTGGATCAGGTTTTGAGGTTGTCATGACTATTTTGTTAGGGGTGCTGTCGTTGCTGTTATGAACACTTCTCGAAGAATGTAGCTCTAAATATTTACTTATATTTATCAAGGAAGGGAAAAAATATGGATTCACCTATCAAGCCAATATTAACTGTATCAACTATGGCACTGCCTCAAACGATAGATGGAAGTGCAGCTTCTCCTGTGACAGTAGATCCTTCAAGTAAAAAACTTGTCTTTAAAGGTGATGATGAACTCAAACCAGAAATATTAAGGACAAGAAAAGAACTAGGGGAATATTCTGTTGCAAATCTGCATAGTTCTATTTTGCATAAAAGCAAAGGTGATCAACTTTTACTCACACAGCCTGATAAGCTGCTTGGTAACAGTACTGCTCGCGAAGAAAGTAAAGTTATAAAAGCTTTCAAAAAAGGGGGTGTGACTTCTAATCAATGTGTCAAAATTTGCAGGTAGCGACTACCTTTATCAGAGTCTGTATTTTTAGAAGTCCGTAGTCATGTCTGCCAGCACTCTCTCATCAAACACTCAAGAAACCCAGATTGTCATCACCATCCAACACGGTAAGTCGATGCTGGAGTTCGAAGAACACCTGCAATCCAGCCTGAATGAGGCAGGTTCACTTGCTTCAGCACACCAGCTGGAATACATGGATACCGACGGCTCGCCTATCAAGGTAGGTGGCGTCAAGATGACCACCAAACGCAAAAAAGAACCCAAGGTCTACGAGACACCCTGGGGGGCAGTTAAAGTTGCTCGCCATGTCTACCAGAGCAGCTGTGGCGGTGAGGTCTTCTGCCCCCTTGATCAAAATGCCCGGATCGTCGTTAATTCTACACCCGCTTTTGCTCGTATGGTGAGCTGGAAGTATGCTCAGATGGCAGCACCGCAGGTTCATGAAGACTTACGGCAAAACCATGGCCGTGCCAGCAGTCGCTCCACCTTGAGAGACCTGTCGGATGTGGTAGCCAGCATCGCGCAAGCCAAAGAAGAAAGATGGACATACGACATCCCACAACTGCCTGCACCGGTAAAAACGATAGCTATTGGGCTGGATGGGGCAAATCTCCTGTACTACGAGGGTTACCGGATCGCCATGTGCGGCACTATTACCTTGTACGACAACGAGGGTGAACGACTCTATACCCTTTATTGCGCAGCAGCACCGGAGTACGGCAAGCAAACATTTATTAAGCGTTTTTCATCGGAAATTCAGAAGATAAAAACGCGCTACCCTGATGCGACCTATGTGGGTGTTGCAGACGGAGCGGCAGACAACTGGTCATTTCTGGAGCCACTGACATCGGTGCAGGTATTGGACTTCTACCATGTATCTGAATACGTTGCTGATGCAGCCGAAGCACTTTATCCGGGCAAGAAGGCGACAGGTGACCGGCAAGCTTGGCTGAAGCAAAAGCTTCATGACCTGAAACATGAAGAGGGAGCAGCAGAAGCTTTATCACGTGAGCTGGAGCAGGCCTCACCTGGTAATAATCGGACGGCTTCCTTAGAAAAACTCGTCAGTGCCAGAACCTACTTCAAGAATCACTGGCATCAGATGATTTATCCAGACGCAAGGGAAAGAAACCTTCCTATAGGCTCAGGTGTTACTGAAGCCGCCTGCAAAACACTGGTTAAGCAACGAATGTGTCGATCTGGAATGCGATGGAAAGATCAGGGTGCATCTATGTTATTGACCCTGAGAGCCTTGGTCTGTTCAACAGGACATTGGGACGAGTTCTGGTCAAAAGTAGACAGGTATGGATTCCCCATAGCCCATAATCTACCTGCCGCACATTGATTAGGCAGCACACCCAAAAAAGGAAAAATTATTGCCAAAATGCTAGCCCGGATATTTCATAAACGTGCTCCCGATCTCGCTTGTCCTTTGCCGCTCTAAGGGAGTTTTGCTCAGTCGACCGTACTCCCCGGTACGGCGCTCCCTCGCAAAATCCCTTAGAGCGACAAAGTCCTGCGCGAGATTCGGGGCGGTTTATGAAATATCCGGGCTAGAAGAACCCAGACGATTTTCCCAAAAAATCTTTTCTCTGCCCACACGTTTTGACAGAGTGAGTAGAGAGGTGGATGAGCTAAAACATAGAAAATGCATTCTAGTCTCATCAGCAAGCTATGTCTCTCCCAATATTCCAACTCAGTTATTCAGAGACATAGGCTTTCTTCTTGAGCGTGATAAGTGCGAAGTAAAGGCTATATATTCGAAAGATGCGTTTACACAATTACTTGATAATGATGGAGAGCTTTGTAAATGGAGTAAAAACAGGCATAAATTTGTAAAATCTGAACGTTTAAAAAAAATAGATGATGAGGGATCTGGGTTCGTTGATATTTCAATGTTGAAAACTTACTTGCACTTTGCATTACAGGATATTTACTCGAGACTTACAGGTCAAGATATTCGGGTTTTAATACCCAGAAAAGCCGTGGATTTATATGATGTTAAAAAAAATGAAGAAACCAAAAAACTAAAATATCGTGAACTGAAAACCACTTTCAAAGGGAATTACCGAACGGTAATGGGGAGTCACGAATTTAAAGAAGAGTCCATTTCTGCACTACAAGACTCATTGAACGCAACGTATAACTCAAAAAAATGCCCTTTAGAAAACGAACTTATTATTTCGTACGCAAAAAAATCCATTATTGGAATTGTCGTTAATTTTGCACGATATGAAAAACAATATGGAAAAAATACTGAGACAGGTTTATCTAGTCTCATTGTTAATGACATTTTAGAAGACTGTAAATTATTTCAGGACTTAGTGAAGAAAGAGCTAGGAGTTGAGCTGGATGTTTTTCTTTATAATCCTGATACTTGTGAACTGTCTGTTTTGAAGAGAGATGCTTCCCACTAACGATTCCGCTACCTGAATCGACATATACGACTATATCAATCGGGGTGATAGAAAGGCAGTTACACCAACTGCCAGTGGATTGTTTCCGACCTCCAAAACCACTTAGGCCAGAGTTAGGTCAATGGCACTGACTTAAGCCTTCCCCCCCCGAAATACCAAGGCTTACCCAAGGAGAAAAACGACTAAGAGTGCAATCTCGTAGACTCAAGGTGTACCAACGGACAGCGGCTTAAGTCAGTGCTATTGGCCTAAACAGTCCCTTATACTTACTCACTGGTGAAGTAAGGCCATGGCCTGCTTAGGGTCGTTACGAAACATAATCAATAATGATCTGGCCGGCCCGAGCGGTTTTCTCACTTTTTGCTCCCATCCCTGCACCGTCTTGATGCTCACTCCAATCAGAGCCGCAAACTTCTCCTGTGAGAGGTGTGTAGCCTTTCTGATAGCCACAACATCAATTTCCTCATATTTGAACGACCGTGAAGGCTTTTTAATGCCTTTGTTAATGTCGATCGCTTCCTTGACGCTCTCCACCAACTCATCAAAGTTAAATTCATGGTCACTCATTGCAAAACTCCCTCGCTAGTTCTGACAGTACTTTTTTCTCGGCACTGGTTAAGTCTGTTTGTCGGCTTTTAGTGTAGGCATACAGCATGTAGAAGGTATCTTCACTGACTTGCCAGTAATAGATGGTCCTTACACCACCGCGCTTGCCAGAGTCACCCAACTTCCAGCGGAACTTACGCAGCCCTCCTGTTCCTTTGATGACGCTACCAATATCAGGCTGTGCAATCATAGCTTCCTGCATGGCACAATAATCATCGTCAGACATGAGTTGAGTGATGATTTTGGTAAATACACTGGCTTCTACAAATTCCATAGTTAATCCTACAATGTAGTAATAAATATACCACAATGTGGTATTTCTACAAACTGAAACCCGTCAGAGCATCATGGAAAGGAGCAGGTCATACTCTAGCACCCACTTCTGGTTTGATGGCAGACCCTTTTAATTCCTCTACTACTACCGGAGCATGGGCTGGCTCTGTAGTCGGGCCGACTCTTTATCACAAAGGGGAGTTCTATAATTCCTCACGGATGGGATCACCAACAGCCATTCCAACCAATGCCACCGTTACCTTTGTTTACTGGAGTTGGAACATTACCAATAAACCAGAAGGGCTGATTGTGTATCTCTGCGATTCTATCGGTGGTTGTTTAAGAGTCACTGACTATCAATCAGCTGGTAGCGAGGATTTCCGTGGGCGCTCTGCAAACGCAGAGTACTATTTTGCTTTTGGTGTTCCTGGTAGCGGCAGTATCTTTCCAGTGCCTTCTGGTATGAAAAATAACCTTGTCGTGAACTGGACAAGCAATAACTGATTCTGGATGTTTTAAGGTGAGAACCGACACTCTCACCTTTTATTCTCTCTCAAACATAACCTATTTTCAGCTTAAAGCTCTCAGGCTGGTTAGCATACAGTTCGTATATTTTTTCCAATATCTCTATTGATGATGTTCCTTTAGCCTTTTCTTTTTCATACAGTTCGATTCTCTGTTGCCTGAACAAATCAGCCTCAGCTCTGAATTTTGTACTGTAGCTGGTATCGGTGACCGGTGTTCCATCCAGATACTTATGGTCAGCGATTTTTGAACTCGTCGGTGCTGGGACGAAGAGAAAATTAATACCATAGGCAAATCTTTTAGCGTCAATAGCAGCCTGTCTTGGGTTATTTTTATAATATTCAATCTCTTGAGAATCTAATGTGTATGCCTGTTTTGTACTGATCTTATTTAAATCCCTTGCTTGTTCACTGATCTGAACTTGAACTTCCTCTTTAATTGTAGAGCTCTTTGGTGCCGTAAGAGGGTTCCTTGCTATACCGGCAGCAGTCGCATTGTACCGGTTAGTTAAGATTGAACCAATTTCCATGAAGGTATCCTCTAAATGTTCTGATGTTGTTTTTATCGTTCAGCTTTTCCTTTGTTTTAGTAAGGTGTTTGATTTAATGGGTGCCTATCCGAAAGCAGCAGCTGCTCACAGGCCTTAGAAAGCGGCTTAAGTCATTGCCATTGATTCATGGATGTCATCAAAACGGCAACAAAAAAAGAACAGCCATCCATTTGATTTCAAAGTCTAAAATGATCTTTTCTGACATTCGTTCAACCTGCTTAAAAATTAAAAACAGTCAACTGTACAAGTACTTGAATAAACCTGCATAGATGCCATAGTGGATACACATCCATATAATTTTATTTGGAGCTAGCTGTCGATGATCGTTCAAATTAAAAAATGGGGTAACAGCCTTGCGGTTAGAATACCAGCCAAGGCTCTTGCTGTTTCAGGGTTAGGTGAAGGCTCCTGGCTGGAAGTCAATTCTTTGAAGGGTGAAATTCTTCTGAAGGAATCAAAACAAAAGGTCAAATACACCCTGGAACAAATGTTTGATGGCTATGATGAAAACAGTTTTGAGCCCAGTCAGGAAGATAGGCATTGGATGGACAATATATAAGGTGCACGACAGGCTCTATACAACATACAGCCTGTCATCCATCATTCCTTGTCAGTCCAAAAACGACACATCCCTGACAGCACCCTTATCAGCACTAGTCACCATCGCAGCATAGGCTTTCAATGCCGCAGAAACCTTACGTGGACGCTCTTTTAAAGGCTTCCAGGCGGCCTTGCCTTTCGCTGCCATCTGAGTACGACGCCCGGCCAGTTCTTCATCAGACAACTGCACGTCAATGGTTCGGTTAGGGATATCGATACGAACAATATCGCCTTGCTCCACCAGACCAATATTACCGCCCGCTGCCGCTTCAGGGGAAGCATGACCAATGGACAGTCCGGAAGTGCCGCCAGAGAAACGACCATCGGTCAGGAGCGCACATTCTTTGCCCAGACCTTTGGATTTCAGGTAGCTGGTTGGGTACAACATTTCCTGCATACCGGGGCCACCTTTAGGGCCTTCGTAGCGGACGATAACGATGTCACCGGATTTTACCCGACCTTCGAGAATATCACTGACCGCATCTTCCTGGCTCTCGCAGATATGGGCAGGCCCTTCAAAAACCAGGATGCTTTCATCGACGCCAGAGGTTTTTACCACACAGCCGTCCAGGGCAATATTACCCGTCAAAACTGCCAGCCCGCCTTCCGTGCTGTAAGCATGTTCCAGTGAACGGATACAACCTGATTCACGATCATCGTCCAGCGTTGGCCAGCGAGTTTCCTGACTGAAGGCTTGTGTCGTACGAATACCGGCAGGGCCCGCCCTGTAAAATGTCAGCACCGATTCATCTTTAGTCTGTTTGATATCCCATTGAGCCAGACCTGCGGCCACAGTTTCACTGTGCACGGTCGGAATATCGTGGTTCAACAACCCTGCCCGATCCAGTTCACCTAAAATGCCGAACACGCCACCGGCACGGTGGACATCTTCCATGTGGTATTTCTGGATGTTAGGTGCCACCTTGCACAGCTGAGGCACCTTGCGGGACAGGGCATCAATGTCTTTCATGGTGAAATCGACACCGGCTTCCTGTGCCGCAGCCAACAAATGCAGAATGGTATTGGTGGAGCCACCCATGGCGATATCCAGACTCATGGCATTTTCGAAGGCTTTATAACTGGCGATAGAGCGAGGCAAAACAGACTCATCATCCTGTTCGTAGTAACGCTTGGTGATATCGACAATCCGCCGACCGGCTTCGAGGAACAGTTGCTCGCGATCAGCGTGGGTGGCCAGCATGGAGCCATTGCCCGGCAAAGACAGGCCCAGGGCTTCCGTTAGGCAATTCATGGAGTTGGCCGTAAACATACCAGAGCAGGAGCCACAGGTTGGGCAAGCAGAACGCTCGTACTCAGCAACAGTTTCATCGTCGGCATCGGAAGCCGCGATCACCATGGCATCCACCAGATCCAGGCCGTGCTGGGCCAGTTTGGTTTTACCGGCTTCCATGGGGCCACCGGAAACAAATATCACCGGGATATTCAGCCTCATGGCGGCATTGAGCATTCCGGGCGTAATCTTGTCGCAGTTGGAAATACAAACCAGGGCATCGGCAGTATGGGCGTTGACCATGTACTCAACGGAGTCAGCAATGATGTCACGGCTGGGCAGGGAGTAAAGCATGCCATCGTGGCCCATGGCGATACCGTCATCGACGGCGATGGTATTAAATTCTTTGGCGACACCACCGTGTTTTTCAATTTCTCTGGCCACCAGCTGTCCCATGTCTTTCAGATGAACATGGCCGGGAACAAATTGAGTGAACGAATTGGCTACGGCGATAATAGGCTTTTTAAAGTCATCATCCTTCATACCCGTGGCGCGCCAGAGCGAGCGGGCTCCAGCCATATTACGACCGTGGGTCGAGGTTCTTGAACGGTATGCAGGCATGACTCACTATCCTTTCTTTCGGGCTGGTTTCTGGTTCTTAACCCTGAAGTTTTAGAGAGGACGCTCTCTGTTGTCTTCGTGGCGGATTGGCGAGTATAACAGAATGCCAGGAGCCGGATAGGCTCCCGAAAGGTAATGTGGGCGGGAATTAAGCTACGTGTTCTATCCGACGACGATTATACTCGTTCACCATGCTGTCGATGACAGACTGATCGTACTCCCGCAGGTTGGCCAGAACCATGGTTTTTTTCCCTTCTCCCACCACTTTGCCAGCGTCTCTGAAGATAAAGCCCAGGGTGACGTTGCCCCGTTTGCCATTCACTTCCAGGTGAGACTGTGAGGCCTCTATCTGCGGGTCTTTCAGGTCAATGGTATCCAGATGCACCGACATGGTTTCATAGATAACCAGAGGCCGTGCCACATTAATCATGACATTCTTCTCTTTCATCAGGGGCACCAGCACATGAGGGAAGTTTTCACCCGAAAACGCTACATAGGCCCTGACCAGTTTTGCAATCAGGTCAGCGTCGTTTGTTTGCTCACCGCTGTGCTCAATCCTGAGGTATTCCTTGTCATTCTGGTCACAAATAATTTTCTCACCGTTACCGGCATCGGCAATGGACAGGGCAACGCCATCGCTGACCATGCCGCTGAAACTCACTCTCATGTCGGGATATAACCCTTCAGAGCTGAGGATTTTGGCAAACAGGAGGTCGCCGGGGACACAAAACTTTTTGGTGTCCACATCATGCAGTGGGTTGAAGTCATTGGCGACATTCTTGGCAAAATCACTGGACTGCTGACGAGTGAATGAGAACTGGTTGTTGTCCAGCTCAGTACAATATTGATCTAAAAACATAATGTTATTCTGTTGGTCGGATCTTCCGGGAGCGTGACCGAAGCGCAATCTGTTTCAGATTGACTTTGACTTCCTCAGGGCAGCGACAATCAAAACCAGAGGACTCGCTAAAACTCTGGCAACTGGTTGACAGTATACGTCAAACCTTAAACAAACGACTGTTGCTAAAACGTAGCCGTTTGTTTCAGCGCTTCAACTATTGATTTAAGTGTTTGATTAGTAAGTTATTTTCATTACCACCTCAGAAACCGGGACGTGCGGATTGTATCAAAGCTGTATCAAAGCGTTTGCCTGAAAAACTGCATGATCCATCGAGCCACCAGCTCATTGTCAGGATCGTCTTTCAGTGACGCCATACCCTTGAGGACCCGGTCCCTGGGGATCGACTCCCGACGTGAGTTCATCAGGTCTGCTGAGTAGGACTTGGTGAACTCCGGGTGCCCCTGGAAACTGATAAAACCATCGCCATATTGCAGCATAAAATTGGGACAAAAATCACTGCTGGCCAGTACTCTTGCTGAAGAGGGCAGCTGAATGACCTGATCCCTGTGACTGACCAGCAGTTTGAAGTCCTGAGCCGCAGGCTGCATCCAACCGGGCTGTTGGGTGATGTGATTGTACGACATACCCACACCCCAACCTTTATCGGCCAGCGCCACTTTCCCCCCGAGACTGCTTGCCATGACCTGGTGACCAAAACAGATACCCACCAGTTTGCAGCGATCTTGGTATAACCGTCTGATAAACCTTGCCAATAAAGGTATCCATGGCAAAGGATCATAAGCACTGTGACGACTGCCTGAAATCACCCAGCCGTCGCACTCGCCGGTGGTTTCAGGGATCTCGCCATCCAGAACCCGGTAGGTGATCATCTCCACATCCGGGTTCTGCTTACTTAGCAGGGCCAGAAACATATCCGGATAGTTGTTGTGACTCTTTCGCAGTTCCGGCGCAACGTCATCACACAACAGCAAACCGACTTTCATCACAGGTCTCCTCGAATGGCATCCTGAACTATCCGCTGATATTCAGCCGCAGAGAAAGGAATTGGGTTGCCGGCGGCTGAAGGATCAGCAAACGCCATCTGCCCGACTTTATCCAGCTGGCTATCATCAATGCCGATTTCAGCCAGGGTATGGGGGATTTTCAGCTGTTGCCTGAGTTCGATGACCCAGCTGAAAAAAGCGTCAAAGCCCGGAGCAGGCAGATCAAGAAAACGACTGAGAGCCGACAGTTTATGACCAATCACGGCTCGGTTTACCTTCAAAACATAAGGCATCAGCACGGCATTCAACAATCCATGATGAGCGTCATATAAAGCCCCCAGCGGGTGCGCCAGAGCGTGCATAGCACCCAGACCTTTCTGAAAGGCGGTGGCTCCCATAGTGGAAGCCACCAGCATCTGGTGCCTGGCTTCAAGATCATCGCCTTGCGCCACCGCTCTGGGCAGATAATCTTTTACCAGACGAATGCCTTCCAGTGCGATACCCGCAGCCATGGGGTGATGATAAGGCGAACAGTAAGCTTCAAGATTATGAGACAGGGCGTCCATTCCGGTGGCGGCAGTGAGCCTGGCTGGTAAGCCGCAGGTCAGTTGTGCATCCAGAAGCACAATGCCGGGAAGCATACCAGGATGAAAAATGATCTTTTTTACCTGTTTATCCTGATGGGTAATTACGGAAGAGCGCCCCACTTCCGAGCCGGTACCGGCGGTGGTGGGCACGGCGACCACAGGCAGCATCCCCTTTTCATTCACTCTCAGGTAGTTATCACCGATATCTTCAAAATCCCAAATTGGACGACTCTGTCCAACCATTAAGGCAATGGCCTTGCCTGCGTCCAACGCAGAGCCTCCGCCAAAAGCGATCACACCATCATGGTCGCCTTTTTTACAGGCAGCGACACCAGCAGCAACATTCTCACCGGTTGGATTACCCTTGATCCCAAAAAACAGACCGCACCCGGAAAGTGCAGAACTGACCCGTATCCGGGCGTCTTCAATCATGGGCAGCTCAGACAATCCCGGATCAGTAACCATCATCGGGTTTTTCATTCCCAGCTCAATACAGGCAGCAGGCAGATCTTTGATGCGGCCAACACCAGCACGGATAGCCGTCGGAAAATTCCAGTTGGCAGTGTACTGTTCAATGTTCATTGACGTCTCCTTACTGCTTTAACCGTGCTTGATGTGGAAAGATTTAGGGCGGGTCAGGGCATCAAAACCCAACACCGACAAGGTGCAGCCCCGACCTGAGTTTTTAATACCGGTCCAGGCAAGCGCCGGGTCAAGGTAGTCGCAGCGATTGACAAAGAAAGTGCCGGTTTGCACCTGACGACCCAGCTCAACCGCCCGTTCAATATCCCTTGAGAAAATAGCGGCCGTCAGTCCAAACTCACTGTCGTTCATCAGGCCTACCGCTGCTTCATCGGAGGAGACTTTCTGAATTCCCAATACCGGCCCGAAACTTTCTTCGGTCATCACCCGCATATCGTGATTCACATTCGTCAGCAATTGGGGAGCAAGATAGGGTGTACCCGGTTCATGCTTTGGAAACCAGGTTGGGTCAATATGAGCAACAGCACCTTGTGAAACCGCCTCTTCCACTTGCCGTCTGACAAAGTCCGCAGCACTGCTTTTTACCAGAGGGCCGAGCGTGGTTTCGGGATCATCGGGCCGTCCGAGGCGATATTGCTTAACCAGCGAAATAGCCTTTTCAACAAAGGCGTCATAGACGGCTTCGTGCACATACACCCTTTCGATGCCACAGCAGGATTGACCGGAGTTAAAGAAAGCGCCATCTATTACCGTGTCTGTTGCTGCATCCAGATCAGCATCTGCCCTGACATAAGCTGGATCTTTGCCACCCAGCTCCAACCCCATGCCAATAAATCGTCCGGCAGCGGCTTTTTCTACCATGGCTCCAGCAGACACTGAACCAGTAAACGCCACATGCTTTACGGCATCACGCTGAATCAGATACTCCGTGTGCTCATGGGATATATGCAGGTACTGAAAAAGCCCTTCCGGCAGGCCTGCTTTGAGAAAGGCTTCGACCATACGCTCAGCACAAAGAGGGGTTTGGGCAGAATGCTTCAAAAGCACGGCATTACCGGCCAGCAATGCCGGCATGATGCTGTTGATGGCGGTCAGGTAGGGATAATTCCAGGGCGCTATGACCAGCACAACGCCCAGGGCTTGCTTGCAGATATAACGGGTAAACCCTGCTTTTTCAGGTACGGTGATGGGCTTCAGTGCTTCACTTGAGGCGGCAATCATATAGCGGGCACGCTCTTCAAACCCGGCCACTTCCCCGGCAGCGTATTTGATCGGCCTGCCCATCTGCCAGGTGATTTCACTGGCAATGTCGTCTTTCTGAGCGACGAAGTTATCCACAGCTTTGCTGCAGATTCTTTGCCGTTCCTCGAGATCAATCTTTTGCCAGTCAGACTGCACTTTCTGAGCCTGAGATAAAGCTTGATTAATCTCTGAAATATCCGACAGTGGGCGTTCAGCAACCACCGAACCATCTACCGGTGAAAGTGTTATTTGTGTTTTATTCATTGTTTTAAATCCGTTGGAAGTGGTCAGATAATTTCGAAATAACGATCCATTTCCCAATCCGTAATATGCTTTCTGAACTCTCGCTCCTCCCACTCCCTGGAAGCAGCATAATGTTCGACGAAAGCATCGCCCAACATCGTTCGGGCCGCTTCGGATTGCTTGAATTTCTGAGCCGCCTCCCAGAGTGTTGAAGGCAGTGCCTGATGGGGTGAGTGATTCTGCTCGTAAGCATTACCTTTCACCTGCTCCTCCGGCTCCCATTGATGAATAATACCCTGCAAACCTGATGCCAATGCCGCAGAAAGTGAAAGATAGGGGTTGGCATCCGCAGAGCCAAGCCGGTATTCCACCCTCTGTGACTTCGCTGAGCCCGGAATAACCCGCAATGCGGTGGTCCGGTTTTCAACCCCCCAGGTGGCATCGGTTGGGGCCCAGAAACCGGGAATCAGTCGGGTGTAACTGTTAACCGTGGGAGCCAGCATGGACAGGAATTCCGGCATTAATCGCTGCAAACCGGCAATAAAGTGTCTCTGTGTCTGACTGATATTGTGTTTCTGGCTGGGATCAAAAAAGGCCGACAGCCCATCCTTTTTGTTGAACAGCGACAAATGAATATGACCGCTCTGCCCCGGATAATCCGGTGACCACTTGGCCATAAAGGTCGCCATCAGCTCGTTACGCTGTGCCAGCACTTTCATAAAGGTTTTAAACAGTGCGGCTTTATCTGCAGCATTTTCAGCGGTATCAACGGCAATGGCTGCCTCGATCACGCCGGGCCCGGTTTCGGTATGAATGCTTTCGATGGGAAAGTCCATCACCTCAGCCATTGCCAGTATCTGGTGATAAAGGTCGGAATGCGCTGAGTTTCTTATTATGGAATAGCCAAACCAGTCGGGCGTCAGTGGTTTGAGGTTTCGAAAGCCTTTTTCCCGAACCGATTCCGGGGTCTCCTGGAACATAAAAAATTCATATTCCAGTGCCGCACGGGCATCAAAGCCCATATCTGCTGCTTTTTCTATCACTCTTCTCAATGTGCCCCTGGGGCAGAGGGCTTCGGCCTGATCCTTGAATTCTGCCATAAACAGCAGCATACCATTTTCAAAAGGGATCTCCCGGCAGGAATGGGGCAGGATTCGAACCGGGGCATCGGGATAGCCGGTATGCCAGCCGGTGTATTTTACGTTGTCATAAAGCTGGTCTTTACTGTCCCAGCCGAGGATCACGTCGCAGAAGGCAAAGCCGCTTTCCAGAGCTGAAAAAAACTTGGCCTTGCTCATGTATTTGCCGAGCATGATGCCATCGTTATCGAAAAGGCCGACTTTTATGTGGGTAAGTCCTCTTTCTTCAACAATTTTTTTAGCATCTTCAATGGTTTTGACATCTCTGGGGTTGTGCATAGTTGGTACTCGTTTTTTTAGTTGTCCTGGTAGCAGGATGGACGACCGCCCACCTCGGTGCCATGCCTTATTATTCGGGTAATATGGGATTGATGCCAGTTAAGAGGGGCTTTAAGCTGTTTTTAAGCGGTTGCAGAAGATGGAGTGGCACCAGAAGGGTTAGGTTTCTGGCGGGATTGCATTACTTTCTCCTTTTCACTGGTTTCAAAACAGGCCAGGATTTATCCATAACTTGTTCAAAATACCAGTCGATTACAGGGGGGCTGAATAGTCACTTCTATTCTTTATCACCCTTCTTTCTTTTCTTGTTAGATGGCGGCTGGTCATACGCTTTTCTTTTGGGTCTCTTGAGTCTCTGGTCGGCAGGCAGGTGGGTCTGTTTGTGCCTTTTCAGATGGCCCGCCTGGATGGAGTTGTAGTCGCAGCCCTCATGGTCACACTGGTATACCCTGAGTCTCTGGTCAGCAGGCAGGTGGGTTTGTTTGTGCTGTTTCAGATGGCTCGCATCTCCGGTGCTGTAATTACAGCCTTCATGGTCACACTTGTGTACCTTGAGTCTCTGGTCGGCAGGCAGGTGGATCCGTGTGTGCCTTTTCAGATTGCCTGCCAGATTGGTGCTGTAGTCACAGCCCTCATGGTCACATTGGTGCATCCTGGGTTTCTGGTCGGCAGACAGGTGGGTTTGTTTGTGCGTTTTCAGACTGCCACTGCTGTGGGTTCTGTAGTTGCAGCCCTCATGGTCACACTGATGCACCTTGGGTCTCTGGTCGGCAGGCAGGTGGATTTGTTTGTGCGTTTTCAGACTGCTCCTGTGCTCGGTTCTGTAGTTGCAGCCCTCATGGTCACAATGGTGCACCTTGGGTCTCTGGTCAGCAGGCAGGTGAGTCTGTTTGTGCCTTTTCAGATGGCTCACCAGATTGGTTTGGTAGTTGCAGCCCTCATGGTCACACTGGTGCACCTTGGGTCTCTTGTCAGCGGGCAGGTGGGTCTGTTTGTGCTTTTTCAGATCGCTCGCCCATTTGGTGCTGTAATCGCAGCCCTCATGGTCACATTGGTGCACCTTCGATCTTATGGGTCTCTGGTCGGCAGGCAGATGGGTCTGTTTGTGTTTTTTCAGATTGCTCGCCCATTTGGTGCTGTAATCGCAGCCCTCATGGTCACACTGGTGCACCTTCGGTCTTATGGGTCTCTGGTAGGCAGGCAGGTGAATCGCCTCTGACTCAGTGGCTATTTCACTGTCTGAAATGGACTCCTGGCCAATCATTTTTAGTCTCAGAGTCGCACAATACTCACTGATTTCGTTTAATGCTCGAAAAGGGTCAGGTGTCGTGTTTACACACTGAACATCCGTTTCGGTATCAGTTTCGTCTTCTTCAGAACGGTTGTCGCTGTTTTCATCAGAGGTAGCCTTGTCTTCACTGTCAGAATCATCACTAGAGGCTGCCCGACTACAAGCCTTGGCTTCGACGCCAGAGTCAGGAGAGACGCCGGTGGCAGGAAAAAAGCAATAGCGAGTGCCTGGCTTTAAGAGGGTGTCATCATCGAAGCAAAAGAGCAAAGGCAACCTGTTTTCCTGAGCGTAGCCATTGAAGCAATACACAGAAAAAGCAACGGCCAGAGTCAAAATCAATGGTTTTTTCAATAGCAAGGATTGGCTTCCCAGTCGTTGAACTGTTTATTGGTAAATCAGGTTAGTCAAAATCTGGAAAGAGATCGGAGGTTTCTATTGGATCTGTTTTTAAAGGTTGCAGAAGATGGAGAAGCGCCAGAAGGGTTAGCTTTCTGGCAGGCCGCTTCAAGGTAGCCAATTCTTTTCCATAATCTGCTTAAAACTCCAAGGACACTCATTAGGAAAGTCTTTAACCTTACACTCCATAGCTTCAGCAGCTTTTCTACGAGCCAGTTTATAAGCCAATCCCAATACTTCCTCTACTTTAGGTTTTAATCCCGGGTTTTCATCGAGTTCTTGTTCAACATCAACTCGCTGCGTATTAATGGTGACTTTCCAACTACGATACCATTCATCCATATCATGTAGGTCATCCTTTTTAGTCGCTTGCATCTGCCATTTAAGTAAATGAAATAAGAGCTGCTTTAAACAGTTTTTCAACGTACTGCATTGACTCTTACCCATCGACTCTACTTCCTCTATGAGATTTTCAATATCCAGTTCGTTTAACTTGCCTTGTTTTAATAGCTCAGCTTGTTGACAAGTCCAGCTATAAAAGTCGGTGTCATATAAGTTGTTCATAGCTCAACTCCGTTCAATGGATACCAGTCTTCAGTCATTAACTGATCGTAAGACCAGGGGCATTCGTCAGGAAAACTACTGTTATCCAGTTTTGGGCATTTGGCAGGGATATGCAGATTCATTTCCCAGATAGCGTCTTTTTTCCCATCAGGATACGAATTTTTTAATATGTCACTCATCCGTGGTTTTAGACAAGGATTTTTACTTATTAATTTATTGATGTTATTCCTTGATCTATATATGGTTTTTACCCACCCTTTAGGAACTCTCTCGGTGGCTACTGTGTCCCTTAACACCGTCGTTTGATAATCACATTTAAGAAGATGGGTTACTAAAGTAGATAAGTAGCTCTCCAGACTGTCTACCTTGGATTCTATACCCAACTCCAAATCCTCCAACAAATTTTCTAAATCCAACTGGTCAAAATTACGATCTCTCAGCAAAGCCACCTGATTGGATAGCCACTGATGATAGTCAGTCTCATATAAGCTATTCATCGTTTTACCTCAACTGTATATCCTGTAAACAAAACGCCTCCATTGCCCTACCACTGTAGGCAAACAACAGAAAGGACGCAAAATGAATTACCAAAGCACAGATGCCTTTGCCGGGGGCTACCAGAAAACTGTACTTCAGAGCGGCACAAAATCACGAAAATACCAGTCGATTACAGGGGGGCTGAATAGTTACTTCTATTCTTTATCACCCTTCTTTCTTTTCTTGTTAGATGGCGGCTGGTCACAGGCTTTTCTTTTGAGTCTCTGGTCGGCAGAGAGGTGGATCCTTTTGTGCGTTTTCAGACTGCTCGCCAAGTCGGTGTTGTAGTTGCATCCCTCATGGTCACAGTGGTGCACCCTGAGTCTCTGGTCGGCAGGCAGGTGGATCTGTTTGTGCCTTTTCAGATCGTTCACCCATTTGGTGCTGTAGTTGCAGCCCCCATGGTCACACTGGTGCACCTTGGGTCTCTGGTCAGCAGGCAGATGGATCAGTTTGTGTTTTTTCAGACTGCCCCTGTTGTCGGTTCTGTAATTGCAGCCCTCATGGTCACATTGGTGCACCTTGAGTCTCAGGTCGGCGGGCAGGTGGATCCTTTTGTGTGTTTTCAGACTGTTCGCCACGTCGGTGTTGTAGTTGCAGCCCTCATGGTCACAGTGGTGAACCTTGAGTCTCTGATCGAAAGGCAGGTGGGTCTTTTTGTGCCTTTTCAGATTGCCCGTCTCGTTGGTGCTGTAGTCGCAGCCCTCATGGTCACACTGGTGAATCCTGGGTCTTTTGGGTCTCTGGTCGGCAGGCAGATGGGTCTGTTTGTGTTTTTTCAGATGATCCGCCCGCACGCTGTTGTAGTCGCAGCCCTGATGGTCACACTGGTGCACCTTGGGTTTCCTGGGTCTCCGGTCGGTAGGCAGGAGAGTCTGTCTGTGTGTTTTCAGAGGGTCCGCCGAGTCGGTGCTAGTGGCTATTTCACTGTCTGAAGAGGGCTCCTGGCTAATCATTCTCAGTCTCAGAGTCGAACAATACTGACTGAATTCTTTTAATGCTCGAAAAGGGTCAGGTGTCGTGTTTACACACTGGACATCCGTTTCGGTATCAGTTTCGTCTTCTTCAGAACGGTTGTCGCTGTTTTCATCAGAGGTAGCCTTGTCTTCACTGTCAGAATCATCACCAGAGGCTGCCCGACTGCAAGCCCTGGCTCCGACGCCAGAGTCAGGAGATACGCCGGTGGCAGGAAAAAAGCAATAGCGAGTGCCTGGCTTTAAGAGGGTGTCATTATCGAAGCAAAAGAGCAAAGGCAACCTGTTTTCCTGAGCGTAGCCATTGAAGCAATGCACAGAGAAAACAACGGCCAGAGTCAAAATCAATGGTTTTTTCAATAGCAAGGATTGGCTTCCCAGTCGTTGAATTGATTATTGGGAAATCAGGTTAGTCAAAATCTGGAAAGAGGTCGGAGGTTTTTATTCTTTATCACCCTTCTTTCTTTTCTTGTTAGATGGCGGCTGGTCACACGCTTTTCTTTTGGGTTGCTTGGGTTTCCCGTGTCTCTGGTCGGCAGGCAGGTGGGTCTGTTTGTGTTTTTTCAGATTGCCCGCCTGGTTGGCACTGAAGTTGCAGCCCTTATGGTCACACTGGTGCTCCTTCGGTCTCTGGTCGTAAGGTAGATGGATCTGTTTGTGCCTTTTCAGATTGCACTTCAGCTCGGTGCTGTAGTTGCAGCCCTTATGATAACACTGGTGCACCTTGGGTTTTTTGAGTCTCAGGTCAGCAGGCAGGTGGATCTGCTGATGCTTTTTCAGATCATCCGCCCGGTAGGAACTGTAGCTACAGCCCTGATGGTTACACTGGTGCACCCTGGGTCTCTGGTCGACAGGCAGGTGGGTCTGTTTGTGCCTTTTCAGATTGCCCGCCTCGTTGGTGCTGTAGTCGCAGCCCTCATCGTCACACTGGTATGCCCTGAGCCTCTGGTCGAGAGGCAGATGGGTCTGTTTGTGTTTTTTCAGATTAACCTTCCGGTCGGAGCTGTAGTTGCAGCCCTGATGGTGACACTGGTGCAACCTGGGTCTCTGGTCGGCAGGCAGGTGAATCGCCTCTGAGCCAGTGGCTATTTCACCGTCTGAAGTGGACTCCTGGCTAATCATTTCCAATCTAAGAGTCGCACAATACTCACTGATTTCGTTTAATGCTCGAAAAGGATCAGGTGTCGTGTTTACACACTGAACATCCGTTTCAGTATCAGTTATGTCTTCTTCAGAACAGTTGCCGCTGTTTTCATCAGAGGTACCCTTGTCTTCACTGCCAGAACCCTCATCAGAGGCTGCCCGACGGTAAGCCTTAGCTTCGACAGGATGCTTCAACTCCCACCATTCAATAGCCTCGTTCTCTTCTTCAATACAAGGCTTCGGGATGTTGAAAAGTGCTTTACCGATGGCCAGAGCGAAGAGCAAAGGCATACTACTTTCCTGAGCATGACTATTAGAGCAATGCACAGAAAAGGCCATGGTCAAGGTCAAGGTCAAGGTCAACGGTTTTTTGAATAGCAAGGCCTGAGTTCCCAGTCGTTGAACTGTTTATTGGAGAATCAGGTTAGTCAAAATCTGGAGAGAGGTCGGCCATTACAGGTGTGATGCTGTATGGATATTAGAGCTTGGGTGCACTAGTTTTTAAGCAACCGTATCATCTGAAGACTTTCAAAAATTTTCTTTTTATCGTTTTCGGACAAGTGCGTGACATTGACCGTGCTGTCAAACTCTTTCTGCATATCACTCTCAAAGGTTCCACCAGCCTCAAGATATTCGCTGATTTTTATCACGATCTGATCACCAAGCTCGAGAAGCCTGGGTCTGACTTCAGAAGCCAGGTCACGATGTTTTTTATTTTCTGGGCTGGCAGATAACCATTCCGCCCGGTATCGATATTGAATCGCCTTGGCCGCATCCATCTGAGCCTGAAAAAAACCAGTGATGGAGCCTGGTTCTAAACCAGCCTGCTGAGCGTTAGCCAGTGCTTTCTCAAGCACTTGTTTTTCTCTGGTCAAATCTTCAACAGCACGATGGTTCCTGGCCTTAAATAAGGCTACATCCTGCATATAAGTCAGTCGCTGGTTGATCAATTCAAAGATTCCATTCGACATTGTATCTGCAACCGTCAAGGTGGAGAGTGTCAAACAGAGCAACCCAGTTACAACAAGCTTCATCGTTACCTCAACAATTCTTAGCGCTTAAAACCAGTCCCTTGCTATTTATTCAGCCGTGACACCCTGATTATATTAAGTAACTAATAGAGTATCTGCCACAATTAGCAGCACTGAAGCCAAATTCAATGCAACGATGATCTACTTCCTTACCTGATCCGTAACGAAGTTATAACGTAAAAACCTGAATTGGGATGATATTTTCACTATGAATCGAACACTGGTCTGGTTCAGAAGCGATCTGAGAGTGAGAGACAATCCTGCGCTGTACCATTGTGCAGACAAAAATGAGGTAGTCGCTGTCTATTGCCTGTGTCCGGGGCAATGGCAGGAGCACAATGACAGCCCGAACAAGCTCTGGTTCTGGATGCAGAACCTTAAACAACTGGAACACTCGCTCAACCGTCTCAATATTCCACTGGTGGTCATCCAACCTGACCGATTTGAACACTGTGCCCAACAACTGTTACAGCTGGCCCGAACGTTCCAATGCTCTGGCATCAGCTTCAATAACGAACATGGCCTTAATGAAGAAAACAGGGATAACGCTGTAGCAGAAGCATTTACCGGGCAACAACTGAGATGCCAGCGCTTTTCTGACCAGACCTTGATCCCCCCCGGTCAATTGTTGAATGGCAGCGGTGAGTATTTCAAAGTCTTTACGCCGTTTAAAAAAGCACTCTATCGAACCCTTAACCGGCAACAGATTCAGCCACTGCCAGCCCCTGAAAAACAACATCCTCTAACGCTGCCTGACGTTCAACCCGTCAACTATCAGAATCTGTTTACACCATGTGAAGGTCTTCAGGGGCTTTGGCCTGCCGGTGAAGAAGAAGCGGCAAACCGGCTCAAGGCTTTTATTGAGTTTCACGGGGAAGGTTACAAAACGTTTCGGGATTTTCCGGGTATGGAGGCCACCAGCACCCTCTCTCCCTACCTGGTATCAGGAGCAGTCTCCCTCAGACAATGTTTTTCTGCAGCACTGCAAGCCAACAACGGCGAAATGGATTCAGGAAGCGATGGCCTGCAATGCTGGATGAGTGAATTAATCTGGCGGGAGTTTTACAAACATATTTTGCATGGGTTTCCCAGACTCTCCAGAGGCAGGGCATTTGTCAAGGAGACCGAACACCTGCCCTGGAATGACGATAACAAGGCATTTGTTGCCTGGTGCCAGGGTGAGACCGGCTTGCCACTGGTGGATGCCGCCATGAAACAGTTGGTGAATACCGGCTGGATGCACAACCGCCTGAGAATGGTCACCGCCATGTTCCTGAGCAAAAACCTGATGATTGACTGGCGTCTTGGGGAAGCCTTCTTTATGCAGCACCTGATCGACGGTGATTTGTCCGCCAACAACGGTGGCTGGCAATGGTCTGCCAGTACTGGCACTGATGCGGCCCCCTATTTCAGGATGTTTAACCCTGTCAGTCAGTCTGAGAAATTTGATTCTGAAGGACAGTTTATTCGCCACTGGCTACCTCAGCTGAATGGACTCAGCAATAAAGAGATTCACGCCCCCTGGCAACACAATATTTATGAGATCAACTACCCGGCACCGATGGTCGACCTTAAAGCATCCAGAGAAAAAGTACTCGCTGCTTTCAAGGCTTTAAAGCAACCGTAATCAAAGGGTTTGCTCTAAAATCAGTTACAGTGAGAACAGAGTGATAAAAAAGGACGTGTTAAATGGCTATTGTCTCAATTCCAGAACCTGAAAAAGATATCAAACTCGGCATCAGCGCCTGCCTGATGGGCCAGAAAGTTCGATACGACGGTGGGCACAAACGCTCATCATTTTGCATGAACACCCTGAGCCAGTACTTCCACTTCGAGTCTGTCTGTCCCGAAGTAGCCATTGGCCTGGGCACTCCCAGAGAGCCTATCCGTCTGGTTGGGGATATCCAACAGGTTCGGGTTGTGGGTACAGATCATCCAGACGTGGACGTTACCGACCAGCTCACTGATTATGGCTACCAGAAAGCCAGGGAATTAACCGAGATCAGTGGCTATATCCTGATGCAAAAATCCCCCAGCTGCGGTATGGAGCGGGTCAAGGTCTACCATGAAAACGGCTGCCCTTCCGGCGTCAGTGCAGCCGGTGCTTATGCGAAGGCTCTGATGGCAGCAAAACCTTTACTGCCGGTGGAGGAAGAAGGCCGACTCCATGATCCCGTTTTAAGAGAAAATTTCTTCACCCGGGTGTACGCCTACCACCGCTGGCACAACGAAGTGCTGAACAATCCCAGCCATGCCGCTTTGGTTCATTTTCACTCGACCCACAAATATATGATCATGGCTCATAACCCCAGTGATTATTCGGCCCTGGGCAGGCTGGTTGCCAAAGCCGGCAAGATGGAACTGGAACCTTTGCTGACCCAATATTTCGAAGAGTTTATGAACACCCTGAAAAAAAGGGCTAACCGCAAGTCCCACACCAATACCATGCTGCACATTATGGGATACGTGAAAAAGACCGTGGACACCACAGAACGGAACCAGTTTCTCAAACTGGTCGAGGAGTACCGTCAGGGGATCCTGCCGTTAGTGGTGCCAATGACCATGCTGCGCCATTTTATTGAAAACCATGGCAATGATTACATTCAGGAACAAACCTATTTGCATCCTCACCCTGATCAATTAGGGCTCAGGAATCAGATTTGAATTTATTTGACTGCATCTCATTTGAGAGACACAATGAATAGAAACCACTTAAAAGGATATTCGTCATGGCTCATACATCAATGCTGCACGTTCGCGTGGATGACACCTTAAAAAAAGAAGCCACTGAAAAGCTGGCCAACTTCGGCTTAACCCTATCTGATGCAGTTCGGATCCTGTTAACCCGGATAACCAAAGAAGGTGGCTTGCCCGTCGGCCTCACCAGTGATCCTGAAGCACACGATGCCTGGTTCCGGGAGCGGGTTAAAGAAGCCCTGAACTCTGAAGAGGTTTTGCCTCATAGCCAGGTTATGGATGACGTCCAGGCCTTGATCGAAAGGAAAAAACGACGTGCATAAACTGGAGTGGTTAAGCCTTGCTCGTAACGACCTCTTGGCCATTGTCGATTACATTTCCGATGATAATCCAAAGGCGGCTCTCCGACTAAAAGATGACATTCAGGCCAAAGCTGAAAAGCTTATGGATTTTCCCAAAATAGGTAAGGTAGGCCGGATTGAAGGAACAAGGGAATTAGTGGCCTTTGGAAACTACATTATTGTCTACAGGGAAAGTGGCACCATTATTCGGATACTTCGCATTTTACACGCTGCACAGCAGTGGCCATCTTCTAAATAAACACCTCAAACTACCTCTTCATATCAGAAAAAGGAACTTTTCCAGCTCCCTTTACTCTACTTGTTAGCCCAAGCAAGTGACTAATAAAGCAGAAGTAAAAGGAGTTTCGAATGCGAGTTTTTGCCCTGATATGGATTTTATTGCTGATAAATGCAGCAGCTTTCTCTTCAGAATCAGAACCCCCCTCTTATCCTGAGCCAGTGTTACACCAGGCTCATGGGATGCTGCATAACTCCCAGTGGCTGGTGATGCCTCTTATGAGCGGTATTGCTGGGGGCATTGCTGCCAGCAATTCAGCTGGTCATACGCCTTATAGCGTGAGTGCAGGCGTTATTTCCGGTGTCGGCCTATCCAGTCTGGACCTTCTCTACAATCACCTCAATACCTCGGCCTCCTATTATATGAGTGCCGGTGTTATGGGAGCCGCTACCATGAGCAATACTCCCATGCCCAGTTCTATCAATTACCTTTGCGGTTTTATCGGTGGTGCACTGGCTGCTACAGGCCAGTTTAATTTCCTTGAAAAGTACCTTAGCGCACCGGCAAAGGGGGCCATCAACGGCGCCATCCTGGGAGGAATGCCGGGAGCCGCTGCGGGAGCCGCTCTCGGTGCTGTCGATGAAGTGATGGCAGCCTGTAATTTAACGGGTACTGAGCCCTTATCCACAACACTATCCGCTGTCACCCAGCTAAAAATAATGACGCCCTTTTTCTCATCGGCTGCAAGCCGCCTGCCCATGATTGGCAGCTCTTACAGTTCTGCGGTGTCTCAACTCAATGTGCCTTATTTAATCGAAAGTGCCGGCATCGTCTGGAGTGGAACCTGTCTGTTCACCTCTCTTTCAGAAGATGAGCGCTCCCTTTCTTACCTGTGTATCACGCTGAAACCCTCTGGTCGGGCGAATGACAAAAGTAATTTGGAAGTCGTTGCTGAAATGGATTATATCCTGAACAACATTATGGATCGCCAGACCATCCAGAGACTCTCACACATGCAGGCGCTTGCCATAGCTGGCTCCCAACTGATGAGTTCCAGACTGGCCAAAATGCACTCTTCCCGGTTCCAGACTATCCAGGAAAGTCTGTCAAACTTTAATCCGAGGCTCGGTCTACAACCAGAAGAGGCTCTATCCAGTTATATGGGCGCCGGCCTGTCATTGGGTTATTTCTGCCTGCCTTACATGGGACAATGGCTAATGGATTCGGTGATAAACAGCTACTACAGAATTCTGATGATGCAAGCTGCACAGGATGAACTGGAGAAGCTCTTTTTCGATGACCAGAACTTTATCAGACTGAACATGGATAAAAATCTCGACACCCTGATTGCCGGAATGGATGTCAGTATCCACAACGTCGTCAATGGCGGTAGCGTACTCAAGCGTTCGCTGGCCCGCGCTTATATCGGTGGTTTTTATGATCTCTCTTTTATTATCAAAAGCGGCGCTGCCGATATGCTGGTGTTTATGGATATCTACAGCAAAACCACTGAGTCCATCACCCTGAGCCTTAACAAGGGAAGCCTGGATCTGGAAAGAGAGAGACTTTCTCTGAGCACTGAACTCGACTTGCTAAAAAAAGACTTCACCACCAATGCCCGAACCATTGGCAGCGGTGCCAAAAAGGATTTTATGGTCGAAAAGTATTCCCAGCTGCTGCTGGCACTTCGAAAGACAGAGGCCAGCCAGTCTCAAGCAGGACTGATTGCAGGTAGCTGGTACAGAGGAAAAGGCCTTGCCGACTTTCTTGCCAAAAGTCTTTTCATTGCCAAAAAGATGAGCACCGGAGAAGTCGCATACGATGATTATCAGGCCCTCCTTTTCGCCTCTGACAGTGTTTCCGATGCCTACTCATGGCACGCTAATAACGTCGATACCCTGCTGAGCTTCAGGCAAGCGGTCTATAGCATTTACTCTCTGGGAACAGAAATATACAACCCCCCGAAGGCATTGTCGAAACAGCCTGACTATCAGGCACAAAAAGGGAATGAGATCGCCATCCATCTGGAAGCCTTCTCCATGGGACACCCAAAAGGTGTGCTGATGACCGATCAGGCATTGACCATTCCCAGAGGCTATTATGCAGTTTCCGGTGCTTCTGGCAGTGGCAAGAGCAGCCTGCTTTCAAAGATCAGAAGAGAAGCCGGCAACGGTATCTGGGCAACCGGTAATGTGACCTACACCACGGCCAATGGCGAGTTGCCTGAAGTCTTCCACGCCGAACAGCTGACCTACCTGCCACCCAGCACCACCCTGAGAGAACTTGTCACGTTACGATTAGAAAAAGGCTCAGACAATCAGCCTCCAGCTTCACAACATCCACTACACCCAAAACACAGAGCCGACCTGACAGACCAGGAACTGATCGACCTGTTAAAGGAGATCGATTTCTGCCCTGAAAAGCAATGGCATCTTCTGAAAGAACAGCTCCGCGACGAACGTAACTGGAAAGACCAACTCAGTGGCGGCCAGATTAAAAAACTGGCACTGCTCTCGATGATTAACCGGCGTCCTGAAGTAGCCATACTGGATGAAATTTTCGCCGGGATGGATCCGGCTTCCGTGCAACGGACACAGGAAATGTTAAAAAAATATCTGCCTGACAGCCTGCTGCTGATCGTCGACCACAATGCCGCCCAGAATAACTACCATGGATTTTATTCAGGCAGAGTTCACTTGGAAGACAGCCAAGTCAGTCTCAGGAAAATGGAAAACGAATAACTCAAGAGGAGCCTGATATGCCTGATATGCCTAAAATAGAGAGTGGCTCCAACAATGAAGGTTTACTCCCAGTACCTGCCACTCAAGCTCAATTAGAAACACCAACCGGTAGTGGTTGGGGTAGAACTATCTCGGTGCCTGACAGCCAAGAATCCTTGTTAATCGGTTTGCCCATCGAAATACAAGAGCACATTATTAGCTTTTTAAAGTTTAGGGATGTTGCCTGTTTACAGCAGGTATGTACCCACTTTCGGCAGACCATTGAAGATAACCATGAGCTTGCAAAGGCGTGGTATCGCCAATTTACTTCACCACTGCAATATCGACTTAAATGGGCTCTTCCTACAAAAGATGTGAAACAACTCACTAAATGGCTGCAGCTATTTACGAAGGATAAACAGTTAATTACGTCACTCATGGAACACCAGGAGAAAGATTATTTTCCTGCTTTGTTCTATTTCACCCAAGCCAGGCTGATGTCTGAATGTGAAAAATTTGAAGTAGATACAAAAGCCGCCATTGTCCATGGTCACCGGATCAAGTCTGTCAGTACCGTCCTCAATGGTCTCTATATAGCGGTTGCCGGTACTCACATGGCAAGAATCTATGCCCGACAGTTCAATGAATTACAGTCTGAATTCAGATGGGTAGAAAAAACCAAAATTTTCCATAATTTTGTCAAAGACGTCCGCTTTAGTAACGATGCACGCTGTCTGGTGACCATTTCCTTGGACTATACGGGGAAAATCTGTCGTCAGAAGGACGATGGATCCTGGCAAGAAGAGTTCACCATTAGCCACGCAAGTAAGATCAACTCAGCCGCCATCAGCCCCAATAACCAATATCTGGTGACTGCCTGTTTGGACGGAACGGCGAAAATCCTGACTCTGAAGGACGATGGATTATGGGAAGAAAAAGACCTCATCTCCCTGGATAGACCGATCGAATCAGCCGAATTTAGCTACGATAGCCAACGTCTGATCCTTGCCTGTTACGATAACACAGCGAAAATCTATCGTCTGAAGAATGGATTATGGGAACCAGAAGTGAACATTACTCATGATAATCCTGTGCTGTTAGCCTTCTTCAGCGACGATAACCGTCATGTGGTGACCATCGACAAAGAACAAAAGTTAAAACTTCACGGCCTCGCGGATAATGGGCTGTGGCAAGAAAAAGAGCTTGCTTTCAATGATAGTCGAGTCAAATCAGTCCTCTTCAGTCTCGATTGTCACCGTCTGCTGATCACCAGAAGGGACTGCACGGTAACCATCTATGGTGAGGAAGAAGATGGATCATGGAAGCATGAAATTACTATTTCCCATGACGACCCAATCATATCAGCTGCCCTCAGCCTCGATGAACGCTGTGTGTTGACCGTCAGTGAAGATGGCACTGTGATGTTCCATAGTCTGAAGCTTGGATCCTGGCATAAAACGGCTGTCATTTCCGATGGTAAAGAGGTTGTCACGGCCATGTTCAGCCCTGCTGATAGCCGCCACGTATTAATCTGCGAAGATAAAACGTTAAAAATCTATGGCCAGCAAACGGATGGAACCTGGGAACCAAAAGCGATCATTTCTCACGATACCCCGATCTGGTTCACCACATTCAGCTACGATGGCCACTATGTGACAGTCATATGTAGAGATAACACGATGTTCATTTATGAATTACGGGGACATAATCGGTTGATTGCTGACACTGAGGGACAGAAATAATGACGCCCTTTTTCTCATCGGCTTCAAGCCGCCTGCCCATGATTTCAGGTCGCTCTAAAGTAAGTGGAAAATAAATAACTCAGGAGAAGCCTGATATGCCTAATATGCCTAAAATAGAGAGCAACCCCAACAATGAAGGTTTACTCTCAGTGTCTGCCAATCAAGTTCAATTAGAAACACCAACCGGTAGTGGCTGGGGTAGAACCATCTCGGTGCCTGACAGCCAAGAATCCTTGTTAATCGGTTTGCCCATCGAACTACAAGTGCACATTTTTAGCTTTTTAAAGCATAGGGATATTGTCCGTTTACAGCAGGTATGTACCCACTTTCACCAGATCATTGAAAATAACCATGAGCTTGCAAAGGCATGGTATCGCCAATTTACTTCACCACAGCAATATCGACTTAAGAGGGCTCTTCCTACAAAAGATGTGAAACAACTCACTCAATGGCTGCAGCTATTTACCAATGATCAACAGTTAATTACGTCACTCGTGGAACACCGGGAGAAAGATTTTTTTCCTGCTTTGTTCTATTTCACGCAAACCAGACTGATGTCTGAATGTGAAAAATTTGAAGTGGATACAAAAGCTATCATTGTCCATGATCACGAGATCATGTCTGTCAGAACCATCCTCAATGGTCTCTATATAGTGGTTTCCGGTCAGGATAACATGGCAAGAATCTATGTCCGCCAGTTCAATGAATCACAGTCTGAATTCAGCTGGGTAGAAAAAAACAAAATTTCCCATAATAAATGTGTCGAAAAAGTCCGCTTTAGTAACGATGCACGTCGTCTAGTGACCCATTCCTTTGACTATACGGGGAAAATCTGTCGTGAGATGAACGATGGATCCTGGCAAAAAGAATTCACCATTAGCCACAAAAATGCAATCAGAACAATCGCCTTCTGCCCCAATAACCAATATCTGGTGACTGCCAGCTGGGATGGAACGGCGAAAATCCTGACTCTGAAGGACGATGAATTATGGGAAGAAAAAGACCTCATCTCCCTGGATAGATCGATCGAATCAGCCGAATTTAGCTACGATGGCCAACGTCTGGTCATTGCCTGTCGCGATAACACAGCGAAAATCTACGGTCTGAAAAATGGCTCATGGGAACCAGAAATGAACATTACTCATGATAGTCCGGTCCTGTCAGCCTTCTTCAGCTGCGATAACCGTCATTTGGTGACCATCAGCAATAATAAAAAGTTAAAACTTCACGGCCTGATGGATAATGGGCTGTGGCAAGAAAAAGAGCTTGCTTTCAATGATGGTCAGTTCAAATCAGTCATATTTAGTCGCGATGGCCACCGTCTGCTGATCACCAGTGAGGAAAACAATGGATCATTGGATACCGGCTCCGGTGACGAAGTGAGTTTTAAAGTAACCATCTATGGTGAGGAAGACGATGGATCATGGGAGCATGAAATTACCATTTTTCATGACGCCCAAATCGTATCAGCTGCCCTCACCCACGATGGACGCTATGCGTTAACCGCCAGTGCAGATGGCAAGGCAAAAATCCTGTGCCGGGACGATAATGGATCATGGAGGGTTGGAGTCATCATTCGCCATAATCGCAAGATCACGTCGGCCGGCTTTAGCTTTGATAGCCGCCATGTGGTAACCGCCAGTTCAGATGGCACTGCGATGATCTATAGTCTGAGGCTTGGATCCTGGGATAAAACGGCTGTCATTTCCCATGATGGAGAGGTTTTCACAGCCCTATTCAGGCTTGATAGCCGCCACGTATTTACCGCCAGTAAAAAAACGTTAAAAATCCATAGTCTGCAAACGGATGGGAAATGGGATCAAAAAGCGATCATTTCCCACGATACTCCGATCCATTACGTCAACTACAGTGGCCACTATGTGATAGTCAAATGTGGTGATAAGAAGGTGTTTGTTTATGAACTACGGGGGACTAATCAATTGATTGCTGATGACACTGAGTGACAGAACTCGACAGGCCTTGTTATCACGATTGCCGGAGACTGGCTTGAGAGAGACAACAGGTAGAAACCACTTAAAAGGATATTCGTCATTGCTCATACATCAATGCTGCACGTTCGTGTGGATGACACCTTAAAAAAAGAAGCCACTGAAAAGCTGGCAAACTTCGGCTTAACCCTGTCTGATGCAGTTCGGATCCTGTTAACCCGGATAACCAAAGAAGGTGGCTTGCCCGTCGGCCTCACCTGTGATCCTGAAGCACACGATGCCTGGTTCCGGGAGCGGGTTAAAGAAGCCCTGAACTCTGAAGAGGTTTTGCCACATAATCAGGTTATGGATGACGTTCAGGCCTTGATCGACAGGAAAAAACGACGTGCATAAGCTGGAGTGGATATCAAAAAAAGGAACTTTTCCAGCTCCCTTTACTCTACTTATTAGACCACGAAAGCTGCTCATGATTTCAGGTCACTCTACAGGAAGTGGAAAATAAATAACTCAGGAGGAGCCTGATATGCCTAAAATAAAGAGCAGCTGCAACAATGAAGGTTTACTCTCAGAGCCTTCCACTCAAGCTCAATTAGAAACACCCACCGGTAGTGGTTGGGGTAGAACTATCTCCGTACCTGACAGGCAAGAATCTTTGTTAATCGGTTTGCCCATCGAGCTACAAGTGCACATTATTAGCTTTTTAAAGCATAGGGATGTTGTCCGTTTACAGCAGGTATGTACCCACTTTCACAAGATCATTGAAGATAACCATGAGCTTGCAAAGGCATGGTATCGCCAATTTACCTCACCACACCAATATCGACTTAAGAGGGCTCTTCCTACAAAAGATGTGAAACAACTCACTCAATGGCTGCAGCTATTTACCAATGATAAACAGTTCATTACGTCACTCATGGAACACCGGGAGAAAACTTATTTTCCTGCTTTGTTCTATTTCACCCAAACCAGGCTGATGTCTGAATGTGAAAAATTTGAAGTGGATACAAAAGCCACCATTATCCATGATCACGGGATCATGTCTGTCAAAACCCTCCTCAATGGTCTCTATATAGCGGTTTCCGGTCAGGATAACATGGCAAGAATCTATGTCCGCCAGTTCAATGAATCACAGTCTGAATTCAGCTGGGTAGAAAAAAACAAAATTTCCCATAATAAATGTGTCGAAAAAGTCCGCTTTAGTAACGATGCACGTCGTCTAGTGACCCATTCCTTTGACTATACGGGGAAAATCTGTCGTGAGATGAACGATGGATCCTGGCAAAAAGAATTCACCATTAGCCACAAAAATGCAATCAGAACAATCGCCTTCTGCCCCAATAACCAATATCTGGTGACTGCCAGCTGGGATGGAACGGCGAAAATCCTGACTCTGAAGGACGATGAATTATGGGAAGAAAAAGACCTCATCTCCCTGGATAGATCGATCGAATCAGCCGAATTTAGCTACGATGGCCAACGTCTGGTCATTGCCTGTCGCGATAACACAGCGAAAATCTACGGTCTGAAGAATGGCTTATGGGAACCAGAAATGAACATTACTCATGATAGTCCGGTCCTGTCAGCCTTCTTCAGCTGCGATAACCGTCATGTGGTGACCATCAGCAAGAATGAAAAGTTAAAACTTCACGGCCTGATGGATAATGGGCTGTGGCAAGAAAAAGAGCTTGCTTTCAATGATGATCAGGTCAAATCAGCCATCTTCAGTCGCGATGGCCACCGCCTGCTGATCACCAGTGAGGAGCGCACGGAAACAATCTACGATGAGGAAGACGATGGATGGTGGGATAACGGCTTCGGTGAACAAGTGAGTTTTAAGGTAACCATTTATGGTGAGAAAGACGATGGATCATGGGAGCATGAAATTACCATTTCCCATGACGACCAAATCATATCAGCTGCCCTCAGCCGCGATGGACGCTATGCGTTAACCGCCAGCACAGACGGCAAGGCAAAAATTTTGTGCCGGGACGATAATGGATCATGGGTGGTTGAAGCCATCGTTCGCCATAATCGCGGGATCAAGTCGGCCATCTTTAGCTACGATAGCCGCCATGTGGTAACCACCAGTTCAGATGGCACTGTGATGATCTATAGTCTGAAGCTTGGATCCTGGCATAAAACGGCTGTCATTTCCCATGATAAAGAGATTTTCACAGCCATATTCAGGGCTGATAGCCGCCTCGTATTGACCGCCTGTAAAAAAACGTTAAAAATCCATGGTCTGCAAATGGATGGGAAATGGGACCAAAAAGCGATCATTTCCCACGATGCCACGATCGATTACGTCAGCCACAGTGGCCACTATGTGATAGTCGCATGTAGTGATAACAAGGTGTTTGTTTATGAACTACGGGGGACTAATCGATTGATTGCTGACACTGAGTGAAAGCACTCGACAGGCCTTGTTATCACGATTGCCGGAGACTGGCTATTGTCTCAAAGCGACTTTATTCGCTATCATTTCTCGCTATGAAATCACTCTCATCAGTCACTCTCTGGTCAAGGCTGAAAGTTTGCTTTTCAGTCACCATCACTTTCGACACCATGCTTTTTTTGCAGAACAGGGCGACCACTGACCAGAAAGGTCAACAGGCTCTGTTGTCAGAGGCAGCTATAGCGGTAGAAAAATAGTTTAAAGAACCATCAACAATGAAACACAGACAGTGCAAAGTATTTTTCCCGATGAGCAGCCTTGAGCGAAAGCAGCCTTGAGCGAAAGCAGCCTTGAGCGAAAGCAGCCTTGAGCGAAAGCAGCCTTGAGCGAAAGCAGCCTTGAGCGAAAGCAGCCTTGAGCGAAAGCAGCCTTGAGCGAAAGCAGCCTTGAGCCAAATAAATCATCGAATACCCGTTTCAGACCAAGGACTTTTTTCCATGAACATCCTTAAACTGCTTGAAGACAGAGTCATCAAAGCACTGATCGCCGCCGGAGCCCCGAACGATACCCCGCCAATGGTTCGCCAGAGTGCACGGGCCAACTTCGGTGATTACCAGTGCAATGCCGTAATGGCCGCCGCAAAGAAAATGGGACTCAAGCCCAGAGACCTGGCTCAGAAAGTGGCAGAAAACCTGGATCTGGAAGGTATTGCTGAAAACACGGAAATTGCCGGCCCCGGTTTTATTAATATCTACCTCAGGCCAGAATGGCTGGCCGCCAGACTGAAAGAAGCAGTAAAAGACGATCGTTCCGGAGTCGCTGCTGTCAACAGTCCGGAAACCGTAATTGTCGATTACTCTGCGCCTAATGTCGCCAAAGAAATGCACATTGGCCACATTCGCTCCACCATTATTGGTGATGCTACCGCTCGCACTCTGGAGTTTCTGGGCCACAAGGTCATTCGCCAGAATCACCTGGGCGACTGGGGAACTCAGTTCGGTATGCTGATTGCTCATCTTGAAGAGCTGGAGCGGGACAGTCAGGAAGCCCAGGCCATGGAGCTTTCGGATATGGAAACCTTCTACAAGGCAGCTAAAAAACGTTTTGATGACGACGCAGAGTTTGCCACAAAAGCCCGTCAGTACGTCGTCGAATTACAGTCTGGCGACGAGCACTGCCTGAAACTCTGGAAAAAACTGGTTGATATTACTTTGTCTCACAACCAGGAAGTCTACGAGCGACTGAATGTTTCCCTGGCACCATCGGACGTGATGGGTGAAAGCGCCTACAACGACAGTCTGCCATCCATCATTAATGAACTGGACCACAAAGACCTGTTAAGTGAAGACCAGGGTGCCAAAGTGGTCTTCCTGGATGAATTCAAGAATAAAGACGGTGACCCAATGGGCGTCATCGTCGAAAAGTCTGGCGGCGGTTTCCTTTACTCCACCACCGATCTGGCAGCACTGCGTTACCGGACTCACACCCTGAATGCGGACCGGGTTCTTTACTATGTGGATGCTCGCCAGGGACAACACTTTGAGCAGATTTTCACCATTGCCCGCAAAGCAGGCTTTGTTAATCAAGACACCCGCACCGAACACCACGCCTTCGGCATGATGCTGGGTAAGGATGGCAAACCGTTCAAGACCCGTGCCGGTACCACCATCAAACTGGTGGATCTGCTGGACGAAGCTGAAGAACGTGCCGCCCGACTGATGGCCAGCAAAGCCTCTGATCTCAGCGAAGAACAGAAGGTTAAAGTCATCAAAGCCGTGGCCATGGGCTCGGTAAAATACGCGGATCTGTCCAAAAATCGCACCAGCGATTATGTTTTCGACTGGGACACTATGCTGGCGTTTGAGGGCAACACTGCGCCTTACCTGCTCTACGCCTACACCCGTGTCAAGAGCATCTTCCGCAAGGCCGGAGTGGCTGAATCCGACCTGACGGGTGACATTCTGGTGGTCGAGCCTGCTGAAAGAGACCTGGCCCTGAAGCTCAACCGCTTCAGCGAAACCATTGACCAGGCTGCCCGGGAAGGAACGCCTCATGTCCTGTGCAGCTACCTTTACGACTTGTCTGGTGCCTTCATGAGCTTTTATGAGAACTGCCCGGTTAACAAGGAAGGGGTCGGTGAATCGGTTAAAAACAGTCGCCTGCAACTCTGCGCCCTGACGGCTCATATCCTCAAGACAGGCCTTGGCCTGCTTGGTATCGAAACGGTTGAACAGATGTAATTCTGTTTAACCCGGAAAATGCCGACGTTAATGTCGGCATTTTCTATGGTAACTTTCTATGGCAACTTTCTATGGTAAGAAGGCATCCGCCGAAGCCTCGGCCCAATAGTTGCTGTACCCGAAGATGTATTCCCCCTCCAACAAAGCCCCTGTTGCCAAAGCCGGGTAGAGGGTGGCGTAAGAACCCTCTGTCTGATCCGCCAGACGACGGAAGATGTGCCTCGCACTGAGTTGATCGGGGCTTTCCAGCCCCATCGCACCGACAATATCCAGAAAACTGGCTATCGTCGCCCGGTGGTAGTTTGCCACCCTGATCTGTTTTTCAGCAATATTGACGGCTTTGCCTCTGACCGGATCCTGGGTGGTCACCCCGGTTGGACAGCAATTGGTATTGCACTTCAATGCCTGGATGCACCCCACAGCAAACATCATGGCCCTGGCTGAGTTACAAAGGTCAGCACCCAACGCGATCTTGGTCACCATATCAAAACCCGATGCCACCTTGCCGCTGGCAATAATCTTTACTTTATCTCTCAGACCTGCGCCCACCAGACTGTTGTGCACAAACACCAGAGCCTCATTCAGCGGCATTCCCAAACGGTCGGTGTATTCCACCGGAGCGGCCCCTGTGCCTCCCTCGGCGCCATCAACCGTAATAAAATCCGGAGCCAGGCCGGTTGCCAGCATCGCTTTACAGATCCCCATAAATTCCACTCTGTTGCCCAGGCAGAGCTTAAAGCCCACCGGTTTATTGGCCATATTCCTGAGACGGTCAATCAACAAAATCAGCTCTTTGGGCGTTGAAAAAGCCGAATGCGCAGGTGGCGAAATGACGGCTACGCCTACGGGAACACCTCTGGCCTGGGCAATTTCTTCCGTCACTTTAACGGCAGGTAAAACACCGCCGTGGGAGGGTTTGGCGCCCTGGGATAATTTAACTTCAACCATTTTCACCGCTTCATGCTTTACTTTTTCAGCAAAAAGCTTTTCATCGAAGCCACCTTCCGGTGTTCGACAACCAAAGTAACCCGTGCCAATCTGCCAGACCAGATCCCCACCCTCTGCCAGATGGTGTCGGCTTAACCCGCCTTCTCCCGTGTTGTGAGCAAAACCGCCCCTGCGGGCGCCGGCATTCATGGCCTTAATGGCATTGGCACTCAGGGCACCAAAGCTCATGGCAGAAATATTCAGCCTGGATGCCAGATAAGGCTGTGAGCAGGAATGTTCACCGATCAGTACTTTTCCGTGGCTGGCATCCACGGCTTTGGGTGTCAGGGAATGATTGGCCCGATGGTAGCCACAGTCGGTCAGCTCAAACTGGGTGCCAAAAGGTTGGGTATCAGACACGCCTTTGGCCCTTGAGTACACCATGTTCCGGATTTCACGATTAAACGGTTTGCCGCTTTGATTGGACTCGATAAAGTATTGATGAATCTCAGGGCTGATAAACTCAAGCGCGTAGCGCATATGACCAATGACAGGATAATTTTTCAGAACGTTATGATTGGTGCAGGTCAGATCAAGAATCCCGATCAAGGTATAAGGCAACAGAAAAACAAACAGCCAGAGTACCCCGGGCCAGAAAAACGACAGAAGTAATGTAATCAGCGTTCCGCCAATGGCAATCCAGAAAAACAACTTACGTGCCATTTCTCCACCTTTTTCAGCGCGATCCACTGGAGTGTTGTTGAAAAAACGGGCTTTGGCAAATTCGTTATGGCCTGGTTTGCCATGTGATATCTATTTTACGATGTTGTGCTACACAGTCTCTAAGATAGAGGTTGATAAGACTTTGATAGGGTACACCCGTCTCTTCAGCCATTTTTTTGAAATATTCAATGACATCTTCACCAAGACGCATTGTGACTGATTTTTTCAGTTTTGAAGCGTAAGGGTTTCGACGGGATTTCATTTTTGACAAATCATATTCGTCTTTCATGACAAGATTCCTTCGTAATATCTGCGCTCATTATGTGTTGCTTTCCGTGCTGAGATAATTCGGATTGATTGACCATCATCTCTCTCGCAGTGACAAACCAGTAAAACACGGGATTCTTGACTCAAGCCAACCATCAAAAATCTATCTTCAGCTTCTGAATTTTCCTCGTCATAAAACTGAACAGCATATTCATCATAAAATACGCTCTTTGCCTCCTCAAAGGAGACCCCATGTTTTCTTTGGTTAGATCGGCTTTTAACCTGATCCCATTCAAACTTTATCATACATACATAGTATGTACACAGTATGATCTGTCAAGTTTGTAGTGAGCTAAAAAGCATAGTTAGCGGGTGTAGTATGCTCTCCCGACGAACGAGTTGCGATGTTTCTGTAAAAGTTGGAAATTCACTTATACACTTGACACCACATTTAGATACATCCACAGTAAGCCTCACACTTTGCTACAGGTGTGCATCACAAAGAGGTTACGAGAATGACTAATGTAAATACTGAAGCGAGAAAGATTATAGAAAAGGTTCGTGAAGAGTTCGGCTATACCTTTGAAGAAATGGCTGAACTGTGCGGCGTCGCAACTGGTAGCTTGCAACGCTGGTACTCAACGGGACGAGCAAAAGCTAATAAGATCCAAGCACTTGAGAATCTCATCTCGAATACCAGGTTGCCCGAACAAAAGGTAGCTGAGAACCTTATCGAAATTTACTGGCATGTAAAACGACCTATAACAATTTCCTACAATCAGCTACGTGATATCTCTGGAAGAAATAGACTTTCTGAATCAGTCATTGAAAATATTTCCGAAGAACTTTATGAACACGGTTTTACCCTTATTGAAGATAAAGATGACGATGGACGTGTTGTGTATTCCATCGTGAGGAAAAAGTGGTTATCTAAGAAAATGACAACGGTAAATGAATCAATTTTGAAGGATTACCATAAAAAGAGGGTTGAGCTTGAGCTCATGGAAGAAGAGTTCTAACAAAGCTCAACGCAAATTAAAAGCTTGATGTTTAGCCCAAGCACCTAACGCCTGCTTCTGCCGTTTTTCCATCGAATGACACACCTCAGACTTCGAGATTGAAAGTAACCGGCCCATCATTCAACAGGGAGACTTTCATATCAGCGCCAAAACGTCCTGTTGCCACCTTGTGATGCAGAGCGCGGGCACGCTCAACAAAATAGTCGTATATTTTCTCACCCTGTTCAGGAGAAGCCCCGGAACTGAAACCGGGACGCAGTCCCTTACGAGTGTCGGCGACCAGTGTGAACTGTGAGACCACCAGCAACCCACCGCCGGTATCTGCCAAACCCAGGTTCATTTTTCCGTCCTGATCGCTGAAAACCCGATATTTGAGCACTTTGTCCAGCAACTTATTCGCTTTTGCCTGATCATCGTCTTTTTCTACGCCCAGGAAGAGTAAAAGACCTTCTTCGATCTCACCTACGGTTTCACCGTTCACTTTGACGTGGGCGAACTGGACTCGCTGGATTAATCCACGCATGGGTTATCCTACTCTGGAAGTCTGTACATGGTGTCGCCCCGGCTTTAAAGGCCAGGGCTCAGAAGAAAATCAATCGACCCCGGAATTATCCGAATTTAATCGCCAACTTGTCCGTTGCAATCACCAGTGCATCGACAATACCTGGCTCGGAAGAAGCATGACCCGCCTCCCTGATCACCTGCAGCTCTGCTTGTGTCCAGTGATCTGCCAATACCTGGGCATTATCCAGGGGACAGATCATATCGTAACGACCATGGACAATGATGCCGGGAATCTGATCAATGTATTTCATATCCCGAATAATCTGGTGAGGTTCAATAAAGCTGTCATTCATAAAGTAATGGGTTTCGATCCGGGAAATGGCCTTGGCGCTGTGGGGCTCACTGCAAAACTCTTCAACATCAGGGCAGGGTTTCAAGGTGCTGATCCGCCCCTCCCATAATGCCCAGTGTTTAGCCGCATTCATCTGCGCCAGTTCATCGTCACCGGTCAGGCGACGGTAATACGCTTTGAGCATATTACCGCGCTCACTTTCCGGAATAATTTCTTCAAAATGCTTCCAGTGGTCCGGAAACACTCTGCCAGCCCCCTGCTCGGTATAAAGCCAGTCAAAGTCCTTCTGACGAGACAGGAAAATCCCCCTGAGCACCATGGCCATAACCCTTTTCGGATGAGCCTGGGCGTAGAGCAAAGAAAGGGTAGAACCCCAGGAGCCGCCGAACAGCATCCATTTTTCAATACCCAAATGCTCCCTGATCTGCTCCATATCAGCGATCAGGTTCTGGGTAGTATTCTCTTTCAACTCGGCATGGGGAAGTGACCGACCACAGCCACGCTGGTCAAAAAGGATGATTCTGTATTTTTCGGGATCAAAGAACCGGCGCGCTTTTTCCGAAATACCTAATCCAGGTCCGCCATGGACAAACAACACAGGAATACCGTCAGGACTCCCGCATTCTTCCACATAAACCTGATGAACAGTATCCACAGTCAGTTTGAAGACAGAGTATGGCTTGATAGCCGGGTAAAGCGTGCGCATGTTCCTTCCTTCAGAAGTCACTGAATCAAGCGAAAGTCAGTCAGCTGAACAGACAGAGCGTCTGATTCACCTGCTGCCGGAACACTCTACAATACTCTTAAAAACCGAGGTTTTCCAAGCATTGTCATGGGTTTGAGGAACTTTCACGTATTTGAGCTATCTGAGTTACATAGCTAAAAAAAATGGCTAAAAAAAACGATTGAGAAAAAAGGCAGGTAGTGTGCTTGCATAACTCTGAAAACAGCGAGCAATAATTTATGAACAAACCATTTATTCACAGATTTATTGACCCACCGATCATTGCTTTGGTTCTTTCCATAGCAGTGGGTTTATCCCATGCTGCTTCAACGGACGACTTCCCGCAGGCTGATTCTGATGAGCTGAAGAGCTATCTCTCCAGCCACAATTACCAAACACCTGAAAGCTGTCGCCAAAATGCAGATGGGGGAAGTTGCTGGGCTCGCTCCATTATGAGCGTTCTCAGTGAACAGGAACTCAGCCAACTCTGGCAACAGGCAGAAGACCTTGAATACACAGAGGACCAGCCCGTCAATGCGGCGGCTCTGCATATCTATCTTGAAAGTTTCAGCGCAGGGACACCTGAAGGTGCCACACCGGGTGTGCCCATCAACCATCTGAACACTCAACTGGCCATTCTGCTAAAGAAAAAGATTCTGACCATAACGCCATTAGCAGATGGATCGATTGCGACTCAGATCTTCACAGGGTTTGAAGATGGCAGCTATGAAGTTGAAGAAAACATCATTTCACTGTCAGAAGAGCCTGAGGCTCTGTTCACAGCCTTAAGCACAGCGGATATAAGCCTTTTCCTGACACCTGGAGAGAATGAGGCTCCCGGTCATGTGCAGCCAATTGTCTTAAATCTGCAAGCCCATCAGACACCTGTGGAAGCTCTGCTTAAAGACGCTTTGAATCAACCTGTCAGACCGCTTGATATCTTCGCTGGTAGCAGTGCTGATATACCACCTTACTTGTTCTCAGCACTCCAATTTGGAGTCAGAAATGTTCAGAATCCACCCACGGGGCTCAGCTGGGGAAGCAGAGAGCATGCCATGAAAACACTCAGAGAAATAGCTACCGAAAGAAAAAGACTGGCTCGAGGGATCGCTGAGGTGAGAAAAGAAGCCGCTAAAGAATACAACGATGGTTCCCCACTTCGATTTTGCAAACGCTGTGTGGTAGGTGCTTTCAAGTTCGGCATTATCGGTGCAGCGTCCGCAACCTTCTACCAGAACTGGAGACCCATTAAGTATTATTTTCAAAGCACCTGGAAAGAAACTATTGCTCCCAAATTGCCGGTAATCATGAAATTCATAAACTCTCTTCCGAAGAAAGGGCATGAAGCCTGGAAATACCTCTCTCCCAAAGTCTCCAACTTCCTGAAAGATCGTTGGCACAACAGTCAATGGCCTGCCCCTCACCTGGATCACGCTCATTGGCCCAACGAAGGCATAATCCAATCCGGCCAAGGCCAAAGCTTTGCCAATCAAATACTGATGGCTGTCAATGCCATACGTTCCCAGCAGCAAGTCTGTGGCAATACCGTCAAGCCTGCAGTCAGACCTTTGCGCTGGAACTATTCTCTTGAAGCAGCGGCTTTCAAGCACGCAACGGATATGGCCAACGGAGACTTTATGAACCACACAGGCTCCGATGGCAGTAAAGCCCATCAACGCATTGAAGCACAGGGTTATCGCTTGTCAATCTCTAGCGAAAACATTGCCGTAGGCCAACTCTCTATCGACGAAGTACTCAAAAGCTGGATGAGCAGTAAGGGGCATTGTGAAAATATCATGAACCCTAAAGTCACCGAGATGGGAGTCAGCGTTGTAAAAAACCCCTCTGAACAATACAAAACATACTGGGCTCAGGTTTTTGCTTCACCATTAAGACACGCTGACCGGAGACTCCCCGGTCAGTAACGCCATGCCATTATTTGCTGCGGCTGGCACGCTTGCGCTCATGCTCCTTCAGGAACTTTTTGCGTAAACGGACATGGTTAGGCGTAACTTCCACCAGCTCGTCGTCGTCAATAAATTCCAGAGCCTGTTCGAGGGTATGCTGGATAGGCGGGGTGAGCTGAATGTTTTCGTCGGAGCCGGAAGCACGAACGTTGGTCAGCTGTTTACCCTTGGTCGGGTTAACCACCAGGTCATTGTCCCGATTATGCAGGCCAATGATCTGACCTTCATAAACGTCAACGTTCGGGTTCAGGAACAAACGACCACGATCTTGTAAGTTCCAGAGCGCATAGCCCAGCACCTTACCATTCACCATAGAAACCAGAACACCGTTCTTGCGGTGAGACACTTCGCCGTCTTTCACTACACCGTAGTGATCGAAGACATTGGTCAGAATTCCGCTACCGGACGTCATGGTCAGGAACTGGGAACGAAAACCAATCAGACCACGGGCAGGCATAATAAACTCCAGACGAACACGACCTTTGCCGTCTGGTACCATGTTGGTCAGTTCTGCCTTGCGGTGACCCATCTCTTCCATCAGAGAACCCTGATGTTGTTCCTCAACATCCACAACTACCTGTTCATAAGGCTCCTGTAGAACGCCGTCAATTTCTTTGATGACGACCTCTGGACGGGAAACCCCCAGCTCAAAGCCTTCACGACGCATGGTTTCGATCAGAACCGACAGGTGCAGTTCACCACGGCCAGACACCTTGAACTTGTCAGCATCATCACCCTGCTCAACACGCAGCGCTACGTTATGAAGAAGTTCGCGGTCCAGACGCTCCTTGATATTACGGGAGGTCACATACTTACCGTCCTGACCGGCAAAGGGCGAGTCATTCACCTGGAAGGTCATGCTGACGGTTGGTTCATCCACCGTCAGGGCTGGCAGTGCTTCAACATGGTTTGGATCGCACAGGGTGTCCGAAATGTTCAGTTTGTCGATGCCAGTGACGCAAACGATATCGCCAGCACGGGCCTCTTCAACGTCCACACGCTCCAGACCCAGGTGACCCATTACCTTCAGAATCTTGGCATTGCGCTCATTGCCATCGGCACCGATCAGACGAATCGGAGTAGAAGGCTTGAGGACACCACGGGTGATACGACCAATACCGATAACTCCCAGGAAGCTGCTGTAATCCAGGGCAGAGATCTGCATCTGGAAAGGTGCATCCACATCCACCTTGGGAGAAGGGACATTATTGACGATCATTTCAAACAGTGGCGTCATATCCTGCGCCATGTTTTCAGGATCATCACCGGCAATACCGTTCAGTGCAGAAGCGTAAATCACCGGAAAATCCAGCTGCTCTTCAGTGGCACCCAGACGATCAAACAGATCAAACACTTCATCCATAACCCAGTCAGGGCGGGCTCCGGGACGGTCAACCTTGTTGATGACCACGATGGGGCGCAGACCCTGTTCAAACGCTTTCTGGGTAACAAAGCGGGTCTGAGGCATAGGCCCGTCCACCGCATCCACCAGCAGCAGAACCGAATCCACCATGGACATTACCCGTTCCACCTCACCACCGAAGTCGGCGTGTCCGGGCGTGTCAACAATATTAATGTGGTAGTCCTGCCAGTTGATGGCGGTGTTCTTGGCCAGGATGGTAATGCCGCGTTCTTTCTCCTGGTCATTGGAGTCCATGATCCGCTCGGCACCCTGATCTTTTCGACCCAGGGTTCCGGACTGCTGAAGCAGTTTGTCAACCAGGGTGGTTTTACCGTGGTCGACGTGGGCGATGATGGCAATATTGCGTAACTTTTCTATCACTGTATTTCTCTCTTAAAATCTTTCAGATGCGGTGCATCACCGCTTCGACCTTGTCCACACCTACATCCGCCAGCCTGCGTAGGTGGCACAAAATGTCTGATCCTTAATCAGATACTGAACATCCTGCTTATAACGAGCCAGATGGTGCAAATTCCTGAGCCTTAACGCCTCTTTCAGAGGACTCCGGCTAAAGCGCATATCGGCAATGTCTATCAGCCCAAAAGTATCGTCGGGCAATTTCAGAATGTTGCCCATATGCAGGGAGCGAAAATAAATGCCTTTTGCGTGCAGGTGGGCAATATAACGGGCTACCTGTTCTGCCAGAGCCCGGGTTTCATCCTCATTCAGAGCAGGGAAAACCTGCCTGAGGGTCCGACCCGGCAATGGCCGATAGTGGACAGCCGTATTTTTATACCTTTCAAGACGATAGCAGCTAATGATGTCAACCGTTTTAATACCTCGTGCCATGAGTTCAGAGGCATTTCTGGCAAACCGGACAGAGTAAGGCCTCAGCCATGCTGAGCTGATGGTGCTTTTAACCCGAAACAGTTTCAGAAAAGTCTTATCCTTCAGCTTCAGAACCTTGTAGCCAACATGATCCTGTTCTATCACCTCAGCCCCTTCGATCAGGGTCTGGTAAGCCGTGGAAGATAACCGCTGCATACCACTCATGTGCGTTGAATACTCATTATTTCCACCGTAAAAAAGGCGGCCAATGATACCTTAGCCCGGAACATTCATAAAGCGGCTTTGATTCGGATGAAGACTACATTACTGCTTGTGTTCAGTATTCACGCAGGCCTATGCAATGATTAATGTGCAGTGAAGCGCCTTAGGTCTGGTGGTATTTAAAGTTAGCTTTATACTTTCTTTTCTTTAGCGACTATTCGGCCTACAATGTACCTAAATTGGTACAGCTTAATATGAAAATTATCTCAGTTCGATTCTATGCCAATGTTTCCGGGCATGAACCTGTTCGGGAGTGGCTTAGGGAGCTTGATCGAGACGATCGCCGGGTGATAGGTCAGGATGTCAAAACAGTAGAGCTTGGCTGGCCCTTGGGTATGCCTCTGGTCAAAAAAATGGACGTCAGCCTCTGGGAAGTTCGCAGTGATCTGCCAAAAGGCCGGATCGCCCGAATGCTGTTTACGGTAGCCGGGTCTGAGATGGTGTTACTTCATGGTTTTATTAAGAAGTCCAGGAAAATCTCGTCTGGAGACTTAAATCTGGCAAAATCGCGCCTTAAAGATGTATTCAGGAAACAAGGAGGAGTGTCATGAACAACCCCCACATAGGCAGTAGCTTTGATGACTTTTTAGCAGAAGATGGTCTACTGCCCGAGAGTCAGGCTGAAGCAATGAAGCGAGTGATTGCCTGGCAAATAAGTGAGTATCTAAAATCCGAAGGAGTAAATAAATCAGCCTTTGCACGGTTGCTGGGCACCAGCCGTTCCCAGCTGGACAGACTGCTTGATCCGGCTAACACCAGTTTAAACCTGAAAACCCTGTCTAACGCCGCGGAGGCGATGGGCAAGAAGCTGGAGTTGAAACTGGTTTGATATTTTTTTGCAGGCAAAACTCACTTTACTCTGCTGCGGCATCTAAAAACGTCATCTTAAAGTAAAAACCATGATTTTAAGGACAGTATCCATTGAGCCCGCAGCCAGATTCATCCAAAATAAGGTCCCTCATTTTTAACTGATTACAGTGATCATGTCAGAACCAGCCAAGGCGGGAAGCCTGCAGATCTACCTGCGCCTTCTCAGCTATGTGAAGCCCTACTCGGGCTTTTTTGCCGTCAGTTTACTGGGCTATGTCATGTTTGCGCTCAGCCAGCCAGCCTTTGCCCGCTTGCTGGAATATTTTGTTGAAGCACTTGAAGGCAGCTTCGTCACTATTAATAAGGACCTTGGGAGTATTCTTCCTGCTTCCATCATGACTTCGGTGATCCTGATTCCCCTCGTCATGCTATCTATTGCCATTTTCAGGGGAATAGGCTCCTTCCTGGGTAACTACTTCCTGGCCAAAGTCTCCTTATCGGTTGTCCACGACCTGCGCTGCCTGATGTTTAACCGAATGATTCAGCTGCCCAACAACTACTTTGACAACAATAACTCCGGCCACCTGATTGCCAGAATCACTTACAACGTGGGTATGGTAACCACGGCAGCCACCGATGCCGTCAAGGTGGTTGTACGGGAAGGCCTGACCGTTATCTTCCTGTTCGGGTATCTGATCCTGACCAACTGGAAGCTCACCCTGATCTTCATCGGTGTCGCTCCCGTCATTGCCTTAGTGGTCAGCACCGCCAGCAAACGCTTCCGTAGACTGAGTTCCAAGATCCAGATGTCCATGGGGGACCTGACCCACGCCAGCTCCGAATCCATCAATGGCTACCGGGTAGTCAGGGGCTTTGGTGGTGAAAACTATGAAACCACCCGCTTCTTTAACGCCAGTCATCGCAACACCCGTCAGGGGCTGAAAATGGTCAAGGCTTCGGCTGTCCATACGCCTGTTTTGCAGTTTCTGGTGAATTGCGCCCTCGCCGTCCTGTTTTTCCTGGTGCTCTGGTTAAAAGGGGATGCCACCACCGCCTCGCTGGTGAGTTTTGTCACTGCCGCGGCATTGCTGCCCAAGCCTATTCGTCAGCTGAGCGAAGTGAATGCCAATATCCAGAAGGGTATTGCCGCCGCAGAAAGCATTTTTGAAATGGCTGACCAGCCCTGTGAACCGGATAATGGCACCTTTGAGAAGGAAAGGGTTGAAGGCAAGCTGGAGTTTCGCAACCTGATGTTCAAATATCAGAATGCCGACAAACCCGCCCTGAACCATATTAACTTCACGGTTAATCCAGGTGAGACGATTGCCCTGGTAGGTCGCTCCGGATCAGGCAAAACCACACTGGCCAACCTGGTTCCCCGCTTTTATTCCCACGGGCAGGGTCAAATCCTGCTGGATGATACGCCTATTGATGAATACAGCCTGAAAAACCTCCGCAGTCATATTGCCCTGGTGGACCAGAATGTCACCCTGTTTAATGATACGGTAGCGCGCAACATTGCCTACGGTGACCTGCGTGACAAAGATGATGCAGACATTCATCTGGCTGCCGAAGCCGCCCATGCCAATGAATTTATCAAGAATATGGCCCAGGGCATGAATACGCTGGTCGGTGAAGATGGCGTACTGCTCTCCGGTGGTCAGCGTCAGCGTCTGGCCATCGCCCGGGCCATTCTGAAGGATGCTCCGATTCTGATTCTGGACGAAGCAACCTCGGCCCTGGATACTGAATCCGAGCGCCATATTCAGGCGGCACTGGATGAAGTGATGAAAAATCGCACAACACTGGTCATTGCCCACCGACTCTCCACCATTGAGAATGCCGACCGTATCATTGTGATGGAGAAAGGCGAAATTGTAGAGAGCGGCACCCATACCGAACTGCTGACCAAAAAAGGTCATTATGCGAAACTGCACCAAATGCAGTTTCAGGAAGAGCAGGAAGATGCCGTAGAAGTGACGCCTCTGGAGTCTTCCCAATCGGTAAAAAACTGAACTCTTTGAAAAAGCTGAGGTCTTACCACGATTACCCTTCAGGATGATTTCGTGGTAAACCTACCGGGAGTCCGGCCACCAGGTTTGCGCTTGGCAGGACTCTAAGATACCAACTGGAAAAAGACTGAATGAAACTGACTCTGCCACGATTTAATCAAGCCAGGGTTCTAGTGATCGGCGACGTTATGCTGGATCGCTACTGGCACGGCGGCACCTCCAGAATCTCCCCTGAAGCGCCTGTACCTGTTGTTCGTGTCAACCAGATAGAAGACAGACCTGGTGGCGCTGGCAACGTAGCCCTGAATATTGCCTCCCTCGGTGCCCCGGCCTGGTTGATCGCTGCCACCGGCAATGATGAAGCAGCCGACGCTCTGAAGGCCCGCCTGGAAGCGGCCGGAGTCTACTGCGACTTTGCCCGGCTGAAAGATATTCCCACCATCACCAAGCTCAGGGTGATCAGCCAGCATCAGCAGCTGATTCGTCTGGATCACGAAGAAGCGTTCTCCGGTCTGAGCAGCGACATTCTGACCGAAAAAACGGCGAACCTGCTGGCAAGCATCGATGCGGTTATTCTTTCTGATTACAACAAAGGCACCCTGCAAAACCAGCAGCAGCTCATCGAACTGGCTCGTACCCAGGGCATCCCGGTCCTTGTTGACCCCAAAGGTACAAACTTTGAGCGTTACCGCGGGGCAACGGTCATCACTCCAAACCTCCATGAGTTTGAAACCGTGGTCGGCCACTGCCGGGACGAGCAGGAGTTGATTACCAAAGGCCACCGGTTGCTGGATGAGCTGGAGCTTGAGGCCATACTGATCACCCGCAGCGAGCACGGCATGACCCTGATTCGCAGAGACGAACAGGAACTGCACCTGCCAGCCCGGGCCCGTGAAGTCTTTGATGTAACCGGTGCCGGAGATACGGTTATTTCGACTTTGGCCACTGCCCTCGCGGCTGGGGCTGACCTGCCCAAAGCCGCCGCCCTGGCCAATATTGCCGCTGGTATCGTGGTCGCCAAGCTGGGTACGGCAACGGTGAGCATGCCCGAGCTGCGCCGCGAAGTGAACAGAGAACTGGGAGCAGAGCGAGGTGTTATCACCCCGGACCAGCTCAAGATTGCCTTGGAAGATGCCCGGGCCCATGGCGAAAAAATCGTCTTCACCAATGGTTGCTTCGACATTATTCATGCAGGCCACGTCGGATATCTGGAGCAGGCCCGAAAGCAGGGTGACAGGCTGGTACTTGCCATCAACAGCGATGCTTCGGTAAAAAGATTGAAAGGTGAAGGCCGCCCCATCAACTCGGAAGATCGCAGAATGGCGGTACTGGCAGGCCTTGAAGCGGTAGACTGGGTCGTTTGCTTCGAAGAAGATACCCCTGAAGATCTGCTGAGAATGGTCAAACCCGACGTTCTGGTCAAAGGCGGTGACTACACCATAGATGAAGTCGTCGGCGCCCCTATCGTCTACGAATACGGTGGTGAGGTAAAGGTTCTGGCGTTCCTGGACAACTGTTCAACAACCGCCATTGTTGAAAAAATCAGAAAAGACAAGACTTCTGAAGAGACCGCCTGATGCTTTTGCCATGAACTAGCAGGATTGCCGTCAACTTTTCGACAGTTGACGGCTATCTTCTCCAAAACCCGAGGATAGTCGTTTACTATAACTCTGCCCTCTATAATAAGTTGAGCGAACTCAGAGATCCAGGGATAGAATAATGGGTATTATCAGCGGCGGCGAAAAGGTTTCTATCAGCCCAACATGGTCCGAACATGGTCAACAGAAAGTTGAGAAACCTAAGGGCCATCACAAAGGCTCTTCAATTTCTTCCGTTGAAGATGCCGTCCCCCAAAATGGAAAAGGTAAGAAGCTGCCGAAAAAAAGCCTCTTCTCCAGAAGTGTCAGCAATTCCGATAAGGCCACAGCTAAAGAGAAAAAAGCCGCAGCTAAAGAGAAAAAAGCCACTGAAAAAAAAGCCGTCAAAGCATTTAAACTGGCATTGAATGATGTCAAAAAAGCAGTAAACAATAAAAATGGCAGTTATGAGTCTGTTCTGAGAACGATTAAAAAACACGCCAGAAATCAGGGTGAAGTGGAAGATCTGTTAGCTAACCTGACCAAAAAATCCGAAAAATCCGGACAGCCAGACCTGCAACCTCATGTTCAAAAGGCTTTCAAAGAAGCCGGTTTTTCCATAATGCTGCTAGAGGCACGATATAACGCTCATCAACCCTTAAAAGAGGCACCAAACCTTGGTGAGCCTTTCAGAAAAGGACTGGATAAGTGCATGCAACAATTGCGGGCTCAGCGAGAAGAACTGAAATTCTCCAATTTTCCAGACTCCATTCGAAACCAGCTTAAATCTTGCCCTGCGCTGTCTGAATACTTAGTGGAAGGAATACCCGACTCAAAGGCATTTTCTTCTGTTGGCAGACCATACCCTAGTATTCAGGCTCAGGCTATTCTTACCTGCCAGTGCTTTGAGCAGGCTCACCAAATTAAAAAAAATCTGGGCAAGGCGGTAGCGAGTAAACAACTCCCCCCTAAGACAAAGGTCAAAGTTGATAGTGCTTTGAAGGAGCTTCAGGAGATTTTAGAAGCTACACCAAAAGACCTCAAAAAACTGGAGAAGAGTTACGCTTTTAAGGGAGAGGGTTCTTTCCTGAAAACAGAATACCGGGAGGCCCTGCAGAAGAGAATTCACGAAAACACGGTTCAACCTGAAACCAAAACAGGCCCCAAAAAACCTGACAGAGCCCCACCCACCATTCCCTTCCGGGGATCTCTTACAGCGCTGACAAAAGAAAAGCCAGAGTTTACAAACGAGGCAAACTTGCTAAACAACTACTTGAATGAACTGCTGACTTTCAGCAACTCATCTGAGCTAGTGAACCTTTTAGGCAAAGAGTTCGCCGCCCATTTAGACGCAGGCTGGGACTTTGACCAGTACGCCTCCCTGTGTCAACAGGCGGTTGGAATCACTGTAGACAACCCATCAATGACAATTGCTGAAGTGATGGCAGCGGCCTATGAAAACGTGGGAACCTCGCGTGAATAAAAGCCCTTTTTCCTTAACCGAGCCGCCAGAACATCAATCAGCTGCCAAGATGACTGATGACCCTGGCACACGTCTGTGCATTGCTCTTAAGATGTGACGGATTAATAGTGCCAATCACCGCCGCCGAAGTCGCAGGATGAGAGAACACCAGCTCCATGCTTTTTTCCACCGGATCTTCACCTTCCAGACAGGCATGACCACTGGCCAGAGCCTTCTTGATCAAAATACCCTTATTGTTCTGGAGAGCGTAATCAAGCACCGGTTTCTCAGCCTGTTCCTTCAGGTTATAAGTCACCATGGCCATATCGGACTTTTCCAGGGCCATAATGCCGCCTTCAATGGTTTTGGTGGACATGCCTGACGCCAGGATCTTGCCTTCTTTTTTTAACGACTCCAGCACTTCCAGACAGCCGTACTGCTGAATAATATTGACGTCATCACCATTGGAATGCACCAGCACCATTTCAATCCGGTCGGTATTCAACCGTTTCAGGCTTCGCTCGATACTGAAACGAATATGTTCCGGGGTGAAATCGAAATGAGATTCGCCGTTCTCAAACTCCTCACCGACTTTACTGCAAATAACCCAATCGTCTCTCTGACCTTTTAGCAAAGGCCCCAATCGTTCTTCACTGGTACCGTAGGCAGGTGCCGTGTCCAGCAGGTTAATCCCCAAAGATTGAGCCAGTTTCAGTAATTCCCTGGCCTCGCGATCATCTGGAATCTTGAATCCGGCTGGGTATTTTACCCCCTGATCCCTGCCCAGCTTCACCGTTCCGAAGCCGATGGGAGAAACCTGAATATCGGTGCCTGCAATGGTTCTTGTCTCAAGCGTGTAATCAGTCATGATCGGCAAAGACCCCACTCCAGAAGGGTTGGCAGATTTCAGGATGCTGAACGCCCTCTGGCAAAGCAAAGCCTTCGTTGCCGGAAGGTAGGAGTTGCTGCTTGTTCAACACTTTAATGACCTCATCGGAAAGATTGGGCGCCAGCGCCAGCTTGGTTGGCCAGGAAACAATGCCGTTTTCTGCTTCATGAATAAAAGCAGCATCCGGTCTCAGCCGTTTGGTCTGCCTGGGTTCGGCCCGGTTTACAAACAAGGTCGCCCACTGAGCCTCATCCAGATTCACCCACGGCAATAAGGCTGCCAGCTCACGCTGGGCCACCCGGATCTGTTCTTCGGGTGTCCGCTCCATCCCATCTTCGGCAATTTCGCCCCCCAAATACCAGACCCAGTTGCCTTCACCATCCGGATGGCTGGTTACTGTCATTCTTGGCACGGGTTTGGTACCCAGACAATGGGCAAAGAGTGGCTCAGAATGACGATGCCGAACCATAATCATGTGGAGCGGCCTTCTCTGCATTTCTGGCTGGGAGAGTCCCCAGAGCTTCATCAGACCCTCGGTGCCTTCACCTGCCGTTGTAACAAACTTGCGCGCCTTGATGCGCAGGGTTTTGCCCCCGACTTTATGCTCGATGAAAGCTATTTTCTTAGCTTCGGTGACAATACGGGTATTTTCCGACCAGTCCACCTTGAGGATCCGGTCTTCCAAGCCTTTCACCAGCGCTTTGATCACCGTTCGGATATCCAGCACGATCTCATTGAGCTGATAGACTTTGCCCCGGAACCCTTCATGGCGAAAAATATCGGGAAAATCTTCCGGTTTCTTCAGCTGCTCCACTCTACCTCGCAGAGCCTTGCTGGCGAAAAACGTGGTGAGCCGGGAACCAACATCGCCGGGAGACCACAGGTACTGAGACTGAGAGAGTATAGCGGCTCCCGACAGATCAACCTCACCTTCTCCCTTCAGAGCCCGGCGCCAGCGGTCTGGCATGCCGGCAATGCACTCTGCCGCCTTGGTCAGAGTACCCGTCAGCGTGTACTTGGTGCCGCCATGAACGATCCCCTGGGACTTGATCGTCTGACCACCACCTAGGGCAGCATTTTCCAGAAGAAGGGTTTTATAGCCTTGCTGATTGAGGGTATTGAACAGCCAGAGACCGGCAATGCCTCCGCCAATTACGACAACATCTGTTTCTAGGGTCTGGGTCATATGAAATGGATCAGAGAGTAAAACAGGAAATAGAGAGCCCGCAGTATACGCCTCATACCCTTCAGACACCAATACCCCCTTCTCAACCTCTCCCTGCGAGTCACTTGCTTTTAGCCCCTGAGTCCGGCATCTTGTACAGTCTTTTTCTACCCCCATTATTGATGTACGTTGCATAAGGAGATATCTATGCGCTCTCTTTTGAACGATTTTCCCAGCCTCTCTGAGCGCTCATGGCTGAATAGACTCCTGGCGGCGACTTTTAGCCTGCTTATGATCGCGGCAGCCTCAGCTGCCGAATCAAAACCCGGACAGGCCACCCTGCAATTACCGTCCAAAACCGAGTTACTGGTTCTTGACGGCACCAATGTCAGAGACCTCGACTTCAAGGTGACGGCTGACAAGCCCATCGCTCTCAGCAATGAACGCCACCAAATTGTTTTCCAGTTATCGGCCATCGTCTCTGATGGCGGTGAGCGCAATCAATTTGTCTCTAAACCTTTTATTCTGACCTTCCATCCAAAACCTGGCGGGCACTACAAACTTGATGTCCCTGTCCTGAGAACGATGCGTCAGGCCCAAGCCATTGATAACAACCCCACCAGCAAGATTACCCTGAAGGATGCTAAAGGCGGGGCCGTTCCCTTTGAGTTTGCCATTCTGCCCAGCAAGGGCATCCAGCTGGGTCGCAACTATGCGACAGATGTTCAGAAATTTAATCGCACCGACAATCCGGCAGCGGCCACTGAGTATTCAGGCATGGGCACCTTCGCAGAACAAAACACGGGCTTTGCCAATGCGACTCAGAATGAGGCCATCTACGGCGGTGCTGCCAATAAGAATGACGACGCTCAGATGAGTGCCAGCATGTTGCGCTACTGGTTTAAAAAAGCCGACCCAAAAACCCAAAAGGCATTTGTTAACTGGGCCCGGGAACAGGTCAGCCAGTGAGACTCGACAAATTTCTCTGTGAAAGCACCGAGCTGACCCGTTCAGAAAGCAAAAGACTGCTGAAAGCCGGATCAGTGACTGTGGAAGGCATCATCGTCAAAAATCCTGCCTGTAAGGTTTCTGACGATTCCGAGATTCTTCTGGATGGCGCACCACTGAATCGGGTGGGATTCCGTTATATCATGCTCAACAAACCGGTGGATACTCTTTGTTCGACGCTCTCAGGAACAGAAGCTGAACGGTATCCATCCGTTATTGAACTGCTGGATGTCATCAAATCAGATCGCCTCAGGATTGCCGGTCGGCTGGATGCGGATACCACAGGGCTGGTGCTGATTACCGACGACGGCCAGTGGTCTCACAGAATCACATCACCGGTTAAGAAGTGCTCAAAGCGTTACCGGGTAGAATTAGCCATGCCTCTGGATCACTCAGCTATCGAACCCTTTGCAGAGGGAATTCAACTGCACGGAGAGAAAAAGCCGACCCGCCCTGCTCAGCTTGAATTTATTTCTGACCAGGAAGTATTGCTGACGATTCATGAAGGCAAGTACCATCAGGTCAAGCGGATGTTTGCCGCCCTGGGTAATCGTGTAACAGCCCTGCACCGGGAACAGATTGGCGCCATTACTCTGGATCCTGAACTTGAGGCGGGTGAATGGCGCTACCTGACTGAAGAGGAAATCAATTCTATATAGGCGGGTATTGGCAAGGTTCTACAGGCTCAGGAAGCCTGTAGAATAGCTCGGTAAACTTGCTTGGCAGTGACCATCCGGGTTTGTTCCGGACTCCGTCCGGCAAGCAGTGCGACAGAAGCCCGGGCCTCGCCAAAAGCCTTGACGGCATCCAGCAAAGTATTTCCCTCTTCCAGAAAAACAACCTGTCTGGCCAACTCCCCAACCGTCTTATCGGCATGACCATTGACCAGACAGCTGGTTATATGGCGATAGTGCACAATCCCCACCACCTCACCATCATTGACAACCAGATAACGCTTGTAAGAATGCTCACAGATGAACGCCTGAATATCCTGCACCCTGGAGTCAGAGGCCAGCCAGATCATAGGACCATCCTCCATGATCAGGGCAGCCAGCGTTTTCTGGTTCATCTTCAGAGCCAGCTCTGCCATTTTGCGCTCTTCGCGGGCTATCACACCGGACTTATTAAAGTGACGAATAATACCTTTCAGCTCATCCCGACTGGGCTCTTGATGGTTCTCAATCCTGAACAGTCTGGCCCAGACTAGCGTCATCTTGAGCATGGGGCGCAGCAGAAAACAGATAATTCTCACGAAACGGGCAGAGTGATTGAGGACTGGCTCTGCCATCTGGACCGCAAACAGTTTCGGCAGAATTTTGGCAAAGACCAACATGCAGTAAGTCAAAAGCGCAGTGAATATGGCCAAACCGGTGTCATTAAAGTATCTGGCGGCGATAGCCCCTATCATCGAACTGCCGGCAATACTGACCAGGGTGATCAGCGTGACCATGGAGGATAAGTGCGCCTCCTTATTCTTGATCACGTATTTAATATCGGCCTTATTGGCCGGCTTATTTCTGAGAATAGTGGCGAGTCTGAGATCATCAACGTAGATAATGGCAGATTCAATAATCGAAAGAATAGCTGTAACGGCAACAATCAGGCAGGCAACAGCAACAACCAGAAGCATCCTTGCTCCTCCATTTTTTTATGTGTGGGAATAAACCTTTATCGGTCACCTCATGGATAAGTTTATATTAAAATTTTACGACAGCACGCTGATTTCAGCACTGTAAAAAAGCCTTCCTTACTTTGAAATAGAACGTCCCTTTCTCGCCATGGCCTCCCACTTTTTTATTATTTTCAGCCTAATTTCTATCCTAAATCGAACATTCCTGATTACACAACCTTTTTCGTAGACTCTTGCCTTAACGTTGAGGCGGACTTGGACTTATAACTCTTGCTCACATACTCAGGCTCACTGATCCCCAGTCGTCCATTGATCACCACCGTTAATCGGAAAAACAGATTGCAAAGCATGTTGGCAAAACGGTGCAGGACATCTGGAACCTCTATGCCTTCCGCATCCACCAGCACCATCGCCCTGATCGCTTTTTTACTGAGCGAACGACACGAGTGGAGCAACTGAACAGGTCGGGGTCCGCGGGGTAACACGAAGCCTTTAATCCGCCCGGCGATCTCTTGCTGATAATGGTCAAAATGCCCGGCAAGCCATTCCAGCTGCTCCTCAAACAGAGCCTGTTTTCCCCGGATAGAGGCATTCAGGTGGAAGATTTTCGGTTGCAGCTCGCAGAGAAAATCGTAGATATCGCTGAATCGCTCGTCTCCTTCGAGTTCATAGATGGCTCCGCCCAGTGTCGTACACAGCTCATCGGTAATAATTTCGTGATCGCACAGAGATGAATGTTCGTAGATGAAGGGGTAGCAAAGCTCGCGGATGTCGCTGGATTTTTTCAGTGTCATATTGACCTCCTTACAAAAAAGCTCTCACTCCGGGAGAAAAGAGTGAGAGCTTTTTTAACATATAAAAGACATTAATCGTACAACAGACGACTTACAGCTCGGGAGTCCAGGTTAAAGTTAAAAATGCACCTTTTGGCTCACTTCTATAACCATTTGCTGTTTGGTAATCCTTATCAAACAGATTAACCACTTTCAATTCCGTAAGAAGCTCTTTGGTTACCCTGTATCCGCCTCTGACATCTACGGTCACGAAGCCAGCCAAACGTGTTGTATTTTCAGCATCATCATAAGAGTGACCTTGCGCTCTAATAGATGAACCAACAGAGAAAAGGCCAAACTGTCTATCAACATCAAGCGTTGCAAACTGCTCAGCTCTTCTGGCAAGAACCTTATCCCTCTTGGTATCTTTTGCATCCAGAACGGTTGCTGATGCTCTGATATTCCAATCATCAATTCTTTTTTGAATAACAGCCTCAATACCTTTAATTCTGGCTTCGTCAACGTTAGAAGGCACCCATATATTTGGATCGGCAGCAGAAGGAGCCCAAGCAATAAGATCCTTTATATCATTCTGGAAAAGGGCAACAGACCAGTTGCCAATCGCATGACGCCCCTTTAAAGCCAACTCAACATTATTCGAAGTTTCTGGCTTAATGTCGGGATTCCCAGATTCTGGGTAGTAAAGGTCATTAAATGAAGGGGCTCTAAAAGCGGTTCCATAGGAGGCAACTATTCTGAAGCTTTCGGGTAAGTCAACTCCCCAAGCTATGTTTCCAGTTGTGCTATAACCAAATGACTCATTTTTATCTCTACGCAGCCCGACCTGCAGATCACTCCAACCAAAGTCAGATTGATTCTGAGCAAATATCGCTGCGTTGTATCGAGAATCAACTTGCTTATTCGTTTCAGGATTAAAATATAGACTGCTGCTATCAACTTCATCCTTGTAATAATCTACGCCTAACGTCAAAAGCTGACTGTCCAGCCAAGAAATATCTCCTTGTGCCACTACTGAGTAGCGTTTAGTGTCATAATAATTCGGAGTGTAAGGAGCTTCTGGAGCAGAGTTCTTACCGAGTTGCTTGCTTTCTAACTCAGTGTATCCTGCGTCAACTCTAGTCATGAAAGACTCTGAAACAGGCACTACAGCGTAAATATTCGCCGTTGAAGATTCAAACTCTGTATAGGCGTTATATGGATATTTTTTAAACAACTTAGTTGTGTAACCATCAAACTCTGTTTTCCCCTGATTGTGTATAAAACTGAAGCCTAGCTCAGCTCCTGTTTCAAAAGTATGCGATAACTGACTAGTAAATGACTTATCTCTAAATCCATCATCATCCAGGTTTAAACCTGTATTTGCAGGGTAGTTGTCATTCGTATAGTCATATCCGGCAGTTTCAAACAAGCTAGCGCCTATGTTGAAGCGGGTGCCATTAACCTCACCACCATAGTTCACTCCTATATCACTAGTGTTTCTACTACCTGCACCAGCTTTAACTGTTAGCTTCGGATCCCCTTGACCTCTTCGTGTGAATATTTGAATGACACCACCAATTGCATCAGCACCATATAGGCTAGACTTGGGGCCGCGAACAATTTCAATTTTTTCAATCTGATCTGGAGTTAAGTATTGAAACTCAGGTGTTGCGGCAGTGGGGCTATTCAATCGCTGACCGTCGACTAACACCAATGTCTGCGAAGAACTGGCTCCACGAACAAATACAGACGGTAAAGCGCCCGGTCCACCACTTCTATTGACTTGAATACCCGGAACTTGCTTTAGAAGCTCAGTGACGTCTGTCGCCTGACTACGCTCAATATCTTCCCGCGAAATCACGGTCACCGGCGCCAGGGTTTCGTCCACCGACTGAGCCGTTCTGGTGGCCGTTACCACCACTTCATCCAGCTGGGTCACTTCTTCACTGGCCTGAAGTGTACCTGCCAGACCGGCTGTCGCCAGTGCAACGGTAATACGCAATGTACTAGACATGGAATTATTCCTCATGTGTGTTTTACGGAGCCTTTGAAGCCTTGGCGGGACTTTCTTTTCTAACGCTCTCAAGTTGTTGGCAAAGGGATTCGGCAGCATCCAGCACCCTGGGTGAGGGTCTGGAAATCAGGTTCGCTTCAACGGTAAAAAGATAGTGCTGTGCCACTGCCCGCAGGTCGCTCCATTGCGACCAACGCGCTTCAATAGTTTTGCCGTCTTTAAGGTTGTTGGAGCTGACAATGACTTCAGGGTTCTTGCTAAGAAGGGATTCCATAGTGACTTGGGGAACCCGCACTTTTGAGTCAGCATAGATATTCTGGCCGCCACAAAGTGCTATCACCTGCCCGATAATCTGGTCGTTACTGATACTCATCAGCGGCTTGTCCCAGATCTCATAAAAGACAGTGACAGGCTTTTTAACCTGATAGTGTTTCTTGATGGCTTGGTAGCGAGCCAGAAACTTTTTCGCTTCTTTATCGGCGACTGCCGAGGTACCAAACAATTTGCCCAGTCGCCTGATAACCGATGCGATATCAGGAAAACTCAGCGGGTCAATGTAAAAAACCGTGATCCCCAGGGATTCCAGTTTTGAAGTAACTTTCGGACTGTTGCCCCCTGCCCAGGCCACCACCACATCTGGCTTCATGGCGGCAATGGCTTCAACGCTGATATTGGGAAAGCCACCGATGCGGGGAATTTTGGCGACGGCGGGCGGGTAGTCGCTGTGATCGTCAACCGCTACCAGCTGTTTGCCCGCCCCCGCGGCGTAGATCAACTCAGTCGAACCGGGGGAAAGGCTGATTATTTTTTTGACGAGCTCAGGGACACAGACTTTTCTTGCCAGATCGTCTGCTACGCAAATCTCTGAAGCCTGCAACAACGTCGTATAACCAGAAAATACCAAAACAGCCAGCCAGATAGCAGGCATAAAATACCCTGCAAGCTTTCCTTGAGTTTGAGATTTTCGCAGGCAACAGAAAATATTTTTCATCGCTTTGAGTGGTGACTGATCTCACTACCGGTCAGCCGTTTTTATAGGCTGAGCCGGTGTAGAGTAAAAATTTCGTAAAGGCCGGACATACTACCCGAACCTTCGTTTTAAATCATCCCCTCATTGCGAAAAGCGAAATTACTCCCCGACTTTTGATGTGGGAGAAGCCTGCCAGAGCACTTCGCCTTCGTTCTTTCTGGCGCAATGCCTTGAAAGCACATACATCACATCGGATAACCTGTTGAGGAAAGTGATGAGAGGGGCATTAATTTCAGCACCGGATTCTCGCAGTCGAATCACAGCACGTTCGGCCCTGCGGGAAACCGTTCTTACCATGTGACAATGGCAGGCGACGGTGCCACCACCCGGCAGCGTGAAATTTTTCAATGGCGGCAGGTCTTCATTCAATTCGTCAATCAATAACTCCATCACTGTCGTATGTTCTTCCTGAATCAACTGATAGCCCGGCATGGCCAGCTCGCCACCGACATCAAACAGCCGATGTTGAATCTCGCTGACCTGACTCAGCTGCGCCTTGGTTAAATCGTCCGATTGCCTGAGCACATTCAGCAACATGCCCATCCAGCTGTTGGTCTCATCAACAGAGCCGATGGCTTCAATTCGATCATCGGCTTTTGATAATTCGTCACCGCTGCCTATCCGGGTGGTTCCCTTGTCGCCAGTGCGGGTATAGATTTTGGTCAGGCGATAGCCTTTGCGTTCTTCTGTCATTTTAAAGATCCCTCGGACATAATTTATTTAAATCAATACGTTGCTCAACGGCATCTGCCATTCGATTAATACCTTCTTCCCTGAGCACATGGTAGTCCACTGTCGCCCATTGTGTGAGACCCGCCCAGGTTAACAGAGCATGGCAGGCTTCGGTGGTTTCGAAGATGCCATGCAGATAGGTACCGAAAATCTGACCATCTTCAGACAGGACACCATCCACCCCCTGTTTCAGTTGAATAAGAGGATTGTCAAGAGCCGGACCTTCGGTAATACCCGCATGGATCTCATAACCGGTGACCGGAACCTTTTCCATGTCAGGAAGGGAGAGACTGCCCACCACCTGTTGCAACTGTTTTTGAGGGGCTATTGTGGTGTCCAGATTCAGTAACCCCAATCCTTCAGTACTGCCCGGTGCTCCCTCAATACCTTGGGGATCGTGCACAGCGTTACCCAACATTTGATAGCCCCCGCAGATGCCCATCAGTTTTCCGCCATAGCGAAGATGTCTGAGAATATCCCTGTGCCATTGATTTTCCCTCAGAAAGTCGAGATCGGTCCGGGTATTTTTGGAGCCGGGAATAATAATCAGATCCACTGGCGGAATGGCTTCACCTTTGCCCACAAAGTGAATCTGAACATCCGGTCTCAGCCGGAGAGGATCAAAGTCGGTGTGATTACTGGTACGGGTCAGTATAGGGATCGCGATGTGTAAAACCTCATCGCTATCGTCGGAAACCTGTTGCGATTCAATGGCATCTTCAGCTTCCAGATGCAGGCCGTGGAGATAGGGAAGAACCCCCAGCACCGGTTTACCGGTTTTTTGCTCCAGCCATTCCAGACCGGGTTCCAGCAGCTTGATGTCACCTCTGAAACGATTGATCACAAAGCCGACAACTCGCTTCTGCTCCGATTCCGACAACAGGGCCAAGGTTCCGTACAGATGAGCAAAGACCCCGCCTTTATCAATATCAGCCACAATAATAACCGGGCAGTCGGCGGCTTCTGCAAATCCCATATTGGCAATATCCCTGTCACGGAGATTGATTTCTGCCGGACTTCCCGCCCCTTCAACCAGCACAAAGCGGTATTGATCTGCCAGCCTGCGCCAGGATTCCAAGACTGACTCAAGCAATTCGGGTTTACATTGGTGATAAGTTTGAGCGTTCATTTCCCCGATAGAACGACCATGGACGATCACCTGCGCACCAATATCGGAGTTGGGCTTCAGCAACACCGGATTCATATCGGTATGGGGTTCGAGGCCCGCCGCTAAGGCCTGCAATGCCTGCGCCCGGCCAATCTCACCGCCGTCCGCAGTCACCGCACTGTTCAGCGCCATATTCTGTGGTTTAAAAGGAGCCACTGAAATGCCCTGCCTGTACAGAGCCCGGCAAAGTCCGGTAACCAGAGCACTTTTACCCGCATCACTGGTGGTTCCCTGAACCATGAGCGTGCGCTGCTCTGCCGGTGTTGAGTGATTCATAAATGCGAGAATGCCAGCCCTGACAAAAGCGGTGAGGATAAATCTATTTCGAGTCAGGTACCATCTGTTAACATAGCGGTCAGTCTAATTTCAAACGAATTCATTCTTCGCATGAGTCGATTCTTATATTCATTTTTATTGTATCTGGCGGTGCCTGCCGTCCTGATCAAGCTGGTTCTACGTGCCAGAAAATCTCCTGCTTATGGCTATCGCTGGAGAGAACGCTTTGGTTTTATTAAAAAGTTGCCTGATGACAAGCCGGTCATTTGGGTTCATTCCGTTTCTGTGGGTGAGACCATCGCCAGTGCACCCATGGTGAAAGCCTTAATGAATCAATACCCCGGCCACCACTTTGTCGTCACCACCATGACGCCCACCGGCTCTGAGCGTGTTAAAAAAATATACGGCGACCGTGTTTCTCATGTTTATTGCCCTTACGACCTGCCCGATGCCCAAAACCGGTTTTTAAATCGGACGCACGCCAAAATGGCATTAATCATGGAAACTGAGCTCTGGCCCAATACTGTTGCCGCCTGTAAGGCCAGAAACATTCCGGTGGTGATCGTCAATGCCCGGTTATCGGAGAAGTCGGCCCGGGGTTATGCAAAGCTGGGCTCACTGACTCGAAACATGATGCAGAATATCCATCAGGTAGCCTGTCAGAATGAGAATGACGGTGAAAGATTCAAGCAGCTGGGTTTGCCTGCTGAACGTCTGGCCATTACAGGCAGCGTTAAGTTTGATCTGACGGTGGATGATGAAATCAATAACAGTGCAGCGTTGCTTAAATCGACATGGGAATCGGGATTAGGCCACAAAGTGCACATACTGATTGCTGCCAGCACCCACGATGGCGAAGACAAACCGGTTCTGGATGCTTTTCGCAAAATACACGAGAAATTACCTGATACTCTGTTGCTGCTTGTTCCCCGACATCCCGAACGTTTTGACCCTGTCTTTGAGCTGTCAAAGAGTCTGGGATTTAACACTATAAGACACAGCCAGGCGACAGAAACGACGACCGATACCCAGGTGATCATCGGTGACACCATGGGTGAGTTGATGAAGCTGTATGCAACCTCCGACATCGCCTTTGTCGGGGGCAGTCTGATTGAGAACGGGGGCCATAACATGCTGGAACCCGCTGCCCTGGGGCTACCGGTTTTATCCGGTCCCAGTGTCTACAACTTCACAGACATCAGTCAGCAGCTGGAAGACGCTGGCGGTATGAAGACCGTAGAGAACTCGGAGCAACTGGCAGAAGTGGTATACAACCTGCTGACAGACGATGCTGCCAGAAAAAAGATGGGTAGCCAGGCTCAAACCTTTGTGGAAGGGAATAGAGGTGCATTGCAAAGGCTTTTGAAACAGGTGTCGGAAACGATTGATGCGCTTGGTTAAACAAGCAGGTTTTTATTGACTGGTACACGGTTTCAGTGTAATAGACGTGTTCCCTCTATCAATGGCACCGAAACTCCGCTCAGGATGCACGGTCGAAGGGCGCTCAGGACGAACGGAGCTTGGATGCCATTGGATGCAATGACTTGAGGCAGAACGATGGTTTTCAGAAAAATAGTAACCGCTTTAGCTTTCCTGACTGTATCGGTATGTTATGCGGATGCATCGGTATGTTACCCTGATTCACTAATGACTGTTAAGACAAACAGCTTGCCATTATCGGATTCATTTAAGGCTTACATTGAAAATAACCTGTCACAGGCTTTGAACAAAAGGTGTTCTACTCCAGAACGTATTTCTGCGTTAATTCAAAATGAATTATATTCAATTGGTTATGTTGCAACACCGGAGGATGCTGCTTTTTCGGTGCAGTATATCTTCGATAAAAAACTCTCTGGGAATCAACTGATTACTTCGGATGCCTGGTCACCAACAGTAAAAGTTTTTAGCAGTTATCATGACCAGATAGACTGTGGAGCAGGCTTGGGAGTAAAAGAAAAAGACTATTTATCTATGAGCCAGCGTAAGCTTTCTCGCTTTGTTAGTGCATTCAACAGAGAATTGAATGGCTATGAGCTAGGAAGTGGCTTGTTTTTTATATTGGTTCAGCCAAGCTCGCAGTTCCCGGGAAAAAAGAATATATTTCATTGCGATGCCCTTTATTCAAAACGCAGGTAGAGGAAAGGTTTTAAATCACAGCATCGTCACATGAAAATATTTCCAGTTATTTCTCCTGGTTCGCCAAGCCACCTTTGAACTAAATCATTTCCTCGTTGTCATTAAGACAGTAGTTTTAGAATCATATAATTCGCACACTCTCTTGAGATTGCCTGAAATACTGTCAGGCAGGATTGAACAGGCTGGCTAAATAAGCTGTCTTCAGGAAAGGTATTAACAGCAAGTATATGTGCATGGAGGATAAGAAATATGGATATTAAACCTACAGGCTTACAATCCGGCACATATTCCCAGCCCGGAGCAGAGGGTGTCGAATCTTCTGAAATAGCTCAAAGCTCCACCACAAAATTTTCGGTTAAACCCTCAAGGTTTGTATCATTTTTGCCACCAGGTTCTGCACCTGATTTAAAACCTTTAAGTGCAATCAATACTGACTTCAAACCGAGATGGATAGGTAAATCTGTTTCGTCCAGATGTGTATCCTCTTTGCCATCAGACGATGAGAGGAAATCAGGTTTAAATACTGTCCCGGACTACGATTTAAATCGTTGGATCGATCATCTCAACTCTATACGCCCGATAAAACCCGCTTACAAACCCTTCCCAAAAAGCCTGAGCACTAAGCCCATGGCTGAGCAATTCGCTGAGAATACAATTAACTGGCTCCAGCGTGTTAACACACCCTACGCTGAACGGGAATCAGTTACGACAATTTTTTATAATCAGGTGTGCGATCTTAGAGTAAAAGCAAATAAACGTTTGGGTGTTTTTTATCGTGAGGATTATAGGGATCACGAGCTTCCTGAACTGTCAAAAAGTTTCAAACCCGTGTTGCACTCACTACCGGAATATTTTGACACGAAGCACGTGATTAGTTTTGTATCAACGGATAATGGGCATAAACCAAGCGAGTGTCTGAATGCTTTTTTTCATGGCCCCACCACTGCAGACTGTGCAACGACCCTTTTGGCCTGCCAGTATCGGGCCATTGAAACCATCATTGGCTCCAGCGAATTCGACCGCATCTTTGGCGCACCGGTCTCAAAGTTCAGAATTTCCGCCGACCTTTTCAGTCACATCAGCCAAAGTTCTGAATTGCTCGCATTTAAAGGTAAATATGTAGATCCGATCAATTTAAGCAACCCGCTCTTCCGTCTGTTTAATAATCTTGAGTTTTACGAAGATTCATGGAGCACTGAGCAGTCAGAACAGGAGATAAAAAAAGGTGATATTCTCTATATTGAGGGCGTAAAAGACTACGATTTGAAGCACGCAAGCGGTTCTGCTGTCGGTTTTAATCTGGTATGCACCGGGCAAAACAGCAGCGGACAGAATCTCTATCTGGGGTTTGATCCAGATGAATTTGATGAACCGAAAACCTACGACCAAGTCAAAAGAATACTGATTGATGGCTACAATGAACCGCAGGGTTCTGACACAATCCTTGCCATTAAAGGAAAAACGAGCTATAGAGAGCTGGCCGGCGATATCAAGCCCTATGACCACCCTATTGGTGGTATCACTATTGCGGCTCGCTTTAATACTAAGTTCTGGGAATGTTTTTTGTCCGAGTGCGATCAAGTCTGGCATCGTCAACCGCTTTTGCCTGTCTCTGCGACGATGGAACCAAAGCCGGTGCACCAGGGGTCAAAGTTCCACACTGAAAATCTTGACGCTGATATAGATCAATTCGAACACCGCTCAACACAGCAGGAACTGATGTATGAGACGGCGCGGAAGTTCACGCACGCTGTGATTAATAATCAGGGTGAAGCCTCAAAGCCCATGGGACTGTTCCTGACCGGATCACCAGGATTGGGAAAGACACATCTTTGTGTAGCCGTTACCAAAAAAGCAGCCGACTATGGTCTCAACACCCTGTATCTAGACGCAGATAAGGCAGGTAAACTGTATCAGTACTTTCAGGGTGATGAATGGGATAGCAAGATCGAGGGAATGCTTGCCGGTAAAGATTTGATGGTGATCGATGATACCAACGGCGATTACTTCAGCGACCAATTTCTGGCAAAAGCAATGAAACATGTGATCGCTGAGAATAAAGCTATCATGGTCAGTTCAAATCATCATATTCCTGTCAAAGCGGCATGCCCCGTCGATATTGATCCCTTAACCGGGGACGCCCATAATTTTCTTTACCTGAGCGATTTGCAGGGAGACAGTTACCGTTCCCAATGGTGGCACAGCCCTGAAGTACAGGCTGCTGATGCACTATCGCAACTGGCTCAGTATCAAGGCCGCAATGCGGCAGGGGTGATCACTGAACAGGCTGTATCAATAAACGAAATAGCCAAAGAACTCGGTATTCCAATCGAACAGATCCGCCAGGTGGGTCACCCCTATTTACCCGGAAAAGCGGTTGTAAGCGAGGAGTACCATTTCAGCCATTTATCCAAAACAGAGCATCAGGCTGTTTTTATGGAGTGTAATGTTACTGGTGATAGTATTCATATCATGCAATTCTTGAATGTTATTCAGAAAGTACACGACGAAGGATTGAAGCTGGTGGTCAAAACCAATGACCGCTTATTATTGTTAAAAGCTGCACTGGATTATTTAAAATTTGATCAAGAGAATGAGATCCGTATCAGAGAGCGGCTAGAGCATATGTTCCCGGATTTTGCGGAATCCGGGCAGCAGAAGTTGGCAATGAACTAAATCATTTCCTCGTTGTCATTAAGACAGTAGTTTTAGAATCATATAATTCGCACGCTCTCTTGAAGTTGCCTGAAATACTGTCAGGCAGGATTGAACAGGCTGATTAAATAAGCTGACTTCAGGAAAGGTATTAACAGCAAGTATATGTGCATGGAGGATAAGAAATATGGATATTAAACCTACAGGCTTACAATCCGGCACATATTCCCAGCCCGGAGCAGAGGGTGTTGAATCTTCTGAAATAGCTCAAAGCTCCACCACAAAATTTTCGGTTAACCCCTCAAGGTTTGTATCATCTTTGCCACTAGGTTCTGAACCTGAGTTAAAACCTTTAAGTGCAATCGATACCAATTTCAAAGCGAGGCGGACAGGTACACCTGTTTCGTCCAGGTGTGTATCACATTCGTCATCAGACGATGAGATGGAATCAGATTTAAATACTGTCCCGGACTACGATTTCAGTCTTTGGAACAAACATCTCAACGCTATACGTCCGATAAAACCGGCTTGCAAACCCTTCCCGAAAAGTCTGAGCACTGAGCCCGTGGCTGAGCAATTCGCTAAGCATACAATTCACTGGCTCCAGCTTGTTAACACACCCTATGCTAAACGGGACTCAGTTAAGACACGCTTTTATCATCAGGTGGACAATCGCAATTTTAGAGTAGAAGAAAATAAACGTTTGGGAGTTTTTTATCCTAAGGATTATAGGGATCACGAGCTTCCCGCACTGTCAAAAAGTTGCAGATTCGGGTTTCACTCACTACCGGAATATTTTGACACGAAGCACGTGCTTAGCTTCGTATCAAAGGATAATGGGCATAAACCAAGTGAGTGCCTGAATGCTTTTTTTCATGGCCCCACCACTGCAGACTGTGCAACGACCCTTTTCGCCTGTCAGTATCGGGCCATTGAAACCATCATTGGGTCCAGCGAATTCGACCGCATCTTTGGCGCACCGGTCTCAAAGTTCAGAATTCCCGCCAACCTTTTCGGTCACATCAGCCAAAGTTCTGGATTGTGCGCATTAAAAGGTAAATATATAGATCCGATCAATTTAAGCAACCCGCTCTACCGTCTGTTTAATTATCTTGAGTTTTGCACAGATTCATGGAGCACTGAGCAGTCAGAACAGGAGATAGAAAAAGGTGATATTCTCTATATTGAGGGCGTAAAAGACTACCATTTGAAGCACGCAAGCGGTTCTGCTGTCGGTTTTAATCTGGTATGCACCGGGCAAAACAGCAGCGGACAGAATCTCTATCTGGGGTTTGGTCCGAATGAATTTTATGAACCGAAAACCTACGACCAGGTCAAAAAAATACTGATTGATGGTTACAATAAACCACAGAGTCCTGAGACAATCCTTGCTATTAAAGAAGGGAAAACGAACTATACAGAGCGGGCCAGCGATACCGTGCCCTATGACCACCCTATTGGCGGTATCACTATTACGGCTCGCTTTAATACTGACCTCTGGGATCTTTTTTTATTCCAGTGCGATCAAGTCTGGCATCGTCAACCGCTTTTGTCTGTCACTACGACTATGAAACCAAAGCCCGTGTACCAGGGGTCAAAGTTCCACACTGAAAATCTTGACGCTGATATAGATCAATTCGAACACCGCTCAACACAGCAGGAACTGATGTATGAGACGGCGCGGAAGTTCACGCACGCTGTGATTCATAATCAGGGCGAAGCCTCAAAGCCCATGGGACTGTTCCTGACCGGATCACCGGGACTGGGAAAGACACATCTTTGTGTAGCCGTTACCAAAAAAGCAGCCGACTATGGTCTCAACACCCTGTATCTAGACGCAGATAAGGCAGGTGATCTGTATCAGTGCTTTCAGGGTAATGAATGGGATAGCAAGATCGAGGGAATGCTTGCCGGTAAAGATTTGGTGGTAATCGATGATGCCAACGGCGGTTACTTTAGCAACCAACTTCTGGCAAAAACAATGAAACATGTGATCGCTGAGAATAAAGCTATCATGGTCAGTTCAAATCATCATATTCCTGTCAAGGCTGCATCCCCTGACTATATTGATCCCATAACCGGATATGCCCAGAACTTTCTTTACCTGAGTGATTTGCAGGGAGACGGTTACCGTTCCCAATGGTGGCACAGCCCTGAAGTACAGGCTGCTGATGCGCTATCGCAACTGGCTCAGTATCAAGGCCGCAATGCGGCAGGGGTGATCACTGAACAGGCTGTATCAATAGACGAAACGGCCAAAGTACTCGGTATTCCAGCTAAACAGATCCGCCAGGTAGGTCACCCCTATTTACCCGGAAAAGCGGTTGTAAGCCAGGATTACCATTTCAGCCATTTATCCAAAACAGAGCATCAGGCTGTTTTTATGGAGTGTAATGTTACTCGTGATAGTGCTCATATCACGCAGTTCTTGAATGTTATTCAGAAAGTACACGACGAAGGATTGAAGCTGGTGGTCAAAACCAATGACCGCTTATTATTGTTAAAACGGGTACTGAATTTTTTACAACTTGATCGAAATAAGGAGATCCGTATCAGAGAGCGGCTAGAGCATATGTTCCCGGACTTTGCGGAATCCGGGCAGCAGAAGTTGGAGCCTGACCGAGAATAGCGTCCGACCAGGCGCCCCCCGTTAATGCAATGCTGCCCTAATTAAATCCATCGTTATTTTATACTCACGTTCCATACTAAAATCAGTACACATCATTAAAAAACGCTCATCGCTTTCCAACAAAGTGTAGAATTTTAATAAAAAATCTTTTGCCCTTGCACTGACTTCTTTCTCTTCCAGCCCGTCTAATTCAGAAAAAAGTACATGTTCTTCCTCATCAAGTATTTTTCCGCTTTCATGAAATGGGAAGTAACCCACCCCTTCACAACGAGCCATTGACCGATCTAAATCCTGCTCCTCAGCTTGTATAGAACAACCTTGCGCACGGCGACGCAGTCGTTCCTTCATATTTCTCACAAAGAGCTTTTTTGAAGGGACTGGAACTGGCTGCTCTATGGAAGATAACGATGCGAAGTACAGTTTTAGCATATCCAGATTACTATTCAACACTGGATAAGAAAAAACCTCTCCGACTCGTCCACTGAGTCGAAACTCTTTTAAATGCACCTCATCAATGAGGGCGGTCAGACTGTTGAACGCATTATAGAGTGGTGAAGAATTAGCATTGTATGAGTACAATACAGAAATAATAAAAATAATTCGAGTAATTACAATGGCTATATGATTTTTCATGTGCTTTTCAGGTTTCTTTACGTTGAACAATAACCCTGAAATCTAGCACTTTTTTATTATTTTGCAGGAAAATAATAGCGCTAAATCCGAATTAACTGAACGGAACAGGGTTTGGTTGCTCAGGATTGTACCAAGGTTGCCGCTCATAGCTGGCATCTTTTGTTCAGGCTGCAATGTTAATGTAATGCAGCCCTTATTAAATCCATCGTTATTTTGTACTCATTTTCAAAGCCCAAATTAGTACAGGTTGTTAAAAACACCTGATCATTTTCCAATGACTCGAACATTTCTGATAAATGCTCTTTTGCCTTTTCGTTGATTTCTTCATTTTTTAACTCATCTATGCCAGAAAATTTTACACATTCCGGTTTACTCAGTCGTACTCCATTCTCGTCGAATCGATAGTAAGCCACTCCCTCACTCCTCAACACACTCCTTGCTGACGCTTGCACCAAAGGATTAATAGTGCCTCCTGGCAGGCAGCGTAAGTCTCGTTGTTTAAGACTGTTTGCATAGAGGATTTTTGAAGAAACTTTACCCGGCAGGTTTCTGACCTGCAATGAAGCCTGATATAACCTTAACAATCGAAAACTATCTGGTAATGCTACATTATTATAAGAAAAATAAGGTTCGCTCTGTTGACCCAATCGATCTCGTTTTATATCTATCTCATCAATAAGGGTCATTAAACTATTGATCGCATCACAGAGTGGTGATGCATTGGCATTGTATGAATACAAAACAGAAATAATAAAAATAATCGGAGTTATTACAATGGCTCTGTGATTTTTCATGCGCTTTTCAGGTTTCTTTACTTTGAGCAATAACCCTGAAATTTAGCACTTTTTTATGATTTTGCAGGAAATAATAGTGCTGAAGTCAGCACTATTATTCTGTCAAACATTGCTTATACAAAAAGCCGCTGTCATTTTGCACGACATTCGGCAGGTATCGACATTTCTTCTGAAGAAACAATCCAGTTATTCAGCTGGGAAAGGTCTTCCGGACTCAAAGTACCGGCTGTTTGCTTCAACTTCAATGTATTGACAATGTAGTCGTAGCGGGCATTCAGGTAATCCCGCTGGGCAGCAAATAATGTCTTCTGGGCATCCAGAACATCGGTAATGTTACGGGTACCGACCTCATAGCCGCTCTCTGTCGCTTGCAAAGCACTTTCAGAAGAGACAATGCCCTGACAACGGGCTTCGACACGGGCAACATCAGAATTGACTGAGCGGAACAGGTTACGGGTGCCGGAGTTAATCTCGCGCAGTGCTTTATCGTAATTCTGCTGAACCGATTCCATCTGGTAAGTGGCCTGACGAACCTGGGAACTGGTGGCACCACCGGCAAACAGTGGCAGGGAAAATTTAACGCCGACTACGGTCTGGTCGCCGTCACCGGTTGTCATTACCCCAGTTTCACCAATGCGTACCCTGGCAGAGTCAGCATCACTGGAACTGTAGTTATAGCTGGCAAAAGCATCAACCGTCGGTGCATGACCTGACTTTTTGGCCTTGATATTGCTGTGCGCTGCCTTCAGGCTTTCCCGTGCGGCCTCAAGTTGCAGGTTATTCTTGACCGCGTTGTTGACCCACTCATCTGAGTTGGCAGGCGTCGGCGCACTGACCGGCATGGTTTTATTGAGCTTGCCAAGGTTCTGAACATCTTTATCGATAATGGTGCGCAGAGCCTCATAAGCCACTGAGACGCTGTTCTCACCATCAATCCTAACGACTCGGGCGTCGTCGTAACGCGCCCTGGCTTCGAGCACATCGGTCTCGGCAATAAGACCCACATTATAACGTTCACGAGCCTGGTCCAGCTGTTGTTTAACCGCTTTCTCTTCAGCGATAGCAGTGGTCAGGCTGTCTTCGGCTCTGAGCACATTAAAGTAGGCTTCTGACACCCTGAGGATCAGGTTCTGCTGCTCATAGCTAAAAGAGGCTTCTGCCTGGGCACTTTGAAATTTGGCAGTGTCATAACCAAACCAGCTGGCCAAATTGAACAGCGGCTGACTTAGCGTGGCTCCCCAGGTATGGGAGTTATAGTTGTCTTTGACATCACCGACTTGAGTCTCCTGGGATGTTTTGTTGTACTGCGTTCCAGCCGACAAAGACAGATTGGGCAGCAACAGGGCCCTTGCCTGGGTGCTACCTTCCTGAGTCGCCATCATATCCGCCCGGGCAGCGGCCAGCTGGGCATCATTTTTTAGCGCCAGGTTGTACACATCCAGCAAATTGTATTCAGTCTCTGTCGCCTGGGCAGACATAATAGAGCCAGCCAGGGCTGCCAGTAAAAAGCCTTTGCGATAAGTTCGTGGCATATCTCCAGTTCCTTGAAAAATGGGCCCAAAAGCCGAACAATAATGTCGGTTTACCCGCTGTTGCTCAAGCAAGACCCATCGAATTTACACTAGTTTACTGTGAGTTTCCCAGTTATTTCATCATTGAAATTTCTTTCTTTTTGCTTCCCTTCAGACCAAACCAGGTCAGGTAAATAAATCCGACCAGCGGAACCACAAAGGCCCAGCCAATCCCGGACCTGTCTGAAATCCAACCCATCAGTGCGGTCAGTACGGCTCCCCCGAGAATGGCCATAATCAGGCAGCTACCACCCAGTTGAGTATCGTTTCCCAGTCCGGACACAGAGATGCCGTAAATGGTGGGGAACATTAATGACATGCAGCCAGAGATAACAACCAGAGCGTAAATGCCAGCATAGCCATCGCTCAGCATAACAACAATAGCCATCATTGCTGCAACAATGGCAAGCCCGCCCAGCAATTTCGCAGGCTTGATATAACGCATCAGAGAGGTACAAACAAAGCGACCGCCACTAAACAGCAGGATTGAATAGAGGTAATAGGTTGAAGCTTCTGCTTCGGTACCTCCGACGTTCTTCATGACGTAACGAATCGTCCATGACCAGCAACCAACTTGCGCCCCCATGTAAAGAAACTGTCCCAAAACACCACGGATAAATACTTTTCTTTTAAACAGACGACGAAAGGATGCTAAATAGCTGTACGCTTCGGAAGCAGCCACTGCTTTTGGCATTTTACGAAGCGCGATAGAGAGCCATACTCCCATAATGACGACAGCCGTCATTATGTATGGCCCCATAACAGCCATTAATTCCTGTGACTGAATCGCCCGCAACTGCTCAACCGGCATCAGCGCCCGCTGTGCTTCCGTAGCCGGGTTTAACTGGCTGAGGATATAAAATTTTCCAATCAGAACCCCGATAATTGAACCGAAAGGGTTGAAGGACTGGGCGAGATTCAACCTTTGGGTGGCGGTCTCTTCTGGCCCCATGGCAATAACATAGGGGTTGGCACTGGTCTCCAGAATAGATAGCCCTCCTGCCAGGATAAACAGGGCTGCCAGAAAATGGGAATACTGCATGCTCTGGCTGGCTGGATAAAATAACAATGCACCGAATGCAAACAGACCCAGCCCAAGCAATACGCCAGACTTGTAAGAAAACTTTTTGATGTATATGGCGGCAGGCAGGGCCAGACAAAAGTAAGCGCCGTAGAACGCCATTTGCACCATACTGGACTGGATATCCGTTAAGATAAACACTTTACGGAACTGAGCAACGAGTACATCCGTCATATTGTGTGCCAGTCCCCATAAGGCAAAACAACTGGTTAGTAATGCAAAAGAAACCAGCAACTCCCTCGGCACAACCGGTAATTCTTTGCTACTCGTCGACTTGCAATCGGCAGACTTGGTTATAGATAATCTATTCACAACGGTACTTCCCCTGAACGGCATACCCCAAACCGGCAATGAGCAATCGAAAGCCGGCAACATTCACTCAAAAAAAGACAACTGACGTATTTATGAATCGTATTCGCGTAGACAATATAGCCCACAAAAAGAAAAGTTATGGCCAGAAGGCCAGCAAACCCAATGCCGAATAACAGGGCCATGCACTACGATTGAGTTATGGATAGCAAAACTCCCTACAAAGCCAACCTGATCAAGCAGCAAAAGGTGTGTGAGAGGAATTTCCATAAACTCATGAAACTGCTGCCCGATCTGGAGAACAACGACAACCTTGTTCTCTCATTTTATCTCGCCGGGTGGGAGGGACAGGCACGGTTTCAGGTGCTGGAGCGGGCACCTTATACCACCGTTCTACACGTCAACCTGGATGCCGCCTGGGGTCAATGGCTGAAGCTTCCCGAGTTCCGGATCCGTATTTATCGGGATGTTAGAATGGCCGAAATCATCAGTGTCAATAAAGACCGGCACTTCAAAGCCATTTACCCTTATCCCAATGAGAAGATGCTTATGCCCGATGAAAAGGAACAATTGAATCAGCTTTTTTCTGAATGGCTAAACTTCTGTCTCACTCATGGTTTAAATAATTGATGAATCAGCCTATGACCAGAATACGTATTATCCAGTTAACCGATACCCATCTGTTCGGCACGCCTGATCGCAGACTGATGGGAACCGATACTTATCAAAGTTTCCTGGCCGTCTGGGATAAGATTCAGTCCTCATCCTTTAATCCGGACGCTTTTCTTGTCACGGGTGATCTTAGTCAGGACGAAAGCCTGAAATCTTACCAAACCCTGAAAAGCATGTTGGATAGCTGCGACAAACCTTATCTCTGGACCTGTGGAAATCATGACGACGCTCACCTGATGCACCAGGTCAACCCCGGGGCCATGAAGCCTTACCTGGATTTAGGCAACTGGCAAATCATTATGCTGAACTCCCAGATTCCGGGACAGATACCCGGTTTTTTATCCAGCACCGAGCTTCAGCTTCTGGAAAAGTACCTGTCTGAGAACCCGGACAAACCCACTCTGGTGGCTTTTCACCACCCTGCCTACACCATTGAAAGTCGCTGGCTGGACGAAATCAGACTGAAAAACGCTGACCAGTTTATGAACCTGATCCGGTCGCACGCCAGCGTCCGTGCAGTGATCAACGGTCATATCCATCAGGAGCGAGATCAGCTTATCGAGAATGTCCGGTTTCTTTCTACTCCTTCTACCTGTGCCCAGTTCAAGCCCAAATCCGATGATTTTATGACGGATAACCGTTGCCCTGGCTACCGAGAGCTTGAACTAATGCCCGACGGCACCCTGAACACTCGGGTGGTTCGACTGGAAGGCTAGGAGCCTGACTGCGAACGGCTATTGATAACCCTCTTCATATCAACATTTCTTATTAAAAACCTGATTTATTTTTTCTAAATTGAAGATAGAGCAGTAAAAAAAGGAAGTAAGGATATGTCCAGGGTTAGATCAATGCAGTACGACGATCAGGATAAAATCTTTTGGGATTCAGGTCAGGAATTCAGAAAAAGACAAACTGCCAAAGAACGCTGCAAGAAGAGAAAACAAAAATCCATTCGACAGGGCATTGATGATTACTGGGATAAGAAGTCCCTTCGTCAGAATCTCGCCGACTCCTACGAGCATTTCGATGACGATGACGACTCCAGTCAATGGGATGACATCCAGGATCGGCAAGCCAGACATTGAAGTGAATACAAAAAAGCCGCCCAACTGAGGCGGCTTTTTTGTACCAATACTCAAGACTCCAGAAAACGCATCAAAGTACGGGCTACCAATTCCGGTTTTTCAGCATGAAGCCAGTGGCCTGTACCCGCAATTTCTCGCATAGCGGCTTTTGGGAAATGTTTCAGAACAGTTTCCCGGTGTTCTGTGAGAATGTAATCCGAGTGACTGCCCCTCAGAAACAATACATCACCTTCAAAACATCCGTCTCCTGAATAACCCGCAGAAATTTTCAGATAGTTATGACGGATAGCTTCCAGGTTCATTCTCCAGCGATACTCTCCTTCGTCATTGCGATAAAGGTTCTTCAGCAGAAAGGTTCTGATAGCCAACTCTTCTACATGCTGGCGCAGGGCACGATCGGCATCCGCCCGCTTCTCCATAGCCTCGAGATCAACAGCAGACAAACCTGCGAAAACATCGTCATGCCGTCGTACCCCGTACTGTACCGGAGCGATATCCATAACCGCCAGTTTGCCGACCCGGTCAGGATAAGTCAGGGCCACTTCCATCACGACTTTACCGCCCATAGAATGTCCGAGTAGATGAGCCTTCTCAATCTGTTGATCATCCAGGTATTCAATGATATCTGCGGCCATAACGGAATAATCCATTGCATCATCATGGGGAGAGCGACCATGGTTGCGGACATCCAGACCATGTACCTTGAATTTCCGGGCAAGCTGGCGATTGATCGCACCGAGATTTTCCTGCGATCCAAATAATCCGTGGACACTGATCAGATGTTCACCCTCTCCCTGCTGTCTGGCATACAATTTCATAAATGACTCATCCCTCCTTCCGTCTTGCGCCGCTCCTTATAGAGCTGGGTAAAAGTATTCTGTCTCTGAAGACACTTTATCAGTATGGCCTCTCTGCTGGGATACGGAGAAAACCTGAGGGAACCTCTCTGCCTGAGACTTTCTTGCAAATGCTAGTCTGAATCCTATAACTTCACTTTTTGGTAAGGACACCATCATGAAAAGACTACAATGGCTCTTCAGCCTGTTGATCTCTGCATTTTGTCTGACCGCCTGGTCTAACCCCCCTTTAAAATTCGAACCACTTTCTGAACAAGTACAGGCCAACCAGGAGGGATGGTGGCAAACCGGACTTATGGTCGGCACGATTGCCTCAAAAGGTTGGGAAGTAGGCTTTATCTGGGAATCCGGGGAACTACAGTTTCAGGCAGGGCAAGGCGCTGCCGCTGAAAAAAAATACCCGGCCCGGACCTACCATATATCAATACAACCGGAGTATCGTTACCTCTGGGAGAGTTTGAGCCCTTCCAGCAGAAAACCTATGGTCATCAAATACAAATACCCATTCTGGTTTAACTCTATGGCGACTAACAGTCCTTATCGAGTAATTGATATCCAACCGGTTGAAAGCAGTTTTTCCAAAACACCCTCATTTACTCAATTTCCCAATGGCATTGATTTAAGTCCGACAATCAAAAATCCAGGTTCCTTTAGTCAGTGGCAAGTATTCGGACTGGTAGTCCATGTAGAACGGTGGGGACAGGTCATTATGAATCATCGATGTACGGTACACCTCCACTTGGGTGGTACCGTCAGGGTTTCGAAAACCAGACAGAGTTACAAGCCCACTCTTCAATACAATCCACGTCTGAATGAGTATGAAACCATAACGGTTTTGACCTATGAATATTACGAGGTAGAAGTGCCCAATATTGTACAACTGGGCACGTACAATGAAGCCATTTGTCGCTATGCAGAAGATGCCGCTATCTCGCAGTCAGAAGTCTATGTTGAATACAGCGGGTCAAGGGCTCAGGCTGATACCTCAACCAACTCTATCCTGCATTCTATCCAGGTTGAAGACCCCTTCAACGATAAGTAACGATTTAATCTGACGTATCAATAATGCTTGTTTGATACGTCAGAGCATTTGAAAGTCACGAAAACTGCTTAAACTGAAACAGCCGCCTTGATATGAGAATGGGCCTGATAACCCACCAGTTCAAAGTCATCAAAGGTAAATTCAAACAGATCCCTGACCGCAGGGTTCAGTTTCATCCTTGGTAGAGGGAATGGCTCACGGGTTAGCTGTTCCTCTGCCTGCTCGAGGTGATTGGAGTAAAGATGGGCATCACCAAAGGTATGAACAAAATCCCCCAGCTCCAGATCGCAGACCTGGGCAATCATCATGGTTAATAATGCATAAGAGGCGATATTAAAAGGCACCCCCAGGAAAATATCAGCACTGCGCTGATAGAGCTGGCAGGACAGCTTGCCATCGAGAACATAGAACTGGAACAAACAATGACAGGGCGGCAGGGCCTGTTTACCCATAGCGGCATTGTCTTTAGGGCTGAATGTCACATCGGGCAGCACACTGGGATTCCAGGCACTGATGACCAGTCTTCTGGAATCCGGATTGGTTTTTATTTCATCCAGCAGCCACTGAATCTGATCAAAGGTTTCGCCGTTGGCCCCTTCCCAGCTTCGCCACTGTTTACCATAAACAGGGCCCAGGTCTCCTTCCTCTGTCGCCCATTCGTCCCAGATTCTGACACCGTTTTCCTTCAGGTAGGCGATATTAGTGTCACCCTTCAAGAACCAGAGCAGCTCATGAATAATGGAGCGCAGGTGGCACTTCTTGGTGGTGACCAGCGGGAAACCTTTCGCCAGGTCAAAGCGCATTTGATAACCAAAAACACTGTAGGTGCCAGTGCCGGTTCGATCGGATTTGAAAGTGCCCTGCTCTTTTACATGACGCAGGAGGTCCAGATACTGTTTCATGGTTAATCCTTTATTTATTGCTCATGGCTTATGTCCGCTCATGGCTGTTTACGTCCGCTCACGGCTGTTTTCTCATCAGGCTTAGGCGCATGTTTTTTCAACCAGGCCTGGTCATCCTGATTCTGCCCATCCACCAGTGGGAATTTTTTATAGGCTACCACCATAAGCCCCACACCCAGAAGAATCATAGGCACCGTCAGCAGCTGCCCCATCGTCAACCAGCCAAAAGCAATAAAGCCCAGCTGTTCATCGGGCTGCCGGACAAATTCTACACAGAAGCGCCCAATACCATAGATCAGCAGGAATAATCCGGACACAGCCATCCGCGGACGGGGTTTGGCCGAGAACCACCAGAGCGCCCCAAACAGGATAACCCCCTCGATAACAAACTGGTAAAGCTGTGATGGATGCCTTGGCATCTGTGAGGGATCCGTCGGAAAGACCATAGCCCACGGAACATCCGTTGCCCTTCCCCATAGCTCACCCCCAATAAAATTACCCAGGCGACCCATGCCCAGCCCCAAAGGAACCACAGGAGCAATAAAGTCCGTCATCTGGAAGAAGTTCTTGTCAATCTTGCGGCCAAAGAGCAATACCGCCAGCAGAACCCCCAGCAAGCCACCGTGGAAAGACATGCCGCCTTCCCAGATGCTGAACAGCCAGAGCGGGTTTTGGAGAAAATAATCAAAGTTGTAGAACAGCACATAACCCATGCGCCCGCCCAGGATCACCCCGACCGCCACATAGAACACCAGGTCTCCGATTTGTTCAGGATTCCATAAACCCTTTGATTTCTTGGCTCTCTGGATTGCCAGCCACCAGCCTCCGGCAAAACCCACCAGGTACATAAGACCGTACCAGTGAACTTTGAGAGGCCCAAGGCTGATCGCAACGGGATCAATTTGAGGATATGGGATCACAGGAGGATTCCGGATAGGTTTATTGTTACGCACTCCCCCCTTTGAACTTGAGAAAAGTGCATTCGGCGAATCAGTGTATCAACAAGACAAAGGGATGAGCCAGCTGGCCTGACGCTTTCAGATAGAGAAAAGAAACTCCGATCCTACAGCCAGCAGCAGAAGCGCAAACAACCTTTGTAATTTGTCAGAAGACAGCTTATGAGCCAACTGGGCACCAAAGCGGGCAAACAGCATGCTGGTCAGGACAATACCAAGAAAGGCCGGCCAGTAAACATAGCCGGTACTCAGCTCTGGCAACAACTCATTTTCTATGCCCAGGAACATATTAGCCGCAGTTCCCATAATAGCGATCGGCAAACCACAGGCAGCCGAAGTCGCCACTGCCTGGGGCATTGAGAGGCTGCTCTTGCGCAAAAAGGGTACTGACAGGCTGCCACCACCGATGCCAAATATACTGGAAGCCCAGCCTATGACGCCTCCAGCAGTGACTAATACCGGTCGTCCCGGCACTTTACTGCTTTCAGAATGCTTGAAGCCAAACCACATTTTTGCGGCTACGGCCAGGGCAAAAATCCCAATCATTTTCTGAAGCATTGGGCCCGACATCTGGACCGCAGTGTAAACCCCGAGCCATGAGCCCATAAGAATTCCCATCGTCAAAACACCAAAAACAGGCCACTGAACAGCCCCCTTGGAATGGTGAGTGCGAATGGAACTGAGTGAAGTGACAACGATGGTGGCTAGCGACGTACCCACAGCCAGATGAGTGAGAACTTCGGGAGACAGCCCCTGTAACTCGAAACTGTAAACCAGCACCGGAACAATAACCAGCCCACCACCGATCCCGAACAGACCGGCCAGAGTCCCGGCCAGAGCACCGAGCAGAAGATAGGAAAGAAAAATCATTAAACAGCAATCCAGCAAGAAAGCCTCAAGCCGGGAGTTCTGTCACAACTCTCGTGTCTGAAGCCATAAAACATTAGCAGTGCAGCACTCCATGCAAGGAACGAAGACGCATCGCTATTGTAAATTAAATGAATACGTTAATTGACCCGATAATAACGGTTTAGTTCACCCCGTTCAAAAGTAGTTCACACAACGTCAACAAAGTACCGATTTTGATGAATTGACTGGCAAAGAAACACACCCTCTCCTATCATCAGGCTTTACATGATTACCAACAACAAAAACATATAAATGTCTATACGTATAAACATCGGCCAGAAAGATACAGCGGTACGCTTCTTAATCGGACTCTTATCCCGAACGCCCCGGTTCGTTTACTCTGTCATCGGCTTGGTACTCTCTTATGCCCTGCGAGCCAAAAAAAGCCATATTGCCAGAGAGTCACTGCAACTGACCCTCTTGCCTGTTTCTGAGAAGAGACAGAAACAGATCATTCGCCAGTCTGCTCGTCACACCATTGACTACATTCTTTCCCTTCCCTCACTGAGCAAAGTCAATTACCTGCTGCACAATCAGAACGTTATTACTCAGGCTCTTTCAGACAACAAAGGCGTGGTCGTACTCTCACTCCACATGGGACCTCCCGATCTGGGAACGCTAGCCCTCTCACAACAGGGCTTACCGGCAACGACCCTGATTGGTTCAGGAAAGCAGTCACCATTAACTCATAAACTCGGCAAGGCGTTTCTTCTCAAGGCCGGTATTGAACCTATTGTAAAAGGAGACCCCACTGCGGTACTCCAGGCTCTGAAACAGAAAAAAGCCGTATTTTTATACAGCGACCTCCGCTCAGGAGAAATGCCGGTAACATTTTTTGGGCAGCAAACCCGGGCTCCCGCCAGTGGCATTATGACAGCTCATCTTCTAAAAGCACCCGTTCTCTTTCACTACTGCACTTTTGAAAACAACCAATGGCAGTTGCATTTTGAGGCTCTGCCACTGACCCAGACTGGTGACAGAAAAGGGGATACCCAACGCGACCTTCAGCGATTGATGCACAGAATGGAACAGGTGATCAGGGAGAACCCCCAACTGTGGATCTGGCATTACGACCGCTTCAAGTTGAAAAAAAAGATTCACCGGAACAAAGGCTTCTCATTATTTCAACCAGAGCCGGATGAGTCATAAGTGCACCTGAATAAAGTTAACTCTGGGTCAGATTATTAAACGACAGAAAAACACTATCACTTCAACGTTCAAAAATTTTCACTGGTGACTATCCAAAAACCCCTTTAAGATGGATAGATTAACCCTTCTGGATATTAATTTTTTCCTTTTATATCAACAAGTTAGCCCACCTTCCCATATAAGAAAAAATCCGGAAATTAGTAGACATTTATACGGATAGCCTCTATAACTTGCATTGTGATATCAACAGACAGAGCACTTGCTCCTATAAAATAGCAGTGTCGTTTGATTCACAATCACACTTCGCATTAACAATACAGTGCCCAGACAGACAATAATATTAAGTACGCCGTGATCATGGAGGTCATAGCGGGGGGAAGCCTGATATGTCTATTTTTTCTCATTACCAGGAAAGGTACGAATCAACTCAACAAGAGGAGATGAGCCTTCAGGAGTACCTGGATCTTTGCAAAACCGACCCTGGTGCCTATGCCAATGCGGCGGAGAGAATGCTGTCAGCCATTGGCGAACCAGACATTGTTGATACGTCTCGCGATCCACGCCTGAGCCGTATTTTTTCCAACAAACTGATCAAACGTTATCCTGCTTTTGAAGAGTTCTATGGCATGGAGGAAGCGATCGAACAGATTGTTTCTTACTTCAAACACGCTGCACAGGGTCTGGAAGAGAAGAAACAGATTCTCTATCTGCTGGGCCCGGTCGGTGGCGGCAAGTCATCTCTGGCTGAGCGCCTCAAAGCACTGATGGAACTGAAACCCTTTTACGCCATCAAGGGCTCACCAGTGTTTGAATCACCGCTGGGACTGTTCAACCCTGATGAAGACGGCAAGATCCTGACCGAAGAATACGGTATTCCCGGTCGCTACCTGAAATACATCATGTCTCCCTGGGCGGTTAAACGCCTGCACGAGTTTGGTGGTGATATTTCCAAATTCCGTGTTGTGAAAGTCTACCCAAGTCGTTTAAATCAGGTAGCTATTGCCAAAACTGAACCGGGCGATGAGAACAATCAGGACATCTCCAGCCTGGTCGGTAAAGTCGACATTCGTCAGCTGGAAGAATTCTCCCAGGACGACCCGGATGCTTACAGCTTCTCCGGCGCACTGTGTCGTGCCAACCAGGGCGTAATGGAATTCGTGGAGATGTTCAAAGCGCCTGTGAAGGTTCTGCATCCACTGTTGACTGCAACTCAGGAAGGTAACTACAACTCCACTGAAGGCATGGGAGCGATTCCTTTTGAGGGTATCCTGCTGGCGCACTCCAACGAATCCGAGTGGCAGACCTTCCGTAACAACAAGACCAACGAAGCCTTTATTGATCGTGTCAACATCGTTAAGGTTCCTTACTGCACACGCATCAATGAAGAAGTGGGTATTTACGAGAAACTGCTGGAACACAGCTCACTGAAAGATGCGCCCTGCGCCCCGGATACGCTGAAAATGCTGGCCCAGTTCTCCGTTCTGTCCCGTATCAAAGAGCCAGAAAACTCTTCAATTTTCTCCAAAATGCGGGTCTACAACGGTGAAAACCTGAAGGACACCGACCCTAACGCCAAGCCTCTGCAGGAATATAAAGATTTGGCCGGTGTTGATGAAGGCATGGACGGATTGTCTACCCGTTTTGCGTTTAAGATTCTGTCCAAGGTTTTCAACTTCGACTCCACCGAAGTAGCGGCCAACCCTGTGCACCTGATGTACGTTCTGGAACAGCAGATTGAACAGCAACAGTTCCCGGATGAGATAACGGATCGCTACATGCGTTTCATCAAGGAATACCTGACCCCCAAATACGTAGAGTTCCTGGGTAAGGAAATCCAGACCGCTTACCTGGAGTCCTACTCCGATTACGGTCAGAACATCTTTGATCGCTACATCACTTACGCTGATTTCTGGATTCAGGATCAGGAATTCCGTGATCCCGATACCGGACACATTCTGGATCGCAGTGCCCTGAACGATGAGCTGGAAAAAATCGAGAAGCCTGCTGGCATCGCTAACCCGAAAGACTTCCGTAATGAAGTGGTGAACTTTGTCCTGCGCGCCCGGGCCAACCACGAAGGCAAAAACCCAAGCTGGTTGAGCTACGAGAAAATGCGGGCCGTGATCGAGAAAAAGATGTTCTCCAACACCGAAGATCTGCTGCCAGTGATCTCCTTCAACGCCAAAGGCTCGAACGAAGACCAACGCAAACATGCAGATTTTGTTAAGCGCATGGTTGAGTACGGATACACAGAGAAACAGGTTCGCCTGCTGTCCGAGTGGTACATCCGGGTTCGCAAGTCTCAGTAAGTCACGAGTTACGCTGCCACCGGCAGCGTTCATGATCAATCACCACGGCGCCTTCGCGGGCGCTTCTTCATCTTGTTGTATCAGACAGGAGAGCGTCCTATGAGCATAATAATTGACCGACGCCTCAATGCGAAAAAGAAAAGTACGGTCAACCGTCAGCGTTTCCTGAGACGCTATAAAGGTCTGGTAAAAGAGGCAGTGCAGGACGCTGTCGATCAACGCTCCATTACCGACGTTGACAGCGGCAGCGACATCAGCATTCCAAAAAAAGATGTGTCAGAACCGTTTTTTCATCACGGTCGGGGTGGCCGGGTGGAACAGGTTCATCCAGGCAACAAAGAATTCACCACCGGTGATCGTTTCCAGCGCCCTCAAGGTGGCGGTGGACAAGGCAGCGGTGAAGGGGAAGCCAGCAACAGCGGTTCCGGTGAAGACGATTTCATTTTTTCCATTAACCGTGAGGAATTTCTGGAATACCTGTTTGAAGATCTTGAACTGCCCAACCTGGTTCGCAAAGAACTCAAGGATTCCACCGACTTTAAACTGAAAAGAGCGGGATATACGACTGCGGGCTCTCCTGACAGGTTGAACGTAGTGCGCTCCCTGAAGGCCGCCCACGCCCGTCGAATTGCTCTTTCCGGTAAAGAAAGAAAAGAAATTCGCGCCCTGAAACGTCAACTGCGTGAAATGGAAGTGGGACCTGAAACCAACGACGAAGTGTTAAGAAAAGAACTGAAAGATCAGATTGCGACGCTGAACAAAAAGCTTAAGCGTCTGCCCTTTATTGATGAATTCGATCTTAAATTCAACAATCTGGTGAAAGTGCCGCAGCCTTCCAGCAAGGCGGTCATGTTCTGCGTTATGGACGTATCGGGCTCCATGACCCGGGAAATCAAGGACATCGCCAAGCGCTTTTTTCTGCTGCTCTACCTGTTCCTGGAGCGCAACTACGAAAAAATTGAAGTAGTGTTTATCCGCCACCACAGCGAAGCCCGTGAATGTAATGAGCACGACTTCTTCTATGCCCGGGAAACCGGCGGCACGGTTGTATCGTCAGCACTGACCCTGACAGACGACATTGTTACTGAAAGATATTCCCCCAATGAGTGGAACATCTACGTAGCCCAGGCCTCTGACGGTGATAACTGGGAGGCAGATTCAACCAAGTGCCGTAATATTATCGTCGACAAACTGTTACCGCTGACTCAGTACTACTCCTACGTAGAAATTACTGACCGCCACCACCAGAACCTGTGGCATGAATATAAAATGATCGAAAAGCATCACGCAGGTCATTTCGCCATGCAACAGATACGAAATGCCGGAGAGATCTATCCGGTCTTCCGCAAACTGTTCGAAAAAAAGGAGGGTCAAAATGCCTGACAAAAAACGCCACGAGCAGGACATCGATCCCCATAAAGCAGGAACTTCCTCCGAACCTGCCAATACTGAAAAGCCATCACGTCGTGCAGAGCCTATCTCCAAAGGCTCTGAGTGGACCTTTGCCCTGCTGGAAAAATACGACAGAGAGTTTGCAAAGCTGGCAGAACGCTACCAGCTGGACACTTACCCCAACCAGATAGAAGTGATCAGTTCCGAACAGATGCTGGATGCCTATGCTTCTGTGGGTATGCCACTGATGTACAACCACTGGAGCTTCGGCAAGCAGTTTCTCAGCAACCAGCAAAGCTACCAGCGCGGTCAGATGGGCCTGGCCTATGAGATTGTGATCAACTCCAATCCATGTATTGCTTACCTGATGGAAGAAAACACCATGCCCATGCAGGCGCTGGTGATCGCCCACGCCTGTTATGGGCACAACTCTTTCTTCAAGGGTAACTATCTGTACCAGCAGTGGACGGATGCAGACTCCATCATCGACTATCTGCTGTTCGCTAAAAACTACATTGCAGAGTGCGAAGAAAAACACGGCGTTGATGCCGTAGAAGAGCTACTGGATGCCTGTCACGCTCTGATGAATCAGGGTGTCAATCGTTATGAGCGTCCTCGCCCTATTTCACCGGAAGAAGAAAAAGCCCGGGCCAAAGAGCGCGAAGAATACATTCAGCGCAACCTGAATGATTTGTGGCGAACCATTCCTCTTCGTGAAGAACATGAGGTAAAACAGACTGAGCGTTACCCAAGAGACCCGGAAGAAAACATTCTCTACTTCATAGAAAAAAACGCCCCTCTGCTGGATACCTGGCAACGTGAACTGATACGGATCGTTCGCAAGGTGGCTCAATATTTCTATCCACAGCGCCAGACTCAGGTGATGAACGAAGGCTGGGCAACCTTCTGGCACTACCACCTGATGCACGAAATGTACAACGAAGGTCATATAACTGAAGGCTTCATCATGGAGTTCCTGCATTCCCACTCCAGCGTGGTGTTCCAGCCTGATTTTGATGACCCCCGTTACAGCGGCATAAACCCATACGCCCTGGGCTTTGCTATGTTTCAGGACATCCGCCGGATCTGTGAAAACCCGACAGAAGAAGATCGTCGCTGGTTCCCTGACCTGGCCGGTTCAGACTGGCTGCAAGCCGTTCACTTCGCCATGAAGAACTTTAAGGATGAAAGTTTCATCATGCAGTACCTCTCACCCAAGGTGATGAGAGATCTGAAGCTGTTCTGCATTGATGACAATGAAGTCAACCCATACCTTGAAGTCAGCGCCATTCATGACGATTCTGGCTATCGAAAAGTCAGGGAGTCACTGGCCGCTCAATACAACCTGGGCAACCGTGAACCTAATATTCAGGTTTACAGTGTCAACACCCGTGGCGACCGCTCCATTACTTTGCGTCACTTCATGCACCAGGGCCGTCCGGTGGATTCTGACAGCACTCGTGAAATCATCAAACATATCCACAGACTGTGGGGCTTTGATGTGCACATGGAGTCTGTCGATGAGTGGGGTGGCGTAAAAACCATTTATGGTCTGCCCAGACAGGAAAAAAATGAAGAATTCGCGACAACCTGATAAAAATAAACTGTTATCTCGCGTCAATATGGTCTTATAATGGGATAGCTCTATACGGAAATGTAGGCTGTATTTTTAGTTTGAAACCTTTCAGGCCAAAAAGACATCACCAAGAAAGAGCGCTGTGATATGGACGACGCAGAACTGACACGTGACTAAAAATAAAACAACAAGGGTTGCTGTTTCCCGGCAGTTCCTTCAATGTAGATAATGTAGGAATCGCGCTGTATGGAAGCGACCAAGAAGGAAATGGAAGCTATGCTGGAAGGTACAGTTAAGTGGTTTAACAATCCCAAGGGCTATGGATTCATCCAGGCTCAGGACGCCACTGAAAATCAAGACGTACTCATACATTACTCCGTTATTGAAATGGACGGCTTCAAGACGTTGAAAGCCGGACAGCTTGTGCAATTTGAAATCGGTCAGGGACCCAAGGGGCTGATAGCCACTCGTGTCGTTCCTGGTGGTGGAGAAAGCGCAGGCCAGGGCACAGAGACTTCCCGGGAAGAATCCCTGCCAGCCTGACAACTCTTGTCAATCAGGTTGAGAGCGTTGAGAGTGTCACCCAAATCTTTGCCTTGTCAAAGATCTGTGGGTGACATAAGCCTGACGGGGATTTGAAACGGAAGCCGGAAGCCATTAAATAGCGATCTTAGACCGCTATTTCTTCTGTTTCCGTCACGTCTTCCGTCACTTCTTCCGTCCCTTCTTCAAAGTGACGTTCTGGCTGATTGTTACCCAGAATCATCTCCGCTGCTTTTTCAGCGATCATGATCGTAGGTGCATTGGTATTCCCACTGATAATGGTTGGCATAATTGAAGCGTCAACCACTCGCAAACCCTCCAGCCCATGAACCTTCAAACTGTTATCGACGACAGCCATATCATCAGACCCCATTTTGCAGGTTCCCACCGGATGATAGATCGTATTGGCGTTATCTCTTATATAAGACTCAAGTCCATCATCCGGCACATCGGAACCCGGCAGATACTCTTTCCCCGCATAACGGGACAACTCAGGTGACTGAATAATCTCCCTCACTCTTTTAACACCGCGTACCAGACAATCCATATCTGCCTGTTTTTCCAGAATATTCAGCTCAATCTCAGGTTTATCTTTGGGGGAGGCACTTTTGAGGGTTACACGACCCCGACTATCGGGCCTGAGGACACTGACATGAACCGTAAACCCATACTGGAGGTATCTGGATAATTTACGACCATGGTCTTCCACAAGGGCAGGGATAAAATGCAGTTGCAGATCAGGTCTTTCGACTGCCGGTGAAGATTTTATAAATCCGCCCGACTCGGCAAGACTGCTGGCCAGAAAGCCTTCTTTTTTACGGAGGTATTTCACGCCTTCCCCGATACCTCTGGCCAAACCCCGCGGTCTGGCAAAAGCCATTGAGGATGCCGTCTTGTCATTAGCAAGAACAGTAACGTCAGGGTGCTCCTGAAGGTTTTCACCAACGCCTGGCAGCTCATGCAAACAATCAATAGCGTGGGGCTCCAGTTTATCTCTGGCACCAATGCCTGAAAGCAGCATAATCTGCGGGGAGCCAAATGCTCCGGCGGAAAGAATCACCTCTTTTCGGGCAAAGAGTTTTCTTCGGGTAATACCTCGAACGACTTCAATCCCTATGGCCCTTTTTCCTTCAAGGATAACCCTGGCAGTGTGACTGTTGGTCATGACCGTCAAATTCGGTCTATCCATAACAGGGTGCAAATAAGCAGCCGCTGAACTGCACCTTTGTCCTCCTTTCTGTGTCACCTGATACCAGCCTACACCTTCCTGATCAGCTCCATTAAAGTCCGGATTGTCTTTTTCCCCGACTGCTATCGCTCCCTTAATAAAAGCCTCACTTAAACAGTGCCGACTTCTGGGGTCAGCAACATTCAATGGGCCACCGATGCTATGCCGTTCAGAAGCACCTCTTTCCTGATTCTGAGATTTCAGAAAATAGGGTAAAACATCATCGAAAGACCAGCCTTCATTTCCCAAGGCTGCCCATTGATCATAATCCTCTTTTTGCCCCCTGATGTAGAGCATGGCGTTGATGGAGCTACTCCCTCCCAGCGTTTTTCCCCGGGGACAATAAACATCCCGGTCATTAACCGTGGACTGAGCCAAAGCATTTAGCTGCCAGTTATAAAAGCTAAAGGGCACAGTGATCACCATTCCGACAGGCGTATAAATCAATGGCGACTTATCACTGCCTCCCGCTTCTACCAGGCAAACCTGATGGGCAGGGTTCTCAGACAACCGGTTGGCCAGAACACAGCCTGCTGAGCCACCTCCCACAATGATGTAGTCGAACTCTGTCATAGTACTCACTTTCTTCTTGTTGGCGTTTTTCAACTTATGGCTGCTGAAGCAGTTTCCACTCTGGTAGATTATCATAACTGTGATCACAATAACTGTCAGACTCAAAGCTGGCTAATCCGTAAACGAGGTATTTCTGTGCGATTTGGTATTGATGTGGGTGGCACCAAAACCGAAATTGTGGTGCTTTCCGATAGTGGGGAAATGATTCATCGGGAACGACAGTCCACCCCGGATAATTACCCTGACTTTCTCGATAGTATTCAGGCATTCATTCACACCACTGAAGCACACTACGGGCAGGCCAGTAATCTCGGTCTCTGTTTGCCGGGCGCTATCAGTCCTGATACTGGCCGTATGAAAAATGCCAACACCCTTTACCTGAACGATCAGACCGTTGCTGAAGATCTTGAGCAGCAACTGGGCAGAACCGTCAAACTGGCTAACGATGCGGATTCCTTTACGCTGTCAGAAGCGACCGATGGCGCGGCAGCCGGTGCCAAAAGCTGTTTTGGTGTCATTATCGGGACCGGCTGCGGCGGCGGACTGGTGTATAACGGTCAACTGATTCAAGGACCCAATGCCATTGCCGGTGAGTGGGGACACAATCCTCTGCCCTATTACTCTGCCATCATCGACGGTCCGGACCAACACTGTTACTGCGGTCGCAAGAACTGCATCGAAACCTTTGTCTCCGGCACCGGAATGGCCAAACGTTTTCGTGAAGCCTATGGTTACAGCCCACAGGAAATACCTGATGCAAAATCAGTGATGGCAAGAGTGAAAGACGCCGACCCACTGGCTGTAAAGCACTTCAATCATTATATTGATGCACTGGCCCGTGCGCTGGCCGGTGTCATCAATATTGTCGACCCAGAAGTTATTGTCCTGGGAGGGGGTATGTCGAATATTCAGGCACTTTATACCGAGCTTGCCAATACCGTCCCACGGTATGTTTTTTCCGATCAGCTGAACACCCGGATCGTACCCGCGAAACACGGTGATTCATCCGGGGTCAGGGGAGCAGCCTGGCTGTAGCTGGGCTGTTACCAGCCAATACAATGATTACACATTTTTCACCTACTTCATTTTCATTATTGCTGCATTCGTAGTCTATGTCTCCGCCCCGGTGAACTAAGTCCTCGAGGTTAGTAAAAACAAAACCGCTATTTTGTTCATAAAAATGTGTTTCTTTCGTGCCTTCATCAGGAGAGGAAACACTATAGCCCGGGGTTGAAGACCGACCAATATCAAGTCCACCACCTGAATATTTCATTTCACAATCATTGTCATTCAACTGTACGACCATACTTGTACGCCCCGGATCGCGATGCCAAACCAAACCCTTGATATTTTCAGGTGCCCAGGAAAACCCTTTAAACCTGTCAGGATTGATTAGGGGATAACGCACTATATAAAACTGTATCTTTTCTACCTCATTATCTGACCAGCCTAATGAAGCAGCCATTTTTTCCAATGCCTGACAGCATAGCTCTTTAACGGATTCTGAGCTAGTGTGAATAATTTTTTCCTTAAATGCCTCCTTTTCTTTTATCTTGCCATCTTTATCAAAATGACTGATTAGTATTTCCCCTACGGGATGCATTTGAATAATACTCCGTAGATTTTTTTTAACAAGCCCTATAGACATAAAATCAAAAACATCATTCTTAGGAAGGTCAAGTGACAGATATTCAGATTCCAGATTTTCAAAACAACTACTAATGTATTTTTTTTCAAACTCACTACCTATAAAATCCACATCAAACAATCGGCGATCCTTGCCTATTTCTTCATTGACCTTTTTTAAAAGATTTTCATCAAACACATGATCTACCTTAATGAATTTATCACCATATTTTATATTTTCATCAACGGCTTTTTCCCCTACAACCGATGGATTGGCACCATCAGCCGACGGTTCAAGCATGAACATAGCGAATGAACTTAAGAATCTCATATGCAACTTGTACAGTTCGTTATCCAAAGACAATTGACCCGCTTTTATCCTCTTTTCGAAAGTATGGGTTAATGCTCTCAAAAAACCGGGCTCTACTGAGCGTTCCGATAATTCTGTCGATTCTGGAACATTGGACAGGCTGTTTTTAAAAGAATCGCTCTGTTGAGGTGATGAGGCTGATTCAGGATTAGACGACATTGCCAGATGGGCATTCATGGCATGATAAAGTAAATGCCCGGCTCCCATTCGAAGCAATGACATAAGGTCATTGATATGATCTTGCCTCCAGATTTTTTGTGACGAAATAGCCATGGCCAGATTGTCTGATGTTGTACTGAGGGCCAGTGAAAACAGGTCCTCTGAATGCTGGCTTGAGTCAGTGAGCAGTAAAAAGCCCGGATGATGGGTAAAAACATCATGATCAGAGTAAACCAGTCGTGATACCGGATTATTCTGACGACTGCCCAGGCTGATAACCGCAGCGCCTTTATCACTCTTTAAAACATCGGTAAAAGAGGGTGAAAAAACTACCCCTTCAGTGATACCCCCTGACACTGAATTTTCAATGGTCCGGTTAATAGCCTTTAAGGTTTCTACATGAAAAAGGCTGTAAACTTTGTCATCTTCAAATTGTGAGCAGAGGGTTGTGAGCGTCTGCAGATCCCACTGAATGTCCGCTTCAGTATCAACAGGCAGGTTAATGTCCTCAAAAAACTGATCACCACTGATCCTCAGTTTTAGCAGGTTATTATTATCCTGAATCTGGACAGTCAGTTTATCCACACGATTGTCAGAAAGCGTTTGATATAAGTGGGCCCATTCTGGAATATCATCGGGGAGATCAATATCATCATTATTACTCAGTACATTGATTTCCAGAAACGGCTTTTGATCTTCGGGGAATACAACCTGCTGATAATAATGACTGGCCAGCCATGGGTGCTCAGGGTAGACAGGCATGAATCCTTTGCGGGGAAGGTTCGCGTCACAGGCAAGGATTTTGTTTTCTCGGTCGACATAGTCAGACACAGTAGTGGTCAGATAATTAAAATAAAAATTCAGGTTGAGCAGTGTAAAAGATGTCCTGATCAGAGACTCCACTGTCACTGCCGATGCTGTGAAAAAATTCGTTATATAAGAATGGGCGCCTGATTGCTGTTTGAGAAACACATCTCCGGCGGTAACCATGTAGTAAGGTAAAAATAAAATAACAACAAAAGATGCAGAAGTACTCAGTGAGTCTAACACTTGTCGTACGATTGTATAGGAATCCTGTTGCACCAGCAGGTGAGTCTGTGCTTTTGATAAATGAGGTATTCCCTGGCTTGAAATAGCAGTACCTACTGGATTTTCATTGACGTTGATGAGTGTTTCAATATTTCCACTTGCAGCTAATGAAAGCGCAGTCAAAAATAAAATCAATGTCAACCTTATGGCTATATTATTCACTGTTAAATTGTCCCAAATTTTCTATTGTTTGGTTTGGCCAAAATTATTGTAGGCGAGAGTAACTTTTTCGCAATTTAGAAAAAAAAGACACCCATTAGAAAAAAAAGACACCCATAGATTTGCTTTACCAAAAAGAAAAAAAGACACCCATAGATTTGCTTTACCATCCACCTGGTCTAGAAAAAAAAGACACCCATAGATTTGCTTTACCATCCACCTGGTCTACTTTTCACCTATCATTGATTTTTTGCCCAGACAGGTGAGTTCATGGCCCAAGCTCGTAATACCTTGATTGACCCCGGCTCAACGCCTTATTACCACTGCATGGCGAGATGTGTTCGTCAGGCTTACCTCTGTGGAGAGAACCACCTGACTGGCAAGAACTACGAGCATCGCCGTCAGTGGGTTGTGGATAAACTCCGGGAACTGGTTTCAGTCTTTGCTATCGAAGTCTGTGCTTACGCTGTCATGTCGAATCATTATCAGAAACCTTTTTGTTTTCAAGGACAAAATACGGACGTTGCCCTTCCCTACCTTCTTCACGACTATCTGGAACTGGTTGACTGGAGTGGCCGCACTGTCAGGACAGATAAGAAAGGTTCTATCCCGTCGTGTACCCCTCCTATTCTTCAAAGATTGGGAATTGATCCGGATGAATGGCTGAAAACCATGCAATGGAATAATCGTTTTTATCGGGCAGTTGGCCGCCTGGAAGCGATGAAGAACTTCGCACTTGAAGCTGGACAGAAGTGGCTTCAAGGCTTAAACGTCTGTAGCCGTTTGTATCAGACAGGTTAACGTAGTAGTCAGTTAAAAAATTAAACTTCTTCTCTTTATCCCTCCTCGACTTTAAGTCGGAATGACTTTTTGTGGTCTGAATCATAGCCTGAGCAGCCTCTGTTTATCGAATGATTCCGTTTGGCTTGATGATAGGCTACTTGAAGATGGTTTTTTAGATTCTTTTTTGGGAATACAGTTTTTGGATGTCTTATTTTTGAGATTTTTTATGGGTGTCTTATTTCGAGTCTTATTTCGAGTCCTGGGAGGTGGTATGTCGAATATTCAGGCACTTTATACCGAGCTTGCGAATACCGTCCCACAGTATGTTTTTTCCGATCAGCTGAACACCCGGATCGTACCCGCAAAACACGGTGATTCATCCGGGGTCAGGGGAGCAGCCTGGCTGTAGCTGGGCTGTTACTTGCGACCAGTCAATACAACCATTACACATTTTTCTCCTGCTTCATTTTCATTGTTGCTGCATTCGTAATCTATATCTCCGCCCCGGTGAACTAAATCCTTGAGGTTAGTAAAAGCAAAACCGCTATTTTTTTCATAAAAATGTGTTTCTTTCGTGCTTTCATCAAGTATGCCTAAGGGTGTAGACCGACAAATATCAAGTCCACCACCTGAATATTTCATTTCACAATCGTTGTCATTCAACTGTACGACCATACTTGTACGCCCCAGGTCGCGATGCCAAGGCAAACCCTTGATATTTTCGGGTGCCCAGGAAAACCTTTTAAACCTGTCAGGATTGATTAGGGGATAACGCACTATAAAAAACTTTATCGGTTCAACCTCATTATCTGACCAGCCTAATGAAGCAGCCATTTTTTCCAATGCCTGACAGCATAGCTCTTTAACGGATTCTGAGCTGGTGTCAATAATTTTTTCCTTGAATTCTTTCTTTTCTTTTATCTTACCATGTTTATCAAAATGACAGATTAGTCTTTCCCTTATGGGGTGCAATCGAATAATAATCCGTAGGTTTCTGTTAACAAGTTCCATAGACACATCATCAAAAATATCATTGTCAGGAAAGTCAATTTTCAGATCTTCAGATTCCAGCGTTTCAAAATAACGACTCATGTATTTTTGTTCAAAACCACTACATATAAAATCCACATCAAACAATCGGCGGTCCTTGCCTATTTCTTCGTTGACCTTTTTTAAAAGATTTTTATCAAACACATCATTTACCTTAATGAAGGTATCACCAAATTTTATATTTTCATCAACGGCTTTTTCCCCTAAAGCCGATGGATTGGCACCATCAGCCGACGGTTCAAGCATGAACATAGCAAATGAACTTAAAAATCTCATATGCAACTTGTACAGTTCGTTATCCAAAGACAATTGACCCGCTTTTATCTTCTTTTTGAAGGTATGGATTAATGCTCTCAAAAAACCGGGCTCTACTGAGTGTTCCGATAATTCTGTCGATTCCGGAACATTCGACAGGCTGTTTTTAAAAGAATCGCTCTGTTGAGGTGATGGAGCTGATCCAGAGTTAGACGACATTGCCAGATGAGTATTCACGGAATGATAAAGTAAATGCCCGGCTCCCATTCGAAGCAATGACATAAGGTCATTGATATGATCTTGCCTCCAGATTTTTTGTGACGAAATAGCCATGGCCAGATTGTCTGATGTTGTGCTGAGAGCCAGTGAAAACAGGTCCTCTGAATGCTGGCTTGAGTCAGTGAGCAGTAAAAAGCCCGGATGATGGGTAAAAACATCATGATCAGAGTAAACCAGTCGTGATACCGGATTACTCTGACGACTGCCCAGGCTGATAACCGCAGCGCCTTTATCACTCTTTAAAACATCGGTAAAAGAGGGTGAAAAAACTACCCCTTCAGTGATACCCCCTGACACTGAATTTTCAATGGCCCGGTTAATAGCCTTTAAGGTTTCTACATGAAAAAGGCTGTAAACTTTATCATCTTCAAATTGTGAGCAAAGGGTTGTAAGCGTCTCCAGATCCCACTGAATGTCCGCTTCAGCATCAACAGGCAGGTTGATGTCCTCAAAAAACTGATCACCACTGATCCTCAGTTTTAGCAGGTTATTATTCTCCTGAATCTGGACAGTCAGTTTATCCACATGATTGTCAGAAAGTGTTTGGTATAAGTGGGCCCATTCTGGAATATCATCGGGGAGATCAATATCATCATTATTGCTCAGTACATTGATTTCCAGAAACGGCTTTTGATCTTCAGGGAATACAACCTGCTGATAATAATGACTGGCCAGCCATGGGTGCTCAGGGTAGACAGGCATGAATCCTTTGCGGGGAAGGTTCGCGTCACAGGCAAGGATTTTGTTTTCTCGGTCGACATAGTCAGACACAGTAGTGGTCAGATAATTAAAATAAAAATTCAGGTTGAGCAGTGTAAAAGATGTCCTGATCAGAGACTCCACTGTCACTGCCGATGCTGTGAAAAAATTCGTTATATAAGAATGGGCGCCTGATTGCTGTTTGAGAAACACATCTCCGGCGGTAACCATGTAGTAAGGTAAAAATAAAATAACAACAAAAGATGCAGAAGTACTCAGTGAGTCTAACACTTGTCGTACGATTGTATAGGAATCCTGTTGCACCAGCAGGTGAGTCTGTGCTTTTGATAAATGAGGTATTCCCTGGCTTGAAATAGTAGTACCTACTGGATTTTCATTGACGTTGATGAGTGTTTCAATATTTCCACTTGCAGCTAATGAAAGCGCAGTCAAAAATAAAATCAATGTCAACCTTATGGCTATATTATTCACTGTTAAATTGTCCCAAATTTTCTATTGTTTGGTTTGGCCAAAATTATTGTAGGCGAGAGTAACTTTTTCGCAATTTAGAAAAAAAAGACACCCATTAGAAAAAAAAGACACCCATAGATTTGCTTTACCAAAAAGAAAAAAAGACACCCATAGATTTGCTTTACCATCCACCTGGTCTAGAAAAAAAAGACACCCATAGATTTGCTTTACCATCCACCTGGTCTACTTTTCACCTATCATTGATTTTTTGCCCAGACAGGTGAGTTCATGGCCCAAGCTCGTAATACCTTGATTGACCCCGGCTCAACGCCTTATTACCACTGCATGGCGAGATGTGTTCGTCAGGCTTACCTCTGTGGAGAGAACCACCTGACTGGCAAGAACTACGAGCATCGCCGCCAGTGGGTGGTGGATAAACTCCGGGAACTGGTTTCAGTCTTTGCTATCGAAGTCTGCGCTTACGCTGTCATGTCGAATCATTATCATGTGGTTTTGCACATCAATCAGTCATCTGCCAAAGGCTGGTCACGGAACGAAGTGCTTCATCGTTGGACAACCTTATTCACAGGTCCGCTTCTGGTGCAAAGGCATCTGGCCGCTGACAAACTGGGCAGCGCTGAGCTGGCCCATATCGATGAATATGCTGAAGAATACCGGCGTCGTTTAACCGATATCAGCTGGTTTATGCGTTGCCTAAATGAATACCTTGCTCGTGAGGCCAATAAAGAAGACGAGTGTAAAGGGCGCTTCTGGGAAGGTCGCTTTAAAAGTCAGGCATTGCTGGACGAAGCAGCATTGCTGACTTGCATGACTTACGTTGACTTGAATCCGATTCGGGCTGGAAAGGTAGAAACACCCGAAGAGTCCGACTACACGTCGATTCAGGAACGAGTGGAGCAGATTGCACATTCTGAGACCAAAAAGCAGCCTCTGACCCTAAAACCTTTTTGTTTTCAGGAACAAAATACGGAGGTTGCCCTTCCCTACCTTCTTCACGATTATCTGGAACTGGTTGACTGGAGTGGCCGCATTGTCAGGACAGATAAGAAAGGTTCCATCCCATCGTGTACCCCTCCTATTCTTGAAAGATTGGGAATTGATTCGGATGAATGGCTGAAAACCATGCAATGGAATAATCGTTTTTATCGGGCAGTTGGCCGCCTGGAAGCGATGAAGGCTTACGCACTTGAAGCTGGACAGAAGTGGCTTCAAGGCTTAAACGCCTGTAGTCGTTTGTATCAGACAGGTTAGCGTAGAATTCAGTTAAGAAATTAAGCACCTTCTCTTTATCCCTCCTCGACTTTAGGTCGGAATAAGTTTCTGTTGTCTGAATCATGGCCTGAGCAGCCTCTGTTCGTATAATGGTTCTGTTTGGCTTGCTGATACGCTACTTGAAGATAGGTTTTCAGATTCTTTTTTGGGGGTGTAGGTTTTAAATGTCCCATTTTTATTTGTTGGTGCCTTATTTTTTGGTTATGGGTGTCTGATTTTTTTTATTTTTTCTGATTTTTATGGGTGTCTAATTTTCTTGTGCTTTCTATGGGTGTCTGATTTTCTGAGAGAGCCCGAAACTGAAAACCACCCTGCCCACCATTCAGAAACAAGGCTCTCTGCTGTCAAAAAAGGTCAGTATGGCCTGAATTGCAGGCTCTACCTCAGCTATCCTGGGTGCGGGGATGCAAAGCAGGTCTAAGAATCAAAGAAGCCAATGGCGGCAGAGTCAGGGAGCAACTCTGTTCAAAACCGTGGCAGGCCTCGTGAACGGTTTTAATCCCTTTACCTGGCGCTACACCACTGCCGCCCAACTCTTTTGAGTCGGTATTCAACAGCAGTTTGTATTTTCCAGCTACCGGAACACCCAGTCTATAATCATGCCTCACGGTTGGCGTCATATTATGAATGACGATCAGAGGATGATCCTGCTTGTCAAAGCGCACATAAGCCAAAACACTCTGATCCCGGTCATCAGAAACCAACCATTGAAAACCCGACTCGGAACAATCCAGCTCATAAAGCTCCGGACAAGTCTGGTAAAGCTTATTCAGTGTACGGGTCAGCTTTTGAATACCTGCATTAGGTGACTGACTGTCGTCCAACAGCTCCCAGTCCAGCGCCTTATGGTGATTCCATTCATTCCAGCTGCCAAACTCACAGCCCATAAACAACAGCTTTTTGCCGGGATGAGTGTACATAAAGGTAAGATAGGTTCGGAGGTTGGCAAACTTCTGCCAGTCATCTCCGGGCATTCGGGTCAGTAAAGTGCCTTTTCCATACACCACTTCATCGTGGGACAGGGAAAGCACAAAATTTTCACTCCAGGCATACACAGTGCTGAATGTGATCTTGTCATGGTGATGTTTACGGTGGATCGTTTCCTCTTTCATGTATTCCAGGGAATCGTGCATCCATCCCATATTCCACTTATAACCAAACCCTAATCCATTGTCGTACACAGGCCGGGATACGCCTCCAAAGCTGGTAGACTCTTCAGCAATGGTCATTGCCGTTGGAAAACGCTGATAAATAGCCTGATTCAGTCTTTTCAGGAAGGCAATGGCTTCAAGGTTCTCATTGCCACCATGAATATTAGGCTCCCACTCTCCGTCGTTTCTTGAGTAATCCAGATACAGCATGGAGGCCACCGCATCAACCCTCAACCCATCTATATGAAACTCGTCCAGCCAGAACAGGGCGCTGCTGATCAGAAAATCCTGAACCCAGGGACGGCCAAAATCATAGATACAGGTTTTCCAGTCTGGATGCCAGCCTCTTCTGGAGTCTGGGTGCTCATAGAGTGAAGTGCCATCAAACTTCGCCAGACCATGGTCATCATTGGGGAAATGGGCCGGCACCCAGTCCAGAATGACACCAATGCCTGCCCGGTGGCATTGATCGACGAAGTATTTGAAATCGTCGGGACTGCCATAGCGACTGGTAGGAGCAAACATACCAACAGTCTGGTACCCCCAGGACTCATACAAAGGGTGTTCAGCCACCGGCATAAGTTCGATATGGGTGAAGCCTATCTTTTTGACGTAGGGAATCAGCTTTTTCGCCAAAGCCCTGTAGTCCAGCGGCTCATTCTCCGCTGTTCTCTGCCAGGAACCCGGATGCACTTCATAAATCGACATAGGTTTGTCGTATAACTGACCACGGCTATTCAGCCAGTTTTCATCCTGCCAGCCATATTTTTTTTCATCGTGAACGATAGAAGCCAGCCCTGGCCACTGCTCAGCATAACGACCAAACGGATCAGCCTTCAGTGGCAGGCAATGACCCTGGGCATCATGGATTTCATATTTATAGAGAGCGCCTTCATCCAGCCCCGGTATAAACAGTCGCCAGATACCATCATCAGCACTGGCCATAGGATGCAGACGACCATCCCATTGATTGAAGTCTCCGACCACACTGATTGAACGGGCATTGGGTGCATAAACCCTGAATAACACCCCCTGAACCTGACGGCGGGCATTAAAACGGTGGTTCAGCAGCTGCGCCCCTTGATAACGGTACAGCCCGTCGTAGTCTATGCCTTCTTCCCTCAAAACATATTCGCCAAACTGGTAGGGATCATAGATTTTTTGACTCTGACCCGATTCGGAATCACCTGGATTCAAGTCAATAGACAACTGATAATTAAAACGCTTTCGACGACGGGGAAATGCTAATTCAAACAGTCCCGAACCGGACCTGACCATGGAACCCAGCGGCTTGCCCGTTGGGTATTCTGTAACATCAATTTTATGAGCATCAGGACGCCAGACTCTTAAAATCAGGCCCTTACCCGATGGATGCTCATGCAAGCCGAGAAAACTGAAGGGGATGGCACAATGCGCATGCAGCAGTTCCTGCTCACGATCAAACGCAAACCCTGATACAACAGACGATGGTTGAACAGCTATGGTCATAGTTTTCTCCTCAACTTCTTACAATCCTCGCTACGGACGCTTAAGCCCGACAAGCTAGATTTGAACCGATTGCCTGATTAATGACCCATCATGCCGGTAAACATGAAAGACAATGGTCTTCCAGGGCACCTGCCCTTTAGTCACCTCGGCAGACACTTTAAGACCCGCACTTCCCTGCTGAACACTCAACGATAGACAATCACTGACGCCCTTCTCCCACGCCTTACTGATACCATCATCATAAATCAGTTCATAGCGAGCACCCTGATCGAGATAAACCATAACATCCAGCGTTTCGGGCTGTCGTTCATCGACCCAGGAGGTGGTCTCAGTCAACGGCAACATGCCGTCTTTGCGGATAAAAACCGGCATCTCTTCAAGGGGCAGTTCAAGGTAATGATCGCCTGCCTTGATGACCGTCGCTGCCATAAGATCATGACGACTGACTTTCCAGAGCAACATATCCTCCGGCAGGAAAACATGACGGCCACGGGCATTCTGTTCATAGACCGGAGCATTCATCAGTGAGCGGCCAACCAGTAGCTGATCTTCGACTCTTTTTGAACGCTCATCGTCGTACTCAAAAGCCAGTGGATAGAATAAAGCATCCCCGCTCTCCACGGCTTTCATATACTCGGAGTAGAGATAAGGAATCATTCGATAACGCAGCTTGATGTGCTCCCTCATAATCGCCATGGAGTGCCCGTCAAACGCAAAAGGTTCCTGATCACGAGTACCCATAGCGGCATGATTTCTCATCAGTGGTGAGAACACCGCCAACTGAGTCCAGCGAACCACCAGCTCAGCACTGGCATTGGCACCAAAACCACCGATATCCGCACCGGAATAAAGGAATCCACAGAAGTTGGCACCGGGTAACATTTGCAGATTCAGTTTCAGGTGCTCCCACCAGCTGTGATTATCCCCAAACCAGATACCACCATAGCGATGGGCCCCGACGCTGGATGCCCTTGAAAACATCAGGAAGCGTTTGTCCGCATCCACCTGCGCAAACCCCTCATAGGCGGCACGTGTCATGTTTGTGCCGTAAAGGTTGTGGACCTGTTCATGATTAACCCGACCCCCCGGCGCTGGCTCATGGTAAAAACTGCGATAATCCTCCCGACTGTTGGAAATGTTCATAATGCTGTCTTTCAAGTCAAAGAATTCATAGACACCAATGTTCTTGTCTTTGGCCGCAGACACCGCATCAATGGCTTTTGACAAACTCGCTGGCGAGTAAAACAGCGCCGGTTCGTTCATGTCATTCCAGAAGCCTTCAATCCCCAGATCCGTCAGTGCCTGATATTGCAGCCCCCACCATTGGCGAGTCTCCGGTTTCAGAAAGTCAGGAAAAGCACACAACCCGGGCCACACAGCGGCACGGAACAGTTCACCTTGGGCATCCTTACAGAAGTAGCCTTTTTCAAGACCCTCTTCGTAGACCTTGTAACCGTCTTCTATTCTGACGCCCGCATCAATAATGGGAATCAAACGAATGCCCTGCTCTTTCTTCTCCTGAACCCAGTTTTCAAACCGGGGGAACTTTTGTTCATCGATGGAGAAGTCTTTGAAATTCACCATGTAATCAATGTCCATATAGACCGTGTCACAGGGAATATCATTGTCACGAAAGCCTGCAATAATCTCGTCAATTCGAGCAGCATCCGGATAAGACCAGCGACACTGTTGATAACCGAAACCCCACCGGGGTGGCACATAAGGCTTGCCAATCAGCTTTCTGAAGTCACGGACAATGGTTTTCTTGTCAGTGGCTTTCTTGTCAGTAGCGACGAACTCATAGATATCCACATCAAGGGAAGGGATTCGGATTTCCAGCAGATCGGTTGTCGTGTAGCCCAGATCAAAAAAAAGTTCACCCGGAAAATCGATGAACAGGCCAAAGGTGTCATCACCGTCCACAATCAGAAACGGGTGAGCGCCATACAGTGACTCTTTTTCTGGTGTGTGGCAGGGATCATCAGAACACCAGGTACGAAATTGACGACCACGCTTGTTCAGCCCCCCCATACTTTGCCCCATGCCAAACACCTGATCACCGGGTTTCAGGTCTCTGCGAATAATCAGCTCCCGGCCCTGCTCTGCAACCGAAAAACACCTTGGTGATTCAGGACCTGCATGGTCGGTCGTTAATACCACAGCTTCTGTATTAAAAGGCTGGCCAGAGCGGAAACAGTGGACCGAATCCGAAAACGACAAAGTATTGGTAAACTGCATGATCAATACCGGGTTTAATGAAGAGTCAAACGATAATGTGATGGCTCACAGAATCAACCGGGGTGATTAAGTCTGTAAACGATTACAGAAAAAAAAGCCGATGCAAAAACACCGGCCATGGGAGTCACAGAAGTACCAACAAGTTTAGAACCAGATTTCAGCCTCTACACCAATCTGGAACACGCCTTTGTCATTATCGAAATTCTCTCCCCAGCCATTTTCGGCACTGTTGTAGAGATAAGTCACGAATGGCTTGATCTGAGGGCGACCAAAGTAATCGGCATTGACTGTGATAACACCGGCTACTTCAGCTGTGTAATAATCAGTAGTGGTCGTTTCAGCACCCCAGTTGGACTTGTCGTAGCCATAGGCGGCAGTGAACTCCCAACGGAAGTTGTCGTTTATACGACGGGTTGGACGCACAGCCAGCAGCAGACGGTCAACAGTTTCAGCTTCCTTGACAGGAGTATCAGCGTTTTCAGTCAGCCCCCAAATGTTCTTGCCATGAAGGTAAGTCACCTCAGAAGCCATCTGCCACAGTGGGTTGATGTTCATGACACCGTAAGAAGTAAAGAACACCGTGCTGCCGTCTTCATTATCCGCAGCACCGAGACCGGCCTGACCTGACCAGGAACCGAAGTTAACCCCACGGTTTGCCGCCATACCGTTACCATAAGCCAGGGCTGTGCTAGACCAGCCATCCATGCCATAGTAGTCACGGTTGTAGGTGATCGCCGCCCCCAGACCATTGGTGGCCGCATTGTCACCATAGGCGGTTTCAAACTCACTCTTGTTACCCTGCATCATGACCTTCAGGTCGTAGTCGAAGCTACCACCCAGAGCTTCATGGCCGTAGCTGTAAAAGTCGATGGAGTGCATGGTGGCACGATCACCAACTTTTTCCTCTACAGTTTCTTTTTGATCCCCTGCACCCGGATCAGCAGAAACCACAGCAACACCGGAACGGTTCTGTTCATAACCAAAGCCGACACCGGAAGACTGTTTCCAGAATTCTCCGGACAGCGCACCCGCCGCGCGGTTCAGGTAGCGACGACCCGCCCAGACGTGAGCATCTTCAGGCAGATAGGAAAGGCCACCTATTTTCATGAAGGCTTCTTTTACTTCAAACTGGCCATCGTCATGGGTGTTTTCACTGCCCGGAGAGGAGTAGAAGTAAGAGTTACCATTGCCGTATTCAGCACGAACACCCAGTTCGGACCAGACGCCGTTCTGGAATTCGGTCATCTTGCCAATAACAAATTCCACCTGGTTAGCGCTGCTGGCGGTGGTGCCTGCTGTGGCATAGTTTGCTTTGCCAAAGTCGGTATCTGTTGAAACCCCCTTTTCAGTGATTCGCCAGCCGGTTCTAACATAACCATTAATGGTCCAACCGTCGGTCAGAATATCGGTGGGGTTGGCAACTACCTCTTCAATCACCTCTTCTGTGGTGGATTCTTCAACGGCTTGTTCTTCAACGGCCTGCGCCGCAAAACCCTGAGTTGCAAAGGCAATGGCCGAAACGGCGCCCGCCAAAGGCAGCAATTTAAAAAAGCCCTGTTTCACTGTTTCTTATCCCCTGATTACTTGTGTGTCAGCTGCAAGCCCGTCTGTGTTTTTTTTAAATAGATCTTTTACAACTGAATTAATCGTGTAAAACGCGTAGGCAAGGTTCGCAGCTGAAGACCTTGAGAGGCAATCTGAAAAGGTTTTGAGAAAGGGACATAAAGTTTTTCTGGCACCACTTCGACTTCAGAAAATCGTCGGAGTAATTCTTCATGGCTACAGGATATTTGATCTACTCTTTGCCGTTTAACATGAATTGAGAGCAAAGACATTGAAACGATTATTGATATCTCTGTTCTTGTCCCTGTCTTTCATCGCTTCAGTGGAGGCACAAATAACTAACGGGTTGACGGCATACCCTCTGCCAGACCAGACCTCCGCTATCACAGGTTCTCTGGTGACACTGGGTGCACTGGCACTCAGGCAGCAAACCTGGCAGCCGCTTCCCTATCATCTGGAAAAAGGCACCGAACCGGAGTCGTACAATAAACCGTTTCTTCATATTTCATCGGATGATCCTTTTATTATCAGTGGCACGGAACCTGTGCCCGGCGAGCATACTCTTTGCCAGCCCATAGACACTTCTGAGAACAAAACCTGGCAATGCTTTAGTGTTGAGTCCGTAACCAGCGTGGCGCTCAACACCGACCAGCCTCTCTACCTGGAAACCCAGCCTGACCAGAGCCTTGTTCTGCACCATACCCAGGGACCCAAGCTGACATTTTCGGAATACGATCTGCCCGACTACCTGACTTTTTTAAAAAATCAGCAAGCTGAAATGGAGCGGATTAATGAAATCACCACCAAAGAAATAGCCATGGGCAGGCTGAAGATCAGGATCACTGAAGAAGCGACAGACGAAGACACTGCCCGAAGAGTGTACATTGCAAAAACCAATGGAATCACTGTCAAAGAGCAAAAAGACATTGAGCAGGAAGCTAAACGACACCGTGACGATGCTCATGCCCATTCAGACCGCTTTGCCCCATCGGATACTGATCTTCCTGATGATACTGCCCTGTGTCTGGCATCCAACAGGAAAGCCTGTTGGGTGGTTCTGTCCAAAATAGTCAGCTGCTCAAATTCTGAATCAGACAAAACCAGCGAAAACACCAGTACCCCATCGCAGGAAGGCCAAGAAACGAAGACCCCTGCCAACCTGCGCCCCCAACCAAATGTTGACACCCAACATGCAACAACCCCTTGCCTGTGGACAACCAGCTCTTCGACCCACAAGCTGTCACCCTGTCCTCCCAGAAAGTACAGACGACAAGAGTCACCGGAGCAGGCCGCCAAAAAAGAAGAGTTACTGGAGGCCGCTAAAACAGGGAAGCTGGCGATCAGGCGAGTTACCTCATCGAAAGAGACTATTTACTTTCGCAGCGAGGATACCCCAAGACCTTTTACCCTTGCCCTGCCCGGAGTGCCCATCAGACGTATGCCAGCTGGATATGGTGAATGGATGATTGGTATTGTCAACCCACACTGCCTGTTTACCTACAAACGTGACGCACGCACCACAGAGATAGAATCGGGCGCAAGTCCTGATGAACTGAAGACGAAACTGCTGCCTGACCTCAGATCACTTAAGGAGAAATGTGAGGAGGAAGTTGAGCGAGCCCTTTGGGAGGATTCCAAACACACCACAGGACACCTGAGGGAAGACGGCCTGTTCAGTTTACCAAAAGCGAAACACGGTCATTATGTATGCCCCTTGCCTTATCCTGAACTAGTAACCACTCACTACAACAAAGCAGACATCAAATGCTTTTGTGTTATGCGTGATCCGTCAACCGATATTTCCAGCATCCTTCAGGCAAAGCGCCAGTGTGAACAGGCATGGGATCTTGACCCGCTGCCTCTGATTGTTCGTTGCCAGCGCACCGGAACCGTAGACGTCTATTTTGATAACGAGCTTGACTATGAGCATCTGGAAAAAAATGAACGTGTTCTGGATGAGTTTGCGTTATCACAAAACTTGTCTCCGGATAATCTCAGGATCCTCTTGAATCTGCTGCCAATGCCTTTGCAAGCGGAGGCATTGGGCTCAAAATTAATCGTTCCATCGGGTGGCGCTCCATCGGATGGTAAACACCAACAGGCTATTCAACTGGTGAGTGATCCCTGTCATTACAGTTACCAGAGCCTTTTGGAGTTAAAACAGAGTGGTTTACTCATTCACCATCGTTTTATTCATGAAGGCAATGTTCGATCTTTACTTGATATGCTCCTGAGTAGCGAAATGCTCAGACACGATCATCCCAAACAAGAACGAATTCAGGAACAGGAAAAAGAGGCTTACCGATCACTGCAACTGCTCTTGCAGAGCGGAGCAAAACTGGATGAACAGTGCCTTGAGCTGATTGACAAAATGGTCATTGAAGCAGAACCGGTCATGCCACCGGGCATACTGAGTAATATGGTGGCAGCCTTTGCGCCATTTAAGTGCCTGACCCTGCAACATCTCAGGAGGATACCTTTAGTCGGTTGTCCGGGGAGCGTCGTTGAATTTGACCGGATCTGCCAGAGGCTCTCGCCACAGCAACGGCAGAGCTGTCTAAAAAAGGTATTACGTTATGTAAAAGGTTTTAACTGTCCAACCCTAGACATCATCCAGCGCCATTTATTGGCTTTGTTTCATTACGGGGCGCGAGTGGATGAAGGCATTCTGGATAAGCTGAAAAGCAGTCTCAAGAGGAGTTGCCGTGGCGGTAAGAAGGTTATTAATCACTTATCTTTGACCGATTATATCCGATGGGTTGAAAAACTCTGGCAGCAACGGAAAACGTATCCTTTCTATCAGAATTGGCCAACCCACGTCCAACAGGCTCAGCGGGACATTAACGACCTGAAACAATCTCTCGGTTTGGACGCTTATCACAAACCGAAAGCAACATTGGCAACTGCAACACCGACGGCATTAAAGTTTCTGGTGGACGCCTTTAACAAACCGCCAGTCCTGCCCGATCATGTTGGAGATAATGAAAAAACCATACTGACGGTCCTGCAGCATTATTACCGCCGTCCGGGACCGGAACGGGTGATCGAAAGCCTTTACAGAGAACCCCTGCCAACCGTATGGAAACCAAAGCACAGCTGCAGCCATGTCCTGCGTGCCCGGAACAATGGGCACTGGTATATGGAATTGCTGGAGAAATTTCAGCAGTGTTACCTGCCTCCGACAGAAAAAGAGCTTCTGTCTCTGGCGATTATCTACCACGATGCAGCCGCCGAAGAGGTCGAAAAATCAGCGGAAGAAGCATGTCAGCTTACTACTTCAAACGGGACCTGACCGGACACTACCCCGAACAGCTGCTGAATGATATCGCACTGGCGATGGCCAACAAGGAAAACGATGTCGATGGTGATGACGAGCAGAAACTACCTGATTCTGTACGCTGGTATTTGCGGATATTGCGCTTTGCCGATCGAATGGACATTATTCGTGACTTAGGGGTTGGGGCTGATTTTCCCGAAGTCACGGAGACTGAACCCGGGAGTTTTGACGCCAGACGTCTTGACCTGCCACCGCAACTGCCCTGCGATTTTAACTCCGGGTCTGACCACAAAACCGAATTCCAACGTCATCTGGAAGCGGCCATGCACGGCGCGGCAGATCTGGTGCAGGTAACCGGGCGGCCTGAGGATCAGCGCAAAAACAACTATACACAGGTCTACGGTCTGAGTGCCAATGGTCAAGAGATCTCTGAAAACTTTGAACGAACATCTGAACCCCTGCGGAGAATGAACCAGTTTATTGACGACAAGGTTCGCCGCAAAATAGCTCAGAAAGCTGGAATAATGGTCTGTTCAGACCCCAACCACCAAACCTGCCGGGCGGATCAGAGTGAGGGCATCACCTATGGTATTCATAACAACTGGTACGACCTGAGACAGGTAAAGATTCCCACCGGAATGACTCTGTTGGAAAAAATGCAGTACGAACATGACCCATCGCTGCTGCGTCCAGCAACACAACAGGCATTGAAGCATGAGGTGCAGCAGCTGAAAAACGAAGGTATACAGATGAACCTGGGTACCTTGACGCAAAAAACGCTGGCTACCGAGGCAGCCCAAAAAGTGCTGAAACAGCGGGGTATTACCGTGGTCGGCGAGAAGCGTCCTTACTTCACCAACGATGGCGACTCGAAAAGTTGGGAAATGCTGATACCAAAGAAGATAGCGCGCCCGGAAAAAAACTCACCCGAACCAGAATAATACGACAAAAACAAACCATTGACCGAAGTCAAACAAACGCACTGAAATTCACATTCAATCTCAACAATCGGTTAACATTACCGGCTGGTTCGGTTGAAAGCATGTCTCATGGGAAGAAACAAATCGGAAGGACAGGCAACTATTTTGCAGGTTGCCGCTCAGTCAGAGCTTTCTATTGCCACAGTCAGCCGTGTGCTGAATGGTGGCAAATACGTCTCTGATGCCACCCGTAAAAAAGTGCTTGAGGCCGCGAAAGCCCTGAACTACCAGCCGAATTACATGGCTCGCCAGCTGCATGGTCAAAAAGATTTTTCCGTTGGTGTGTTGCTGGGCCGGGACCTGGGCACGATCTCCCCTTTTGCCCTGAAAGTTTATGAAACATTAAAAGTGCACCTTCAGGAAAATGGTTACCGGGCCAAACGTGTTAAATTTAACGACAGTGGTGAGTTAATAACCCGGGCCAAAGCCTACATCTCCATCGGTGTCCATGACAGCGACAGTCGTCTGAAAACACTGGAAAAGTCCGAAGCCCCCGTTATTCACGTGGGTGAGCCCAAAGATGACCGGTTCTGGATTGCTTCCAATGATGAACAGGGCGGCTATCTGGCCACCCGTCATCTGCTGAAAAATGGCTGCCGAACTATTTACTATGTTTGCCTCGACGCCTCCCACAAGGTTTCCCAGTTACGAAGAGAAGGTTATCGACGGGCCATGCTGGAGGCCGGGCTGGTGCCTTCTGAAGTCATCGAGGTGTCCAACAGCACTCAACTGCCGGCACTGGACAGTTATCGCAGAGTGCGATCCCTGCTGGAATCAGGACTCAGGCCGGACGGTTTCGTCGCTTTCTCAGATATTGTCGCCACCGGTATCTGCACAGCCCTGACGGACTCGGGCAAAAAAGTCCCTGAAGATGTTCAGATCGTCGGCTACGACGGCATTGATAACGACCGTTATGAGTCCCTGACTTCGGTGTGTCAGGACATTGATGGCCTGGCCATGAAAACTACCGAGCTGACCCTTGAAGCCATTCGTAATAAGCCGGTTCGAGGGTCTTATCTTGATGTGTTGATTAAGCAGGGGTATACAACACTGGTTGTGTCAGAAAAAAAAAGACACCCATAAATTTGCTTTACAAAAAAAGACACCCATAAATTTGCTTTACCACCCACCTGGTCTACCTTTCACCCATCACTGATTTTTTACCCAGACAGGTAAGTTCATGGCCCAAGCTCGCAACACCCTGATTGACCCCGGCTCAACCCCTTATTACCACTGCATGGCGAGATGTGTTCGTCAGGCTTACCTCTGTGGCGAGAACCACCTGACTGGCAAGAACTACGAGCATCGCCGCCAGTGGGTGGTGGATAAACTCCGGGAACTGGTTTCAGTCTTTGCTATCGAAGTCTGCGCTTACGCTGTCATGTCGAATCATTATCATGTGGTTTTGCACATTAATCAGTCATCTGCCAGAGGCTGGTCACGGAATGAGGTGCTTCATCGCTGGACGACCTTATTCGCAGGTCCGCTACTGGTGCAAAGGCATCTGGCCGCTGACAAACTGGGCAGCGCTGAGTTGGCCCGTGTCGATGAATATGCTGAGGAATACCGGCGTCGTTTAACGGATATCAGCTGGTTTATGCGTTGTCTGAATGAATACCTTGCTCGTGAAGCCAATAAAGAAGACGAATGCAAAGGACGCTTCTGGGAAGGTCGCTTTAAAAGCCAGGCATTGCTGGACGAAGCAGCGTTGCTGACCTGCATGACTTACGTTGACTTGAATCCGATTCGGGCTGGAAAGGTAGAAACACCCGAAAAGTCCGACTACACGTCGATTCAGGAAAGAGTGGAGCAGGTTACAAACTCTGGGACTAAAAAACAGCCGCTGACCCTGAAACCTTTTTGTTTTCAGGAACAAAATACGGAGGTTGCCCTTCCTTACCTTCTTAACGACTATCTGGAACTGGTTGACTGGAGTGGCCGCATTGTCAGGACAGATAAGAAAGGTTCCATCCCGTCGTGTACCCCTCCTATTCTTGAAAGACTGGAAATTGATCCGGATGAATGGCTGAAAACCATGCAATGGAATAATCGTTTTTATCGGGCTGTTGGTCGCTTGGAAGCGATGAAGACCTACGCACTTGAAGCTGGACAGAAGTGGCTTAGAGGTTTAAGCGTCTGCCGTCGCTTGTATCAGACAGGCTAACGTAAAAATCAGTTAAGGCGTCAAAGAACCTCTCTTTATTTCTCTTCGACTTATGTCGGAACGGATTTTCATTGTCTGAATCATGGCTTGAACAGCCTCTGTTCGCTGGACGACGCTGTGCGGCTCGTTGATACGCTAGTTGAAGATAGATTTTCTGATCCTTTTTGGGAATACAGTTTCTGAATGTCTTCTTCATTCTTCATTAAATAAATGGGTGTCCTATTTTCCTATTTCTGGACTGGTTAAGGTTGAGGGTCTATTTTTTTCTCTAAGATGGGTGTCTACTAAACTAGTAACCTGGTGCCTTTCCCATAGAGTCCTGAACATGACGAAGTCAAAGCATTATTTAGTCGGGTTAACCACTGTCGTACTGCTGTTGCAAGCTCTGAGCCTACAGGCCCAACCGATACCTTCCAATTCAAGTATGCCCCTCGCCACTATTGCCAGCCTGCTCTCTACGGCCAGTAAGGGTTCGCTCTCGACTACCAGTGCGGATAAATTATCGTTTGTGGGTCGGGTTAGACGCTCATCAAAACGTAAAGATTGCAGTACTGTTTTAACAGATCCTGATTCAAGTTCGGGGGTTAAAAAGGCGATAAGAGAAAATAACGGTTTTCCTGGACGAAAGTGCTTTCTTATCTATCGCGATCCGACTAAAAATATAGAAGACTCGATACGACTGATTCCTAGCAACACCGTGATACTGCTCACCTCCCATTCTGGTCGGCTGACACCCGGTAAAGAAATCGAGTCCGTGCACTATGTTGATGACATGATCCCGCTACGTAACGGTCAGGAACTTATTGGGGCTCCTAATGATGGTTTCAAAATCGTCTTAAAGAATAGGTCGTCTTCTGGAGGTGTGGCAATGATCTCAATAGGAGACTATAGCGACTTCGCATTTTCAGAAACTTTACCTGTGCGTATAAAAAACATTACCTTTAGACAAGTACGTACCAACCTTTTGGACAGCATTATCAGGCTACGGTGCAATAACCGGAGTGTGAGCATAGATTCCAACACATTCGAACTGAATCTAGTTCGGGCTGCCCTTATGTTTGAATGCCTCCAAACTCTGGATACCAGTGCCGATATCAGGCAGCGGGGCCCGTCCCTGAATTTCACCAATAACACGATCACAGGCAGTAACTTCCAACAAGGGGGAAGCAGCCATATTCCCGAGCAGGGAGTATTGGTTGATATTCCCAATATCACAAAAAAGACAAGTAATCTCTCGGTTACCGGGAACACATTCCAGGGAAAAATGTCATCAGCGGGTCAGTTTTTTCTTGGCTACGGAACCAATTTAGAGGCCTTCAATAACACTATCAACATTGATAATAGTGGTCGAGTATCAACTGGCAATTACCGACCAATACGACGAGGTGGTTTTACACTTTCAGGTGGTGACGATTCCAGTAAAGACCGCCCTCTCTTCAAAGTAGCCAACAATGATGTCAAGGTCAGAAATCATGCTATCACTGTCTTGGGACTAACATCTCTGGACCTTGCCTGTAATACCCTGAGTGGCTTCACGCCGTGGCTGCAACCTCAAAGTCAATACAGCCTGAAGGCCATTGAGCCATCGCAACTGCGAGCTCAGTGCCGCCGGTCACTCAAAAATACCTGGAGAGCCAGAAGTAGTAACCCCTCTGCCACGGCCTGCGATGGCTTGGTCAACGTCGAGAGTCGATTCACTTTTAACGCAGGGGTCTGTCCAGCCCCCTATGTTTCTACTACAAGTTTGCCCGCTTCTACCACTACAAGCTCGTCCGCTTCTACCACTACAAGCTCGTCCGCTTCTACCACTACAAGCTCGTCCGCTTCTGCCAGTTCAGTCAGCTCCTCTACTGCCAGTTCTACCACGCACTCTACGGTCGTTACCACTACCAGCACACCTCAGCCAGTCTTATGCGATGATCTTCTGACAGGGCACCACTCCAGAGGCGTTCAACAACGGCTAAAGCAAGATAAAGATCTGATGGCTGGACGTCAGTGCGTTGTTCTCAGCGCCGACCCGGCAAAAGATTTAAGTGAGTGGATAAAACAGATTCCTGAGAACACTATCGTATTATTTTCCTCCAACATCGCCTCCGGAGTGGCGCCTTCTCCGACAGCGAACCCGGTGACAGCTAAAACCCCGATTGAGTACTTTACTGATCATGAAATACTTCTAAAGAACGGTCAGGGCTTGATTGGAGCAGCTGATGAGGGTTTTGAAATCGTTATCAGGGATCGGCCAGCCTTTAAACCCAGGTATTTAATCAGGCTTGGAGCCACTGACAACTTCCAGTCTGGCGATATCAAAGACAGCCATATCAAGCACATCACTTTCCGGAGCGCTCCAAATGATCAACGCAATCCTGTTGACTCCATTGTTTACGCAGAGTGCTATAACCGGAAACTAATTGTCGAAAAAAACCTATTTTATGCCCCTGTCCGGGCTGCCGTTGTCGTTGATTGCAAGGCTTCCCTGGATGCTTCTGCCGATCAGTCATCCCAAGGCCCAAACCTGCAATTCGCTCATAACAAGATCATCGGTAAAAAGTACAACCCCATTCTCGACAAAGGTTCGTCCTATATTCCCAACCAAGGGATATTTATTCATCTGCCTGCCATTATGAACCAGTCAGGGCAGCTAGCTGTTTTTGATAACACATTCGAAGGTTATATGGCTCAGGCGGGTGAGTTCAGACTGGCAGCTGGAACCCACATTAAAATTTTCAAAAACAGGATCGACATTTCCAACGTCGGCAGCACAACCCGCACTCACAAAGGAGGCATCGTTCTCTCAGGGCACACCGATACCGTGAAAAACCTCCCCGTGAAAAGCCTCCCTGTTTTTTACCTGGCCGGCAATCAGATCCACGTCACACAAACAGCCATAACGGTCAAGGGCAAGCTTGAGCTGAGCCTGGCTTGCAACCAGCTCCGGGCCGTCACTCCATGGCGGCAACCTCAGGAACAATCCAACCTGAAAGCACTTTTAATGATGCCCAAAGAAGTGACGGCCACGTGCAAAGAAGTCCAGCGTTCAGTGGCCAGAACAACTCCCTCTTCACCGGCAGGCAACCGTTTTGCAAATACCTGGACAGCCATCAATAATTCCTCCGATACTGCCTGCAGTGGACTGGTTAATTTCGAAGGTCAGTTCTTTTTTGAAACAGAAGTTTGCCGACCCGTCACTGTGCCCTCCGAGACAGAGAACCTACCCACTTCATCAACGGGTACCACCGCTGTCACTACAGCTTTGGGGATCATAATCACCCTGTCCATATTGTTGGCTCTGTGAAGAAACTTAAAGATAGATTTTCTGACCCTTTTTGGGGGTACAGTTTTTAAATGTCTTAATTTTTTATGGGTTCTTATTTTTTTATGGGTGTCTTATTTTTTCTGACGAAGTTAAAGCATTATTTGGTCGGGTTAATCATCACCGTATTGCCTTTGCAGGCTCTGAGCTTGCAGGCCCAACCCACCCCTTCCAATTCAAGCCTGCCCCTCGACGCCATTACCAGTCTGCTCACCACGGCCAGTTCGGGTTCGCTCTCTAATACCAGTGCGGATGAATTATCGTTTAAGGGTCGAAGCTCGCGATCCAGCGGTTTATTAAAAACTAAAGATTGCAAGACTTATTTAACAAGTGGAACGCAAGGGGTTAGAAAAGCAGTAAAAGAAAATAACGGTTTTCCTGGACGAAAGTGCATTGTTATATTTGAAAGTCCTAACTTAAATAAGGATATAGACAGGATTCCCAATAAAACCGTGATACTGCTCACCGGCGATACTGCTCCGCCAAAACCCGGTAAAAAAAATGAGTCTAAACACTATATCAGCTCATCTATCACACTGTACGAAGGTCAGGAGCTTATTGGGGCTCCTAATGATGGTTTCGAAATCGTGATCGAGAATAAGCAAGCGTTTTCAGACCAACAAATGCTCCTAATAGGAAACTATGCCTTCTTCAATTTTTCAAGACGTTTACCTATTCGTATAAAAAACATTTCCTTCAAGCCAGCAGCTAACAACACTTTAAACAGTATTATCGAGTTACTGTGCTATAACTGGAATGTGAGTATAGATTCCAACACATTCGAACTGAATCTACCTCTGGCTGCCCTTGATTTCACCTGTGACCTGACTCTGGATACCAGTGCCAATGAACATCGCCCGGGCCCGACCCTGAGTTTCATCAATAACACGATCACAGGTAGTAACTTCCAAAAAATCGGAAACAGCTATATTCCCGAACAGGGAATATTAATTGATATTCCCAAGATCACAAACAGGTCACGTAAGCTCTCTATCACTGGAAACACATTCCGGGGCAAAATGTCAGCAGCGGGTCAGTTTTTTCTTGGCTACGGAACCAATTTAGAAGTCTTCAACAACACTATCGACATTAAAAATAACGGTCTTGTAGAAACTGGCAATTTTCGACCAATACGACGAGGTGGTTTTACGCTTGCAGGTCGTGATGATTCCAGTAAAGACCGTCCTATCTTCAAAGTGGCCAACAATAATATCAAAGTCACGGGTAAATCTATTACGGTTTTGGGACTAGTAGCTCTGGATCTTGCCTGCAATACCCTGAGTGCCTTCACGCCGTGGGCGCAACCTCAACGTCGATACAGCCTGAAGGCCATTGAGCCATCGCAACTGCGAGCTCAGTGCCGGTCACTCAAAAATACCTGGAGTGCCAGAAGTAATAACCCCTCTGCCACGGCCTGCGATGGCTTGGTCAACGTCGTGAATCGATTCACTTTTAACACAGGGGTCTGTCCAGCCCCCTTTATTGCCAGTTCAAGCGTATCCGTTTCTACCGGCCCAAGTGTGTCCGTTTCTACCAGCCCAAGTGCGTCCGTTTCTGCCAGCCCAAGTGCGTCCGTTTCTGCCAGTTCAAGCCTGACCTCTTCTGCCAGTTCAAGCCTGACCTCTTCTGCCAGTCCAAGCCTGACCTCTTCTGCCAGTCCAAGCCTGACCTCTTCTGCCAGTCCAAGCCTGACCTCTTCTGCCAGTCCAAGCCTGACCTCTTCTGCCAGTCCAAGCCTGACCTCTTCTGCCAGTCCAAGCCTGACCTCTTCTGCCAGTCCAAGCCTGACCTCTTCTGCCAGTCCAAGCCTGACCTCTTCTGCCAGTTCGATCATACCCTCTACGGTCATTACTACTACCAGTACCAGCATGCCGCCGCCAGTGTTATGCGACCTTCTAACAGGGCAGTCTATAGGCGTTCAACAGCGGTTAAAGCAATATAAAGATCTGGTGACCGCACGGCAGTGCGTTGTTCTCAGTGCCGACCCGGCAGAGGATTTGAGTGAGTGGATAAAACAGATTCCCGAGAACACTGTCGTATTATTGTCCTCCAACACCGTCTCCGGAGTGACGCCTTCTTCGTCAGCAAGTCCGGTGACAACTAAAACCCCGGTTGAGTACCTTATTGATAATGAAATAGTTTTGAAGGACGGTCAGGATCTTATTGGAGCAGCAGATGACGGTTTTGAAATCGTTATCAGGCTTAATGCAGGTTATTCAGGTTTTTATATGGTCAAGGTTGGAAGCTTTTACAGTTTCCAGTTTGGAAAAGCAAGAGACAATCATATAAGGCACGTTACTTTCCAGCCAATAGGACCTAATAACGCTAAGACACTTGATAGTATTGTTTTTGCGGAGTGTTATAACCGGAAACTGATTGTAGAAAATAACCGGTTCAATATTTCTGTCTACCGGGCTGGGCTTATTCTTGATTGTAAACAATCCCTGGATGCATCGAAGAATGTCAGGCGTCAGGGTCCGGGTCTACGGTTTGCCAGTAACAAGATCATAGGTAAAATCATCAAAACCTGGTACAGCGACTATATTTCCAAAGCAGGGATAATCATTAACCTTGATACCATTGTGAACCAGTCACAGAGGATCGCTGTTATTGAAAATTCATTCCAAGGCGATATGGCAAAAGCGGGTGGCTTTACCCTAGGGTTTGGAAGCAATATGGATATTTTCAGAAACAGGGTTGATATCAACAATTTAGGCAAGACATTTGAAGAAGTTCTTTCAGGACGAGAAGCAGTAAAAGAGGGTTTCTCCCTCATAGGTCATACAAGTGGCAGTGAAGAACCTCCTCTTTTTAATCTGGCAGGCAATCGAATAAGCTCAAAAAATATAGCGATAGGTATCGAGAAACAAATCAAACTGGCCCTGGCCTGCAACCATCTTCAGGCGGTCAATCCGTGGCAACAACCTCAACGACAATTCAGCCTGAAAGCGGTTAATCCACTACCATTAGCAAAAGAGTGTGAACGTTTAGCACCCTCTTCACTGACACTCTGCCAGATTGCAAATACTTGGACGTCTATCACTGGCTCAACAACCCATCCCTTGAGTGGACTGAACAATTTCGAAGGCCAGTTTCTTTTTGACACAGAAATTTGTCCCGCCACCGTGCCCTCTGCCCCCACGGAGGCTCCTACTTCATCAGCGGGTATCACCGCTGTCACTTCGGCATTGGGGATCATAATCACCCTGTCCATATTGTTGGCTCTGTAGTTACCGAGCCAACAATATAGCCAAAGTAGTGATAACACCCAAACCCGTCATCACTGCAGTCGTACTTGAAGCAGTGGAAACCGTACTGGCCTCACCGGCCTCAGAGCTAGTGCCGTCAGGAGCAACAAAGGGGGTAGTTACTGACGGACAGACCGATTCATCAAAAAAGAGCTGACCATCAAGGTTGTCCAGTCCACTCAAAGGATTGATCATGGAACCAGTGATAGACGTCCAGGTATTTACAATCTGGCAGAGTGTCGGTGAGGTGGGCGTTACCATGGCACTGGTTGAACCCACAGTACGTTCACACTCTCCTGCCAATGGTAGTGGATCAACGGCTTCCAGGCTGTATTGTCGTTGAGGTTGTCGCCACGGATTGGCAGCCTGAAGATGGTTACAGGCCAGGGCCAGCTTAATGCGTTTCTCGACACCTATCGCTATATTTTTTGAGCGTATTCGATTGCCTGCCAGATTAAAAAGGGGAGGTTCTTCACTGCCACTTGTATGACCTATGAGGGAGAAACCCTCTTTTGGCACATCCCGTCCTGAAGCCTCTTCTGCACGTGTCTTGCCTATATTGTTGTTGATATCAACCTTGTTTCTGAAAATATCCATACTGCTCCCAAACCCAAGGGTAAAGTCACCGGCGTCTGCCATCTCGCCCTGGAATGAATTTTCAATAACAGCGATCCTCTGTGACTGGTTCACAATGGTATGAAGGTTAACGATTATCCCTGCTTTGGGAAGAAAAACGCAGCACCAGGTTCTGATGGCTTTACCTATGATCGTGTTTTTGGCAAAACGCAGGCCAGGACCCGGACGGCGCCTGACGTTCACCGATGCATCCAGGGACTCTTTGCAATCAAGAATAAGCGCAGCCCCGTAAATAGGAATATTGAACAGGTTATTTTCTATAATCAGTTCCCGGTTATAACACTTTGCGAAAACAATAGTCTCAACCGTCGTACGGTTATTATGTCCAACGGGCTGGAAAGTCACGTGCCTTATATGATTGCCTCCCGTTTTATCAAACTGGAAACTACCAGTTGTACCAATCCTGACCATATAAGTATCTGAATAACCTGGATTAGTTCTGATAACTATTTCAAAACCCTCGTCTGCTGCGCCAATGATGTCCTGACCGTTCTTCAAAAGTATTTCATTATCAATAAGATACTCAACCGGGGTTTTATCTATTCCAGAGGGAGATGCTGCAGAAGTTGCCGCAGGAGCAAATGATGCAGAAGGAGTCACAGTAGAAGACGACGCTGCAGTTTTGGAAGAGAGTAATATAACAGTGTTCTCAGGAAGCTGGCTGACGATTTCACTTAAATCCCTTGTCGGATCAGCACTGAGAACAACGCATTCTCGCCCGCTAAAAGAGCTGCCATACTGGCTTAGCTGCCGCTCTACCCCCGTCGTTTGTCTTGCAAGCGAGTCACACAATCCTTTCGAAGTGGGTGCTATAGAAGGAGGTGCTATAGAAGAGGGTGCTATAGAAGAGGGTGCTATAGAAGAGGGTGCTATAGAAGAGGGTGCTATAGAAGAGGGTGCTATAGAAGAGGGTGCTATAGAAGAGGGTGCTATAGAAGAGGGTGCTATAGAAGAAGAGTTTGTGGCTGGTGAAGAGGTTACGTTTAAAAATGGAGTCGTCGTCTGAGCCTCTACAATCACAGCTGTTAGCAGTAATGCAAGAACGACTAGCCGGGTTAAATAATGATGTAGCCTGATCATGTTCAGGACTCCTTGAAGCAATCGACAAAAAGTCTAGACCCTGCATTTATACTTATCCATTAACAAGATTGTTCCACCCAGTGCTGTAAAGCTTTTCAGATTTCGATAAAAATCCCCTTCTTCATTGGAAACGTTTACACATTGATTCAAGTCACAGATAACAACAGCATAGCCATGCAACCATAAGCCACATCGCAGACAACGCTGAGCCGACACACATTTTTCCGTAATTTTCCCCATCATTTTTCAATGATTGGGTGTGTCTGTTTGCGGCGCCGAAAGCTGCCTCCTACAAAATTCAGTCAGGATACAAAAAATGGTTAAGAAGACACTCGCTGCGGCACTGGCCACGACCATGGCTTTGACGCTAACAACAGGGACTGCCCAGGCATTTTCCGACGACGAACTGGTGATCTGGGTAGGCGGTGACAAAGCCTACAACGGTATTCGTGAAGTCGGTAAACAGTTCGAAGAAGAAATGGGCATCAAGGTCAAGGTTGAGATTCCCGAGGCGCTGACCGATCGTTTTCAGCAGGCTGCGGCCACCGGCCAGGGGCCTGACATTCTGATGTGGGCTCACGATCGTTATGGTGAGTGGGCGTCTTCCGGCTTACTGTCCGAAATTCATCCTTCCCCGGATTTCAAAGCCGGTGTTGAGGAGCTTGGCTGGCAGGCCACCAGCGTCAACGGCAAGATATACGGCTATCCCATTGCTATGGAAGCCATTGGTCTGATTTATAACAAGGATCTGATTAAAGAAGCGCCAAAAACCTTTGAAGAGATGTTTGCCCTGGACAAACAGCTGGCAAAGAAAGGCGTCGATACCATCATGTGGGATCAGCTTCAGCCTTACTTCACCACGCCCATGCTGGTTTCCAATGGTGGCTACGTCTTCAAGGAAACCACCACCGGTTATGATGTCAACAATGTCGGTGTCAACAATGAAGGTGCCAAAAAAGGCGCACAAATGTTCTCTGACCTGATCGAAAAAGACGTTCTGCCAAAAGGCGTTGATTACGGGGTGATGGACTCCAGCTTCAACAGAGGCAAGGTCGCCATGATGATCAGCGGTCCGTGGGCCTGGTCCAACCTGGACAAGAGCGGCATTAATTACGGTGTAGCACCACTGCCTTCTATTGACGGTAGCGCTTCCCGGGCATTTGTCGGCGTCTGGGCCGCCGCTATCAGCAACGCTTCTCCCAACGAGGAACTTGCCAAAGAGTTTCTGGAAAACTACCTGCTGACCATTGATGGCCTGAAAACCATGAACAATGACGTCGCACTGGGTGCAGTTGCCAATAAGGCTCTGATGGCAGAGCTGAAAAATGATCCCCGCATTGCTGCCACTTACCAAAATGCAATGAACGGACTGCTGATGCCCAATGTGCCTGAGATGGGCAGGTTCTGGCCTGCCATGGAAGCCGCCCTCTCGAATATCTCTACCGGTCGTGAAGAGGTTGATGCGGCTTTGGATAACGCTGCCAAGCGAATTCTGAACTAATCACCCCCTGATAAAAGCGGCACTCTTTCTACAGATTCTCTCTTACAGATCTGTTTTAACCGTGCCGCTTGCTGATACCCGGAGAGAAAGCAATGAAAAAACCAGGGGCTGCCGGAGCAGTTTTATCTGGCAATGGGCTGAAGTGGGCGCTGGTAGCACTCATTGATCTGGCCCTGCTCTACATAGTGACTTTGATGTATGCCCAGGGAGAAATCGCTTTCGCTCTGGTAATCCTGCTGCTGGGTGGCATCGGCACTTGGGTGTTTACTTCTGAGAAAGCCTATAACTTCCGTTATGTTTACCCCAGTCTTATGGGCGTCATTCTGTTTGTTATTTTTCCGCTGGTTTATACAGCTAATGTCGCCTTTACCAATTACGGCTCTGCCAACCTGCTGAGCTTTGAGCGGGTTAAACAGATTCATCTGGCCACTCGTTACCAGAGCGGCGACGAAAAATTCACTCTCGCTCTCTACCAGTCCGGTGAAAACTATCAACTACAGCTGACCGATAAAAACGATAGCAGTCGTTCTTTTGTCTCCGAAGCGTTTCCAAAGAGCCAGGAAGAACTCCGCATTTCTGCCAGTCAGACGCTTGAACCTTCTGGCGATAAACTGGCCATGCGCGATGTCATCAAAATGCGCAGTGCCCTGAAAAAACTGACAGTCGTTTTACCCGATAACCGTGAACTGGCGATGACCAGCCTGCGTGAATTTGGCGCCATAGCCCCTTTATTCACCGAAGGTGAAAACGGAGAACTGATCAATAATCAGACTGGCGGTGTCGCCAAACCGGACTTTGAGACGGGTTACTATCTGGACGAGAACGGCAAGCGAATGACGCCAGGCTTTACCGTTTACGTTGGCTGGGACAATTTCAACAAAGTGCTGACCGACCCCGGCATTCAGGGGCCTTTCCTGAAAATATTCCTCTGGACCATCCTCTTTTCTGCCCTGACCGTGGTTTTCGCTCTGGTGGTTGGCCTGCTGCTGGCCTGCCTGGTGCAATGGGAGCCTCTCAAAGAGAGTGGCGTCTATCGGGTGCTTCTGATTCTTCCTTATGCGGTACCCGCTTTTATCTCCATTCTGATTTTCCGGGGACTGTTCAACCAGAATTTTGGTGAAATCAATATGATGCTGGAGGCTCTGTTCGGCATTTCTCCAGAATGGTTCACCAATGAATATCTGGCCAAAAGCATGATTCTGATGGTGAACACCTGGCTGGGTTACCCCTACATGATGATTCTCTGCATGGGTCTGCTCAAAGCCATACCAGAAGATCTCTACGAAGCATCAGCCATTGATGGCGCCGGCCCCATTCAGAACCTGATGAACATTACTCTGCCCATGATCATCAAGCCCCTGACGCCGTTGTTGATTGCCAGCTTTGCCTTCAACTTTAACAACTTTGTCCTGATTAGCCTGCTGACCGGGGGTCTGCCCAGCATGATGGATGCCACCACTCCGGCTGGCACAACCGACATTCTGGTGAGTTACACCTTCCGAATCGCCTTTGGCGCCCAACAGGACTACGGTCTGGCATCGGCCATCGCAGCACTGATCTTCCTGATTGTCGGAACAATCGCCTGGGCCAACCTGAAAGCCACCCGAAGCGTGCAGGAGCAATAAACAATGGCAATGGTTCAACCCCGAAACCTTAAGTATCGAGTATGGGCAGCGCGCCTGTTCATGATCCTGTTCCTGTGCATCATCCTGCTGCCGTTCCTGATGATCCTATCAGTGTCGTTCCGGTCCGGTAATTTTGCCACCGGCAGCCTGATCCCGGACAATCCGAGCCTGGAACACTGGGCCCTGGCCTTTGGTATTCCGTGGGAGAATGCCGATGGTTCCATTACCCAGCCTACCTTTCCGGTGCTGACCTGGCTCTGGAACTCCATCAAAATCAGTGTGCTGACCTCAGGATTTATCCTGCTACTGTCCACTACCGGTGCTTATGCTTTTGCCCGCCTGAGGTTCCGTTTCAAGCAAAGCCTGCTCACCACTATGATGATTTTGCAGATGTTTCCGGCGGTACTGGCATTGGTGGCCTTTTACACCCTTTTCGACAAGCTGGGTGATTTTATTCCCTGGCTGGGTCTGAATACCCATGGCGCATTGATTGTCGCCTATTTGGGAGGGGTTACCATGAATATCTGGCTGATTAAAGGCTACTTCGAGAGTATTGATAGCGCCCTTGAAGAATCAGCGGCTATTGATGGCGCGACACCCTGGCAGGCATTCCGACACATTCTGCTGCCCCTTTCTGTGCCCATTCTGGCAGTGGTCTTTATTCTCACCTTTATCGGCGTTATCGGCGAAAACCCCGTTGCCTCGGTATTGCTGCAGGATATGGACAAGCTGACCCTGGCAGTGGGTTCAAAACAATACCTGAACCCGCAGAACTATTTGTGGGGTGACTTTGCTGCCGCAGCGGTGCTGACAGGCCTGCCCATCACGGTAATCTTTCTGTTTGCCCAGCGTTACCTGGTGAATGGCCTGACCTCCGGCGGCGTTAAAGGCTAAGAGTTAAAGGCTAAGAGCTAAAGGCTAATTGGATATCTGGATTTAATGCCCATAGCGCAGAAAAAAGCGCAAAAAAGGGTGTGGAAAAAAACATGGCTGAACTAAAACTGGTTAACCTCGACAAAAGCTACGACGACGGTAAAAGCTTTGTCCTGAGGAATATTAATCTCGACATAAACGACGGTGAGTTTGTTGCTTTCGTCGGCCCTTCCGGCTGCGGAAAGTCCACTCTGCTGAGAATGATCTGTGGTCTGGAAGAAATCACTTCCGGTGACCTGAGCATCGAGCAGGAACGAGTCAACGATATGCCTCCCAACGAGCGTCGTGTGGGCATGGTCTTCCAGTCTTATGCCCTGTATCCCCATATGACCGTCAGGGAAAACATGGCTTTTGGTCTGAAGCTGGCCAAGGTCGATAAAAAAGCGATGAATCAGCGTGTGGAAGAGGCCGCCCGTATCTTGCAACTGGAGCCACTGCTGGACAGAAAACCCAAGGCAATGTCCGGTGGCCAGCGTCAGCGTGTGGCCATTGGCCGCTCCATTGTTCAGGAACCACGGGTTTTCCTGTTCGACGAGCCACTGTCCAACCTCGATGTCGCGCTCAGGGTACAGATGCGTCAGGAACTGGCCAGACTGCACAGCCGCCTGAAAACCACAGCGATCTACGTCACCCACGACCAGGTGGAGGCCATGACGCTGGCCGACAAAATCGTAGTGCTGAGCCCGCTGGCAGAAGGAGCTGAAAGTAACCTTGAACAGGTTGGCGCCCCGCTGGAGCTTTATCATCATCCTGAAAACCTGTTTGTTGCCGGTTTTATCGGTTCCCCGAAAATGAACTTTTTCAGGGGTGAGATTATTGCCACCGGTGCAGAAACCACTCAGGTAAAACTGGAATCCGGTGAAACGATTCAAGCCTGTAATAACACCGCTGCTGCGACGGTTGGCGATAAGGTCACCCTGGGCATCCGGCCACAGGATGTTATAGGTAACAGTGAAGAAAATTCAGTGACTGGCACGATCAACGCTCTGGAAAGACTGGGAACCGAAACCTTTGTCTACCTCGATCACCCGGCTATTGAACAAGCCTTTACCGTTCGAATAGAAGACCATCGTCGTCGTGAGCAGGGAGAGTCTTTCAAAGTCGGCCTGCCCGCAGAAAGTTGCCACCTGTTTGACGCCAGGGGTCAGGCTTTTAAAAGAACCCGAGCCCCTCAATTCGATTAAAAGCTGACCCAAACCAGGCTGAATCGGTTCTGATTCAGCCTGGCCTGATCAATAAATTAGCCCACGCCACTTCACTTCAAACTGTTTTGAGGTGACGGGGCTCTGTTAACTAAAAGTTTCTACGGTTAAATGATGTTAAACCCTGAACTGATTAATCAACTGGCTGAACTGGCCGGTATGCCAGCCAGCTACGACGACTGGGCCGGAGAGCCTGTGCCCATTGCTATGGAATACAAGACAGCCATGCTGGAAGCCCTGGGCTTTGATATGAGCAGTGAAACGGCTGTCAAGAAACAGATCCAGACGCTACAGGAAAAACCCTGGCAGTCGGTTCTGCCTGAAGTAGTCGTGCTTCATGAAGATAAGCCCTACCAGGTCACCTGCCATTTAAAGAAAAGCCAACTGAACGACACCGTTACTGTTATCCTGATTCTCGAAGACGGTCAGAAACAAACGATTAACGCCGAGCCCTCCAGTCTGGAAGTCGTTGCCCGCAAAACCATTAACGGCTCTGAGATCCTGCGCTTGCAACTGCCTCTGCCCACCGACCTGCCCATGGGCTACCATACACTGCAACTGCGAGAAAAAACCTTGCAGGCAGACTGCTCGCTGATTATTGCACCGGCCACCTGCTACGAACCCGAACCCCTTCAAACCGGCGAAAAAATCTGGGGATCCGGTATTCAGCTGTACTCGGTTCGTTCTGAACGAAACTGGGGGATGGGGGATTTTACCGACCTCAAAACCCTCGCCTCAGAACTGGGTAAAAACGGTGCACACTTTGTCGGCCTGAATCCCATTCATGCCCTGTACCAGGATAACCCCCTGCACTGCTCACCCTACAGCCCTTCCAGTCGTCTTTATGGCAATGTTCTTTATCTGGACCCTCTGGCAGTACCTGAATTCGACCACTGTAAAAAAGCTCAGCAAGCATTCGCAGCCGAATCCTTTCAACAACGGTTGTCAGAATCCAGAGCCTGTGACTATGTGGATTACGAAAAAACCGCCGGTCTGAAATTTGAAATACTGGAGCTGCTCTATGAGCACTTCACCGAACAGCCGGATGCCAGCAACAGCGATCGCGCGCGGGCCTTTGCGGCTTATTGCGACAAGCATGGTGAACCACTCCAGCGCTTTGCCCTGTTCAACGCCCTGTATGAACATTTCAGAAAAGAAGACCTGATGAACTGGGGATGGCCCTGCTGGCCGGAGGCGTTCCAGAACCCCCAAAGTGCTGAAGTCGCTGACTTTGCCAAAGCCAATGAAGACCGCATCACTTACTTTAAATACCTGCAATGGCTGGCGGAAGAACAATTCGCTCAGGCTCAGACGATCGCCAGAGACGCCGGCATGATGGTTGGCGTCTATCGCGATCTGGCGGTAGGCGTTGACCGGGGCGGTGCCGATGTATGGTCAGATCGTCGTTTATTCTGTTTAGAAGCCAGCACTGGAGCACCACCCGATGGTCTGGGCCCACAGGGACAGAACTGGGGGCTGCCGCCTTTTAATCCAGCGGCTTTGCAGGAAAGACGCTATCAGCCGTTTATCGATATGATTCGCAACAACATGCGGGACTGTGGCGCACTGCGTATTGACCATGCCATGGGGCTGTTCCGACTCTGGTGGTGCCCTAATGGCAGGGGTGCTGCTGAAGGTGCCTACATTCACTATCCGCTGCAGGACCTGCTGGGCATTATTAAATTGGAAAGCCGTAGAAATGGCTGTCTGGTATTTGGTGAAGATCTGGGCACCGTGCCACAGGCCATCACTGACAGTCTGCCACCGGCTCGCTTCTATTCCAGTGTGATGGGGATTTTCATGCAGGAAGGTGACAGTTACCTGCTGCCAGAAAACTACAAACTGAAAGCCCTGGCGACACTGGTTTGTCACGATACTCCCACGCTGGCGGGATGGTGGGCTGGCAAAGATATCGATCTGGTCGAATCGTTGGATTTTTACACACCTGAACGTGCAGAACATGAAAGGAAGGGCCGCCAACACGCACGACAGGCTGTCATTAACCTGCTCAGCACCATCAATGAGCTGCCGTCGGATACCGGGGATCAGATGCCTGAACAATTTACCCGTCAGCTGATGGAACGCTTCAGTTATTACCTGGCCCGCTCTAACTCACAGATTGCCGGTATTCAACTGGAAGACTGCATGATGATCGATACGCCGGTCAACATGCCAGGAACCAGCACTGAATATCCCAACTGGCGACGACGTCTGACTGAGAATCTGGAAAGTTTCTTTGCCAGCGAAGAGAACAAGGCCTTTTTCCATAATCTGACGCAATGTCGGAAAAGCTGATTACGACGCTTGACTTCACTCCGGGGCATCGTAGCGATGAAAGCCGTGCTCTGGAGTCACGACAGAACACCATGAAAAAAGGAGCTAAGATGAAGCGCCTGACCCTGATGCTGGCCATCGCTGTTTTAAGCGGCTGCGCCACTCAAAGCAATGAAATAACAGCTGCTGCCCAAGCATTTGAAAAAGCAGCGGTTGAACAAAAAGCCGTGGTGCAACTGGATCAGATCCCCTACTCTGAGATCCAGGTTTATGAAAAAACCATTCGGATAGAGCGCACCCTCAGTGAAACCACTGAGCAGGTTGATTTGAATGGCACTTTAAATGGAAATGGCAAAACAACACCTGTAGCAGGTTGGAAGTTGCCAGATTATGGTGTCTATCGCTTTAAACTGGAAAGTCTGGTCAAACGCACTGATTTTGGCACCCGGGCCGAAGCTTTTATGCCGGAAGTATGGCTGCTGGACAAAGACTTCAAAGTCCTTGAGAAGCTCCCCGTCGAGCGCATGAAGTATTCAAAACAAAAAATGCTGTCCAGTGAGGCACTGGAACAGGAATTCATCATCGATAATCGCAAAGAGAAGAAGACGCAGCCTGCCTACATTGCCGTGCTGACGACGGCAGAGGCCCGTCAATACTCAGTCAAAGTCGCCAATTTTGATGAAGAATACGCCCGAATTCGAGCCCGTACAGCACCTCCTACAGCGGATGTTTTTGCCGTTGCCGCTGACACCGGCACCCTGAGGCTGGAAGTTACTCCGTTGATCAGTCACTCGCCCTTGCAAACAGCGAAAAAAGTGACACGCCCGGACTATGTCCCCGCTCAGCCAGAACAAGTTAAGCCCAGGGTGTCGAACGATACATTGTCCGTTACCGAAAACTACCTTGATGCAGTGCAAACTGCGGTTGCAAACTCAGATATTCAGACCGCCCTTGAGCTAAGAGAGAATGCCCGTGAGCTTCATGCTCTTTTGCAAAAGCAGTTTGCAGAAACTTATGGCCAACCGGCAGAAACCATTAATGTACCGGGTAAAACTCAGGCTACCACCGCAAAGAAAAAACTGAATGATCAGTTTGAACGACAACTGGCGTTAGCCATGAAACAGCAAGATGCCCAGGCGGCTTTGGCGGTCATCGATAAAGCCGGTGCCCTGTCTCGCGATATTGATGCCATTTTTTAGCAAGCAATGACTCATGAGGTTCCGACCGTTTTTTGTAAAGCAGTCGGGATCTCAAAAATTTTGCGACACCTGCTCCAGCGTGAAAAAATAATATTAAATTGCTTTTTTATAAAATTATGAGAAAAGCAATGTCTTGATAAAAATTATTCCCCACATCATCATTGCCCTCCAATTCTACCGCTATTCCTACACTGGATCGGGAGCCGTTGACCGATGATCAGATTACTGGGTACTCCACTTGGCAAAACCGTAGCTGCTGCAGCCATCACTCTGGGGGCTGCCTTCAGCTCGTTTCAGGCCTATTCCTTTCAGGATAATGAACTGGTGATCTGGGTAGGCGGCGACAAGGCCTACAACGGTATCCGGGAAGTGGGCAAGGACTTTGAGGAAGATACCGGAATCAAGGTTAAGGTTGAGATACCGGAAAACGTCACTGAACGTTTTCAACAGGCAGCAGCGTCAGGCAGTGGCCCGGACATTCTGTTCTGGGCCCATGACCGTTACGGTGAATGGGCCCGCAGCGGTCTTCTTTCTTCCGTAAACCCGACCCCGGATTTTAAAAGCAAGATTGACAAACTGGGTTGGGAAGCCATGACAGTCAAGGGCAAAATCTATGGTTACCCGATCTCCATAGAGGCCATCAGCCTGATCTACAACAAGGATCTATTGCCAACTCCCCCCAGCTCTTTTGAAGCCATGTTTCCCCTTAAAGACAAGCTGGCCAAACGTAAAATCACCACCATTATGTGGGACCAGATCCAGCCTTACTTCACCATGCCCATGCTCGCTGCCGATGGCGGCTATGTCTTCAAGAAAACACCGACCGGTTATGACGTTAAAGACACCGGGGTAAATAATGCCGGAGCCATGGCCGGGGCCAAAATGCTGACCGAGCTGATCGATAAAGGCGTTATGCCCAGAGGCGTTGATTACGGTGTCATGGAGTCCAGCTTTAACAAGGGTCAGGCCGCCATGATGATTACCGGCCCCTGGGCCTGGTCAAATCTGGACAAGACTAAAATCAACGGCAAAAAGCTGAACTATGGACTGGCTGCGTTGCCCAGCATCAACGGCCATCGTTCAAAAGCCTTTGTGGGTGTCTGGGGAGCCACACTGAACAGCGCCAGCCCCAATAAAGCCCTGTCCAAAGAGTTTCTTGAAAACTACCTGCTGACAGACGACGGCCTTCGTACTATGAACCGTGATGTTCCGCTGGGCGCGGTGGTCAACAAAAGCTACATGAAAGAATTGGAAAAAGATCCTCGCATCAAGACTACCTACGACAATGCTGTCCACGGTTTGCTCATGCCCAATGTGCCGGAGATGGGTAAATTCTGGTCAGCCATGGAGTCGGCGTTGCTGAACATTACCTCCGGCAGACAGGATTACAAGAGCGCGCTTAATGAAGCAGCCCGACAGATTGTCAACTAGGCTGTCTAGGTGAACTGAATCTGCCCTGGGAGGCCGCTTTATGGCTGCTGATCAGAAAGCGCAAAGCCCGATGACCTGGCTGGTATGGGGAGTCATTGGCCTGATTGACCTGTTGTTACTGTATGGCGTGACCCTGATGTATGCCCAGGGAGAGATTGCCTTTGCCCTGATTATTCTCTTAATTGTCTGCGTCGGCACCTGGGTATTCATCAGCCGTAAGGGCTACAACTACCGGTATGTTTTTCCTGCACTGCTGGGAGTGTCGGTGTTTATCGTTTTCCCCCTGATTTATACGGTGTATGTCGCTTTCACCAATTACAGCTCCAGCCACCTGTTAACCATGGAGCGCGTTAAACTCCAGCACCTGAGTAAAACTTACAGGACAGAAGGTGCGTCCTATCAGTTCAAGGTTTATCAGCAAGGGAGTGATTACCGAATTCTGTTTACCAGTAACAAGAAGGCAGATAAGCAATTTATAACTCAGCCGTTCAACAAAACTTCGATCCCAACGCCGCTATCAGCTGACTTTTCATCGAGCCCTCCTCAGGGCAGTGAATTACCGCTCAGGGATACCATAAAGCTTCGCAATACCCTTAAAAAACTGTCGGTAGAACTGCCTGACAAGACAGAGCTGACGATGACCGGCCTCAGAAGTTTTGGTCCCATGTCAAAAGTTTACCGGGACTTAGGGGATGGCACTCTGGAAGATGTCCGCAATGGTAACCTGCTGAAACCTGATCTTAAAACGGGCTATTACATCGAAGTGCCCAAAGGGCAACCTGACTCAGCGGGCAGCCAGATAGGACCAGGCTTTGTCGTCTATAACGGTTGGGAGAATTTTGTTCGGGTGATTAAAGACCCGGGGATTCAGGGGCCTTTTTTACAGATTTTTATCTGGACCCTTGTGTTTTCCGGTCTCTCGGTACTCTTTACCGTGACAGTGGGTCTGCTGATGGCCTGTCTGGTGCAATGGGAACCCCTGAAAGGCAATGGCGTTTATCGACTGCTGTTGATTCTGCCCTACGCGGTTCCGGCCTTTATTTCTATTTTAATCTTCAGGGGTCTGTTTAATCAGAACTTTGGTGAGATTAATTTGCTGTTGAACCTGCTGTTTGGTGTCCAGCCGGAATGGTTCACTAATGGCTACCTGGCAAAAACAATGGTTCTGATCGTCAATACCTGGCTGGGTTACCCCTACATGATGATTCTCGCCATTGGCCTGTTAAAGTCTATTCCAGATGACCTTTACGAAGCTTCAGCCATAGACGGCGCCTCTCCCGTCCAGAACTTCTTTAACATCACCTTACCCATGATCATAAAGCCAATGACACCGCTGTTAATCGCCAGCTTTGCCTTCAACTTCAACAACCTGGTGCTGATTGCCCTGCTAACTGACGGTGCTCCCAATATCATTGGTGCCAGCACGCCAGCCGGTGCCACCGACATTCTGGTGAGCTACACCTTCCGAATCGCTTTTGGTCAGTCCGGTCAGGATTACGGTCTGGCCTCGGCTATAGCCACCTTTATTTTCATCATGGTGGGCATTATCGCCTGGGCGAATCTGAGAGTGACCAGACGGTTACTGGAGTAAACGACGATGATGGTACAGCCCAGAAACCTGAAATACCGGGTGTGGTCCGCCAGAATTTTTATGATTCTGTTTCTCTGTCTGATCATGCTTCCTTTCCTGATGATTATTTCGGTGTCTTTCCGTTCCGGCAACTTTGCCACCGGTGACCTGATCCCCCGCAATCCCAGCCTGGAACACTGGTATCTGGCTTTCGGCATTCCCTGGGAACATGCCGATGGTTCTATCACCGAGCCTCCCTTTCCGGTTCTTCTCTGGTTATGGAACTCTATTAAAGTAGCCTTTATCTCGACGATACTGATCCTGCTGCTTTCAACCACGGGCGCCTATGCCTTCGCCAGGCTGAGATTCCGATTCAAGGAGTCCATGCTCACCGCCATGATGATCCTGCAGATGTTTCCCGCCGTATTGGCACTGGTGGCAATACACTCGCTGTTTGATCAGATAGGCAACTATGTTCCCTGGTTAGGACTGGACACCCTGGGTTCGGTCACTGTCGCTTATCTGGGCGGTCTGGCTCTGCATATCTGGTTGATCAAGGGCTACTTCGAAACCATTGATGCCTCCCTTGAAGAAGCCGCTGCCATTGACGGGGCAACGCCCTGGCAGGCCTTTCGTTTTGTCTTGCTGCCGCTTTCAACGCCTATTCTGGCGGTGGTATTTATTCTGGCCTTTATTGCCAACATTGCCGAGTACCCGGTCGCTTCGGTGCTGTTGCAGAGCATGGATAACCTGACGCTGGCGGTTGGCTCCAGACAATACCTGAATCCACAGAATTATCTCTGGGGTGACTTTGCTGCGGCAGCCGTTCTATCGGGTCTGCCCATCTCGATTATTTTCCTGTTGTGCCAGCGCTGGATTGTCGGTGGTCTGACGTCAGGTGGTGTCAAAGGCTGATTGCTGGGTTCAGTAAACGAAAAACGGAAAACCTCATGGCTGACGTTAAGCTTATCAACATTTCCAAAAGCTACGACCAGGGCAAAACCTGGGTGCTCAAGAACATCAACCTGAACATTGCCGAGGCTGAGTTCATTGCCTTTATCGGGCCTTCTGGCTGTGGTAAGTCCACTTTGCTGCGAATGGTCTGCGGTCTTGAAGATATCACCGAAGGCGAAATGTACATTGCCGGGGAGCAGGTCAATGACTGGCCACCCAACGAGCGTCGGGTGGGTATGGTGTTTCAGTCTTATGCGCTCTACCCCCATATGTCCGTTGCTGAAAATATGGCTTTTGGCCTGAAGCTGGCCAAGGCCGACAAGTCACTGATTAACAGCCGGGTGGAAGAAGCCGCGCGCATTCTGCAACTGGAAGCCCTGTTGGATCGAAAACCAAAAGCCATGTCCGGAGGTCAACGACAAAGGGTGGCTATAGGCCGCTCCATCGTGCAACAACCCAGGGTATTTTTGTTCGATGAGCCGCTGTCCAATCTGGATGTTGCGCTTCGGGTTCAGATGCGCCAGGAAATAGCCCGACTCCACAACCGTCTGCAAACGACGTCTATTTATGTCACCCATGACCAGGTGGAAGCCATGACTCTGGCGGATCAGATTGTCGTCCTGAGTCCACTAGCCCAGGGGGCTGACAGTAACCTTGAGCAAGTTGGGAAGCCGCTGGAACTTTATCATCACCCGGCCAACCTGTTCGTTGCCGGATTTATTGGTTCACCCAAAATGAATTTCTTTGATGGCTTTATTGAAGAAACCGGCAACAACGAAACACGGGTCAGATTAACCACCGGGGAAATACTTCGGGCCAATGTCGACAGCCAGAGCGCCAGCAAGGGTGACCGGGTCGTGCTGGGGATTCGCCCGGAAGATGCCCTGGGAGAAACGGATAACGGTAACACGGTCGAAGGCAGGGTCGAAACACTGGAACGCCTGGGAGCCGAGTCTTACATCTATATGAGCCACGATACCATTCGGGAAAACTTTATTGTCCGGGTAGAAGATTCCAGAAAGCGTGAAGTGGGCAGCAAGATGAAAATTGAGCTTCCGGTTCAGTTTTGTCACCTCTTTAATGCCCAGGGCCAGGCATTCCCCCGTACCCAGGCACCCGCCTTTGACTTATAAGAGAGATCGTTATGTCGGATCCTGATCTGATTGAGCAACTGGCCGGACACTATGGCGTTTGTGGTGAATACAGCGATTGGGCAGGTGAGCCGGTCAGTGTCCCCACTGAATACAAACTGCCCATTCTCAGTGCCATGGGATTAAACGTTGAGTCTGACGACGCCATAAAACAGGCAATAACAGACGTTGAACAGCAAAACTGGCAGCAGCTTCTGCCGCCAGTGTCGGTGTTCACCCAGGGCAAGAACTGTCTGCTCAACCTGCACCTTGAAGATCAGCGGTTGGGGAGTCAGTTCAAAGGTGAAATAACACTGGAAACCGGTAGCCAGCATTTACTGACTCTGAATACCAGCGATATGCCCGTAGAGGCCAGTGGCACGTTTGAGGGAAAAACCTACCATCACCTGACGTTTAAATTACCGGACGATTTACCTCTCGGCTACCATCGGCTCTCTTTGCAAAGTAACAAGATAAAAGACAGTGCCCTGATTATTATTGCGCCTGAAACCTGTTACGAACCTGACCGGCTTGGAAGAGGTCATAAAATATGGGGCAGTGCTGTCCAATTGTACACACTCCGAACTGATCATGACTGGGGCATAGGTGACTTTTCGAGCCTTGGTCAGTTAGCCACTCAACTGGCACAACAGGGCGCAGATATTATTGGCCTGAATCCCATTCACGCCCTGTACCCTGCTAACCCTCTTCATGCCAGCCCTTACAGCCCATCAAGTCGAACCTTTATTAATCCGTTGTATATCGATATCACGGCTGTTCCTGAATTCAGGGAATGTGAAGCAGCCCAAAGGCGGTTTGAAGACCCTGAATTCAAAGAACAACTGCAACGGGCAAGAGCTGAAGAATACGTCGACTACAGTCTGGTCGCCTGGCTGAAGTCTGGTTTTCTGAACGTCCTGTTTGATCACTTCTGTGAGCAACATCTCGGCCCCGAAAGCGCACGGGGAAAAGCTTTTCTGAATTTTTGCAGAAACCATGGCCCGGCTCTGGAGCGACACGCTCTCTACGAAGCGATTTATGAGCACTACAAAAAGCTGGATATCAATAACTGGGGATGGCCTTGCTGGGAGTCTCTGTTCCAGGATCCACAATCCAATGCCGTCAAAGAGTTTGCCAGCCATAATCAAAAGCGCATTCAATACTATATGTACCTGCAATGGCTGGCGGAAGATCAGCTAACCAAAGCGCAGGAAGCGGCCATTAAAGCCGGTATGCTGGTGGGCATTTACCGTGATTTAGCCGTAGGCGTTGACAGTGGCGGTGCTGATGTCTGGAGTCATCGCAGCCTTTATTGTCTGGATGCCGGCGTTGGCGCGCCTCCGGACGGTGTCGCACCCCAGGGACAGAACTGGGGTTTACCGCCCTTTAATCCGCAGGTGCTCAGGAGTCAACAGTACCAGCCCTTTATTGAAATGGTTCAGGCCAATATGAGCCATTGCGGTGCTTTGAGAATTGATCATGTGATGGGTCTGCTCAGGCTCTGGTGGTGCCCCAAGGGCAAAACCGCTGATTATGGTGCCTATGTCTATTATCCCCTGGACGACTTGCTGGGCATTATTAAACTGGAAAGCCATCGTCGTCAGTGTCTGGTGTTCGGCGAAGACCTCGGGACCGTTCCAGCTGAAATCGAAGCGTCCCTGCCACCTGCCCTGTTCTACTCCAACGAAGTAGTGCTGTTTGAATGTTTGGGTGATCACTTCACGCCACCTCAAGATTACAAAGCCATGGCCCTGACCTGTATCAGTAACCATGACATTCCCCCTCTGAAAGCCTGGTGGAACTGCGTAGATCTGGATTTGCGTCTGCAACTGGGCATTTACGATCACAACCGGGCTCAGCAGGAGAAAGAGGCAAGACATCAGGAAAAGCTGGCTTTACTGAAAACCCTTTCAGGCATCCATGAGTTTCCTGAAGGTATAAACCCGGACGATATTGCCACCATGGGATATTCAAGGGACTTAATGGAAAAGGTTCATTATTACCTGGCTAAAACCGCGTCAAAAATCACCGTGATTCAACTGGAGGAAATTTTGCAGATTGAATCCCCGGTGAATATTCCGGGCACCAGCGAGGAATATCCAAACTGGCGCAGGAAGTTGACCGATACCTTGGAGAATATCTTTGCTGATAGGGCCAACCGGTCGTTTTTTGGTAATATGTCGGTGATTAGAAAGACCGGTTAAGTTTAACGCCGACAGTCGACAATCCAGCTCTCGTCGTTTGACAACTATCCTGAAAGCTCCGGTTGTGCGGGGAGGACATTAAGTGAAGCCTTTCCATCAGGTTGTTGTAGCTTTCCAGTGACATGACAACGGCATCCTCACCTTCGCGGCGGTGGATAATGGTGTAGTCAGCATTTTCAGCCACCTGATCAAGCAGCGACTTAAGATTGTTTCTGGCTTCAAAGTAGGAAATTACATTCATAGCATTATTACCTGAACAACTAATAGAACAATAATTTGTACAAAATTAGGACTATTTATGATTCCCATCAGCGCCCGTTTACAGACTATCGATCAAACAACTGATCCACTTCTTCCTGAATCGTCTTGATTTGATCCACTGTATGTAACGCCGCGGCGCCCTGCCCGGCCTTCAGGTAGTCGTATATCTGCATTTCGTAGTGATACAAGACTTTGCCGACGTAGTCATCTTTGCTCTCGGGAGCTTTGGGGGCATTTAATTGAGCGGCAGGTTTACCATAGTGTCTGACAAAGTAACTTTCTGTCGCCCTGGCAAGGTTTCTCAGTTCTGCCCTTGCAATCACAGCGTTGGTGATATTGTCTGACTTCAAGCCTTTATTAACCGCATTAACATAATGCTGTCGTACTTCTTTTGAAAAAGCATCTTGTGCCGCTGGCAACGCTTTTGGAAGCACAGCGGCAGAGCTGGCAACAGGAACAGAGACGGCAACGGGAGCAATGGGAGCAACAGGGGCGATGGGCATTGCTGCCATCTCTAAACTTTTAATACTGATGGCCAGGTGCCCTTCATTGCCATGAATCGCTACAGGGTCGGGAATCGGCGGCGCTACAACACCATAGGCTCTAGCGTATTCTTTAGCCTCGTTGGTCAGGGTTGTTGTCTCTTTTCTTAACTGATCTGTCGTATAAATCAGCATACAAACCGCCTGTGCACTGGCGCGTCGGTCATTATCAATAATAAATTGAGCTTCAACACCTTCAGGATGAGTAAACCCGGACTTTTCATATTTAACCTGACTTTCAGGTACGTGGGCGATGATGTTGTTCGACTGATCCAGAAGAGCAACGGCTGGATAGAAGAGTTGTTCTTTGTCGCCCTCCTTGATCACATAACTGTGCAGTGTCACTTTATGAACGCCTGTTGGAGGCAGGCTGAAAGCCAGAACCGGGGTCTCTCCAGAGGGTTGTTTCAGCCTTGAAGTAAACTCATTAACGACAACGCGAGCCTGTTTTTTATCAGCAGGATATCTTAATGGCTGACACTTGATATCTTTGACTGAGTGGTAAACCTTACCTTCTGAATCTGGCTGCTCTAAGGCTTCCTGAGTGTTGAAAGAGGAGCAACCCGTCAGGGTGATGACAGGGGCAAGACACAGGGACAAAAACTGTTTTTTCAGTTTTAATGCCTTCACCATTCGGCCTCTCTCAGTGCCAAGTGTTTTGATACCTCTCAGTAAACTCATAACTTGTATACCCGAATTCACGATCAATAAAAAATTGCAGCATTTTTTCACTTGCAGTAACAGTACTGCCGCAAAGGCTCTGGGAGCCTGTCTGCAAACATAGTCGTATTTGGGTCAAACAGGATAAAAAACTGTCTTTGCTGTTCTTTTTTTCTTCCTTTACTTTGCTGATTACAAGTCTCTGGTCTAGGTTTTGTACGGGTATACCGAAAATATAATTTTCAAAGCCATTTCGTTTAGTTACCCAAGTTGTAAAACCGCCAGAGTTACTCCGCCAACAGTAAGCTCTGGGCAATTGTCGTACACCACACAAGGTAAATAGCAATGATTCGGATACAGAGTACTCTGTCTGCTCTGAGTCGCAGTCTCGGAGTCATTTCCCTCGCTTCTCTCCCTGCACTTTCTTTCGCCATTGAAAATACCAGCATTGATTTCCATGGCTATGCCCGCTCAGGTATAGGTCGCTCACTGAAAGGAGGAGACCAGGCCTGTTTTAAAGCCGCTGGGGCACCCGCCAAATATCGTCTGGGTAATGAGTGTGAAACCTATATGGAGCTCAAGCTGGGCGCAGAGCTGTCGGATGATAACAACACCTCTTTCAGGCTGGATACCAATATCGCCTACAAGGTTCAGCAGGACAATGACTGGGAAGACCCTACACTTGACGGTGGATTTGCCCTGAGAGAAGTCAACTTACAGGCTCGGAATATCTTTGAAGCACTGCCCGGCTCCATGCTCTGGGTCGGCAAACGCTATTATCAGAGACATGAAGTTCATATCAATGACTGGATTTACTGGGATGTTTCTGGCCCCGGAGCAGGCCTTCAGGATATTGACTTGGGCTTTGCCAAGTTTGATATTGCCTGGCTGAGAAGTACCCCTACCGTTACTTACAATACAACTGGCTCCGAGGGACCAGATTCAGTCAAGATTGAAACCGACATCATCGATCTCAGGCTGAAAGATTTGAGACTCATGGATAATCTCAGCCTTGAACTAGGCGTTGACTACGGTAAGGGCAACCCACCTGACAAGGCTGCATACAAAAAGCTTTTTGATAAAGATGGATGGATGCTCACCGGTGAGCTGACCTGGGCGATTCTGGGTGGCTTTAACAAGTTTGTACTGCAATACGCTACTGATGCCATGACCGGTCCGGGGGTTGGCTCAACCGGCCGCTCTCTGAATACCATGGAGTGGTATAAGGGTGAAAAACTTTTCCGGGTACTGGATCATGGTTCATTCTCCCTGACTGACCGGCTGGACATTATGTATGTTGCCGCGTGGACTCAGGTTGAGTATGACAATGAAGCCCGGATAGTAGACCCCCTGTTACCCGACAAGAGAACCTGGATGACCGCCGGTGTCAGGCCCATCTGGAAGTGGACCGAGATCACCAGTACCGCCGTTGAGCTGGGTTGGGACAAAGTAGAAAATGCTCGTTATTCATCTGACATAATTGGCCTGAAGTCTTTTGATAGCCAGTTGGTGAAATTCACCATCGCACAACAATTCCATCCTAAATTTGGTGCTTTGGTCAGACCGGTGATCAGGGTGTTTGCCACTTACGCTGAATGGAAAGCGGTGGACAGTCCTCTATGCAAAGCATCGGAAGACGCTGAAAAAGAATGCAGCGCAGATGGTCTTGACTACTTCGATACCGGAACGTCAAAGACTCAGATCATGAGAACCTTCGGCACAGACTCCAGCGGCTGGACCTACGGCGTGCAGTTTGAAGCCTGGTGGTGATGGTTAATCCATACCTTAAATGACTCGTTCCCATGCTTTTAGGCTCTATAGGTCCAAGCGTGGGAACGAGATGAACTTATACCTGCAAAGGCTTTCCGATATTCATAGAAACTCCCAGAGCTTTGCACACAGCCAGAAGGGTTTTTAGATTTGGATTACCTTCTTCGCTTAACGAACGATAGAGGCTCTCACGGGATAAACCTGTTTCTTTTGCAAGTTTACTCATTCCTCTAGCTCTAGCAATAACGCCCAGTGAGTCTGCAATAAAGCCAGCATGACCTGTCGCTACAGCCTCGTCTATGTAATGCTGAATAGCTTCATCGCTATCAAGGAACTCAGCAGGGTCAAAGTCTGTTATTTTACCGTCCATTATTAGCTCTCCAATCTTTGTATAGCGCCTTGGCTAGATCTATTTGCTTCTGCTGATCTTTCTTTTGACTTCCACAAAATACAATAATTAGCTCACTGCCTTGACGCACAAAATAGACACGGTAGCCTTTGCCTGTATCAACCCTCAACTCGCTTAAGCCACCTCCAACAGGCTTCACGTCCCCAAATAACCCGAACTCCAAGCGCTTCACTCTGGATAATATGGATGATTTGGCCTTCTGATCTTTCAGAGCTTTAAGCCATTTTCTGAAAACATCATGTTGTTTGACTGTAATCATGCCTCTATTGTAGCTTAAATACTACAAAGTCATAGGTTTTGAGTTTAGGGGGTGAGTACGAAAAAACAGCCACACCCTGCTTTATCCCTCTTGGCTCTGTACCCTCTCTTTTACAACCAACCCCTGATCATTTTTTAACCACTTTTTCCCAGTTTGTTATTTCCCTGAAGTTTGAGCAACCACCCAAAGGTTAATCCCAGACTTATCCACAGGCTCTGGGGATACTTTTCAAAAACCGCTTTAAAAGACAGTCGTCTTCAATAATGCCCGGAACAGTTCAGGTAAGCCGCAGCTCCTGTTAACCCCGGATGTTCAGACAGGATCAGCGATGTCGGTATGCCTGACATGTATTCTTTCATTTTGTCTCTGTTCTCAAAGGCTTTTCGGAATGTCCCCTTGGCAAACAGCGTTTTCACTCTTGGGATAATGCCACCGGCAATATAGACACCGCCCCTTGCGCCCAGAATCAGTGCCGCATTGCCTGCAGTGTTACCCAGGATCTCGAAAAAGTGGTCCAGAACCTGACAGGCAAGAGAGTTCTGTTCTGCCAGAGCCTGTTGGGTAATATCTGCCGCCTGTAGTTTATCCATGCGACCATCCAGGCTGGAGTGGGCTTCATAGAGTAATTCCAGACCAGAGCCAGAGAGTATCCTCTCGACCCCCAGCAGGCCCCCAACTTCTTTTCGTATGAATCTCCAGACACTGATATCCCTTTCAGAACAAGGGGCAAAGTCGGCATTGCCGCCTTCTCCGGGCAGAGCCTGCCAACCCAGGGGTGTTTCGATCAATCCACACACTCCCAGACCGGTTCCCGGGCCGATCACCAGTTTGACGGCATCGGGATCCATTTCCAACTCAGGCCCAATCACCATACGTTCGTTTGGAGGAAGGTGAGGGACGGCCAAAGCCTGTGCAGCAAAATCATTAATCAGCGCCATTACTGCCAATTCAAAGTCCTGTTTGAACTGTTGCCGATCAATTTTCCAGTGGCTGTTAGTAAAACTGACTTTGCCATCCACAACCGGACCGGCAACGGCAAGACAAGCTCTGGTTATGGTTTCAACTCCCTGGTTTTTCAGGTAAAGCCGAACGGCATCTTCAAGGTCCGAATAATCAATACTCGACATCGTCTGAATACCTTCCAGCACCAGGCTGTCAGGATTCACCAGGGCAAAACGGGCATTGGTACCACCAATATCCCCTACCAGAGATCGCAATGCTTTAGTCATTAGAAACACCCAAGGCCAACAGGCTTCATGACAAGTGAGGGTGTCAGTATTATAATCCCGCGCCCGGATTCATGATCTGTAAATAACGGAAAAGCACTCGGATTTTTTTATGACAGTTGCTTCAGAACACTCAACCACCAGCTATGATGCCCGCTTTGGAGGAAGCCGTCGGCTCTATGGCAGTGCTGCTGTAGACAGGCTGAAACAGTCCCATGTCTGCGTCATAGGTATTGGTGGAGTGGGTTCCTGGGCAGCCGAGGCGCTGGCTAGAACCGGTGTCGGAACCCTGACTCTGATCGATCTGGATGATGTCTGCGTCACCAACATCAATCGTCAGCTCCATGCCACCAGCGAAACGATAGGTCAGTCCAAGTGTGAGGTGATGGCCAGCCGCATTCAGTCCATTAATCCGGACTGCCAGTGCCACGTCATTGAGAATTTTATAACCACCGACAATCTGTCTGAGCTGATCCATCAGGACTTTGATTATGTACTGGATGCCATAGACAGTTTCAGAGTCAAAGCCGCCCTGATCCATCACTGCAAAAGAAACAAGATTCCGATTATCACCACCGGGGGGGCCGGCGGTCAGGTTGATCCGACCCAGATCCAGATTACCGATCTCAGCAAAACCTGGCACGACCCTTTGGCAAAAAAAGTCAAAAACCATTTAAGAGACTTTCACGGCTTTTCTAAAAACAGCAAGCGGAAGTTTGGTATTGATTGTGTCTTTTCTTCAGAACAGGCGGTTTATCCCCAACCCGATGGTACGGTATGCCAGCAGAAGCCTTCTGAGCTGGGGTCGACAAAAATGGATTGCGCCAGTGGGTTTGGCGCTACGACGGTGGTGACGGCTACGTTTGGCTTTGTGGCCGTCTCGCGGATTATTAAAAAAATCACCGATAAGAAAATCTAGTTGAGCATCTCCTGTCTTATGTCGTCTACCATTTCTTCCGGGAGTTCGTTATCAATGGCTTTGTCCAATGCTTTGTTCATTTCCTGTGACTCTTCATCGCTGAAGTTTTGAGTGTCTTTTTCAACGGGTTCAAACATGTCTTCAAGCCGCTCTTCCATCTCTTTTGTCAAGAGCAGGATTTCGATTCTGCGATTGGAGCTGTCTTCAGGGTTTTCAGGGTTGCGCAATACCCGGTCAGCCATACCCAATACCATCATAATCCGGGACTCTTCTAACCCTCCGAAAACCAGTGTTCTTCTGGCTATCTGGGCCCGGTCCGATGATAGCTCCCAGTTTGAATAGGCACGCCTCTGAAAGCCTGAGCTGTCGGTATGCCCACTGATCATGAGCCGGAAAGAAAGTTTGTTGACAATAGGGGCCAGTTCGAGCAGTAAATCCTGATAAAAGGGTTTCAGCCTCGCACTCCCCTTCTCAAACATATTCCTCTTGTTATTGTCCAGAATGACAATGCGCATCCCTTCGGGTGTTTCCTCCAGCTGAATGTAATCTTCATATCTTCCAGCTGACTTACTGCCACCGATCAATTTTTGTAATTCATCGGACAGCTTGTCGAAAATCAGCGTGTTATTCAGTGTTTTGGTGTTTTCTTTAGTCACCACTTCAGTCTCTTCCCTGCCACGCTGGCCAGGCCCCGGTTTGGGAATGTCCACCAGAGTATTCATTCCTCCCCCAAAATCAATGGGCCTGGAACTGCTTTTAGGACGGAATGAGCCCGGATCGTCAAAATAGGAGGCAATGGCTGACTTTTGTTCCTTGTCTGTAGCACTCATAATCCACAGCAGAAGAAACAAAGCCATCATGGCTATGGCAAAATCAGCAAAGGCTACTTTCCAGGAACCGCCATGATGCCCGTCACCATGACCGCCATGCTTCTTTTTGATGACAATAACATGGCCTTTACTCATTATTGGCCATCCAACAATTCTTCCAGTTCACTGAAACTGGGACGTTTATCTGAAAAAAGCATTTTCCTGCCAGAGTCCACTGAAACAATGGGAGGAAACCCGGACTTGTTAGTGCCCAGTCCTACTTTGATACATTCAAATGCCCTGATCTCCTGGTTGATTGAGTGGCCAATGGCGGTTGCACAAGGTCCCACCAAGCCATAGGCCATAAAGATGCCAAGAAAGGTGCCTGTCAGAGCCGCAGCAATCAGTCTACCCAGTTGATCCATGGGGCCGTCTATCGCACCCATGGTAATAACGATACCCAATACCGCCGCCAGGATACCAAAGCCCGGCAATGCGTCAGAAATCAGCTGCAGCGCATCCGCCGGACGCATCATTTCTGATTCCATGGATTCAATTTCTTCTTCAATAATGGTTTCGTATTCGTGGGGTTCAATGCCATCCACCAATGACAGCCTGAGGTTTTCAGCAATGAAGTTATAAATATGAGGGGTCTTCATAATCGCCGGGTATTTTGCAAAAACATCACTGTTTTCAGGATTCTCTATGTGCTCCTCAAGTGCCTTACTCCCCCCCTTTTTTTTCGCCATATTGAATAACACATACAAAAGAGAGAGCAGCTCGTCAAAATACTCACGATTAAAGCCTGAATTATTAACGGTATAAACCAAATGTCGTCCAGCGGCTTTGACAACATTAGTTGGGTTAGCAATGAGGAACGCCCCCAATGCGCCACCACCAATCATCACTATTTCTGCTGGCTGCCAGATAGCTGCCATTTCACCGCCTGCCGCCACAAAACCACCAAAGATGCAGCCAAGCTGGATCAGTAGCCCCAAAATTTTCATAACATTATTCCCTGTTCCATTCTTCCAGCAGCGAACGCAGTCGTAACACTGCCTGACGGTGTAACTGGCAAATACGGGCCTCCGTCAGTTCCAAAGCTTCTCCAATTTCTTTCATATTCAGTTCATGGACATAATAGAGATTCATCAGATGTTGCTCCCGTTCCGGCAGCTCCTGTAACGCTTTTGCCAGTGCCTTGCTGCGCTCCCTCCCCATAGCAACCACTTCTATAGAGTCATCATCATTGATCTCTATGATTTTGCTGTCGGCCTCACCCTGCATCAGCCCATCCAGGCTCAGCAGGCTGTCGGAATTACTGCCCTGCAACATGCGGTGGTATCGCTCAAGGCTGACGCCAAGTGCTTCGGCAATTTCTGACTCGGCCGGAGCACGCCCCAGTTGGGTATTAAGCTTCTGGATTGCATTCCTGATCTTTTGCCCGTGTTCCCGGTCGGTTCTGCTGCGCCAGTCCCACTGCCGTAACTCATCAATCACTGCACCCCGAATCCGGGTTTTGGCAAACTGTTCAAAGGGGACTTTGCGACCCGGATCATAACGACTGGCAGCATCCAGAAGCCCCATCATCCCTGCCTGCAAAAGATCATCCCGGGAGATATTACTGCCCAGGCTGCTGGCCAGGTGCAGCACAATCTTCTTAACCAGGGACAAGTGTTGTTTAACCAGAACATCCCGCTGATTTCCTGCCTGCTGGCGATAAGCGTTAAGTCCTTTTTGCTGCATGTCTGCCACTAAGCTGCTACTGGATCACAAGGTCCGTAATCAGACTGTCTTCCACCCTCGCTGCCACATTCTCTTTGGTCAACAGTGCATTTACTCTTGCCAGCGTTTCAGAACGGATCGTCTCGGTGACTCCTCCGGCTTTAGCCTCCTCAAAAGAGAGAGAGCCCAGATAGTTGATCATTTCATTACGAATAAGAGGACGATAAGCTTCCAGTGTTGCGATCATGGCTTCATCCCTTACCATCCATGACAGTTTTATCTGCATATACCGGGGTCGGCCTTCGCTTTTGAGAGTAATAATAAATGGCTCAAGTACCATAAAACTGGGTGGCGCCAATGTTGACACGGGTTGTTGCGGTTGCTCTTGCTGTTGCGGTTGCTGCTGGTCCTTAGGGGCCATCATGGTCATTGCCACAAAGCCGCCACCACCTGCCAGCAATAACACCAGAAGAATAATGATGATAATCAGTAACTTGCTGTTGCCTGAACTTTTGTTTTCAGAGGCGCTGCTGTCCTTTTCATCTGCCATAGTCAGGCACTCCTTTTCCGATTATCTGTTAAACGAAATGATCCAATAATCTGCCGCCATGAACCCTGAATTGTTCCTGGGCACTCTGATAACCATTTGATTCAAGACAACCATCGGCGGTGGGCAGGTATTCTGAAGATTGTTCCGACGTATCAGACTCTTTCTGGCTACCTACATCCACTGACATTTGCCCCAGGGTCAGTGATTCACTATTAAGCGCTTCCCGCAGGCGATCGCCATGAAGCAGAAGCAAATCCCTGGCGGCCGGTGTTGCTGTTATTGCCTGAAGGCTGACAGCATCTCTATCAACGCTAACCGTCAGCGTGACCCGGCCTAATTCCGGTGGGTCTAAACGAAACTCCATTTTCTGGTCACCCTGCTTGATCATTTGAACCACTGTCTGGCCAAAGGATCGCTGGGCTATTTCTGGTTGCAGGAAAGGCTGTTTAACCGAAGATGACTGGGTGACTGATGGTTGCTCAGTCATCTGAATGGAAGCAGCATGTTGAGAGGTTTGCGGCGCCTGATGAACAACCATCTGTACTGACTCAGTTTGCGGCATCAATGCGGGCATTGTTGTTGTAGACATGGATGTTGCGGACATGGTTGTTGCGGACATGGTTTTTAGAGTCACTTCCCCTTCCATTTCAACACTGGGCAGAGGCAGGGGAGCTGGAATGTCTTTTATTCCATTGTGATGTTTTATTTCCGGTACTTTGGCTTCTGCTAATATCTGATCCGGTTTTATCGTGACTTCCGACCTGAGTTTTTCGGTGAGATGATTCAGCTGATTAACATCGGTTAATGGTCTTTGAGTCTGGGTAGCTCCCTGGGCAACAACCGGAATCAAAGAGACCTGTGATTCTGGTGATCGAACCGATAAATCGATAGTTGCCGCCTTTTCAATCTGTGACACATTTACATCAGGCCGTTCAGTCCTCCCTGCTGTTGGCGTACTTTTTATCGCCACGGCTGCCTGTTCAGATTTTGTCTCTCTTATTAGTGCTGGTAAGTCGGTAACAGGAAAATGCTTTATCAGCCCGGAAGCGTCAGGGCTTATCGCCAGTAAATCGGGTGTTGCCTGCCAATCAGCAGGTGTCAACTCTGCGGGTGTCAACTCTGTAGATGCCAGCCCCAAAGCAACAAACTCTGCCGGTGCAGATTCTGTCAGGGCAAACTGCTGAAGAATGTTTTCAAAGGCAAAATCTGAGGAAGTGTTAAGGGCCTGGGCTGATGCCATAACCCGGGGTTGAGCACCATCAACCGATGGCACCGGTCTCAATAGTGATAACAACGAAAAAGCGGGTAGCGCCTGGTTTTCCATTCAAGCCTCTCTACTACTGGATCGTTGCAGTCGCAACTTGAGGTGCAGAAATATGAGCCCAGGCTTCCTGTATTTCTTTTAATAATCCCATCACTTCACTGATTGCGGTCACATCATTATCTTTATTGGCCTCAGTCAAACGCCTCATACAATAGAGGTATAACGATTGAAGATTACTGGCCAGGTCACCACCTTTTTCAAAATCCAGAGATTGTTCCAGTACCATTAGAATTTCGACGGAAAGGGAGAGGCGATCAGACTTATTGGTCAGGTCTTTTCGCTCAATGTAATGACTTGCTTTAGCCAGGTTGTCCATCAGCTTGGTAAACATCACACCCACCAGCTGGACAGAATCAGAGACTTCAACACCCGCTTTTTCCTGTTTTTGATAAGCACCCAGGCCTTTTTTCTTCATAAATCTCTCCGTGATCAGGAATTATTGTTTTGCAGGCTGTTGGTGAGCCACTCACTGGTGCCACTGAATGATGCCAGAATTGTTTCCATCATCAGGAACTGCCTCTGATGATAGCTACGGATTCGTTCCAGCCTCAGCTCCAGTCCAGCACGATCGTCTTCAATATCACTCAGGCCTTCTTCAATCCGATCTTCACGAGTTTCAAGTGTTCCGTCACTGCCAAGATGCGTTGCAAGAACCTCTTCAAGCCGACTCATTAAACCATCTTCACCCGCCAGCACCTGCGCTACTTCATCAAAGTTGTTAGCCAAAGCCTCATCCAAAGTTTCGGTATCCAGAGTTAACGAACCGTCTTCGGTGGTTTTCAACCCCAGTTGTCCAATGGTTCTGAATGGGTCGCCATCTTCACCAAATAAAGAGCTGAGTACACTTCTTAATTGGTTCGCAATAGTCCGGGTCTGGGCATCACCATTAAGAGGTCCCGCAGTTGCCCCGTTGTAATCGGTCAGCGTGTCAAGGGTGGACTGGAGCTCATTCCAGGCATCCACAAAACCCTGCATGGACTCTTTAACATTGTCTTTATCCAATGAAACATTCACGGTGACCGGGTCTGAGCTGACGGCTTTTAAATCAAGCGTGACGCCATCAATAAGATTTTCCAATTGGTTATCTGAGGAAGTGACCGTGATTGCAGCAGCGCCTGAACCAAACCTGACGATGGCATCAGCGGCCACCTGCAAGTCAGTCAATGATCCCAGGGCTGCTGATCCGCCGGAAAGGCCACTAAAGTCTGCCGTTATGGCGTTTGCTGCTCCGGATTCCTCACTATTAAGCATCAGGCGTTGCTGACCGTTTTCATTAATAATCGTGGCCTGCACTCCGGAGTTATCGGTAGCGCTGTTTATGGCATCACGTAAATCCGCCAGGCTCTCTTTGCCTGGTTCAACCACCACAGAAAAAGATTGACCGTTAACCGATAAACTGACCGTTCCGGCACCGATAGTGGCATCTGAAGCAACAGCATTGGATACCGCCTGATGATGAGTGGCCAGCTGATCCACATAAAACTGATAATTCCCTGCCACAGCACTGCTGGAAACCGTTGCACTCAAGACTGACTCATGACTGCTGCTACCTTCTCTGGGGCTGAGTTTGCTGACACTGTTCAGGCTTGTTAACTGGGTATTAAGTTCATCCAGGGCAGACTGTAGCTGACCAACAGCAGACAGTTCTACGTTATAAGCCTGCTCTCTGCGGGCATAACGGCTTTCTGCCGGAGCACGCTCGGCTTCCACCAAAGCGTCCACCATGGCGGTCACATCGAGCCCTGAGTAGATGCCATTCAAACTGAACATAATCAGCCTCTGATTAATTGTTGCTTTTATTCAGTCGGCACCGCTTTGGGAAACATGACTGAATAACAGGCAGCTCCATAAAAAATGGGAGCTGGTTGGCTCCCACAAAGACCATCAGCATTCAAGCTGACTAAACTGCTCTGAAGCGATTAACGCAACAGGGACAGAATGTTCTGGGGTATAGCATTAGCCTGAGCCAACACCGCAGTACCCGCCTGTTGCATAACCTGATACTTACTCAGTTTCGCTGTTTCTGCCGCAAAATCAGTATCCATGATACGGCTTCTGGAGGCCGTCAGATTCTCATGGATATTGGCAAGGTTATTGACGGTCGTGGTCAGTCGGTTTTGAGCCGCACCCAGGCTGGCCCGGACCGCATCATAAGCGGCAATATCTACATCCAGTGCAGCCACTGCCGTTTTCGCTGTAGCGGCATCGGTAAAGGTGGCAGCGGTCATCGCAACCGCAGCAAAGTTAAGCGTTACGTTATTGGAGGTAGCATCGGTGTAGTCAACCGCAACTTCTATGGCACCGGCACCAATGACTGTTTTACCGTTAAACTCAGTGGTTGCACTAATCCGGGTAATCTCAGCCAGCTGAGCATCGTATTCAGCTTTCAGAGCATTAACATCAGCCGTCTCATAGGTGCCACTGGAGGCCTGCAAAGCCAGATCCCTCATACGCAACATAGAGTTAGTAATCTCACTCATTGCGCCTTCAGCAGTCTGAGCCATTGAGATACCATCATTAGCGTTACGGATAGCAACACTAAGCCCACCAATTTGTGCTGACATTTTATTCGCAATTTGCAAACCGGCAGCATCGTCCTTGGCACTGTTGATACGCATACCCGAAGACAAACGCTGCATTGCAGTTTGAAGTCCCACCTCAGTCCTGGCCAAATTGCGCTGAGCATTCTGGGAAAAAATATTAGTATTTACGGTCATTGCCATTTTCTTAACTCCTGTACAAGGCTTTGACTCTATTCAGCCGACACCGCTTTGCGAAACACGACTGAATAACAAAACAGCTTCATAAATAATGGGAGCAGGCTGGCTCCCACAAAAACCATCCGCATTGAAGCTGAACAAATATTACAAACTTTCCTGAGACGATTAACGCAACAGTGACAGAATGTTCTGAGGTATAGCGTTAGCCTGAGCCAACACCGCAGTACCCGCCTGTTGCATAACCTGATACTTACTCAGATTCGCTGTTTCGGCAGCAAAATCAGTATCCATGATGCGGCTTCTGGAGGCCGTCAGGTTTTCACGGATATTGGCAAGGTTATTGACAGTCGTGGTCAGTCGGTTTTGCGCCGCACCCAAGCTGGCCCGGACCGCATCATAGGAGGCAATATCTGCATCCAGTGCACCTACTGCTGCCTTAGCGGTAGTGGCATCGGTAAAGGTAACAGCCGTCAGCGCAACCGCCGTAAAGTTAAGCGTTACGTTATTGCTGGTAGCATCGGTGTAATCAACGGCAATTTCGACGGCACCTGCGCCAAGAACGGTTGTCCCGTTAAACTCAGTGGTGGCGGCAATACGGCCAATCTCAGCGAGTTGAGCATCGTATTCAGCTTGCAGAGCGCTTATATCAGCCGCCTCATAGGTGCCACTGGAGGCCTGAAGTGCCAGGTCCCTCATACGCAGCAAAGAGTTGGTGATCTCACTCATGGCACCTTCAGCAGTCTGGGCCATGGAGATGCCATCGTTGGCATTACGGATAGCGACACCAAGTCCACCAATTTGTGCCTGCATTTTATTCGCAATCTGCAAACCGGCAGCATCATCCTTAGCGCTGTTAATACGCATACCCGAAGACAAACGCTGCATTGCCGTTTGAAGGCCTACCTCAGTCCTGGCCAAATTGCGCTGAGCATTCTGGGAGAAGATGTTAGTATTTACGGTCATTGCCATTTTCTTGATTCCTATTCAAGGTTTTAATCGCTTGATGACTTCAACGTACTGCCTGTTGATAAATACCACTCGGAAGAGCTTGTGAATTTATTAAATAGAGTTGTCATTTTTTTAAGTCGTTTTTAAAGTAAAAAAATGTTCTTATATATCTACAAAGCATTTATTTAAAAACCTGTTCAGGGGAAACCCCATGACACCGGAAGTTGTGGCAGACCTTTTTCGTGATGCGCTGACTCTTATTGTTCTGATGGTATCGGTGATTGTCATGCCCGGACTGCTGGTTGGCCTGGTGGTCAGTACCCTTCAGGCGGCAACTCAAATCAATGAACAAACCCTCAGTTTCCTCCCCCGTTTGCTGGCAACACTGGTCACCATTGGCCTGACGGGGCCCTGGTTGATTCAGGAGTTTATGGATCTGTTTCGCCGACTTTATGACTTTATTCCCGAGATGCTGGCCTGATGCCGATGGTGACTTTCTCCGAGGTGGTGGGCTGGATTGGTCAGTACCTCTGGCCGTTTTTCCGTATCGGAGCCCTGTTTCTGGCCATGCCCATTATGAATAGTCAGGTGGTGGCACCGAGAATTCGGGTAATTCTGGCGATGGCCATCACCATTATTGTTGCTCCCATGTTGCCTGCAGTTCCGGCAGTAGAGCCACTCTCAAGTACCGGTCTGTTGATCACAGTACAACAGCTGGCTATTGGTCTTGTAATGGCCATGGTACTGCAAATCTATTTCGCTATTTTCACCTCCGCCGGTCAGATGCTCTCTTTACAGATGGGACTGGGTATGGCGGTGATGTTTGATCCGATGAACGGCGCCCAGATTCCGGTAATCAGCCAGGTATTCCAACTATTGAGTTTTCTGATGTTTCTGGCGGTGGATGGACACCTGGTGGTCATTTCTATTGTTGTAGAAAGTTTTAATACCCTTCCCATTGCGCCCTTTCATATCAGCCAGCTGGCTATTGGCCAACTGCCGGCCCTGGGCGGTTGGATGTTTGCCAGTGCACTGCTAATGGTGCTACCCGCCATTGTGGCTTTATTAATTGTCATGTTTACCTTTGGTGTGATGAACCGCTCGGCTCCGCAGTTCAACATTTTCAGCCTGGGCTTTCCCCTGACCATGCTGGCGGGCATTTTTATCCTGATGCTGATCAGTTCCACCCTGAACGGTGTCTTCATACGATTTACCCAGACTGTTCTGGACCTTCTACGATCCCTGGTTCTTTAGGTATTTTAAGATGGCAGAACAACCCGATTCCGGCGAACGCTCAGAAGAACCCTCAGAACGAAAGCTTCAGAAGAGCCGTGACGAAGGCCAGGTTCCCCGATCCCGGGAGCTGGTCACTTTTGCTCTGCTGGCTTCAACGCTCGGTGCTTTATGGGTCAGTGGCGGATTAATTCGTGACCGGCTGGTACAGGTGATGCACAAAAGCTTCAGCTTTGAAAAAGACGCACTGCGTCAGGAAAGCTGGCTGACAGAGCACCTGGCCATCAGTATGACTCAGGGGTTCTCCGGTTTGATGCCTTTTGCGCTGTTTGTCATTCTGGCTTCAATCGCCGCTTCAGCGGCTTTGGGAGGCTGGATATTCTCAAACAAACAGTTACAACCCAAGGCTGAGCGCATCAGCTTTTTCAAAGGCATTAAACGTATGTTTTCTGCCAACTCCATGATTGAGTTGCTCAAGTCCATCGCCAAAATCTTGCTACTGTCTTTTTCGCTCTGGCTCATTCACCAATGGTTCTTTCGGGAGATGCTCTGGTTGAACCGGCTACCAATCATTCAGGCAATATCAGAGGGGCTCCATCATGCGGCCATGGCCTTCGCCATTCTGGTGACCGCCCTGCTGTTGATCTGTTTTATTGATGTGCCTTTTCAAAGATGGAACCACATAAAAAAACTGCGCATGACACACAAGGAAATGCGTGATGAAATGAAAGAAGCTGAAGGTCAGCCAGAGCTTCGTTCAAAACTGCGGGAAAAGCAACAGGAAATTGCCGGGCGCAGAATGATGCAGGCCGTTCCTTCAGCGGATGTCATCATCACCAATCCAACACACTTTGCAGTGGCCCTGAAGTACGATCTGGATAAAGCCAGGGCTCCCTATGTTGTCGCAAAAGGTGTTGACCGGGTAGCCTTGCGTATCTGTGCAGTAGCGAGGGAATATAATAAGCCAGTGGTACAGTCACCAACGCTAACCCGGGTGATTTATTATACGACACAGTTGAATCAGGAAATTGCCGACGACCTGTTTTTAGCAGTGGCCCAGGTTTTGGCCTACGTCCATCACCTGAATGACTTTCAGGCCGGACGCAAAAGCAAGGCACCCGATTTACCAACTCCGGAAGTTCCCCGCGCCTTCCGGGAAAAATGGGATAAAAAGGCACAATGATCAAGGAAGCTCAACGTCTGCTACACATGATGTCGCCCAAAAGCGGCAACCTGAATATCGGGATTCCACTGATCGTTCTGATGACTCTTGGCATGGTGACACTGCCAATGCCGCCTTTTATGCTGGATGTATTTTTTACCTTCAACATTGCCCTGTCGCTGCTCATTTTATTAGTCAGTATCTACACGCTTCGGCCTCTCGAGTTTGCCGTGTTTCCAACCATCCTGCTGGTTTCCACTCTGTTGCGTCTCGCTCTGAACGTGGCATCGACCAGAGTAGTGCTGCTCAATGGACACACCGGTAATGGCGCTGCCGGAAAGGTGATCCAATCCTTTGGTGAGGTGGTGATTGGCAACAGTTACGTTGTTGGTCTGGTGGTGTTCTTTATTTTGGTAATCATCAACTTTGTCGTGGTGACGAAAGGCGCTGGTCGTATTTCTGAAGTGACCGCCCGCTTTACTCTGGATGCTTTGCCAGGCAAGCAGATGTCCATCGACGCAGACTTGAATGCGGGTGTTATTAATCAGCAGGAAGCTCATGACCGCCGGGAAAGTGTACGTCGGGAGGCAGACTTCTATGGCTCAATGGATGGTGCCAGCAAGTTTGTCCGGGGCGATGCCGTGGCTGGCCTGCTGATTCTTGCCATTAATATTATTGGTGGCATGCTGATAGGCACCCTGGGTCAGGGGCTGTCCGCTGGAGATGCCTTTGCTGTTTACTCTCTGCTGACGATCGGTGACGGTCTGGTTGCCCAGATTCCATCGCTGCTGCTTTCTACCTCTGCGGCGATTATGGTAACCCGTGTTTCTGAATCGGCGGATGTCGGCCACCAGGTTTCCGAGCAGATGTTTTCTTCTCCGAAAGCGTTGGGCCTGACTGCCATGATTTTAGTGGTGATAGGCATTGTTCCCGGTATGCCCCATGTCCCCTTTATCAGTCTCGGCTTAATGGTGGCGTTTCTGGCCTGGTGGACCAGCAAACGGCAAAAGGATGAGCCTGAAAGCGGCCCTTCTCAAGCCAGCGCAGAAGACCAACATGAAACGCCCTACTCCTGGGGAGATATTCCACCGGTGGACACCCTGGGACTTGAGCTGGGTTATAAACTCATTCCTCTGGCGGATGAAAAACAGGGCGCACAATTGCTCACTCAACTGAAAGGCATTCGCAAAACCCAATCCCGGGAGCTGGGCTTCCTGATACCCAGCGTGCATGTAAAAGACAACCTGAACCTGAAACCAGACAGTTACAACATATTGCTTAAGGGTGTCATTGTCGCCGAAGGCCAGATTGAACCCATGCGTTTATTAGCCATCAATCCCGGTGAAGTGTTTGGCGAGATCAATGGCATTGAAACTTCAGAGCCTGCCTACGGACTGAAAGCACTCTGGATTGAAACCACAGAGCGGGAACATGCGGTCGGACTTGGCTACACGGTGGTTGATGCTGCCACAGTGATCGCTACCCACCTTAATAAAGTTATTGATGAACACGCCAGTGAGCTGCTTGGCCATGATGAAGTGATGCAACTGCTGGATAAGCTGACTCACTATTCCCCCAAACTGGCAGAAGACCTTATTCCCAAAAAGCTCTCTATGAGCGTGTTTTCCCGAATACTCAGAGATTTGCTGATTGAAGATGTGTCCGTCAGCGATATTCAAACCATTGCCAGCACCCTGCTGGAATCGTCTGAACGGATTACAGAAACTCACTTGCTGACCTCTGAAGTTCGTATTGCCCTGCGTCGCAGCATTATTCAGAACCTGGTGGGCAACACCCCTGAAATCCCGGTGGTCACCATGAGCTCAGAACTGGAGCAGGTCATTATGCAAAGTTACCAGCAGGCTCGTCAGAGCAATGACTTCTCCCCCGACACACTGCCACTTGAACCCCGGATTGCGGAGCAACTGCAGACGCAAATGCCAGAAGTTTCTGCCAACCTTGCAGCGGAAGGAAAAGTGCCTGTTATGCTGGTCAATGCATCACTGCGCCCGGCTATGGCCAGATACGCTCGTTTATGTACTGAGGGTATGTATGTGTTGTCGTTTAATGAAATCCCTGAAAATAAAGACGTCATTGTGGTTGGTAAAATTGGCTGATTGTCTTTATCAGCTAATAACGGTATGTTTTTAATAACAAGAATTATCTGGTGATAAGCCAGTTATATGGAATTTCCCATGGAACGGAAATCTTTATCAGACAATAACGAATCCAGCCTATCAGCTGAATCGAAGGGTGGCCGGATTCACCCGCCTTCGAAATTCGAGGATCTGACCACTTATGATCTGACAAACCCGGATTATAAGATTCATGACCTTTTGCCAACACTGGAACTGATCTACCGACGCTTTACTCAGTTATTTCGCCACAGTCTCAGCGCTGTTTTTCGTCGTCCGGTGGACATTAATTTTGAGTCTGTAGACTCATTGCAAATCGGTGATTATCTGCATCAGGAAAATATACCTGACCTGCAGTACATCTATCGCTCTACGACACTGAAATGTGCTGGCTTCATGGCCGTAGAGACACCCCTTTTATATTCTCTCGTAGACATTTTTTTCAATGGTACCGGCGAGTTTAACAGACAACATGAAGAAGAACTGACCAACGCCGAGATTCGCATTATGGAACGCCTGCTGCAATCTGCAGCGGATGATCAGACCGAAGCCTGGAGCAGTATCCTGTCCTTCAAGATACGCCTTGCTGAAAATCACAACCGCCCCATATCTACTATTTTTCGCTCAGATACTGAGATTATCCTGTTGAGTCGCTTCACCATTTCACTTGGCTCAACAGAAAGCCCATTTCATATCATCATGCCTTATCAGGCCCTGGAACCCGTCAGAGAAAAGTTGCAGGCCTTTAAACTCACAGAACAGGACCCCGCCTGGCAACGCAACATGCTGGCCGGGGTTATGCAGGCCCCTTTAGAAGTCTCTGCCCGTTTATGTGAATTGAAGTTGAGTCTTCGCGATGTCTTGAGATTAAAAGCCGGACAGATCATTCAGGCAGATATCCCCAGCAGTGTCACTGTCAAATTCGCTGGCATTCCAGCCTACCGTGCTGACGTTTGCACTGTAAATAATATGCTGGCCATGAAAATTCTTAAGTCTCTGTATACACCTCAGAAAGAATAGACAGAGGTCAAAAAGCCCGAGGAAAAACCTCTATGAGCAATGAAGAAAATGAAAATGAGCAGGAAATAACTTCGCCACAACCTGCTGGTGACGGTGTCAGTCTTCAGGACAGTCTGGAGTCAGAAACCAACCACAGGGGGATAGAAGACACAAACAACCTGCCGCAGTCAGTCAGTGACCTGGGTATGATTCTTGATATTCCTGTAACACTGTCTCTGGAACTGGGCAGCACCGAAATAAACATTGGTGAGCTAATGCACCTGAATAAAGGCTCAATTGTTGAGCTGGAGAAAGAAGCCTCCGAGCCTTTGGAAGTCAAAGTCAATGGCACCCTGGTCGCCTATGCCGAAGTGGTGGTGATCAATGATAAGTACGGCATTCGCCTGCTGGATGTCATCAGCGAATCTGAACGTCTGAAAAAACTGGCCTGACCGCAGCTATGAGGTTGCTGATCTATGCCGGCCTGCCTCTGCTCCTGATTTCCCCGCTCAGCTGGGGGCAGGAGGGGTTGCCATTATTGACGGTCACCAGTGACGGTGATTCACAGGAATACAGCGCCAGTCTTCAGATTTTGATTCTGATGACAGCCCTGAGTTTTATTCCTGCCGCGCTGTTGATGATGACGTCTTTTACCCGGATTATTATTGTTCTGGCTATTCTGCGTCAGGCGCTGGGCTTACAGCAAACACCACCCACTCAGGTGTTACTGGGGATGGCACTGGCACTGACCCTGATTGTGATGCAACCCTTGTTTGGGGTGGTTTATACCGAGGCGGTTGAACCTTATCTGGATGAACAGTTGACCCTGATGGAGGCTATAAAACAGGCGGGCATTCCGGTCAAAGAGTTTATGCTGCGCCAGACCAGGGATACGGACCTGGAATTGTTTTATCAAATTGCCGATATAACACCACCGCTAAATGTTGCGGAAACCCCTTTTTCCATCGCCATTCCCGCTTTTGTGACCAGTGAATTGAAAACCGCCTTTCAAATTGGCTTTGTTATCTACATTCCCTTTCTGGTGATTGATCTGGTGGTTGCCAGTGTGCTAATGGCCATGGGTATGATTATGTTGTCGCCCCAGATGATTTCGCTGCCTTTCAAGTTGATGCTGTTTGTTCTGGTAGACGGCTGGGCCATGATTATGGGCACCCTGGCATCAAGCTTCTTTTAGCAGCTCATCTTCTATCATCCGGGCTTTATCACGAATAAACCGAACCTGGGCATAGAGTTTAAGAATTTCCCTGTGAGACTGTTCTGCCTGCTGCTGTTCAAAGGCAGACCACTCGGGAATAGGAAGTTGCTTTAAATCATTTCCGTGAATAAACGGCACCTGACTTTCGGTACAAATACTATCGACTAACGCCTTGCCAGTTTGCGAGCGCAGGAACCGGAACAACACAATGGAGCTGTTGAGATAGGTATTTTGCTTCAGTCGTAAAATAACAAAGGACTGATTGGCCACCCAGTTTAAGCCACAGACATCCGGTACAATGGCAATTCGTCCCGCCTGCCCCTTAATAACCAGCAGGACATCGCCTGGTTGCAGTAATTGTTGTTTTGCGCGCTTCAGCCCTTTTTCATCAACATGAATTTCTTTTGCAGGCTGCTCAATCTCTCCAGCCTCATTGATATCATTGGCTGTGACTTCCAGAAACACCTGTTTTTCCAGATGAATATCGCGTAGGGCCTGGGCTCTTATAATATCAACCAGTGTCTCTAAATAACTGGCCGCCACCGGCTTACCCAGTAAATCAATGCGTCGAATATCAGCGCAATAATGTCCGGGGTCGAGAATAACGCTCCCCTGAATCAGCGCCTTTTTATCCAGTTTTTTAGAAAAACGAGGGCTTGCGCTATCCTCGTTCATTTGTTCAAGAATGACATCCACATTATTCAGCTGGATTTTGGCCGTCCCCTTCTTCCGCACAGGAGTGGCTTTGAAGTAATCGCTACTGGCGTCTATCAAATACACATTATCAGTAACCTGTCGTTTTGCTACCAGCACGTAAAGAGGCGTAGCCCGTCCGGGTAGCAGTCCTTTAGGCAGTTTAATAATAGCGTGCAGCCTGTTTTGTTTTAATAACCAACGACGAAAGGCAATATGCTGCTCGGTATTTTTCTGTAAAAACCGCCCTGGCACAGCAATAACCACCTGCCCGGAACAACGCCAGAACATATGCCGGATAAACAACATTTCTTCACTGCGAACCTGGGTATCCAGCCGTTGGAAAATATCCCTGACTTCGTTGACTTTATAACGGTGGTCGGCTGTCAGAAGACCCACCCCATGATCAAACTTTTGCAGCTGGCCCGATGTAAAAAAAGCAGGCTCAAGCACCGGATGCCCCTGGGCAATATGAATATCCGGATTAATCAGCACACTTAAAGCATCCAGAGTGCTGATAGCAGGCTGCTCGGAATACACCTGACCGGCAAGTGCCAGATCCGCCCCCAGCATAAAGCTATTGGCATTAGGCAGGTAGCAACTGCCACCTGAGCCGGACAATGCCTCCAGCAATTCACCCATGGCTTCGGGCAATGCCGAGGAGAGGGGTTTGGAGCGACGTTGCAAGGCCAAAGGAATCTCATTGTATTTCAGTAGATTGTGCCGTTTTGCAGTCATCACTGAGTGGCAGGCCCGGGTAATTTCATCGCTTGGGATCTGCCCAAGTAATTCATCGCCCTGTTGCCAGGCTGTTTGCCAGAGAGACTGGTCAACATTGGCAAATGCCCCCGCTACTTTTTTCTGCCCGATTGTTCTGAACAGCGGCTCAAGTTCCGCATGATTGTCTGGCAGTTCCTGCTCTGGCAAAAACTCCAGTTCAGACAATCTTGCCCAGGCAAAGAGCTGCCCCAGCAGAACCAGGTAAGCCTGATACCAGTTTTTACTCTGTAGCGTGCCCGGAATAAGGGCATGAACGATGTCGCGGCTCATAAAATCATTCTCTGACAGGGTTAATTTAATCGTTATTGACTAAATCATCTGCTGATTCGTTAATTTTTTGATAAATCACCTAATCAGACGCTGATTGCTGTATTCAACAAAAAATTAACGGTGAATTCGAACCTTTCCGGAATCAATCACTTCTGCGTGCACAATTTTGCCAGAAGACCGGTTTCTTACCCGTATCGTTTCGTGCAGTTCGCCATCATCCAGAGCAACGCCAGACATGGAAACCTGCAAGCCATTCCCACCGGCAATAATCTGGACGATGGCTCCCTTGCGAATCACATAATCTTTTTCCAGCATATTGGCTGAAATCAATGTCTGAGCGCCAATGCTGCGTTTAATGACTCTGCCACTGATTTCATTGATTTCAGTAAAATACTGCCCCCTCAATCGGCTGTAATCGACTTCCCGCAGCTGAAGCACTTCCCCGGTCAATCTCTGCCCCCTGGTCAGGGCGCGGGCACTGTGAATAACGGGCAGCAAAATTTTATTGTCCGCCATCACGGTCATTCGCCACTCCCCGGGGCATTCTACGGTTCGTTTGACGACTCCTACCGGCGGACGAGTCCCGAAATCTTCGGAAACAGATAGATTTCCTTCACAGGTTCTTCGGGATTTACTGGCGGAAAGAGGGCGAACGCTGAGTTCATAGCGGGCACCGGGAATCGTTTGAATAAAACTGGCCACTTCCTTTTCAACCGATTGATAAACTCTGCGTTCAATATCCTTTGCGAGGTGGGTATCAGAAAAACTATGGGACGAAAATAGCGAGGCGATGACTATGGACGATCTGAAAATCGGCCTGAGATGAAATATGAAAGGCGGCATGGATGCTTCCCTGCATAAAGTACCTTATGAAGCATCAGGTTAACCTTTAAATCAGTGGTTGCCAACGGGCAATCCACTGGATTTTGTTATTAGGTGGCGTTTTACTTGCCGGCCAGGTGGTTCACAATCTGGATCAAAAGTTCTTCGCTTTTGTCGAAACGCTGGTCAACCGCTTTGAACTTCTCACGTTGTTCATTGAGGATCAGAGAGACAACACCGTGAGTCGCTTCCATAATTTTGCTGCTTTCGTGGAAAGCGTATTCAAGGTGTTCAACCTTTTGCTCAAGCTTGATAACTCTTGCTTCTAGTGACATAGGTACTACCCGTTTTTATTGAAGGAGCCATGAGCATAGCAGACATTGAAAGATTGCACAGAGACACGCAAGTCAGAATTAGCGAGGGGAGCGAGGGGATTGCTGCAACAGTCGATCGGTCTCCTGAAGTTCATCCCGAAGTTGTTTTTGCTGCTGTTTTTCGGTTTCTTTGTTTTTTAAATGCTCAACGCCGCTGGTCATTCTGCGTTCTTCTGCCAGCCGTTGGTTAATGTGTTCGAGATTTCCAGACTCTGCTTTTATCTTCTCTTCCAGCAAAACCGAAACATCGGTAAGCAATTCAACAAATTGACTGCGACCCCAGCAGGACAGTGATGACAGTTTTTCTCCCGGAGCATTGTCGCAGGATTTGTGGGCATCATTTAATAACTGCTTCTGGGTGTTGAGAACAGCCAGGCTCTGCTCAGCGTGCTGCTTTTCTCTTTCCGTGAACTGGCTCTTTTTTTCCAGTGCTGACTGAGCTTTTTCCAGACGCTGAGACTTGCTCATGAGGTAACCACCTGATCAGACCGCCAGATATGTATCAGTTGTTCAATGCTGCCAGAGAGATCAACCTGTTCATAACGGCTTTGCTGGAGAAAACGCTCCATCTGGGGACGGTGTTCAATGGCTTTATCAAGTTCAGGATCTGCTCCGGGTTTGTAAGCCCCGATAGCCATAAGTTCTCTGAACTCATTATACCGGGCATGATAGCGTCGGAACGCCTGGGCACACTGCTCATGTTCTTCTGTGATGAGCTGAGACATGGTTCTGCTGATGGAGGCTTCCAGATCAATGGCCGGGAAATGACCTCTTTCTGCCAGTTCACGACTGAGCACAATATGTCCATCAAGAATAGAGCGGGCAGTGTCTATCACCGGCTCCTGCATATCATCACCTTCTGCCAGTACGGTATAGATAGCGGTGACTGAACCTTCACCCACTCCCGTTCCGGCACGCTCCAGCAGTATTGGAATCTTACTGAAGACCGAAGGAGGAAAACCTTTCGCTGCCGGAGCCTCACCCACAGCCAGTGCGATTTCACGGTGAGCCTGGGCATAACGGGTAAGGGAGTCCATCAGCAGCAGAACCGTTTTGCCCTGGTCCCTGAAATACTCGGCAATTTGATGACAATAGAGTGCCGCACGAATTCTGCGGACGGGCGATTCATCGCCGGGGGAAGCCACCACAACGGCCTTTTCCCGACCTTCCATGCCCAGAATCTGATCCACAAACTCCTTTACTTCACGACTGCGTTCACCGATCAAACCCACAACCGTTACATCCGCCCGGGTATTACGGGTCATCATGCCCATCAGTGTGCTTTTGCCAACGCCACTGCCAGCAAACAAGCCAACTCTTTGCCCTTTTCCTAACGTCAGCAGACTGTCGATCACTCTTACGCCCACTTCCAGAGGTTCATCCACCGGCCTTCTGGCCATCGGATTAAGGGGCGAGGAATGAATTGAGATTCGACCTGATAAACTCAGGGCATTGGCATCAAGCGGCTTACCCATAGCATCCACCACCCGCCCTAACAGCTCTTCCCCCACTGGCATGGTGTGGTTGAGAGAAACGGGAATAATTTTGTCTCCGGCAGCCAAGCCTTCCATGGTGGTTGAAAGGGGCATCAGAAATTGGCTGGCACCGTCAAAGCCAACCACTTCGGCCTCTACCTGGCGACCACTGCGCATATTGATATGGCAAAGTTGACCAACGGGCAATCGTAACCCCTGGGCTTCCAGAAGCAGACCTTTTATGGCGGATATCTTGCCGGATAATTTGGCAACCGGTACGGTCTTCAGTTTTTGAATCAGATCATCAGGAAGAGACATTAACCTGCGTCCTCCATGGCGGCAGGCAAGTTTTCACGAATAATATCCAGGCACTCCACCAGCCGGGATTCCATTCGTGCTTCTGCTTCGGTCTGGCTGGAAATAATCCGGCAATCGCTCATTGCCAATTCCTGATCTTCGACCACCTGCCAGGCGGCACCAAAATCAGGCTTGAGTTGTTTCAGCAGTTCGGCATTGACCGGATTTACATGGATGGTGTACTGAGCATCCTCAGGCATGATACTCAGCGTTTCCCTGATGACGGAGACAATCTGATCCGGAGCGGTCATCAATTCCCGTCGTACCACCTGACGACAGGTTTCTTCTATTACTTTACCCAGCCAGCTGATCTTTTCGTCACCGCCATAACGGCTACCAGAACGAAATTCAGACATTTCCTTGCGTAGCAGGGACACCAGTTTTTTCTGCTCCTCAGTAGCAATACGCCCGCCTTCTTTAACCCCCAGTTCCCTGCCCTCTTCAAAGCCCATTCGGCGGCCTTCTTCCACGCCTTTGGCATAGCCTTGTTCAATCCCCTGCTTCAGGGCACTCTGCAAAACTTCTGCAGAAGGCTCAATGGCTTCCGGCGGTGTTGCTACTGTATTCTGAACCCTGTCGACAGGTTGGGAAATATCAGGTTCGGGTTGTTGATGGGTCTCTGAAACCTGAGCTTCACCTGACTTTTGGTGAACCGGAAAGAGAAACCGTTTGAAGGCGGCTGTCTCAGGCTGCCATATTTTTTGTCTGTTTGTCATGAACCAACCTGTTTCCAATAGTATGAAAAAAGGGGTGAGCATTGCTGTGCATCACCCGATCATCTCGTCCTCATCATTAAAGATCAGCTCTATCTCACCGGATGCAGCCAGCTGTCGCGCTGCCCGCAGCACATCATTACGGGCCGACTGAACCTGACTGGCGCGGACCGCACCAAGGTTTTCGATATCTTCAAGCAGGAATTTGGAACTTCGCTTGGTCATGGTGCCGACAATGGCATCAACCATCTCCTGGGCAGCCCCCTTGAGAGCCAGGGCCAGAATATCCTGGCTGACCTCTGCCATAACCTTACGCAGTGCATCTTCATCCAGACGCATAAGGTGTTCAAAGAGGAACATTTGTTGTTCAATCTGCTCAGCCAGTTTCTTATCCTGCTCCTTGAAGTACCCCAACAGACTCTGCACCGAAGTGTCGTTCATTCGGTTCATAATATCGGCCACCTGACGAAGACCACTGACGGTGGTATTCTGGCTGGTGCTCATTTTGCCGATATTGGCATCAAATATAATGTTGAGTTCTTCAATAATGGACGGATGTAATTCCTGCAATCGGGCGACTCGTGATAATAGATCCTGGTGATTCTTGGCTGGCAGGCGCATTAATACGTCGGTGGCCTGGGTGGCTCCCAGGTAGGTCAATACCACTGCCTGAAGCTGTGGGTGCTCATCAACAATCAGTTCGGTGATGGTTCCCGAGTCCATCCACTTCATCGCTTCCAAACTGTTGCTCTCGCCGCCAAAAATAGAATCCATTACACCTTTAGCTTCTTTATCACCTAAGGCCAGTTTCAAGGTTTTGTTAAGGTAGCCCTTTGAGGAACCAGACAAGGCACTGTCATACCGATAGGTATGGAAAAACAGATCCAGCACTTCCTGAACCTGGTCTCTTTTCAAGGGTGCGATGGTAGCCATGGTCGCGCTGATCTGTCGAACTTCCCGCTGGCTAAGGTGTTTGAATACCTGCGCTGCCCCTTTCTCCCCAAGACTGAGCAGCAGAATGGCTATGTCTTTAGGCGTCGGCTGCCTTGATGGCAAAACTCTTTGATTATCACTCATAGCTGTTCATCCATAGCTTGATCACCTGTGCCACCCTGGCTGGCGCCTTCGACGACAGCTCTCGCATCTGAGTCACCTGGGTTTCAAAATCTGCCAGCTCAGGAGGCAAAAGATCAAAGGTGTCATCAAATATCACCTTCCTACCTTTTTGGTCGAACTGGGTGTTATTATCTCCCGCTGACATTGCATGAGGTAATGCAATAGGCTCCTCCATCTTGAGAGTGATCTGTTTCATCATGGGCCTTAAAAGGAACATAATCACCAGAATGCCCAGCAAAGTGCCGCAAATATATTTGAGATAATAAAGTACCTGCGGCTGCTGCCACCAAGCCAGTCCGACAGGCTCAACATGAGTGACTGGCACAAACGGTGCGGTGTGAATGCTGATCTGATCACCACGGGCCTGGTCAATGCCGGTTGCATCGATGATCATTTGTTGAATTGTGGCAATTCTTGCCTGATCCCAGTTGCCAATACCCAAAGCTTCATCAGGCAATTCATTGAGAACAACGGCCACGCTGAGTTTCTGTACCCTGCCCTGCTGATTGGCCACCTGCCTGATCACTTTGTCGACTTCATAATTACGGACAAACTCTGACCGGGTATTACTGCTCTGCTCCGCCTGGGCCTGATCCTCTTCTTCCGGCGGCTGATTGGCGAGAGCACCGGGTATGCCACCGGCTCCCTGGCCAGTGTTGACCATTTCCTTGCCCTGCTCACTTCTTAACACCGGAGCACCGGGCTCATATTGCTCGACAGTCTGCACCACCCGCTCAAAATCCACATTGGCAGTGACCTGCGCCCTGAAATTGGCAGAACCCACCAGAGGCTCGAGCAAGGCGCTGATACGCTGTTGAAAATGAGCTTCTACCTGACGCTTGAAATCCAGCTGTTTACTGGCTTCACTGAGCGCGCTGTTGCCCAACAAAACATCTGAAGAGAGCAACTTGCCGGACTGGTCAATCACCGAAACATCGCTGCGATTCATGTTGGCGACACTGGCAGCCACCAGATTGACAATGCCTTCAATCTGCTCATTGTTTAGCCGGTATCCCGGAAACAGATCGACAAACACCGAGGCTGAGGGTTTTCCCTGTTTACGGATAAAGCTGCTCTGCTTGGGTAGGGCCAGATGGATACGGGCATTGCGAACGGGTTTCAAGCTGATAATCGTCTGGGCCAGCTCACCTTCGAGACCGCGCCGGTAACGGACATTTTCCACAAACTGGCTGGTACCGATTTCCTGCCCATCCAGCGTTTCCAGTCCTTCCGGTGACCTTGCCTGAACGCCGGATACTGCCAGCTGCATACGGGCATCAGAGAGTCGTCCGGCATCCACCATGACTTGACCCGAAGCAGGGTGAATTTTATAGGCAATATTGTTTTGTTCCAGCACATTGACCACACTGGCCACATCATAGAGTTCCTGATTGCCATACAGTGGCTGATAATCGGGGGATTGCGACCAGAGCCAGAAAACCGACATCAGGGCAACAGAAACAGCAAACAACACCATCAGCGCTACTTGATAGCTGCGATTCTTTCTCAGAACCCCGGTGACCCTGTCCAACATTTCCCGCGGTACAGGTTTCACTTCTTTTTCTTCCGGTGTCTGCTCCGGGGCAGTCTTTTTTTCTGACTCTGATTCGGCCATGGTCTTTTTCTACCTTAAATCTGCATACGCATGATGTCTTCGTAAGCAGTCACTGCCTTATTGCGGACCTGCATCAATGCCTGAAAAGAAATACTGGATTTCTGCATGGCAATCATGGTGCCCAGGAGGTCATCACTTTCCCCGGTTTCAATCTTGTGCATCATGCTGCTGGACTCTTTTTGCAGACCATTCACCTTGTCAATGGCCTGTTGCAACAGATTGCCAAAACCGGGCGTCGTCATGCCTTCAGATTCAATTGAGGAGGGTAAAATCGGAGCAGGCCGGTCCTTCAGGAGTACACTGAGAGCATCCGGGTTAAGACCTTTGATTTCCATTGAGCCGCCATCCACTGTTGTTCTGTGAAATATTGTTCAGCTGACAATTTATTGTCAGAATTATTTATCGGCGGTTCAGGGTAATCTTTACCCGTCGGTTTTTATTTCTTCCGGCAAGGGTCTGATTGGAGGCTACAGGATAGCGGTCACCGTGATAGCGCATAATAATACGCTGTTCGGCAATGCCTTTTGATCGCAAATAGTTAAACACCCGAATGGCACGTATTTTTGACAGCTGAAGATTTTCCAGCCTGTCACCCCAGGAATCTGTGTGAGCATCAATAGTCACATTGGCGATACTTTTATCCACCAGAATATAAGTAGCCAGGTCATCAAGGTGTGATAATCGTTCGGGGCTTATGCGGGATCTTGCAGGAGGGTAGTAGATCATCGTTTCTCTGGCCTGCTCATAGTTCAGAGCCAGTAACGCCCCATAACACTGATAAAATGATGCTGCCGTTTTTTGAAAATTCATGGCGGGCATTTTAATGAAAACAGGGTTAACCGCTTCCCTCTGAATCTCAATAACCAGCTGATGACCCTGTTGCAGGTCTTCAACGACACGGGCCACATTAACTTTCATTGCAAACGGTTTTTCCGGCTCTACTTCAATATCGCCAAAAGCATTCACATAAGGGCTATGAAGCCAGGGTGTTTGTTGCACCTCAACACGAATATGACGGGCTTCTTTAATAAACACATCCGATTCCAGGGCGATATAATGCACGCCTCCGGCAGCGGAATTCAAAACGATATTGCCAAGCCCGGTCACTTTGCTAACCAGACGACACTGGAAACGGGAAGTCGTCAGCTCCCACTGATGGTCACTCAGTTCCTGCGGGAACTCTCTGACCGGGTTGGCTAAAGACCGGGAAACCAGCAACAGGGCGAGGCCAAAAATCAACAGTTTCCGTAGTTGCCGTGCATGATCGGAAAACAACATGCTGATCAGCCCAGCTTTCTTTCACAGATGCCCTGCTGGTTATAGGGCGTAGATTCCTGAGTGGCGAAAACGACATCAATAATCTGGTTAGTACTGGCAGCCAGACGACTCAACAGTTTACCGTTGGCCTGATTCAGAGTACGACAACGGCCTGCTGTTATTTCCAGTTGATGCCACTGTTTCAGTGTGGTTTCCGTTTGAGGAGTGAGAGGTATCATTTGCAGAAAAGATCGCATACCCACCTTATCCGGTGACAGCCCCATTTCTTTCAAATAGTGCTCTCGCAGGGAAGCATTCAGTTGCAGCATGTTCAGTAGTTTGACCTGAGTCTCAAGATGAGTCTCTAACGCGCTAATATTCCTTTCTAACATCAGATTGTGGGCTTTACTCAGAACCGCTTCCAGTTTGCGGGTTAAAGCCAGTGCATCACGAATATTATCCAACAGCTTTTGTTCAGGAGAAACGCTGTAAGCACTCGTCTTATGGTCACTCCTTTCGGTGGTCGTCAAAGTCATCGGAAAGCTCCAGAATTTTGTTGGCCAGCATTTGATAATCGACCGGCATCTCTCCTTTTTTAATGGCCTGACGAATGCTCTCTACTTTTTTCTGGTCAATTTCATCTATCGCTGAAAGGGACTGGAACAACTCTTCAATATTCTGGGCTTCACCACTCAACCGGAGACGATCGTCATTGACTTTAGGAGGTTCAACCGCTTTGGCACCATTCTTGACAGCAGGCTGAGCAATTATTGGGCTGGCTGCTTTTTTTGACCCGGTGCGATTTATTCCTGACATGCTTGTCACCACTCGTCTGTGATGGGTTCAGAACTCCAATCGGCAAGGTGTCAAAAAATCTTAAATTCTCTGAAGTGGGGGATTTTTTTAAAAAAAATAACCGGTTAGAAATAATTGAACAGCGACAACTGCTTGATGTTGGCATACACCTGCTGACTGGCACTGAGGACGGTCTGTTGGTGGGCCAGATCGGTAGCTGCCTTGGCCATATCAACATCTTCAAGGGATGAACGAAGGCTTTCCAGCATCAGTTTGATATCGGCATGGCTGTCACCCACCCGGTCAAGCACAGTCTGATTACTGCCTGCCTTGGTCTGGGCGATTCCAACCCGCTCCAGAGTGGCATCAACCCATTTCATTGCCTCTGTGGAGTTAAAAACAGTCTTAGGATCAGAAGCTCTCAGTTCAGCCACCGCAACAGACAAGGCATCAAAGATACTATCCATTGTTGCTGGTGGTGTAATGGCTGAATCAAAAAACAGATTTTCTCCCGACTCATTAACCGGCACCTGAGCCGAGCCACTGATATTGACCTGGCGAAGGTTATTATTGCCACTGTACGAATAATCACCGGTGGTTGCATCAAACGTAACCGGCATCTGAGTGCTCAGGGTTCCGGAGAACAAGTATTGCTCATCGGACTGCTGATAATTGGCCAGGCTCAACAGAGATTCACTGATCGTTTCCAGCTCCTCTGCCAGTGGCTTATAGTCCTCAACCGACAGGACTTCGTTACTGGCCTGCAAAATAATATCCCGTGCACGACGCAACTGATCCGTCATACTACTGTACAAAACATCCTGCTGCTCCAGCATTCTTCTGGCCGAATCAATGTTGTCTTCGTACTGCTCTATAGCGGTTATTTCATTATTAATCTGAAGAATTTTTACGGTATCAACGGAGTCATCCGAGGGTTGCAGGATACGTTTGCCAGCGGCCATCTGTTCATTGGTAATGGCCAGTTTAGCCATACTGTCCTGCATAGCCCTGAGCATAATATTATTGAAGTTGATGGTGCTGACACGCATGTTTTGGACTCCCTGTCTGGATCAGAACATTCTGAGCAATGAATCAAAGGTTTGCCGGGCCACAGAAATAACCTGAGCATTGGCACCGTAGAGTTGCTGAAAGCGCATCAGGTTGGCAGCCTCTTCATCCAGGTTGACACCGCTGTAGGCATTGCGGCTTGCTTCAACCTGCTCAAACAGTTTTTTACCGCCATCGGCCTCTGTTTTCGCCTGAGAAGTCTGTACCGCAATATCGCCAATAAATCGGCTATAGCTTTCGGTCAGGCTTCGTTCTCCCTCGACCAGCCGACCATTCTGAAGCTCAAGAATTTTCTGCAGGTTAGAATTATCGGCCACGCCAGCACCTGCTGCGGCAAGAGCCAGGGCAGAAGGGTCCGTCAGAACCGAATCCAGATCTCTTGCCCCATAACGCACTGGTGACAGCCGGTAAATCTGGTCCGTAGCAGCTCCATCGATATCAATCTCAACACCATCAAAGCTCAGGATCTGAGTACCTGCTGCACCGGATAAGCTGCCACTATCGACTTGAACGCCATCGCTCAACCGGGTGACCACGTAGTTGCCGGTGTTGTCTACCCGCAGGTCGTACTCACTGGCTTTCAGTTGCGAACTGTCAGCAATTCTCATATCCGACACTGCGCCAGACGCAGCATCCAGGGCAAATATGCCACTTGCGGGATTAGTGAGGTCGGAAAACAGATCAACACCGGTATTGCCATTAAGATCCTCACCCTGTCTGAGCTGGGCATTGATGGTCGAAGACATCACTACCGCCAGGCGCCCAATCTCATTCTGAGCCTGCCTTAAAGCACCGTTCTGGTAACTGAGAATGCCACCAATGCTGCCACCGGGGTCACCCTGCACCGCAAGAGCAGCCGAATCACTTACAAACTCAATGGAGAAGCCGTCGGGATGGCTGGCAGAACCGCTAACATTCAGACTGTTTTTCTGATCACCCAGTAACAGAGGCTGACCTGATTTCAAGAAAATATTAATACGGCCATCAGGCTGCTCCATAACATTAACGCCCAACAGCTTGGATAATTCTTTAACAGCCAGATCCCGCTGGTCCAATAACTCGTTAGACGCCTGAGAACTGGCGCTGAGCTTCTGCACCTGGCTATTAAAACCTGCGATATTGGCCAGCAGACCATTCACTTCTGCCACCGAAGCCTCCAGTTGCCTGCCAACTAAATCCTGATGACCAACAATCTGGTTGTTCAGTGTCGTAAATTGCTGAGCCAGCTTATTACTTTCGCTGAGTATGACTTGTCTGGAAGCACTGGAATAAGGATCAGCCGATGCGCCATTAAGCGTGGTAAAAAAACTATCAAGGCCGGCGGTGAGCGACGTACTGTCGTCGCCCAACCATTGATCCAGGGAGGTGATGTATTCTGAAAAACTGGCGGTTTTTGCTGCCAGAGATTGAGTCTCCCACATCTGGGCAGTAATAAAACTACTGGCTATCCGATCAACACTGGAGGTATTAACACCGGTTCCCTTGGTGCCAATTCCCGGATACAAGGTATAAGACGGAACCCAGTAGACCCTCTGACGGCTGTAACCTTCTGATTCCGCATTGGCAATGTTATTACTGGTAACATTCAGCGATGCCTGGCTGGCCTGTAATCCAGAGATGCCGATCTGTGTCATGCTCATAGTATCTACCCCGATTCACGTTCAGTATTCAGCCAATCGTTGGTGTCACCCAGCTGCCTTACCAGAGCTTCAGCAATACCCAGCCCGCCTTCCTTACCCAGATGCCCGGCAATATGACTGTCAAACATCGACTGAAAAAACTGCACATCCTTGCCCGACATCGGCAGGTCTGAGCTGCCCATCATCGCTTCATTGGCCTGACGCATACTCTTCAGTAATTCGTTAACAAATATGGCCTCGAAGGCTTCTGCAGCTTCTTTCAGGTCTTGGGGAGCTTTTCCCTGATCCGATCCCGACTGATAAATACTGGTCAGATGTTTAGCCGACAGACTGCTTCCAATATCCATATCAAAACGCCCTTTTCGACGATCTATTCAAGAGAATCTATTTAAGAGAATCCATTTAAATCACAATTAATTCAGCTTCCAGGGCCCCGGCTGCTCTCAGCGCCTCGAGGATGGACATCAAATCCATGGGAGTAGCCCCAACACCATTAATAGCCGTCACCACTTCCTGCAAAGTGACGCCTTCGTTCACCATATAAATAGCGGCATTCTTCTCTTCTATGGCAACATCGCCGTTCAATATGGCTTGTGTCTGTCCTCCTCGAGAGAAAGGACCCGGTTGTGAGACAGACGTTTGCTGCCGGACTTTGACAACCAGATTGCCGTGACTGACCGCAGCAGGGCGAACACGAACATGCTCGCCCATGACCACCGTGCCGGTTCTGGAATTAAAAATAATTCGCGCTGCCGGAGCTGCCGTTTCCACCTTCAACTCTTCCAGCATGGACATAAAGACCACCCGCTGGCTGCTGTCTTTGGGAGCCGACACCAGGATAGAGACACCATTACTGGCATTGGCGACTTTTGGGCCAAAGTGATTATTAATGGCTTTTACGACCCTGCGAGCATTGGTGTAACTGGGCTCTTTTAAATTCAGTACCAGCTGCTCGCCAAAATTGAAGGCGCTCTGCACCGGGCGCTCAACCAATGCCCCTCCGGGAATACGACCGGCGTTCGTGCTGTTAATCTGTATGCTGCTACCAGTGACGGGAGCATCCGCCGTTCCTGTCAACCCTGAAGCAGAAACTCCGCCGACAATCAGATTGCCCTGGGCAACGGCAAACACTTCGCCATTAATGCCTTTCATCGGTGTCAGGAGCAGAGTTCCGCCTCTCAGGCTCTTGGCATCACCAATAGAAGACACGGTTACATCTATTTTCTGGCCCGGACGGGCAAAGGGAGGCAAAGTGGCGTGGACAGTGACTGCGGCAATATTTTTTGAATTCACATCAGAGCTGCTGATGGTCAACCCGAATTCTCTGAGCATATTGACCAGCGACTGTTTGGTAAACGCTGACTTATCCCCGGTACCATCAAGCCCCACCACCAGCCCGTAACCAATCAGCTGATTATTTCTGACCCCTTCAACATCCACCATATCCAACAACCGACGGGCACTGGCATTGCCCGCCATAACGAGCATCAGAAATATCAGTCCCCACCGTGTTAAAAACATAGTGACTCCTGTCAAAATGGAAACCATGGGCTGTTAAGTATCTTGCTCACCCAGCCCGGTTCATGGGCATCAGAGTTAATGCCTAATGCTACGTAATCGATTTTTGCTTCAGCCAGCCGCTCAGACGACACCTTGTTATCGGTTTTGATATCTTCCGGACGAACCAGCCCGCTGATCTTGATCAACTCTTTACCCGAATTGATGGTCAGCCATTTTTCGCCCTCAACCCTGAGGGTGCCATTACTGAAGACCTCGACGACTTTCACGGCAATATTACCTTTCAGGCTGTTACCACGGCTGGCGGACGTGTTGCCGCCGTAACTTCTGGAAGGTTGAATATCAAATGCCAGAGACCCAATCCCGCCAACAATATCTGCGCTGGATCTACCCAACAGAGTGGGATCGGGAATGCTGATCGCATTATTTTTATCGACTTTACTTAAACCACTCATGCTGACATTAGTGGTACCTTCCAGCTCAATGGTAAGAATATCGCCCAACCGATATGCACGACGGTCGGAGAACATAAAATGTCCGTAGTTGGCATTAAACAGGCTGCCACTGGGATAAACCGTTGAGCTATGAGGGGCTTTCTTTTTTAAGACGGCTTTTTCGGCAACCGCTTCGGCCACCCCTTCGGCCACCCCTTCGGCAACCGCTTTTTCCATTTCAGGTTCAGGATGCTCTGCCACCTGCTGAGGTTTAGCCGCAGATTGAGTGTCAACCTGTCGGGCTGCCGTCGTACAACCAGACAACAGAATCACGGTTATTAAACACAGACGTTTCATTCCCTGCCCCCTATCCAACTCTCTGTCAACTCTGTTACAGAGTCTGGTTAACGAACTGCATCATTTCATCAGCTGCGGCAATGACCTTGGAATTCATTTCATAGGCCCGTTGTGCTGATATCATATTGACCAACTCTTCCACTGAGCTGACATTGGAGGTTTCCAGAGTGTACTGTTTCAACACTCCCAAACCTCCCTGACCGGCGGCACCTTCTATCGGATCACCACTGGCGGCAGATTGCAGGTACATATTTCCCCCCTGAGCCACCAGACCCGCCGGATTAACAAAGTTAGCGATGTTGATCTGACCTATTTCTTCTGATTCAGCCTGTCCCTGAATCGTTGCCATAACAATGCCATCTTCACTGATACTGATTCCGGTCGTCTCAGCGGGTACGATAATGCCCGGTTCCAGAGGCAAACCACTGGCATTCACTATTTGACCATCGCCGTCTAAATGAAACTGACCATTTCTGGAAAAGGCAAGGGTGCCATCAGGCTGGGTAAACTGAAAAAAGCCATTACCGATGATCGCCAGATCCAATGCCTGTTTCGTGGTTTCATAACTGCCGGGAGTGAACACTTTCTGGGTTCCGGTCATTTTTACGCCGGTTCCCAGCTGCAAACCAGCAGGCAGTTCGTTGTCCTGGTCTGCCAGGGCTCCTGGCTGCCTTTCAATGTGATAAAAGAGATCTTCAAAATTGGCCCGATCCCGTTTGAAACCGACAGTATTGACGTTGGCCAGGTTGTTAGAAATGATGGACATCTGCTTTTCCTGAGCAGCCAGTCCGGTTTTACTGACCCATAATGCGGGATTCATAGACTCATCCTCTGGTTATTGTCTGTCAGTTACTGATCTCTGATTAAACGGTCACCGGCAGAAGCCATATCGCCAGCGGTTTTCATCAACTTCATCTGGGCTTCAAACTGTCGACTGAGGCTTAAAAACGACACCATTTCTTCTAACGCATTGACATTACTGCCCTCGAGGAAACCACTGCGCAACCTGACCTCCGGGTCTGCCTCCAGCGCTTCGCCTGCTATGGTACGAAACAGCCCGTCTCTGTCTTTGGCAATGTCTTTAATATCCGGGTTCACCAGCTTTAACTGGCCTACCTCGACAGGATTGCCGCCCTCAGCCGGTACAATGCTCACCGTACCGTCGGCACCAATAGCGACAGACTGACGATCCGGCAACTGAAGAGGCCCGCCATCACCCATAACGGGAAGCCCCCCGGCGGTCAGCAGATTACCTTCTTCATCTACTTTTAGCTGTCCGGCACGGGTATAAGCTTCATTGCCATCGCCACCCTGGACGGCAAACCAGCCACTACCCACGATCGCAACATCCAATGCCCGACCGGTTGTATCCATGGCGCCGCTGGCGAAACGACTCCCCAGTCCACGGGTCTTGGGCATCACTCGCGTGTCATGGCCATCACCCACCATTTCTACGGACAGACTGCTGACAAAGTCACGGCGGAATCCGGGGGTAGAGACATTAGCCAGGTTGTTGGCATGGACCTGCTGCGCTTTCATGGCCAGATTCGCTCCGGCCGTGCTGATATAGAGAACTTTATCCATCAGATAATATTCATCAGTGCCTGAGTAAGGTTATTACTGGTTTCAATGGTTTTGGCATTGGCCTGATAGTTACTCTGGGCCTCAATCAAACGCACCAGCTGCAACGATATATCGACATTCGATTGTTCCAGTGCCCCTGACTCCAGGGAACCCATCACCCCCGCCCCCGGAATACCCAAAGCAGGATCACCAGAAGCAATGCTTGACTGCCAGAGGCTGTCGCCCATAGGAATCAGACCACTGTCGTTGGCAAAATCGGCCAGCACCACCTGTCCCTGTACCTGGGTTTGTCCGTTAGAGTAAAGAGCCTCAAGAACACCGTCGTCGGTAATCTGAATACTGCTGAGTGAGCCCGGAGGAAAACCATTCTGGGTGACCTGGTTTACCGCAGAGTTAGTGCCCAACTGAGTGAACTTTGAAATATCTATGTCGAAGCTCATCCCATTAGCACCCGACAACCGGTTATCCCCAGCTATAATGCCCATAGTCAGGGTGCCGGGATTAGGTGTTGCCAAAGTTCCGTCGTTATTAAATGTGACTGACTGGGACAGTTCAGGTCCATCCCCATCAAAATAAAATTCAATATCCCAGGCATTATCTCCTGTCTTTTCAAAATACATACTGACAGTGTGGGATCCACCCAGACTGTCATTCACGTTAAATGCCATGGTGGAACTAAAAGTAGACTGGTCAGTTGGATCGATTGGCAGAGGAGCACTAGCCGGGTCAGTTGGATCTGTTAGCCTGACAGGAATGACATCAAGCCTGGCATCCAGATTAGCAAGGGCTACTACGTTGCTGGTAGCCTGGGCGGGCATAGAAGTCTGGTTGATTTTGAGGTCAGTCTGGGTACCCACCAGTACGTTGCCTGACCCATCGGCTGAATACCCCTGAAGCTTCAGACCCTGATTATTCACCACGTAATTATTAGCATCTAACTGAAAGTAGCCAGCCCTGGTGTAATTCATTTGACCATTGTCATTAACCACAAAAAAACCCTGGCCACTAATGGCCATATCAAGGGCATTGTCGGTTGAGGTGATATTGCCCTGGGAGAACTGCTGGCTGATAGTGGCTACCTCGACACCGGCTACCTGACCATCACCTCCTCCTACCGAAGAAGCATAAACATCAGAAAATTCAGCACGGGATCCTTTAAAGCCAATGGTGTTACTGTTGGCAATATTATTACTGACTATTTCCAGATCCTGCTGTGCAGCATTTAATCCGGTCAACCCGATCCTAAACGACATGTTCTACCCTCCCTGGTAGTCTCAGTTACCTGTAATTAATCGCCAATCATTGAGATAGAAGACAGCGGTACAGACCCCATGCCATCAAGCTTTAATTCAGCCCCGGCACCGGTCATATTGACACCTGTTACCGTTGACTTCATGGACAGTTTGCCGGTGTAGGCGACATTGTCGTTTACTCCGGTGGCCGTGACGATGTATTGCCCGGGTTTAAGCTCATCCAGAGTGAATGGGATAACACCTGCTGATTGCTGTCCCAATGATTGGGACTGAACCAAAGTACCGTCTGGCGTATAAACCCGAATAAGCACATCAGAAGCATTGACCTGCAACTCGGCCTGTCCACTGTATTCACCCGTCTCATCCACCGTCAGGCTGTTGGAGCCAACCCAGACTTCCTTCCCTACCAGTCCAACGGCTCCGAGCGCCTGAGTCTGCTGAAGAGAGCTGGTCAGACCGCCAATTCGTTCATCAATAGAGTTAAGACTTTCAACAGACGATATTTGAGAAAGCTGTGTCAGCATCTGATTGGTGTCCGTCGGTGCCAACGGATCCTGATGTTTCAACTGGGCGATGAACAGTTCAATAAACTGGTTCTGATTGACCTGCAACCCCCGGCTGTTGGTTTGGCTACTGCTGCTGCCTGGTGAAACCCCACTAACGCCTGTCATAGCTTTTCCTTTTACTCACCCAGTGACAGCAATCGTTGCTGTAATTTCTTGGCACTCACCATAATTTCCATACTGCTCTGGTAACTGCGAGTGGCCGACAGCATGTCAGCCATTTCCTCGATCACGTTGATGTCCGGATAGAACACATAACCCTCCTCATTCGCCAGTGGGCTATCTGGTTCGTAGCGTTTATTTTTTTCACTGGCTGGCATTTCGATCACTTCATCAACCTGCACTCTGGCAACGCTATTATCTTCTCCAACCGTCTGCTGATACACAGCAGAAAAAACCGGTCTCAGAGGACGGTAAGCCTCTTCAGGAGTGCTGCCGGGGCTGGAAATATTAGCCAGGTTACTGGCGATGGTGTTCAGGCGAACCATCTGGGCATTCAATGCCGAACCGGATATTTCATAGAGGTTATTCAAATGCATTTATCGACCTCCCTTAATGGCGTTCTCAAGGGAACCCAGCTTCTTACGCAGAAAAATAAGGCTGGTTTGAAAGTCCATGGCATTCTGGGAGAAAGAGGCCTGCTCAACCCCTAACTCTACCGAGTTGCCGTCGGCACTTTCCTGATAGGGAATGCGATACATCATCGACCCCTCTTCACCGGCAAGGGGCATTTCCAGATGCCTGTCATCGGTGGTGGTCGCTCCGGAAAGCTGATGTTTCAGGATGGCTTGAAATTCCACATCCCGGGCCTTGAATCCCGGTGTATCCACGTTTGCCAGGTTCCCGGCAATCACTTCTGCACGGGTTCCACGAAACGCCAGTGCCTGGGGATGAACACCCAGCGCAGACTCAAAACTGATGGCCATAGGAGTTAAGTTCCTGTTTTATCGTTATTGGAGTGGTCTGTCAGCCAAGTTCACATTGGTTTAAGATTTATCTAGCAACTCAAGGAAATCTTTAGCCGTTAACGGTCAGTTAATGGTCAACGTCAGGGTGGAACAATCCTTTATGCTGCTAAATACGACAACACAACTGTTTCCTTTATGGGCGGTTATCTTTTCGGCTCTCGCTTATTTCTTCCCCGGGGGCTTTGATCATCTTGGCTACCTGATTACTCCCGGACTCAGCCTGATCATGTTATTTATGGGACTGACTTTATCAGTAACCGACTTCACCCGGATCAAAAACCGTTTACCCGCGTTAGCTGCTGGCATCTTACTGCAATTCGGGATCATGCCTTTTGCCGGATTATTGATTGCCCAACTTCTGAGCCTTCCTGCGGATTTGACGGTCGGTATGATTCTGGCGGGCAGCGTAGCCGGAGGAACCGCCTCTAACGTGCTGTGTTATCTGGCCAAAGGCGATGTTGCCCTGTCCATTTCAATGACCGCTGCATCCACCCTGATTGGCGCTTTCGCTACTCCCCTGTTAATCAGTCTTCTTGCTCACCAGTATATTGAAGTGGAGCCACTGGCGATGATGTGGAGTCTGGCGAAAGTGGTTATTTTGCCTGTGGCGCTGGGGGTACTGATCAACCATTTCTGCCATGGTTTTGTGCAAAAGCTGAACCCCCTGTTTCCGCTCTGTTCCATGGCCACCATCCTGTTGGTTATTGCCGTGGTTGTGGCATCTAATGCACAGGCACTGCCGGACATTGGACTGATCACTCTTCTGGCCGTGGCACTGCACAACGGCACAGGTCTGAGCCTCGGTTATCTGGCAGCACACCTCTTGGGCTTTGACCGAAAAACCTGCAAGACCGTCGCCATCGAAGTCGGTATGCAGAACTCCGGTCTGGCGGTGGTACTGGCTACCAAATTCTTTACGCCTGCGGCGGCCTTACCCGCTACCTTCTTCAGCATCTGGCATAACATCACCGGCTCGGTGCTCGCCACCTTGTGGGCAAAGAGAGTGGGCAAAGAGAGAGAACGCTACTCAAAGCGATGAGCAAGGGACCTGATCTCTTCTATGATCGCCCTGAGCCCATTGCCCCGTGATGGGCTCAGATGATTATAAAGATCCAGCCTGGCAAACCAGTCATCCATATCAAAACGACTGATGTCTTTTGCCGTGCAGTCATTAACGACAGAAAGCACGATAGCGATCAACCCTCTGATAACCCTGGCGTCAGAATCCACAGCAAAATGCAGTTTCATGGTTTGCTCATCATAAAAGTGATGCAACCAGACGGTGCTTTCACAACCATGAAGTCGTGACTCTTCCGTTCTCATGGCTTCTGGCAGGGAAGGCAGTTTCTTGCCAAGCGACATAATATGCAGGTATTTGTCCTGCCAGCTTCGGGCAGTGGTGATGGTCTGGAAAATCTGATCTTTGGTGAACGCAGCAGCATGTTCACCTTCAAGCTGATTCAAGAAGACTGAATTAACGTTAGCCTCCTTACTCTCCTGTACAGCATCAAACTCCCCCTTCACAATACCGGTCAACGCTATCAGAAAAGCGTCCACATCATCCAGTGTGTTATAGACGGAAAACGACGCTCTGACGGTACCCGACAGGCTCAGGTGTTCCATCAGCGGCATGGTGCAATGGTGGCCGGTTCTTACCGCAATACCCTGCTGATCCAGCAAAAGACCAATATCCTGGTTGTGAAACCCTTCGACCACAAAAGAGACGACAGATACCTTATGTCTGGACTCACCTACCAAAGTGACTCCGGGAATATTTCTCAGACCTTCTTCCGTTCTTTTTCTCAGTCGCTCTTCATGTTCGGCCACCTCTGCCATATCCAGCGACTTCATAAACCGGATGGCCTCCCTGAGCCCGATCACCCCCGACACATTAGGCGTACCCGCTTCGAACTTGAACGGTAAATCGTTGAACGAAGTGCCACTGAAACTGACCTTGCGAATCATTTCTCCCCCGGCCTGCCAGGGAGGCATGGCTTCCAGCAAGGCTTTTCGACCGTATAAAACACCGATACCGGTTGGGCCAAACACTTTATGGCCGGAAAAAACATAGAAGTCACAGTTCAGTTGCTGTACATCAACGCAAGAATGAGCCACCGCCTGGGCACCATCCACCAACACCAGTGCACCTCTGGCTTTAGCCTCAGTAATCAGTGTTTCAACCGGATTCACGGTGCCAATCGCATTAGAGACATGGGTAATCGCAAGAATTCTGGTTTTGTCCGTCAGCCGTTCACGAAAACTGTTGAGATCCAGCTCTCCCTGCGCGGTGACATTAATGACGTTAATCACAGCGCCGGTTTGTTCGGCGATAAGCTGCCAGGGCACAATATTGGCATGATGCTCCATGGCTGAGAGCAGAATTTCATCGCCCGGCTGCAACTGACTTCTTCCCCAACTTTGAGCGACCAGATTCAAAGCTTCTGTCGCTCCCCGCGTCCAGATAATTTCATCGGAACTGGCGGCGTTCAGGAAATGCTTGACCTCCTCTCTGGCTTCCTCGAAAGCATGGGTTGAGCGGGCACTCAAGAAGTGTGACGCACGATGTACATTGGCATTGGCTTCCCGATAAAAGCGGTCAATGGCTTCAATGACCGGGAAAGGCTTTTGAGTAGTGGCGGCGTTATCCAGATACACCAACGGATGGCCATGGGCATGCTGCTCGAGAATGGGAAACTGCTTTTTCAGGTTCATAGACACATATCCTGATTTGATGCGGGCATTGTACTCAGAAATGTAGGAAAGCAGTAAACAACCAAAGTACCGTGAGCCCGAATTTAAGAAACGTGAAGCTGCTCGTTTCTATCATTTAGCACGTCTGCTCCCGTAAACGTCAGGTTGCTCTAAAATACAACATGCAGCAACGCAGTAGGAGCTTTAGTTATGTTGAGGAAAAGTATCCATCAAACCTTTTCGTCAGTGTTTTTGGTGGTTTCGTTGTCGCTGTACTCCCTGAATGTCTTTTCCGAAGATATGACAGCCAAGGTAGAGTTCACACAATGGCTCGGTCCCGATATCTACACAGTTACGGCATCATCAAAGCAATGCATTGACTATGTCACGCCGTCGAATTTGCAGTTGTTCCCGGAATATCCACAAACCATAACTATTCATTACCTCGCAGATGGTGTCCCCTGTAGAGCAAGTCCCTCTATCGAGCTGTTCGAAGTTAAAGACATTCTACAACCTGATAAGGTCGCCCGGTTTGAATGGTTGCTGTACGCTCAAGGCCCAACGTTGACGGAAGTCCATGATCCTTATGGATTATTGTCGTTTGATACTAGCGATCCCTTCGATATTAAAGTCTGGGTCAGTCCCCTCAACCAGTCTCGGCCGACCACTTCCAACTCAAATTAATTTTTCTTGTACTGAGAACAGGCTGACGTCCTAAAATACACCATGCAGAGATGCAGCAGGAGCTTTAGTTATGTTAAGGCAAAATATCAATCGAACCTTTTCGTCAGTGTTTTTGGTGGTTTCGTTATCGCTCTGCCCACCAAATGCTCTCTGCGACAATGCGACGGCCAAGGTAGAATTCATACAATGGCTCGGTCCCGACCTGTTCATAGTTACGGCATCACCAAAGGAATGCATTAACTATGTCACGCCGGGGAGTTTGCTGTTGTTCCCGGGAATTCCACAAACCATGACTATTCATTACTTCGTAACCGGACCCCACTGTAGTGCGGATCCCTCTATCGAGCAGTTCGAAGTGAGAAACTTTCAACAACCTGACAAAGTTGCCCGGTTTAAATGGACATTGCAATTCGCTAGCCCAACGCTGTCGGAAATCTATGACCCTGATAAATTACTGTCGTTTTATACTAAGTACCCCTACGACATTGTAGTCTCGATCGTTGGTGGCGGTCAGTCACAACAGGCCACTTCCAACTCAAATTAATTTTTCTTGTACTGAGAACAGGCCGACGACCTATAATACACCATGCAGTAATGCAGTAACGCGGTAATGCAGTAGGAGCTTTAGTTATGTTAAGGCAAAATATCAACCAAACCTTTTCATCCGTGTTTTTGGTGGTTTCGTTATCGCTCTGCTCCCTGAATGCCTTCTCTGACAGCACGGCCGAGGTAGAATTCATGCAAGGGGCCGGTACCGACACTTTCACAGTTACCGCATCGCCAAGGGAATGTATTGGCTATGTCTCGCCGTGGACTTTGCAGATAGTTCCGGAGTATAGCCAAACCATGACTATTCGTTACCTCAAAAAGGATCACTTCTGTAGCTTAAATCCGTCTATCGAGCTGTTCGAAGTGCAAAACAATCAACATCCTTACAAGATCGCTCTATTTAAATGGTTACTGAGATCCGGTGCCGGTGAACAACCCTCTGTGACGGAAGTCCATGATCCTGATGGATTTTTATCATTTGACACTGACAACCCCGAACACATTAAAGTCAAGATCAGTTATAGCCATCAGCATCAATAAGCATAACTTCTTATTCCAGAACCTTGGAACCAATTAGACAATAGCGCATTATTTAAAAAAATCTGCTGAACACATAATGCGTAAAAAATCCCAACTCGGACAAAAATCAAAGTTTGCCGGAGCATCCATACTCTTGGCTGCCGGGCTTCAAAGCGCGTATGCGGCAGAGCCTTCCGGTGAAGCGTACGACGTTGCTGGAGTACCCTTCCTGTTCAGCGGTGAAAAGTGGGGAGTCGCTTTGGGTGGTGCCGGAGTAATCAAAGGCATTGGACAGCCACAAGCCTCCTTGTTCGGAAGCGCCATCGCTTCCACTAACGGTTCTGAACTGGTCTACCTGGGCCTGCAAAATTTCATCATTCCTGGTCTTGATCAGATGCTGGTGAGTGTGAACACACTTTATAGTGATTACACACAGTCCAGTTATTATTTGCCCGGCAACCCGGACTTTTCCGGTGAGCAACCCGGCAGTAATGACTCCAGCAAAGATAACTTCATAACCACCAGCAGTGTTGAACAAAGCTTTGCGGCCCGTTTCAAATACATTCTGCCCATTGCAGAAGGTCGAAACGGTGCCCTGGCCAGCCTGAAGGGGGATGCCACTGCCGGTGAAGTCTGGAACCCTCTGACCTCCGGGATCAGCTCTTTCGAAGTTCAGCCTTTTTATGAAAGCCAGGAACTGGATGATCACTCAACCGATTCCGCAGACAAGGCGGCTGGTATCAAGTTCATTCTGGATTACGACAACCGTAATGCCAGCCAATTGCCAACCCGGGGTAGCCAGACAACCTTCACCTACACCAAAGACTGGGGTAGTGAAAACCGTGCAGACTGGGCAACCTGGGAATTTGAATTCAGCAAGTTCATCAGCCTGGGTAGTAGTGAATACCTTGATCAGCAGGTCATCGCACTGAACGCCTGGGTAGCTGACACGCCCACCTGGAATGACACTACCCACGTCAATGGCGCAGAAGTGTACCAGCGCCCTCCTTCTTTTGCCGGAATTTCTCTGGGCGGCTGGGATAAGCTGAGAGGTTACAGTACCGACCGTTTCTATGGCCGGTCAGCGGTTTCTTACAGCCTGGAGTTCCGTGCTATTCCGAACTGGCAGCCCCTTGAGGACCTGCCGGTCATCGGACCTCTGTACGATATTCCCTGGTGGCAATGGACCCTGTTTGTTGATGCCGGGCGCGTTGCTGACGACTTCGATCTGGGAGAACTCCACACCGATATGAAATACAGTGTCGGTGGTGGTATCCGCTTTAAGGTGGAAGGCATCACCGTGAGAACTGAAATCGCCAGCAGTAAGGAAGACAACCAGCTGCGGATCTTTATTAACCAGCCTTTCTAACACACGGTTTCGATGTAATTGACGGGCTCCCTCTATCAATATCAATGACACTCAAACTCCGTTCACCCTGAGCGGAGTCGAAGGGTGGTTGGCACGGTCTTCATTGTTGGTTCGGAGTCCACATCCTTCGACTCCGCTCAGGATGAACGTAGATTTTCACATCTAACTCATTGAAGTGACGTACTAAATTGTTTGCCAGTGGGGATGCTCTGCCTCACTGGCTTTTTCTTGCCCCATGCTATTTTACTTTTTTCTGGCAAATACTGGCTGCCTGTGTTATACCTTCCACCACATCAAACAAACTGATTTTTTTATTTGTCTGTCATGAAACTCAACCCCATCAGCAACATTATCCTGCTACTAGTCGTGGTGATTACCATCTCCGCGCGGGGTTCTGTTGGCTGACAGATCAGAGTTTTAAAAACCCCCGCACCGAAAGGTCCGGGGGTTTTTTCGTATCTGGGGCCTGAAAACCCCGGAAGCACAGGCAAAATGACGGCTCCGAACCTAAAGGATAGAACCATGCTAAACGTAAACAACAAACTGATTATTGCTGTTCTAAGTCTGATTATTGTGGCGGTCGTCAGCCTTCCTGAGCTGCTCATGAATGGGAGAGGTCAACCCTATGAACGGCGCTAATGCACTGGTAAAACACCTCTCCCAGCGTGGAGTCCAGCATGTTTTCGGTTATCCCGGTGGCACTATCATGCCCGTTTATGACGCCCTCCTGGATTCCAATGTTGAACACCTTCTCTGCCGACATGAACAGGGCGCTGCGTTCGCCGCCATTGGCTATGCCAGAGCCAGCGGTAAAACCGGAGTCTGTATTGCCACTTCCGGCCCCGGCGCTACCAATCTGGTCACCGCCTTATCCGACGCCATGCTGGATTCCATTCCACTGGTAGCCATCACCGGTCAGGTGCCCACTGCCATGATGGGAACCGATGCCTTTCAGGAAATGGATATTCTGGGTATGACACTGAGCTGCACCAAACACAGCTTTCTGGTGACCGACCCGAATGAAATCTGCGAAACCCTGAACAAAGCGTTCGAGCTGGCTCAGTCTGGTCGTCCCGGCCCTGTTTTGGTAGACCTGCCAAAAGATATTCAGCAGTCAGAAGCTCACTACACCCCTCCACTCAACGTGATAGAAGAAAGCGCTGCCGACAGTTTTGACAAGATTGATAGCGCCATTGCTCTGCTCCAAAACAGCAATAAACCCCTTGCTTACGTGGGCGGCGGCGTCGGCATGGCGAATGCAGTAGAGGAACTCAGGACATTTCTGACAGAAACCGGTATCCCCAGCGTTTGCACTTTAAAAGGCATCGGAGCGGTTCGCCCCGACGACCAGGGCTACCTCGGTATGCTGGGTATGCATGGCACCCGGGCTGCTAACCTGGCCGTGCAGGAGTGTGACTTACTGATCGCTATCGGAGCCCGTTTTGATGACCGGGTCACGGGCAAGCTTGAGGGCTTTGCCCCTAATGCGAAAGTCATCCATCTCGATATTGACCCGGCAGAATTTGGTAAACGTCGCCAGCCCGATATCAGCCTCAGCGGTTGCCTGAAAAAGAATCTCAACAGCCTGGCCATCACGCTGGCTAAGACTGATTGGTTACAACAGTGTCAAACCAGCCGCAGGGCCAACCAGTGGTGTTATGACAAACCCGGTGAAGACATCTTTGCGCCTCTGCTTCTGAAACAGTTATCTGAAGCCACCCGCGAGAACGCTGTGATCAGCTGTGACGTCGGCCAGCACCAGATGTGGGTAGCCCAGCACATGAACTTCTATCATCCTAACAACCACCTCTCCAGTGCCGGGCTTGGCACCATGGGCTTTGGCCTCCCGGCAGCGATAGGCGCAGCCATTTCAAGACCACAGGACGATGTGATACTGGTTTCCGGAGACGGCTCTTTCATGATGAATGTGCAGGAACTGGCTTCGATCAAAAGAAAACAGCTCCCCGTCAAAATTGTCTTACTCGACAACCAGCGGCTGGGCATGGTGAAGCAATGGCAGGAACTTTTCTTTGACCAGCGCTACAGTGAAACTGACCTTTCGGACAACCCAGATTTTGTAACGCTGGCCAAAGCCTTTGGTATTGAAGGCAAAATGATTACCAAAAGAGCTGAAGTGCTCCCGGCTCTGGAAGACATGCTCCGGGCTCCGGGGGCAAGAATACTTCATGTCTGTATTCACGAGCGGGAAAACGTCTGGCCCCTGGTACCACCCGGTGCCGCCAACCACGAAATGATAGAGGCAAGAGCATGAGTGATTCCAGAACCCACTTCGCTTTGACCATCCAGTGTCGTAAAACACCGGAGGTAATGGAACGGCTCCTGCGGGTTGTCAGGCACCGGGGATTTGAACTGCAACGTTTCTCCATGACCAGCGCCGAGTGTGGGAAAATCGTCTCTGCTGATCTTGAAGTCTGTAGTGAGCGTTCCATTGAAATGCTCACCCGTCAGATAGAGAAATTATACGACGTTCTTCAGGTTCACCAATCCACGACAATGGCAGCAATGCCTCAGGAAAAACGGTCACACGCCGCTCCCTGACTTTTTTCAGATTCGCTGACGAACATATCCAGCTCTTTACTCTGGATGTGTTCCAGCAATTCATCTCTGATAAACTCCCTTAGCCAACGATGGGCCCGGTTCAGCTCCCAATACTCAGGCCAGACAATATTGAAGCTGACTTCGGGAATAGTTTTTGGACACTCCCGGATCACATAGCCTGACAGACCTTCCATAAACATCGACACTGAAGCCGGAGCCAGGAACACACAGTCTGTCCCCTTAATCAACGCCAGACTGACCGACAGACCGGGCGACCAGGTTTTCACCTGGACCGAATTCAGGAAACGGTTGATCTCACCCTGTTGATGCAGATTCATATTGTCCCGTTGCACCACGAAGGAAAAAGACTTTAAAACGTCTTCCGAAAAAGACTCATGAGCCAGAGGGTGATTTTCACAAAGTATCAGACACATTCTGTCTTTCATCAGGGCAAAGCTGGACAAACCTTCTTCTTCAGCCCCCATATAACCAATAGACAGATCCAGCTTTCCAGTTGCAACATCAACCGCAGGGTTAATGGCCTGCAAGTCAAAGGTGAGTCCCGGGGCCAGTGCCCATATTTTCTGCAGCACCTCTGGCAAAATCCGCTCCAGCACAACATGCCCGGCAGCAATCCGGAAGTGTCGCTGGGTGGTGGCAATATAAAACTGCTGGTTTTCAAAAATACTGCTGGCTTGTGAGACCACCCTGTTGACATCTTCATGCAATGACAGAGCCTTCTCAGACAGAAAGATCCGGTTGCCTTTTCTCACCAGAATCGGGTCATTCAATGCTTCTCGCAACTGGGCCAAAGTGCGGCTCATAGCAGACTGGGTAACGCACATGATTTGCGCTGCTTTGGAAACACTTTGGGTATCCAACAGAGCTTTCAGGCCAGGCAGGAGGTTCAGGTTCAGTCTGGAAAGGTTCATACACACAGCAGAGGGAATTACAAAGAATGAAATTATGGCTAATCAGCCCTGGATTATGAATAAAACCTTTCAGAAAATCTTTCTGGAAAGACTATTCCGCCTAAAAGTAACACCATATTCCAATCCATAGAAGAGCCGCTTTACATCCTTACGTAACACCCGAAACAGCGATGCATACAAATACTTATTTAAACTTTCATTTGATTCGCAATCAGGTACACTGGAACTGTGCACTCGTTTACAGGCATTACTGAAAGCGCAGTTAAGGAGGGTTTCATGAACCACAACAAGTACAAAGAACTGCAGGATCTGGTGGACAACTATCTGGACTCGGGATTATCAGCCAGGGAGTACGTTGAAGCCTGTGTGGATGCAGGCGATATCAGCGCAGCAGAAGCCCTGAAGCTACTGTCTGTTCTCAGGGAGGCCCAGTCTGTTACCTTCAAGTTGGCCGAAATCACGAACTATGAGCATCCCGGCCTTCAAATGACGCTCACGCGCAAAGGAGAGGAATATGAACATGACAACCCTCTCTTTAATATCACTTTTGATGAAAGCCTCGATCCTGACAGGGAGGAAGTGATCGATCTTTTACAGAGCTTTGCCAAGGATCTGGCAGTGCTGGCAACCCGCGAGGAACTGAGTGAAGCCGAAGCGGTGGACTCCATTGATGAGAGCCCTGAAGAATGGCTTGATCACCCAAACATTATGCCAGCCAGTGAAACCCGTCATTAACCAAACTCTTTACTTCCTCTGGAACTTTTATTTCCTCTGGGAACTCCAGATAGCATCAACCAAAGCGCCCGCTCAAGGGCGCTTGTCTTTTAGATCCAAATAAATTCTTCTGAAATCAGCCGATCAAGACGCTTTAATGCATCACGGGCATGAACGCCAGAAAGCCTGATACCCAGAGTCTCACCGCAGACCAGCTCAAGCCCCAGCAGCTTGACCAGGCTTCGTCCGTTGACATACTCACCATTCTTGCTGACATTGCGCACATCCACACGGGTGTCATAGTACGTCAGTGCAGAAATAAAGGCACTGCCGCAACGGGCATGCAAGCCATTAGTATTGTGGATACGATACTCTCTGGTCAGCTCCTGGGTTTTACTGCTGGAGCGACTGACCCAGCCCCTTTCACAGGTTTCTCTCTGACCCGGGTGGTGCCATTCACCGAGACCGGCCAACCCCGGCAAAGGTTTACCCTCCAGGGCATCGACGATTTTTTCTGGCTCACGGGTACGGGCCAGATAGCGACACAAAGGACGATTATCCAGAACCCGGGCAAGAGCGCTCAAAATCCTCAAGTGCTCATGGCTGTGAGCTGCTATGCCAAAGGCCAGAAAAACGGGCTGATTCACTCCCCACTCAACGCCTTCAGGAAACTGAACAACCACCACCCCCGTCTTTTTTATGGCATGGCGAAACTGAGGCATACCATGAGGTATGGCAATGCCATGGTTCAGAAAAGTAGAAGCAAGAGCCTCGCGGACATGAATACCCGGTAGATAGTCCGCTGAAACCAGGCCGGTTTCCAACATTTTGTTGCCAGCCAACTGCAAAGCCTCCTGCTTATCTTTAGCTTCCTGCTGCAAAAAAATCTGTGCTTTTTCGAGTTTTAACATCAGTGAACGAACCGCGCTAAATCGCCCCGGCCATCAAACCATAGCCAAAACGTAAGAAGGCATTTATAGCCAGTTATTATACCTTGGGCCGGTGTTTTTTATGATTAACCCATCTACAAAAGTAGACCTGACCACAACAGAATTCACTATTGACAGGCAAGCCTTTTTCTCAATCCGACTCAAGCCTCACGAATTTCAGGCCTGTCTGTCCTGCAATTTGGTGAGAGTTAATCTCTAACTCCCCCCTGGCCATAGCATGCTTTAACCAGTAATTGGCAAGCCAGGTACCCAAAAAAGGCATTCTCGCACCACGAACCCGAATGGCAGGTTGACTGAATTGAACAACATCTTCTTTCAGGGGAGCCTGAACCGATAGCGACAGATCAGAGCCCACCAGCCAACTCAATAGCAAAGATAGCTTCCCCAGCACCTTGAGAGCCGGAGCTTTTATGGCAAAACTCACTTGCGGCGTGTCACCTTTAACCGCTACTTTCACCTGACTGACCCCCGGACAATCACTTAAATCACCGAGACGAATCTCTGTTTTGGTCAGTGCCACTTCTTCAACCGTTTCCTGAGGTGCCCTGAGCACTGGCTGCTTGCGTTCAACCGGAGTCTCTGACTGATGATCGCTATGAACCACGGGGCTGACGGGAACAGGTGGGGATGGGGGCGTCACAGGGGTCGATAACACTTCCTGTTCATTCATGGGAGAAAGCGGCTTCGGTTCCCCCAACAAGCCCAGGCAAAGCAGGTTCATGATCTGACTGGACGACTGTGGACTCATACCCATTTTCTCCCGGAACAGTTTATCCAGTTGACTGACCTTAAGCGTCTGTCCCATCAGATCAGAGAGACCAAGGGCCATCAACTCCTTATCGGCAACCGGACGCTCGCCAGCTTCAACCCGAGCATCCCCCTCGGCCAAACAGGCGACACTGCCGATATCGATGGCAAAATAACTGGCGACATCAACCGGACTGTGGGCACCCTTGGCGTTGTAATGTTCAGAGGTACAAGCCTGATACTGCCTCCACAGCGGTTCCAGTATCCGAAACTCAAGAGGGAAATCCAGTTGCAGTATTTGATAAATAATCGCTCCCATTGGCGGATTCACTTTCAGAGAGACATCTTTCAGACTGGCAGGAAAGGCTTCACGGGTCTCTGACACTTCATTGACTAACCCCAGATTCAAGGCGACATCAGGCACTTTGATTTCAAGCACCCCCTCTTCCCCCAAATTGAACCCGGAAAACTTCAGAGAGGCCGAGGATAGCTCGGCATGGGCGGTGTCTGTGAAGTCGATGCGCTGCTCATCAAAAACCATGGATGCAGAGGCTGACGGATCTGAAACCTGTTCTCTGGCAAGCCCTCTCAAGGTATGAAAGAGCTTCAGGGCATTTTGGTAAGAATGAATCGATTGGTCAGCATTGGCTTGCCGATACACCATGGCCGCCGTTTGCTGTTTGTGCGTCGATAACGTCGTTTTCTTCTTCTGTAACAATTTTTCGGATCGTTCCAGATCTTTCCGGTATCCTGCCAGCATGTCCTGACAGACCTTTTTTGCCCTGCTTTCTTTAATCTTTGGAAGATCATCTTCCAACATTTTTATCGCTTTCTCTCTTGCCCGGCACAGAGCCGCCGCACTTTCGGCTTTCAACGTATCGACCTGTTCCTGCACCCTGGACTTGTCAAGGCTGTCGGCACCCAGTTCTTTTTTCCAGGTGGTCACCATCGGAGCGAATAATCGAATGACCGCTTCTCCCATGGTTTGGGTGAACAGGCCTGACTTCAGTCCTCTCTCTTCCATTTCCAGACCATCAACCGAGCATTGAATAACATCGCCCAGATGCCTTTTTGCATCGGCTCCTGATGTTTCTGCCAAGAGTGTTCCAAAGGCCTCAGAGAATTTTTTGTAAGCACTAAAAATCTCTGTTTTTCTACAGGTCAATAATTGATTCAAGGGCTCGGCAAGAGGCTCACCAATGCGAATCCGACAGCTGCCTTTTATTTTGACAGGGCCAACCGTTTTACTATCTTCCAGAGAAAAACAATGGGCAGAGAGTTCGGGTACTTCCAGCTCCAGCTGCCCATTCTCAAAACAGAAGCGACCGACATTGACCACCAGATTTTTAAGCTGAAAATCATAACGGTCAGGATCGGTCACTTTGATATCGCCCAGGCTCATTTCAAACACCTTACCCTGGTGCTTGTCTTTCCTCCTCTTTTTGAAAACGTCTTTCAGTACCAAAAGGGCTTCAATACCGGTTGAAATATTCTCCTCCAGCACCTTCATACTGCGCGACAGTTTTATCTTATTGGCTGAAAGCGTCTGTTCATAACAACGAACCTGCTCAGGGGACCTTGTTAAATAAGCCTTATTGAGAATCCAATCCTCCTGTATCCTCAGTTGCTCTTTAACCAGATCGCTGTAATTATCCATCTGCTCGGGCGTCAGAGCTTCGATATTGTTACGTAACATATGGTTGCGTAACATATGGTTGCGTAATGCTTGCAGCGACTCCCCGGTACGCTTCAGTCTGAGCTCCAATGCTTCGACTTTTTGCTTAAGTAACTTCTGTTTCTCAAGTTCACCATTGATTAAACTGCGAAACTCTTTCTGACTGGCACCAGCCACCGATGAAATCGCAGAACTGAAAAAAGAGATAAAACTGGACGACAATGAACTGAGCGCACGGGTCAACAGTCCGGGTTTAACAGGGACTGTCTCTATTCCCCTTTCAGCCAGTGATCGGAAAGGTTGATGTCCCGGACGAGACAGGATCTGCCTGTGGGTAGTCTCTTCCCTGCGAACCCCCTGGGCTTCACTGGCTAAGTCCGAAAACACAGGCGGATGCAGGGGTTTCCTGCCCGCTCCTTCATTACCGACTCTCATTGCTTGTTATCCGATGGCTCTGGCCTGCTGCCATCAAACAGGGCTGGCCAGAGGTTTATGAGTTAGGGTTAAACGCTTCTGCTGTTCAACCTGATCCAGCTCCAACTGATACGGCTGTTTCCTGAGCCTGCGATTGACCAGAGAAGTCGCTAACCAGACGACTGGGTTGAAGGAAGTCCGCTTCTTCAATTGCACAGAAGGTGACTGCAGTTGCAGTTGTGAGCTTTCCCGCTCAATGGGCAGAGTGACCTCCACCGCCACCTCTTTCTTACCGAGGAAAAAACCCATCCACCAGGACAGTTTTTTCATCAGGCTCCGGGGAGCAATATGCATTTCAAAGTCAGCCATTCTTTTTCCTTCTTCGGTCCGGAACCTTGGATTACTGACTCCGATGCAGTTTTTCAAGTCTCTGAACTTTAAACCTTCTGGTGGCTTTTTCGGGGCAGGCTGGGCAACGGCTCCGGACAGGGGTGTCTTGGCCGGTGCTTTTTCGACTTTCGGCGGCTCAACCTCAGCGGGTAATGGCGATGAGGGTGGAGTGACGGTATCGTTTATTCGAGCGTTTACTTTAATGGACTCAAGCCGTTCCGGCTCTGAAACCTCAACATCCGGGGTAGTGTCCTCTTCCAGAGACGTAGAGCTGCTATAACCTTCATCGGATTCGTCCTGAATGAGCTCATCCACTCTCTCCTGACCCACTCTCTCCTCATCCACTCTCTCTTGCTGCTGCTCTTGTTCAGAGAATGGCAGAACCAGATGCGCCAGTTTTTCAGGTGCAAATACGGCACTGTCCGCAAAAATGCCTTCCTCGCAAAGCTTCCAGACTTTCTGCTGAGACTCCGGGGTTAAACCTGCCAACGCCAGAGCTGACGCCATCACCTTGGCATTAACATTCGCCGAGAGAAGTTCTCCGGCTTTCTCAAAAAACGCCTGCCTCTGCTGCTGATACGGGCTACCTTCCTCTCCTGAGAAAGCCATCTCGCCCTCGCGGGTCAGACAGGCCACCGTCCCCAGATCAATGTCTAAATAATCGGTGATTTTAGCCCCACCCGATTGCTTCTTTTTGTCCGCCTCCCTGTAAATGGGCATAACGACTTTTTCCAGCGTTTTGGAGTCCACTGGAAACTTCAGCTGCAACACTTCCTTCACCAGTGGTCCATAGGGTGGCCGAATTTTGATCGATGCCCCTCTGACAATGACCGGTACCGACCTTTTCTCCCTCGTCGCTTCATTCTGAAGGGTGATATGGCTGGCCATTTCCGGAATAGTCAGCTCCGCGACACCCAATTGACTGAAAGAAAAATCAGATACGTTGATCTTGAGCTGGCTCAGGTCAACAGAGCAGGTATCCGATACAGGAATCTTCATTTCCGAAATAGCAATAGGCTTTTTTAAACCGGCCTGGCTGCCATTAGCCACAGCCGCCAGCCCATAGACCAGATCGATCATCCCCCGGTTGATATCAAATGAGGAGTCAATATTCTCTAATCGTTGTTGCTGAACGCTTCTTGCCTGCCTGCTGAGCGTTAGCTCACGGATTTTGGCTTCTTTTTCATTCGCTGCAAGTCTCAGCTCTGTGGTCCATCGATCACTCATTTCTTGACAGCTGTCTTTTGCTCCGCCCTCAGGCAGGCTTTTTATATCTTCCGACAATTGATGAAGATCGTCTGTGAGTTCTTTTTCTTCTTCGACCAGACTTTCGCAAACCACCTCCAACCCTTTATCCTTCCATTGCTGCTCAAGACTCTTTGCGGCAATAGGAAGTTCGGAACTTCCCGACATGACGGGGATCATCAAGTCAAGCAGCGAGTGAGCAAATGGGGCATCTTGCAGCGCCAGGGTTTGTCCGTCTTTTTTCTCTAACTGAAGGCTTTTAATGGACACTTCGGCCATGTCACTGAGCCTGGATCGGGGCGGATTTTTGAACATGCCATCAAAAACAGGCTTCAGCTCTTTGCTCAGATTATAAAGATGTGTGGGAGCATTCGTGATCTTTTGGGTCAAGGCATCGAACAATTTGTTACTGGCCGGAGGCTTTAGTTTGATACTGATTCCGCCAGACAAAGTCATTGGCTCAACCTCACCGCTGGCTCCGGTTGACGATACATCTGCCCTGATATCGGCAATATCCAGTGTCAGCTCATTCGTGGGAGACATATAACACTGCTCAATAAATACACCGATGTTTTGTACCTTCAGCTCAGCACCGCTTGATAGTTTGGTCGATAGGTTCCCCAGATCGATGTGATAAACCTTGTCTCCAATCCGCCCTTTTTTAGACTTTCCAAAAACGTGTCGAAGCCCTTGTAATAGTTTAAGTCCCGGACCCATGTGCTTTTCGATCAACTTGAGATAGTCTTTCATCTCGTCCTTGATCGTCTCACTCCAGGCTTTCAGGAGAGGCTTCGTCTCACTGATCCCGTCAAAGTTTCGCTTCAGAACTCTCAGCTCAGCTCTTAATTGAAAAAACCTTTGTTGGAGTGCTGAAAATTGATCCTGCTCTTTAGATTCCAGATCGGGAAGCTTTTTTCTCAATTTTTTCAGTTTAGCCTGAATGGATTTCAACTCAGTCTGAAAGGCATTCCGTGTCTTGGTGTTTTCATTAACAAACTGCTCATTACTCTCTAATTGATCGTTGGCCCTGTTACCAGAAAAACCGATTGCAGCTTTGACTAACGGCATAGCGACCTTCGAAAATCCTTGCAGGATGAGGGCCAAAAAGCTTCTCTTCACTTTCTCAATGACGACATCCCGTTTGTGGATAGGCACGTAGGGAGGGGGATAATGGCCTGCTTCTCCCGACAATGCCGCGTCGGTCTTTTCCTGAACAGACACATCCCGGGGCCCCAGTTTGGCCTTGGCGGGTTGGGCCGGGGGTATCGATGGATTTTGAAGTGTATCCCGCCTGCTTCCAGGGCCATTGACGGGTAGATTAGGGCCACCAGTTGCCATGCCACTCACCATGCTCAGAGAATAAATTTTTATATCGCCACTTTATTGCTGAGCTTGATTGCTGAGCTTGAAACAGACCCTGTCGTCCTTCCTTATTAGCCTAAAGTCGAAAAGGCAGATACGGCTTTTACTGCTACTGTGACTGCTACACCTGCGAGACTCACTGATCGCTGGCCCGATACCAATTATAATTATGGGAGAACCCCACAGTGGCAACCCCCCAAGACCCCAAAAAAGCGGCAGCCGCCGCTTATTGGCGTGAGAATATCCGCCTGTTACTCAGCCTCCTCGTGATCTGGTTTGCCGTTTCCTTTGGCGCCGGAATCCTGTTCGTTGACTATCTTGACCAGTTTCAGCTGGGCGGTTTCCCCCTGGGTTTCTGGTTTGCCCAGCAGGGTTCCATCTACACCTTTGTGGTACTGATTTTTATCTATGCCTGGCAGATGAACCGTCTGGATCATAAGTACCATGTTAATGAAGAGGAGGATGACGTATGACCACAGAAATGCTGACCTACCTCTTCATCGGTGCCTCTTTTGCCCTCTACATTGCCATCGCCATCTGGTCACGGGCCGGCTCAACGGGTGAATATTATGTCGCCGGAAAAGGGGTTCACCCGGTCGCCAATGGTATGGCCACCGGAGCCGACTGGATGTCTGCGGCTTCCTTTATTTCCATGGCCGGTATTATTTCCTTTATTGGTCGTGACGGGGCGGTTTACCTGATGGGCTGGACGGGTGGTTACGTGCTGCTGGCCATGTGTCTGGCGCCTTACCTTCGCAAGTTCGGCAAGTTCACGGTGCCAGACTTTGTCGGTGAGCGTTACTACTCCCAGACCGCCCGTGTGGTGGCGGTGATCTGCGTTATCTTCATCTCCTTCACTTATGTGGCAGGTCAGATGCGGGGAGTGGGCATCGTCTTCTCACGCTATCTGGAAGTGGACATCACCATGGGTGTCCTGATCGGTATGGGGATTGTTTTTTTCTACGCCGTACTGGGTGGTATGAAAGGGATTACCTACACTCAGGTCGCACAATATTGTGTGATGATCTTTGCCTTTATGATTCCTGCCATTTTCATTTCCATCATGATTACCGGCAACCCCATTCCCCAGCTGGGCTTTGGCAGTGAAGTCACCGGCACCGGGCAATCGGTTCTCGAAAAACTGAACGGGCTCTCGGCAGAACTGGGTTTCAAACCATATACCGATGGCTCCAAGTCCACTATTGATGTGTTCTTTATCACCATGGCACTGATGGTCGGCACCGCAGGGTTGCCTCATGTTATCGTGAGATTCTTCACAACCCCTACGGTTCGTGACGCCCGTAAGTCTGCTGGTTATGCCCTGTTGTTTATCGCAATCCTTTATACGACAGCCCCTGCTGTGGCCAGTTTTGCCAGAATCAACCTGCTCAATACCGTCAGCGAAGCCAGCTACAAAGATCTGCCGGGATGGTTCTCCAACTGGGAAAACTCCGGTCTGATTGCCTGGATCGACAAAAATGAAGACGGCAAAATCCAGTACACCGACGGCCACCCCATGGCAGGCAAACCCCAGTTTACTGCCGAGCGTGGCAATAACGGCGAGCGTCTGGTATCCAACACCCCATCCGCCGGTAACAATGAGCTGTATGTTGATCGCGATATTATGGTTCTGGCCAACCCGGAAATTGCCCAACTGCCCGGCTGGGTCATAGCCCTGATTGCGGCGGGTGGTCTGGCTGCCGCACTGTCTACGGCTGCCGGCCTGTTGCTGGTGATCTCAACCTCAGTGTCTCACGACCTGCTGAAACGGAACCTGATGCCCGGTATCTCTGACAAGCAGGAGCTGCTGGCGGCCCGAATTGCAGCCGGTGTCGCTGTGGTGATTGCCGGTTTGTTTGGTATCTATCCACCGGCCTTTGTCGCACAAGTGGTGGCTTTTGCCTTTGGACTGGCGGCGGCATCCTTCTTCCCGGCCATCCTGATGGGTATTTTCTATAAACGTATGAACCGTGAAGGGGCTATTTCCGGAATGGTTACCGGTCTGTCATTCACCTTTGCCTACATTGTTTACTTCAAATTCATTAACCCTGCTGCCAACACCGCAGACCACTGGTGGTTTGGCGTCTCACCAGAAGGTATTGGCACACTGGGCATGTTGATCAACTTCAGTGTCGCCATGGTGGTTTGTCATCTTACGGCACCACCGCCCCAGCATATCCAGACATTGGTGGAAGACATTCGTGTACCACGGGGTACGCCTTCCAGGCAGCCGGAAGTTCAAGGCGGCACGCCTGCCAGCCATCCTGGATAACCTCTCTTTGACATCAGGCCTTCGGGCCTGATTTTTCGTTCTTGATTTCCCTTCACATGCACTACTACACGCTTTCAATGTAATTGACGGGCTCCCTTTATCAATGCACCCAAACTCCGTTCACCCTGAGCGGAGTCGAAGGGTGGTTGGCACGGTCTTTATTGTTGGTTCAGAGTCCGCATCCTTCGACTCCGCTCAGGATGAACGTAGATTGTTCACATCAAACTCATTGAAGTGACGTACTACAATCCAAAGCAATAATCATCCTGAGAATCTGGCACAATAAGAAGGCTGAAAAAGACCCGACCTGACCTCCAAGGAGTCCTCTCTTGAACTTGAAAACTGTATTTATCACCGGCGCCACCTCCGGCTTTGGTGAAGCCTGTGCCCGTCGTTTTGCCCGTGAACAAGGCTGGCAGATGGTGCTTACCGGCAGAAGAAAAGAACGTCTGGAAGCACTGGCCAAAGAACTCTCGGCACTCTGTCCGGTTCACAGCCTGGTGTTTGATATGAGAGATGAACAGGCTATTCAAGAAGCGGTAAACAGTCTCCCGGAAGCTTTTTCCGATATCCACACCCTGATTAATAATGCCGGCCTGGCCCTGGGCACCAAACCCGCTGACCAGTGTGATACCCGACAATGGATTAATATGATCGACACCAACATCAAAGGATTGGTTCTGATCACCCATGCCCTTTTACCGGCCCTGAAGAAAAACAACAATGGCAGTATTATCAACCTGGGATCCGTTGCCGGTACTTACCCTTACCCCGGTGGCAATGTGTATGGCGGCACCAAGGCCTTTGTCAAACAGTTTTCCTTGAATCTCCGGGCTGACCTGCTGGGGACTGGCATCAGAGTCACCAATATCGAACCGGGAATGGCTGAAACGGAATTTTCAGTGGTGCGTTTCGAGGGGGATCAGGCAAAAGCCGATGCTGTGTATAAAGGTATGAAGCCTCTTTCAGCAGACGATATTGCCGAGAGCATCTACTGGGTCGCAAGCAGACCCACCCATGTCAATATTAACGCCATGGAAATCATGCCGGTTCAGCAGGCTTTTGCAGCGTTTGATGTGGATCGCAGTCACTGATACGGGTCTGGGAGCCTGCCGTTAAAGCAGGTTATACACAGAATGGCGTTGTCTGATAAACAACAAAAACCGTATATATACTGATTCCATGAAGCTTTTGTGTATCTGACACGCATTACCTGTTTATTTTTTAACCACCCCAAAAAACACCCTGTCATTTCAGGCATTCCATGAGTTATCCACAAGTAATTCATGGGGTTGATCAGTTATTCTGTTGAAAAGACTGATCAGCCTCATTTTTATAAATGGTTGAGTTATACATAGACAAACCCCCTCACTCATAAAAATTAACCACAACACAGAGTATTTCTGACTATAGGAGCCTGTAGATTTTCAATTTAAGCTGTCAGCCTGAAATGAGAATCGCTTAATAACTGAACAAGAGCAGAATGAATGAGAACGTAAGTACTTAGTAAAAAGCTCAAAGAAAGGTCATTTTTTGAATCCAGGCACTGAAGCCCGGCGTATTCATTACTTGTACGACTCGACTGTTAAGACTTGCCTGAATTTCTCGGGAGATACATGAAAATACGATCGCTTAACCAGCATTTGCAGATAAACGGCACCTCAAGTAGGCGACAGAGCAGCCTGCCGGTGCTCTTCAGCTTATGTCTAGTGCTACTTTTTTCACTGCTCAATCGACCTGCTTATGCGCTTTCAACAGACTGGCTGGTGAACCCTCAGCAACCTGATGCCAGAGTCAGACTGCACCTCTCTGGTGAAGTCTACCCGGATAGCCGTCAACTACCTGCGGCGTTGGAAGTCCAGTTATCAGGCGACTGGAAAACTTACTGGCGATCACCTGGTGATGCCGGTATTCCACCAGAGATCGACTGGCGTATAGAACAGCCCCATGGCAGCCGCAATATAGAGAGTGTTGAGTGGCTATGGCCGGCTCCAGAACGCATAGAAATGCTGGGGCTGCACACACTGGGCTATAAAAATGGAACCGTTTTCCCGCTTCTGATCAAGGTCAAGGATCTAAACAAACCCATCACCATTAATGCCAAACTGCGGCTGTCATCCTGCACCACCGTGTGCGTTCTGACAGATTATAAGATTCAACTGAATTTCACCTCCCCTTTGGACTTTGACCCCCAGGCATCATTCCTTATCGATAAAGCCCTTGCCCAGGTTCCTGGGTATATGCCGAACACAGGACTGAGTGCAGAATCCATTGTCTGGGATAAAGAAAACAGCAAGGTCATTGTCACAGCCAACTCTGAAACGGGCTGGAAAGAAGATGTCGATGTCATTATTGATGGTCAGGAAGACATCACCTTCAGCGTACCGGAAGTGACCATTGAGGGTAATCAGCTTCGAGCCGTTATGGACGCATCAAGCTGGCTCGGTGAATACAACCTGTCTGGAGAATCCGTCACCGTTACCCTGATAAACGGGGAAAGTGCTCTTGAAAAGTCTTTAAAGGTCAAAGAAGGAGGAGCTGGCAGTTCAAATTCTGAAGACACCTCCATAGCAAGCTTGATAGTCATACTGGGCCTGGCTCTGCTGGGCGGCCTGATCCTGAACCTGATGCCTTGTGTTCTTCCGGTGCTTGGCATGAAGCTTTCTTCCGTACTCCACGCCTCAGGGCAGGAAGCCAGGCTCACTCGCAAACAGTTCCTCAGCTCTGCGGCAGGCATTATTTTTTCTTTCTGGTTACTGGCGACCTTCCTCTGGGTACTGAAACTGACTGGCAACAGTATTGGCTGGGGCATCCAGTTCCAGAACCCCTGGTTTATCGGTTTTATGGTGGTAGTGACTGCACTTTTTGCTGCCAACCTGATGGGCCTGTTTGAAATTCGTCTGCCTTCCTTCCTGTCGACCAAACTAGCGACAGCGGGTGATAACAGTACCGCAGGCCACTTTGTTCAGGGGATGTTTGCAACGCTGTTGGCCACTCCCTGTTCAGCGCCATTCCTGGGAACCGCCGTAGCTTTTGCCCTGTCTACCAACAGTTTCAACCTGTTTGCCATTTTTACGGCTCTGGGCGTAGGTCTTGCCCTTCCTTATCTATTGATTGCCGCCCGGCCATCACTGTTGAAGTGGATGCCAAAGCCCGGCCAGTGGATGATAAACCTTCGTCGTATACTGGCACTGATGCTACTGGCAACAACGCTCTGGCTGACCAGCCTGCTTCAGGCATTCCTGCCGGTTTACCTGCTGCTGGTGATTGCCCTGGTTCCTACCGTACTGATCCTGCACCGTCTGTTGATCGGCTTAATGCCCAAGTCAGGAAAAGGGTTATTGCTGCTGCCCTCACTGTTCCTGTCCATGGCGATTGTGCTGTTCGGGGCCTGGTCCACCGGTTTGTTCACATCAGAAGAGCCATCAACATCGGAAAGTCTGACCTGGCAACCTCTGCAAGAACAGGAAATTGCCAGTCTGGTCGCTGAAGGTAAAGTGGTCTTTGTCGATGTCACCGCCGACTGGTGTGTCACCTGTAAAGCCAACAAGATCAGGGTTCTCGACCGGGACCCAACCCACAGCCTTCTACAAAAAGACTCGATTGTGACCATGAGAGGAGACTGGACCCGGCCTTCAGAAGTGATTAATGCCTACCTTCAGAAACACGGGCGATTTGGGGTACCGTTCAATATTGTCTACGGTCCAGGCGCTCCTGAAGGCGTACCACTGCCGGTTATTCTTGACCATGACAGCGTTGCAGCGGCTATCAAAAAGGCATCATCCAAATAGATAACATTGGACGTATAAAAATCCACCACTGATTCACAGAAGTATATGATGAAGAAAACACTGACATTGACTCTGACTTCAGCACTGATGCTGGGCTCTTTTAACCTGCTGGCAGCGCCTCTGGATGACTCCCAGAAACAGGAAGTGCAGGACCTGGTTCGCGAAACACTGGTTGAAAATCCGGACATTCTGGTGGAAGCTATGAATGCCTTGAGAAAAAAAGAAATAGCCGCTCAACAGCAGGCAGAGCAAAGGATTCTGTCTGCCAGAAGCGAAGCTCTTTTTGAAAACCCCGATAACCCGGTTATTGGCAACCCCGACGCTGAATTAACCGTGGCTTATTTTACTGACTACAACTGCCAGTACTGCAAGCAACAGGATAAAGTTCTCAGAAAAATTGCCGAGGAAAACCCAGACGTTAACTTCGTTATTAAAGAAACTCCTATTCTGGGCCCCTCGTCACTGGAAGCGACACAATACGCCCTGGCTACTTTCGATCAGCAGCCGGATAAATATACGGCGGTTGCCCATCGCCTGATGTCCAAGCCTGGCAAACACAGCAGTAACTCTGTCGAAGCGGCCTTTAAAGCGGAGGGGGTTGATATTGACGAGCTGGAAATTAATGAGGCCGTTGCCACACAAATAAATGATAACCTGAAGTTGCTGCGGGAACTGGGATTGATAGGCACACCCGCCATTGTTTTCCCGGATACCATGCTCAGAAGCTATGCCGATGAAGCCACTTTAGAAGCAATGATCAAGGAACGTACCTGATCGCTGGTGACGAATTAAGCCATTCCTCCTGAGCTTGCCGAAGGAGGATGGCTTCAGCAACGATCAGGGAAACAATAACCGACTCACAGACGAGTACTATGAAAAAAACACTTATACTCACCGCTGCCCTGATGTTGAGTTCGCTCAACCTTCAGGCCAAAGCTCTGGATGATCAGCAAACGCAGGAAGTCAGGGAGCTGATTCATAAAACGCTGGTAGAAAACCCGGAAATCCTGGTTGAAGCTATCAACGTACTGAAAAAGCGAGAAGTCGCCGCCCAGCAGAAAGCCGAAAAGCAGGTGCTGAAAACCCGTCACAAAGAGCTTTTTGAAAATCCTGCGAACCCCATTATTGGCAACCCTGAAGGCAAAGTGGCTATTGCCTACTTTGGCGATTACAACTGTGGCTTCTGCAAGCGTCAGGACCCTATCCTGATGAAAATTGTTGAAGAGAACCCGGATGTAAAAATCATCATCAAGGAACTTCCCGTTCTTGGCCCTCAGTCTCGTGAAGCGGCCGAGATGGCCCTGGCCACTTTCAAGCAGCACAAGGATAAATACCTGGCTGTTAACAAACGTCTTATGTCCAAGCCTGGCAAACACACCAGTGGCTCAATTAAAGCTGCACTGAAAGCAGAGGGCATAGACCCCAAGACACTGAAAGTGGATGAGTCTGTCAATCAGCAGCTGGATGAGAACCTGCGTCTGGCACAGGAGCTTGGCATTCGTGGGACACCTGCACTGGTATTCACTGACGAAGTGTTAAAGGGACTTATGGAAGAAGACGTACTGAAAGCCATGATCAAGCAGCGCCTCTGATTTTTAGCCCAATAAAAAACCGGAATTATCCGGTTTTTTATTGGGCGTCTGAACAGGTAGCTCTATTAAACAGCTGTTAAGTAGCTATTAAAGCTCGGCAACAATACAGTCTTTACGTTCTTTTCCCGTTCTTGACAGATATTCAGAAAAATCCGATGGAATACGACCCACGGTAGAGCCTGCCCAGCTAAGCACAGAACCATCTTCTTTTTCATACTCGAACTGATAACGCTGTCTTGGCTTCCCTTTTCTGACTTTTTCTACAGCACCAAAAGCCATCAGGTCTTCAACGCTTACGCCTTTTTCCTGCATTTGACCGAGAATATTTTCAATAGCTTCTCTCTTGCGACCTTGCTCTTCTCGCTGTTCCTCGTGCTCACGCACTTTTTCATCATGGATTGCTTCTACGCGTTTGATAACGCTCTCTATATCTTCAACATGCATATCCTGAAACAGTTTACGCAACTGCACTTTTGATTTCAGGATACTCAGGGACTCTTCAAAAATATTCATTAGAAAAACCGGGTTGGCATTAATTTTCAGGCATAAAAAATACCATCGCTCTGGCGAACTGTAAACAGTGTCGTACATAAATTACGATAAAAAAATAACAATGAACGAATAAAGAAAAATCACATTTTTTTTCAATAGCCAATTACACGACCAACCAAACTATATATTTATCGGCAACCATTTTTTTAGAGATAATGGCATAGACTCATTCTGACTCTATGCCGTGCTTGTCAAATGACGTTCAAAGTTGAGAGTTACGCTATTTCCAGCTTCTTCAGCTCTTGTGCACGAAGATCTTTCCTTAAAACCTTGCCTACCGGCGTCATTGGAAGCTCCATTCTGAACTCCACCTGACTCGGCACTTTGTAAGCCGTCATATTCCTGCGGCAATAATCCTGCAGCTCCTGCTCAGTAATGCTGTCATCCTCAGAAACGACAAACAGCTTTACTGCCTCTCCCGTTTTTTCATCAGGCACTCCGATCACCGCACAGTTCTGAACCTTTTCGTGACTGGCTACAACATCTTCAACTTCATTGGGATAGACATTAAAGCCAGAGACCAACACCATATCTTTCAGACGATCTACTATACGTACATAGCCGTCTTCCTGAATAACCGCTACATCGCCCGTACGGAACCAGCCTTCGTCGTCCAGCACTTCAGCCGTGGCTTCCGGGCGCTGCCAATAACCGGCCATAATCTGAGGACCTTTTGCACAGAGTTCACCACGCTCACCAAAAGGCAGTTCATTGCCTTCACTGTCAATGACTTTCAGAGCCGTACCGGGTAAAGCAATACCCACTGTACCGTCCTGAACAAAATCACCCGCAGGGTTGGCGGCCAGAACCGGAGAGGTTTCAGACAAACCATAGCCCTCACCGATTCGGCAACCGGTCAGTTCGAACCAGCGGTCTGCCGTGGCATGCTGTAGTGCGGTTCCCCCGGAGTTGGTCACTTTCAGACCAGAAAAATCAATAGTCTTGAACTCAGGATGATTCATCAAGCCTACAAACAAAGTATTGAGCCCCATGAAGGCATTAAAACGCCAGGGCTTGATGGTTTTAATAAAGGTATCAATATCCCTGGGGTTGACAATAAAAAGGCTGTGACCACCCAAAGAGAAGTAAGACAGCAGATGAATCGAAAAAGCGTAAATATGGTAAAGAGGCAGAGGGGCGACGACAATATCGCCTTCAGGGTTAGACACCGGACTACCATCGGCGTTTACCTGCTTTCTCAACTCGACTGTCTGGAGCACATTGCTGATCAGATTCTCATGGGTCAGCATGGCTCCCTTGGCGACACCGGTAGTGCCTCCTGTGTATTGCAACACAGCCAGATCTTCTTTTTGGGCTGGTCTGGGTGGCTGGTAGGTTTCCTTGCTACCCAGTGCCAGAGCCTCCCTGAAAGACACTGCCTGTGGAAGACGGTAACCCGGCACCATTTTCTTGACGTGTTTAACGGCAAAGTTGATTAAGGAGCGCTTTGGCCAGGGCAATAGATCCCCAAGGTCGGTCACTATCACATGCTGAACCCCAGTCTCAGGCAAAACTTTTTCAATCAGATGCCCAACGAAATTGACGCAGACCAGGGCTTTTACGCCCGCATCGTTAAACTGATGTTTAATCTCTCTGGCCGTATAGAGAGGGTTGGTGTTAACGATGACCAAACCGGCCTTGATAGCGGCAAAGGCAGCGACCGGATATTGCAGAATATTGGGCAACTGCAGGGCAATGCGATCACCGGGTTGCAATTTGGCGTGTTGCTGGAGGTAAGCCGCAAACTGATCGCTCAGCCGATCCACTTCCTTAAAGCTGAGTGTTAACCCCAGCCCTGTAAACGCAGGCTTGTCACCGTGTCTGGCGACAGCATCGGCAATCATTTCGCCAAGATTGCCGAAGGCGTCGGAGTCAATATGATCAGAAATACCAGGTGCGCGCTTGCCATCCCAAAAAGCTGCTTCCATTGAGAGGATCCTCGTCTTATTGTTGTCAACGTCATCCGGAATGCCACCGGTTACTTACAGATTTTTCAAACCTGATCGGTAGTGAAGTATAACTGCTCACCCGGAAGTCTTGAATCATTTTTGTGATATATTGTTAACTTACGAAAGACCTTCGGAATTATAAAACCACTGTCTTTTATGGGAATAAATGATGAGCACCCTGAAACCAAAGGTCGTACTACTGTTGCAAAGACGCCATTGTCGGCAGCACTTCAGCATAGTTTGCAGCGCTGTTTTGCTTTTCTTGCAACAGAGCCTCCTTCTGGGTACGGGTCATCTTTTTGATGGCAGCTTCCCGCTTGCCTGCGGTTGAACGGTTGTGATCTCCTTCCACATACATCAGGGCAGAAGGTTTTTTGCCGTTAAAAAATCGGGCACCGCCTTTCTTTTCGCCCGAATGTTCTTTCCAGCGCCGCTCGACATTGGTGGTAATGCCGGTATAGAGACTGTTGTTGCTTGCCAAAATAATATAAACGAACCAGTTCATGAAACCTTCACAAAAAAATACACAACAGCCGTCTACTGTACCGGGCACCATGGCATAAGGCCACTCAGCTATGTATCTGAGCGATGCATCTGAATATCGAATTCCGCACACTTTTCCGCTACTCTCTGTAGGTTACTTTCTATTCGTTGCACCCTAAACTCAAGGATCCGTGAATGCTCTGGGTTAAAGCCTTTCATATTATTGCCATGGTCTGCTGGTTTGCAGCTCTGTTCTACCTGCCAAGACTCTTTGTTTATCATGCCATGAGCGAAGATCAGGCCAGTAATGAACGATTCAAGATCATGGAGCGCAAGCTGTATCGAGGTATTGCCCTGCCGTCCATGATCGCCACCCTGGTGCTGGGCATCTGGTCACTCAGTTACAACCCGTCCTATTACATGAGCAGTGGCTGGATGCACGCCAAACTGGCTTTGGTGGTTCTGCTGATTGGCTATCACCACATGTGTGGTGCCTTCCTGAAGAAATTTGCTAACGATGCCAACACCCGGTCAGACAAGTTCTACCGTGTTTTTAATGAAGTGCCGGTTCTGTTCCTGGTGGCGATTGTGATTCTGGTTGTTGTCCGCCCCTTCTGACGCTTAACAGTCTTGCTTTTTTAGCACACCTGCCGATAAGACGCCCTGAGTGGGAACTCCCCAGGATTTCCCAAGGTTCAGGGGGTCGTGCTATGAAAGGCAAAAATTATAAAGTGATATTTGCAGGGCAGATTCTGCCTGACTTTTGTGAAGCTGAAGTCAGAAGTAATCTGGCTCAACTGTTCAATGCCGATGCGCAGCGCATTGACCGGCTTTTTTCAGGCAAGCCCTATGCGGTTCGAAAGCCCGTCACCGAGAAAGAAGCTCGCAAATACCAGAAAGCGATTAAAAAGGCCGGTGGACAGTGTCAGATTATGACGCTGGACGGCTCGGAAATATTGCTTCCCCCTGATGAAAACAGTTCATCAATTTTTGCCGAAATGCCGCTAGCCAAAATATCCAGACAGAATAATAAGCAACCATTGCGGGTGATAAAACGCATCGGGCGAGCCCGTTTTCTGGCAATAAGCTGGTTGGTCATGGCTATAACAGCGGGTGCCCTTGCCCTTCCTGATTATTTACCGATGCTGATTGGAGCGGCCCTGACCATTCAACAAACGGCATCAATGGTTTTGGGCATTCACAGCCTGGCCATCATGCTCACACTTTATCTGGTCATCACCCGACTTCATGATATGGATCGCAGTGGCTGGCTATGGTTGTTTCTGGTTATTCCGGTCGTCAATATCCTGTTTCTCTTCTGGCTCAGTGTTGGACCGGGTACAGAAGGAAAAAACAGCTATGGCGAGCCGCCATTACCGCCAACCAACCTGACACGGGTACTGGGCATTTATCTTCCCGCCGCCCTAATTCTTACCGGAGTCGCTGGCGCTTATCTCAACCAGGAGCAACTGGTCGCCTGGATCCAGAGATTACCCGAAACCACCTCGGCATGGACGGGCCTTGAGTATCCGGGATAAAAGGCTACATTATCTGTGAATCCCGAACAGATTCTGATGGTATCTGCGGACACCCCCCCCATTAGAACTGTAGAAAGGAACTGTAAAAATTTCGATCAAACAGCATCAGCATACGCATCTTTACGCAGTCCACTGACCTATATCAATGGTTATAATCGTAACTTCTTTAAAGCTGCCCGTACTCTGACCGGATGTTCGTCTGGTGAATTGCAATAGTTCTCTATTCACTCCCGACTCTCGAATATCTGACCCGCGGGCCATCATATATGCAAACCGTTCCTTCAGCGTAAAGAGACGTTACTGTTGGTTCATACCCCCTCAGGAGGCTGACCGGAATCAACAGGTCAGTCTCTCATTGCCCGTGTTCAGTTAGGTAATATTTCAATGAGCAAAGACAGCATTCTGGTCATCAACTGCGGTAGTTCGTCCCTCAAATTCGCAGTGATCAATCCGACAACGGAAGAAGAAAAAATCAACGGCATCGCTGAGCGCATGAACAGCAGCGAAGCGGTTCTGAACTGGAAAATCAACGGCGAAAAAGGCTCTTTGCCGCTGGGACAGGCGGCGCACGAAGCGGCCTTGGAAGCTATCGTGGGCCTCCTGCGTGAAGAAGGCCTGATGGCAAGTATCTCCGCCATTGGTCACCGTGTTGTTCACGGTGGTGAGAAGTTCTCTCAGTCCTGCCTGGTGACCGATGAGGTTCTGCAAGCGATTGAAGACGGCACCAAGCTGGCTCCTCTGCACAGTCCGGCCAACCTGGCGGGTATTCGTGCCGCCCAGAAAATTTTCCCGGGCCTGCCCAATGTCGTGGTTTTTGACACCGCGTTCCACCAGACCATGCCAGCCGAAGCATACCTTTACCCGATTCCATACAGCCTGTACAAAGACCACGGTGTGCGTCGCTACGGCTTCCACGGAACCAGCTACCGCTATGTCGGTCAGGCTGCTGCTGACATGCTGGGTCTGGATATCAACGACAGTAATCTTGTTGTGGCTCACCTGGGCAACGGCGCTTCTGCCTGTGCCATCAAAAATGGTAAGTCCATTGATACCACCATGGGCCTGACACCACTGGAAGGTCTGGTTATGGGAACCCGCTCCGGTGATGTTGACCCGAACCTGTTCAACTTCCTGAACAAGACTCTGGGCTACACTCTGGACGAAGCCACCGACATGTTGAATAAAAAAAGCGGCCTGCTGGGCCTGTCTGAAATGGACAGCGATTGTCGCGTTATTCAAGAGGCGGCGGCGCAAGGCAATGAACATGCCCAGCTAACCCTGGACGTTTTCTGCCATGTTCTGGCTGAAAAAGTAGCAGGCTTCGCTGCGGCTATGGGCAAGATTGACGCTCTGGTATTCACCGGTGGTATTGGCGAGAACTCCAGCGTCATTCGTAAGAACGTCCTTGAACGCCTGAGCATTTTCGGCTTCAAGCTGGATGAAAAGCTCAATGATGAAACCTTCCGAGGCAAGAGCGGTGTGATTACTCAGGAAGGCTCTACCGTTGCCATGGTCGTTGCCACCAACGAAGAGCTGATGATTTCCCGTGACACTCAGGCTCTCACCGCCTGATTCAGCCTGGGGTCTGTCTTAAGACCCCATGTCTGACTTGTCTGCAAATATTTCTGGAGCGGCATTATGCGTACGTTTTTTCTGGCCCCCACTCGCTATGGGGTCGGTCTGACTTCAGTCTCCTTGGGTCTGGTGCGGGCACTGGACACTCTGGGCCTGAGGGTAAAATTCTTCAAGCCCATTGCCCAGCTGCACACGGCGGATAAAGGGCCTGAGCGTTCTACACGACTGGCTCAGCGTATTATGGACCATGAGCCGCCGACGCCGATTACCACCCAAAAGGTTGAAAACCTGCTGGGTGACAACAAAGGTGATGAGCTTATGGAAGAGATTGTCGCCCTGTTCGGGGATGCTTCCGAAGGCGCTGAAGTGGTCGTGGTTGAAGGTCTGGTCCCTACCCGGAACATGCCTTACGCCAACCGCCTTAACAGCGATATGGCCATAACCCTGAACGCCGATATCATTCTGGTTTCAGAAACCGGTAAGGACTCCCTGGAAGATGTTGCAGACAAGCTGGAAATCGCTGCCGACAGCTTTGGTGGCATCAAAAACCCCAATGTTATCGGTTATATCCTGAACAAGCTGGATAAAGAACTGGTTGAACAGCTGACTGAAGACCAGCAGTTCAAACCGTTGCCTGAATTTGCCCGCAAAAACTTCCTGCCCCTGGGTTACATCAGCTACGACCCTCAGCTGAGTTCACACCGTACTCTGGATATTGCCCGCCACCTGGGCTGCGAAGTCATTAACGAAGGCGATATCGCCCAGCGTCGTGTCAATTCCTTCACGCTGAGCGCCAGAACCCCCAGCAATATGATTCATAATCTGAAGCCCGGTAATCTGATCATTACTGCCGGCGACCGTGACGATATTGTGCTGGCCACCTCCATGGCCGCAGCCAATGGTGTTCCACTGCCCGGACTGCTACTGACCAGCGGCATCAGAATGTCCAATGCAGTTAAGGAACTCTGCGACAGAGCCTTTGCTACTGGCCTGCCGGTGCTGATGACCGAGGATGATTCTTACACCACCGCTACCCGTCTGGATCACATGAGTGACGAGCTGCCTCTGGACGACATTGAACGTATTGAAAAGGTGATGAACACCATCGCCGGGAACCTCAATAACCATTGGTTCAAGCAGCACTGCAAAAGTCTGGCAGAGCGTCGTCTGTCGCCTCCGGCATTCCGCTACAGTCTGGTGCAACAGGCTCAGGCAGCGCGCAAACGCATTGTTCTGCCAGAGGGCGATGAGTCAAGAACCATTCAGGCGGCCATCATTTGTCAGGAACGTGGCATTGCCGAGTGTATTCTGCTGGGTAACCGTGAAGTCATTGAACAGGTCGCCCGTGACAACGGTTTTGATCTGCCGGAAGGGCTGATCATTATGGAGCCCGAAAGTATCCGCCAGCGTTATATTGAGCCCATGGTCGAACTGCGCAAGCACAAGGGCCTGAACGCCCCCATGGCAGAAGCTCAGCTGGAAGATACCGTGGTTCTGGGTACCATGATGCTGGCCATGGACGAAGTGGATGGTCTGGTTTCCGGCGCTGTCCATACTACGGCCAATACCATCCGCCCGGCTTTCCAGCTGATCAAACCGAAAAAAGACGCCGGTGGCCTGGTATCTTCGGTGTTCTTCATGCTGTTGCCTGATCAGGTTCTGGTGTACGGCGACTGTGCGGTTAATCCAAACCCTGACGCAGAAGCCCTGGCTAACATTGCCATTCAGAGTGCTGATTCGGCCCTGGCCTTTGGCATTGAACCACGCATTGCCATGATCAGCTATTCCACCGGCTCTTCCGGTATCGGTGAAGATGTTGAGCGGGTTCGTGATGCAACTCAGCTGGTTCGTGAGAAACGTCCTGACCTGGTGGTTGATGGTCCATTGCAATATGACGCAGCCTCGGTGGAATCGGTGGCTAAGAGCAAGGCTCCCGACTCAAACGTCGCTGGTCGTGCAACCGTTTTTGTATTCCCTGACCTCAATACCGGTAACACCACTTACAAGGCGGTACAGCGCAGCGCCAACGTTATCAGTGTTGGCCCGATGCTGCAGGGTTTGAACAAGCCCGTAAACGACCTGTCCCGTGGTGCCCTGGTGGACGATATTGTCTACACCATTGCCCTCACTGCCATTCAGGCTGCTGCTGAAAAAGCCTGATCCTGCCTTTGGCCGGGAGAGAAAAAGTGTCTCTCCCGGACATATAAGTACTCATCGCGTAGTAGTATCTCCGTTCACCCTGAGCGGAGTCGAAGGGTGGTTGGCACGTTCTTTGTTGTTGGTTTCGAGTCCACATCCTTCGACCGTGCATCCTGAGCGGAGTCGAAGGGCGCTCAGGATGAACGAGGGGTTGAGTACCCATAACACACAATTGTCACACTTCTTGCCTACCCTTTAAACGAACATCTATTCAAGTAAGGAAGCAATATGTCGACATTGGGTTATTACGCCCCGAAGAAAATAACAACGACAGAGAAAATGACAGAGAAAACGACCATGAAACTTCATGTTAATACCGAGTCAACCGTCACCTGCAATAGCTGTGGCCATTGTGAAACTGAAACCATGCCACTGGATGCCTGCGTTTATCTCTATGAATGCAGAAGCTGTAAAAATCTGATGACGCCGCAAAAAGGCGACTGCTGTGTTTTCTGTTCCCGTGGCAGCCATCCGTGCCCCACCAGCCAGAGAGAAAGTAAAAGTTATCAGGTGATTCCCAGGCAAAAACAAACGGCCCTGGAAGCCTCGCACTTTGAAACAAGAACCTCAATGGCGGGATAATACCCGCCCGGAACTGAGCCAGTGCAGCCGAACTCTCTGATGAAAACATCCTCGGCACACTGGCTTTTTAGTATTTATTACTTTTGCGGAGCCGGCCTTAAATTAATCTCTACTCGCCTGTTCATCGCCCGGCCTTCCTTGGTTTTATTATCACCGATGGGGTTTGAAGCACCCGCACCAAAGGAAGTAATACGCGATCCGGAAATCCCCTGATTCATCAGATAACTCGCGACACTTCTGGCTCGATCTTCAGAGAGTGGCAGATTAATTTTGTCGCCACCAGTGCTGTCGGTATAGCCCACCACTTCAATCAGATTCTTGTCATACTCCTTAAAGACCTTGGCAACCGAACCCAGGACTGGATAAAAGCTGGACTTAATATCTGACTTATTGGAATCAAAGGTGATGTTTGAGGGCATGATCAACTTGAGGTTATCCCCCTCTCGTTGTAACTGAACACCGGTTCCCTGTAGCTCCTGCCTGAGGGCTGCTTCCTGCTGGTCCGTGTAATAACCATAACCGGCACCGGCTGCACCACCAATGGCAGCCCCCTTGAGAGCCCCTTCGCCACCGTCGACCAAACCACCAATAACCGCACCGGTAAGCGCACCAATGCCGCCGTAGGTAGACGTTTTATTCACTTCCTGCTCGCCGGTATAAGGGTTGGTAGTCTGACAACCCGCTACGATAGCGGCTGCGGCAACGACCAGGGACACTCTTTTTAGTTGTATTAACATGTTCACCTCTTTTTGCTGGCTAACCGGAGCCAGAAGCCTGACCGGAAATAGTCTGCCATCCTCGTTTATGGACACCGTTCCCGCTCAGGCTCCTAGCCTCTGATAATGCTGTTTTCCCGGATTTCTTCACCAATACAGGTATCCGGGCCATGACCTGTTACCACGGTAGTTTCTTCATCCAAAGTGTACAATCGATCACGAATGGACTTCTCTATTGCCTTGAAGTCACCACCCCAAAGATCGGTTCTACCGATTGAGCGACGGAACAGCGTGTCTCCGGCGATCAACAGATTCTCTTTCTCAAAATGAAAACACATGGACCCCGGCGTATGTCCGGGCGTATGCATCGCTACTCCTTCACAACAAGGTAGTTCCTGATCATCATTCAGCCAGTAATCGGGATCAGGAACAGGATTATAGGGTACACCAAACATACGACATTGGGTTTCAAGATTATCCCAAAGGAATTTATCTTCTTTGTGAAGATGGATGGGGGCACCGGTCTTTTTCTTGATTTCGCCACTGGCCAGAAAATGATCCAGGTGAGCATGAGTGTGAATCAGTGCTATAGCCTTTAGCCCGTGGGCCTCCAGTTTCGCGAGAATGACTTCGGGATCACCACCGGGGTCGATCACGATGGCTTTTTTGGTGATGGAGTTACCTATGATGGTGCAGTTACACTGCAAAGGCCCCACAGGAAATGTTTCTTTTATCAGTGACGGATTTTGCCCAGTCATGCCAACAGCCCTAAAACTCAAGACTCAACATTCTAAAACAGATTGCGGGAATTACGCATTATCTGTTTAACCAATAGATTCAACAACCGTACAAATAGCCTTACACAAGGTATTCAGGTCTTCGTCCGAAATAACATAGGGTGGCATAACATAAACCAGCTTGCCGAAAGGTCTGACCCATACTCCCTGCTCAGGAAAGCGGGGCTGAATGTCGGACATCACCACCGGCTCTTGCAATTCAACCACACCGATAGCCCCCAGAACCCGAACGTCAGCCACCGTCTCCAGCTCAGCACAGGGAGAGAGACCGGCCCATAATTTTTTCTCTATATTGGCCACCTGATGAACCCAGTCACCAGTGGCTAAAATATCCATACTCGCCACACCGGCGGCACAGGCCAGGGGATTAGCCATAAAGGTGGGGCCGTGCATAATCGGGCCAGAGGCACAGATGGTCTTACTGATTGCTTCGCTGCACAGCACTGCCGATAGCGTCATGTAGCCACCAGTCAGGGCTTTACCGACACACATGATATCCGGGATAACATCGGCGTGTTCGCAGGCAAACATTTTTCCGGTTCGACCAAAGCCTGTGGCAATCTCATCATGAATCAACAAAACTTCATGCTCATCACACAGTGCCCTGACTTTTTTCAGAAAGTCGGGGGAGTAAAAATGCATACCACCAGCCCCCTGAACGATAGGCTCGATGATAACGGCAGCCACCTGATGATTCAGGGACTCCAGTTCAGAGCGAAACGTCTCAATGTGGTGATCTTCAAAAGTCTCATCAAAACCACAGCCGGGCCGGGGTACAAAATGATGCTCAGGCAGAATGCCGGTAAACAAATGATGCATGCCATTGTCAGGATCACAGACCGCCATGCCGCCGGTGGTATCGCCAAAGTAGCCACCTTTGAAGGTCAGCAACTTATTCTTGTTGGTCTCACCCCGGCACTGCCAATACTGCATGGCCATCTTGATGGCTACTTCCACGGCGACCGATCCTGAATCCGCAAAAAATACCGTTTTGATCGGTTCAGGCGTCAGTTCAACCAGTCTGCGAGCCAGCTCAATAGCGGGTTTATGAGTCAGCCCACCGAACATCACATGGGACATGGAATCCACCTGATCCTTAATGGCCTGATTCATAACCGGATGGTTATAGCCATGAACCGTGCACCACCAGGAAGACATTCCATCAATCACTTCCCGGCCATCACTCAAGCGCAGCCTGACCCCTGAAGCACTTTCAACAGCAAACAATTCATACTGGCTGGGCGTTGTCCCGTAAGGGTGCCAGATATGCCGGGCATCAAACTCAAGATCAGACGGTGTAATGGTTCGATCCAAAATGAACTCCAAAGCCTTTATATACAAACGGTTGTGAATGATATGCCAAATCCCCATAACAATTCACCGATAGTGGACCAGTGAACATCCAATTTGACCAGACACTGAATCCTCTGGAGAAATGGGTTACAATTGCTGGTTAGTCCATTATTTTTTTCAGCCGCAGTAGAATCCAATGACCGCACTGTTCGTCAATCAACTCACCACTCTTGATTTCAGTTACCTTTCTCCGGAGCGCGGGGTTGTAGGGGAAACCTGGCTGGTGGATGTCGTACTTCGGGGCGATCTGGATGAACAGGGCATGGTCTTTGACTTTGGCCATGTTAAAAAGCAGATCAAGGCTTCCCTGGACATTCTTGCCGACCACCGTCTGCTGGTACCTGTTTCCCACGAAGCAGTCGCCATCAAAACGGAGAATGAGAAATGTCTTGCTATCAAGATGCAGACCAGCACCGGTGATATCATCGAATGCAAGGCTCCGGCCCCTGCTATTTTACTGGTCAATACTCAGGAAATAACACCCGAGGCTTTGACCCCCTTCCTGGAGAAAACCTTGCTGGATGAACTGCCGGACAACGTCAGTAGCGTTGAACTGGATATTTATCCTGAACAGTTTTCCGGTGCCTTCTACCATTACAGCCACGGTCTGAAAAAGCACCTGGGCGACTGCCAGCGAATTGCCCACGGCCACCGCTCCCCGATCCATATCTATCTGGACGGCAAGCGTGACCCGTCGCAGGAAGCAGACTGGGCCGAAACCTGGAAAGATATCTACATTGCTACCCGTGAAGACCTGCTGGAAAAAGTCACCCTGGGCAAGCGGGATCACCTTCGTTTTGGCTACACCTCTGACCAGGGCTACTTCGAGCTGACCCTGGCCGAAGACCGCTGCTACCTGATTGACACCGACAGCACCGTGGAACTTCTGGCAGAGCATATCGCCTCGACCCTGAAAACCCGTCACCCTGACCACGCAATCCGGGTGGTAGCCTTTGAAGGTTTTAATAAAGGCGCTGTGGCGGAAAAGTGCGCTGCAGCGGAAAAGGAGCTGTGACGGAAAAGACGCTGTGGCGAAAAGACGCTGTGGCGAAAAGACGCTGTGGCGAAAAGACGCTGTGGCGAAAAGACGCTGTGGCGAAAAGATAGTCCTGACTCCAACTAAAATTACCTTTACGGATTAACAGAAAAGGATTTTCTTATGACCATCGAAAATATCAACAACCGCCCTATTCCCCCCTCGGCCCCACGACAAGATCCGGAGTTGGGCCTTTCCAGTGAGCAACAGGTTGAAGAAGCCGTAACATTCACCTTCGAAGACCTGAAAAGCCACATGGAAGAGATGCTGCAATTCAATTACGCCATCGTCCATGAACTACTGGGACAGATTGCCGCGATCAGCCCCTACCGGGCCGACATGGCCCAGGGCAAACAGCCGGAAGTTGCCTCCAGAGAAGCGTCTGACGCCGTCAAAGCCACCCCTGTTGCCCCCGTGGGAGAAGCCAGTGCGGCAGCCTATCTGGCCGGTCTTCAACACATTGAAGGCATGATGGGCAACCACGACCTCAAGCTTCAGGAAATGCTGGACCAGCTGGCGCTGTCCCGTTCCGGCAGAAAGGCCAGCCTGGGGAACCAGGGGTTGGAGTTTGAGCGCCTGAAATCCATCATCATTCAGGCAGAAGGCAGGATGAACCAGGTATTAAGCCAGATACCAGAAACCCTGCCTGAACACCCGGGCCAAATGCTCAGGGAAATGCTGCCCGAAATGATCGAAAAACTGCAACAATACGATGGCAGCTTTCGGGAAGCGCTCACAGAAGTGCGTGAAGAAATTCTCAGGGTCAGCTCACATCAGTGACAACCGATAATGTGCTCGCTGACCTCTGAGTTCCCACTTCCGGTGATAGGTAATCACACGCCTTCGGAGCCCGTTTAGCTGCATGGTACAATCTTCCCAATCTTCCCAATCATCCTCTTGAAAGGTCTGAGACATGACGACGTTTTATCTGAAGGCAAACGAGATTTTCACTGAAGAAGGCATTGTTCAGGACAGCTTTCTGAAAATTACAGACGGTCGCATTGCGGCTATTGACTGTGTGCCTGAAGAAGACGCCAACATTATGGACCTGGGAGACCACCGTATTGTCCCGGGCTTTATTGATCTGCATATCCACGGCAGTGGTGGCTTTGATGTCATGGACGCCAGCCACGAAGCCATTAACACCATCTCAAAAACCATTGCTGCCAAAGGGGTTGTAGGCTTTCTTGCCACCACGGTGACCGATACCTGGGAAAGAAACCTTGCCGCCCTGAGCAACGTCAAAGAATGCATCGAGCAAGGTGTGGATGGCGCAGAAGTGCTGGGTTCTTACAGCGAAGCCCTGTTCTTTTCCGAACGTTTCAAAGGTGCCCATGAAGGCAGCTACTTCCTGGAACCGACCAAAGAAAGGCTGGATGCAATGCTGGAAGCATCCGGAGGCACCCTTCGCTCACTGGCCCTGGCTCCCGAGGTTGAGGGCGGCCTTGAAGCGGTTGAATACCTGACCAGCAAAAATATCCGCGTCATGATTGGACACACAGGCGCCAGCTACGAAGTCTGCAAAAAAGCCTTCGAAGCCGGAGCAGTTGGCGGCGTGCATATTTTTAACCAGATGCTCGGATTGCATCATCGTCAACCCGGCACCGCCGGTGCCGTGCTGCACCATCGGGATATCTATGCGGAATTGATTGCTGACGGCGTTCATGTTGATCCCGTCATAATGGATCTGGTCTACCGCCTCAAAGGGGCGGATAAAACCGCGTTAATCACCGATTGCATGTGTGCAGGTGGCCTGAGTGACGGTGAATACCAGCTGGGACTGCTGACCGTTAACGTAAAAGACGGCGTTGCCAGAACCGAATCCGGTGCCCTGGCAGGCAGCACCCTGACGCTGAACCGTGCCGTCGCTAATATGATCGAAAAAGTCGATGTCGATCCGCTGAGTGCTGTGCACATGGCTTCCCTGACACCGGCCACTCTGCTCGGTCTGGATAATGAACTGGGGAGCATTAAAGTGGGTAAGCGTGCATCCATCGCCGTTATGAACAAACATCATGAAGTTCTGATGACCTTTGTCGATGGCAGGCAGGTTTTCAGTCAGTATTAATGTCTTTCTCCGTTAGCCTTCTGCCGCTCTGCGAATAGAAGGCTACTGTCGCTCTTCCCTGGGCGTCAGGTCAAAATGGTTTTTATACGCCGTACTGAAATGTGAAGCATTGGAGAAACCACAGGCCATCGCCACATCCACAACCGGCCTGTCACTCTCCCTGAGCAGTTTTCTGGCCTGCTCAAGCCTGAGTTTCAGATAGTGCCTGGAAGGCACCGTATCCAAATGTTTGCGAAACAGTCGTTCCAGCTGTCTTCGCGAAATCCCCACCAGAGAGGCCAGTTCGTCAGCACCCAGAGGCTCTTCTATGTTGGCAGCCATCAATTGTATTGCCTCCTCAATCTGTGGCTGTTGCTTTCTGACGGGGGTTGCGACAGACGCAGTCAGCGGCTCACCTAGACGATCCCTGACCAATAATTCCGAGACACGGGCAGCCAGATCAATCCCCTGCTCCCGAGCGATCAAAGCGAGCATCATATCCATAGCCGCGGTTCCTGCCCCACAGGTCATTCTGTTTCGATCCAGTTCAAAAGCGGTCTGACTCAACGCCACCCTGGGATAAAGTATCTGGAGAGCATCCGCTGCCCCTTCCAGCCGGGCCCGATAACCATCAAGAAAACCGGCGCTCGCTAACCGGTTGGCCCCTTTGCCAATCCCTCCCAAAACAGCAATCTCAGACAATGAGGCAGAAGGAATATCAATATCGGTTTCTGAAGCCACCAGAATCACCCCATCCATAGATTCCAGCGCCGACTGCGAGGGCTCAATAACAAGCCCCAGGTTACTGGTGACGGATGACTCGGCAATAACAACACTTTCATAAACCATCTGCCCGGTCACCTGATTGACGGCTCTCAGCACTTCAAGGGCTGAAGACAGTCCCAGCAGAGAGAAATCGGGATATAACAGAAAACCCACCTTGCAAGGCTTACTCACCCATCACTCCTTTTTTTACGAAGCCTTGTTGCTCGACTCAGAACTATGCCAGCCAACGTCCCAAAATGTAAATACTGAACAAAGGCGAATAAAGCTCGTCCTTCCAGGGCATCCCGTCTTCCGGTTTCCCCAGAGGTTGATGACATTCCAGCACTTCCAAACCCGATTGAGAAAATACTGACCGGTAGTCCTTATCCGTCCAGAAGAAATCTTCAAAGACGACCCCGGAGCCCACCACAGAGCACTTAACCCGACAGCCACTGGTAAGCGCCCTGTTTTCAGGGAAATCATTATTGATCAACAACCAGTTTCCCTGAAACTTTTGTTCTGAACTGGCAATAACGACGGCTACACCATCGGGTTTTAATACCCTTTTCACTTCGCAGATAATCGCCTTTATTTCAGACAAAGAAGCGATTTCAACCAGAACATACGACAGCATCACCAGACCATAAGACGCATCGGGGCGTGGAATCGAAGCAGAATTAATGCGGGTAAATGCGGTGTTCTTATGATCTGTTATAGCCAGGCTGAGCATATTGGCCGAAATATCCATACCCTCAACATCGAACCCGGCGCCTTTTAATAGTGGCATCATCAACCCTGCACCACAGCCGTAGTCCAGAGCCCGTGCTCCAGTTTTGACGTATTTCGCCAACAGTCCGGGCAGGTCTCTTTCAATCAAAAATCCCGGGTGATTTTTTTCTTCGGCATAAGCCCTGGCTTGTTGTTTTGTGTACTCCATAACCTGATTACTTTAAAGAAAACACGAAGATGAAAATAGCAGAACCGCTTTTAACCCATGATGGCAAATGATCCATGAAACCGTCTGTCAGCAAAAAAACACTTATTGGCTACTTCATCTACTCTTTATTGTTTAACAATAATTGAGAGCCAAGACATTGAAACGATTTCTAAGATCTCTATTCTTTTTCCTGCCCTTCATGGCTTCAGTGGAGGCACAAATAACTGACGGGTTGACTGCATACCCGCTGCCAGTCCAAGCCTCCACTCTCACAGAATCTCTGGTGACACTGGGTGCACTGGCACTCAGGCAGCAAGTCTGGCTGCCACTTCCTTATAATCCAGAAAAAGGCACTGGAACGGAGCCAGACAATAATCAGTTTCTTCACGTTTCATCGGATGATCCTTTTATTATCAGCGGCTCGGAACCCCTGCCCGGCGAACATACCCTTTGCCAGCCCATAGACACTCCCGAGAACAAAACCTGGCAATGCTTCGGTGTGGAATCCGTAACCAGCGTGGCGCTCGACACCGGAAAGCCTTTCTATCTGGAAACCCATTCTCAGCAAAGCATTGTCCTGAGCCATAGACGCGGACCCAAGCTGACATTTTCGGAATACGATCTGCCCGACTACCTGACTTTTTTTAAAAATCAGCAAACTGAAATGGAGCGGATTCATAAAATCGCCACCGAAGAAATAGCCATGGGCAGGCTGAAGATCAGGATCGCCGAAGAAACAACAAACGAAGACACCGCCCGCAGGGTGTACATTGCAAAAACCAACGGCATCACCGTCAGGGAGCAAAAAAACATTGAGCAGGAAGCGGAACGCCACCGTGAAGATGCTCATGTCCAGTCAGACGACTCTGCCATACCATCGGATATTGATCTTCCTGATGACACTGTCCTGTGTCTGGCATCAAACAGGCAAGCCTGTCAGGAGGTTCTGGCCAAAATAGTCAGCTGCCCAAATTCCGAACCAGACTCAACCAGTGAAAAAAACACGGCCTCATCGCAAGAAGGTGCACAAGGCGGTGCGGAAGGACAGGCACCTGAGCAGACCGACACCGGTGAGGATGGAGCTGTTGCCACAGCAGCTGGCAGTACAGCTAAGGATCCGGAATCTCCTGCTAAGATGGAAACCCGGCGGGTCCCGCGTCTTGTGAAAGAGTTGAAGCTCGACCTCTTTACCGGGTCAGTTAATTGGTTGTTCGACCACGTCAAGTCCCAAATCCATAATGGGCCTTCCGGCGCCTTAGTCCTACCGAAGCATCGTCTGGACCATCAGGAGGCCCAGGCTTCTATGGGTAGGATCTGGAAAATCCTCAAAAACCAAATGAATGTGGACGACAAGGAACTCCATAACATAATACAGCAGAGAGTGGTCGATCTTCTAAGCGGTATCACACAGACAAGTTCGTCTACCGACCAGTCCCCCTCACAGGCCGATTATGATCATGGTTGGGAGCAATTAGGAGAACGCACTTTGGTTGGTGAAAAGATAACAAAGATGGAGCAGGAGAGGGCTAGGGAGTCCCGGCGTCTTGATTATGAACGTTTCAAACTACGCACCGCCCAACAACATCCCTTGAATTCCAAAAAACCCGATGACCCGCATCTGGACGACCGTCAAAGCGATGCCAATGTACTCGATGACCCAACAGAGGAGCATCTGGTCAACCCTCAAAGTGATACCGAAGAGTTCACACAGACAAACTTGTCTGCTGACCAGAGTCCCTCGAAGGACTAGTGCATTGTTTCAATGAGTTTGATGGGTGAGGTATGCATTCCCACGCTGGAGCGTGGGAACGAGGGGTCAACAACCAGTTTCCCTGAAACTTTTGTTCTGAACTGACAATAACGACGGCTACACCATCGGGTTTTAATACCCTTTTCACTTCGCAGATAATCGCCTTTATTTCAGACAAAGAAGCGATTTCAACCAGAACATACGACAGCATCACCAGATCATAAGACGCATCGGGGCGTGGAATTGCAGCAGAATTAATTCGGGTAAATGCGGTGTTCTTATGATCTGTCATAGCCAGGCTGAGCATATTGGCCGAAATATCCATACCCTCAACATCGAACCCGGCGTCTTTTAATAACGGCATCATCAACCCTGCACCACAGCCGTAGTCCAGAGCCCGTGCTCCTGTTTTGACGTATTTCGCCAACAGTCCGGGCAGGTCTCTTTGAATCAAAAATCCCGGGTGATTTTTTTCTTCGGCATAGGCCCTGGCTTGTTGTTTTGTGTACTTCATAACCTGACATCGCTTTGAAGAAAACACGAAGATGAAAATAGCAGAACCGCTTTTAACCCATGATGGCAAATGATCCATGAAACCGTCTGTCAGCAAAAAAACACTTATTGGCTACTTCATCTACTCTTTATTGTTTAACAATAATTGAGAGCCAAGACATTGAAACGATTTCTAAGATCTCTATTCTTTTTCCTGCCCTTCATGGCTTCAGTGGAGGCACAAATAACTGACGGGTTGACTGCATACCCGCTGCCAGTCCAAGCCTCCACTCTCACAGAATCTCTGGTGACACTGGGTGCACTGGCACTCAGGCAGCAAGTCTGGCTGCCACTTCCTTATAATCCAGAAAAAGGCACTGGAACGGAGCCAGACAATAATCAGTTTCTTCACGTTTCATCAGATGATCCTTTTATTATCAGCGGCTCGGAACCCCTGCCCGGAGAACATACCCTTTGCCAGCCCATAGACACTCCCGAGAACAAAACCTGGCAATGCTTCGGTGTGGAATCCGTAACCAGCATGGCGCTCGACACCGGAAAGCCTTTCTATCTGGAAACCCATCCTCAGCAAAGCATTGTCCTGAGCCATCCCCTCGGACCCAAGCTGACATTTTCGGAATACGATTTGCCCGACTACCTGACTTTTTTTAAAAATCAGCAAACTGAAATGGAGCGGATTCATAAAATCGCCACCGAAGAAATAGCCATGGGCAGGCTGAAGATCAGGATCGCTGAAGAAACAACAGACGAAGACACCGCCCGCAGGGTGTACATTGCAAAAACCAACGGCATCACCGTCAGGGAGCAAAAAAACATTGAGCAGGAAGCGGAACGCCACCGTGAGGATGCTCATGTCCAGTCAGACGACTCTGCCATACCATCGGATATTGATCTTCCAGATGACACTGTCCTGTGTCTGGCATCAAACAGGCAAGCCTGTCAGGAAGTTCTGGCCAAAATAGTCAGCTGCCCAAATTCCGAACCAGACTCAACCAGTGAAAAAAACACGGCCTCATCGCAAGAAGGTGCACAAGGCGGTGCGGAAGGACAGGCACCTGAGCAGACCGACACCGGTGAGGATGGAGCTGTTGCCACAGCGGCTGGCAGCACAGCTAAGGATCCGGAACCTCCTGCTAAGAAGAGCAAGCGCCAAGATGAGGAGGCGCGGCATCTGGTGCGCGACCTTACCCAGTACACTAATGGGCTCTTAAACTACTTCAAGCTCTACCTATCGGACAATCGTCTGGGCTCTCTGACCCCTCAGGAGGCCCTGGATTCTGCAAATGCGGTCTTCGGAATCGTCAAAAAGAAAATGAATGTGAACAACGAGGAACTTCTTGATCTGATGCAGAGGAATATGGAGGATCGTCAAAGAGCTAATTCATCTCCCGACCAGTTCCTCCCATACCATGATTATTATCGTGCTTTTGCGAAATCAGCAACACGCACTTTGGCTTATGAAAAAGCAATGAAGAGGGAGGAGGAGAGGGAGAGGGAACGGAACCTCAAACTACTTGCCATCCAACAATTGCGCTCATACTTCAAAGAGGTTGATGAGAGAATTGAGAAGGCTCTGAACGGCGACGACAGCGTTAACAAAGAACTCGATAACCTGCCTCTGGACGACGACCGTGAAAGCGATACCAATGTACTTGATGACCCAAAAGAGGAGCATCTGGTCAACCCTCAAAGTGATCCCGAAGAGTTCACGCAGACAAACTTGTCTGCTGACCAGAGTCCCTCGAAGGACTAGTGCATTGTTTCAATGAGTTTGATGCGAACAATCTACGTTCATCCTGAGCGCCCTTCGACTCCGCTCAGGATGCACGGTCGAAGGTTGTGGGTTCCGAACCAACAATAGAGATCGAGCCAATCACCCTGTGCGCCCTTCGACCGTGCACTGGTTCTCTTCTGGCAGACCACTTCGCAGCAACTTTTTGATCCATACAATCACTCGTTCCCAAGCTGGGACCCACAGGGCCTAAAAACATGGGAACCAGAGTTTTAAAAAAACTTATGGGATATTGATCTATTCTTTGCCGTTTAACATTCACTGAGAACCAAGGCATTGAAACGATTACTGAAGTCTCTATTCTTTTTCCTGCCTTTTATAGTTGCAGTAGTTTCAGTGGAGGCACAAATAACTGACGGGTTGACTGAATACCCTCTGCCAGTCCGAGCCTCCGCTATCACAGAATCTCTGGTGACACTGGGTGCACTGGCGCTCAGGCAGCAAGTCTGGCTGCCACTTCCTTATAATCCAGAAAAAGGTACCGAACCGGAGCCTTACAATAAACCGTTTCTTCACGTTTCATCGGATGATCCTTTTATTATCAGTGGCTCAAAGCCTGTGCCCGGCGAGCATACATTTTGTCAGCCCATAGACACTCCCGAGAACAAAATCTGGCAATGCTTCGGAGTCGAATCCGTAACCAGCGTGGCGCTCGACACCGGAAAACCTCTCTATCTGGAAACCCATCCTCAGCAAAGGATTGTCCTGCGCCATACCCATGAACCCAAGCTGATATTCTCGGAATACGAACTGCCCGATTACCTGACTTTTTTTAAAAATCAGCAAGCTGAAATGGAGCGGATTCATAAAATCGCCACCGAAGAAATAGCCATGGGCAGGCTGAAGATCAGGATCGCCGAAGAAACGACAGACGAAGACACCGCCCGCAGGGTGTACATTGCAAAAACCAATGGTATCACCGTCAGGGAGCAAAAAGACATTGAGCAGGCAGCGGAACGCCACCGTGAAGATGCTCATGCCCAGTCAGACGACTCTGCCATACCATCGGATATTGATCTTCCTGATGACACTGTCCTGTGTCTGGCATCAAACAGGCAAGCCTGTCAGGAAGTTCTGACCAAAATAGTCAGCTACCCAAATTCTGAACCCGACAAAACCAATGAAAAAACCACGGCCTCATCGCAAGAAGGTGCACAAGGACAGGCACCTGAGCAGACCTACGACGGTGCGGGTGGAGCTGGTGCCACAGCAGCTGATAGCACAACCAGGGATCCGGAATCTCCTGCTAATAAGAGCAACCGCCAAGATGAGGAGACGCGGCATCTCCAGAAAGATATGGTGCGCGACCCTACTACCGACCAGTTCCCCCCATACGCTGGTTTTTATCGTACTTTTGCGAAAGAAAGAACACGTATTTTGGCTTATGAAAAGGCAAGGGAGAGGGAGATGAGGCGTCTCTGCAAATTCGCCGCCCAACAACTGCGCTTAAACTTAAAAAAGCTCGAGGAGAGAATTGAGAAGGCTCAGGACGGCGACGACAGCATTAACAGAGAACTCAATGACCTGCATCTGTACGTCCGTGAAAGCGATACCAATGTACTCAAAGACCCAAAAAAGGAGCATCTGCTCAACCGTCAAAGTGATACCGAAGAGTTCACACAGACAAACTTGTCTGCTGACCAGAGTCCCTCGAAGGACTAGGAGCCTGACCGAGAATAGCGCCCGTAGCGAGGACGGCAGAAAATTGAGGATGAAAATTTGGTTTTGTGAGGAGAATATGATTAACAACACCCCTCCCGCTTCCCGTCAGATCAGCGCACTGCGAGGGGTTACTTGTTTTTGGAATCCCATAATTTTCTGAGCTAGTAGTGAGAAGAGTCGCCAGAATGTACTAATATGTGTTGGTTATTAACACAAATGGTGCAGAGCTATGGCTAGAACAACATCAGTAACATTGGGCCAGCATTACGAAGACTTCATTAACGAACTGATAGAAAAAGGTCGTTTTCAGTCTGTTAGTGAGGCGGTTAGAGCAGGACTCAGAGTCCTGGAAAAAGAAGAACAAGAATACGAAGCCCGGTTACAGGCTCTACGAGACACGATAGAAGCCGGTCGTAACAGCCCGATTGTAAAAGACTTTAATATGGATCACTTACTTCATGAATTAAACGGGAGACGTGATGTCGGGTAGTTACACTGTTCGCCAGAGAGCAAAAGACGATTTAATTAACATCTGGTTTTATCGTAACCCATGAAAAACCCCGTACTTTTAATGCGGGGATGTAAACGGGGAAGTCGTCAGGCTTCCTTGTATCAACAATATCAATGTAGCCATTGGCTTTCTGTAGTATAAATATATTGAGAAAAAAGGAAATCGCGTGAAAAAAAATCGTGTCATTCAAATCAACATAGGCAAGCCAACAGACGGTCAGACGCAAGTCCGTCTGGAAGCGGCTCGCCTGTGGAATGACATAGTTCGTTTGCACCGATATATCCGTAAACGCCACTGGAAGTGGCCTACCGAGTCTAAAATGAAGGCTCACGTCAAAGGCAAGTATGCCCTGCATTCGCAGACTATACAGAAGCTCGTCGAGAAGTTGTACGACTCTATAGATTCAACTCAAACCAAAAGGGAACAGGGAGATAAGAAAGCCCGTTACCCTTGGAAGTGCAAGAAGAAATTCCAGACGGTGACTTGGAAGCAGTCAGCCATTCGCCGCAAGGGGAATAGGCTGAATCTGTCCAATGGTCGTGGAGTGAAAGGCTTGTCCATCAAAATCCCACTGGATCAATTGCCGCAAGGCAAGATCACAGGAATTGAGCTTGGATACCCCACTCTCTACATTTCCATTCAAGACGTAGTTGAGAAACCAGAATCAGCCGGAGACAACACCGTTGCGGCTGATTTGGGTATCATTCATACCGCTGTCATGACGGACGGCATCAAATCAACTGCTGTTGTTGGTCGTGGCTTGCGTTCATTGACACAAGGCAAGAGCAAGAAAATAGCTGGCTACAGTCGTCTAATAGATAAATGCGAGCAGGGTTCCCGTCGAAGACGGAAACTCAAGGCAGAAAAGGCCAGATATCTGGCACGATACCACAGGCAAGTTCACAACTTGCTACATCATACCGCAAACAAGATGATCGACTTTGCCGTTGAACGGCAAGCCGGAACATTGGTTGTTGGGGATGTGACAGAAATAGCACGTAACAAGCGTAAGCAGAAAAAGGGATCAAGACGCAGCAACCAGGAGAACAGCGGGAATCCGCTAGGTCGATTGGTTGAGTACCTGACGTATAAGGGTCAGTTGAGAGGGGTTGATGTGGTTAAGATCAACGAAGCCTACACCACTCAAACGTGCCCTAAGTGCGGTCACAGGCACAAGCCAAGTGGGCGCAACTATAAGTGTCAGGGTTGCGATTATGTTGCAGCGAGAGATGAAGTCGGAGCCTGCAACATCCTGAACAAATACATCCACAATGGACGTATGGTTCCTGATTCGATTCTGCCTACCGGAAACGTGAAGTATCTACGACCGACCTTGCTACGCAAGTCGCCCGTAGTAGTGGCTTTGAATGAGCCTACTTTGCTTGGTACTACCCTTGAATCAGTTTGGGCGTCCGAGGACGCAGGTTTGGTTGAACCGTCCAAACAGAGTCTTGTGGTTTAACCAAGAAGAATCTCCTTCCTTTTAGGAAGGGGAGCATTCAAACAGTGGAACGCTGGGGAACTGAGCAGGCCAACAGGTATCTGTGTAAAATCAGTGACACATTTGAATGGCTGGCTGAAAACCCCAGATCAGGTACACACAGAAAAGACATAGACCCTGAACTGTATGCTTTACCGGTAGAGATGCACATCATTTTCTACAATATCGTTAATAATCAGCCTGACATCGTGGCTGTTATACACCAATCCGCAGACATAAAACGCAAACTGCGAGAAAGAGAATAAGCAATTAACAAAACGCCTTCAGGCGTTTTTTTTATGCTTGGAAAAACCGGAAAAGCGAACACCCCTTCACTCGTTCCCACGCTGGGACCCACAGGGCCTAAAAGTATGGGAACCAGAGTTTTAAAAACACTTATGAGATATTTGATCTACTCTTTGCCGTTCAACATTCATTGAGAGCAAAGACATTGAAACGATTACTGATATCTATATTCTTGTCCCTGCCCTTCATGACTTCAGTGGAGGCACAAATTCTTGACGGGTTAACTGAATACCCTCTGCCAGTCCGAGCCTCCGTTATCACAGAATCTCTGGTGACACTGGGTGCACTGGCACTCAGGCAGCAAGTCTGGCTGCCGCTTCCTTATAATCCAGAAAAAGGTACCGAACAGGAGTCGTACAATAAACCGTTTCTTCATGTTTCATCGGATGATCCTTTTATTATCAGTGGCTCAAAGCCTGTGCCCGGCGAGCATACATTTTGTCAACCCATAGACACTCCCGAGAACAAGACCTGACAATGCTTCGGAGTGGAATCCGTAACCAGCGTCGCGCTCGACACCGGAAAACCTCTCTATCTGAAAACCAATCCTCAGCAAAGGATTGTCCTGCACCATAGCAACGGACCCAAGCTGACATTTTCGGAATACGATCTGCCCGATTACCAGACTTTTTTTAAAAATCAGCAAGCTGAAATGGAGCGGATTCATAAAATCGCCGCCGAAGGAATGGCTATGAACAGGCTAAAGATCAGGCTCACCGAAGAAACAACAGACGAAGACACCGCTCGAAGGGTGTACATTGCAAAAACCAATGGCATCACCGTCAGGGAGCAAAAAGACATTGATCAGGAAGCTGAACGCCACCGTGAAGATGCTCATGCCCAGTCAGACGACTCTGACATGGTACCATCGGATATTGATCTTCCTGATGATACTGTCCTGTGTCTGGCATCAAACAGGAAAGCCTGTCAGGAGGTTCTGTCCAAAATAGTCAGCTGCCCGAATTCTGAACCCGACAAAACCAATGAAAACACCACTGCCTCAGCGCAAGAAGGTGCACAAGGCGGTGCACAAGGACAGGAACCTGAGCAGACCGACACCAGTGAAGATGGATCTGTTGCCACAGCAGCTAACAACACAATTAAGAATCGTCCTTCTGGGCTATTTGACGTATTAAGTCAGTGTCTTGAGCCACAGGACATAATTGAACAGAAGTCCGCTTCAAAGAGTGAAGTACCCACTCATAGCGAACTCGTCGCCGCCCGACAGGGTAGAGAGATCTTCGACCACTTAGCGCAACTTGGGAGTATTCTGAGCGGGCAGCTTTTTGACCAGAGACCTGAACCTAGAAGAAAAGGGTGGCACTACTGCAAGATCTGCCACTACGGCTCTAAATTCAAGACAAATCTGAAACGGCACGAAGAGCTTCACAAAAGTCACGTTCCTTGAGAGCCGATAATTCGATACACAATTAATTAAACGCCTTCAGGCGTTTTTTTTATGCTTGGAAAAACCGGACAAGCGAACGCCTCCTTTAACCCAATTCACGGCAACTTTTTGATCCATGCAACCGTCTCTAAAAAAACACTTATGGAATATTTGATCTATTCTTTGCCGTTCAACAACGATGTTCAACAATGATGTTCAACAACAAGAGAGAGCCAAGACATTGAAACAGTTACTGAAGTCTTTATTCTTTTTTCTGATGTTCATAGCTTCAGCAGAAGCACAAATAACTGACGGGTTGACGGCATACCCCCTGCCAGACCAAGCCTCTGCTATCACAGGATCGCTGGTGACACTGGGTGCACTGGCACTCAGGCAGAAAACCTGGCAGCCGCTTCCCTATAATCCAGAAAAAGGTACCAAACCGGCGCCGTACAATAACCCGTTTCTTCATGTTTCATCGGATGATCCTTTTATTATCAGTGGCCCGGAACCTGTGCCCGACTATCACACCTTTTGTCAGCCCATAGAGCCTCCCGAGAACAAGACCTGGCAATGCTTTGGTATGGAGTCCATAACCAGCGTGGCGCTCAACACCGGAGAGCCCTTATATCTGAAAACCGATTCTCACCAGAGCATTGTCCTGCATTATACCCATGGCTCCAAACAGATGTTTCCGGAATACGATCTGTCCGATTACCAGACTTTTTTTAAAAATCAGCAAGCTGAAATGGAGCGGATTCACAAAATCGCCGCCGAAGAAATGGTCATGGGCGGGCTGAAGATCAGGATCGCCGAAGAAACAACAGACGAAGACACTGCCCGCAGGGTGTACATTGCAAAAACCAACGGAATCACTGTCAGGGAGCAAAAAGACATTGAGCAGGAAGCGGAACGCCACCGTGAAGATGCTCATGTCCAGTCAGACGACTCTGCCATGGTACCGTCAGATATTGATCTTCCTGATGACACTGCCCTGTGTCTGGCATCTAACAGGAAAGCCTGTCAGGAGGTTCTGCCCAAAATAGTCAGCTGCCCGAATTCTGAACCAGACTCAACCAGTGAAAAAAACACGGCCTCATCGCAAGAAGGTGCACAAGGCGATGCGGAAGGACAGGCACCTGAGCAGACCGACACCGGTGAGGATGGAGCTGTTGCCACAGCAGCTGACAACACAATTAAGAATCGTCCTTTTGGGCTATTTGAAGTATACGGTCGGTATCCTGGGGCTAAGGCAGAGAAAATAATTAATCCGATCTCCGCTTCAAAGAGTAGAGTACCCACTCATAGCGACCTCGTCACCGAACGACAGGGTATGGAGTTCCTCAACACCATCGAGCAAATTGCGAATGCTCTGAGCGGACAGCATCCCAAGGATAAGGAAGACCAGAGACCCGAACCTAGAAGAGAACGGTGGTACTACCCCTGCGATATCTGCGGCTACGACACTGTGGACAAGAAAAATCTGAAACGGCACAAACGGGTTCACCGAGGGTACATTCCTTGAGAGCCTCGCGCTGTAGAGTCCGCTTTTCAGGGGAGGTATGCATTCCAACGCAGAATACATACCCTCTCACTTTCTCCTCTGGCAGCTCACTGCCCGGCAACTTTTTGATCCATGCAATCGTCTGTCAAAAAAAACACTCATGGAGTATTTGATCTATTCTTTGCCGTTCAACAAGAATGTTCAACAACAAAAGAGAGCCAAAACATTGAAACAGTTACTTAAGTCTTTATTCTTTTTTCTGACTTTCATATCCTCAGTGGAAGCACAAATTCCCGGCGGCTTGACTGCATACCCCCTGCCAGACCAAGCCTCTGCCATCACAGGATCTCTGGTGACACTGGGTGCACTGGCACTCAGACAGAAAACCTGGCAGCCGCTTCCCTATAATCCAGAAAAAGATACCAAACCGGAGTCGTGCAACAACCCATTTCTTTATGTTTCATCGGATGATCCTTTTATTATCAGTGGCCCGGAACCTGTGCCCGACTATCGCACCCTTTGTCAGCCCATAGAGCCTCCTGAGAACAAGACCTGGCAATGCTTTGGCATGGAGTCCATAACAAGCGTGGCGCTCAGTACCGGAGAGCCCTTATATCTAAAAACCGATTCTCACCAGAACATTGTCCTGCATTATACCCACGGCTCCAAACCGTTGTTTCCGGAATACGATCTGTCCGATTACCAGACTTTTTTTAAAGAGCAGCAAACTGAAAGAGAACGAATTCTTAAAATCACAGCCCAGGAAATAGGCACAGACAGGCTGAAGATCAAAGTCGCCGAAGAAATGATCGCTGGAGAAGTAATAGACGACGACAGTTCCCGAAGGATGCACATTGCAAAAACTGAGGGAATCACAGTCAGGGAGCAAAAAGACATTGAGAAGGAATATAAACACCGCCGTGAAGATGCTCACGTCCAGTCAGACCTCTCTTCCATGGAACAAACTCATCTTATTGGTACTGACTTGTGCCTGGCAACCACCATGGAAGCCTGTCGGGAGGTTCTGTCCAAAATAGTCACCAGCGCAGATGCTGAATCAGGCAAAACCAGTGAAAAAACCAGCACCTCGTCGCAAAGTGAAAGCACCAGCACCTCATCGCAAGAAGGTGCACAAGGCACTTCGGAAGGACAGGAAGGCAAGCACACTGGTGAGGGTGGATCTGCTGGTACAGAAGCTGCCGGCACAACCGACAATCCGGAACCTACTGCTGAAAAGCCAAACCTCCAGCAAACTGGCTCTACGGACCGTCAGCAAATAGACAAACTGACCTACCTGCCTGCCGACCGGAGACCCAAGGTGCACGTGCACCAGTGTGACCATGAGAGCTCATCCGTATCCGGTTCATGTGAAAGTACGGAGGAGTTCCAAGACAGGACTAATTTTCTTCGGTCATTTTTAGAACAAGCCAGAGAAGAACCGGAGGTACGAGAGGAGGAGCGGAAGCGCATGAACATTGACGATGAAAGTGAATCAGAATCAGATGCTCAGGATAACTCAAACTCCGTTCCAAGCTTCATAATCAACTCAAATGTTGACAGCAGCGAGCCCATGGATCTCGACACCGGTGAGGATGGAGCTGTTGCCACAGCAGCTGACAGTACAACTAATGATCCGGAACCTTCTGGTGAAGAGCAAGGGGTCCAGCAAACTGACTCTGACTCTGATGACGAACGGAAACTCAGCACTCCCTTAGGTTGTGACCATTGGGGCTGTGATTTCAAGCACAAAAAAATTAGCTACCTTAAAGCGCACAAAATGACCCACCTGCCACCCGAGTTGCGTTGTCGCTATGAGGGCTGCAACTACAGAACTTTCCGGGAGTCCTGTATGGATATTCACGAATATGACCACCGGATTGCCGGCCATAAATTCAAAAAAGGCCAGAAAGAGGAAAAAATCTTCATCTATCCCGATTCTTGGCAATAACGATAATTGAGAACGAAGACGTCGGAACGGTTGCTGAGATCTCGATATCCTCAGTATCAATGGCACCCAAACTCCGTTCACCCTGAGCGGAGTCGAAGGGCGCTAAGGATGAACGTAGATTCACTCGTTCCCACGCCGGGACCCACAGGGCCTAAAAGCATGGAAACCAGGGTTTTAAAAACACTCATGAGATATTTGATCCACTCTTTGCCGTTTAACATTCATTGGGAGCCAAAGCATTGAAACGATTACTGAAGTCTCTATTCTTTTTCCTGCCTCTTATAGTTGCAGTAGTTTCAGTGGAGGCACAAATAACTGAAGGCTTGACTGTATACCCTCTGCCAGACCAAGCCTCTGCCATCACAGGATCTCTGGTGACACTGGGTGTACTGGCACTCAGGCAGCAAACCTGGCAGTCGCTTCCTTATAATCCGAAAAAAGGTACTAAACCGGAGTCGTACAATAAACCTATCGTGCACTATAGCCATGAACCCAAACTGTCATTTCCGGAATACGACCTGCCCGATTACCGTATTTTTTTACAAAAGCAGCAAGCTGAAATGGAGCGGATACATAAAATCGCTGCCGAAGAAATGGCCACGGGCAGAGTGACAATCAAGATCGCCGAAGCAACAACAGACGAAGACACTGCCCGAAGGGTGTACATTGCAAAAACCAACGGAATAACCGTCAGGGAACAAAAAGACATTGAGCAGGAAGCTAAACGACACCGTGAAGACGCTCATGTCCAGTCAGACGGCTCTGCTATGGAACGACCCGATATCCAACTTCCTGATGACAGTGTCCTGTGTCTGGCAGCCACCAGGAAAGCCTGCCGGGAGGTTCTCTCCAAAATAGTCAGCTGCCCAAATTCTGAACCAGACTCAACCAGTGAAAACACCAGCGCCCCAGCGCAGGAAGGTGGACAGGAATCTGACCACACCGGTGAGGATGGGTCTGCTGCCACAGAAGCTGACTCTCAACAGCTGTTAAACCAGCACCTTGCGGGATTCAAGGTGATGCAAACACCCACAAATAACGGTTGTTGGCTGCACGCTATCTATTTATCCACAGGTCGAATCGTATCCACACTGATTCCAACGCTCATTGAAATGATTGACAATCATTTAACACGTAAGACGACACCGGTTCAAAAAAAGATTAAAAATAATTTCCCAGCTAATGAACATTCAGCTTTTCTACTTCGCTGGGCCATTGAACAGGGCGAAGAAAATGTCCAATTGCTCGGGCGACAACTCCACGATAATAAATGGCCGGACTTCAATATTTTATTGCCGCTTCTGAGCCACCTATTCGAAAAAACGTTTGTCGTTGTCAATCTGCATGCCAGCGGATTGACTCAGGATCAGGTTTTTACCTACGCCACGTCTAATCATGCTCAAGTCACCACAGCCTCAGAAGCATCGGCTATCAATACCCCAGAGGCAACGGTCTATCTGGGACTTTTATCCAGAGATCATCACTTTGTCGGTATTCAGCCTGACACCCAGGATGAAAACTGTTCACATAGCTGCACTGTCTGTCTTGACCCGTTTACAAAAGACAGTGGTATCAAGAGTACAAGTTGCTTTCACTACGTGTGTGATACCTGTTTTGAAGAATTGAACCAATTGAACCAACCTTCAGGCTGGACGTGCCCTATGTGCAGGAGGCCACAGAAGTACGTGAAACCTCCTGGCTCTGAACCTGAACGTACAGAAGATGACACTCAACGGCTGTTGAACCGGTATCTTACGGGATTCGAAGTGATACCAACACCCGCAGATAATTTTTGTTGGCTGCACGCTATCCATTTTTCCGCAGATCAAAACGTATCAACACTGATTCAAACGCTCATTTACACAATTGACGATCATTTTTCACATAATGAGCAGGCACCGGAAACCGAGACTTCAGTTTTTGTATCAAACTGGGTAAATGCACAGGGCGAAGAAAATGTCCAATTGCTCAGGCAACAACTCCATTATGGTCAATGGCCTGACTTAAGTATTTTATTGCCGCTTCTGAGCTATCTGTTCGCCAAAACGTATGTCGTTGTCAATCTCCATGCCAGTGGATTGACTCAGGATCAGGTGTTTACTTACGTCACTCCTAATGATGTTCAAGTCACCATTGTCTCAGAAGCATCAGATATAAATACCTCAAGGGAAACGGTCTATCTGGGACTTCTATCCAGGGATAATCACTATGTCGGTATTCGGCCTGACACCCGGAATAACGACCATTCCTGTCCTGTTTGCTATAACAGGTTTACACAAAGCAGTGGCATCAAGAGTACAACTTGCTATCACTACTTGTGTGATACGTGTTTTGATCGTTTGAACCAACCTCCATTCTGGGATTGCCCTTTGTGCCTGAGGTCACAGGAGTACGTTAGGCCCACTGAACAGCCCCCCTCTGCCGACCAGAGGCTCGGGCTAGAGGATGATTATCGTCAGCTATTAAACGAACTCAGTCGGTATGCTCCGGTTCTGGAGAAACCGAGAATGCAAATGATAATGCGGAACCCCAATCCAAACAGGGAAGTAGACATTGATCAGGAGATGGAAATGATAATGCGGAACCCCAATCCAAACAGGGAAGTAGACATTGATAGTAACTATTCAGCACCCAGCAAAGGATGACCGCAGTAATTCTTCATGGCTATAAGCAGGGCTTCGAAAACGTTCTGACCCTGCTTTCTCGCCGATGAAACATAACTCCGTATCCGGCAATACCATTTCGCTCCTTTCTTGCTTCTGATACAACCCGATATTTTTTGCTTCACCTTGCCATTTCTTATGTCTCGTTCACTGCCATTATTGTCGAAGGGGATGTTGAGGTCGGTCATGAATCTCAAGGTTTCGTCCTTGAACTCCACCAACCGCTTAAACAGGTTGAAGGCTTTGGTATTTTTGACTTTGTCACGACCCAGCCGTTGCCGTACTCGTTCCATATACTCAGCCTCTTCAGCCAGCGCTCTTCTCGCTGTCCGCTCGAACAGTGAGGCAATGCGCTGGTAAATCACTTCTGGCATAGCCTTCATGCCAATCTTTCTGAAACCGTTGCTGAGATGGCAGGCCAGTCTCAGCAACCGTTGCAAACGTGCGGCAAGATGGTTGCAGTCCCTGTCAACAACACCCTGTAACTCTCTCAGGTGATGGGCATTGCAGAGGGCATGAAGTGCGGCATAACGGAAGTAAGCCTTATAGTGGTCATGAACTAATATTCCAGCAAAGGCCAGTAAGATGCCCATGGACTCTATGGCGGAGTGACCTCGACTGGGATCAAGGTGATACATCGTCCATTTTTCAGTACGAAGGACATGCATCCACCATAGCGCCCCGGCTACTCTCATGCCTGTTTCGTCAGCACCGGCAATGGGTTCTACCTTGAGGGCATCGGCAATAGCCTGTTCGGTGCTGGCTAACTGGTTATAAGCCTTCTCCTGGAAGGTGCAGATAGAACCCGGGCTAACCTCTAATCCGAAAATATCCATGAAGAACTGGGAAGCGCGCTTGTAAGGCACCAGCTGATACTGGCAAAGATACACGGCCAGTGCCTGAGTAACAGGCCCATACTGCACATGAGAGTCTACGCCTTCGGGGAAGCTGGCCTGCGTTACATGACCGCAGCTACACTTTTTGACCTCTGCTACATGAGCAGTTACTTCAAAGTGACCAAAACGACCGGGTTCAAACACTTGTCGTTCAACCAGCTTAACCGTTTTTTCCGAACGCAGCGAGCAACCGCATTTTTCGCAGTCAATGACAGGGTGGTAGTGGGTATGCTCTGCTTTAGCAGCTTGTCGAAGCGTAGAACCTTTGTGACCTTTCTGGCCGCCAGGCTTACGACCTGACTTCTTTCGTAAGCTTTTTGGGTTGGGTTTTTCGTCTTTTGGGTCGCTCTCCGTCGCCTCTAAAGAGTCCTTTGCTTTGGCGTTGGGTTTTGCATATCCATCCGAGGATGGAGGCTTGCTGCTGTTACGGCTGTTGGTATTGAGTCTAGCTGAGAGTTCTTTGTTCTCCGCCTCCAGCTTTGCCCCTTGCTGGCTCAGCACGGTCACCTGCTCTTGCAGTTCATTCACAACGGCAAGGAGGGCGACAATCATCTGAAATTCGGGAGTAAGCTGACTCATAGCGGCATACGACCAGGAAACTGTACTTCAGGGTGGCACAAAATCACGAAAATACCAGTCGATTACAGGGGGGGGGCTGAATAGTTACCATTGATCAGGAGATAGAAATGACAGAGGCAGATTCTATTAACCACCTGTTACTCAGAATATATTCTCAAAGCACCAACGGCATGGTTTTCGACTTGAGACCCTTGGGGCACCAGTACGGGCTTAACTCTTTTCAGTCATTATCAGAAGAATCCCGTGATCGAATCACTAGCGATGACGATGAAATTGATTCAGAATCAGATTCTCCGTATAACTCAAACGCCATTCCAAACTTCATAATCAACTCAAATGTTGACAACGATGGATCACATGCCTGCGACCAGAAAACCAGGAGGTGATTAAAATAGCCATGCAGTCGCCTGTCAAAAAAAACACTCATGGGATATTTGATCTATTCTTTGCCGTTTAACAATAATTGAGAACCAAGGCATTGAAACGATTTCTGATATCTCTATTCTTTTTCCCACCTTTCACAGCTTCAGTGGAGGCACAAATAATTGACGGGTTGACTGCATACCCTCTGCCAGACCAAGCCTCCGCTATCACAGGATCTCTGGTGACACTGGGTGTACTGGCACTCAGGCCGCAAACCTGGCAGCCGCTTCCTTATAATCCGGAAAAGGGTACCGAACCGGAGCCGTACAATAACCCGTTTCTTCATGTTTCATCGGATGATCCTTTTATTATCAACGGCCCGGAACCTGTGCCCGGCGAGCATACCCTTTGTCAGCCCATAGACACTTCTGAGAACAAAACCTGGCAATGCTTTGGTGTGGAGTCCGTAACCAGCGTGGCGCTCGACACCAACCAGTCTCTCTACCTGAAAACCCATCCTTACCAGAGTATTGTCCTGAGCCATACCCAAGGACCGAAGCTGACATTTTCGGAATACGATCCGCCCGACTACCCGACTTTTTTTAAAAATCAGCAAGCTGAAATGGAGCGGATTCATAAAATCGCCGCCGAAGGAATGGCTATGAACAGGCTGAAGATCAAGATCACCGAAGCAACAACAGACGAAGACACTGCCCGAAGGGTGTACATTGCAAAAACCAACGGAATCACCGTCAGGGAGCAAAAAGACATTGAGCGGGAAGCTAAACGACACCGTGAAGATGCTCATGCCCAGTCACACGGCTTTGCCATGGAACCATCAGATATTGATCTTGCTGATGATGCTGTCCTGTGCCTGGCATCCACCAGGAAAGCCTGTCGGGAGGTTCTGTCCAAAATAGTCAGCTGCCCAAATTCTGAACCAGACAAAACCAGTGAAAACACCAGCCCCCCATCGCAAAAAGGTGCACAAGGCACTCCGAAAGGACGAAAACGCAAGCACTCCGACACCGGTGGAGGTGGATCTGTTGTCACAGCAGCTGTCAGCAAACCTAAGAAGAAAATCAGGATGCTGTACATGTACATGTGCCCAGATAAGGACTGCGGATACATGTCCGACGATCTGGCGCATATGATACGACACATGAACTTTTTCTGGCACGACTTTGACTTCAGAAAACAGTCGCAGTAATTCTTCATGGCTATAAGCAGGGCTTCAAAAACATTCTGACCCTGCTTTCTCGCCGATACCAAGACAGGCCACTTCGCGGTGACTTTTTGACCCATGCGACCGTCTCTCAAAAAAAACACTCATAGGATATTTGATCTACTCTTTGCCGTTTAACATTCATTGAGAGCAAAGACATTGAAACGATTATTGATATCTCTATTCTTGTCCCTGTCTTTCATAGCTTCAGTGGAGGCACAAATAATTAACGGGTTGACGGCATACCCCCTGCCAGACCAGGCCTCCGCTCTCACAGGATCTCTGGTGACACTGGGGGTACTGACACTTAGGCAGCAAACCTGGCAATCCTTTGGCCCGGAGTCCGAACCCAAGCTGACATTTTCGGAATACGATCTGCGCGATTACCAGGCTTTTTTTAAAAACCAGCAGGCTCAAATGGAGCGGATTCATAAAATCGCCGCCGAAGCAATAGCCATGGGCAGGGTGAAGATCAAGACCGCCGAAGAAACAATAGACGAAGACACTGCCCGAAGGGTGTACATTGCAAAAACCAACGGAATCACCGTCAGAGAGCAAAAAGACATTGAGCAGGAAGCTGAACACCACCGTGAAGATGCTTATGCCCAGTCAGACCACTCTGCCATGGAACCATCGGCTATTGATCTTCCTGATGATGCTCTCCTACGCCTGGCACCAAACAGGAAAGCCTGTCAGGAGGTTCTGTCCAAAATAGTCAGCTGCCCAAATTCTGAATCAGGAAAAACCAGTGACAACACCCGTGCCCCAGCGCAAGAAGGTGCACAAGGTGCTTCGGAAGGGCAGCAACGCAACCAAACCAGTGAGGGTCGATCTGTTGCCACAGCAGCTGTCAGCACAACCAGGCATCCGCAACCACCTGCTAAGAAACGAAAGCGCCAGAAAGGCACTGACCTTCCTCCTAAGATATCAGGAGCATTCGATCAGCATTCTGAGGCTAAAACACAGGAAATCAGTAAGCAGGCTCTCAACATCATCGACGCATTGGGGCGTTCTCTGGACAAGCAGAACGAGGCCCGGCGTCCCGATAATAGCAACTGGCCCGTCCTCACTGGGAAAGCTCTGGAAAGGCACAACCAGATGATTCGCCAGCAGGCCAAACAGTATGCCCCGATTTACCGGTGTGACCACGAAGAGTGCGTCTACCAAACCCGCCACTTGAGCAATCTGGAAATGCACAAAAAGACCCCCCACCCCGACCATCAAGAGCAGTTAGACGAGCATCTTGCGGGCTTCAAAGTTATGCAAACGCCCGTGGGTAAATTTTGTTGGCTCCATGCTATCCACTTATCCACAGGTGAAAACGTCGCCACACTGATTCAAACGCTCATTGACATGATTGACAACCATTTACACGATGATGAGCTGATAACTGAACATTCAGATTTTCTATCAGACTGGATAACTGCACAGGGCGAAGAAAATGTCGAACGGGTCAGGCAACAACTCCTCGATAATGAACGGCCAGACTTCAATATTTTATTGCCGCTTCTGAGCCACTTATTCAACAAAACGTTTGTCATTGTCAATCCGCATGGCGATGGATCGACTGAGGGTCAGATTATTACCCGCGCCACTCCTGCCAGTGTTCAAGTTTCAGAAACATGGCCTTTAGGTACCAGAGAAGACCCTGTATATCTTGGACAGCTATCCAGGATTAATCACTTTTTCGGTATTCAGCCTGACACCGGGGATAACAACCATTCACATAGCTGTTCTGTTTGCTTGAACCAGTTTACAAAAAGCACGGGGATCAAGAGTACAAGTTGCTTTCACTACTTGTGTGATGAGTGTTTTAACCGTGAGAACAAATCTCCAGAGTGGGATTGCCCCGTATGCGCGAAGCAACAGGAGTTTATTGATCCCAGAGATTAAGTACTCAACCATAGGAAATCAGTCGTGTTGTGAGTCCTCTCGAAGCAAGCCACTTCGCGGCGACTTTTTGGTCCATAAAGTCGCCTGCCAAAAAAAACACTCATAGGATATTTGATCTACTCTTTGCCGTTTAACATTCATTGAGAGCAAAGACATTGAAACGATTATTGATATCTCTACTCTTGTCCCTGTCTTTCATAGCTTCAGTGGAGGCACAAATAATTAACGGGTTGACGGCATACCCCCTGCCAGACCAGGCCTCCGCTCTCACAGGATCTCTGGTGACACTGGGAGCGCTGGCACTCAGGCAGCAAGCCTGGCAATCGCTTCCCTATCTGCATCATACCCAGGGACCCAAGCTGACATTTTCGGAATACGATCTGCCCGACTACCTGACTTTTTTAAAAAACCAGCAAGCTGAAATGGAGCGGGTTGATAAAATCGCCACCGAAGGAATGGCGCTGAACAGGCTGAAGATCAGGATCATCGAAGCAACAACAGACGAAGACACGGCCCGAAGGGTGTACATTGCAAAAACCAACGGAATCACCATCAGAGAGCAAAAAGACATTGAGCAGGAAGCTAAACGACACCGTGAAGATGCTCATGTCCAGTCAGACGGTTATGCCCCATCGGATATTGATCTCCCTGATGATACTGTCCTGTGCCTGGCATCCACCAGGAAAGCTTGTCAGGAAGCTCTGTCCAAAATAGTCAGCTGCCCAAATTCTGAACCAGACACAACCAGTGAAAACACCAGCGCCTCATCGCAAGAAGGTACACAAGACGCTCCGGAAGGAGAGGAAGACAACCACACTGGCACCGGAGAGGATGGATCTGTTGCCACCGCATCCAGCCTACCAGCTGTCCGATTATGCTGGGTATCATCTGACACCGGTGAGGATGGACCTGTTGCCACAGCAGCTGACAGCACAACTGACAATCTGGCACTTGCTGCTGAACAACAAAAGCGCCAGCAAACTGACTCTGACTCTGACTCTGAATCTAAATGTGTAAGAAGTTATACCTTTTTCTATCCCCCTTGGCCAAGTCAAAAATATCTCCACCTGCCTGCCGACCAAAGACCGTTCGAGTGTCAATTTGAGGGCTGCGAGTACAGCACCCATGATAGGCGCAAAATGCAAAGGCACGTAGGAAAATACCACACACCTTCCTATACCAACGATATGCTCTGTATGGTGATGAGACACGGTAAACACGAGATCCACCGGTGTAAAAATAAGGGCTGCGACTACGCAACCACAGATCTTAGATGTCTGAAAGAGCACGAATGGAAGAAACACTCGACGGTCTTGATATTTGACTGTAAGCATAAGCGCTGTAACTACAGAACCAAGAGCCTTTGCCATCTGAAAAGGCATAAACAGACCCTCCACCCTGCCGACCAGTGACCCAACAGGAAAGACAGGATGTTTGGTCTACTCTTACCATCTAACAATAATTGAGAATCAAGACATTGAAACGATTTCTGAGATCTCTATTATTTTTCCTGCCTTTCATGGCTTCAGTGGCGGCACAAGTTCCTGGCGGGTTGACTGCATACCCCCCGTCAGACCAAGCCTCCACTCTCACAGAATCGCGGGTAACACTGGGTGTCCTGGCTCTCAAAAACACCGGTGCCCCACCGCAGAAAGATGCACAAGGCGCTCCGGAAGGACAGGAACCTGACCACTCCAGTGAGGATGGATCTGTTGCCACGGCAGCTGTCAGCACAACTAACGATCCGAAACCTTCTGGTAACGAGCAAAAGCTCCAACAAACTGAATCTGAATCGGCATCTGCAGAAGACGACCCTCAACAGCTGTTAAACCAGTATCTTGTGGGATTCAATATTATGGAAACACCCGCAGATAACTTTTGTTGGCTACATGCCATCCATTTATCCGCAGATCAAAGCGTTTCCACACTGATTAAAACGCTCATTGATATGATTGACCATCATTTACCAGATAATGAGCAGGCAGTGGCCACTGAACATTCAGATTTTCTAACACGCTGGATAAATGCGCAGGGCGAAAAAAATGTCCGATTGGTCAGAAAGCAACTCATCAAGCAGGATTGGCCTGACCTCAATATTTTATTGCCACTTCTGAGCTACCTATTCAAAAAAACGTTTGTCGTCGTCAATCTGCATGCCAGTGGATTAACTCAGGATCAGGTTTTTGCTTACGCCACTTCTAATCATGTTCAAGTCACCGTAGTCTCGGAAGCATCGGCTATCAATACCCCGGAGGAAACAATCTATCTGGGACTGCTATCCAGGGATAATCACTTTGTCGGTATTCAGCCTGACAGCCGCTATAACAAGCATTCACATAGCTGCCCTGTTTGCCGTGAAGAGTTTACAAAAGACAGGGCTATCAAGAGTACAAGTTGCTTTCACTACTTGTGTGATGAGTGTTTAAAAAAATTAAACAAGCATCCAGTGTGGGCCTGCCCTGTATGCAGGAACCAACAGAAGTATATTGAATCCATTTCAGACAGTGACATAGCCACTGAGCCAGAGATAGAAGTGATGGGGATAAACATTTCTAACAGCGTGAGAATAGGCTCTTCCTGGGTCTTGCACTTAGACGACTTACTTCCATTTTATAGCCGCATCGAATTCACAGCTCCTCTGGAAACGTACGAACAGACCTACCATAAGGCCATGTATGGCGACAGGAACCCCAAACCCAAGCTGTACTTGTGTGACCATGAGGGCTGCAACTACGTCACCCACCTGAGGGGCTGTATGAAAAGGCACAAAAAGACCCAACACTCCGCTGACCAGTGACCCAACAGAAAAGCGTCGCAGGGATTATCTGAACAGGAGAGTGTCATGAGTGACCTGGATCAATACATTCAAGATAGGAAAGCCCGAGACCCGGAATTTGCCGACGGTTATGATGAGGGCTACGAGTCGTTCAAGTTTGGGAACCAAAGCATTGAAACGATTGCTGAGATCTCTATTATTTTTCCTGCCTTTTATGGCTTCAGTGGCGGCACAAGTTCCCGGCGGGTTGACGGCATATCGCCTGCCAGACCAAGCCTCCGCTCTCACAAACACAACTGACGACCTGGAACCTCCTACCAAAAAACAAAAGCGCCAGCAAACCGGCTCTGAATCCGAACTTGTGGAAGCTAACCCTCAACAGCTGTTAAACCAGTATCTTGAGGGATTCAATGTTATGGCAACACCCGCAGATAACTTTTGTTGGCTGCACGCTATCCGCTTATCCGCAGATCAAGACGTATCCACACTGATTTATACGCTTATTAATATGATTAACCATCATTTATCAGGTAATGAGCAGGCACTGACAGCTGAACATTCAACTTTTCTATCAGACTGGATAGCTGCACAGGGCCAAGAAAATGTTCAATTGGTCAGGCGACAGCTCATTAATAAGGAATGGCCAGACTTCACTATTTTATTGCCGCTTCTGAGCCACCTGTTCAAAAAAACGTTTGTCGTTATCAATCTGCATGCCAGTGGCTTGACTCAGGATCAGGTTTTTACTTACGCCGCTTCTAATCATGTTCAAGTCACCATAGTCTCAGCAGCATCGGCTATAAATACCTCGGAGGAAACGATCTATCTGGGACTTCTCTCCAGAGATAGTCACTTTGTCGGTATTCGTGACACTCAGGATGACAACCATTCACATAGCTGCCCTGTTTGCTTTGACGAGTTTACAAAAAACAGTGCTATCACGAGCACAAGTTGCTTTCACTACCTGTGTGATGACTGTTTTGAAAAAATGAAGCGATCTCCGATGTGGGATTGTCCCGTATGCAGGGAGCAACAATACTATACTGAGCCCAGGAATCAGCAGCTCCCATCCCCCCATGAAAGCGGTAACGAAGTAGTCGAACAGAACGACCCGCCTGCCGAACAGGAATCCCCGATTCGAGATGACGAAGAATACGACTTTGGTCCTTTTCGGCCATTTAACGAGTGGAGTCGGTATTGTATGACTCTGAGACTAAAAATGATTGCGCAAAGGTTTATTGCAGACGATGAACCCTCCCAGTAAAACAGACTCTCCAGATTTTGACTAACCTGATTTCCCAATAAACATTTCAACGACCTGCCGACCGGAGACCCAAGAGACCCAAAAGAAAAGCGTCTGACCAGCCGCCATTTAACGAGAAAAGGAAGCGGGGTGGTAAATAATGAGAGCCTGTCGCAAAACTCTGGTTCCCATGCTCCAGCGTGGGAACGAGTGGTAACTCTGGCTCCCATGCTCTGCGTGGAAACGAGGAATATACAGATATCGAAAAAACACTCATAGGATATTTAGTCTACTCTTGCCGTCTAGCAATAATTGAGAACCAAGACATTGAAACGATTTCTGAGATATCTATTATTTTTCCTGCCTTTTATGGCTTCAGTGGCGGCACAAGTTCCCGGCGGGTTGACGGCATATCGTCTGCCAGACCAAGCCTCCGCTCTCACAAACGCAACTGACGATCTGGAACCTCCTGCTAAAAAGCAAAAGCGCCAGCAAACCAGCTCTGAATCCGAACTTGTGGAAGCTGACCCTCAACAGCTATTAAACCAGTACCTTGAGGGATTCAATGTTATGGCAACACCCGCAGATAACTTTTGTTGGCTGCACGCTATCCGCTTATCCGCAGATCAAGACGTATCCACACTGATTTCTACGCTTATTAATATGATTAACCATCATTTATCAGGTAATGAGCAGGCACTGACAGCTGAACATTCAGCTTTTCTATCACGCTGGATAAATGCACAGGGCCAAGAAAATGTTCAATTGGTCAGGCGACAGCTCATTAATAAGGAATGGCCAGACTTCACTATTTTATTGCCGCTTCTGAGCCACCTGTTCAAAAAAACGTTTGTCGTTATCAATCTGCATGCCAGTGGCTTGACTCAGGATCAGGTTTTTACTTACGCCGCTTCTAATCATGTTCAAGCCACCATAGTCTCAGCAGCATCGGCTATAAATACCTCAGAGGAAACGATCTATCTGGGACTTCTCTCCAGAGATAGTCACTTTGTCGGTATTCGTGACACTCAGGATGACAACCATTCACATAGCTGCCCTGTTTGCTTTGACGAGTTTACAAAAAACAGTCCTATCACGAGCACAAGTTGCTTTCACTACCTATGTGATGACTGTTTTGAAAAAATGAAGCGATCTCCGGCGTGGGATTGTCCCGTATGCAGGGAGCAACAATACTATACTGAGCCCAGGAATCAGCAGCTCCCATCCCCCCATGAAAGCGGTAACGAAGTAGTCGAACAGAACGACCCGCCTGCCGAACAGGAACCCCCGATTCAAGATGACGAAGAGTATGACTTTGGTCCTTTTCAGCCATTGAACGAGATAAGTCGGTATTGTGCGATTTTGAGACTAAAAGCGAGAAGTATGTAAGCGAACTCGATCCAGCCGCCTGCTAAGCGCCGCAAAAACAAAGTGTGTCGTATAACCAAAAAGAAAAAAAAGGATGATAAAAAATGATCCACTTCGCGGCGACTTTTTGATCCATACAACCGTCTCTCAAAAAAAACACTTATGGAATATTTGATCTATTCTTTGCCGTTCAACAACGATGTTCAACAGCAATGTTTAGCAGCAGTGTTTAACAACAATAGAGAGAGCCAAGACATTGAAACAGTTACTTAAGTCTTTATTCTTTTTTCTGACTTTCATAGCTTCAGCGGAAGCACAAATTCCCGGCAGGTTGACGGCATACCCTCTGCCAGACCAAGGATCCGCTATCACAGAATCGCTGGTGACACTGGGTGTACTGGCACTCAGTCAGCAAGTCTGGCAACCGCTTCTCTATAATCCGGAAAAAGGTACCAAACCAGAGCCGTACAATAACCCGTTTCTTCATGTTTCATCGGATGATCCTTTTATTATCAGTGGCCCGGAACCTGTGCCCGACTATCACACCCTTTGTCAGCCCATAGACCCTCCTGATAACAAGACCTGGCAATGCTTTGGTCTGGAGTCCATAACCAGCGTGGCGCTGGACACCCAACAGTCTTTCTACCTGAAGAAAACCCATTCTCACCAGAGCATGATTCTGCGCCATACCTATGGACCCAAGCTGACATTTTCGGAAGACGATCTGTCCAATTACCAGACTGTTTTAAAAAATCAGCAAGCTGAAATGGAGCGGATTGATAAAATCGCCACCAAAGAAATAGCTATGGGCAGGCTGAAGATCAGGATCGCCGAAGAAACAACAGACGAAGACACCGCCCGAAGGGTGTACATTGCCAAAACCAATGGCATCACCGTCAAAGAGCAAAAAGACATTGAGCAGGAAGCTAAACGACAACGTGAAGATGCCCGTGCCCAGTCAGACGGCTATGCCCCATCGGCTATTGATCTTCCTGATGATACAGTCTTGTGCCTGGCATCAAACAGGAAAGCCTGTCAGGAGGTTCTGTCCAAAATAGTGAGCAGCGCAGATTCTGAACCAGACAAAACCAGTGAAAACACCAGCCCCCCATCGCAAGAAAGTGAACAAGATGCTTCGGAAGGACAGGAAACCGACCACACCAGTGAGGATGGATCTGTCGCCACAGCATCTGCCAGCACAACTGACGATCTGGCACTTGCTGCTAAAAAACAAAAGCCCCAGCAAAGTGACTCTGACTCTGAACTTGCAGAAAATGACCCTCAACAGCTATTAAACCAGTATCCTGAGAAATTCTTTGCTATGCATACACCTTCAGGTAAATCTTCCTGGCTGCATGCTATCCGTGTATCCTCAGGTCGAAACGTATCCACACTGGTTGAAACGCTCATTAAAACTATTGACGATCATTTAGCAGATCAGAAAGCACTGACTGAAACGTTCGCTATGTTCGATAAGCTCGCTAAAAGGGTGAAAAATCTTTTTAATGAGCGTTCCGCTTTTTTATCACGCTGGATAACTGCACAGGGCGAAAGAAATGTCCAATTGCTCAGGCAGCAACTTTTCGAGAATGAATTGCCAGACCTCAATATATTATTACCGCTTCTGAGCTACCTATCCGAAAAAACGTTTGTCGTTGTCAATCTGCATGCCAGTGGATTAGCTGAGGATCAGGTTTTTACCTACGCCACTCCTGGTAGTGTTCAAGTCAGCGTAGTTTCAGAATCATCGGCTATAAATACCTCAGGGGAAACGATCTATCTGGGACTTTTATCCAGAGATAATCACTTTGTCGGTATTCAGCCTGGCACCAAGTATGACATCTATTCACACTACTGTTCTCGTTGCACGGACCTGTTTACAAAAAATAGTACTGTCAAGAGTACAAATTGCTTTCATTACTTGTGTGAAAATTGTTTTGACGTACTGAACCAACCTCCAGTTTGGGAGTGCCCTAAATGCCGGAACCCACAGGAGTGTATTAATCCTAAGCCGCAGAGGCGGCTGCCTCAGTTAGCGTGCGGCTGCCGCTACTGCACCGATAATGAGGAACTGCTAGAAAAACACCAATGGAGGACTCACGGCCCATTTTTCCACCACTAGCACAACCAAGCCTTGATATCCGTACCCCCCTCGTTCTCACGCTCCAGATTATCAATGGCACCCAAACTCCGTTCACCCTGAGCGGAGTCGAAGGGTGCCGGGCACGGTCTTTATTGTTGGTTCTGAGTCCACATCCTTCGACCGTGCATCCTGAGCGGAGTCGAAGGGCGCTCAGGGTGAACGGAGTCTGGGTGCCATTAATAGAGGGCACTCATCAATTACTTCAGTCTCTCAAAAAAAACACTTATGGAATATTTGATCTACTCTTTGCCCTTTAACGTTAATTGAGAGCCAAGACATTGAAACGATTTCTAAGATCTCTATTCTTGTCCCTGTCTTTCATAGCTTCAGTTGAGGCACAAATAACTGACGAGTTGACTGCACACCCGCTGCCAGACCAAGCCTCCACTCTCCCGCGCAATGCCACGGTCAGCTCCGCAGATTCTGAATCAGACAAAACCAGTGAAAAAACCAGCGCCCCATCGCAAGAGGGTGCACAAGGCACTTCGGAAGGACAGGAATCTGCTGAAGATGACCCGCAACAGCTGTTAAACCAGTATCTTGCGGGATTCGATATTATGCCAACACCTGCAGATAACTTTTGTTGGCTACACGCTATCCATTTATCCGCAGGTCAAGACGTATCCGGACTGATTCGAACGCTCATTGAAATGATTAACCATCGTTTACCAGATAATGAGCAGGCAGTGGCCACTGAACATTCAGATTTTCTATCACAATGGATAGCTGCACAGGGCGAAGAAAATGTCCGATTGATCAAGCGACAACTTCGTAATAAGGAATGGCCAGACTTCAGTATTTTATTGCCACTTCTGAGCCATCTATTCAAAAAAACGTTTGTCGTGATCAATCTGCAAGCCAGTGGATTGACTCAGGATCAGGTGTTTACCTACGCCACTTCTCAAAGTGTTGAAGTCAGCATAGTTTCAGCAGCATCGGCTATAAATACCTCAGAGGAGACGATCTATCTGGGACTTCTCTCCAGGGATAGTCACTTTGTCGGTATTCAGCCTGAGACTCGAGGTGGACAGGATTCACATAAATGTCCTGTTTGCCTGGAACCCTTTACCAAAAACAGTGGTATCAAGAGCACAGATTGCTTTCACTACTTGTGTGATGAGTGTTTTAAAAAACTAAACAAACCGGCAGTGTGGGATTGCCCCGTATGCAGGAAGCCACAGCTGTATATTGAGCCCGAGGATAAGGATCAGCAACCCTCGTACCTCGATGAAAGCGATACCAAAGTGCCCTCACAGACCTACCTGCCTAACGTACAGAAAATCTACATGGATCTTGATCCTTTTCATGCACTACAAACAATCAGTCAGTATTGTGCGACTCTGGCACTGCCAGGGATTAGACAGGAGCCCAATTCAGACGATGAAATATATCCTGAGCTGGTGGTAGACCTGGCAGAAGCGAACTTCAACTTCAGCACCGGCCACACGAGCAATCTGAAAAAGCATAAAAAGCACAGAAAACTCCACCTCCTGCCGAGCAGGAAACCAAAAGTAAAGCGCATAGCCAGCCATAAGAAAAAGAAGGGAGATAAAAAACGATCCGTCGCCGAACCCGCCTCAAAGAATAGGTGACTTTTTGGTTCATGCAACCGTCTCTCAAAAAAAACACTCATAGGATATTTGATCTACTCTTTGCGCTTTAACCTTAATTGAGAGCCAAGACATTGAAACGATTTCTAAGATCTCTATTCTTGTCCCTGTCTTTCATAGCTTCAGTTGAAGCACAAATTACTGACGGGGTGACGGCATTCCCTCTACCAGACAAAGCCTCTGCCATCACAGAATCGCTGGTGACACTGGGAGTCCTGGGCTATAGCCATGGGCCCAGGCTGACATTTTCAGAATACGAACCGCCCGACTATCTGACGGTTTTAAAAAATCAGCAAGCTGAAATGGAGCGGATTCATAAAATCGCCGCCGAAGGAATGGCTATGGACCGGCTGAAGATCAAGATCACCGAAGAAACAACAAACGAAGACACTGCCCGAAGAGTGTGCATTGCCAAAACCAATGGAATCACCGTCAGAGAGCAAAAAGACATTGAGCAGGAAGTTAAACGACACCGTGAAGATGCTCATGCCCAATCAGACAACTCTGCCATGGAACCATCGGATATTTATCTTCCTGATGATACTGTCGTGTGTCTGGGATCAACCAGAAAAGCCTGTCGGGAGGTTCTGTCCAAAATAATCAGCTGCGCAGATTCTGAATCAGACAAAACCGGTGAAAACACCAGCCCATCATCGCAAGAAGGTGCACAAGGTGCTTCAGAAGAGCAGGAGGGACAGGAAGGGCAGGAACAAAGCCACACCAGTGAGGATGGATCTGTTGCCACAGCATCTGCCAGCACAACTAACGACCTGGAACCTCCTGATAAAAAACAAAAGCTCGAGCAAACTGGCTCTGAATCTGAACTTGCAGAAAATGATCCTCAACAGCTGTTAAACCAGTATCTTAAGGGATTCGTTGCTGTGCCAACACGTCCAGATAACTTTTGTTGGCTAGATGCTATCCATTTATCTACAGGTCAAAGCATAGCCAAGCTGGTTGAAACGCTCATTGACACGATCAACCATCATTTACAAGTTAATGAGCAGGTAGTACCAACTGAACATTCAGCTTTTCTATCACGCTGGATAACTGCACAGGGCGAAGAAAATGTCCAATTGGTCAGACAACAACTTCGTAATAAAAAATGGCCAGACTTCAATATTTTATTACCTCTTCTGAGCCATCTATTCAAAAAAACGTTTGTCGTGATCAATCTGCAAGCCAGTGGATTGCTTCAAGATCAGGTTTTTACCTACGCCACTTCTGACAGTGTTGAAGTCACCATAGTCTCAGAAGCATCGGCTATAAATACCCCGGAAGAAAAGATCTATCTGGGACTTCTACACTGGGATAATGACTTTGTCGGTATTCGGCCTGAAGACCATGACCCTAATGTGCACCCGTGTGACCATGAGGACTGCAACTACAGCACCGACAATGAGGATAAGCTGGAAAGCCACAAACTGACCCACCAGCCTGCTAATCAGGAACCCGAGAACCCCACGCAGCACCGGTGTGACCATGAGGGCTGCGACTACAGCACCGACGATGTAGACAATCTGAACCTCCACGAACTGGCTCACCAGCCTGCCAGAAGACCCAGGAGACTCAAACCGCAGCGGTGTTACCATGAGGGCTGCAACTTCAGCACCCTCCGTGAGGAAGAACTGGAAATTCACAAAAGAACCCACGACTTATATGGCTCTGATGGCTCTGATGGCCCTGATTACGCTGATGGCCCTGATTACGCTGATGGCCCTGATTACGCTGATGGCCCTGATTACGCTGATGGCCCTGATTACGCTGATGGCTCTGATGACCCTGATGACCCTGATGACTATGATGACTCTGATGGCTAGTGCACGGTTTCAATGTAATTGATGGGTTCCCTCTATTAATGGCACCCAAGCTCCGTTCACCCTGAGCGGAGTCGAAGGGTGCCGGGCACGGTCTTTATTGTTGGTTCGGAGCACACATTCCTGACAAGGTGACTGCCCCCCTCTGCCAGAACAAGCCTCCACTCTCACAGAATCACTGGTGACACAGGGTGCCTGGCACTCACCAGCGCCTCACCGCAAGAAGCTGCACAAGACGCTCCGGGAGGACACAAAAGTAACCACTCCGTGAGCCCATCCAACCTGACACAGTGGGCGTTCTTTCTGACCATCAAACCCTCGTAATCAGTGTCAGGATCATTGTAAGTTCAGTAAGGTGTAAATCACACTAAATGCTTGAAGACTGTTTGGCAGAGCATCATTTTCATTGCGCCAGGTGTCCGGAAATAAGGTCATGAACATTTGAGGCGAATTGGGAGACGGATCATTCTTTGTCACCCTTCTTTCTTTTCTGGTTAGATGGCCGCTGGTCATAGGCTTTTCTTTTGGGTCTCTGGTCGACAGGCAGGTGGGTCTGTTTGTGTGATTTCAGATTGCCCAGGTGGTCGGTGCTGAAGTTGCAGCACACATGGTCACACTGGTGCACCTTGGGTCTCTGGCCGGCAGGCAAGTGGGTCTTTTTGTGCCTTTTCAGACTATACACTCGTTCGAAGCTGTAGTTGCAGCCCTCATGGTCACACTGGTGGATCTTGGGTTTCTTGGGTCTCTTGGGTCTCTGGTCGACAGGCAGGTGGGACTGTTTGTGTGATTTCAGATTGCCCAGGTGGTCGGTGCTGTAGTTGCAGCACACATGGTCACACTGGTGCACCTTGGGTTTTCTGGGTCTCTGGTCGGCAGGCAGGTGGGTTCGTTTGTGCCTTTTCAGATTGCCCATGCGGTTGGTACTGTAATTGCAGCTCTCATGATCACACTGGTACTCAGCAGCGTCCACTTTTGTCACGCCTACCTCTGAGTCAGTGAGTATTTCACTGTCTGCAACGGGCTCCTGCTTAATCTTTTTCAACTCCAGAGTCGTACAATACTGACTGGTTTCATTGGATACCCGAAAAGGATTAAGTGTTGTGGTTTCATACTGAACATCAGATTCGTCTTCGTTTAAACGGTTGTCGATGCTTTCATCAGAGGTGCCGTTAATGGCTATTTCATTGTCTGCAACGGGCTCCTGCTTAATCTTTTTCAACTCCAGAGTCGTACAATACTGACTGGTTTCATTGGATACCCGAAAAGGATTAAACGTTGTGGTTTCATACTGAACATCAGATTCGGCATTAGCTTCGTCATCACCTTCGTTTGAACAGTTGTCGTTGCTTTTATCAGAGGTGCTGCTGCCTTCACTGTCAGAGCCATTATCAGAGGCTGGCCGACTGTGAACCTGCAACTCCCACCATTCAATGGCCTCGCTCTCTTCTTCAATGCCAGTAACGTAGACTCCTTTTGTGGATACCTCAATGAAGGGCTTCGGGGCGTTGATCAGCGCCCTGCCGACAGCCAGAGCGAAGCGCAAAGGCGACCTGCTTTCCTGAGCGTGGCCATTGGGACAATTCACGGAAAAGGCAATGACCACGGTCAAAATCAATGGTTTTTTGGATAGCAAGGCTTGGCTTCCCAGTCGTTGAACAGTTTATTTGGAAATCAGGTTAGTCAAAATCTAGGAGCCTGACCGAGAATAGCGCCCGTAGCGAGGACGGCAGAAAATTGAGGATAAAAATTCGGTTTTGTGAGGAGAATAGCTAGCTATTTGACGAACAAAAGCGGATTTTTAGACCAATTTGCTGCCGCCGCAGTAGGGCAGCTATTCTCGGTCAGGCTCCTAGGGAGAGGTCAGAGGTTTCTTTGCCGTAAAAATCCCTAAATTCAAGGAGAGTTAAAAAGAATACTTTCAGTAAAAAACACAATCAGGTTATTTCGTCTATGCTTGGCTATCGAAGAATAATCGAGAACCAGAACATTGGAACAATTGCTGAAGTCTCTATTCTTTTTCCTGCCTTTCATGGCTTCAGTGGAAGCGCAAATTCCTGACGGGTTAACTGCATACCGCCTGCCAGACCAAGCCTCCCCCCTCACAGAAACTCTGGTGACACTGGGTATCCTGGCACTCAGGCAGCAAAACTGGCAGCCGCTTCCCTATAATCCGGAAAAAAATACCGAACCGGAGCCGTACAACAACCCGTTTCTTCATATTTCATCGGATGATTCTTTTATTGTCACTGGCCCAGAACCCGTGCCCGTACACTATAGCCATGAACCCAAGCTGTCATTTCCGGAATACGATCTGCCCGATTACCGGATTTTATTGAAAAAACAGCAAGCTGAAATGGAGCGAATACATAAAATCGCCACCGAAGGAATGGCCATGGGCAGGGTGAAGATCAAGATCACCGAAGCAACAACAGACAGAGACTCTGCCCGAAGGGTGTACATTGCAAGTGTCCTGTGCCTGGAATCAACCGGGAAAGCCTGTTGGAAGGTTCTGTCCAAAATAGTCAGCTGCGCAAATTCTGAATCAGACTCAACCCGTGAAAACACCCGCGCACCATCGCAAGAAGCTGCACAAAGCGCTCCAAGGAAACGCAAACGCAACCACTCCAGCGAGGACGAGTCTGTTGCCACAGAAACTGACGACCTTAAACCTCCTCTTAAAAAGCAAAAGCTCCAGCAAACTGGCTCTGAACTTGAAAGATATGACCCTCAACAGCTGTTAAACCAGTATCTTAAGGGATTCAATGCTATGCCAACACCCGCAGATAACTTTTGTTGGCTGCACGCTATCCATTTATCCGCAGGTCAAAACGTCTCGACACTGATCCGAACCCTCATTAATATGATTAACTATCATTTACCAGGTAATGAGCAGGCAGTGGCAACTGAACATTCAGCTTTTCTATCAAGCTGGATAACTGCACAGGGCGAAGAGAATGTCCAATTGGTCAGCGAACAACTCTCCAATAATATCTGGCCAGACTTCACTATTTTATTGCCGCTTCTAAGCTACCTGTTTAAAAAAACATTTGTCGTCATCAATCTGCAAGCCAGTGGATTGACTCAAGATCAGGTTTTTACCTACGCCACTTCTAATCATGTTCAAGTCACGATAGTCTCAGAAGCTTCGGCTATAAATACCCCGGAGGAAAAGATCTATCTGGGACTTCTAGCCAAGGATAATCACTTTGTTGGTATTCGGCCTGACACCCGGGATGACAACTATTCACATCACTGCCCTGTTTGCTTGAACAAGTTTACACAAAGCAGTGTTATCAAGAGTACCAGTTGCTTTCACTACTTGTGTAATGAGTGTTTTGAAAAATTGAACACCCCGCACGTGTCGACATGCCCCGTATGCTGGCAGCAACTAAGCATTAATCTGGACATCAACGACTGGGGTTGCCCCGTGTGCAGGACGCAACAGAAGTTTATTGAGTCTAGGGATTAACAAAAGCCATACTCCCGTCACTGAACCCCGCCCCAAGGGCGCTCAGGGTGAAACGCCGGAGCGGAACGAGGTAAAACTTGCACCCCCCTCTTCAACTGCTATCCTCAAACCTCAAACAAAGTTGAACACTCAGACCTGCTGGCCGACTTATCCTCAGGGGAGGGAGCGGTTGATGGCTGAAGAATGGTATCCGTTTAATGGAGTGAACATTTATGAGTGATTTATACGAAACTGATTATCACCAGTGGTTATCCAATCAGGTAGCTTTGCTGAGAAATCATCACTTTGACCAGTTAGATTTAGAAAACCTGTTGGAGGACTTGGAGTTGGGTATTAAGCAAGGTTTACGAGAGTTAGAGCATTTTCTAATCAATCTCATACATCACTTGCTTAAAATGGATTACCAAACAACAGTGTTAAGGGACACCGTAGCCACAGAAAGAGTACTTAAAGGTTGGATGGTAACTATCAACACTTCGAGAAATGGAATTACTTGGTTACTGGAAAAGAACCACAGTTTAAACCGACGTATCGAAGATGCTTTAGGAGAGGCTTATCCTAAAGGTAAAAAAGAAGCCATCGAAGCTATGAATATTTACGTTAATAAGAATCAAAGGCTTGATAATAATAGCTTTCCAGACGAATGCCCCTGGAGCTATGACCAGTTAATAAATAAAGACTGGTACCCACTGAACGGAGTTGAATTATAGCTTGTATGGCTGGTGAGTAGACCGGCGGAACTTCCCCGCCAGCCCCTCTCAGTTATAACAAGATCCAAACCCTTGCCTGTCAGTAAAAAACACAATCAGGTTATTTCGTCTATGCTTGGCTATCGAAGAATAATCGAGAACCAGGACATTGGAACAATTGCTGAAGTCTCTATTCTTTTTTCTGCCTTTCATGGCTTCAGTGGAGGCACACATTCCTGACGGGTTGACTCCATACCGCCTGCCAGGCCAGGCCGCCACTCTCACAGAATCACTGGTGACACTGGGTGTCCTGGCTCTCAGGCAGCAAACCTGGCAGCCGCTTCCCTATAATCCGGAAAAAAATACCGAACCGGAGCCGTACAATAATCCGTCTCTTCATATTTCATCGGATGATTATTTTATTGTCACTGGCTCAGAACCTGTGCCCGGCGAACATACCCTTTGTCAGCCCATAGACACTTCTGAGAACGAAACCTGGCAATGCTTTGGTATGGAGTCCATTACCAGCGTGACGCTCGACACCCAACGGGCTTTTTACCTTAAAACCCATCCTCACCAGAGCACTGTCGCACACTATAGCCATGAACCCAAGCTGTCATTACCGAAATACGATCTGCCCGATTACCGGATTTTTTTGAAAAAACAGCAAGCTGAAATGGAGCGAATACATAAAATCGCCGCCGAAGGAATAGCCATGGGCAGAGTGAAAATCAAGATCACCGAAGAAATTACAGACAAAGAGTCTGCCCGAAGGGTGTACATTGCAAAAACTAACGGAATCACCGTCAAAGAGCAAAAAGATATTGAACAGGAAGCTAAACGACACCGTGAAGATGCTCACGCCCAGCCAGACGGCTCTGCCATGGAAGGATCGGATATTCACCTTACTGATGACACCTTTCTGTGCCTGGCATCAACCAGGAAAGCCTGTCGGGAGGTTCTGTCCAAGATAGTCAGCTGCGCAAATTCTGAATCAGACTCAACCCGTGAAAACACCAGCGCCCCACCGCAAGAAGCTTCACAAGGCGCTCCGGAAGGACAGGAACGCAACCACGCCAGAGAGAGAAATCGCAAACAGCAGATCCGCCGCTGGCGTGTCCAACAACGCATCGACCGGATGGAATGGTATGGCCGTAAAGTCCGCCTCCAAAAAACCTACCGCCCAACCAAGCTGAAAAGGCTCAAAAAGCCCCCCAACCCCAACCATCAACAGCTGTTAAACCAGTACCTTGAGGGATTCCATATTGTGGAAACACCCATGGATAACTTTTGTTGGCTGCACGCTATCCGTTTTTCCGCAGGTCAAGACGTATCCACTCTGATTCAAACGCTCACCGACATGCTTAACAATGATTTACCAGCTAATGAGCAGGCACAGGCGACTGAACATTCAGCTTATCTATCAGACTGGATGGCTGCACAAGGCGAAGAAAATGTCCAATTGGTCAGAGAGCAGCTCATGAATAAGCAATGGCCAGACTTCAATATTTTATTGCCGCTTCTGAGCCACCTGTTCAAAAAAACGTTTGTCGTCGTCAATCTGCAAGCCCGTGGATTGATTGATGATCAGGTTTTTACCTACGCCACTTCTAATGATGCTCAAGTCACCATTGTCTCAGAAGCATCGGCTATAAATACCCCAGAGGAAAGGGTGTACCTGGGACTTCTACCCAGAAATAGTCACTTTGTTGGAATTCGGCCTGGCACCTGGTATGCACCGGTGTCACCATGAGGGCTGTAACTACAGAAAGCGCATGACCCGCCAAAAGAGATCCATGCCGTCGCCTGTCAGTAAAAAAACACACTCAGGTTATTTCATCTATGCTTGGCTATCGAAGAATGATCGAGAATCAAGACATTGGAACGATTGCTGAGGTCTCTATTCTTTTTCCTGCCTTTCATAGCTTCAGTGGAAGCACACATTCCTGACGGGGTGAGCGTATACCTTCTGCCAGTCAAAGCCGCCACTCTCACAGAATCACTGGTGACACTGGGTGTCCTGGCTCTCAGGCAGCAAACCTGGCAGCCGCTTCCCTATAATCCCGAAAAAAGTACCGAACCAGAGCCGTACAATAACCCGTTTCTTCATGTTTCATCGGATGATTCTTTTATTATCACTGACCCGGAACCTGTGCCCGGCGAACAGATCACTGTCGTACACTATAGCCATGAGCCCAAGCTGTCATTTCCGGAATACGATCGGTCCGATTACCGGATTTTGTTAAAAGAACAGCAAGCTGAAATGGAGCGAATACATAAAATCGCCGCCGAAGGAATGGCCATGGGCAGAGTGAAAAGGGAGCAAAAAGACAAAGCCTGTCAGGAGGTTCTGTCCAAAATAGTCAGCTGCGCAAATTCCGAACCAGACTCAACCAATGAGAACAACAGTGCCCCACCGCAAGAAGCTGCACAAGACGCTCCGGGAGGACAGAAACGTACACACTCCGCTGAAGATGAAGCGGTTGCCACAGAAGCTGACAGCACAACTCAAGATTCGGAACCTTCTGCTAAAAAGCAAAAGCTCCAGCAAACGGGCCCTGAATCTGAACTGGCAGAAGATGACCCTCAACAGCTGTTAAACCGGTATCTTGAGGGATTCCATGTGATGCATACACCCGCAGATAACTTTTGTTGGCTGCACGCTATCGGCTTATCCGCAGGTCAAGACGTATCCACACTGACTCGAACACTCATTAACATGCTTAACCATCATATATCAGGTAATGAGCAGGCACTGACCGCTGAACATTCAGCTTTTCTATCACGCTGGATAAGTGCACAGGGCCAGGAAAATGTCCAATTGGTCAGGCGACAGCTTATTGAGAGGGAATGGCCAGACTTCACTATTTTATTGCCATTTCTGAGCTACCTGCTGAAAAAAACGTTTGTCGTGGTCAATCTGCATGCCAGTGGATTAACTCAGGACCAGGTTTTTACCTACGCCACTTCTCATCATGTTCGAGTCGACATAGTCTCAGAAGCATCGGCTATACATACCCCAGAAGAAACGATCTATCTGGGACTGCTATCCAGGGACAATCACTATGTCGGTATTCAGCCTGACACTGGGGATAACAACTATTCACATAACTGTCCTGTTTGCATTGAAGAATTTACAACAAGCCGTGGTATCAGGAGTACCACTTGCTTTCACTACTTGTGTGATGACTGTTTTAAAAAAGTGAACAAATTTCCAGCGTGGGATTGCCCTATGTGCAGGAAGCGACAGGAGTTCATTGAGCCCCCCAAACAGGAGATTAATGAGCAGGAGATGATTGAGCAGGAGATGATTGAGCAGGAGTCCATTTCATACAGTGATTCAAGGATAGAAGCTTCCAATGCCCTGAAACGCCTCCAACAGGTTTGGCGCATGGAATACATGAAAAGCCAAAAACAGACTCACCTACCTGCCGAGCAGAGACCCAGGGTGCACGAGTGTAACCATGGGGGCTGCAACTACAGCACTAACCACAAAGGCAATCTGAAAAAACACCAACAGACCCACCTTCCTGCCAACCAGAGAGCCAGGGTGCACCAATGTAACCATGAGGGCTGCGACTACAGAACTGTCTACAAAGACAATCTGAACATACACAAACAAACCCACCTGCCTGCCGCCCAGAGATATAAGAGAACCAGAGTGCGCCAGTGTAACTATGAAGACTGCAACTATCGCACTGACCTGTTGGGTAATCTGAAAAAACACCAACAGACCCACCTGCCTGCCGACCAGAGACCCAAGAGACCCAAGGTGCGCCAGTGTAACTATAAAGGCTGCAACTACAGCACTGACCTGTTGGGCAACCTGAAAAAACACCTACAGACTCACCTGCCTGCCGACCAGAGACCCAAAAGACCCAAGGTGCGCCAGTGTAACTATGAAGGCTGCAACTACAGCACTGACCTGTTGGGCAACCTGAAAAAACACCTACAGACTCACCTGCCTGCCGACCAGAGACCCATGAGAGCCAAGGTGCACCCGTGTGATTATGAGGACTGCAACTACAGCACCGACCGGTCGGCCAATCTGAGAAGGCACAAACAAACCCACCTGCCTGCCTTCCAGAGACCCAAGAGACCCAAGAGACCCAAGGTGCACCCGCGTGATTCTGAGGACTGCAACTACCTCACCTCCCTGACGTACAATCTGAAAAGGCACAAACAGACCCACCCGCCTCTCAAGCAGAAAGTCAAGATAGCCAGGGCGTACTATTGTGACCATCCGGGCTGCTACTACTTCACTAACAACAAAGACAATCTACAAAGGCACACACAATGGAGCCATCCCCCTGGCAATCAGGAAACCAAAAGCAAGGCAAATGACCAGCCAGAAAAGAAAGGTGATAAAGAATGATCAGCCTACCCATTTTTGATCCATGCAATCGCCTGTTATCAAAAAACACTTATGGATTATTTCGTCTATTCTTTGCTGCTTAACTCTTTGCTGCTTAACAATAATTGAGAACGAAGACATTGGAACGATTGCTTAGGTCTCTATTCTTTTTCCTGCCTTTCATGGCTTCAGTGGAGGCACACATTTCTGATGGGGTGACTGCCTACCCTCTGCCAGACCAAGCCTCCACTCTCACAGAATCTCTGGTGACACTGGGTGTCCTGGCACTGAGGCAGCGAACCTGGCAGCCGCTTCCCTATCATCCGGAAAAAGGTACTGAACCGGAGCCGTACAATAACCCGTTTCTTGATGTGTCATCGGATGATTCTTTTATTATCAGTGGTCCAGAACCTGTGTCATTTCCGGAATACGATCTGTCAGATTACCGAATTTTGTTACAAAGACAGCAAGCTGAAATGGAACGGATACATAACATCGCCGCCGAAGAAATAGCCATGGGCAGGGTGAAGATCCTGATCGCCATAGAAACAACAGACGAAGACACTGCCCGAAGGGTGTACATTGCCAAAACCAACGGAATCACCGTCAGGGAGCAAAAAGACATTGAGCAGGAAGCTAAACGACACCGTGAAGATGCTCATGTCCAGTCAGATGACTCTGCCATGGAACCATCGGATATGGATCTTCCTGATGATACGGCCCTGTTTCTGGCATCAACCAGAATGGAAGTTCTGTCCAAAATAGTCAGCTGCGCAAATTCTGAAGCAAACTCAACCAGTGAAAACACCAGCGACCCATCGCAAGAAGATGCACAAGGCGCACCGGCAGGACAGGAACGTAACCACTCCGGTGAGGATGGATCTGTTGCTACAGAGGCTGACAGCATAACTGACGACCTGGAACCTCCTCCTGAAAAGCAAAAGCTCCAGCAAACTGTCTCTGAATTTGAACTTGCAGAAAATTCCCCTCAACAGCTGTTAAACAGGCATCTTGTGGGATTCCATGTTCTGGCAACACCCATGGATAACTTTTGTTGGCTGCACGCTATCCGTTTATCCTCTGGTCAACCAGTCTTGAAACTGATCGAAACCCTGATTGCTATGATTAGCCATCATTTACCCGATAATGAGCAGGCACAGGCCAGTGGACCTTCAGACTTTATATCACGCTGGATCAGCGCACAGGGCGAAGAAAATGTCCGATTGGTCAAAAAACAACTCACCAAGGGGAACTGGCCTGACTTCGATATTTTATTGCCGCTTCTGAGCTTCCTATTCAAAAAAACGTTTGTCGTTCTCAATCTGCATGCCACTGGCTTGATTGAGGATCAGGTTTTTACCTACGCCACCTCTGAAAATATTCAAGTCACCATAGTCTCAGAAGCATCGGCTATAAATACCTCAGAGGAAAGGGTCTATCTGGGACTGCTATCCAGAGATAATCACTTTATCGGTATTCGGCCTGACACCCCGGATGACAACCATTCACATAGCGATCTTGCTTTCGGCTCCGACTCCATGGGTCACCGGAAAACGCAAAAACAGCCCCACCTGCCTGTAGCTCAGAGAGCCAGAATACTCATAGAGCGCAGATTCATAGAGCGCATGTGTGCCTTTGAGGGCTGCAACTACAGAACCGACGATAGGTGTCGTCCGAAAAAGCGCAAACAGACCGACCGGCATACCCGCCAGAGACTCAGGAGGCACAAATGGAAGCGGTGTTACCGTGAGGGCTGCAGCTACTCCGCCTGCAATGTGAGCGATCTGGAAAGGCACAAACTGCTGATCCACTCCCTTGCCAAACAGAAACCTAATCTGCAACCCTGTAACCATAAGGGCTGCCACTACAGCACCTTCCCTGCGAACAAACTGAACAGGCACAAAAGAAACCGCTACTCCGATGACTCTGATGACTCTGATGACTCTGATGACTCTGATGACTCCGACGACTCCAACGACTCCAACGACTAGTACACGGTTTCAATGTAATTGACGGGTTCCCTCTATCAATGGCACCCAAGCTCCGTTCACCCTGAGCAGAAAAGAAATTCATGCCCTCGCCCATCAGCAAAAAACAAAATCAGGTTATTTCATCTATGCTTGGCTATCGAAGAATAATCGAGAACCAAGACATTGGAACGATTGCTGAGATCTCTATTCTTTGTCCTGCCTTTCATGGCTTCAGTAGAGGCACACATTTCTGACGGGTTGACTGCATACCCTCTGCCAGACCAAGCCTCCGCTATCACGGAATCCCTGGTGATACTGGGTGTCCTGACACTCACTGTCGTGCACTATAGCCATGAACCCAAACTGACATTTCCGGAATACGATCTGCCCGATTACCGGATTTTGTTAAAAAGTCAGCAAGCTGAAATGGAGCGGATACATAAAATCGCCGCCGAAGAAATGGCCATGGGCAGGCTGAAAATCAAAATCACCGAAGCAACAACAGACGAAGACACTGCCCGAAGGGTGTACATTGCAAAAACCAACGGAATCACCGTCAGAGAGCAAAAAGACATTGAGCAGGAAGCTAAACGACACCGTGAAGATGCTCACGCCCAGCCAGACGGCTCTGCCATGGAAGGATCGGATATTCTTCTTCCTGATGACAACGTTCTGTGCCTGGCATCAACCAGGAAAGCCTGTCGGGAGGTTCTGTCCAAGATAGTCAGCTGCGCACATTCTGAACCAGACACAACCCGTGAAAACACCAGCGACCCGTCGCAAGAAGATGCACAAGGCGCACCGGCAGGACAGGAACGTAACCACTCCGGTGAGGACGGATCTGTTGTCACAGCAGCTGGCAGCACAACCAAGGATCTGGAACCTTCTGCCAAAAAGCAAAAGCTCCAGCAAACTGCCTCTGAATCTGAACTTGCAGAAATTACCCCTCAACAGCTGTTAAACAAGCACCTTGTGGGATTCCGTGTTCTGGCAACACCCATGGATAATTTTTGTTGGCTGCACGCTATCCGTTTATCCTCTGGTCAACCAGTCTTGAAACTGATCGAAACCCTGATTGCTATGATTAACCATCATTTACCCGATAATGAGCAGGCACAGGCCAGTGGACCTTCAGACTTTATATCACGCTGGATCAGCGCACAGGGCGAAAAAAATGTCCGATTGGTCAGAAAACAACTCGTCAATGAGGAATGGCCTGACTTCGATATTTTATTGCCGCTTCTGAGCGCCCTATTCAAAAAAACGTTTGTCGTCGTCAATCTGCATACCAGTGGATTGATTAATGATCAGGTTTTTACCTACGCCACTTCTAATAATGTTCGAGTCGTTATAGTCTCAGAAGCATCGGCTATAAATACCTCAGAGGAAAGGGTCTACCTGGGACTTCTATCCAAGAATAATCACTTTGTTGGAATTCGGCCTGGCACTCCGGATGACACCCGGAATGACGACCATTCACATGACGATCCTGATTGCCTGAACAAGTCTACAGAAAGCAGAGCTATCGAGAGTTCAATTTCAGACAGTGAAATACCCACTGAGCCAAAGATAGAAGAAACGCAAAAACAGCCCCACCTGCCTGTCAATCAGGAACCCAGAAGACCCATACAGCTCATGTGTGCCTTTGAGGGCTGCAACTACAGAACCGACGACCCGTATCGTATGGAAAAGCACAAATACGCCCACCAGCGTGCCCGCCGTGGAGTCAATGTGCACCTGTGTGACCATGAAGACTGCGACGACATCAACTGCGACATGGAGGATCTGGAGCTGACCCCCCCGCCCATCCCGGAACCCCACCTCCTGTGTGACTATGAGGGCTGCAACTACGCCGACTACTATGAGCCGAATCTGAGAATGCACAAACTGATCCACCGGCCTGTTGCTCAGGCACCCAATGTGCACCGGTGTGCCCATGAGGGCTGCAACTACCGCACCGACAATGTGAACAATCTAAATAGGCACAGACTGACCCATCGGCCTGCTGCCCCCCCGGGACGTGGTATGTACCGGTGTCACCGTGAGGGCTGTAACTACAGCACCGACTATTTTAGCCACCTGGAAAGGCACATACTGACCCACATACCTCCCGACCTAAGACCTAAGGTCCACTATTGTAACCATGATCGCTGCTTCTTCAGCACCCGCCATGAGGCCAAACTGAAAAGGCACAAAAGAAAGCACTACTGTATCGAATACCACCACTAATGCAGCTAAGCTCTGATATCCGTACAGCCCTCGTTCTCACTCTCCAGATTTATCAATGGCACCCAAACTCCGTTCACCCTGAGCGGAGTCGAAGGGTGCCGGGCACGGTCTTTCTTGTTGGTTCGGAGTCCACATCCCTCGACCGTGCATCCTGAGCGGAGTCGAAGGGCGCTCAGGATGAACGTAGATTGTTCACATCAAACTCATTGAAGAGACGTACTAAGAGCAAAGTGCATAACAAGTCAAAAGAGATCCATGCCGTCGCCTATCAACAAAAAACAAACTCAGGTTATTTCATCTATGCTTGGCTATCGAAGAATAATCGAGAACCAAGACATTGGAACGATTGCTGAGGTCTCTATTCTTTGTCCTGCCTTTCATGGCTTCAGTGGAAGCACACATTCCTGACGGGTTGGCTGCATCCCCTCTGCCAGACCAAACCTCGGCTATCACAGGATCCCTGGTGACGCTGGGTGTACTGGCACTCAGGCAGCAAACCTGGCAGCCGCTTCCCTACAATCCGGAAAAGGAGCCCAAACTGACATTTTCGGAATACGATCTGCCCGATTACCGGATTTTTTTAAAAAAACAGCAAGCTGAAATGGAGCGGATACATAAAATCGCTGCCGAAGAAATGCCCATGGGCAGGGTGAAGATCAAGATCGCCGCAGAAACAACAGACGAAGACACTGCCCGAAGGGTGTACATTGCAAAAACCAACGGAATCACCGTCAGGGAGCAAAAAGATATTGAGCAGGAAGCTAAACGACACCGTGAAGATGCTCATGCCCAGTCAAACGGCTCTGCCATGGAGGGATCGGATATTCATCTTCCTGATGACACCGTTCTGTGCCTGGCATCAACCAGGAAAGCCTGTCGGGAGGTTCTGTCCAAGATAGTCAGCTGCGCAAATTCTGAACCAGACACAACCTGTGAAAACACCAGCGCCTCATCGCAAGAAGCTGCACAAGGCACTCCGGAAGGACAGGAACGCAACCACTCCGGAGAGAAAAAGCGCAAACGGCAGATCCGCCGCTGGCGTACCCAACAACAGATCGACCAGATGGACTGGTATCGCCGTAAAGACCCCCTCCAAAAAACCTACCGCCCAATCAAGCTGAAAAGGCCCAAAAAGCCCCCCTGCGATCAACAGCTATTAAACCAGTACCTTGAGGGATCCGATGTTATAGAACCCCCCAGAGAGAACTTTTGTTGGCTGCACACTATCCATTTACCCGCAGGTCAAGACGTATCCACACTGATTCAAACGCTCATTGACATGATTAACAATGATTTACCAGATAATGAGCAGGCACAGACAACTGAACATTCAGCTTATCTATCACGCTGGATGACCGCACAAGGCGAAGAAAATGTCCAATTGATCAGGCAGCAACTCATCAATAATGAATGGCCAGACTTCAATATTTTATTACCGCTTCTGAGCCACCTGTTCAAAAAAACGTTTGTCGTTGTCAGTCTGCATGCCAGTGGGTTGACTCAGAAACGGGTTTTTACTTACGCCACGTCTAATGATGTTCGAGTCGTCATAGTCTCAGAAGCACGGGCTATAAATACCCCGGAGGAAACGGTCTATCTGAAACTGCTACCCAAGAATAATCACTTTGTCGGTATTCAGCCTGGCACCGAAGATGACAACCATTCAGGTTGCGGTCCTGCTTGCCACTCCGGCAAGGACAGATCTGTTGCCACAGAAGCTGACAGCACAACCGAGGACCTGGAACCTTCTGCTAAAAAGCAAAAGCTCCAGCAAACTGACTCTGAACCTGAATTTGAACCTGAATTTGAACCTGAACCTGAACGTGCGGAAGATGACCCTCAGCAGCGGCTAAACCAGTACCTTGTGGGATTTAATGTGATGCCAACACCCGCAGATAACTTTTGTTGGCTACATGCTATCCATTTATCCACAGGTCGAAGCGTCTCGACACTGATTAAAACGCTCGTTGGTATGATTGACCGTCATTTACCAGGTAGTGAGCAGGCGCAGACAACTGAGCATTCAGCTTTTCTATCACGCTGGATGACTGAACAAGGCGAAGAAAACGTCCAATTGGTCAGGCTGCAACTCATCAATAATGTATGGCCTGACTTCAATATTTTATTGCCGCTTCTGAGCTACCTGTTCAAAAAAACGTTTGTCGTCGTCAATCTGCATGCCAGTGGGTTGACTCAGGATCAGGTTTTTACCTACGCCACTTCTAATCATGTTCAAGTCACCGTAGTCTCAGAAGCATCGGCTATAAATACCCCAGAGAAAACGATCTATCTGGGACTACTATCCAAGGATAATCACTTTGTCGGTATTCAGTCTGACACCCGGGGTGACAACCATCCACATAGATGTCCTGTTTGCCTGAACAACTTTACAAAAAGCAGGGCTATCAAGAGCACAAGTTGCTTTCACTATTTGTGTGATGAGTGCGTTAATCGTTTGAACAAATCTCTAACGTGGCGCTGCCCTATGTGCAGGAAGAAACAGAAGACTGTTAATCCCCTGAGACAGAAGATGGCTGAACAGGGGGGCATTTCAGACAGCGATTTAGGCAGCGATTTAGACAGTGATTTAGACAGCGATTCAGACAGCGATTCAGACAGCGATTTAGACAGCGATTTAGACAGCGATTTAGACAGCGATTTAGACAGTGATTTAGACAGTGATTTAGACAGTGATTTAGACAGTGATTCAGTTAGTGATTTAACCAGTGATTTAACCAGTGATTTAACCAGTGATTTAACCAGTGATTTAACCAGTGATTTAACCAGTGGTTTAACCAGTGATTTAACCAGTGATTCACTCAGTGATTAAGTCAGCCTGCCAACTTTTGATCCGTGCCATCGCCTACCAGCAAAAAAAACAAAATCAGGTTATTTCATCTATGCTTGGCTATCGAAGAATAATCGAGAACCAAGACATTGGAACGATTGCTGAGGTCTCTATTCTTTGTCCTGCCTTTCATGGCTTCAGTGGAAGCACATATTCCTGACGGGTTGACTGCATACCCTCTGCCAGACCAAGCCTCCGCTATCACGGAATCCCTGGTGATACTGGGTGTCCTGACACTCACTGTCATGCACTATAGCCATGAACCCAAACTGACATTTCCGGAATACGATCTGCCCGATTACCGGATTTTTTTAAAAAAACAGCAAGCTGAAATGGAGCGGATACATAAAATCGCCGCCGAAGAAATGGCCATGGGCAGGGTGAAGGTCAAGATCGCCGCAGAAACAACAGACGAAGACACTGCCCGAAGGGTGTACATTGCAAAAACCAAAGGAATCACCGTCAGGGAGCAAAAAGATATAGAGCAGGAAGCTAAACGACACCGTGAAGATGCTCATGTCCAGTCAGACGGCTCTGCCATGGAACAACTTCATCTTCCGGTTGGTAGTGACCTGTGTCGGGCAGCAACCGGGAAAACCTGTCGGGAAGTTCTGTCCAAAATAGTCAGCTGCGCAAATTCTGAACCAGACTCAACCAGCGAAAACACCAACGCCCCACCACAAGAAGGTAAACAGGGCGCTCCGAGAGGACACAAACGCAGCCACTCCGGTAAAGATGGATCTGTTGCCGCAGAAGCTGACAGCACAACCAAGGATCCGGAACCTTCTGCCAAAAAGCAAAAGCTCCAGCAAACTGACTCTGAATCTGAACTGGCAGAAGATGACCCTCAACAGTTGTTAAACCAGTACCTTGTGGGATTCGAGGTGATGCAGACACCCGCAGATAACTTTTGTTGGCTACATGCTATCCATTTATCCACAGGTCAAAACGTCTCGACACTGATCAAAACCCTCATTGATATGATTGACCATCACTTACCCGGTAATGGGCAGGCACAGGCCGCTGAACATTCGGCTTTTTTAACAAACTGGATAACTGTACAGGGCGAAGACAATGTCCAATTGGTCAGGCAACAACTCTTTGATCGGGACTGGCCTGACTTCAATATTTTATTGCCGCTTCTGAGCTACCTGCTCAGAAGAACATTTGTCGTGGTCAATCTGCATGCCACTGGATTGACTGAGGATCAGGTTTTTACCTACGCCACTTCTAACAATGTTCGAGTCACCATAGTATCAGAAGCATCGGCTATACATACCCCAGAGGAATCGGTCTATCTGGGGCTGCTATCCAGAGATAATCACTATGTCGGTATTCAGCCTGACACTGGGGATAACAACCATGCACATAGCTGTCCTGTCTGCCTTGAAGAATTTACAAAAAACCGTGATATCAAGAGTACCAGTTGCTTTCACTACTTGTGTGATGAGTGCTTTAAAAAAGTGAACAGATCTCCAGCATGGGATTGTCCAATGTGCAGGAAGCGACAGGAGTTCATTGAGCCCCCCAAACAGGAGATTAATGAGCAGGAGGTGAATGAGCAGAAGTTCACTTCAGACAGTGATTCATGGAGCGCGTACGAGCAGACCCACCAACCCTACCAGGAATCCAGGTTGCTCCAGTGTCACCATGGGAGCTGCGACTACCGCACTGCCCTGCCGGCCAGTCTGAAAAGGCACATACAAACCCACCTGGCTGCCGACCAGAGACCCAGGAAACCCAAGGTGCACTGGTGTAACCATGAAGGCTGCAACTACAACACTAACCACAAAGGCAATCTGAAAAAACACCAACAGACCCACCTGCAAAGGCACACACAACTGAGCCATCCTCCTACCAACCAGGAACCCGAAAGCAAGGCAAATAACCAGCCAGAAAAGAAAGGTGATAAAGAATGATCAGCCTACCCATTTTTGATCCATGCAATCGCCTGTCAGCAAAAAACACTTATGGGTTATTTCGTCTATTCTTGGCTATCCAACAATAATCGAGAACCAAGGCATTGGAACGATTACTCAGGTCTCTATTCTTTTTCCTGCCTTTCATGGCTTCAGTGGCGGCACAAGTTCCTGGCGGGTTGGCTGCATACCGCCTGCCAGACCAAGCCTCCGCTATCACAGGATCTCTGGTGACACTGGGTGTCCTGGTTCACCAGACTTTTTTTAAAAAACAGCAAGCTGAAATGGAGCGGATTCATAAAATCGCCGCCGAAGAAATAGCCATGGGCAGGGTGAAGATCAAGATCGCCGAAGAAGCAACAGACGAAGACACGGCCCGAAGGGTGTACATTGCAAAAACCAACGGAATCACCGTCAGGGAGCAAAAAGATATTGAGCAGGAAGCTAAACGACACCGTGAAGATGCTCATGTCCAGTCAGACGGCTCTGCTATGGAACGACCGGATATTCAACTTCCTGACGATGCTGTCCTGTACCTGCCATCAACCGGGAAAGCTTGCCGGGAGGTTTTGTCCAAAATAGTCGCTGCACAAAGCGCTCTGGAAGGACAGGAAGGACACAAATGCAAACACACCGGTGAGGACGGATCTGTTGCCACAGAAGCTGACAACACAACTGACGATCTGAAACCTCCTGCTAAAAAGCAGAAGCTCCAGCAAACTGGCTCTGAATCTGAATTTACAGAAGATGACCCTCAACAGCTGTTAAACCAGTATCTTGAGGGATTCAATGCTCTGGAAACACCCGCAGATAACTTTTGTTGGCTACATGCTATCCATTTATCCACAAGTCAAAGCGTATCCAAACTGATTAAAACGCTCACTGACATGATTGACCATCATTTACCTGATAATGAACAGACACAGGCCACTGAACATTCAGCTTTTTTATCACGCTGGATAAATGCACAGGGCGAAGAAAATGTCCAATTGGTCAGGCAACAACTCCACAATGATGTATGGCCAGACTTCGATATTTTATTGCCGCTTCTAAGCTACCTGTTCAAAAAAACGTTTGTCGTCGTCAACCTGCATGCCAGCGGATTAACTCAGGATCAGGTTTTTACTTACGCCACTTCTAATCATGATCAAGTCCACGTAGCCTCAGCAGCATCGGCTATAAACACCCAAGAGGGGACAGTCTATCTGGGACTGCTATCCAGAGATAATCACTTCATCGGTATTCGGCCTGACACTCAGGATGACGAGGATTCACATAGCTGTCCTGTTTGCCTCAACAAATTTACAAAAAGCAGAGGCATTAAGAGTACAAGTTGTTATCACTACGTGTGTGGTGGGTGTTTTGATCGTTTGAACAAGTCTCAAGGGTGGCGTTGCCCTATGTGCAGAGAGCGACAGAAGTACATTAAGCCCACTTCAGACAGTGAAACATTCATTGAGTCAAAGGAGGAAGAAACGGGAATAAACTTTGCCAACAACTCGCTGAGCGCAGACTATCCCGATATCCAGGGACTCACCTTATCTCCAATTCTTTACAGAACCAAAGTAGCTTGCTTTAAAAGGCACAAACAGACCCAGCTTCCGGCACCCAGGTTACTCCAGTGTGATTATAAGGGCTGCAAGTACCTCAACTACCAATTGGTCAATCTGCAAAAACACCAACAGACCCACCTGCCTGCTGACCAGAGACCCAAGGAACCCAAGAGACCCAAGGAACCGAGACCCAAGAAACCCAAAGTGCATAAGAGCTGCCACCTTGAGCACAGAGGCGCGCTGAAAAAACACAAAAAACGGAGCCACTCCCCTGCCAACTACCGCGACTACCACTTGGGCAATCTGAAAACATACAAACAGACCCACCGGCCTGCTGGCCAGAGACCCAAGAGACCCAAAAGCAAAGCGAATAACCCGTCAGAAAAGAAAGCTGAAAAAGAATAATCAGCCTACCCATTTTCCACTCGTTCCCACGCTGGGACCCGCATCCACTCGTTCCCACGCTTCGAGGCTGTCGCAAAACTCTGGTTCCCATGCTCCAGCGTGGGAACCCATACCTATCTCGCGCTGTAGAGTCAGCTTTTCAGGGGAGGTATGCATTCCCACGCGCAGCGTGGGAACGAGAGGTTTGAGTTTCGCGACACCCTCGCTTCGCGTGGGAATGCATACCTCACCTAACAAACTGGTACATCATTTCAATGAGTTTGATGTGAACAGTCCACGTTCATCCTGAGCGGAGTCGAAGGATGTGGACTCTGAACTAACAAAGACCGTGCCAACCACCCTTCGACTCCGCTCAGGGTGAACGGAGTTTGGGTGCCATTGATAATCTGGTGCGTGGTAACGAGGAGTGTACGGATATCAGAGCTTGGTTGCACTACCCATTTTTGATCCATGCCGTCACCTGTCATCAAAAAACACTTTCAGGTTATTTCGTCTATTCTTTGCTATCCAACAATAATCGAGAGCCAAGACATTGGAACGATTACTGAGGTCTCTGTTCTTTTTCCTGCCTTTCATGGCTTCAGTGGAGGCACAAGTTCCTGACGGGTTGGCTGCATACCACCTGCCAGACCAAGCCTCCACTCTCACAGGATCCCTGGTGACACTGGGTGTCCTGGTTCACCAGACTTTTTTTAAAAATCAGCAAGCTGAAATGGAGCGGATTCATAAAATCGCCGCCGAAGAAATAGGCACGGGCAGGGTGAAGATCAAGATCGCCGAAGAAACAACAGACGAAGACACAGCCCGAAGGGTGTACATTGCAAAAACCAACGGAATCACTGTCAGGGAGCAAAAAGATATTGAGCAGGAAGCTAAACGACACCGTGAAGATGCTCATGCCCAGTCAGACGGCTCTGCCATGGAACAACTTCATCTTCCTGTTGGTAGTGACCTGTGTCTGGCGCCAACCGGGAAAGCCTGTCAGGAGGTTCTGTCCAAAATAGTCAGCTGCGCAAGTTCTGAACCAGACACAACCCGTGAAAACCCGCAAGAAACTGCACAAGGCGCACCGGCAGGACAGGAACCTAACCACGCTGGTAAGGATGGATCTGTTGCCACAGCAGCTGACAGCACAACCAAGGATCCGGAACCTTCTGCTAAAAAGCAAAAGCTCCAGCAAACTGGCTCTGAATCTGAATGTGCAGAAGATGACCCTCAACAGTTGTTAGACCAGTATCTTGTGGGGTTCGATGCTCTGGTAACACCTGCTGATGACTTTTGTTGGCTACATGCTATCCATTTATCCGCAGATCAAGACGTCTCGACACTGACCAAAACCCTCATTGATATGATTAGCCATCATTTACCAGGTAATGAGCAGGCAGTGGCCACTGAACATTCAGCGTTTCTATCAAGCTGGATAGCTGCGCAGGGCGAAGATAATGTTCAATCGGTCAGGCAGCAACTGACCTATCAGAAATGGCCAGACTTCAATATTTTATTGCCGCTTCTAAGCTACCTGTTTAAAAAAACGTTTGTCGTTGTCAATCTCCATGCCAGTGGATTAACTCAGGATCAGGTGTTTACCTACGCCGCTTCTAATCATGTTCAAGTCACCATAGTCTCAGAAGCATCGGCTATAAATAGCCCAGAGGAAAGGGTCTATCTGGGACTGCTATCCAGAGATAATCACTTTGTCGGTATTCGGCCTGACACCCTGGATAACAAGCATTCACATAGCTGCCCTGTTTGCTATGAATCGTTTACAAAAAGCAGGGGTATCAAGGGTACCAGTTGCTTTCACTACTTGTGTGATGAGTGTTTTAAAAAAGTGAACAAGTTTCCAGCGTGGGATTGCCCTATGTGCAGGAAGCAACAGGAGTCCATTGAACCCCCGGAACAGAATATAACTGAGCTGGAGTTTATTTCAGACAGTTATTCATGGGAAGAGGAAGAGGCAGAGGCAGAAGTAGAAGTTACTTACAACACGACAATCATCAATCCTTGGCGCACGCGCACCTACCCGATTTACCTCTATGACGACTAGAGAACACTCATTTACCGGCAACCTGCCGACCAGGAACCCAAAAACAAGGCAAATAAACAGCCTACCCATTTTTGATCCATGCCGTCACCTGTCATCAAAAAACACTTTCAGGTTATTTCGTCTATTCTTTGCTATCCAACAATAATCGAGAGCCAAGACATTGGAACGATTACTTAGGTCTCTGTTCTTTTTCCTGCCTTTCATGGCTTCAGTGGAGGCACAAGTTCCTGACGGGTTGGCTGCATACCACCTGCCAGACCAAGCCTCCACTCTCACAGGAACTCTGGTAACACTGGGTGTCCTGGCGCTCAGGCAGCGAACCTGGCAGCCGCTTCCCTATAATCCGGAAAAAGTTACTGAACCGGAGCCGTACAATAATCCGTTTCTTCATATTTCATCGGATGATTCTTTTATCATCAGTGGCCCAGAACCTGTGCCCGACGAGCATACATTTTGTCAGCCCATAGACACTCCTGAGAACAGGACCTGGCAATGCGTTGGTATGGAGTCTATTACCAGCGTGGCGCTCGACATCCAACAGACCCTCTGCCTTAAAACCCATTCTCACCAGAGCACTGTCGTGCACTATAGCCATGAACCCAAGCTGTCATATCCGGAATACGACCGACCCGATTACCAGACTTTTTTTAAAAATCAGCAAGCTGAAATGGAGCGGATTCATAAAATCGCCGCCGAAGAAATAGGCACGGGCAGGGTGAAGATCAAGATCGCCGAGGAAACAACAGACGAAGACACAGCCCGAAGGGTGTTCATTGCAAAAACCAACGGAATCACCGTCAGGGAGCAAAAGGATATTGAGCAGGAAGCTAAACGACACCGTGAAGATGCTCATGTCCAGTCAGACGGCTCTGCCATGGAACAACTTCATCTTCCTGTTGGTAGTGACCTGTGTCTGGCGCCAACCGGGAAAGCCTGTCAGGAGGTTCTATCCAAAATAGTCAGCTGCGCAAGTTCTGAACCAGACACAACCCGTGAAAACTCGCAAGAAACTGCACAAGGGGCACCGGCAGGACAGGAACCTAACCACGCTGGTAAGGATGGATCTGTTGCCACAGCAGCTGACAGCACAACCAAGGATCCGGAACCTTCTGCTAAAAAGCAAAAGCTCCAGCAAACTGGCTCTGAATCTGAATGTGCAGAAGATGACCCTCAACAGTTGTTAAACCAGTATCTTGTGGGGTTCGATGCTCTGGTAACACCAGCAGATGACTTTTGTTGGCTACATGCTATCCATTTATCCGCAGATCAAGACGTCTCGACACTGACCAAAACCCTCATTGATATGATTAGCCATCATTTGCCAGGTAATGAGCAGGCACAGGCCACTGAACATTCAGCTTTTCTATCAAGCTGGATAGCTGCACAGGGCGAAGACAATGTCCGATCGGTCAAGAAACAACTCGTCGATAAGGAATGGCCAGACTTCAGTACTTTATTGCCGCTTCTGAGCTACCTGTTTAAAAAAACGTTTGTCGTTGTCAATCTGCATGCCAGTGGATTAACTCAGGATCAGGTGTTTACCTACGCCACTTCTAATCATGTGCGCGTCACCATAGTCTCAGAAGCATCGGCTATAAATACCCCGGAGGAAAGGGTCTATCTGGGGCTGCTGTCCAGAGATAATCACTATGTCGGTATTCGGCCTGACACTCAGGATGACAATGATTCACATAGCTGCCCTGTTTGCATCGAAAAGTTTACAAAAAGCAGTGGCATCAAGAGTACAAGTTGTCATCACTACGTGTGTAATAAGTGTTTTGATCGTTTGAACGTGCTTCGAGGGTGGGATTGCCCTATATGCAGGAAGCGGCAGAAGTACATTAAGCCTGTTTCGGACGGTGCAGCATCCGCTGATTCAGAGGCAAAAGTGACAGATTCAGACTCTCCTGGGATCTGGCAATACTTCAGCTTACCTTCACCTATTAACGACATACTAACCGACGCAGAAGCTCCCCTTAGAATGCACAGAAAGATCCACCTGCCTGCCGACCAGAGACCCAGCAGACCCAAGCTGCATCATTGTGACCACGAGGACTGCAACTTCAGCTCCGACCTTACGAGCCGTCTCGAAAGGCACAAATGGATGCACCAGCCTGCCGGCCAGGGGACCAGGCGGTATTATTGTGACTATGAGGGCTGCAACTTCAACTGCAACGTTCTGTTGGAGCTCAAACGGCACAAACAGACCCACTTGTCTCCCTGACGATTCAGGTGACCCAAGGTGCATCCAGTCACCGGTCATCAAAAAACACTTTCAGGTTATTTCGTCTATTCTTTGCTATCCAACAATAATTGAGAGCCAAGACATTGGAACGATTACTGAGGTCTCTGTTCTTTTTCCTGCCTTTCATGGCTTCAGTGGAGGCACAAGTTCCTGACGGGTTGGCTGCATACCACCTGCCAGACCAAGCCTCCACTCTCACAGGATCCCTGGTGACACTGGGTGTCCTGGCGCTCAGGCAGCGAACCTGGCAGCCGCTTCCCTATAATCCGGAAAAAGTTACTGAACCGGAGCCGTACAATAATCCGTTTCTTCATATTTCATCGGATGATTCTTTTATCATCAGTGGCCCAGAACCTGTGCCCGGTGAGCATACATTTTGCGAGCCCATAGACGCTCCTGAGAACAGGACCTGGCAATGCGTTGGTATCGAGTCCATTACCAGCGTGGCGCTCGACACCCAACAAACTCTCTGCCTTAAAACCCATCCTAACCAGAGCACTGTCGTGCACTATAGCCATGAACCCAAGCTGTCATATCCGGAATACGACCGGCCCGATTACCAGACTTTTTTTAAAAATCAGCAAGCTGAAATGGAGCGGATTCATAAAATCGCCGCCGAAGAAATAGGCACGGGCAGGGTGAAGATCAAGATCGCCGAAGAAACAACAGACGAAGACACAGCCCGAAGGGTGTACATTGCAAAAACCAACGGAATCACCGTCAGGGAGCAAAAAGATATTGAGCAGGAAGCTAAACGACACCGTGAAGATGCTCATGCCCAGTCAGACGGCTCTGCCATGGAACAACTTCATCTTCCTGTTGGTAGTGACCTGTGCCTGGCACCAACCGGGAAAGCCTGTCAGGAGGTTTTGTCCAAAATAGTCAGCTGCGCAAGTTCTGAACCAGACACACCCCGTGAAAACCCGCAAGAAACTGCACAAGGCGCACCGGCAGGACAGGAACCTAACCACGCTGGTAAGGATGGATCTGTTGCCACAGCAGCTGACAGCACAACCAAGGATCCGGAACCTTATGCAAAAAAGCAAAAGCTCCAGCAAACTGGCTCTGAATCTGAATGTGCAGAAGATGACCCTCAACAGTTGTTAAACCAGTATCTTGTGGGGTTCGATGCTCTGGTAACACCAGCAGATGACTTTTGTTGGCTACATGCTATCCATTTATCCGCAGATCAAGACGTCTCGACACTGACCAAAACCCTCATTGATATGATTAGCCATCATTTGCCAGGTAATGAGCAGGCACAGGCCACTGAACATTCAGCTTTTCTATCAAGCTGGATAGCTGCACAGGGCGAAGACAATGTCCGATCGGTCAAGAAACAACTCATCAATAAGGAATGGCCAGACTTCAGTACTTTATTGCCGCTTCTGAGCTACCTGTTTAAAAAAACGTTTGTCGTTGTCAATCTGCATGCCAGTGGATTAACTCAGGACCAGGTGTTTACCTACGCCACTTCTAATCATGTTCAAGTCACCATAGTCTCAGAAGCATCGGCTATAAACACCCCGGAGGAGAGGGTCTATCTGGGGCTGCTGTCCAGAGATAATCACTATGTCGGTATTCGGCCTGACACTCAGGATGACAATGATTCACATAGCTGTCCTGTTTGCATCGAAAAGTTTACAAAAAGCAGTGGCATCAAGAGTACAAGCTGTCATCACTACGTGTGTGATAAGTGTTTTGATCGTTTGAACACGCCTCAAGGGTGGGAATGCCCCATGTGCAGGAAGCGGCAGGAGTATATTAAGCCTGTTTCGGACGGTGCAGCATCCACTGATTCAGAGGAGGAAGAAATGGGAGTAGACTCTTCTCAGATCTGGGAATTATTAACATCAGCTTTACTGGCTATCGACTCGAGACCCAGAAGACCCAAGGAGTATCATTGTAAGCATGAGAGCTGCAAATACAGCACAGACTGCCCAAGCCATCTGAAAAGGCACGAACAGATCCACCGGCCTGCCGACCAGATACCCAGGGTGCATCGTTGTCAGCATGATGGCTGCGACTACCGCACAAACCGCTTAGCCCATCTCAAAATGCACACACAGGTCCACCGGTCTGGCGACCAGAGACCCAGGGTGCATCGTTGTGAGCATGATGGCTGCTGCGGCGACAGCACAGACCGCAAAGGCAATCTCAAAATGCACACACAGGTCCACCGGCCTGACAACCAGAGACCCAAGGTGTATCGTTGTCAGCATGAGGGCTGCAACTACAGCACATTCTTCGCAGGCAATCTCAAAAGGCACACACAAGTTCACCAGCCTGCCGACCAGAGACCCAAGGTGTATCGTTGTCAGCATGAGGGCTGCCACTACAGCACAGACCTCGCAGGCAATCTCAAAAAGCACTATTGTACCCACTTTCCTGACAACTTCAGATCCAAAAGCAAAGCGAATAACCCGCCAAAAAAGAAAGAAGGGTGAGTTTCCCGGTAAAACGGTTCTCAGAGAAAACTCCGGGTCGCCTGATGTAAACTCTTTGCTCCGGCTTTGATCTATAGTTGTTAGGCCAACGGCTAAGCCAACAAATAATAAACCATGCGCCCCGAGGACAAAAAATGAGCGAATACTCCGTTAACAGAGCGACCTTCGATGAAGTTATGGTGCCAAATTATGCACCACAGGCAATGATTCCCGTTCGTGGAAAAGGTTCCCGAGTCTGGGATCAGGAAGGCCGTGAGTACGTCGATTTCGCAGGGGGGATTGCCGTTAATGCCCTTGGTCACTGCCACCCTCAACTGGTCAGGGCTCTCAAGGAACAGAGCGACAAACTCTGGCATCTGAGTAACGTTTATACCAACGAGCCTGCCCTGGCCCTGGCCCAGCGCCTGACCGAAATCTCCTTTGCCGACAAAGTCTTCTTCTGTAACTCAGGTACCGAGGCCAACGAAGCCGCCTTCAAACTGGCCAGAAAATATTCTTTTGATCATGTTGGCCCTGAAAAACACGAGATCATATCCTTTAAAAGCGCGTTCCACGGTCGCAGCCTGTTCGCCGTCACCGTGGGTGGCCAACCCAGTTACTGTGAAGGTTATGCGCCGGTTCCGGCGGGTGTGACTCATCTGCCTTATAACGACCTGGAAGCCCTGAAAGCGGCTATTTCCGACAAGACCTGTGCGGTTGTTCTGGAACCCATCCAGGGTGAAGGAGGTGTGATCCCGGCAGATCCTGAGTTCCTGCAAGGTGTAAGAGCACTGTGTGATAAACACCAGGCCCTGATGGTGTTAGATGAAGTGCAAACCGGTGTTGGCCGTACCGGTGAATTTTATGCCTACATGACCACCGGCGTCATTCCAGATATTCTCACCACCGCCAAATCCCTGGGCGGCGGCTTCCCGGTGGCGGCTATGCTGGCCACCGACGAAGTGGCCAAAAGCTTCGGCTTTGGCAGCCACGGCAGCACCTATGGTGGCAACCCCCTGGCCTGTGCTGTTGCCCTGGAAACCATCAACCTGATTCACAATGACCAGATTCTGGCCAATGTCAGCAGCAAACATGAACTGTTCCGCAGCGAGCTGGAGCGCATTAACAAAACCTACGGCGTCTTCAAAGAAGTTCGTGGCCGGGGCATGTTGATTGGCGCTGAGCTGACCGAAGAGTGGCACGGCAAAGCCAAGGACTTCCTGGCCGCTGCTGCAAAAGAAGGTCTGATGATGCTGGTGGCCGGACCGAATGTGCTGAGAATGGCGCCGTCGCTGATCATTCCGGATGAAGATATCCGTGAAGGCATGGCAGCCCTGGAACGAGCGGTTGCCAAAGTCGTTAATCCCTAATTTTATTCTTCAAATTCTGCGTTTGAGCTTGGCTGAAAGCTCAAGCGCAGGGTTGGTAGAACTTCTCCTTGGCCTGCAATTGGGCGATGGTCTAATTCTGGAAAACCTGTTTCACGGATGCGTCCTTGCTGATGGGCGCTACTTGCTTCTGTTCTCAATACGCCGACGCGCGTTTTGGATGGCTTGCTGGAACCGGGCTTCAAGTACTTCCATGGAAGGCAGGCTGGTCAAATAGTCAGCCACATGAATGCCGCTTTTGTCCAGCTCTAGCAGCTCGATCTGATCTTGCTTTTTGCCTGTGCAGAGAATAATGCCAATAGGCGGCTCTTCTCCCTGCTTGCGATCATGTTTATCCAACCAGCGGAGATACAGCTCCATTTGACTTTTGTGGCTGTGATGAAAATCTTCCGTTTTCAGCTCAATAGCCACTAAGCGTCTCAACTCCCGGTTATAGAAAAGCAGGTCAATATAAAAGCTGTCATTATCGATCAAAATGCGCTTTTGTCGGGCTATGAAACTGAAGCCGACGCCCAGCTCCAATAAAAATTGCTCCATATCCCGCAAAATGGCATCTTCAAGATCTTTTTCCAGATAGCGATCATTGAGATTGAGAAAGTCCAGCATATAAGGGTCTTTCAGTAACACATCAGGCTCTATGCTGCCAGTTTCTTTCAGGGCATTCAGTCGCGCCTCAAGCACTTTTTCGGGCTGTTTTGCGGCCATAGTCCGTTCAAAAAGCAAGCTTCCCACCTGTTTTCGCAGGGTGCGGACACTCCAGCGCTCAATACCGCACATCTGCACATAAAAGTCTCGTGCCAGCGGCTCTTTCAGATAGATCAGCTCCAGAAAATGACTCCAGTGCAATTGTCTAGACAGTGTCGAGACAATTTGCTGATCCGGATAAGCTTCGGCGAAACGACAGCAATGGAACAGCTGCTTCTCACTCCAGCCTTTGCCAAAAGCGGCGGTGAGTTGCTTCGATAGATTGACGACCACCTGCTTACCATAATCGGCCCGCTCGCCCTTGAGTACTTCGGTGTTGATACGCTGACCTATCTACCAATAGAGCAGGGTCAGTTCGGCATTTACTGCTACAGCAGCCCGTTGTTTGGCTGAAGTGATAAGGGTTTTGATCTCACCAAATAGTGAAGTGGCTGACTCTGGTGTTGTCATTCAGTGGCCTCGACGGAGTTGGGGTGTTGTTGTTTTTGTGAGTGTAGTGGAGGCATCCAGTCGCGTACGTCTATTTTTCCGATAACGGGGCGGAGATCAGGAAACCGTCGAACACCCTTGGCAGGCCGGGATCAACCTGACCATACTGGAGCTGTTTGAAATTTCCCCAGAGAAGGTCAGCAACAGACCAGATAAAGACAGCGAGATTGTTATGGGATTGAGACATAAAGCGTTCTGAATTTATGGCGGTTGGTGGGTTGGAGCCCAGAGCGGTTAGACTGGGAAAACGCTTGTCTTACGGCGTTAGTCGTTATTGTGGAGGATATAGAGGGCAGGCTCAAGTGGTGTATGTAGCCATGCCAACGTTTTGGTCGTTTCACCCGGAACCCTGACTTTGACCAAGTAATGCATTTGCATTACCATAATAAATTATAATTAACATCCGAGGATTTCATGATGAAAAATGTGTCCGTAGATCGATCCACCCTGACGGATCGTTATCAGACGACTATTCCGGCCTCGGTCAGAAAAGCGCTGGAATTAAACAAGCAGGAAAAGCTTCGGTATGAGATTCGTTCCGATGGCAGTGTCCTGCTTTCCAAGTGGCAGAGTGACGAAGGAGATCCTGTAATAGCGGGTTTCCTGGACTTTCTCGAGCAGGATATGAAAAACCAACCCCAAACACTGAAACAGGTTTCTCCGGAGCTTGCCCGGAAGCTCAATGATCTGGTTGGGGAGATGGATATTGATCTTGATGAGCCTCTTGGTGAGGATTGATCGACAATGCGTTCCATCCGTAATGACTTTCATGGCTGGAAGATTCTGGCCCATCCCATGTTTGTCGCACAGCTCAAGAGCCTGGCTGTCGAGGTCAAAAAACTGAAACAGCAGTATCCTGATTCCTTCCAAAAGAAAAACGCCACAAAACGACTGGCGGCAATCAGCCAGTTGGCGTTTGAACGGGTTCCAAGCAATCCCTCTGACCCCGTATACCGTCAAGGCTTGACGCTTGGAAAAGCCAGAAAGCACTGGTTTCGAGCTAAGTTTTTTCAACAGTACCGGCTGTTTTTCCGCTATGACGAAGCAGCCAGAATCATCATATATGCCTGGGTAAATGACGAAAAAACCAAACGTGCCTATGGCAGCAAGACCGATGCCTATTCGGTGTTTGGGAAACTGGTGAGCGCGGGAACGCCTCCTGACAGTTGGCAGGCTCTCATGAATGAATCCCAAAGCATTGAGGATCTGGATGAGTTTTTCAAAAACCTCTAGCCCGAATATTTCATTTAAACGAACAGGCATTCACGGATGGTTAGTTGTTTGGGAAGGCTGGGCGAAACTGCAACTGTCCGTATCGCAATACTTACTGTCGCAAAATCAAGAGTGATCACGCTCAGCGGCTTGTATACTGAGACAGCCATAACCTCTGACAAAACAACCAGAACAAAACCAATATCAAAATAGAATGCCGCTTTAGCCTGCATTTCAACAAAACCCATCCCTAAAAAATGGTGCCTCATGTCCGATCTTCTTGCCCCACTACAACCCCTGCTAACCCGCCTGGACAACCGTCAGGCCGAGATGCTCCGGCACACCATTGAACTGGCTGAAATCAACTCCGGCAGTCTTAATGCCGCGGGTGTTAATCAGGTCATGGAACGTCTCAGGCACCTGACCGCAGCTTTGGGTGGCAAGCAGGAAGTCATTGATCTGGAACCCTATGAGGAGATTAATAACCAGGGAGAAGTGACTCAACACCAACTCGGCAAGGCTCTGAGAATCCGCAAGCGCCCTGAGGCTCCTCTTCAGGTTTTCCTGTGCGGCCATATGGACACCGTGTTTCCCAAAGACAGCCCTTTTCAGAAGGTCGTCCGTCTTGATGAAGAGACCATCAATGGCCCCGGTGTCACCGATTTAAAAGGCGGCATCATTGTCATGTTGAATGCGCTTGAAGTACTGGAAGCAAGCCCCTGGGCAGACCATATCGGCTGGGAAATCCTGTTTAACCCTGACGAGGAAATTGGTTCACCCGGTTCCGCGCCACTGATAAAAGACGCCGCCAGTCGTGTTGACCTGGGCATGATTTATGAGCCCTCCTTCCCTGATGGCAGCCTCGCCGGCCAGCGCAAAGGCAGCGGCAACTTTACCGCTATCTGCCACGGCAAAGCGGCTCATGCGGGCAGGGAGCATCACCTGGGAAGAAATGCTATCCGTGCCCTGTGCGATTTTGTCTCAGCCATGGACGACCTGAACGGCAAGCGGGAAGGCGTCACCTTTAATCCCGGCTATATTCACGGGGGTGGCCCAACCAATATCGTTCCGGATAAATGCATCAATAGTTTTAATATCCGCCTGGAGAGACCAGAAGATGAAGACTGGTGCCTTCAGGAATTGCAAATGATTGTTAATGAGATCAGCAGTCGCAATGGTATCCGTCTGGAACTCCACGGCGGCTTTAGCAGAAAGCCCAAAGTACTCTCCCCTGCCAACCAGCAACTGCTGGAACTGGCCAGACAGTGTGGTCATGCCCTGGGACTGACCATTGATGTAAAACCGACCGGCGGCTGTTGCGATGGTAATAACCTGGCCTCAGCGGGCATTCCCAATATTGATACTCTGGGTGTTCAGGGGGGTCATATTCACAGTGAACAGGAGTACCTGAAAATCAGCAGTCTGGTGCCCAGAGCCAAACTCAGTGCCGCCCTGCTGCTAACACTGGCCCGCAATGAAGCCCTGGGGATCGACAACAGCTGGCTGAAGAATAAAGAGACCCGCTCATGAAAGTCGTCAGACCTGTTGATTATCAGGACCTCAGTGCCCTGGAAGCACTGGCCAACCGTGCCCAAGGCTCAATGACGACACTGCCGGCAAACCGTGATCACCTGGCAGAACTGATTTGCAAAACCCGGGACTCTCTTGGCAAAAACGTTGAGAGTGCCGCAGACGAAAGCTACCACTTTGTACTGGAAGATCTGGACACGGGTGAGATTCTTGGCATATCCGGCATTATCGCCACAGTGGGTTTGTCGGCACCTTTCTATAACTTCCGTGTCGACGAAGAAGTTCATGCCTGCGAGACACTGCAAACCATCAACCGGATGACCGTTTTAAAACTCTGTCAGGACTACAGCGGTTACACCAGCCTGTGCACGCTTTTTATTTCTCAAAAACACGACAACGGGTTTAACCTTCAGTTGCTGAGCCGGGCAAGGTTCCTGTTTATAGCTGAACACCGTGATCGTTTTTCTGACCGTGTCCTGGCAGAGCTTCAAGGGGTTATTGATGAAAACAATCGCTCAGCATTCTGGGATAGCCTGGGCAGCCACTTTTTCCCAATGGCCATGTCCAAAGCCAATTATCTCACCGGTGTTCAGGAAAAGGGTTTTATTGCTGAGCTGATGCCCCGGTATCCCATCTACACACGCCTGTTACCCAAACAGGCAAGAGCGGTGATTGGTGAACCCAGACCCGATCGGGAGCCGGTGTTTAACCTGCTGGAACGGGAAGGTTTCAGCTACCAGGGCTATGTGGATGTTTTTGACGCAGGCCCCACTCTGGAAACAGGAACCGACCGGCTCACCACAGTGCGTGACAGTCAGACTCATCAACCGGAAGTCGCCATAACATCGGCTGCACGAGAGACGGCTCTTACCGAAAATAACAACTATCTTGTAGCCAACACATCGGCCCAATCTTTTCGCTGCATCAACACGCCTTTTAACCCGAACGCCCCGGCTCTGACACGGGAAGAAATGGATCGGCTGCACCTCAATGACGGCGACCCCGTCAGAGTGGCAGCCTGCTATTAAAAGACCATGGCCTTTTAAAGGCAGAGGAATTAAACAATGACAGAAGCCAATACCAACAAGATCACCCCCCTTCTGGAAGCCATGTGGCAGAACTATCTGGAACTGACCCCCGACGCCCGCACCATCCATGATCTCTTTGCCAATCAGAATGACGGGCTGGTGATCAATGACCACATTGCCCTGCGTACCTACAACCTGGACAAGGTTAATCTCGAAAAAGTAGCCCGCCCCTTTCTCAATGCCGGCTATGTGGCGGGCGGCGACTATGAGTTTCCCGGCAGGAAACTGGTGGCCAAACATTTCCAGCATCCAGACGACACTTTGCCAAAAGTATTTATCAGCGAACTGCTGGTTGAGGCACTGTCGGATAAAGCTCAGCACATTATCCACAGTCTGGTAGATCAGGTGACTGAAGCCTCTGTTCTTGTGGATAACTTCTGCTTTTCAGGACGCCCCTGGACAGTCAGCCTGCAGGACTATGGCCTGCTCTTACAGGAAAGTGAGTACGCGGCCTGGGTCGCGGCCTTGGGATACCGGCCCAACCACTTCACCGTTTCCATCAATCACCTGCAATCCCATGATGACATTCATGTCCTTAACCAGATGTTGCAAGACAATGGCTTCCAACTGAATAACAGCGGCGGTCTGGTGAAAGGTTCTCCCGAGGTACTTCTGGAGCAGTCATCGACCATGGCGGGCAAGGTTAACGTCAGCTTTTCCGATGGCGAGCGGGACATTCCCGGCTGTTTCTATGAATTTGCCAAGCGTTACGCCCTGCCCGATGGTAAGCTTTACCAGGGATTCGTAGCGGCATCTGCTGATAAAATTTTTGCAAGCACCGACACGAAGTGAACCCATTGATCTGACGTTGTTCAGTCATTGAGGAAAGCAACCATGCGGATTTTTATACACGCTGCACGGTTCGAAATAATCATAAAAATACAACCATTAAAGCCTGGCATTTCTCTATGATGATAATCAGACCCATAACCGAACAGGATCACGACGCACTCTGGCAGATTGCCCAGATGACCGGCGTGGGTTTTTCTTCCCTGCAACCTGACCCCGAGATGGTGCAGAGAAAGCTCGAATGGGCAGTCAACTCTTTCAGGGCAGAAAAGCCTCTGGAAGAAGCGTATTACCTGTTCGTCATGGAAGATATGGAAACGGGAACCGTGGTCGGTGTCACCGGTATTGAGTCCGCAGTGGGCCTGAAAGCCCCCTGGTACAACTACAAAGTCAACACTCAGGTGCATGCCTCCAGGGAACTGGATGTCTACACCCGTATCAAAACCCTGACGCTTTGCAGTGACTACACCGGCCACTCGGAACTCTGCACGCTGTTCCTGACCCCCCAATACCGTAAATCCAGTAATGGACACCTGTTGTCTAAATGCCGTTTTCTTTTTATGGCTACCCATGCGCCTCGCTTTAACGAAAGCATTATTGCCGAGCTTCGTGGTTTCTGCGATGAAGAGGGCGAATCGCCTTTCTGGGAGGCCCTGGGCAGACATTTCTTTGCCGTGGACTTTGTCGAGGCCGATCAACAGGTTGCCCGGGGTAAATCCTTTATCGCCGAACTGATGCCACGCAACCCGATCTATACCAATCTGTTACCCGCAAAAGCCCAATGCGTCATTGGCCAGACTCATCCGGATACTATGCCGGCGAGGAAACTACTGGAAGACGAAGGCTTCCGATACACCGGCTATATCGACATTTTTGATGGTGGCCCGGTGCTGGAAACCCAGATTAGAGACATCCGGGCAATCAGGGATTCCCGCCACTACCGGGTCAGGGTGCATGACTGTCTGGATACCGACGAATCGGTCTGGCTGATGGCTAACACTCATTTTTGCGATTTTCGTTGTATAGCCGGACAACTGTCGTTTGAAGGACTGGAATTCGTCAATATCAGCCAGCAACAGGCTGAAGTGCTGAATATACGGGACGGTGATGAACTCAGAGTCGTGCCATTGTTCAATCCACAACGCCATAACCATCGATAAGCAGACCTGAAAACTATAGATCTGAAAACTATAGACCCGAAAACTATAGACCCAAAAACTATGGGAGTGACTTATGAAAGGTTCTCTATTTATTAAAGGACAATGGCTTCAGGGTGAAGGTCAGACATTTCATTCTCTGAATCCAGCCACTGGTGAAACCGTTTGGAGCGGTGCTGCTGCCCAGCCTGCCCAGGTTGACCTGGCTATTTCAGCGGCCCGAAACGCCCAGCCGGAGTGGGCGGCACGCTCTCTGGAAGACCGCATTAATCAGGTGCGCAAGTTTGCCGGGCTGGTTGAAGAAAACGCGGAGCTGCTGGCTGAAACCATTGCCATGGAGACCGGTAAACCCCTGTGGGAATCCAAAACCGAAGCAGCGGCCATGAAAGGCAAGATTGAAATTTCTATCAAAGCCTACCATGAGCGCACCGGCACGACAGAAAATACCATGCCGGGAGCCCGGGCTTTTATACGACACAAGCCTCATGGAGTGGTGGCTGTTTTTGGCCCCTATAATTTTCCGGGGCATTTACCCAACGGACACATTGTTCCGGCCCTGCTGGCGGGCAATACGGTGGTTTTCAAACCCAGTGAGCTGACACCTGCCACCGCTGAAATAACCCTCAAACTCTGGGAACAGGCCGGATTGCCAAAAGGTGTGTTAAACCTGGTTCAGGGCGAGCAAGAAACCGGTATCGCCCTGGCTGCACACCAGGACATTGACGGCTTGTTCTTCACCGGCAGCTCCAATACCGGAAGGGTGATTCATCAACAGTTTGGAGGCCAGCCCGGTAAAATTCTGGCCCTGGAGATGGGTGGCAATAATCCGTTGATTATTACTGAAGTTGAAAATCAAAAAGCCGCGATTCACGACGCTATCCAGTCAGCGTTTATTACCGCGGGTCAACGCTGTACTTGCTCCAGACGCTTGTTCGTTCCGGTTGGCGAATGGGGTGATAGCTTTATTGACCAACTGGTTAAAGCCGCTGGCAACATCAAGGTGGGCCAGTGGAATGATAAAGAGCAGCCCTTTATGGGCGCTGTTATTTCAGAGGCGGCAGCAAACGGTATTCTTCAGGCACAGTCGCGCCTGCAACAACTGGGTGGTGAATCATTGCTGACGGGCAGAAAATTGAAGGAAGGTACCGGTTTATTGTCGCCTGGCATGATTGATGTCACCGCCATCAAAGAGCTACCTGACGAAGAATACTTTGGCCCACTGTTGCAGGTGATTCGTTATAACCAGCTCGACGAAGCTATTGAACAGGCCAATAACACTCGCTATGGGCTGTCCGCTGGCATCTTCAGTGACAGCCGTAAAGACTATGAACGGTTCCTGCACCTGAGCCGCGCTGGCATTGTCAACTGGAACAAGCCCATCACCGGAGCCAGCAGTGCTGCGCCATTTGGTGGTATTGGTGACAGTGGTAACCACCGTCCCAGTGCCTACTTTGCTGCGGATTATTGTGCTTATCCCGTGGCCAGTGTGGAAGCTGAGAGTCTGTCACTCCCGGAAAAACTGGCTCCGGGTTTAAAGCTGTAAGATCGGAATTTAAGAGATATGAATAAAACTGTTGAAGCCAATTTTGACGGCCTGGTAGGTCCGACTCATAACTATGCGGGCCTGTCCCTGGGCAATATCGCCTCAACCCATAATCAGTCAGTGCCTTCCAATCCGAAACGGGCGGCTTTGCAGGGTCTGGCTAAAATGAAGGCACTGCACGACATGGGTTTAGTACAAGGCGTGCTGCCCCCCCATGAAAGACCTGACGTTGATACCTTGCGCAAACTGGGCTTTAGCGGCAGCGATGAGCAGGTGCTTGCCGAAGCCGCACAACAGGCGCCCAAAATTCTTGCCGCCTGCTGTTCTGCATCCACCATGTGGACCGCTAATGCCGCCACCGTGTCACCCAGTGCCGATACTACCTCTGGCACCGTTCATTTCACACCGGCAAACCTGTGCAGTAAGTTTCACCGCTCCATTGAACATGAGATAACCGGTAAAATCCTGAAAGCCGTGTTCCCCGGTGAGGAACATTTCACCCATCACCCGGCGATTACCCCTTCCTCTCACTTCGGTGATGAGGGCGCAGCCAACCACACCCGTTTCTGCCGGGACTACGGAGACAAAGGGGTTGAGTTTTTTGTTTATGGCCGTCACAGCTTTGATGACGCCCGCCCCGCCCCAACAAAGTTTCCGGCCCGTCAGACTCTGGAAGCTTCGCAGGCCATTGTTCGCAACCATCAACTGAACACCCGCCGTACAGTATTTGCACAGCAAAACCCTGAAGTCATTGATCAGGGAGTGTTCCATAACGATGTTATTGCGGTGGGTAACCGCCATGTCCTGTTCTGTCACGAGAAAGCGTTCCTGAATCAGGCTCAGGTCTACAACGAACTGAGAAGCAGCTATAGAAGCAGCTATAGAAACACCTGTGGCCGGGATGACTTCTGTATTATTGAAGTGCCTGAAAGTCAGATAAGGGTCGAGACTGCGGTGAAAAGTTACCTGTTCAACAGCCAGCTGCTCAGCACTTCCGATCATGATATGACCATTGTTGTGCCCTCTGACTGTCAGAGCGATCGACAGGTTTCAGCGTATCTGGAAGGGCTGGTTGCGTCGGACAATCCCATTAATGACGTTAAAGTGTTCGACCTGCGACAGAGTATGAATAATGGCGGTGGACCCGCCTGCCTGCGGCTGAGAGTCGTCCTGACGCCTGAAGAACTGGCGGCCACTAACCAGGCCTGCCTGATGGACGACAACCTTTATGTAACCCTCTGCCAATGGGTAGAAAAACATTACCGCGACAGGCTGACTGAAGCCGACCTTGCCGATCCTGCCCTTGTGATTGAATCCCGCACGGCTCTGGATGAGTTAACCGGCATTCTGCAGCTGGGGCCGGTTTATCCATTTCAGCAGGTGAACCGATGAGAACACTATCCGTTGCCATCATAGCCATTGTTTCTACAGTCCTTGCAGGCTGCGTCAGCGTGACCATTCCGCAGGAAAAGTCTCAGGTCGCTCCCCTGTCGATTACGTCTTCTCCCCTGCATCGGTTCGCTTTATCCGATTTTGATGGCTTATTATTCGAAGCCATTGTCCCTGATCAGGCGGACCCGATGTTTCCTAACCGGGAGAAGGCTTATGAGACGATAGAAGTCGAGATAGCCAAACAGCTGTCAGCAAAGATGAACATGAATCCTGGCCAACTCTCTCAGAATCCTCTGATTGTTCGCTACGCCATAGCCTCTGGCTCGACCGTTTCCGATGCCGAACTGGTTGGTTTCTTTGGAACAACACCGGGGCTGGTCACGGCACCGGGCCAGGAAAAGCTGACGATCGCCGTCACGCTGATTCAAGCCAATACCGGTGATGCTTTGTGGCAAGGGGTCGCCCAGGGCACCATCGTTCCCGGATTGACCAATGAGACGAGACTGGCCAGGGCTGAAGCAGCCATAGCCAGAATGTTGAGTGGCTTGAGGTGATAATCCCATCAACAAGGTCACTTTATGCTAACCTTGTGTCGTTTATTTACACGTCGATGAAATTCAATGAAACAGCCTATCCTGGGATCCCTCTCGCCCGAGGCTTTCCTGCAAAGTTATTGGCAAAAGAAACCCCTGCTGATTCGTCAGGCCATCCCGGATTTTCAGTCGCCGCTCTCAGCCGACGAGCTGGCGGGTCTGGCACTGGAAGAGGAAGTTGAATCCCGCATTGTGCTTGAGCAAGGGGAAAATCCCTGGGAGCTAAGACGGGGGCCTTTCAATGAATCGGACTTTGCCTCTCTGCCCCCCAGTCACTGGACGCTTCTGGTTCAGGCTGTGGACCACTGGGTTCCCGATGTTCATTCGCTACTGGATTACTTTGACTTTCTGCCCTCCTGGCGACTTGAGGACATTATGATCAGCTATGCAACCGATGGGGGCTCAGTGGGTCCTCACTATGATCATTTTGATGTTTTCCTGATTCAGGCCGAAGGGCAAAGACGTTGGCAAGTGGGTCCGGTCTATGATGCCAGTTCACCGAAACGGGAAGACACTGACCTTCATATCCTGTCAGAGTTTGAGGTTCTGGAAGATTATGTCCTTGAACCAGGCGACATGCTCTACCTGCCCCCCGGTATCGGTCATCATGGCGCGGCCGACGGGGAATGCATGACGATCTCAGTAGGCTTTCGGGCTCCCAGTCACCGCGAGATTCTGATGCAGTTTACTGATTTTATCGCCGATCAGTTACCAGAAAGCCTTCGCTATTCAGACCCCGACCAGACGTTGCCGGAGCAAAAGGCTGAAATTGATGACCAGGCCCTGGATCGACTGCAGACAATCCTGAAAGAGCATATAGAAGATCGCTCAATGCTGGCAGAGTGGTTTGGCGAGATGATGACTCAACCTAAGCATGAGCAGCCTGTGGACGAGCCCTGGCAAAGTTGGGAAGCATTTAAGGACGAGGCTGAAGGGGTTGACCTGGTGCTTAATGAAGGCTCAAGGCTTGCGTTCAGGAAAGAGAACGGCTCCCTGATATTGTTTGCTGATGGTGATGCTTACGAATGTCACTGTGCAAACGCTGTGAACCTGGCTCAACAGTTGTGTCAGAACTCACAACTGACATCCGATCAATGGCACTCTGTCGTAGACCATGAAACACGGGGGCTGCTGCTCGACTTAATTAACTCAGGTTGTATCTACCCGCTCTTTAAATAACCCGACTGTCACAAAACCCTGACTCCCATGCTTTCAGGCCCTGAGGCTCCCAGTATGGGAACGAGTTAAAAGCGCCTGTAATTGGACCTCAGTCCCCCTGCTTATCTCCACCTTGTCCATGCTCCTGGGCTTGGTGAGTAGCCAAATCTGAAGAGACGAAGCGCAGGATGCAGCCATTAATACCGCATATTTCAGTCTTTAAACCATGCTTTTTGGCTTTATGGGAAAGCAAGGCTGAAGTGATCGTAAACCGTCGGCGACAGCCATCAATGCCGCATTCTTCAACCCCCACGCTATGCTCGGATGCAGGGTGGGTTTGCCCGGATATTTTCCTTTTTTTAGTAGGTTTAGAGGTCAGATCTTGAGTTGAGGAAGAGGCCTGATCTTGAGTTGAGGAAGAGGCCTGATCTTGAGTTGAGGAAGAGGCCTGATTTTTAGTAGATGAGGAGGCCTCATTTTTGGTAGATGAGGAGGCCTCATTTTTAGTAGATGAGGAGGCCTCATTTTTAGTTAATAAGGCGGTCAGTTCTTGAATTAATGAGTAGGCCTCTTCTTTAGTTGATAAGCTGGTCAGTTCTTGAGTTGATGAGGAGTCCTCATTTTTAGTTGATAAGGTGGTCAGTTCTTGAATTGATGAGGAGGCCTCATTTTTAGTTGATAAGGTGGTCAGTTCTTGAATTGATGAGGAGGTCAGACCTTGAGTAGGTGGGCAGTACGTATCCTGAGTAGGTGGTAGGCAGTACGGATCCTGAGCAAGTTGTGGGCAGTACGAATTCTGAGCAAGTGGTGGGCAGTACGAATTCTGAGTGGGTGGAAAGTACGGATCCTGAGTAGGTTGGAAGTTCAGATCCTGAGTAGGCTGGAAGTACAGATCGTTATTAGGTGGGAAGTACGGATTGTTAGTAGTGCTGTCAGCTTTTCTGGCAACTGTTCGACCTTCAGCAGGGTAACTTACTAAATTAGGGTTCGGTTCCTGGGTACTTGCTTGCGGATAGATATCTGTTGTGCAAAGGAAAGAATTATCCGAGATTGAATTGCACTCGGTGTTTATGAAAGTAGCCAACATTTCATCAAGCGAGTCAAGGCACTCGTTGCAAGCACAATCCATAGAATGGGTTTTAATAGGATTTGGAGCAAAGATACAGTTTCCTTGTTGGGTACAACACGGATGTTCATAGCAATTTACGCCATAGGTATGTCCAGAGTGAGTGGGCCAGCCCGAACGGTCGTCATCATCATCATTGTTGAAGAGTGAAAAACAAGAACTGCCTACTGTGCCTGAAGGCGTATGAAGTGGCTGAGAGTAATCCCATAACGTTGCCCAGGAATAGTTACTGCCGCCGGTATTGTCCATCAAAGTGATAATCTGAGGTTCGTGCTGTTGATTAAACGACTGCTCATCCAGTTGCTTGAACATGGCTGCTCCCGGGTTCCAGTAACTTCCTGACAACCAGCCCACGATAACGGTTACCACCACCGGCCCCCAGACAAAAGACTGGCGAGGCAGCGAATCTCCCTGAAGAGACAGGAGCAGTCTGTAGCCGACAACGTTATTGTTGGCGTAGAGCAACTGCCACGACACCGATTTGAACACCGTTGTCAGTCTTTCCCACAACCCTCCAGGCCTAAAGGGCTTGTCATCGGGTGGCGCGTCTGACCCTGGATATCCCTTTGTGCCGGCCATTTGTGATGGCTCGCTTTGCATCGGTCCCCGGCCCATCATTCGCATTGCAGATGCAGATGCAGATGCAGATGCAGATGCAGATGATGTGTCTGGCTCAGTCTTTACAGAAAAATTCTGTCTTGTCGAAGCTGTATTCTGGTCAACCTCAACGATAAAACTGTGAGTCTGCGACTCCGCCAGACAGGCGAAAGACACGAAAACCAATAAGTGGAAGATTAGATATTTAATGGTTCTATCCTTTCGTTTCTCTACAAATCAGAACCGGTAAAGATAGACAAAGAGAAACGTGTGCGCTTCCTAATTATTGGAAGGTTCTCGCTCTGTCAATCTTGCAGTGAAGGACATGGGCCAGGAACCCTAAGCTGACAAAGAGATACCTTAAGGAACTAAGGTTCTGCTTATTTAACCGATTGACCCACTATTTTGTGGCTTTCAAGCTTTAGCAACAAAAAATTCCAACGGAAGGATTAATTATAACTATTCTAGTGAGGTTGTTTTAACTAATGCAGGTAAGGCTATGCCTCTACAATGTGCCTTTAAGGCGCTTTTGCTTTCAGTATTTTTGTGGTTTTGTCAGCAGGGGCTGGCAAACGACACCTATGACCTTGAAGAATTTCGTGAGCATTATAAAAAAAACGATAAGCCACCCCTAAAAAAACCACAAAAGAGAGCACGCTCTTCCACCACGAGTCCATTTGAAAACATTCGTATTGGCTTTTTCGGACTGAATTTGACAGATGATGATGTATCTGGAGATGAACGACTGGAGACCTATAATGATTTCGTGGTTCATGAGCAAGGCTTTTTGAACCTGTTAAACTTTTACTCTTATTACGTCAACATAGGGGGTCCCCAGGATCGGCACGGGCGTATTCAGAACGCACTGAACCTGATATTGCGTATATTCACTGTCAATATGACCACGGAAACCAGTCCGGAAAATAAACAGAAAATACATGCCATGGCAAAAAGACTCTTTGAACAATTGTTTTTGTCTGCAACCATCAATGGTGAGAGTAACCCCTATTACCATTATTTCAATTCAGGTTTGTCAGAAAACCCGTCTGACTCTACCCATATCAATCACGGCTTAGTCATGATGTTTTTCGCTTTTCTTGGCCCTCATTTATTTACCGGTTACGATGACTATTTTGATCACGCTTCTGTGCTGATTAGACGCTTTACCCATCAACACTACCATCAGGCGCTGTCTGATTCACGGCTGTCTGACAATATCGGAGAATATAACACTCCAGAACACTTTGCCAATCAACTCATAGCAGCAGGTCTGGACGCTGAAACAGCTCTTTTAATCACTCTGTGTGCACTGGCACATGCTTCTTATTTTTGCATGAATATAAATGATGTGTCCTGGCAAGAAACTCTGGAAGAACTGTTAAAAAGATTCGTACCTTCTCACTTTATACTCGTCGCCTATAACAATATGAACATCCTGTGCACTGGCTCTTCAGGTACTGTGCCTGATAGCATATTTTACAGCATGAACGAGTTTACAGAAAACCTTATGGGTATTGAAATCCAGAATTCGCTCTCTCGAAAAAAACCAAAAGCCGCCAATTTAACGGACGCTTCTACTCAGTATTCCGATTCTGACTGGCGTTCAAAGTTTGAAGATCACAACGAAGAAATAGAGCAGGAAGCAGGAGCGGTTGGAGGGGCGACAGAAGAGAGTCATGAATGTAAGGTTTGTTCAGGATCACCGCCATATAAAGCCATTATAGAAAACGTTAGAAGCCTCGATATTTGTGAAAACTGTTGTAGAAAAATGGGTATTTGTGAAACCTGTATTGAGCGCGCTTTCAAAGAGTAGGATTGAGCTGCTATTTTTTGGCTTTCAAACTTTAGCGGCTAAAAATTCCAACGGAAGGATTATTCATAACTATTCTAGTGAAGTTATTTTAACGAATGCAGGTAAGGCTATGACCCCACAATGTGCCTTTAAGGCGCTTTTGTTTTCAGTATTTTTGTTGTTTTGTCAGCAGGGGCTGGCAAACGACGCCTATGACCTTGAAGAATTTCGTGAGCATTATAAAAAAAACGATAAGCCACCCCCAAAAAAACGACAAAAGAAAACACACACTTCCACCTTGAGCCCATTTGAAAATATTCGTATTGGCTTTTTCAGACTGAACTTAACCGATGATGATGTATCTGGAGATGACCGGCTGGAAACCTATGATGATTTCGTGCTTCATGAGCAAGGCTTTTTGAACTTGTTAAACTTTTACTCTTATTACGTGAACATAGGAGACGCTCAGCATCGGCACGGGCGCATTCAGAACGCACTGAAACTGATATTGCGTATATTCACTGTCAATATGACCACGGAAACGACTCCGGAAAACAAACAGAAAATGTTTGCCATGGGAAAAAGCCTCTTTGAACAATTGTTTTTTTCTGCAACCATCAATGGTGAGAGTAATCCCTATTACAATTATTTCAATCCAGATTTGTCAGAACTCCCCTCTGGCTCTACCCATATTAATCACGGTTTAGTCATGATGTTTTTCGCTTTTCTTGGCCCTTACTCTATTTTCGACAACTTTCATCATGATTACTCTTCTGTGCTGCTTAATCGCTTTACCCGTAAACGCTACCGTCAGGCACTGTCTGATTCACGGCTGTCTGGCAATATCAGCGAATATAAAACGCCCAAAAAATTCGCCAATCAGCTTAGAGCAGCAGGTCTGGACACTGAAACAGCTCTTTTAATCGGTCTGTCCGCAATGGCAAGAGCTTCTCATTGTCACATATGTACAAATTCGAAGTGGCCAGAAACTCTGGAAGAGCTGTTAGAAAGATTCGTGCCTTATGATCTTCTGCGCACCGGCTATGACAATATGAACAACTTGTGCAATAACGGCTCAGGCCCTTTGCCTTATATCATGTATAGCTACGACGGGATGCAAGAGTTTACGTTCAATATTGTGGGTATTGACCCCGAAAACCCTGAATTATTATCCCTTCGAGAACAATCAGAAGTCTCCGGCAACCTATCGAACCCTTCTCCCCAGGAATCCGGTTCTGACTGGATTTTAGAGCTTGGAGACTCCGACGAGGAAATAGAACAGGAAGCAGGAGCGGTTGGAGGAGCGACGGGAGAAAGTCATGAATGTACGATTTGTTTAGGATCACTGGACCATAAAGTCATATTAGACAACTGCAGACGCCTGGGTATTTGCGAGGTCTGCATTGAGAAGCTTTTAAAAGAGTAGAAAGTTTTACTGACCCAAAATCCCCAAGAAGGCTTGATAATAAACTTTAATTAATAAAGGTAGTTTTATGAACCTACAACATGTCCTTAAGATGTTTTTGTTTTCAGCGTCCCTGTTGTTTTCTCTACAGGGGCTTGCAATCGATACCTATAACCTCGAAGAATTTCGACAACATTATAAGAAAAGCCCGGAGCCTTCCTCAGAAAAACCACAAAATAACACGAGCGCTTCTATCACAAGTCCATTTAATAATATTCGCATTGGTTTTTTTGGACTGAATTTAACCGATGATGATGTATCTGGGGATGATCGACTGGAAATCCATGATAATTTCGTGATTGACCCACAAAATATTGAGTATCTGTCAGACTTTTACTGGCATTACGTGAACACAGGAGACCCTCAATACCAACAGGCGCGCATTCTTAAAGTATTCAGGTTGATATTCCGTATATTCACGATCAATATGACCACAAACACCAGCCTGGAAATTCAACAGCAAATAACAGCGATGGTAAAAAGTCTCTATGAACAGGTTTTTTTATCTGAAACAACTAGCAATAACGAAAGTAATCCCTATTACGCTATTATGGGTTCAGACCAGGAAAGGGATCAGTCTTATTATCACAACATTAATAATAGTTTTGCCCTGATGCTTTTTGCTTTTCTTGGGCCTTATGTTCATACCTTAGATAGCTTTCCGCATTATTGCGATCAGCTGACCAGAAGAATTTCCCTAAGCAGCTACCATCAGGCACTGTCTAACGGCCTGATGTCTGGCAATATGGAAGATTACGAATCTCCGCAACGTTTTGCAAACCAACTCACAGCAGCCAACCTGAACACTGAAACAGCACTTTTACTCGGTTTAAGCTCAATGGCAACCGCTGCTCAACAGTATCTGGATTTAGGGCAGAGCTGGCCAGAGACACTGGAAGAACTGTTACAAAGGTTCTCTCCCATTGTGGTTCTTCAAGACAGTTACCAAAACATGGAGAAACTGTTCCATAGACCTTCTTGTTCTGTATCTAGCGATATCTATAGTCGCCAGAGCACGCAAGAGTTTATATACCATATTCTGGGTATTTACCCCGGATCTTCACCTGAGAGCCACTCTTCCCAAAGCTATGAACCTGTTCAGGATAACCATGTTTTCCGGGAGTTTTCTTCTGATGAATCTTCAGACGATGAAGGTGCTGACAACGGAGGTGCCAACGGAGGTGCCAACAATGAAACAGCACAGGAAGCAGGAGCAGTTGGAGGCGTCTTCAGCAGAGTTCTGAGTCTGGTAATGTATTTTTCGTTCAAGAACCAGTAAAACGGATAGTTGTTTTAACAAATGCAGGTAAGGCTATGACCCTACAATATGCCTTTAAGGGGCTTTTAGTTTCAGTGTTTTTTTTGTTGTGTCAGCAGGCGCTGGCAAATGACACCTATGACCTTGAGGAGTTTCGTCAGCATTATAAAAAAAACGAGGAGCCACCCTCAAAAAAACGAAAAAATAGCGCACAGGCTTCCATCTCGAGCCCATTTAATAATATTCGTATTGGTTTTTTTGGACTGAATTTAACCGATGATGATGTATCTGGAGACGATCGACTGGAAACCCATGATAATTTCGTGATTGACCCACAAAACATTGAGTATCTGACAGACTTTTACTGGCATTACGTGAACACAGGAGATCCTCAATACCAACGAGCGCGCACTCTGCAAGTATTGAGACTGATATTCCGTATTTACACGATCAATATGACCACAAGCACCAGTCCGGAAAATCAAGAGAAAATAAAAGCAATGGTAACAGGCCTCTATGAACAGGCGTTTTTATCTGAAAATAACCAAAGTAATCCCTATTACGTTATAATCGATCCAGACCAAGAAGAAAATCAGACTGATTTTAGCAATACTAATAAGAGTTTAGTCCTGATGCTTTTTGCTTTTCTTGGCCCTTATGCTTTTCCCTTCAATAGTTTTCCGTATTATTCCGATCTGCTGATCAACAGGGTTACCTTAAGCAGCTACCATCAGGCACTGCCTAACCTCCTGATGTCTGGCGATATGGACAATTTCGAATCTCCGCAACACTTTGCAAACCAACTCACAGCAGCCAACCTGAACACTGAAACAGCTCTTTTACTCGTTTTAAGCTCAATGGCAAATGCTACTCAACATTGCATGGATTTTAATCAGAGCTGGCCAGAAACACTGGAAGAACTGTTGCAAAATTTCCTTCCCCCTAACGTTCTTATAACCATTTACGAAAAGATGTGCATACTGTGCCACAGACCTTTACGCCCCCTACCTAAAGCTACCCATAATAATCAGTGCAAGCTAGAGTTTATAAACCATATTCTGGGTACTAACCTCAGACCCCCAACTAAATTAGTTGAGAAAGGCGATTCATCTTCAGAAGCCGCCAGTGATCAATCGTGCCACTCTTCCCAGGATGGTGAATCTTTTCAAGATAACTATTTTCCCCAGGATTTTTCTTCTGACGACTCTTCAGACAATCAAGGTGCCGCCAATGAAACTACACAGGAAGCAGGCGCTGTTGGAGGCGTCATCAGCAGAGACTTGGGAATGTATTTTTCGCACAAGGATCAGTAAAACAGATTGACCCGCTATTTTGTGGCTTTCAATCTTTAGTGACTAAAAATTCCAACGGAAGGATTAATTGTGACTATTCTGGTACACGGTTTAAATGTAATTGAAACCGTGTACTAGTGAAGTTGTTTTAACGAATACAGGTAAGGCTATGACCCTAGAGTGCGTCTTTAAAGGGCTTTTATTTTCAGTGTTTTTTTTGTTGTGTCAGCAGGCGCTGGCAAACGACACCTTTGACCTTGAGGAATTTCGAGCACAGGCTTCTACCTCAAGCCCATTTAAAAATATTCGTATTGGTTTTTTTGGACTGAACTTAACCGATGACGGTGTATCTGGAGATGATCGACTGGAAATCCATAATGACTTCGTGATTGATCCACAAAACATTGAGTATCTGTCAGGCTTTTACTGGCATTACGTGAACACGGGAGATCCTCAATACCAACAGGCACGCATTCTGAAAGCATTGAGACTGATATTCCTTATTTTCACAATCAATATGACCATAAATACCAGTCCGAAAAATCAAGAGCAAATAAAAGCAATGGTAACCAGTCTCTATGAACAGGTGTTTTCATCTGCAACAACCAGCAATAACGAAAGTAATCCCTATTACGTTATTTTCAACCAGAGCCCAGAAAAACATCAGCCTGAGCATAGCAATCTTTATAATAGTTTAACCCTGATGCTTTTTTCTTTTCTTGGGCCTTATGCTCTGCCCATGAATACCTTTTCAAATTACTTCAATAATATTCTGATCCATAGAATTACCCTAAACAGCTACCGTCGGGCAAAATCTAATTTCCTGATGTCTGGCCATATAAACAATTACCTATCCCCGCAACGCTTTGCAAACCAACTCACAACAGCCAACCTGAACACTGAAACAGCTCTTATACTCGGTTTAAGCTCAATGACAAGAGCTGCTCAAGAGTGCATGGATATTGATTTTGATCAGAGCTGGCCAGAGACACTGGAAGAACTGTTGCAAAGATTCCTTCCCTGTTACGTTCTTCAAGCCAGTTACGAACATATGAACAACCTGTGTCAAAGACCTTATCGTTCTGCACATGACGCTATCTATAGTGATGAGGCCACGCTGGAGTTTATATACCAAATTCTGGGTCTTGACCTCAGACCCTCATCTGGATTAGCTGAGGAAGGCGATTCATGTTCAGAAGACCCCGATGATCAATCGAGCCTCTCTTCCCAGGATTATGAATTGCTTCAAGACAACTATTTTCCCGAGGGGTTTTCTCCCGACTACTCTTCAGACAACGAAGGTACCGCCAATGAAACAGAACAGGAAGCAGGAGCTGTTGGAGGCGTCATCATCAGAGACCTGAGAATATATTTTTCGTACAAGGATCAGTAAGACAAATTGACCCACTATTTTGTGGCTTTCATACTTTAGTGACTAAAAATTCTAACGGAAGGATTAATTATATCTTCTGAGCTTGTTTTAACGAATGCAGGTAAGTCTATGACCCTACAATGTGCCTTTAGGGTGATTTTGTTTTCAGTGCTTTTTTTGTTTTTTCAGCAGGGGCTGGCAAACGACACCTATGATCTTGAAAAATTTCGTCAGTATTATGAAAACAACGGGGAGACACCCAAAAAAAAACGACAAAAGAGAGCACACGACTCCACCTCGAGCCCATTTAAAAATATTCGTATTGGTTTTTTTGGACTGAACTTAACCGATGATGGTGTATCTGGAGATGATCGACTGGAAACCCATGAGGATTTCGTGCTTGACCAACAAAACATTGAGTACCTGTCAGACTTTTACTCGCATTACGTGAACACAGGAGATCCTCAATACCAACGGAAGCGGATTCGGACAGTATTGAGACTGATATTCCGTGTTTTCACGATCAATATGACCACAAACACCAGCCCGGAAAATCAAGAACAAATAAAAGCAATAGTAACCAGTCTCTATGAACAGGTGTTTTCATCTGTAACAACCAGAAATAACGAAAGTAATCCCTATTACCATATTTTCAATCCGGCCCCAGAAAAACATCAGCCTGAGCATAGCGATGTTTATAATAGTTTAACCCTGATGCTTTTTGCTTTTCTTGGCCCTTATGCTCTGCCCAATAATACCTTTTCGCATTATTCACATCTGCTGGTCAATGGAATTACCTTAAGCAGCTACCGTCAGGCACTGCCTAACTTCATGATGTTTGGCAATACAGACAATTACAACTATCCGCGACGCTTTGCAAACCAACTCATAGCAGCCAACCTGAACACTGAAACAGCTCTTTTAATCAGTTTGTTCGCAATGGCAGATGCTGCCCAACATTGCATGGATTCTGATCAGAGCTGGCCAGAGACACTGGAAGAACTGTTGCAAAGATTCTTTCCCTGTTACGTTCTTCCAGCTGGTTACCAAAATATAATCAAACTGTGCCGCAAACCTGTTCGTTCTGTACCTGAGGCTATCTATAGTTGTTCGGGCACGCTGAAGTTTATACACCAAATTCTGGGTATTGACCTCAGCCCCCCATCCGAATCAGGTGAAGAAGGCGATTCATCTTCAGAAGACTCCGATGATCTATCGTGGGATTCTTCCCAGGATAATGAACCTCTTCAGGATAACTATTTTCCCCAGGAGTTTTCTTCTGAAAACTCTTCAGACGATGAAGATGCCGACGATAAAAATTCCGACGATAAAAATTCCGACAATGAAAGCACCGACAATGAAGATGCCGACGATGAAGGCACCGACAATGAAGGTGCCGCCATTGAAGGTGCCGCCAATGAAACAACACAGGAAGCAGGAGCTGTTGGAGGAATCATCAGCAGAGACTTGGGAATGTATTTTTCTTACAAGGATCAGTGAAAAATAAGGATCACTCGTTTTCCGAGGCTGTCGCAAAACTCTGGTTATCTCGCGCTGTGGAGTCGACTTTTCAGGGGAGGTATGCATTCCCACGCAGAGCGTGGGAACGAGTGGTTGGAGTTTTGTGACACCCTCTTTCCCCGGGTGGAGGCCCGGGGCGAGCCCTTAGAATGGGTGACATTTTAAGGATTCCTTGCTGGATCGTCGGGATTCCCTGGGTTATTCCTGGCTTCTTCCAACTGTCTCAGCTCTGTAGGCTTGCCATTCATGGTAACCACGGGGTTATTGGAACGGTTCAAACCTTCAAAGGCCTCCAGTCTCACGGGTTTATGGCGTATTTCCTTCCAACGCGTTTCCCAGTCGTTATCCTCATCTCTCTCACCTTCTTCTTTGACGTTGTCACCCAGTTTATCGGCTATCTCTTTGATACTGTTTTTAAGCACTCCCAATTTATTAAAATCATCATCCGGATTGTAATTTGCAAAGTTTTCCGCCTTGTGCTCTGCCAGCACCTTTTTAGCGGTCTCCCAAAGTTCCTGAAAATCAGGTCGATCCATAAGCTGGTCGTTCCATGGAATCAGGGTGACAGGCTCCTTACCCGGAAAGGCAATCTTCACTTTGAGATCTTTGGGAGCATTCCTCGGATTATTCAGAGCGCCCTCGGCTCTTTCTAATAAAGAAAATTGCTCAAAGCGATCAGATATCGGGGCTGCTTCATCCAGTTTCTCCTTTTGTCGGGCCTCCAGTTGATCCTTAGACATCGTTTCAAGCTCTCGAGCTTCTCTGATGGCTTTCTCTTCTGGAGTCTCTGGAGGAACCTCTGGTGGAACCTCTGGTGGAACCTCTGGTGGATTCTCTGGTGGATTCTCTGGTGGATTCTCTGGTGGATTCTCTGGTGGAACCTCTGGTGGAACCTCTGGTGGAACCTCTGCTGGATCGTCCGCCGGCCTCTCGCTGATGGGCCTCAGTCCCGGCGTATTTGAAGGGTCTACAGGATCGATCCTTCTCTCGCTTATAGGCGTTTCAGGGGGCCTGCCTGGCTCCAGCTCAACAAGCTGTGAACCCGGATTAACAGGACCATCAATCCTGCGAGTGGGTGTACTTCCCTGTGAAGATTCTGGGGCATTACTATCCGTTTGTCCGGTGGGTATATGAATACTGCCACCCCTCCCTGTAACTTCCATGCCACCGCTCATAAGCTGCTCCAATGCTGTTAATTGCCATGACGTGAGTCATCGGCATAGTTCATCCTGAGTTGAGTTCTAGACTCGCGATGGTTTTTTTGACCTCAACTCAACAATTAAGTTCATTGCAGCTTTTTTCGGTGGGTTGTGGGTGTCCTTAGAAATTCAGGCCACTTTAGCCATCTCAACCAGAGTCCTGCGTACCGCCATGGGTTCATCTACTTCTGTTGGGAAAGGAATGCGAACCACTTTGTCCTTCAGTAACAGGTGCATACCCGTGGCATCAATACCGGCCATCTTTGGCTCAACACCTTGCGGAAGGTGGATACCAGCCACCTTGCAGTATTTCACCATAGCGTCGACATGGTCTTCATTCATATGCTTGACCATTCCGCTTTCTACCGTGCCAAAAAATGGGTTTTCACGGGTCATCAGCTCATTCTTCACCCAGAAAATCTTACCGAAACCCCCGATAAAACGTGCACGCTTGAGGTGAATACGATAGAAGTCAAAACCATGGGTTTTGTGATAGTTGGCAGAAGGAGGAAAGAAAGAATAGTAGCGCTGCTCCACTTCCTGCAGCTCGTCACTGTCTGCTGCAATCTTTTCAGCATCACCGATCCAGGTCAGACGACCCGCTTTGTGTATATCATCAACACCGCTCTGGGTAATGATCAGTGAAACCTTCGGGTTGGCTTCAATGTTTTTGGTGTGCTGGGCGAGATCACTGATCAGGATGATCGGGTTGCCCTGCCTGTCCAGACAGTAGGGCATAACAGAACCAAATGGGTACCCAGGCACATCATCCGAGTGAGTTGACAAAATACCGTGGTACTCATTCAAAAGTAAATTACGTGCGTCGTGTGCGGCTTGAACCTTGGGTTCCATTGGTTTCCCTCTGTAATGACCCACCGTAAAACATACCACTTATTCAGGTAGGTAGAGTACGGTTCCTCAGCCTTTTACTATGGCTGATGATTATGATACCTGTTCAGGCGTTTTTGGCGATTATATATTAATGAGATTGATTATCAATAAGATTATCATAAACATATAACCGCTGTCGTTTAATGAAACCAGACGTCAGTGTCAGCCAATGTGACAAAGTCAATAGAGAATTTTCTGTGTTCCGTTACAATCATCATGTGATTTTAAACTCAGAAGAAAAAAAGTATGAATCTCCAACAAAGCAATATCCTGATTACCGGCGCTGCCCGTGGCCTGGGTAAGGCCATGGTACTGCATCTGGCGAAAAAAGGTGCCAGCCTTGGACTGATTGACCTGGAAGGCGAAGCCCTGGACCAGGTAGTGAAAGAATGCACTGAGCAGGGAGCAGAAGCCATTGCTCTGCCTACGGATGTCGCCAATGAAGAGGCTGTGGAAAACACCGTAAAAATAGCCAGAGAAAAACTGGGCCCACTCAATGGCCTTATCAACAATGCCGGCATCCTGCGTGACGGCCTGCTGGTCAAGGCTAAAGAAGGTCAGGTCACTGATAAGCTATCACTGGCAAAATGGCAGTCAGTCATTGACGTTAATCTTACCGGTGTCTTTCTCTGTGGTCGCGAAGTGGCTGCCAGTATGATTGCCTCAGGCAGCAAGGGGCTGATTTTAAACATCGCCAGTATTTCCCGCTCAGGCAACTTCGGACAAACCAACTACTCTGCCGCAAAAGCCGGTGTCGTGGCGATGACCGTATCCTGGTCCAAAGAGCTGGCCCGTTTTGGCATCAGGAGTGCCGCCATTGCTCCGGGTATGATTGAGACCGAAATGACACTCAGCATGAAACCCGAAGCCCGCGCCAAAATGAACGCGGGTATTCCAGCCGGACGTATGGGTAAGCCGGAAGAGATTGCCAAAACCGTCGCCTTTATTTTTGAAAACGACTACTTCAATGGCCGGGTACTGGAACTGGATGGTGGTCTTCGTCTCTGATGTATCGTGCCCGGAAGGTATTACCCTCCGGGCCGTTCTCACTACCAGGAATAACCAATACCAAACTTGATCTGGCTTGAGGTTTTATCAGCACCCTCTACCGGTATACTGTCGTAGTCCAGATAATGCATCAGGTTTAAATAAAGGTTTTCAGACAACCCTACTTTCAGGCCATGCTCGCCATCAAACAACCACTCCCGACCCGAGCTCAGACGATAGAACAGCTTGCTGTTAAAGTAATACTCAAGATTATCAATGAGCTTCTTCCGATACAGCAGTCCCGTCGTTACCGCCAGGTTTTTCTGATTATCTTCGAGCCGGTAATTTTCCCAGAGATGGGTCAGACCGGCGGTGGTAATCCAGGTTTCGTTGATCGTTTCCCTGAAGCGGTAACCTGCCGACCCGCCAAGCGTCAGCCTTGATTTCAGATCTTCTGTAGAGTCATATTCCTGATCCAGGGAACCCTGAACAAACCAGTGCTCAGTGAAATAGCGACTGTACGCATACCCCAGCTCCCACTCTTTGGTTATGGATTCTGAGTCTTTTTCTTTCTCTATCTCAATGTCCCATTTAAAGCTGTTTTTGTTCCATTCGTCATTGATATTCAGGTCGCCATCGAGTGTGAAGATGGTTTCGTTGTCCACGCCCTGGTCGCTGTCCAGCCCAAAGTTGAGCTTGCCGGTAATATCCCAGGCAGAAGCCAGCACGGGTTGTTCAAGGAGAATTTCTGCCACTGGCCAGGCGGCCGAGAAGCTCCGCTCATAACCATCGGGATCAACCACCACCAGTTGATCGCCGTTGCTCTTTAACCGCCGCTGCTGAGACTCCTTCTCGCCAATCAAACCAACCCACATCGGCTGGTCCGTCTCAAGAGAACGAACGTGACGCCAGTTTACGGTGATGTCACCCGCATACCGGGTAGAAAGGACTAACTTTCCCGCTTCGAGACTTTTAATTTTGCCACTGATCACATCTCCGTTTTCCATCCATATTTTATCCCCATGGGCCATCATTGCCATGCCCCAGAGAAATAGTACCCAGACTGTACGCAATCTGAAAAAACGGCCAATGCTCCTGAAACACTGGAGCCCCATGCACACCCCTCGATCAACCGATGTATTATTGCCTTATAAGGGGGACAAGGGTTCCAAAATAATGAAAGCTTAACAAGAGGGAAAGCCGCTATAGGCAACTATTTTGTCTCTATCAGGTCGAACGTAAATTAGGATATGCTTGGCGGATTCTTTTTATCCCCTGATGACTGTTTATCAGTCTGGAGACCTGGCTTGCAAGCACCGTTCAGTCCATCCGATATCTGGTTCATCCTGGCCAAAATACCTGAAGGCAGTGTGGTCACTTATGGACAACTGGCCGACATGGCCGGTGCACCAGGCTATGCCCGGGTAGTCGGTAATATTCTTAAACAACTGCCTTCAGGCAGCGGACTGCCCTGGCACAGAGTGATCAACAGCAAAGGACACATTTCGTTTCCAGAGGCCAGCAGCAAGTATCAGCAACAGCAATCCTTACTTGAATCAGAAGGTATTACTTTGCTCAATGGCAAGGTCAATCTGAGTCTGTATCAATGGAGTGGAGACTAACCCTTGGACGATATAAACCAGCATTCCGAAGACATGATTCTGGCCGTTGAAATTATTCGCCAGTTGGAAAATCTTAACTATCAACCTGAAACCATCCTTCAGGCAATGATTTATATTTGCAGGGATTCCCTCGGCAAGCTCTCTGAACGGGAAAGGCAGCAATGGCAGGAAAGACTGATCGCTGAATTGACACAATAACGTTGGCGGGCTTTTGCCCGCCTTTGTGATCAGGATGTCAATCGGGAGCAGCGTCTTCGGACAGCGACTCCGCATCCTTCTCCTCTAGCTGACCCATAAGCCTCTGCACATAACTGATTAATAACAGGACTGGCAATCCAAGAATAGCGGAGCCTGCAAAAAAGACAGCGTAGTTCACCGCATCCACCACCGTTCCGGAGTATCCCGCCATCAGCTTGGGCACCAGTGTCATCAAAGAACTGAAGACCGCATACTGCATCGCTGTAAATGCCCGGTTCGTCAGACCAGAGAGGAAAGCAACAAAGGCCGCAGAAGCAATACCTGCACTCAGATTATCGGCGGCAATGACCACCGCCAGCATCCAGGTTTCAGGCTCCATTTGAGCCAGCAGGGAAAACAAAAAATTACTGACCGCTGCCAATAAGCCACCGAGCCAGAGGATTTTCATCACCCCGTAGCGAAGGGCTAACAAGCCACCCAGGAAACCACCCGCAATGGTCATCAGCAGACCAAAGGTTTTGGTGACAGCTGCTATCTGTTCCTTGCTATAGCCCATGTCCTTGTAAAACACATTGGACACTGCGCCCATGACAATATCGGCAATCCGATAGGTGCCCACCAGCAGCAAAATATAAATCGCCAGTTTTCCGTAACGAGCAAAGAAGTCCGTAAAAGGCGCTACATAGGTTTCCCTGACCATCCCTCTGGGCGCTACGTTCATGCTGATCATCAACCAGGCAGCCCCGCCACCCAGGGCGGCACTGAACAGCAGTCGAAGGGATTCAGAAAAGAATCCTGCAACATGGGCAGAAACGCCCCCATCAATCATCGACGTTTTCAGCTGTAAAGAGAGCTCAGGGGTTAAGGTAAAGCCTGCCACAAAAGCCCCGGCAGCCATCACAAACAACCCCAGAAAACGAACGTAGTCAAGGGTACGGTATTGCCCGGAGAAGACAGACTGATTTTGCTCAGGCTCTGGCACCAGTAATGTCGTCGCGACCCCCACCAGCATAAACGCCGCCATACAGCGATAGACAGAAGCCCAGGCCTCATAGTTATAAACGGTTTCATCGCCACCTGAAAACCAGCTGGCCAATGCCAGGCTGCCTGCCCCGGCCACCAACATGCCGACTCGGTAGCCGGCGATGTAAGCAGAAGACATCATGGCCTGGAGATCACTCTCCGCGGCTTCTATCCGGTAGGCATCAATAACAATATCCTGGGTAGCGGATGAGAATCCCAGCATCACTGCCCCCACTGCCACCCAGGTCAATCCATAGACTGGATCATGGCTTGCCATAAACAAAAGAGCAGCGATCACGGCAAACTGAGCCAGTAACAGCCAGGCCCTGCGACGCCCGAGACTGTTCGTTAACCATGGCAGGGGAACCCTGTCTACCAAGGGCGCCCAGACAAACTTGAAGGAATAACCCAGTGCCGCCCAGCTGAAGAAGGTCACCATGCTGCGCTCAACACCGGCTTCCCGCAGCCAGATAGAGAGGCTGCTGAAGATCAGCAATATGGGAAGCCCCGCTGAAAAACCAAGAAACAGAACACTGATGACTCGTGGGTGCCTGAAACTCTTCCATGCCTCTCCCCAGGAATGGGGAGAGGAGTTCATTAGTTGCATTCTGCTTCTCCGGGTGTGCTCTTGACGGATTTATTGTCGACTAACAGGAGAGGAACACCTCTCCTGCCAGAATCAGTCCCTGAAGTTGTTGTACTGCAAAGGCATCTCGGTATCCGCTTCTCTGAGCAAAGCAATAGCGGTCTGAAGATCGTCACGCTTTTTACCCGTGACGCGGACCTGCTCGCCCTGAATGGCAGGCTGTACCTTGAGCTTGGCATCCTTGATCATCTTGACGATTTTTTTGGCCTGCTCTTTATCAAGCCCCTGTCGTACAACAACATCCTGTTTAAGCTGTTTGCCAGAACCATAATGGTCTTTCACTTCCAGGCATTTAACATCAATGCCCCGCTTGACCATTTTGGTTTTCAGCATTTCGACCATCTGCACCAGCTGGAAGTCGGCATCGGCTGTCATCACAATCTGGTTTTCACCGCTTTTTTCAAAGCTGGCGTCAACCCCTCTGAAATCATAACGGGTGGTCAGCTCGCGATTCGCCTGATCGACCGCATTGGTCAGCTCGTGCATATCCACTTCAGAAACAATATCAAATGAAGGCATGAGGGATTTCCCAATCAACAAAACCTGAACGTAAGCATCTATTGTATCCGAGAATCCCTGCCAGATGGCAAGCCCTGATCAGGTGCGATGTTCAGGAAGGTTTGCCATGGTCTTCCAGCCTGAAACCGATTCTGACGGTCACCTGAAAGTGGGCGATCTCACCCTCCTCAATATGACCCCGATGCTCCACCACCTCATACCAGCCCAGATTTTTCAGAGTGACACTGGCCGCTGCAATAGCATTACGGACGGCATCGTCGCTACTGACGGTTGAGCTGCCCACCACTTCAAGGATTTTATAGATATGAGCCATAACAAATAGTCTCCACGACATTGACAGGACAGAGGAAGTATAGACACCCTTCGTCATTAACCGTCATTAACCGTCATTCACCGTCATTCACAAATCATCACCGACTGTTTAAACTCGCTCAGATTTTTTCAACCAGAGCGAACCAAGAAGTGACCTGGCATATCATCGGTGCTGGCAGCATGGGCTGCCTGTGGACGGCGCAGCTGCTCAAGGCAGGAATGAAAGCCACCCTGCTTGTTCGGGAACAAAGATTGCGCTCACTCAACATTGCCCACAACATTGCCCGGCCCATTCTGACCGTGGATGAATGGGATGGCGCTACTCATCGTTACCCCATCAAACTCAACTCTCCGGAATCTCTCACGGACTCAATCACCCATTTATTAGTCTGCACAAAAGCTCAGGATGCCGAAGCTGCTGTTCAGTCACTGGCTGGCCAGTTATCAGACCAATGTCAGATACTTTTGATGCAGAATGGTATGGGCAGCCAACAGGCAATAGCACGACAGTTCTGTTCACAAACTGTATGGGCCGCATCGACAACGGAAGGGGCGTGGATGAAAGACGCTCTGCATGTCTGCCATGCTGGTAGTGGCTCAACCTGGGTGGGCCCTGTTGATCAGGAGCCTGACGATTCGGTCTGGCAAGCTTTAAAAGGGGTTCTCGAACAGCTGCCACTTGATATTCAGTTTACCCATCAGATTGAACAAAAGCTCTGGGATAAGCTGGCAATCAATTGTGCCATCAACGGCCTTACCGCTTTGTACGATTGCCGGAATGGAGAGTTGCTGAACAGCAAAGAGCGCCAACAGCGTCTGGCTGCACTGACTGAAGAAGTGACACAGGTGAGGCAATCCGCCGGTGTTCCCGGCTCAGGAAACCTTCTTGAGTTAGTCCATCAGGTTTGCCGGGATACGGCAATGAATCACTCTTCAACCTGCATGGACGCCCGACGGGGTCGAGACACTGAACTGGCGTTTATTAACGGCTACCTGATCGAGCAGGCTGAAAAGCTGGGTGTAGAAACACCGGCTAACCGGAGACTGATGAAAGCACTGACAGAGCTCAACATCAGGTAGCCAAAAAAATCTTCAAAGGTGGGGTGTGCGCCATAACTTAACCGCTGTTCCCAGTGGACACTTGAAGTGAAGGCTGACTATGGTCTTCCCGGTTTTTGCATCTGCAGCAATAAACCTGACGTCAAATTCTCCAGCACTTTCTTTGGAGAGGGTATAGGCGCTTTGCCACTCCAGCCAGGCTGGCAGCTCTTCCCGGTCTGGCGTTGTGTCATGCATAGCTTCGGATACTAATCGTGTACTCAGTTTATACGTCGTTAACATCAGTATTAAACCATCTGCATTGAGCGTGTTTCGATTAAAAACAGTGATCTCTTTTCCCCGGAATCTCGGAACTCCTTCAGACTCTGGCGAGCACTGTGCAAAATCAATCACACCTTTAATAGGCACTTCTCCCTGCTCAAGGGCGGCCCTGAGGGCCGGGTAGGAGTTAATTTGAGCGCTCTCTGCCCATGCTTGGGAATGGGAGATAACCAAAGTGAGAAAAGCACAGGTAATCAGCCTGATGGTACGCATGTTTTGCACCTGCCGCTGTGTTTTGAAAGTGGTTTTACAGTATAGTTCATGACTGGCGATTGCCATCGGCAAGACCAAAGACCTTCAGTTGTTTATAATCCCGGCCCATTGATTATCATTTCCGCAAAACAGTAAGTAGAGTCAACATGCAGCCCCAGGACAACCTCGCTTCCGACCTGACCGATACTATCCAGCTCACTATCCAGCTCAATGTTCGCCATGCCCTGGAAGAAGACATCGGCTCAGGTGACATTACCGCCTCCCTGATTCCTGCCGGGCAAATGGCCAAAGCCCGTATCCTTTGCCGCGAGCCTGCGGTGATTGCCGGACGCCCCTGGTTTGATGAAGTGTTCAGGCAGGTTGACCCGTCGGTGACTCTGGACTGGCAGGTAAAAGAAGGGGAGCGGGTTGCGGCGGATCAGGTTCTGGTTTTTATGGAAGGCCCTGCCCGAAGCCTGTTGACCGCTGAACGTGCTGCCATGAACTTCCTTCAGACCCTTTCCGGCACCGCTACCCGCTGTTATCACTATGCCAATCAGGTTAAAGAGACAGGCGTTCGACTGCTGGATACTCGCAAAACCCTGCCCGGCCTCCGCCTTGCTCAAAAGTATGCCGTCAAGACAGGCGGGTGCCACAATCACCGCATCGGGCTGTATGATGCCTTTCTGATCAAGGAAAACCATATTGCTGCCTGTGGCGGTATTGAGCAGGCTGTCAGCACCGCCCGGACCATGGCTCCGGGCAAACCCGTGGAAGTCGAGGTTGAGAACATGGCCGAGTTCCAACGGGCAAGAAGCGCGGGTGCCGACATCATCATGCTGGACAACTTCCCACTGGCAACACTGCGTGAGACCGTTGAGCTGAACAACACCCTGCCAGCGCCGCAACCGAAACTGGAAGCTTCCGGCGGTATCACCGATGAGCGTCTGCCAGTGATCGCCGCCACCGGCGTTGACTTTATTTCCATTGGCACGCTCACCAAAGACATTCAATCCATTGATCTCTCCATGAGACTGATTGAGACCACAGAAATCTTAACAGCGAGCAACAAACCATGAGTAAAATTCTCGTCACAGGGGGGGCTGGCTATATTGGTAGCCATACCTGCCTGGAATTATTAAACGACAACTACGAAATAGTCGTTCTGGATAACCTCTGCAACAGCAGTGAAGAGTCGCTGCGCCGGGTTCAGGATATGACCGGCAAGACACTGACGTTTGTTAACGGCGACATCCGCGACCGGGCCTTGCTGGACACTCTTTTTCAACAGCATGACTTTGCAGCCGTTATTCACTTTGCGGGATTGAAAGCCGTTGGCGAGTCCTGCGAGATACCGCTCGATTACTATGACAACAATGTGTACGGCACCCTGGTACTCTGCCAGGCCATGCAGGCCGCCGGGGTTAAACGCATTGTTTTCAGCTCGTCAGCCACGGTTTATGGTGATCCGGCTACGTTGCCGATCACAGAAGACTTTCCCCTGAGTGCCACCAACCCATACGGTCGCTCGAAGCTGATGGTGGAAGAAATCCTGGAAGATCTCTTCAAATCCGATGCTGACTGGAGCATTGGCTTGTTGCGTTACTTTAATCCGGCAGGTGCTCATGCTTCTGGTCGTATTGGCGAAGATCCCAATGACATCCCTAATAACCTGATGCCCTACGTATCCCAGGTGGCTATTGGCAAGCTGGAAAAATTGAGAGTCTTTGGTGACGACTATCCCACCGTTGACGGAACCGGAATTCGTGATTACATCCACGTCGTGGATCTGTCATTGGGCCATGTCAAAGCCATAGAAAAACTTTGTACGACCAAAGGCGTACATACCTGGAACCTGGGTGTCGGCCAAGGTTGCAGCGTACTGGAAATCGTTGCGGCCTTTGAGAAAGCATCAGGCCAAAGCGTACCTTATGAAATCACGCCTCGCCGGTCGGGCGACATTGCTGCCTGCTATGCCAATCCCGAAAAAGCCCTGAACGAACTGGGCTGGAAAGCAGAGCGAGGACTGGAAGATATGGTGACCGACGCCTGGCGCTGGCAGTCCAATAACCCTGATGGCTACAGGTCGTAAGCCTGCTCTCCTCTGATCAGTTTCGTCTTTTACTGCCGATCAGTAAAAGACGTTACCCTCACCGGAAAACTGATCATGAAACATCTTTTTTCGCTCTTGCTTTTACTCCTTCCAGTGACAGCATGGAGTGCCTGTCCAAACTGGTCAGATGAGCAGGCCGAACAGCAGATCATCGCTCTGCAAAAAGAGATCAGGCATCACGACGATCTTTACTATAACAAGCACTCACCCGTTCTTACTGACCATGAATACGACGCGCTGAAAGCACAACTGCAATCTCTGACGCAGTGTTTTCCAGAACTGACACTCCCTGCCATTGCTGAAGAAGAAGAGGCCGGGGGAGATGTTGATCACCGCGCCTTTATGGGCAGCCTGAAAAAAGCCCGGAACGTAAATGACATCAAAAAATTCCTGAAAGAGGCCGGGCAGGAAAGCATTCTGGTGCAACCCAAGATAGACGGTATTGCAGTCGAGCTTATTTATCAGAACGGAAAACTGGTCGCCGCCTCCACCCGGGGCACCGGCGACCGGGGCGAAACTATTCTTGATGCCGTCAAACAGATGCCAATGATCCCGAAAGTGCTGAAAACGAACTATGACGACATTATCCTTCATGGCGAGCTGTTTGCCCGTTTGGGTGAGACCGTCAGAGATTCCGGTTACACCAGCGCCCGCCATTTTGTTGCTGGCCATATCAGTCGTAACGAACTGGATGTTACTGCACTGGGCAGTATCGAGTTTTTCCCCTGGCGCTGGGTCAATAGCCCATTTGCGAGCGACAAAACGGTCATTAACACCCTGTACAGCTACGGTTTTGAGCTACCTGCCCGGTATACCCATCCAGTTAAGACTCTGAAAGAAATAGAAACGATTCGTCAAACCTACAGTAACAGCAGTGGTGAAGAGCCCTTCCTTATGGACGGTATTGTTCTGAAACTGGACAACCTTGAGCTTCGTAAAAAACTGGGCTGGAACAGCCGCCACCCAGCCTGGGCCATTGCCTGGAAATTCCCTTCAGACAGCGCGGTAACCGAAGTAAAGGACGTTCATTTCAGCGTGGGACGAACCGGTAATATCACCCCGGTACTGCAACTGGCACCGGCAGCGATCGGAGGGAGAACAATCCAGCAGGTATCACTGGGCAGCATCAATAACCTGACGGATAAGGATATTGCCATTGGCGACCAGGTTTCTGTGCAACTGAAAGGCGCCGCCACACCGGCTTTTGGCCTGGTTGTTCTAAGACCGAAGCACCGCACCCAGCCAACCCTGCCAGATTCGGCAAAGTACAACGCTTTCACCTGTCTTGAGCTAAAGCCCGGCTGTGAAGAACAGCTAATGGCAAGAATAAAATGGCTTGGGATGCAGCTGGATATTCCCTTTTTGCATGAACCGCTGATCAACAAGCTAATGACCAATAAAGCCATTAACCGCTTTTCAGATGCTTTTAGCGTATCTGAATCGGACCTGAAACAGGCGGGCCTGGATGAGCACACATCGAAACAACTGCTCTCTACACTCAACGTTCTTCACAGAGTTTCTCTGGAGTCTCAGATAAGTGCCCTGAGCATCCCACAGGTAGGAAAAAGCCGTGCTAAAAAACTGGCAACCCATTTCAAACATTGGGAAAACATGCTGAATGCCACGCCTGAGGAAATGGCGGCTGTGGCTTCGATGTCCATCGAGCAAGCCAAGGTAGCTAAAGACTATTTAAATACTCCAGACATCAGAGACGCTATTGAATGGTTTGGACGGCGGTGATTCTGCTCAAAAAAAAGGCCGGGTTAAATCCGGCCTTTTTTGATAACAGATAGTGTTAAGGGCAGGCTGAAATAGCAGTGGTAAACCCGGGATAATTCTTAACAGCATCTGTTTCACATAAGTCATTTGTCCCTGTCACACCACCGTTTGTACAAAAAACCTGCCAGGTGGTGCCCGCTGTGTCAGGACACATAGTAACGGTTTGGCTCCCAAATGGACTGCCCGGTGTAATTACAAAAGACGATTTGTCTGTCACCGAGTTAGCCGATACTTTACCTGCTGACGCGGGCACTGAATTTTCAGTAAGATCGCAGGAATCCAGTGCATGTGACTGCAAGCAGATCGAAATGGCTGTTTTATAGGCATTTGCTTCTTGAATAGCCGCGCTCGCAGTAGCATTACGGGTGTAGTTCTGATACTGGGGAATCGCTACTGCTGCCAGAATACCAATGATCGCCACTACGATCATCAGCTCAATCAGCGTGAAACCCAGCATCCTGGCTGTCCATATTTTCATCTCATCATCCTCGGTCATTAAATCGTTGCCCTCTACCAGTACATCAGGCTCCTCAAGTCAGGCTCCTCAAGTCAGTCTCTAGCAAGATGTTTCGGCGCTCATGGTCAGAGCTTTAGGCTTATCTTTCCCCGCTAAACCCGCTGATTTCTCGTGATTTTCAGGTGACACCCGATAACCCCCAGAAGGCTTATCTATAAAGGCGGCTGCCATGAAACATCGCACCTTTTTCGTGGGTAATTTCGCGGGTAATTTCGCGGCTAAAAGACTCTCTCTTGCAATCCGGGCCCTCACGGCTGTGCTGGTACTGTCATGCATTGCGATCACTGTGGCTATGGGTCTTCAAGCGATTTACCAGGGGGAAGTGGATCGTTATTTTCAAGAAAAACAAGGCTCAGAGTTGATGCTGATTATTCAATCAGGGCACCACACGCTCAAAACCTCAGGTTCAGGCAAAGATAATTTCAGACCGCTGTTAAGCAGTGAACTGGGGGAATATCAGGATCATACCTTTGTAGGCTGGCACGCAGATTTTGCACACATGATCCGGGAAGGTGAGCTTCCTTTCTTTATGTTCTATGAAGTGAGTTATCAGAAAGGGCGGACTCAAGAGTCTTTTTCTTACGAAGGGTTGCTGAATCCGCAGTTGATTGCCAGAAAGGTGAATATTGATGAGTGAGGTGAAAGGCTCCATTCTGCGAAAAGTGTGGGCCAAATGCTTACAGATCCACATCCCTCGGGATTTCTCCGCTTCTGTCAAAGGCTTCAACATCAGAATTTGAAAAGGGAGATTTTTTGAGAAGCTAACTAGGACTATGACTACCCCCTTTGTTGCTTTCTACAGCACGAACTCTGAGGCCGACGAGGCTAGCACGCTATACACTGCTTCGGCAGGTACGACCGAAGTGGTGACGAGGCTGGGGGTTATTTTTTGATGGATAATTATAAATACAGAGTCTAGACTTCTTGTCGATTGCTTCAAGGGGTCCTGAGCATGATCATGCTGAAACACCATTTATTAGCCCAATTAGTCGTCCCTTTATTCCTGTTAATGGCTTTTTTTGCACAAGCCCGGACGACTCAATCTCCAAACGTCAACTCTTCTCCAGCCACAACCTCTTCTTCTACAGCACCCTATTCTCCTCTGCCGACAGTATTATGTGACTCTCTTACGGGACAAACGATGGGGGTTATACAGCGGCTGACCCAGTACACAGAACTTGTCAAGGGACGACAGTGTATTGTTCTCGCTGCTGATCCGACAGGAGAGACAGAGGATCTGAGTGAGACGATCAAACGGGCTCCTGAGGGTACTGTTATACTGCTCTCTTCCGAGACTGTGCCTACTGCGTCTTCTACTTCCACATCCTCTCTCCCTTCGGTGGGTAAAATCCCGGTTGAGTATTTTATAGATAAAGGAATAGTTTTGAAGAACGGTCAGGACATCATTGGTGCAGCAGACGACGGTTTTGAAATAGTTATCAGAGTTGACGCAGGGTTTAGAGATCTATCTATGGTCATGATTGATGATATGCACGATTTCGATAAAACGAGAGACAGTCACATAAACCATGTTACTTTCCAGCCCGTTGGACCTGATAACAATGTGGGGGCTTATTCTATTATTTATGCAGGCTGCTATAACCGGAAACTGATTGTAGAAAATAACCTGTTCCATGTGTCTGTTAGACGGGCCGGACTTTACTTCTCTTGCGCAGACCCCCTTGATGCATCGGTGAAGTCGAGCCTGCTGTTTGCCAATAACACTATGATAGGTACATCCACACTCTTCGGCGTGAAGGATATTTTTCCCAAAGGGTTAGATATTGATTATTCCGGTACGCAGTTACAGAAGATCGCTGTTATTGAAAATATATTCCAGGGCAGGATGGCACGCGCGGGTGAATTTTACCTACCGGCCGGGAGCAGTATGGATATTTTCAGAAACATTGTTGATATCAACAACAATATGCCAGACAAGAAACCTCTTCCGACAAGACTAGCTCGTTTCAGAGATGGTTTCTTTCTCAGAGGTAATTATGATACAAAAGTCAACTTGCTACCTCCTCTTTTTAATCTGGCAGGCAATCGAATACGCTCAAAAAATTCAGCTATAGGTATCGAAGGACACATTAAACTGGCCCTTGCCTGTAACCATCTTCAGGCGGTCAATCCGTGGCGACAAGATCCACCTTCATGGTGGTGGCGACCACAACAATACGGCTTGAAAGCCGTTGATCCACAACCATTGGCAGGAGAGTGTGAAGGCACTAAGGATTCAGCCGGTGCCATGGTAACGCCCACTTCAGCAAAAGTCTGCCAGGTTTTCAATACTTGGACGTCTATCAATGGTTCCATGACCAATCCTTTGAGTGGACTGGACAGCCTTGATGGTCAGTTATTCAGTCTTGATGGTCAGTTATTTTTGATTTATGAGTCTGCCCCTCAGTAACTGTTGCTTCCTACAACACGGGCTCTGAGGCCGACTGTCATGCACTGCAATCACCGCTGCTATAGGTCTTCAAGCGATTTACCAGGGGGGAAGTGAATCGTTATTTTAAAGAGAAACAAGGCTCAGCGAAGTTAATTGCCAGAAAGGTGCATACTGATGGTATTTAATTGACACCGCAGAAAGGTGCCGTGTCTTCCCAAGGGTTATATAACTGAACCTGACTCATGCGCATATCGCCTGTATTTCGAGTAACTACAGTACAGTCATTCACTAATCCTGTGACAGCTATAAGCCCATCAATAACGGGCATAGGTGTACCCTTTTTTTCAGATTCAGCCTGAATACGCCCCCAGGCTATTGCCACCCCAAGATCTATAGGTAATATTCTGTGCTTGAAGCGCTCCATTAAATCAGACTCAAGCCAGGTTCGCAGCTTTTCCTGCCTTACCGGTTCCTGGCATTTTATTATTCCCTTTTCAATTTCTGCCAAAGTTAAAACACTCAAATAAAGCCTGTTTTCCTCACGACTATCGATCCATTCAAGTACATGCTTATCAGGATTTTTTTTGAATGCTTCTGACAACACGCAGGTATCCAGTAAATACTTCACAGATCTACATCCCTCGGGGTTTCTTTACTTCTGTCAAACGTTTCAACATCAGAATCTGAAAAGGGTGAGGCTTTAAGAAACTCACTCAGACTATTCTCTGGTGCACACATCCTTTGATAGTCTTCAAATGAGAGGACGACAGCCGCTTTATGCCCATGACGGGTCACGAATTGTGGACCATGCTGACGAGCCCTGTCCACAATATGACTGAACTTGCTTTTCGCCTCCTGTAACTGCCATTGATTTTCCATACTAATCCCCTCAGTCATAACACGCTCCTAAAAAACTAGTCTGACTAGTCATATCTGTCAAACTCAGCAACCATGCCATCGAGTCTTAAGTTATGCTCTTATGCCTTAAATTCAAGCTACTTTAGACACAGTAATACTCAAAATGGTATTTCGATTATGCACTCCATAACAGCTACCGAACTGGCCAAAAGCCTTTCTGAAACCATAAATTCAGTCAAAGCTTCCGGACAAAGCCTGCTTATCACCCGGGGTGGAAAGCCTGTTGCCATCCTCTCTCCTCCTCCAAAACAGGGTCTTACTGTTGATGAACTGGTAGAAGTCCTCTCCAATATGCCAAGGTTGGGAGATGATGCAGCAAGCTTCGCAGAGGATGTCAGATTAGCTCGTTCTAACGACTCAAACCACTTCCAGCCCTGAAGCCTTAAAATGAGCAAACACCTTCATTCCGACTTTCAGTGGTAAGCGATCCACCGACTTTCTCGTCACCATGGCCATTAACTTCTGCTCACCCAGAGATAATGTGATTAACTGGTGCCAGTCGTCCATCGCCTGTATTAAATCAATCACCACCGGCAAACGATTCAGAACACTGGTTTCACAAAAGTCATCCAGCACAATACTCACTTCATGGGCCGGGACAATCATCCGTACTTTGGTTCCCAGCGCCAAACCCGCTTCATGAACCTGCAACGGATAACCTTCAGCACTGAGAACAGTGAGCCCATAGTCCTTATCATGATCAACCACTTCCGCTTCCAGCGTGGATAATAGTGGCTCATGCTGATCATCAACCGCCAGTGCGCTGTTTAGCAACGTCTGGCTTTGATCTTTTCCGGTCACAGAACCCTGATGCAGTAACAACACCCTGTCAGCCAGACGGGCGACTTCTTCTCTGGAATGACTGACCATAATAATGGGGATATTGAAATCGCGATGAATATTTCTTAAACAAGGCAATATCGTCGCCTTGGAATCCCAGTCCAGAGAAGCCAGAGGCTCATCCATTAACAATAATTGCGGTGCATTCAACAAGGTACGGGCGATGGCGACCCGCTGTTTTTCGCCACCAGACAGGGCTTCAATCCCGCGATTCAACAGGTGGCCAATACCTGATTGGTCGACAACTTCAGCCAGGGATAATCCCTGTCGATCCGGACTTGAGCGTTTCGCAGAAAACCGGAGGTTACCCAAAACACTCAAATGTGGAAATAAACGCGCTTCCTGAAAGATGTAACCTATCCCACGTTGTTCAGGGGGAACAAAGATACCCTGTTGACTGTCCATCCAGACCTGATCATGACACTGAATCCGACCCTTAACCTGTTTTTCCAGACCGGCAATCGCTCTGAGCAGAGAGGTTTTGCCGCAACCTGAAGCCCCCATAATGCCCCACACTGCATCCAGCTCCAGCGAGGTATTGATGGCAAGATCGAACCGATCCCGAGGCAGTTGAATATCCAGTTGCAACATCAACGGCAACTCACTCCCGACACCTGTCTTTTATCAATACGGTACGCTTATCAATGCTATACAGCGCCACCAGCATCACCAGCGCAAACATTAACAAACCCGCTGCCATAGCATGTGCCTGATCCAGCTGTTGCGTTTCCACCGCGTCGTATAAGGCGATGGACAACACCTGAGTTTCTCCGGGAATATTGCCGCCAATCATCAGCACTACACCAAACTCACCCACCGTATGGGCAAACCCCATACAGGCAGCCAGCAAGAGCGCTCTGAGAGAGTTAGGCAGAACCACATTCACAAACCGGTCAAGCCGACTGGCTCCCAGCATGGCAGCAGCTTCAAGCAGGCCATGATCCAACTGCTCAAACGCCCTTTGCAGAGGTTGTACGACAAATGGCAACGAATACAGAACAGAAGCAACCACCAGCCCTGAAAAGCTGAATGCCAGAGTTGAACCTGTTAAATCAACCCACCATTGACCCAGCGTATTGTCCGGCGAGAAGGCAATTAACAGATAAAAGCCAAGCACCGTTGGCGGCAGCACCAGTGGCAATCCCACGAAAGCTTCTATTAATGGCCGAAAACGGCTGCTCATATTGGCCAGTTTCCAGGCCAGAGGTATCCCCACCAGCATCAACAGCAGCGTCGTCATCAGAGCCAGTTTAATGGTCAGCCAGATGGCTGTGATCAGCATTATTTCGCCTTATCCTTGATAGCAGGAAACTTGATAGCAGGAAAATAGCCATGCTCAGCGATATAGTTCTGGGACGGAGCAGACAACACAAACGTCGAAAACGCCTGGGCAGCTTCGCTATGGTCTGTTCTTTTCAGGATCACCATATCCTGACGAATCGGATCATAAAGCCGGTCTGGTATGTAAGTGATTCGCTGCAATTCTTTGCCTGACAGCTGGGATAAGGCAACCAGCCCCACTTTCACATTACCACTGGCAACAAACTGCCATGTCTGCTGAATGTTCGCTCCCTGTACCAGACGCCCCTGATAACTTTTCCACAAACCCAGTTTTTCCAGCGACTGTTCAGCCGCCAGCCCGTAAGGTGCCGTTGCGGGGTTGGCAATAGCTAATTTACCCTGCCAATCCTTGAGCTGATCAATGGACAATGGCTTGACATGGCTGGTTCGATCCCAAAGCACCAGACGTCCATAGGCGTAAGTCTTTCGGCTTTCTGACAGTGTTTTTCCCTTTTGTTCCAACTCCAGGGGTCTGGCCTGGTCGGCTGAGAAAAAAAGGTCAAAAGGCGCATCGTGCATAATCTGGTTGTACAGCACTCCGGTAGACGCCGACGAGATACTCACCTGATGACCTGTTTGCTGCTCAAACCGTTCAGCCAGATATTCCAGCACCGGCTTAAAGTTGGCAGACACGGCTACCCGAAGCGTGTCGGCGGTGGCACTGACACTCAACAACAGCGTCGCAATACCCAGCCCAATACCCAGCCAATAGTTCACAATGATTCTGGCTCCCAGCGTTTCGCCGCCTGCTCATCGGACTCCCTGGCGTCCACCCAGCGATCGCCTTCGGATGTGGTTTCTTTTTTCCAGAAAGGAGCGCGGGTTTTCAGGTAGTCCATAACAAACTCACAGATCTCAAAGGCCGCTTTGCGGTGGGCGCTGGCGACACCGACAAAAACAATTCTGTCACCCGGCTTAAGCGGCCCGACCCGATGAATCACCTTGATGGCTTGCAGTGGCCAGCGTTCAGCGGCTTCATCAATAATGTCCTGAAGCGCCTTCTCGGTCATACCCGGATAATGTTCCAGATAAAGCCCACCGACATCGTCCCCAAGGTTTTCATCTCTCACCAATCCAGTGAAAGTCACCAGGGCACCGGTACCGGTGTTGCCGCTGAGCAGATCCTGTTCAAAGCCGGGATCAAAGTCATCCTGCTGTATGGAAATCATGATTAGCCTCCGGTGACGGGAGGAAAGAATGCAATTTCGTCGCCTTCTTTTATTTCAAAATTCTTGCGGGTCATGGTCTGATTCAGGGCCACCAGAGTACGTGAATCATTAACCACTTCCTGCCAGTCTTGCCCTTTTTTGCAGAGCACATCACGAAGCTCAGAAAGATTCGTTGGCTTATCAGCCAGTTCCAGACTGTCGATACCCAGCTTTTCCCGGTAGCTGGCGAAAAAAAGAACCTTAATCACAGGACTCACTCTCCTCTGTAATGGTTAACCAGCCGCTTTGTAGTGACCACTCTTGCCACCGCTTTTCTCAAGCACCTGCACACCTTCGATGCACATATCCTTATCGACGGCCTTGCACATGTCATAGATTGTCAAAGCTGCCACAGAAGCGGCTGCCAGGGCTTCCATTTCAACACCGGTTTTACCGCTTAAACGACAGCAGGTCTCGATCCGGATGCGGCTTTGTTCAGGCTCCAGTTCAAACTCTACGCCGATAAAGTTCAACATTAACGGATGACACAGAGGTATCAGGTTGCCGCACTGTTTGGCCGCCTGGATGCCAGCAATGCGGGCTACCGCCAGCACATCGCCTTTTTTCAGACCATTGTCAGCCACCAGCGCCAATGTTTCCGGTTTCATCACCACGAAACCTTCTGCCCTGGCTTCACGGCGGGTGACGTTTTTGTCACCCACATCCACCATGCTGGCCTTGCCTTCGTCATTGGTATGGGTCAGCGACATCAGTCTTCAACCTTTTTGAGTTGCTCAACAAAGTTGCAGGGCCGGTGTCGACTGTCCAGCTGCTCTCTGATAATGCCTTCCCAGCCAGTCTTACAGGCATTATTGGAACCCGGCATGACAAAAATGACGGTACCATTGGCAAAGCCGGCAATGGTTCTTGATTGGATGGTGGACGTACCAATCTGGTCATAGGAGAGTTGCCGGAACAGCTCGCCATAGCCGTCTACTTCCTTGTCAAAAATGGGGAGTAAGGCTTCCGGAGTGCTGTCACGACCGGAAAATCCAGTACCGCCCGTGACCAGAACGGCCTGAACATTGTCCGAGGCGATCCAGCGGGATACCACTTCACGAATCTTGTAGATGTCGTCTTTGACAATCGCCTTGTCCGCCAGTTTATGGCCGGTGGCGGTCAGGTTATCCACCAGCAGATGGCCAGAGGTATCTGTTTCTTCGGTACGGGTATCAGAAACAGTCAGTACCGCAATGTTCAGGGGTACAAATTCAGTTACTTGTTTATGAGCCATCAGATCTCCGTTGATACCGTTAGGTTTTTCCCGCTCAGGGCTGTCTTCCGCTCAGGGCTGTCTTCCGCTCAGGGCTGTCTTCCGCTCAGGGCTGTTCCGCTCTGCTCATGGCTGTCTGAGCACGATGCCACTCATCGGGGGTATTGGTGTTCTGGAAATGCACGACCATTTCCTCAGGCAGCGGGACAGTCACACCCTGCAAACGATCAAACAGCCGCCTGAGAGAATAGTCTTTGTGATCCTGGCTGCTCAGCGCACGATTAACAGCACTTCGCAGCTGGCTGTTGACAGGCAGAACAAGCGGCAGAGAGAAGGTTTCAAACATAACCGCCCTGCCCTGCTCAGCAATGGCTGATACCAGCTCCCGGCAGGCTTCCGGTGGCAATAAAGGCATATCCACCGGTACCACCAGCAGGTTGACACCATCGGGTAGAACATCAATAGCCACATGAATACCACTGAGAGGCCCTTTGCCCGGTATTTTATCCGCCAGCGCCCTGTTGCCAAACTGGGCACCGCTGAGCAGCACCCTGTCGACACCCGATTCATACAACAGGTTTTGCATATGCTGGAACAGGGGAATGTTCTGCCAGAGCAGGCGAGCTTTGTCCTGCCCCATCCGGGAAGACCGGCCACCAGCTAGCACCAATCCAATTGTTTGGGTCATATACAGAAACCCATAAACCGTTTTGCCTGTTAAGCGGGATAGGGATTCTACCAGCCTGCCCTGTCGAGGTTAAGAATGAAGCATTATTTTCTTTTACTCTTCACCGACCTGACTCGGTGCCGCTAAATAAAGAGACGGATTACACCAGGTCAGGCACTGACATGCCCACCATTCAAGAGCAAGTAAGTCATAATCTGACACTCATTGACCAGGCTGCCAGCGAAGGGCGGGCCTTTCGTGTCACTATGCACGATGGTCGGCTCGTGGTAGAGACCTCTCCAAAAGAACTTCTGGAGAAAGACCAATGGAAGCGTTCACACCTTAGAAACGAGGTTGCTGAAAGACAACTCAGTGAAATGGTGATCAGCGTCCTTGACGATTCTGAAAGCAGTCTATCCCTGCGAAAACAGATCTTTGATGGCGCCAAAGCTCGCCGGTACACTTTTTTATCGAACAAGAGAGCCAAAGCGATCGCCAAAAACGAAGCTCTGATGTTAAGCCCTTTCCAGAAAAAAGAGCCCGTTCCCACCCGGCCTTTACCGAAGAGAAAAGTCCGGCTGCTGGACGCCATGGAATCCAATGGACCGATCAAACAATTATCCGGTAACCCCGGCAGGCGCCCATTTGCTGATGCTATGAAAAGCAATGGCCCAATCAAAGTAATTCAAAAAAGCACGCCTCAGGAAATACCTCCTGTTACCTTTACGCCGCCGACCATTACGGTAACGCCACCGGCTGAAGAACCTATCCCCGACGACCCGACACCGGTAACGTTGCGGGAACAAACCCCTTATGTCCCGGTTTTCCAGGTAGACGGGCCTCCCGGTCAGACCAATCAGCCTGAGCGCCCTGTTATCTTTCCGAAATCCCCCCTGCTCATGCTCGAAGAGGCTCGACAAGAGCTGGAGGCAAAGCTCCCTACCGCTAATCTTGCAGACGCAGACTCGTTTCTGTGGTTGTACTACACCTGTGAGTTTCTCGAAAAAGACACGTCCGACAGCGCAGATGAATTGAAAGCGCAACTGGAGCAAAACTTTGCCGCTGCAGGTCTGTCTTCTTATTTCAACAAACGGCAAACCGAACAAAAGTGGCAGGCGGTTCGAGCACTGAAAACCGATATGTCGCCCGAAGCCTTCAGCCAATGCATCGATGAAATAAGTCAAATCAGCACCCCAATGCGCTTCAAACTGACCCAGGAATTGGTCCGGGATATTGATCAACTCAGTTTTCGCAAAATACTCTACCCTGACGGCGATCCAACCATAAGAGTCGATGCTTTTCAGCTGGAATTTCTTGAGCAGGTCAAAGATACCGATGAATTAATGGAAGAGCTGGGCTTTGAAATCGATGACCCCGATGAAAGTGACTTTCCTCTGGAAGCCATGGCAAAACTGGTGGATGTCAGGGAGAAACTCAAGGATGAACTATTAACCTACAGCACCGAATACGAGCCTTTCGCCCAGCTGGTTGATCAACTGAAAGAGATTGACCCGGTTGCCATCAGAGACAAACTCAACGAAGGGAAAACCCCTGCCGGGGAAGAACTACAGGCCATTATCGCGGCCAAAAAGCAGAAACTGGAAGTAGCCCGGCAGCTCGGAAAAAAATGGGGAGATTCCCTGCTGCTGGATGGACGCAACTGGCCCGACGACAACGCCAGGCAAACATTATCGAAACTGTATGATCTTGCCAGCCTGAACAGCCCTGCCATTGATGCCCACCTTAACCGCTGGCTTCTGGATAAACATCAGGAGGCCGAATACCACCCACAGGTTGTCATTGATGGCTCAGACCTTCACGGCCTGCTGGCGGCATTGACACAGGTTGAAGCAGGTGCCGATGTCACCCTGTTATTGAGCGCCGAGCCTCTCTTTGCTCCCACTGCGATATTGCGGCTCGACCCACAATGGCTCGAAACATTACGCTTTTATCTCGGTGAACCGTTTGACGCTCTGTTCAACAGCAACTCAGGACGGCTTGACCCGGACGGGTTTGGAGAAATTACCGCAGCCCCCCTGTATCAGGCTCTCTGGAAACAAGCGCTGGAGATGACAAAGCTTGAACCATCCCCCCTTAAAATGGTCTCCAATGCCAGGGTCGTGGATATTGAAGCGCCTGATCAGCAAGACGGAAAATACCTCGTTCATCTGGAACATCAAAGTGAGCAAAACACCCACAGGAACAAAGTCCCTGCTGACCTGCTGATCAATGCCGGGGCAACACTTAACGCTGCCAGTGTCGGCTATCTGGAAACAGAAACCCTTGATAATAGATTCCATGAAGCCGCCAAAGAGGAGCAGTCCAGGCCGCCAGTGCGCATAGCCTGTCGAGGTGCATTTTCATTACCCGAGCCTGCCATCGCTCTCCCGGCAAAGAGTCCTTTTAACGTGACGGTGACCGACCCGTCATTCAGCGACACACTGGTCGAAAATATGCGGCAGCGATTCGGTCATCAGGCACCTGCACTTTCTGGTGTAAGAGACCACGTTCAAGCCGGTATCCGGCTCAACCTGATCGAAAGGAAAGAAGGTTTCGAGGACGAAAGCCAATATACGCTCACAGAGGAATTACAAAAACTCCACCTCTCAATCAAAAATAAACCCTTGCAGTTGAAAACGGTTCACATCGAAAACCGGGAATCCATCCAGATGGACATGGAACTCCCTGCACCAATGTGCCAGTTTCTTCAGGCGGCAGAGGCATACCTTCAACATCATCAGGCCACCCCTGAGGAATCAGCAGCCATACGCCAGCAGATTCTGGCGGTCTGGTTTGAAACGGTAGCGATACAGATAGAATTGCCCAAACGGGGCATCCAGCCGGAACACTTGAGACAAGCGTCTCTGTCTACTTTTTCACCGGAAAAGACGACACTCGAGCCTGCCGTTGAAACGCTTAAGTCTCATAACAGCATTCTCACCCTGACAGCCGTGGGCCCTGCTGCCTTCAAACATCCATTATCACCGGAAGCTGGCCAGACCTCGGCCAGAGAACAGGTCTTCTACTGCCAGGAACTCACCGAAAAACTGTCGGAACGTCACACCCCGGAGGGTCACCTGAAGGATTCTGAAGACCTGCTGGAAGATACAGAAGATATGGAACAAAAGTACTTAACACTGCAAAGATTTGTAATTGGTAGTGATTAATCCTGCAAGAACCTCATTTTTTATTAAACTTTAGTGTTTCATCCCTCCGAAAACTAATAAATGAATAAGGTTGTATCATGTCCAGCCACCTTGAAACCCCTTCAGCTGTGAAGCAATGGACTGCAAGACTGGCTGTTCCCCTGTCGTTCTGCGCACTGCTTCTGGTGATCTCTTTGCCCCTGGAAGGCTTAACCGCCTATGGCCAGATTATGCTCGGCATTCTGGTTATGGCGGTTATTCTCTGGGTCACAGAAGCTTTGGCTTATCCCATCAGCGCCCTGCTTATTGCGGCACTGGTTACCCTTTTGACGGGTATTGTCCCCAGCAGTGAAACCGGTGCCATCCTGGGCACCAGCAAAGCCCTGGGGCTGGCCATGAAAGGCTTCTCATCCCCCAGCATCATTGTTATAGCCGGAGCCCTGATCATGGCGGCCGCTATGCAGTCCACTGAACTGGACAAACGCATTGCCCTGGCCATTCTGTCACGCATCCGCCCCAGTCCCGGCGCCATTATTGCCGGCTGCCTGCTGGTGGGGGTGGTGTTTTCCTTTATGATACCCTCGCCGACAGGACGTACTGCCGTACAGGTTCCTATTCTGGCAGGCGTCATCGCTACACTGGGTCTCGACCCCAAAAGCCGTCTGGCTGCCATACTGATGATCGGTGCAGCCCAGGTCAGTACCATCTGGAATGTTGGCGTCATGACAGCCACCGGCCACAACGTGGCAGGCCTTGAACTGATGTCTGAACACAGTGGCTTCGCCATGACCTGGATTCAATGGCTGATCCATGCCGGTCCCTGGTCGGCACTGATGACGGTCATCCTGTATTTCATTTTGAGAGCAGAGGTAAAAGGACAGTCGCTGAACGAAGACATCAGCAACTGCCTGAACACCTCTTCCGAACCCTGGTCCTTAGCACAGAAAAAGCTGGCTCTGTTTACCCTTCTCCTGATCAGCCTCTGGGTAACAGAAGGCACGCTTCATCACATTACCGTTCCCGCCACCATGTTGCTGATGTCCGTTTGTCTGCTGTTACCGGGAATCGGTGTCTTTGCAAGCTGGAAAGAGGTAGAGAAGCGCATTCCTTGGGGCGTCATCGTCATGTTTGGCATCAGCATCAGCCTGGGTCAGCAACTGGTCAGCACCGGTGCCGCGGCCTGGCTGGCAGAACGTTGTTTTTCATCCATGGAAATTCACACCATGTCGCTGACCCTGCTGGTGTTTGTGATGACGTTGTTTACGGTGGTCATGCATTTAGGATTTGCTTCAGCAATGAGCCTGACCGTGGCATTACTGCCGGTGTTCCTGGCTTTTACCGACACCCTGCCAGACACTATGATGCATAACGCCATGGGACTGGTACTGCTGCAACTGTTTGCCGTGAGCTTTGGGATGATCCTGCCGGTGAATTCACCCCAAAACATGGTGGCTTATTCAACCGGCACCTTTCAGGCCAAAACATTTGCACGGATCGGTTTGCTACTGACCCTGGCCTGTCTGCTGACGTTTGTACTCTTCTCCATGAGCTGGTGGCAGTGGACAGGGCTTTTGTCTCCGGTTCAATAAGCGGACTTTCTGGCGCAGGAGCCTGATGGTTATGATCCGTCACTGACTATCAGGCTTTCCCCATAAAGGTAGCCATAATGTCACGGGCTTCATCCGACTGAAGTCGTTCAGCAAAAAGAATGGCCTCGTCGTGCAGTCTTTTTTCCACATCACTGCGATAGGACTGCTTAAGCAACTGCTTAGTGTACTTTAGTGATTCTAACGGCTTGGCGGCCAAGGATTCCGCCTTGGCCAGAGCATGTTCAAAGATATGATCGGTATCCACAGTTTCATTAGCAATTCCGTAATCCCGGGCCGTTTCTGCATCAAAAAAATCACCCAGCATCAACAGTTCTGAAGCACGCTGATGACCCATCACCTGGGGCAACAGAAGGCTGGAGGCTGCCTCTGGCACCAGGGCCAGATTCACAAACGGTAATCTCAACTGGGCGTTTTTAGCAATGTAAACCAGGTCACTGTGCAACAGCATAGTGACACCGATGCCGACAGCGACACCGCTGACCGCGGCCACCAGGGGCTTTTCAAAGGCGACCAGTTGACGAAGGAACGTCATTACCGGGGAGTCCAGCCCCAGGTCTTCACTCAGGAAATCTCCCAGGTCATTCCCTGCTGTAAAGGCCTCTACGCACCCCTGAATCAGGACAACACGAACAGCATCATTGTTGTCAGCATCGGCAAGGGCCCTGGCCATATCGGTGTACATAGCACGGGTCAGGGCATTCTTTTTTTCCGGTCGGTTTATGGTTACGATCAGAACCGGACCCGTTTGCTCAAGCACTACATTATTTACAGACAAATTCACCACCTTTGAGCGTTGCTTTCTTGTTTTCCTAATAGTGATAAGGGAAGCGAGAAAAATCCTTAGGTCTCTTTTCCAGAAAGGCATCACGCCCTTCTTTGGCTTCTTCCGTACCGTAAGCCAGTCGAGTCGCTTCGCCGGCAAACAGCTGCTGGCCCACCATACCATCATCGGTCATGTTCAAGCCAAATTTCATCATACGAACCGCTGTGGGGGATTTCTCACCGATAATACCGGCCCATTCCAGTGCCACTTCTTCCAACATTGCGTGGGGGACTACTTTGTTGACCATGCCCATTTCAAAGGCTTCCTGGGCAGAGTAATCCAGCCCCAGGAAAAAGATTTCACGGGCCCTTTTTTGCCCGACCATCTTGGCCAGATAAGCTGAACCATAACCCGAATCAAAGCTGGCCACATCCAGATCGGTCTGTTTGAAAACCGCGTGTTCTGCCGACGCCAGTGTCAGGTCGCAAACAACATGCAGGCTATGACCACCGCCTGCGGCCCAGCCAGGCACCACCGCCATCACTACCTTGGGCATAAACCGGATCAGTCGCTGAACTTCAAGAATATGCAAACGCCCCAAACGGGCCGGATCGATCTCATCCTGGGGCAAGCCCTCATACTTGTAGCCGTCTTTGCCACGAATACGCTGGTCGCCCCCGGAACAGAAAGCCCAACCACCATCTTTCGGCGATGGGCCATTGCCCGTCAGAATCACAACACCCACATCGCTGGAGGTTCTTGCATGTTCCAGTGCCCGGAACAGCTCATCCACTGTTTTGGGTCGAAAAGCATTTCGACACTCGGGTCGGTTAAAAGCAATTCTCACGGTTCCCTGATGCCTGGCCCGGTGATAGGTGATGTCTTCAAATTCAAAGCCATCCACTTCCTGCCAATGTTCTGGATTGAAAATTTCAGAAACCATAAGACCTCCCGAGACACCTGTAATGTAGCGACAAAAAATATTAGCGAACAATTGTCGCACAACGGCCAGACAGCGCCAGTACCTGATTTACCTAAAAACTACTTTCCAGAACCCTGTTGGATTGCCTGAAGCATAGTCCTGTCTTTGCGATGTGGGAAACCTTTGTTATGCGTTCTACCAGCCGCCTGCCCTCAGGGCGAAGATTGGCTATCCTTGCATCAGTGCGGATAGTCATTGATAGAGTTAAAACTTACCACTAGGTGCCTGCCCGAAAACCCACAAATAATCCGATGCAGCAGGCAGCAGCCAAAATTTTTTGATTAAAATTTAGCCTACTTATTTGAGGGTGCTACTTTTTGGTTAATTTCTGTTCATTTTATGAACAACTTCCCGATTTTTGGGCACAGGGCATCCTCACCCAAAGGTGAACCTGGTTGCCAACAAGCCAGTTTCTCTTTTCAGGCCGCTTTTTTACTTGTCTGGACTGCCTGCTTTATGACCAGATGGTGCAGGGTAAAGCCAAACTGATCCTGTAATACGCAGACTCTGAGGCCAAGCTCCATAGGGGTGCCAGCCTTACCTTTGCTGATCCATTCAGTATGACGTTCGAATAAAGAAAAAACCTTCTCATTATGAGGTATGCTTTCATTCGAGGAATATCGTCCCTTGACCTGAGGTTGAATGTAATGGCAGAGATGTCAACCTCGCCAAGCTGCATTTGTGGGTTGATGGTTTGGCGCATAAGCGGAAAAGGCTCGTTGTGGAAAATCTTCGTTCCCTATATTGGGCTATAAGCCTATGTTTTCACGTGGTTGAGGGTTTTCGGACAGGCACTATCTATGAAAACAGTGCAATTACTGTTTGATGGATCATGAAAAACTACCAAGTGCGCAATCTTAAAATGCCCTGTCTTTACAGGGCTTTTCACCGTTTTGGGGGCCGGATTCCTGTTTTGCCTGTCTGCTTCCAGGCGCCTCAGTTAATCACCCTTTCTGGGAAACAGCTTGTGACGAACCCAGCCTATCAGGGTATTTCCCCCTGAAACGTAGCGATCCAGTTCTTGCTGCATCTGAAGATAATGATCACTGTCGCGAAACATAAATTCTCTTTTCAGCATCCGCCGACGGGGGTTCAGCTTTTTGATGACTTTAGCCGGATTGCCACCCACCACCGAATTGGCGGGAACATCTTTTACAACCACTGCACCTGCTGCGACTACACTGTTCTCACCGATGGTGACGCCTTTGCCGACTTTGGCGCCATGCCCCAGCCAGACATTATCTTTCAGAACAATGGCTTTGCTGCACCGGAAGGGTCGCAGTCGGTTATAGAGACCGTGCCAGTCACTGTCGGACAGGTAGCAGTCGGCGGCAAGCATACAGTTGTCGCCTATGCTAATGCTGGCGGCTGAGGAGATCGTTGTTCCCGGGGAGATCAGGCAATAATCACCTATGTTAATTTCACCCTGGATGCCCCGGCCGCTCCAGGTCGAAAGACTGACCGGGTTATGACGGATACTGAGCAGGTGGACAAAACGACCGATGGCAATACCGGCACCATGAACATTGACCGTGGAAGGGTGAACGACCATAGGGTGTTCACCCAGATGTTCAAAATGTTTGCTGAAAAAGTGCTGGATATAAAACTGCTGCCAGCGATCCGAGAGCTTCTTGATCCAGAAAGGTTTATGATTTTTACGCACTGCTCAAGCCTGATTTGTTATTATGCCGCTGAGGCCAGTCGTCTGACTGAACTACTTCCGACGTATAAAATGAAAAAACGAACGATTTCTTTAAAAAAAGCTATGCCTGTACAACTGCCCCTCAATATCGACTCAGTGAAAGGCTTTCTGGCACCGGATGAAGGTGAAGCCCTTTACCAGTTCGCACTGGCAGCCAGCCAGCTGGGTCCCTGTCTGGAAATTGGCAGCTACTGTGGCAAGTCCACGGTCTACCTGGGCGCTGCCTGCCAGCAAAATAACAGTGTGCTCTACGCCGTGGATCACCACCGGGGTTCAGAGGAGCACCAGCTGGGAGAAGAGTACCACGACAGTGACCTCTACGATGCCAGCATTCAACAGATGGACAGTTTCAAAGCGTTCCGAACCACTCTGCGTGAAGCCAGGCTGGAGGATACGGTTGTCCCAATTGTTGCTCCTTCTGCGGTAGCGTCCCGTCACTGGGCCACGCCTCTGGGCATGGTGTTTATTGACGGTGGCCACAGTGAAGAGGCGGCCCAGACGGATTTTCGCAGCTGGGTCAGCTTTATCAGGCCCGGTGGTATTCTGGCCATACACGACATCTTTCCCAATCCCGAAGACGGTGGACAGGCGCCTTACAATATCTGGAAACAGGCGAAAGCCTCGGGATTGTTTGAAGAGCTGCCGATGGTCAACACCTTGGGACTGTTCCGCCGTCGTTAATGGTTCACTGCTGCCAGAGCCTCTTCGGTTTCTGGCAATTCCACTTCCGGTTTTATTTCAAGGCTCGACTCCAAAAACAGACGAGAAGCCGCGGTGTGCTCGGTCAAAGCATCGGCTGCCAGCAAAATAGCAGCGGCTGTCCAGGTGGTTTTCTCCTGGGGCCAGATCACGTCTTCAGCGTATTGATAGCCGGTCCAATAGCCACCATCGCTGTCGCGCCAGTTGTGCAGCCAGCTGTAAAGCTGGGTGGCTTTCTGGTGTTCACCCGCGGCCAGCAGTGCCATGGTCAGCTCGCAGGATTCGGCAATGGTGACCCAGGGTTGATCGCTGACGCAGACACAGCCGATATCCTTGCGCACAAACTTGTCCCAGGATATCTGGATTCGGTCACGGGCTTCCTGACCACGGAAGACACCGGCCAGAATGGGGTAAAACCAGTCCATGGAAAAACGCTCTTTGCTTTCCCAGGTGCGGTCAAAGTTCTCAGGATGATACTTCAGGGCCTGCGCCAGCCGTTGCCAGGCATGGTGCCATGTCTCAACCTTTTTGTTCAGGGCCTGTGCGATCAGAATGGCGCATTCCAGGCTTTTCAGAATCGAAGAGCAGCCGGTAATCAGTGCATCTTTTTCTGGCTGGCCCTCTTCTGTAACGGCCCAGTAGATTTCACCCGTAGGCGACTGTTGTCGTAGTACAAACTGGATAGCACTTTCGACCATTGGCCAGTTCAGTGCCAGAAACCCGGTATTTTCAGTAATCAGGTAGTGATGCCAGACACCGGTCGCCACATAGGCGACAAAGTTAGTTTCTCGTTTGTCACTGTACAGAGGCTTGCCATCCTGATAGTTGGCGTACCAGCTGCCGTCTTCCAGCTGTTCTTTTCGCAGCCAGTCATAAGCCCTTTCTGCTTCTGGATAATGACCAATGATACTCAGCCCCATGGCGGCTTCGGTATGATCCCAGGGGTCCAGCTTGCCACCGGTAAACCAGGGAATGCTGCCATCGTCCAGCTGTATGGACAGGATGTGCTCCGCTGTCTTGTTCAGAAAATCTATTGGAAACAGGCCTTTGGTCAGCAGCAGGCTATCCATAACAAACCTCCTTGTCCGTATCGTCGGCTTTGCCTCTGCCCGGCTCCCATTCGAAATACATCACCACACTTTTGCCCATAACCGGGTCAAGCAGCTTTTCGGTAATACGAGTCACCTTCGGCTTTTTCATAAGATCCCATACCAGCAGCTTGTGGTAATAATCCACCAGCTTGGAAGGCTGCTCCCACTTCCAGCACTTCAGCCACCAGTAAGGAACGTGCAGAGCGTGAGCCCAGTGCCGTGAATAACGACGCCAGCCCAGCGATTCAATATCATGGCGAAGGTGCGTGGCATTAAAGATGCGAATATGGCCGCCTTCAACCTCATGGTAAGCCTTGCTCAGTCGCCAGCAGATGTCTTCCGGCCAGGCTCGTGGAACACTGACTGCCAGCAAACCATCGGGCTTCAGTACCCGTTTGATCTCAGCCAGCACTCCCTGGTAATCAGGAATGTGCTCCAGCACTTCGGAACAGATTATTTTGTCGAACGCGTTGTCTTCAAAAGGCAGCTCCAGAGCGTTGCCCTGAATAAAGCGAATACTGCGACCGTCGTCTGACTCCTGCAGAAATGGAATCGATTCCTGCTGCCTGCCACGGGCTGTTTGCAAATCTTTTTCGCACAGGTCAATCCCGGTCACATCCACCCTGGCCTCCAGCCAGGCAGCAATGGCATGACGGCCCTCACCGCAACCCACGTCCAACACTTTATCGCCACTGCGCAACTTCAGACGATTAAAATCTATGGTTTGCATCTTGTCTCACTTATCCCCTGGCATCAGCTGCTGACAGCGGTTTGCTGGTCAAGGTCAGCATCGGCAGCCACTGTGGCTTTTAATTCTTCGGGTTGTTGTTTGCTATCCAGCAGGTTCTGGTAATAGTGGCTGAACTGTCTGGCGGCTACTTTCCAGCAGAAAGTTTCCAGAATTCTCTGTCGGCCCAGCTGACCGTATTCAACCCGTTTTTCAGGGTTTTCTAACAGCGTCCGCAAGGCTTGTGCCAGAGCTTTGCTGTTACCCGTTTTGACAATCAGGCCAGCATCGCCCACCACTTCGGGCAGGGCGCCACCGTCTGAAGAAATCACCGCACAGCCGCAGGACATGGCTTCGCCAGCGGGCAGCCCAAAACCTTCATAAAGCGAAGGGGATACAGCAATAGCGGCTTCAGAATAGTACGCCACCATTTGTTCAGTGGAAATGCCGGACACAAACCTGACCGCTGAGCCAAGGTCCAGTTGTTGCAACTGCCTTGCTGTCTGACCCTCTTTATTCAGTTTGCCAACTACCAGAAGTTCCAGCTCAGGATAGTCGGGTTTTAACAACGCCATGGCTTCCAGAAGGTATTTTAAACCTTTTAAAGGCTGATCCGCCGAAGCCGTGGTCATAATTCTGAATGGTTTACGCTCAATATCGGGCTGAGGGCTGAAGGTTTCGGTATCAATCCCGTTATAAATAAGACTGATGTCGTCAGACGGACGCTCAAAGGCTTCAGCGATATCGCCCCGGGATTGCTCTGAAACGGTGACGATGTGCTTCAGTCCACGAACCACTTTGCCCTGCATGTTCAGAAAGGAATACCAGCGGCGGATCAACAGACGGTGCTGCCAGTCGGGCGCAGCATCCAGGGCCAGTTGTCGGTCACGGGTTATGGGATGGTGGACAGTGGCAACAACAGGAATGCCCTGCTTTTGCAGCTCCAGAAGACCATAGCCCAGACTCTGGTTGTCGTGAATAATGTCGTAGTCATGACCGTTTTTGCGCAGATATTTCACGACCCGACGGGTAAATGTGTAGGGCTCTGCAAACCCTCCGGTCAGCATGGCCCACCATTCAAAAAAGTCAGACCAGGATTTCAGGTGCCTGGGCCTCAGGGCGGTGACATGGCTGTCAAGACTGAACAGATCCAGACTGGGGATTTCAATCAGGCCGACCCGGGGATCAAGATCCGGATAGGGAGGGCCAGAAATAACGTCCACCTTATGGCCTGCTTCTACCAGCGCCTTGCTCAGGTACTTGAGGTAAATACCCTGACCGCCCACGAAGGGATGGCTGCGATAACACAGCAGACAGATACTGAGTGACCTGTCAGGCTGTTCGGGCACTTTAGACGACAGCAAACTGGCTGTGGTCAGTGTGTTGGGTAGTTTTTCTTGTGTGGTCATCAAACAACCTGTCACCAGACTGGCTTATGAGGTAAAAACAGCGTCGGTTATTGAACGTCTGTAAAAATCGACCTTTATAACACTTTTATGCGCAATAAAGTGTGATGAATCTACACTTTATTGCACGTAAAAATGTGAATTAATAAAAAATTGGCTTAATTCTGTAGATAACCTATAACTAAAGGGTTCCATAAAGTTTTGATCCGGGGGCGATCTGGATTCGACGACGGTATTGAAACCTTAGGTGCATGCCGAGGACGTAGTGGTTCTCGTTAATCAAAACACTACAAACCTTATAGTTGCCAACCTGGTAGCTCTTGGAGACGCTCAAAACGACACCTTCGAACAAGGTGTTGCATTTGCAGCCTGATCGTAGCTAAACCCTACGAGTCTCCCAGTCTTTCCGGCTCGTCTGCTGGCCGGTTTTTGGACTGTCATCGTAAGTAGACTCGCGAGGCCCGGCGTGCCTGTAGCTGGCCAGCTAAAACTTAACAGGATCGCTCAGTAGAACCCCGACCGCTGGGTCGTTATTGAGTTAAACCTAAAGGCGGATCTAAGCATGTAGAGCCGAAGGCTGAGAATCGGCGGACGCGGGTTCAATTCCCGCCGCCTCCACCAACACAGAGCCCTGTAGGTCATCGACCTGCAGGGCTCTTTTATTGGCTTGAAGAAATAGCGTCAAGGCCATGAGCCTGAGCGGAGTTTGGGTGCCATTGATAATCTGGAGCGTGAGAACCAGGGGTGTACGGATATCAGAGCTCAGCTGCACCAGGATCATAACTGACCCAGACTTTAATCTTGCTGCTATCGCTATTGTCAATCCATAACAATCCGTCTGGATCTGCATCTTCGCCTATCACTGCATAGGCATTCTGATGCAAATCTTTAAACCACAAAAGTTGGGCTGATCTTTCAGAATGATCTTTGCCTTTTACCTTGAACAGCACGGAAGCCCAAGACCTGTCACAGATACCCGTATCAACGTAATGAATACTCATAGTTCGTCCGTTTCCCGGAACCGTCAGCACAGAGGCCGGTGAGACCCAATCAACGCATGCATCCGATGGATCCTGCACTGGCGTAACTATGTAAACATCTTGATCTTTATCAGCCCCGATTTTCTGTAAGAATTCTATGTGCCCGAAACCATCGGAGGAAGCATTCGGGGAAGAGAGTAAGAACACAGCCACCAATAGCGCGGGCAGAAAGCTTTGGCTTGTCTTTTGCATCAACATAATCGAACCTACTGCCGTATAACAACAGTAAGTATTCTAGGACACTCTGGTGTTTTTGCTAGCAGCCTGTCGGACTTAACGACGGCGATCGGGGGTAGAAGTATCGCCAGAAAAAAACCTTATAGTTGCAAATCTGGTAGCTCTTGGAGACGCTCAAAACGACGCCTTCGAAGAAGGGGTTGCAGTCATAGCCATCGGGACTTTCTATTTTTATTATCAAGATGTGTTTTCGCCTGCACCTAACTTCGCCACGCAATCTCATCTACTATGTTGATTCTCCATTCTACTATATTTGAATAAGTCCCATTTCGGGACTATTATTGGCATTATGAGAATCATTGCTTTATCAACACTGAAAGCTTTCTGGGAAAAACACTCAGAACACCAGGATGCTAAAGAGCCCGCGCTCGTCTGGTATCGACATGCGCTAGCGGCAGACTGGAGTACACCTGCCGATGTAAAGCAGGACTTCAGAAATGCAAGCATACTCAAAGACGGGCGCGTAGTTTTTAATATTGCGGGAAACAAATATCGACTGGTCGTTTGGATCAACTATGCCTATCGCGTTGTATACATCCGATTCATTGGCACCCATAGACAATACGACAAAATCGATGTACACACCATCTAATAGCGGGAAGAAAACTATGGACATCAAACCGATTAAAACCGATGCCGACTACCGAGCAGCATTAAGAGAAGTAGAAGGCCTCATGAAGGCTGGCGCTGATACTCCTGAAGGCGAAAAACTGGATGTTATGGTGACGCTTATCGAAGCTTATGAATCAAAGCACTTCCCTTTAGACTTGCCCGACCCTGTCGAAGCCATCAAGTTCGAGATGGAGCGTAAAGGACTAACAGTCAAAGATCTCGAACCCATGATTGGCAAGAGCAATCGAGTCTATGAGATTCTCAATCGTAAACGCTCTCTTACGTTGAAAATGATCTGGAGGCTGCATGAAGGCTTGGGTATTCCAGCGGAGTCTTTGATCAAGCCACCACAAGCACATGCCTAATCTTCCTGACCTTTAATGGCCTCAATCACTTTCTGATTACGCTTGTCTGCCAGATGACTGTTGACAACAAACAGCGCATGAATGATTCCGGGAATCCATCCCAGCAGGGTGAGAATAATGTTAAGGATCATCTGACCCGGCTTGCCACATAAAAGTACGGCGATCGGAGGTAGAAGTATTGCCAGAAAATAACGCATAGTGTCTCCCTGAGGCTGCATCCATAATCGTCTGTCGTTTTATGCGGCAGCAGTAGTCTGGTGCTGAGCAAGCAAATCAAGCAGTCTCAGCACTTCTTTCTGAAGGTTTCTTGAGGCCATGGCAAGGTTGGCAGCAAATTCTTCCGCAGTACCCTGTTTACTGTCCACACAGAATAGCTTCATCAGTCGGACTTATATCTTTCCGACTGTTGAAATACAAGGCTCAGTGGGCAGGGAGGTCGGGAACAACCTTTTATCTATTAAAAAGTACGAAAAACAATACTTTTTAATACCATAAAGTACGAAAAAGTGATTATTATTCTACAATAGAATCCAAACCACAGCTTTTGGTGACCATGGATAGATTACTCAATACCCAGCTACTGGACTGGAAAACGCAGCCAAAGCGCAAACCTCTGCTGTTGAATGGTGCCCGTCAGGTAGGCAAGTCTTACCTGATAGAGGAAAGTTTTGGTAAAGAGCACTTCAACCGGGTGCTCAAGCTGGACTTTCTGGCTAACCCCCATTTAGCCGGACTGTTTAAAGCCAGTCTGAACCCACAGGACATCCTTCTGAATATCGAGCTGGAACTGAGTGTCGACATTAACGCCCGTAGTGATCTTCTGTTTTTTGATGAAATTGGCGAGTGCCCTGCGGCGTTAAGTTCGTTGAAGTTCTTTGCTGAGCAGCGCCCGGATCTCTACCTGTGTGCCTCTGGCTCTAATATCGGCCTGCTGAACTCGTTCCCGGTTGGCAAGGTAGAAGCGCTGGAGCTGTTCCCTATGTCTTTTGAAGAGTTTGTCATGGCATCGGGAAACATGAAAATCCTGGAAGCCTTCAGACGAGGACTTCAGATCCAGGCCGCTCACAATAAACTATGGGACTTGTTGCTGGATTACTACTTTGTCGGCGGCATGCCTGAAGCAGTAAACACCTGGTTTGCTGATGGCGGAAAGCTCAATGGCATTAATGAACGTTGCAGCCAGATACGAGCCATCCACCAACGCCTGTTATCTGGCTATCTTCATGACTTTGGCAAGTATGGCGGAAAGGTTAATGCACAGCACATAGAAAGGGTTTTTCGTAATGTGCCCTTGCAGCTCTCCAAAAACATCGATGCGTCGGTTAAACGTTACCGCTTCAGCGGTGTGATCGAGCGTAAACGCAGCTATCTGGATTTAATCAGCCCTATCGAATGGCTCGAGAAAAGCAAACTGATGTCACGCTGCTATCCAATTGACTGTGAACCTAAATCTCCCCTGTCTGCCTATCGCAAAGAAAATTTTTTCAAACTGTTCCTGTTCGATATCGGGCTGCTGGGACATATGCTGGACATCAGTTATCAGGAGCATCGTCAGCAAAGCTATGAGCACAAAGGCTATCTGGCTGAGAATTTTGTCCAGAACGAGTTAAGAGCCAGCGGTTGTTATCCTACCTACTCCTGGGACTTCAGACAGGCTCAGATTGAGTTTCTTTTTAAAACGGATGATGGCGAGATCCTCCCGGTCGAAGTGAAATCCGGTAAGCGCACACGGGCAAAAAGTCTGAAATCTTATGTAGAACGATACCAACCGGCTCGTACGGTCAAATTGATTGGCTCTGTGGGAGGGGTTGAGCAAGAGCGGCAGAATATAATCTGGCCTTTGTATTATGCAGGTAGGCTCAAGACTTTGTGACACTCCCTACCTGATCACTGCCCTTTAAGACCAGACAATGGTGGCATACCGTTCACACTGAACTTGTCGAACGACGGCGTTACCCTTTTTCGACAAGCTCGATGCAAACAATATGCACATCTGCGCTTGACTACGCCAGATCAGGCATCAGCCACAGCGGTACCCATCAAACGTCGAGAGCGAACGCTAAAGAGCACAAAACTGCAAACAGCCACCGCAATACCGGCAGGATAAGCGACGGCGGTAGACAGACCCAGACCTTCCGGGGCCATAACAATATAAGTGGCACACACAGCGGTCATAAAAATGGCAGGTGCAGTGGTCAGCCAGTGGAATTTGCCATTCTTAACCAGATACATAGAAGCGGCCCACAGCACAATGGTGGCCAACAGCTGGTTAGAGAATGCGAAGTAGCGCCAGATGATATTGAAATCAATAAAAGTCAGCACAAAGCCAATGACAAACACCGGAATAGCCAGCATTAAACGACTTTGGGTTGAAGTTTGTTCCATATTCAGGGTGTCGGCGATAATCAGTCTTACACTTCGGAATGCGGTATCACCGGAGGTAATCGGACAGGCAATCACACCCAAAATAGCCAGCAGCCCACCGAATGTCCCCATCAGGCCTACGGAGATTTCTTTCACCACCAGGCCTGCACCGCCCTGAGCCAGAACGTTATTCAGCCCCTCGATGCCATTGGGGAAGAAAGCCATTGCCGCAGCAGCCCAAATCAGGGCAACAACACCTTCTGCAATCATCGCCCCGTAGAATACACGACGACCATAAGTTTCTGTGGGCAAACAGCGGGCCATCATAGGTGACTGGGTTGCGTGGAAGCCACTGATTGCACCGCAGGCAATGGTCACAAACAGCATTGGCCACGCAGGCAAACCAGCCGGATGAACCGTTTCGGTGCCGATTTCAGGAATAGGCAGCCCGTTGACAATCAGCATACCGCCAACCCCCACAGCCATAATCAGCAAAGCGGCACCAAAGAGCGGATAGATTTTGGAGATCAGCTTATCCACCGGCAGGATGGTCGCGATAAAGTAATAGGCCAGAATCACTGCCAGCCAAAAGCCGCTTTTTGCAAGAATACCTTCGCCACCCAGGTTTGCCAGTAAGCCTGCTGGCCCCATCATAAAGACGACGCCGACCAGTACCAGCAGAATGACAGAAAACCCGCGCATAAATTGCCGGAAGCCTTCACCCAGGTAAGTGCCAACAATTTCCGGAATGGACTGACCGCCATGACGGACCGACAGCATACCAGAAAGATAGTCGTGAACCGCACCGGCAAAAATGCAGCCAAAAACAATCCAGAGAAAAGCAGAAGGGCCATAGAGAGCCCCCATAATCGCGCCAAAAATAGGACCAAGACCGGCGATGTTCAAAAACTGGATCAGGAATATTTTGTACCAGGGCAAGGGCACAAAATCGACACCGTCTGTCTTGGTTAATGCCGGCGTTTTACGGTCAGGTTCAACGCCAAAAAGACGGTCAACCAGCCGTCCATAAATAAAATATCCGGCTACCAGTGCCAGAAGTGCTGTGATAAAGCTGGTCATCCCATCTCTCCGGCCTCTTGACGCTCTTAAGCGGGTTGAGGCCTCAGTTTCCATCGTGTATTCAAAGTTCAGGAGAGAGTTTAACAACTTAAGGATTTTGTAAATTGACTTGAAACAACAAACCGTTAACAAGATCGGCAATTTTTCCAAGTGTCACATTTTTAAATAACCTATCCTTTTTCGGGAACTTACGCTGGGCTACAGGGGTCTTGACTCTGACACTTACGCACATTCAAACATCTGCTCAGGCTGATGAATGCACTGCAATTCTTCACCGACGCCCAGGAGACCATGTAATGAAAAGATTTCTCAAATTCAGCCTTCCTTTAACCCTGCTATTTTCTCTGGGTGTAAAAGCCGAACCCTGCTGGCAGCAACAATCAACTCCGCCAGCTGATGGCAACCTGTGCATTCTCATTGATGATGAAGCGGAGCCTGGTCAACCAACATGGTACTTTGGCAGAGCGGCATTGGATCTGAGTAAAACCAATCAGGAGGCTGGAAAATTAAAGCACTTTTGTGCTTATGAAGTAAGGACTGATACTGGTTATAACACCAAGCGCAGCAGCAACTATTTCTGGCTGGACGCAACAAAAAGTGAGCTCCAGTCCAGGTTTCAGGCACTGCCCCAGTACAAGAATAATCCACTCAGTCCGGATCAGTCTGATAAGTGGGTATTAAACTCAGGCTCTCTGGCAGGTCTTTTCAAATTCTGCTCTGCTGAAAAACCCGAAGTGGTGGATTCAAGCGATATCCATCTATGCGCAAAACCTTTGCAGGGCAATGGTATTGCTTTTGGAAAACTGACCACAAAAGGTATGTGCAAAGTGTTTGATGCTGGTGTAGGCAAAGAGCTGGTGCCATTGCCTGCAGTTCAGGCGATGCGTAAAGATCTCCCGGATATCAGTTGGGTAGGGGCAGGTTGGGCTGTGCGCAATGGTCAACCATTTGCCACGCATACGGTTTATGGTACGCCTGACGCCACGGAGTACTGTCTGCTTCAGGCTATGATTCGTGGGCACCGGTACTGTAGCGTTAATAAAGTCGGGCACTATCAGACAGGGAATGAGGTTGATGTTGATGATACGGGTGATGAAGTAAACGCTGTTTATCGGTTGGACTATCCTGATTAGCCTTCAGGTGAAAAAGAGTCGTGATACCTCTTTTTTTCCGATGCTTGGCTTATGTTTGTTCTATCTTGTCTAACTCATTCACGAGAAACAGATTTACAAGCAGGTGTATACTCAATGCGGATCAAATTACCGGTACTGACTGAGGCCCTGGAGCAGGCAGGCACAAAGCAGGAACTGGCTATTAGCGCCAGTAACGAGGTGTGCTCCCTGGTGGAGGGCTACCGACGGGAGATGTCGCGAATGTTTGAGCAGGTGGAGCGGCGGCTGAGCCGCAAGATTGACGACGTGGTAGGTCAGGCCCTGGGCCGTATTGATGAGCATTTTATCCATATCGGTAATGTGCAGCTGGAGCAGCACAAGCAGATTCAGGGGATTCTGAGCGGTATGATGTTTCTGAATCAGCGGCAGGATCGTATGGAGGGCGACATTAAAACGCTTAAGCAGGATGTCTCTGGCTTGAAAGAAGATGTTGTTAACATTAAGCAGGATGTCTCTGGCTTGAAAGAAGATGTTTCTGACATTAAACAGGGACAGATTAGGTTGGATGCCAAGCTGGATGAGGTTTTGAAAAGGATTTAAGTAAACAAGGCCGGGAAACCGGCCCGCGCTGAAAGATCAGCGTACAAGAGCAGCGACAGAGAAACGGTCATGAAAAAAGTAAAGCTCTGCGATTATGACCCGGCGGACGATTTAACCTCCGCCGAGGCGGTTGAATATTATATGGCGGAGGCGTTTAAAACAAACGACGCTGCTTACATAGCCCATGCCTTTGGAGTAGTGGCCAGGGCCAGGGGAATGACCATCATTGCTGAGCAGACTGGCCTTTCCAGAGAGCAGCTATACAAAAGCTTCAGTGAGCAGGGTAATCCTACCCTGAAGACGATCATTGCCCTCACCCAAGCATTGGGACTCACATTGACACCCAAGGCTACCTGACAGGTGGCCTTTGCTATTCCGGCATCAGCCAGGTTTTTCCGGGAACTTCCCAGCATTCAACGAGTCTCAACCCTGACAACTATTGGTCTTGAAACATCAGCTCACCCTGATTATTTCACTACAATTCTTCACTGGGTCCATAGCATTCAGAAAACAGGAGTAGAGTCCAATGAAGAAAATTCTCAAATCTAGCCTGCCTTTTGCCCTGCTGCTTTCCCTGGGTGCAAACGCAGACCCATGCTGGCAGCCCCAGTCGGTTCTGCCGGCAGATGGTAGCCTGTGCATCGTCATTGACAGCGAAGTAGAGCCTGGTAAAACACAATGGTTTTTCGGCAGAGCGGCACTGGATCTGGAAGCACCCATTCAGACGGCGGACAACAAAAAGAATTTTTGTGTCTATGAAGTAAAACTGAGTGGTGGCAATGATATTAAACGAAGCCGCAACTACTTCTGGCTGGATGCGACAGAAAGTGAAGTCCGGTCCAGGTTTAAACCACTGTCTGAGTACAAAAATGATCCCGAGAGCCCTGACCAGTCTAAAAAGTGGGTAATGAGTTCAAAAGCCTTGGCAGGTCTTTTCAAGTTCTGTTCTGCTAAGCCACCAAAAGAGGTCGTTGCCAGCGAACTCAGCGCCTGTGCGAAACCCCTGCCAGAAAATAACATTGCTTTTGGCAAATTTACCCCAACGGGTAAGTGCAAGGTGTTTGATGCAGGCGTCGGCAAACAACGGGTGCCATTGTCTACCGTACAGGCTCTGCGTAAAGATCGTCCTGATGCCACCTGGCTGGGTGTCGGTTGGGCTGTACGCAATGGTCAGTCGTTTGCGACCCACACGGTTTACGGTATCCATTACTCCACCGAGTATTGCCTGCTTCAGGCTATGATTCGTGGCCATAAGTACTGCAGTGTTGATAAAACCGGGCACTACCAGACAGGCAATAAGATTGACTATCATGATGCCGACAAAGGAATAAACGACGTATATCGTTTGAATTATCCTGATAAGTCTTCAAATAAGACAGAAATGTAATACTGTGGATGACTAACGACAGATGACAAGTATGGCGTTGAGTGGAAAGACGACTATCAGAACACGACAAGAACTGTTACATTCTGCGCCGCATTTCCGGAAAATAACAGGAGCTCTCTGACAGCATGGACATAAGAAAAGCACAACGCAGTGACGCTCAGAGAGCTTTCAAAGGCGATCAAGTTTCGATTTATCACTCTCCCAGGGGAATCCAGCTGGACTGCATCCCCATGACTAAAAGCCTGTGCGAATAAAAACCAACAAGAAATTAATAAAAGGAGGGAAGAGCGATGAACGAGTTTATTTCTGGAACAAATAATCTTCTCTGGGGAAGCGTTCTGATTTACCTGCTCCTTGGTGCCGGCATTCTCTTTACCATTCGTACCCGCTTCGTACAATTCCGCCGCTTCGGCCTGGCTGCCAGAACGATGATGGACAGCCGCAACACCGACTCCAGCCAACAGATTTCTCCATTCCAGGCATTCTGTACCAGTCTTGCCGCCCGGATTGGTACCGGTAATATTGCCGGTGTTGCCGTTGCCATCTATCTCGGTGGACCCGGTGCTATCTTTTGGATGTGGTTGATTGCCCTGCTGGGCATGGCCACCAGCCTTGCGGAAAACATCCTCGCTCAGATTTACAAAACCAATAACGGTGACGGCACCTATCGCGGCGGCCCTGCTTATTACATGCAGAAAGCACTCGGTCAACGCTGGATGGGCATTGCTTTCTCCATCTCTTTGATTATTGCCTTCGGGTTTGCTTTCAACAGTGTTCAGTCCAACTCGATTGCCGCTGCTTTTACAGGGTATGGCATGGCTCCTGAATACATCGGTATCGGACTGATACTGGTGAGTGGCGTCGTTATCTTTGGCGGTATTCGTGCCATTGCCAAAGTGGCTGAAATGATTGTTCCAGTCATGGCTATGGGCTACCTGGCGGTCGCTCTTGTGATCGTTGCCATGAATATCTCTGAACTGCCAGCGGTATTCGCTCTGATTGTTAAAAGTGCTTTCGGTCTCGAAATCGCCATGGGCGGCGGTGTTGGCTACATGGTTTCCCAGGCTATGATGCAGGGCATCAAGCGCGGCCTGTTCTCCAACGAAGCAGGTATGGGCAGCGCACCTAACGCGGCAGCCACTGCTCACTCCACCCATCCGGTGACTCAGGGCATGATGGGAATGCTGGGGGTGTTTATGGATACCCTCGTCGTGTGTACAGCCACCGCTGCCATTATCCTGATGTCGGGTATGCTGGAACCGGACAGTGGCCTGACCGGTGTTGCACTGACTCAGGCCGCCCTGTCCCATGAGATAGGTCCATGGGGTGGGCACCTGATTGCCATCGCCATCCTGCTGTTTTCTTTCACCTCCATCATTGCCAACTACTACTACGGTGAGTCCAATCTGTTGTTCATCAAAAACAGTAAGCCGCTGCTGATGCTTTATCGTCTGGCTGTGCTGGGTATGGTGTACTGGGGCTCTATTGGCAATCTGCCTGTGGTCTGGGCTTTTGCTGATCTGTCCATGGGCACCATGGCCCTGATTAACATTGCCGCTATTTTGCTGTTGTCAGGTATCGTGGTACAGGTTCTGAAGGATTTTGATGAGCAGATTGCCGACGGCGTTGTCCCGGTATTTGACAGAAAGAAGTTCCCATTTCTGGATAAGACCATGGATAAGGACGTGTGGCAGGAACAGAATACCAGCGAGACTGAACCTTGCCCGGTATCGGAAGTAAAAGTCCGACCAGCCACTGAATAACACCTGATAAGCCCGGCCATCCGCCGGGCCTCACTCTCTGTTGAAGACGCTTCTCACCGAAGTCTGCCCCCACCCGGATTTGTGGTATGATTCGGCCCGTTTTAAGTATTCCCTCCCCAAGTCAATGGAAAAGGTTTCTGGACATGTCGGAAAAAAAGCAGGCCTTCGCCTTTGAGCAGTCGCTCACAGAACTGGATGCACTGGTTCAGCAAATGGAGTCCGGTGATATGTCACTGGAAGAGTCCCTGAAAGCCTTTGAAAAAGGGGTCAGGCTGACACGCGACTGTCAAAAAGCCCTGACTGAAGCAGAACAAAGAGTCCAGCAGCTTCTGGAAAATCAGGGCCAGCTGGAAACTCGTCCGTTCGATCCGACAGAAGGCGAATAATCGATGGCTCTGCCGGAATACATCAGGGGTTGTCAAAACCGCGTTGATGAGCAGCTCAAACGGCACCTGCCCGACACCAGCCAAGTCAGTGAAAGACTGGTTACGGCTATGTCTTACTCCGTTTTTAACGGTGGCAAGCGTATTCGACCCGTTCTGGTGTATGCCGCCTCTGAAGCCGTTGGCGGCAAACAGGCTCCAGCAGACCCGGCTGCCTGTGCGGTCGAGCTGATCCATGCCTACTCTCTGGTGCATGACGACCTGCCAGCGATGGATGACGATGATCTTCGAAGAGGCAAACCCACCTGCCACAAAGCCTTTGATGAAGCCACAGCCATTCTGGCGGGTGATGCTTTGCAAACTCTGGCGTTTGAAGTACTGACTTCCAAACATCACGAATTGCCTGACCCGATTCGTTTGCAACTGGTCAGGGAACTGGCCTGTGCTTCTGGTCATTCGGGTATGTGCGGTGGTCAATCCATGGACCTGAACTCGGTAGGCAGCCCACTGAGCCAGGAACAGCTTCAGTTAATGCACAGCCATAAAACCGGGGCGCTGATTCGTGCCAGTGTCGTCATGGGTGCGCTTGCAAGTGGCAAGGTCGAAAAGGAACCCCTGACTCACCTTATTCAATATGCGAACGCTATCGGTCTGGCGTTTCAGGTTCAGGATGACATTCTTGACGTCACCGCCGACACCGAATTGCTGGGTAAGCAACAAGGGGCTGACCTCGCTCTCCACAAGCCCACCTACGTCTCCCTTATGGGGCTGAAGGATGCCAGGGCCTTCGCCAGCTCACTGTGTCAGCAGGCAATTCGTTCCCTTGAAAGCTTCGGTGATCAGGCCATTATCCTCAGGCAAATGGCAGAGTACGTCATCCAGAGATCTCATTAAGCCTGGTACATGTGTACTTATATTCAGCATTGCCATAGAAAAAACCTCCTGTTCAGGTACAATTCTATGGTTGACTGATGACATTTGCCGTTATCATTCTTCGTCAGGCTTCGATACCCTCAAACCTGACGAACTGCCGGAAACATCAAGGTTTCCCTCTCCCGTCCCATACACGTTGTGGTGAATGAGGAACTACGTCGAATTTTCGAAAAGCGACCCAGAAGACTGGCTTTTATGATCGGTTCCCCTGCAAGAGTCGCTTTTTATGGCTGAAAGGCCTGGATCGCAAGCAAACATGTTTCACGAAATACCCAAAACAAAGCCTGATACGCCCCTTTTAGATCAGGTCGATACCCCTGACCAGCTGCGCCAACTTGATAAAACAGACCTGCCACAGCTGACCCAGGAACTCAGAGAGTTTCTGCTCTATTCGGTCGGTCAGGTGGGTGGGCATTTTGGTGCCGGGCTGGGTGTTGTTGAACTGACCGTCGCCCTGCACTATCTCTTTGATACCCCCCATGACCGTCTGGTATGGGATGTTGGCCATCAAACCTATCCCCATAAAATACTCACGGGCCGCAAAGGCAGAATGGGCACCCTTCGCCAGAAAGACGGTCTGGCCGCTTTTCCCAAAAGAGAAGAAAGTGAGTTTGATACCTTTGGCGTCGGTCACTCCAGTACCTCTATCAGTGCTGCGCTGGGCATGGCTACCAGCGCCCGACTGAAAGGAGAAAAACGACGCACGGTTGCGATTATTGGCGATGGTTCCATGACCGCCGGAATGGCCTATGAAGCCATGAACCATGCCGCAGACCTCAAAGCCAACATGCTGGTTATTTTAAACGACAATGACATGTCCATTTCAAAAAGCGTGGGCGGCTTGTCAAATTATCTGACCAAAGTCTTATCCAGCAGGACTTATCACCATATTCGGGAAGGCAGCAAGAAAGTTCTGAACGTTATTCCCCATGCCTCGGAACTGGCACGCAGAACGGAAGAGCACATGAAGGGAATGATTATTCCCGGCACCCTGTTCGAAGAAATGGGCTTTAACTATTTTGGTCCTATTGACGGCCATGACCTGCCCATGCTGCTGCACACACTTGAAAACCTTAAAGATCTGGAAGGCCCTCAATTCCTGCACGTTGTGACCCGCAAGGGTAAGGGCTTCACGCCTGCAGAAAAAGACCCCATTGGTTATCACGCCATCACCAAGCTGGAACCCAGCCCCAAAGCCGGTGAAGCAAAACCCAGCCTTCCGAAAAAGCCCAAGTACTGCAATGTCTTTGGTCAATGGTTGTGCGATATGGCGGCAGAAGACGACAAACTGGTGGGTATTACCCCGGCCATGTGTGAAGGCTCGGACCTGATTCGCTTTGCTGATCGCTACCCGGATCGTTACTTCGATGTCGCCATTGCCGAACAGCACGCAGTCACTCTGGCTGCCGGTATGGCCTGTGAGGGGATGAAACCCGTCGTCGCGATCTACTCCACTTTCCTGCAAAGAGCCTACGACCAGCTGATTCATGACGTGGCGGTGCAAAAGCTGAATGTGCTTTTCGCCATCGACCGGGCCGGCATGGTTGGCGAAGACGGACCCACCCATGGCGGCTGCTACGATATTGCCTACCTGCGCTGTGTGCCTGAAATGCTGGTTATGACACCTTCTGATGAAGATGAAACCCGTCGTATGCTTTCCACAGGTTACCAGTACCCAGGGCCGGCTTCTGTCCGTTACCCGAGGGGCACGGGGCCTGGTGTAGCGATCAGCGAAAGCCTGGAATCCATAACCATCGGTCAAGGCGAAATTCGTCGCCAGGGACAGCAAGTAGCCATTCTTTCTTTCGGCACCTTGCTGCACAACGCTCTGGAAGCCGCTGATGAACTGGACGCCACTGTCGCCAATATGCGCTTTGTTAAGCCCTTGGACAAAGACCTTATTCAACAACTGGCCAGAGATCATGAACTGCTGGTCACTTTGGAAGAAGGCAGTATTGCCGGTGGCGCAGGTTCAGCGGTTTCCGAGTACCTGAATGAACAGGGCATCCATGTGCCTGTGGTGCAGCTGGGCATTCCTGATAAATACATTGAAGCCGCCAGTCACAAACAACAACTGGCTGAATGTGGGCTGGATGCCGGGGGCATCAAACGCGCCATTATGAAACGGATGAATTGGAAACTGAAACGTGCGATTAAGATCGCCCATGTCACTCCGGCCTGATTATTTCGTTATCAGCCTTCTGTTTACGGGAGGCTGATTTATTGTTGCTGGATAGATGTCGCTAGATGCATCGCTTCTTCACCTTCAATCTGAACGGTCACATCTTCATACCGTGAGATTTTGTTGTTACGCATTTCTATATAGCCAAATATTTTAAACAGGCCGCTGGTACCGTCATTGGAGGTCACTCTGGAGGTGTGGTGATCGAAGCCCCGGTCACCGTCGAAAAAAATTCGGTGCACAGTGATTTCTACGCCATGGGTATGCTGTTTTATCCACTGCAATCGTTCGCAAATCTGTTGGCGGCCTTCCAGATGTCTTTCATTAATCATTATGACGGCATCGTCTGTAAAATAATCGGCTACTTTAGAAGCATCGTGCTTTGCTAACACATGGTGCAGGGCATCGCTGAAAAATTGAACTTTTTGCTGGTGGGTCATTGATTTTTCATTCATGGCCGCTATTCCTGAGATGAAAGCCGGTGTAACTGTTATAGCTACTCTCGGTAGAAATACAACCATTTTATGAGGATAAAACAGGTTTTAAAGATTGCGTTGCCAACAGTTTAATACCACGTTTTTAAGATGAATGTCCCAAGCAGCCAACTCTAATAGGAACTAGGAACTCATATCCCTCAGGTGCAGAGGGTGACTATTCGCTTAAATATTTCAGACATAGGTTCGTAATTTACATCAACGCCATCAATGTTTGCCTGAATCCATTCACTTTGCCCTATATCACCCCAGTCAAGGTCATAACCGACAGCGAGAGAAAGGTGCTCAAACAGCATTCGCTGAACTCTACCGTTACCCTCACGAAAAGGATGAATCATGTTAAACTCGCAGTAGTATTCAGCGAGCTTGTTACAGAAATCTTCTTTTTTCAGGCTGTTTAACCGTAACTATTCAGCACCCAGCAAAGGATGACCGCAGTAATTCTTCATGGCTATAAGCAGGGCTTCGAAAACGTTCTGACCCTGCTTTCTCGCCGATGAAACATAACTCCGTATCCGGCAATACCATTTCGCTCCTTTCTTGCTTCTGATACAACCTGATATTTTTTGCTTCACCTTGCCATTTCTGATGTCTCGTTCACTGCCATTATTGTCGAAGGGGATGTTGAGGTCTGTCATGAATCTCAAGGTTTCGTCCTTGAACTCCACCAACCGCTTAAAAAGGTTGAAGGCTTTGGTATTTTTGACTTTGTCACGACCCAGCCGTTGTCGTACTCGTTCCATATACTCAGCTTCTTCAGCCAGCGCTCTTCTCGCTGTCCGCTCGAACAGTGAGGCAATGCGCTGGTAAATCACTTCTGGCATAGCCTTCATGCCAATCTTTCTGAAACCGTTGCTGAGATGGCAGGCCAGTCTCAGCAACCGTTGCAAACGTGCGGCAAGATGGTTGCAGTCCCTATCAACAACACCCTGTAACTCTCTCAGGTGATGGGCATTGCAGAGGGCATGAAGTGCAGCATAACGGAAGTAAGCCTTATAGTGGTCATGAACTAATATTCCAGCAAAGGCCAGTAAGATGCCCATGGACTCTATGGCGGAGTGACCTCGACTGGGATCAAGGTGATACATCGTCCATTTTTCAGTACGAAGGACATGCATCCACCATAGCGCCCCGGCTACTCTCATGCCCGTTTCGTCAGCACCGGCAATGGGTTCTACCTTGAGGGCATCGGCAATAGCCTGTTCGGTGCTGGCTAACTGGTTATAAGCCTTCTCCTGGAAGGTGCAGATAGAACCCGGGCTAACCTCTAATCCGAAAATATCCATGAAGAACTGGGAAGCGCGCTTGTAAGGCACCAGCTGATACTGGCAAAGATACACGGCCAGTGCCTGAGTAACAGGCCCATACTGCACATGAGAGTCTACGCCTTCGGGGAAGCTGGCCTGCGTTACATGACCGCAGCTACACTTTTTGACCTCTGCTACATGAGCAGTTACTTCAAAGTGACCAAAACGACCGGGTTCAAACACTTGTCGTTCAACCAGCTTAACCGTTTTTTCCGAACGCAGTGAGCAACGGCATTTTTCGCAGTCAATGACAGGGTGGTAGTGGGTATGCTCTGCTTTAGCAGCTTGTCGAAGCGTAGAACCCTTGTGACCTTTCTGGCCGCCGGGCTTACGACCTGACTTCTTTCGTAAGCTTTTTGGGTTGGGTTTTTCGTCTTTTGGGTCGCTCTCCGTCGCCTCTAAAGAGTCCTTTGCTTTGGCGTTGGGTTTTGCATATCCATCCGAGGATGGAGGCTTGCTGCTGTTGCGGCTGTTGGTATTGAGTCTAGCTGAGAGTTCTTTGTTCTCCGTCTCCAGCTTTGCCCCTTGCTGGCTCAGCACGGTCACCTGCTCTTGCAGTTCATTCACAACGGCAAGGAGGGCGACAATCATCTGAAATTCGGGAGTAAGCTGACTCATAGCGGCATACGACCAGGAAACTGTACTTCAGAGTGGCACATAATCACGAAAATACCAGTCGATTACAGGGGGGCTGAATAGTTACGTTTAACCAGTTTTCTCTTTCCAGGTTCATAAATAATTTCTTTGACTCTGCGATTATTCTTCCACAATTACAAAAACGTGTACCGCCTTTAGATACATCGACACTACGAATTTCTCCAGCCCAATCATACAGCTCCGAGAACAACTGCCGGTGAAGATGTTTCATATACTCCAGATTATATGGCGGTGGTCTAAAAAAAATCCTTCCAGCAGTTATTGCAGTAATTTCTCTTTCTGCTTCTTCAAGCTCATCCATGTCTTTTATATTAAGCTTATTTTTTAATATTGTTGACCCTTGATAACAATAGCAATCATTAGCCGAATCGTACTTATCCATGAAATCACCTTCTATACTTCGCCAATACACCTTCTATTGTTTGATCTTGATTTGAAAACTCTATTTTAATACCTTCAAGCCTTGAACTACTCTTGAATTTGTCTAATTTAGTCTTTTCGTAGTGTTCATAGGGATCAAACGTGCTCGAGCCAAAAAAAACAATAATCATATCTATCTTTTTTTTCAATTCATTAAAATTTTTCGCAACTACTTTAAAACCCAAAATATCAGAAACCTTTTTTTTAGATTTATTTAAATAATCACCATCGCACTCTGAAATCAATTTATTTTTATTTAAACCAACGCTTTCCTTAACAGCTTTAATTTTATAAAAAAGAGGCTTCCAACCATTAACACCAAGCTTGTTATCGATTTTTTCCTCAATAAGAATTTTGACTTCAAGGTAGGAGCCAACTTTCTTCAACTCATCGATTCTTGATGCTGATAAAATTTCATTAACATTCATATTAAAAACACATTGATCAAATAGTATCGATTAATAGTACAACGTTTCAAAGAAAAATGCTCTGATGTACAAAAGAAAAAATAGTGCCAGAAGTTATTAAAATTCTGACAACAATAATTTTTTATGTAGTATCGTACAAATGCCCCAGCTTCCAGACCTTGGTGGTCTCATGTTCCTTTTAGAGGTGGTTGAGGCAGATCATTCTTTATCAACCCTCTTTCTTTTAGCGTTAGATGGCGGCTGATCATACGCTTTCCTTTTGGTTCTTTGTTTAGCAGGCAGGTGAGTCATTTTGTGCTTTTTCAGACTGCTAATGTAGTCGGTGCTGTGGTTGCAGCCCTCATGGTCACACCGGTACATCTTGGGTCTCTGGTTAGCAGGCAGGTGGGTCTTTTTGTGCTTTTTTAGATCCACCGCCCGGTCGGTGCTGTGGTTGCAGCCCTTATGGTCACAATGGTGCACTTTGACTCTCTGGTCGGCAGGCAGGTGGGTCAGTTTGTGCTTTTTTAGATCCACCGCCCGGTCGGTGCTGTGGTTGCAGCCCTTATGGTCACAATGGTGCACTTTGACTCTCTGGTCGGCAGGCAGGTGGGTCAGTTTGTGTTTTTTCAGACTGCTGCTGTAGTCGGTGCTGTGGTTGCAGCCCTCATGATCACACTGGTATATCTTGGGTCTCTGGTCAGCAGGCAGGTGTGTCCTTTTATGCTTTTTCAGATCGCCCGCCCGATGGGCGCCGTAATTGCAGCCCTCATGGTCACATTGGTGCATCTTAGGTACCTCGGCAGGCAAGTGGATCTGTTTGTGCATTTTCAGATCACTCGCGTAGTCGGTGCTGTAGTTGCAGCCCTCATGGTTACACTGGTGCACTTTGGCTCTCTGGTCGGCAGGCAGGTGGGTCAGTTTGTGCCTTTTCAAATGGCTCGCCCAGTCACTGCTGTAGTTACAGCCTTTATGGTCACACTGTTGCAGCTTGGGTCTCTGGTCGGCAGGCAGGTGGATCCGTTTGTGTTTTTTGATATAACACACCAGATCGGATCTGTAGTTGCAGCCCTCATGGTCACACTGGTACACCTTGGGTTTCCTGGGTCTCTGGTCGACAGGCAGGTGGGTTTGTTTGTGCTGTTTCAGACTGCCACGCTTGTCAGTGCTGTAGTTGCAGCCCTCGTGGTTACACTGGTGTACCCTGGGTCTCTGGTCAGCAGGCAGGTGGGTCTTTTTGTGCTTGTTCAGATCACCCGCTCGGTGGGTGCTGTAATTGCAGCCCTCATGGTCACACTGGTGCACCTTGGCTCTCTGGTCGGCAGGCAGGTGAATCTGCTTGTGCTTTTTCAGATCATTCTTTCGGTTGGTGCTGTAATTGCAGCCCTCATGATCACACTGGTGCACCTTGGATCTCTGGTCAGCAGGCAGGTAGGTCTGTTTGTGCCTTTTCAGGTGGCTAATGTGGTCTGTGTTGTGGGCAGATGAGCTGATTTCCAGGTTGTTAGCAGAGTCTACAACTGTCACTTCTGCCGCTGTGGGTATTTCACTGTCTGAAATTAAACCCTGCTCAATCATTTCCACTCTCAGAGCCATACAATACTGACTGATTTCGTTTAATGCCCGAAAAGGATCAACTGTCGTGCTTAAACACTGAGCATCAGTTTCGGTGTCGGTGTCGGTGTCGGTGTCGGTGTCGGTTTCGGTTTCGGTTTCGGTTTCGTCTTCGTTTGAATATTCGTCTGAATAATTGTCGCTGCCTTCATCAGAGGTGCTGCTGTCTTCACTGTCAGAACCTTCATCAGAGGCTACCCGACAGTAAATCTTGGCTTCGATGCCAGAGAGTAGTAGGGCATTAGCCTTCCTAAAATAAACTCCTTCCGTGGATGAGACCTCAATAAAGGGCTTCGGGATATCGATAAGTGCCTTGCCGACAGCCAGAGCAAAGAGTAAAGGCATACTATTGTCCTGGCCGTGGCCATTAGAGCAATACACAGAAAGTGCCATGGCAAAGATCACAATCAATGGTTTTTTCAATAGCAAGGCCTGGCTTCCCGGTTGTTGAGATGTTTATTGGGAAATCAGGTTAGTCAAAATCTGGAGAAAGGTCGGAGATTTCTTTGAGACGGGTTGAGAGGTGAATCATCCTTTATCACCTTTCTTTGCTTGTTAGATGGTGGGGCTGGTCATGCACTTTCCTTTTGTGTCTGGCTCCGGCTTAAACATCACGCAGTATCGTACAAATGCCCTAGCTTCCAGACCTTGGTGGTCAGGTATTTCTCGTTGTGGGGATTCTGGCCGGTCTGATGAGGCTGACGCTGAACAACCTCAATTCCCTGACGGGTCAAGGCTTCAACCTTCTTCGGGTTATTGGTCATAAGCACCAGGCGGGTGACGCCCAGATGATCTAGCATGACCTTGCACATATCGTACTTGCGCAGATCGGCAGCAAAACCCAGTTCTTCGTTGGCTTCTACGGTATCCAGACCGGTATCCTGAAGCTGGTAAGCCCGGACTTTGTTCATCAGGCCAATGCCGCGGCCTTCCTGACGCAGATAAAGGATAACCCCACGACCGGCCTCGGCAATCTTGCGCATGGCCGCCTCGAGCTGAGGGCCGCAATCACAGCGCATGCTAAACAGAGCATCTCCGGTCAGACACTCTGAATGAACCCGTGCCAGAACGGGGCCACCCTGGCTCACATCCCCCATGGTGAGAGCCAGATGCTCCTTGCCGGTGCCACTCTCTTCAAATCCATGCATGATGAACTCACCGAAAGGGGTGGGCAGGCGAGATTCTGCAACGTAACGAACAGACACTCACTACTCCTTAAGACAGTCGTGGGCTGGGATTGTAACAGTACCGGATAATTTATGTCATTTTTGTGTGTACTCAGGTCTTACCAAAACAGTAGCCAAGCAATAACCTGAAGAGAAACAAGCGCAAAAATACCAGCAACAATGTCGTCTATCATAATTCCCAGACCGCCATGCACTTGCTTATCCAGCCAGCCGATGGGCCAGGGTTTCAAGATATCGAAAATTCGGAACAGGATGAAGCCCACCACTATCCATTCCCAGCCACTGGGAGCGGCCAGCATGGTAATCCAGTAACCGACAAACTCATCCCAGACAATGCCTCGATGGTCATGAACGCCCAGATCTTTAGAGGTCTTATCACACAGCCAGATACCCAAAACAATACTGACCGCCAGCACCAGTAGATAATTCCATAACGGCAGGTGCTGAAACATCAGGTAGAAAGGAATGGCCGCCAGGGTGCCGACCGTTCCCGGTGCGACAGGCGACAGGCCACTGCCCAGACCAAAGGCAAAAAAGTGAACCGGATTTTTCCAGACTGAAGGTGTTTTACTCATAAATACCTGTAAAAAAAGTCACTAAAAGTGCTGATAGGCCTTGGGAGAAAGAGGCTGAGCCGTCTCTGCATCCACCAGCCCGGTAGCAGAAGTTATACGACCAACGCAGGTTACAGGACTGTCAGCCAGCAAACGGTCAGGAAGCTGTAACGGTGTTTTAGCCGGCCAGGTAAAGCACAACTCATAATCATCACCTCCGGTCAGTGCCAGCTCTCTGGCTTGCTCCGGGCCCAGCCAGTTTTCCAGTTCTTTGGAAACCGGCACTGATGCCGTATTAAGTTCAGCACCGACCTGACTGGCTTTGAGAATGTGCCCCAAATCACCCAGTAGACCATCGGAAATATCCAGGGCCGCAGTAGCACCATTTGCCAGTAACCACTGACCCAATGGGATTCTAGGCGTCGGTCGATAGTAACGTTCCAGCAGATGACGCTGTTCAGGGGTGTCGGCACTCTTTGGGGTCTTACCTTTCAACACGTCAGGCAAGGCACCGGCAGCGTCGCCAAGAGAACCGCTGACATAAATCAAATCCCCGACTTTTGCCCCCTTTCGCCGCAGCGCACTGGCCTTGGGCAATGTTCCCTGTACCTGTATCGAGAGGGTCAAAGGCCCAAGGGTAGTGTCACCGCCAATCAACCCTATCTGATGCATTGATGCGAGTTCTGCCAGACCGTCAGAAAACGACTGAAGCCAGGTATTATTGGCTTCAGGCATCGTCAAACCCAGTGTAAAACTGTGGGGTTTGGCTCCCATAGCCGCGAGGTCACTGAGATTAACGGCCAGTGCCCGATAACCCAGCAGATAGGGATCACAGCTTTTCGGGAAGTGAACGCCCTCAACCAGCGTATCCAGAGACTGAGCCAGCTGTTGACCCGCTTGAAGAGACAGAAGCGCACAATCGTCGCCTATGCCAACAACATCGGTCAAATGTGATCGCAGACCCGGACGATCGAAAAAACTGCGAATCAGATCAAATTCGCCAAGCGCCATGGGAGATTCCAGCCAAGCTAAAGTAGGAGTGCAACGTGCTCAAGGCAGATTAGCAGATCAGGGGACAACCGCGTTATCTCCTGATCAAAAAACCATTACTTACGACGGAAGTTGCGCACTTCATCAGGACGAACACGGGGTGCCAGCTTGTCCAGAATGCCGTTTATATAACGGTGAGAGTCCTGGGCACCGAACCGCTTAACCAGCTCAATGGCTTCGTTGATGACCACACGGTATGGGACATCGGAGCGGTTCATCAACTCATAGCAGCCAATACGCAGGGCCGACATTTCAACCGGGTCCAGCTGTGATATAGGTCGATCCAGCAGTGGCGACATGGCGTCGTCCAGTCGACTGGCTTCACGGGCAATTCCGGTCAGCAGCATGTGGAAATAGCCATCGTCCACCTTGTTGAAATCATTGTCCGCACGGAACTGCATTTCAATCTGGGTGATGGATGACTGGGACATCTGCCACTGGTATAACGCCTGCAGCGCCAGTTGACGTGCACGACGGCGGGCAGATGGTTTTGGACGCGGGGCAGATTTCTGCCCGGCTTCCTGCTTCTCAGTGGACAACTCAGGCCTCCAGTTTCTTGAGCAGGGACACCATTTCGAAAGCCGCCATGGCAGCCTCTGCCCCCTTGTTACCGGCCTTGGTACCGGAACGCTCGATCGCCTGCTCAATGGTATCTACGGTCAGAACACCGAAACTCACCGGAATTTCTTGATCCAGATTCACCTGGGACAAGCCTTTCACACATTCGTTGGCAACGAACTCAAAGTGGGGTGTACCGCCACGAATGACCGCACCCAGGGCAATAATAGCGTCGAAGCGTTGGGTTTTGGCGACTTTCTTAACAGTCAGTGGAATTTCGAACGCGCCGGGGCAGCGTACGACAGTGATATCTTTTTCTGCAATACCGTGACGAGTCAGACTGTCCACAGCACCGCTGAGCAGACTTTCTACAACAAAGGCATTCCAGCGGGCAACCACGATCGCGTACTTGCCACCATTAGCCTGCATAGTGCCTTCGATGGTTTGCAAAGACATAGCGTTTTCCTCAATAAATCTTTGTGTCTGATGCACGTGCTCTGACGTTCAGTCTTCACACGGGATGTATTCAACAATTTCCAGATCAAATCCGGACAGGGCCGCGAAGCGAACCGGCGAGCTGAGCAAACGCATTTTGCCTACCCCCAGGTCACGCAGAATCTGTGAGCCGGTGCCTATTGTCAGATAAGCGCCGGACATACCGTTGCTGCCACTCTTACCATTGGAGAACTTTTCCAGGGCACCGCCCAGGTCCAGCCTGGATTCAGAGTCCAGCAACACAATCACACCACGGCCTTCACTGGCCACACGCGCCATCGCCTGATGCAGCGGCCAGCTGGATTTTCCGTTTTCAGGATGTGCCGACAGCAAATCACGGAAAGGTTCCATCGCATGGACTCGCACCAGCGCTGGCGAGTTCGGTGTAATATAGCCCTTGGTCAGGGCAATGTGCGTGGCACCACTGATGGAATCCTTGTAGGCAGTCATATCAAACTGGCCAAAATCAGTATCCAGTGTGCGCTTTTCCAGCTTTTCGACGGTTTTCTCATTCAGGATTCGATAGTTGATCAGATCCGCGATAGTACCGATTTTCAGATCATGCTTTTTGGCAAACACTTCCAGATCGGGACGACGAGCCATGGTGCCGTCTTCATTCATGATCTCGATGATCGCTGCGGCTGGCATCAATCCAGCCAGACGAGCCAGGTCACAACCCGCCTCGGTATGACCCGCACGGCTGAGCACACCGCCAGGCTGAGCTCTCAGTGGAAACACATGACCTGGCTGAACAATATCACCGGGGCGGGACAGAGGGTCCGCGGCAACCCGAATGGTTCTTGCCCGGTCATGGGCAGAGATACCGGTTGTCACGCCTTCTGCCGCTTCAATAGAAACGGTAAAAGGGGTACCAAAGCCCGATGCATTGTCTGCCGTACTCACCATGGGTGGCAGTTCCAGAAAATCACAACGCTCTCCGGTCAGGGTCAGGCAGACCAGACCTCTGGCTTCCCGGGTCATGAAATTCACGATCTCAGGAGTGACCTTCTCAGCAGCGATTATCAGGTCACCTTCGTTTTCACGGTCCTCGTCATCCATCAGGATGACTGGTTTGCCAAGGCGAATATCCTCAATAATCTCTTCGATGGAGTTAAGCTGCATAACACCCCCGTGTGTGCTCTCTATACATCCGGTATGCGAAACCGACGTATTCTAACGGTTTCATTCTCAAGCTGAAAGCGGTCACTTCATAAAGCCATGTTCAGCAAGAAAACCGGCTGTCAGACTGGCAGGGGCGGATACGCGCTCTTCCCTGAGGCTGGGGTCCATCAGCCTTTCCAGATAGCGGGCCAGTAAGTCCACTTCCAGATTAATCTCTGTTCCTGCCCGGTAACCGTTAATAATGGTTTCCTGCTGGGTATGGGGCACGATATTCAGGGCAAAGCGACAGCCGTCCACTTTATTGACCGTCAGGCTGACGCCATCTACCGTGATCGAACCCTTATGAGCGATATAGCGAGCCAGATGGGCAGGCGCTGCCAACCAATAGACCGTTGAACGGCCCGAAGGTTCGATGGAGACAACATTACCAACACCATCAACATGCCCACTGACCAGATGTCCACCCAGCCGGGTTGAAGGCGTCAGTGCCTTTTCCAGATTTAGGGCCGAGCCGACAGTTAGCCCCGAAAGGGTGGTATTTTCCAGCGTTTCCAGGGAAACATCGGCCACGTAGCCCTGCCCGGTCAATTCGACCACGGTCAGGCAGACGCCGTTGGTGGCAATGCTGTCACCGAGCTTTACATCAGAAAGATCCAGCTGACCTGAGTGGACCGTTAACCTCAGATCACCGGAACGGGATTCGACTTTTTGCAGGCTACCAACAGCCTCGATAATGCCTGTAAACATGGATAGAGAGTCTCAGTAATCAGTGTTCTATTTGAACGTTGCCTTAATCAGCCAGTCATCGCCAATAGCGCGGATATCGGAGATGTTCAGACCCAGCTTTTCTGACATGGACTGGAAGGGAAGGTTCAACAAAGGCCGGGCTGCTGAGCCCATCAGGGTCGGGGCCATAAAGATATTCATTTCATCCACCAGCCCTTCACTGACAGCCGCTCCGGCAAGAGTCGCCCCGGTTTCAAGCAAGACTTCATGGCAATCTCTTCGAGCCAGTTCGGTCATTAATGCCTTCAGGTCGACCTGTTTGCCGGCATTTAATCTCAGCACTTCAGCACCGGCAGCTTCAAGCCTTGCCTGCCGACTTTGCTCTGCCTGATCGGTACACACAATCAGCACTTTTCCGGGGCCGGTGACCACTTTTGCAGCAACCGGGGTTTGCAGAGATGAATCCAGAACCACCCTGAGTGGCTGCCTGCGGGCCAGTTTTTCAGCATCGGGCAGTCCCAGTTCTTCGGCCCTGACCGTTAATGAAGAATTATCATGAAGAATGGAGCCAACACCGGTCATAATGGCACAGCTCTGCGCCCGGAGCTTTTGCACTTCGCTGCGGGCAGCGGGGCCGGTGATCCACTGGGATTCACCACTGGCCATGGCCGTTCTGCCGTCCAGGCTCATGGCCAGCTTCAGCCGGACGTAAGGTTGCCCGCTCACCATCTTTTTGATGAAGCCGGGATTCAAGGCTTTCGCTTCGGCCTCAAGAACGCCGGATTCAACCTCAATACCGGCATCACTCAGCCTGTTCATACTTCGACCGGATACCAGTGGATTAGGGTCTTCCACAGCAACCACCACTCTGCCGACTTTGGCCTTGATCAAGGCTTCTACGCAGGGTGGTGTTTTGCCGAAATGACTGCAGGGCTCAAGGGTGACATACACGGTGGCGCCCTCAGCTTTGTCGCCAGCCATATTCAGGGCATGAACTTCAGCATGGGGCTCGCCTGCGTACTCATGAAAGCCTTCACCGACAACGACACCATTCTTGACGATCACGCACCCTACCCTGGGATTGGGCATTGTCGTGCATAACCCTTTGTGTGCCAGTCGCAAGGCACGAGACATCATTTCATGATCAACCGCAGACGCCATGGGACCTGCTCCTGGCTCAGTCAGAAAAGGAGCTAAGTTTATATGAATTTGCGTTGGTCATCACTCACTGGCGGAAGAACCCGGTGAAATCAGTTCCCAACCTGGGCTGACAATGGCGGCCATGGGCGCACATCTTCACTTTCAATCCAGGCTTTTACCCAGCCTTCCGGCTCTGGATATTCGTCTTCCATGCCTATGGCCTTTCTGACTCGTTCGGTAGCAATCATCCTGCCCCGCTCAGTCACAGCCGTTCGTAACAGGACTGAAGACGCCGGCTCTCCTTTCACCCACATGGACTGTTTGATATAAACCCATCGCTCATCAATCGCGGCCACCTGGGTGTACATGGTCACTTTGTCGAACATCCGTACCCGCTTTCGGTAGCGAATGGTACTGCCTGCCACCACCAGCCCCCACTTTTCTCTTTTGAGGACATCAGCCAGCCCGCTCTGGATAGAAAGAGTAAACCGGCCCAGGTCATAAAGTGTCAGAACCCGGCCATTATTCATTTCCATAAACAGGTCTAAATCCCATGGCATACAGTGAAAGCTATTCTCACTGACAGCATCGACGGAAATTTTGGGTGCTTTTTTGGCTTTACGGAGAGTGGTCAGGAGTCGAATGAGTGGATACATGCTGAAATCTTCTAATAATAATGTCAGGCATCATAGCGATTCACTCAATAGAAAGGAATAAGCATTTAAAGCCAATTAAGCCGGTTTGTCGTCTAAACTGATCCCTGCTGGAGAAGTTACAGACACTGAAAGAAGAAAAAGTAAACCCTTGCTGGAGCAAACTATGAAAAAACTATCATTCATCATCCTATGCTGGCTGATGATCAGCCCTGTGTTCGCTCTACCGCTACCGACCATTAAACCGGCACCTCTGAAAAAAGGGGATACCGTGGCCCTGATTTCAAGCGGCTTTCGTGCCAATACCGATCAGGATATACAATTTGCAACAGAGCGACTCCAGGCACTGGGCTTAACCGTTATCTACGGCAAAACGGTTTTTCAACAAACCGGCTATTTTGCGGGCACTGATCAGGCCCGTGCCGCTGATATCAATGACATGTTTGCCAACCCAAAAGTCAACGCCATTATTGAGTTACGTGGCGGCTGGGGATCCGCCCGTACACTGGAATATCTGGATTTTCCTTTAATCAAAAAGAACCCCAAGATCTTTATGGGCTTTAGTGACATTACTACCTTGTTGTTAGCCATCCATCAAAAAACGGGATTGATTACTTTTCATGGCCCGATGGCGGCCGCTTTTCCGTGGACACAATACACCGTTAATTATTTAGAGAAAATTCTCTTTCAAGGCAACGCCATTGAGATGGCTAACCCCATTATTAAAAGCGATGACTTAACCCGGACGGTTGCGCGCATTCAAACGATTCGCCCTGGCATTGCTACAGGGGAAATATTAGGGGGCAATTTATCCGTTTTAGTATCTATGCTGGGAAGCTCCTACTTGCCCAGTTTTAAAAATAAAATTCTGTTTCTGGAAGACACGGGAGAAGATGTTTATCAAATAGACCGCATGTTAACCCAGTTACAAACAGCTGGAATACTAAAAGAAATCTCTGGCTTTATTTTTGGTCAATGCAGCAATTGTAACGCCAAGATTCCTTATGGTTCTTTCCGTTTGCAGGAAGTATTGGAACAGCATATTTCACCCCTGAAAATTCCCGCCTGGAATGGCGCCATGATTGGCCATCAGGCGAATATGTTTACCATTGGTGAGGGGGCAAAGGTTCGTATTGATGCGAGTGAAGGCACTATTACGATGCTGGAGCCTGCTGTTGGTCGCTGATCCAGATAATGCCTTGGTTACAAGAATCCTTATGAAGCATTTCAAGAATAAGCAAGAATAGATTCAATAAAAACTGCGGGTCATGCACTCACGACTTGAATTCAACACTTATAAATCTCTAAGGGCATAATAGGCTCCTCTGATAATAGGTTTTTATGCCAGGCCTTTCCTTGATCAGTTAGGAATGTTCCGTTATCTTTTTCACTCCTACCCAAAAATTCAAAGGAATGAGACGAATGAAACGGCTTAATCGCAACTTTTTTGCTTTGTTGGCTCTGATTTTCTCTTCTCTGATGTTCTCCAGCACTTCTATTGCTGAAGAATCCATCCCTATGAGTGAGCATAAGTTTGAATTACTGGGTGATGCAGCACCTACTTCTGGCTTGATGGCAAAACCTTTCAATCCTTCTACTACTACTGGAGCATGGGCTGGCTCTGTAGTGGGGCCGACTCTTTATCACAAAGGGGAGTTCTATAATTCCTCAAGGATGGGATCACCAACAGCCATTCCAACCAATGCCACCGTTACCTTTGTTTATTGGAGCTGGAACATTACCAATAAACCAGAAGGACTGGTTGTATATCTCTGCGATTCTATCGGTGGTTGTTTAAAAATCACTGACTATCAATCAGCTGGTAGTGATGCTTTCCAAGGGCGATCTGCAAACGCAGAGTACTATTTTGCTTTTATTGTTCCTGGTAGCGGCAGCATCTCCCCAGTGCCTTTTGGTATGAAAAATAACCTTGTCGTGAACTGGACAAGCAATAACTGATGCTGGATGTTTCGAGGTGAGAGCTGACATTCTCACCTTCTTACTGCCTCTCAAATATACCCTATCTTCAGTTTGTAGCTCTCAGGCTGGTTAGCATAGAGTTCGTATATTTTTTCCAATATCTCAATTGATGAGGTTCCTTTAGCTTTTTCTTTTTCATACAAATCGATTCTCTGTTGCCTAAACAAATCAGCCTCAGCTCTGAATTTTGTGCTGTAGCTGGTGTCTGTGACCGGTGTTCCATCCAGGTACTTATGATCAGCGTATTTACGACTCGTCGGCGCTGGGACTAAGATAAAATCAATACCATAGGCAAATCTTTTAGCATCGATAGCAGCCTGTTTTGGGTTATTTTTATAATACTCAATCTCTTTAGGGTCTAATGAGTATGCTTGCTTTGTACTGATATTATTTAAATCCCTTGCTTGCTCACTGATCTGAACTTGAACCTCTTCCTTATTTGCAGAGGCCTTAGATACTGTAAGAGGGTTCTTTACTATACCGGCAGCGGCTGCATTGTAGCGGTTAGTTAAGATTGAACCAATTTCCATGAAGGTATCCTCTAAATATTCTGATGTTGTTTTTATCGTTCAGCTTTTCTTTTGTTTTAGTAAGGTGTTTGATTTCATGAGTGCCTATCCGAAAGTAGCAGCTGCTCACAGGCCTTAGACATGGCTGCCCATCAGTTGAGTTACAGCGGTTCGTAACAGGACTGAAGACGCCGGCTCTCCTTTCACCCACATGGACTGTTTGATATAAACCCATCGTTCATCAATCGCGGCCACCTGGGTGTACATGGTCACTTTGTCGAACATCCGTACCCGCTTTCGGTAGCGAATGGTACTGCCTGCCACCACCAGCCCCCATTTCTCTCTTTTGAGGACATCAGCCAGCCCGCTCTGGATAGAAAGAGTAAACCGGCCAAGGTCACAAAGTGTCAGAACCCGGCCATTATTCATTTCCATAAACAGGTCTAAATCCCATGGCATACAGTGAAAGCTATTCTCACTGACAGCATCGACGGAAATTTTGGGTGCTTTTTTGGCTTTACGGAGAGTGGTCAGGAGTCGAATGAGTGGATACATGCTCAAATCTTCTAGTAATAATGTCAGGCATCATAGCGATTCACTCAATAGAAAGGAATAAGGATTTAAAGCCAATTAAGCCGGTTTGTCGTCTAAACTGATCCCTGCTGGAGAAGTTACAGACACTGAAACAAGAAAAAATAACCCCTTGCTGGAGCAAACTTTGAAAAAACTATCATTTATCATCCTATGCTTTCTGATGATCAGCCCTGTGTTCGCTCTACCGCTACCGACCATTAAACCGGCACCTCTGAAAAAAGGGGATACCGTGGCCCTGATTTCAAGCGGCTTTCGTGCAAATACTGACCAGGATATACAGTTTGCAACAGAGCGACTCCAGGCACTGGGCTTAACCGTTATCTACGGCAAAACGGTTTTTCAACAAACCGGCTATTTTGCGGGCACTGATCAGGCCCGTGCCGCTGATATCAATGACATGTTTGCCAACCCAAAAGTCAACGCCATTATTGAGTTACGTGGCGGCTGGGGATCCGCCCGTACACTGGAATATCTGGATTTTCCTTTAATCAAAAAGAATCCCAAGATTTTTATGGGCTTTAGTGACATTACTACCTTGTTGTTAGCCATCCATCAAAAAACGGGATTGATTACTTTTCATGGCCCGATGGCGGCCGCTTTTCCGTGGACGCAATACACCGTTAATTATTTAGAGAAAATTCTCTTTCAGGGCAATGCCATTGAGATGGCTAACCCCATTATTAAAAGCGATGACTTAACCCGGACGGTTGCGCGCATTCAAACGATTCGCCCTGGCATTGCTACAGGGGAAATATTAGGGGGCAATTTATCCGTTTTAGTGTCTATGCTGGGAAGCTCCTACTTGCCCAGCTTTAAAAATAAAATTCTGTTTCTGGAAGACACGGGGGAAGATGTTTATCAAATAGATCGCATGTTAACCCAGTTACAAACAGCCGGAATACTAAAAGAAATCTCTGGCTTTATTTTCGGTCAATGCAGCAACTGTAATGCCAAGGTTCCTTATGGTTCTTTCCGCTTGCAGGAAGTATTGGAACAGCATATTTCACCCCTGAAAATTCCCGCCTGGAATGGCGCCATGATTGGCCATCAGGCGAATATGTTTACCATTGGTGAGGGGGCAAAGGTTCGTATTGATGCGAGTGAAGGCACTATCACGATGCTGGAGCCTGCTGTTGGTCGCTGACTCGGAAATTCTAATAACGCTGAATGAGGCCGGCAATAACCTCATTGATTGTCAAGATTGATTATCAAGATTGCTTATCAACCGTCTCCAGCCGTTCAATCTCTTCCCGGAATTCATTCAGGTCCTTGAAGTGACGATAGACGGAGGCAAAGCGGATATAGGCAATTTCGTCCAGCGCCTGAAGTTCTCGCATAACTTCTTCACCCAGAACCAGGGACTTGATTTCCCGCTCACCGGTGGCTCGCAGCCGATGCTTGATCCGGGTCACCGACTCTTCGATCTGTTCCATACTGACAGGGCGCTTTTCCAACGCTTTGGACATGCCCGCCCGTAACTTGTCTTCGTTAAAGGGTTCGCGGGAACCGTCTCGCTTGACCAATCTGGGAATCAACAGCTCTGCCATTTCATAAGTCGTAAAGCGTTCACTACAGGTCAGACATTCACGACGGCGGCGTACCTGGTTGCCATCAGCTACCAGACGGGAATCGATGACTTTGGTATCGACAGCGTTGCAATAAGGACAGTGCATAGGTAAGAGAAACATTGTTCAGAGTGAGTGCTACATCATAATTCACCCTTGGATAATTACCAACAGTTTGCGGTTATGATGGAAAAACATCGGGACGAGCAGCTGTCCCGTGCCGATAATAACCGACAGCCGCCGGATGATTTATCCGAGTGGCTGCCCTGATTCGCAATTGATTAGCAGACAAATAGAGTCTTTTTTTCCCACAATGCTGATTGGTTGATGTGTCAGTCCATCATCCATCGAAATTCTGACCTCCATACTTTTATCCTCAAAAGACTCTAATTCTTTGATTAGCTGTTCGATGGTTTTACCTTTAAAAACCCACTGTGGTTCTTTCATGACGGCTTAGTCCCCTATTCTGCTGAGATTTTGATCATATGTTCCTAACCTTGTACTTCTTGCCCCAAGGTTTTTAACGGAAGTTGCCATTTTCCAAACTCCACCGCTATGGCTATCAATATCGCGCGTTATGTACAAGTTTCCCCTTTTAAAGACGGCCTGACCATGCACTTTTTCCTCAATCTTAATAAAACCAAGTTTACTTGCCGCAGTAGCTGCTTGCTGTGTGATCTTATAGAACGGTTGGCTGGCCGCAGATGATTGCTCATGATCCTCTCGCCCCCCATAATGCTCCTGCCACTCCTTATGCCGATCCTCCACACTGTCCGGATGCCAGCCATCTTTTTTCAGAGCCGGTGAGGGCACTCTGGCCAGCTCAGCCAAAGCCTTTACTTTGGCAACTGGCACCAGCACCGAAAGCACCTTCCCAGCCCCCAGTATACGAGCCTGGGCCTTTCCGTCCAGCTGTTGCCAGACGGCGCTGGCCCGGTTGCCGGTGCTGTCGTCGACAAACTCCACCACGGCATCCATGGTGCTATCGACATGGCTTAGAGCATTGAGAACCCGTTCCGTTCCTTCCGGAAAGTGCCGATAAGAGATTCTGACCAGATTCCCCGCAGTTTTTTCAATGCTCTGGGTTAACGGGTCTTCACCCCGGCCAAGCGTTTCCAGGGCAGCAAGCAATTGATTTTCACCGGGTATCTGTTGTTGCTGTTGCGCCTGAATCCCTGCCAGCGCCTGCCGACGAAGTTTTTCCAGATCGGCAACACCATCCAAAAGCACCATTAACGCATTCTGGTTCTGGAGTTCACCGAGGTTATCCACTTCGCTCAGGGCTGTGATGCCTGAAGCCCAGATTTTTTTGAAGCATCCTGCCTCCTTGTGGCAAACCTTGCCACTGAGTTGAGCCCCATGCTGCTCCCACTGTATAGGGGCTGTCAGTTGCGGATGGTGACGCAAGCCGGTGAATTCAGCCATGTTGTGTTCCAGCCAGTGGCGGTACTCATCCATGGTCATCTGTTGACGGTTCCGGGACATAGCCTCAAAGGTCTCAAAACTGCGAATTTCCCACTGCGCCGCTTCTATACCATGCTGCCGTCGTGCTTCGGAAAAAAGGAAACGTCCTTCGTTCTCCAAAAAGGCAATATGATCCTTTCTAGCCTGGATCGGTTCCGTATCGAAACGCGCCATGATGCTGTGATGAGTTTTCACCCGGCCAAGCTGACCCCTGTAACGGCTGACTAACTGTCTGGTCTCTTTCGGGTTGGACGCTTTGGGCAGAACCGATTCCAGCAAGTCAATCATTGCCTGCCAGTTTTTCTCTGACAGGGGGCTGCTGTTTAAACGTTGCTGGATCTGAGCCTGTTGTTCATCAAACGACGTCTGCAAGGTATTTTTCTGCACATGACTTGAAGCGCGGTGAGTACTGCCTCGTCGGGAGGAATGACTGGCGACAAAGTGATAAAACCGGGCGGCGTGCTTCAACGTTTGCCGGGCAGGATGGTAGGGCGTTGAACCGCCTGGACGAATAACCACATCCGGACCACCACCCCGGTCGTGAAGAACATGGGCTCTCGCACCGGGCAACCCGAAAGCACCTCCACTTTGTTTTGACACATTCTGGCAGGGGGCTGGATAGTGTAATTGACCAAGACGCTTCCAATCAGACGTTATTGCCTGCTCTGCCAGCCATGATTGCCAGAACTGATCCGCTTTCCAGTGACCACCACCAGGCACCCATCGCAACCACTCCCTTGCGAGCCAGTGGAGTAAAAAGTGGTCTGGTTGGTTTTTCAGCTCTTGCTGCCAGTCTCTCCATTGCTCATCCCAATAAAGGGTAAACGACGTTTTTCTTATGAAGAAGTTCAGAACAGATTCAAGTAAGAAGCGCTCTTCAGAACAGTCCGGCAGTGAGTGCTGGAACTGCTTTATCATGTTCAGCCATGGCAAAGAATAATTACCTGCAAGGTTATCAATGAAAGGCCTGGAGTCCTGACCTTTCAGCGCAAGGTATTGAATGGCATGACGGGAAAATTTTGCTTCATCTTCCAAGGCTTGAATGAGCAGGGTTTCGAGATAAGTGACAGACTCGCTGGCACTGACATCATCCGACATGGCATTGCCAAAAGTCACCAGCAGAAGGACAAAAACAAGTCTGGCCAGCAATCCAGTACAGCGCATATCAGGCTACGAATTTGGTAAAAGCACAAGGATAGATGGGTCTAGCAACTCACAACAAGTCCATATAATGCCCATATATGAACTTTTTCGTTAATTAGGCCTATCTTTTGACTGGTAAATTTTTTCATTATTGGAGTTAATTAAGTATGCGCTCATCAACCTCACATCTTATTACAACAGTATCGGCCTTCAAGAAAGAACTGGCTTCTATGGATGTATCAAAGCCTGTAGTGGTAACCCAAAATGAGAAACCATTGTATGTAGTTCAAGATCCTGTCCAGTTTGAGATGCAGCAGGAACAAATAGCTCTACTACGATTGCTATCTTTTGCCGAAAAAGATGTTCAGGCAGGCCGTAAGCGCTCATTTGAGGACGTCTTCAAAAATCACAACCTGACTGCCAGTCTTTCTCCTGCAAACAACGCAGGAGATGCGAAGCATGAATCAACCAACAAAACCCTTTACCCGTCTCACCCCCGAACAGTGGCAGCAGATTATTGACCAGCAAATGGCCAGCGGTTTAAGCCAGAAAGCTTTTTGCCAAACTCAAAACATCAGCCTGGCCACCTTCACAAACTGGAAAAGTAGACTCAAGAGCGATGCTGGCATTGACTCTGCCAATGTCATTCAGACTTCTGAGCGGGAATGGATCGAACTCCCAAATGAGCTTAACGAACCTCCAGCCAGCCCAGACTGGCATATCGAGCTGGAGTTACCAGGTGGTGTTATTCTTCGTATGCGTCATTAATCATGTTTTACCCAGAATCACAGGTGCGGGTCTGGCTCTATAACCGCCCCACCGATATGAGAAAGTCATACGATGGCTTGTCTGCACTGGTGAGAAACAAACTGAAAGAAGATCCTCTCAGTGGCCAGCTATTCGTGTTCATCAACCGCAAGCAGACGCAATGTAAGGTCCTGTATTTTGACCGCAGTGGTTACTGTATCTGGAGCAAACGCCTGGAGCAGGGACAGTTTCATGCCCACGCCGGAGAGGCCCACAAAAAGCGCTTGGAATGGACCGATTTGAAACTGATTCTTGAAGGCATTGATACCCGCTCTGTTCAGCAATATAAACGCTACAAACATCAACAGTCTGGTTACACAACTGAAGCATAAAACCGCTATCTTTAGTCGTCATGAATTTACCTGCTCCCACCACCGCGCCTTCCAGCCTGCAACTGCTTCAGCAGATGCAGGCGCTGTTAGTGGAACGGGATCAGAAGTTGGTGGAACGGGATCAGAAGATCGCTTCCCTTGAGCAGCAGTTAGCCTGGTTTAAACAACAGCTGTTCGGTGAAAAATCGGAAAAGCGCCTGATTGAGAACCCCGACCAGCTGTCATTAGGTGAAATCCTCCAGGGCAAACCCAAAGAGCAGGAAGTCCCTACTGAAACCATCACTTACGAGCGGCGGAAAAAGAGTCGCCCCGAAGACTGCGTGACTGATCAGGGTCTGCGTTTTACTGAAGATGTACCGGTCGAACTGATACCTATGCCTGCTGTCGAAATGCAGGGAGAAGATGCAGACCAATACGAAGTCATTGATTACAAATACACCTATCGTCTGGCACAGCGCCCCGCCAGTTATGTCATCCTGAAATACCAGCGCGAAGTCGTACGCCACAAGCCCAGCCAAACCCTGACGACAGTAGCCGCCCCCTCCGGCCTGTTTGATCGCAGCTTTGCCGACGTCAGTTTTATCGCAGGCCTTTTGGTCGAAAAATACCGTTTCCATGCGCCCCTTTATCGCCAGCACCAAAAGCTTGAATCCAGCGGTATTACCATCAGCCGTGGAACCCTGACACACCTTGAACAACGCGCCGGAGACCTGCTCAAACCCATCGCTGATGAAGTACTCAACAGCTGCCTGGAAAGCCAGGTTCTCGCTCTGGATGAAACCGCTGGCAAAGCAGGCCGTAAAAGCAAAGGCAAGATGCAGAAAGGGTACTTCTGGTGTTTTTATGGTGACCAGGATGAGATGGCCTTTACCTTCTCTACCAGTCGTTCTGGCAGAGTCGTAGAACCCTATCTGAAAGAGTTTGGGGGCACCTTACTGACGGATGGTTACCCGGAATACGACCGCCTATGTGAAAAATACCCCCAGATCACTCATGCCCAGTGCTGGACACACAGCAGGAGATACTTCGTCAAGTCACAGGATGCAGAGCCGGAAGCCACCAAAGAGGCACTGGACTGCATAGGTGCGATCTATAAAGTCGAAGACGAAATTCGCAAAGCAGAACTGCAAGGTGAAGAAAAACGGGAATACCGTCAACAGAAAGCCAAACCTCTGGTTGACCAGTTCTTTAACTGGCATGAGAAACAACTGCAACGCCTTGACCTGGTGAAAAGCAACCCACTAAGTAAAGCCCTGGGCTACGTAAACAAACGGGAAAAAGAGCTACGGGTCTACCTGGATGATCCGAATGTTGCCATTGACACCAATCACCTGGAGCGTGGCCTTAGATGTATCCCAATGGGCAGAAAGAACTGGATGTTCTGTTGGACAGAGGAAGGCGCAGACAATGTTGCTGTGTTCCAGACGTTAATCGTCAGTTGTCTTCTTGCAGGCATTGATCCTTACAAGTACTTCGTCGATGTGCTCCAGCGTATCAGTCTCCATCCGGCTCGAGATATCCGAGAGCTAATCCCGCGAATTTGGAAAGAGAAATTCGGGGCCAATTCGTTAAAATCTGATCTCGACAAGTAGGGGGAGTCTGCCCCCTGCTTGAACGCTTAGTGTGCCGAGATAAATCGGCAAGATGTTAAGGGTGAAAGTCCCTGTGGGGTAAGACTGGCGGGTCACCCCAGCCTCGAGTCATGCGCCGTATATCGTAAGGTATCCGGTGAAGCGTTGACAGGGGAGCCTGTAGGCTAAGTATTGAGCTGCGAAATCAAATAGTCCGAGGTGCTGATGTTGTTAAGTGATGCAGAAAGCAATATTGCAAGTTGCACTACACCGCAAGTGACTTGCAGACCTCGCGCAGTCGTAGACCTTGTGCATGCAGGTACGCATCTTGTGCGGAACTCGGGAGATCCTGCCGGTTTCTCCTTTTTAGCCATAGGAGACGCAGTAGGGAAGGTTAATAGCCGCACGCCTATTGTCGTCGGCAGGAAGTCGGACAAGCTCATAGTACCTGAGAAGCGCCGAACTAAGCAGAGAAATCTGTGGCGGAGGTTGTGGAGGAAAGGGGCTTGACCAAGAGGAATACTCAACAGGGTGTCAGTGACCTGACCCAGAGCAGGAGTAACACTATGTCCAATCTGTCGGGTATACGTCAGGCTGCGGCAAAGGATCGTCGTTTGCAGTTCACGGCCTTGTTTCATCACATTACCCCATATCTGTTGAAAGACAGTTTCTTTCAATTGAAGCGGAAATCAGCAGCGGGTGTAGATGGTGTTACGTGGCAAATCTATCAGCAGGATTTGGATAACCGGCTGAAAGCCTTGTACGAACGATTACATAAAGGGAGCTATCGCCCCCGAGCGGCCAGAAGAGTAATGATTCCGAAGGCTGACGGTGGTGAACGTCCGATCAGTGTATTCTGTCTGGAAGATAAAATAGTCCAGCAGGCGGTAGTTAAGGTATTAGAGGGGATTTACGAGAATGATTTCCGCGGCTTTTCGTATGGTTACAGACCTTTGAAAAGCCAGCATGATGCGTTGGACGCTCTGACGGTGGGAATCAAACGTAACCCAGTGAACTGGGTGCTGGATCTGGATATTCGGAAATTCTTCGAACAGGTCGAACATGACTGGCTGATCATGTTTTTAGAGCATCGGGTGAAGGACAAGCGCATTATCCGCTTGATAAGCCAGTGGATACAAGTAGGACACTACGGCGAGGATGGCTGTCGTGTTCGAAGCGTAAGGGGGATGCCACAGGGATCGGTGATATCGCCTCTATTATCCAATATTTATTTGCACTACGTGTTTGACCTTTGGGTTGACCAATGGCGAAAGCGGAAAGCCTCTGGACGAATCATTGTGGTTCGTTTTGCGGATGACAGTGTTCTGGGCTTTCAGCGAGAGCATGATGCTAAGGTCTTCCTGAGTGAGCTTGGTAAAAGACTGGGACAATTTGGTTTGTCCTTGCATGAGGATAAAACCCGATTGATACGTTTCGGTCGCTTTGCCAGAGTTGACTTGAAGAAAAGGGAAGAGGGAAAGCCGGAGACGTTCACGTTTCTTGGATTTACTCATATCTGCGGTAATAGCCGTAGCAGTGGAAACTTCAACATTGTTAGGCGTACCAGCAAAGAGCGAATGCGAGCGACATTGCGTAAGATCAAAGGCTATCTCCTGAAACATAGGCATGACCCCGTGCCAGAGCAACTGAAGTGGTTGAAACGTGTACTGCAAGGTCACATGAACTACTTTTCGGTGCCAGGCAATGGACTGAGAATCAATGCCTTCAGAACAGCAGTGCAAAAGATTTGGTACAAAGCCTTGAAGCGGCGCAGCCAGAGAAGCCGACTGAACTGGAAGAAGTTTGGTGCCTTCATCAACACTGTGTTGCCTAAAGTAAAAGTTCTTCATCCATGGCCGGAGCAACGGTTTGACGTTAAATACTCGAGGTAGGAGCCGTATGCGCTAGCAGTGCAAGTACGGATCTGCGCAGGGGGTGGCGGGTGACCGCCATTCCTACTGTGACCCCTTGGAAAAGTCTTTCAATCTGTAGGTTTTTATACGTCTTGAGGCGTATGTTCATCGGGAATAGATGGAGAAAGACCAGCTCTTACCCGATTTAGGCGCGTGTATGACGATTCTGTCAGTAACTTTTCTCTATAAAATGTATTTATCAAATCATTATTTTTCTTAAGATTTATAACTTTGGCTCCGTACTTTGAAGGAGTTATGACAAATTCTTTTTTATCATCAACATAAACAGAATTTTCAAAAACATCTGATTCTTTAAATATAATGGTTTCAAATAGTCCGTCTGATTTTCTACATCCAAGCTCATTTGAAAAGAACATTTTTTCAAAGATATGTCCATATTTCTCCCTAATAAAGCTTGTGTAGCTTGGGAGACTATCAGATATTAAAAAAATATCATATTGTCTCTTTAATTCAGATAAGAAATTTAAAATCAATATATCTATCTCACAAGATTTTCTAAAAACCTCCCTAATTTCTTGAAGATTTTTAATGTTTATCATCTTGTTAATTTCACTATAAAGTTTTTCCTCCGAGTGATTCCCTCTTGCCACATCTTTTATAAAATCACTACAAAGTAGATTATTTAGCTCTGTATTATAAGCATTATTTTTATCAAGCTTATTAATAATAATCTCTTTTCTTGATTGACTTAATAACACTCCGCCAAAATCAAATATTATCTTTTGCACTTGGCTACCTAACAAGCTTTCTTATAATTATTCCAACAAAAGTTGTTGTAAGAATCATTCCAATTATAAACTGAATTATTAGGAGGAATACTGGTGCATCTGCCGAAAGATTAGCATCTGCTTGTTGTCCGAAAAAAGCTAGTATTGATAAAAGCAAGCAAGAAAAAAATCCTGCAGTATCATACCCCATATATTCCAAGTTACTTGAAACAGATTTGATGTGAAAATAAATATAGTATACTCCAGTCATGACAAGTATGAACGCAGCAGATGATAATATTGGATTTTTTACCCTAACGCCCCAACCAAATACAAATCTATTTAAAATATAACTTAATATTTTAATAGGCTTTACTAGTGAGTTTGATGAAGAGATCAAGATTTTGCTTTCTTCGTTTTTTAGAATATAGAAACAATTATCTTCTGAATGATATGCATGATCATTTGCAAATGATGACTTTAGAATCCTCAAAGTGCTAACTCTCTGCTCTATATTTCCTTCTTGATTTAACAGAGGGCTTAATCCTATACCTTTAGAAATTGAACTAACTAATCTCTCATCCAATTTTAAATTAGTTATACTCGATGTAGAAAAGTCAATTGTATATTTATCATCATTCTCTAACGAATCTATATATAGTATCCCAGTAACTATAGAATTAAGTATTTTTACTTGGGAATTCTTGTAAGTATTTTTGAACAATCTAGCATCAAGTAAAGTTGCATCAGAGACGATCAAGATTGAATTAAGGCCAAACCTATTTCTATCTATTTGAAACAAATCAAATTTGCAATCATTAATATTTATTGTCGATGATTCTTTTGTGTTCAGCTTCTCAAGAAAAAATGAAGGGGACGACGATGACTCCAATCTAAACTCTTCAGTGCCGGATAACGCTGTTATAGAAATCAGTGAATTTGATTTTACTTTATTAAATAAAATCTTTTTGATCACAGAACTACTTTCATCTGATGATACTTGTATTTTCTCTGCGCTAGTTATATCAAGTTCAACTGAGTTGGTAGTTGTATTGTTTATTGAATACATTCCTTTGATAATGCTTTTTAGTACTCTAATTGATCCATTGATTGTACAGTTATATATGTTAACGTTTTTATAAACCGTACAGTCAGAAAATGTTATATTGCTAGATGATTTTGTATCGAGAAACGATATATTATCAAATGTACAGTTTATAAAAGATATGTTTCCTTTGAGATTGGAGCTTTTAAATTTCAAAGACTTAAATGTATAATTTTGAAATATTAAATCTTCTGTAACTATTGACTGAGTTATTTCAACTTCACATGAGTCATTTTTTTTTAATCCTTTGGTCTGAATACTACTAATTCTTTCCTTTTTAAATACAAATGAGTTCATTTTATTTATTCTTCACTTATTTTATGTATTTTTCTTGCAATATCACTTGCAGACTTATTATCATTGTTTATCATAAAATCAAAATTCAAAGAGTTACATGAGCTTATCAAACTTGCTATCTCAGCTCGCTCTTCTATATATGCGTTAACTCTTGATTCTATCTCTTCTGCATCATCTAAATGCCTGGCATTTAAGCGCTTTATTGTTTCATTTTTTGAGACAACAAGTAAAATGCTAACGACCTCCACACCCTCCAACTCTTTGAACGGCTTTAAATTCTCATACTTACCTACATGAATGATTGGTACTTTACAACTATCAAAAATTTTATTTAACTCTTTGATTGAAACGCCATATCCCCTATTGTAGCGATAATGATATTGAATGAACTCTGACTTTTCAATCATAGATTCAAATTTAGAATGTTCTATTAAAATATAACTATTATCAAGCTTTCCACCTGTCCCTGTTTTGTGTTTTTTTAATAGGACGAACTTATCATCAATTCGAGTTAAATGCTGTGATATAGTATCCTTGCCCGAAGCTGGCGTACCGCTAAGTAAAATTATTTTTTTCATATTAATCTGCTTCTATTAAATTAATTACATTGTTTATTTGATCAATAAGCGTCACTTCTGAAAAGGAGGTATTGTCTATTATTACTAAGTCGTCTAATTCTGGGGGAGTATGATTTATAGAATTAATATATGAATCCCAATCTGCTAATTTTCCATTATCTCTGCTTGCACCTCTTGATATTATTCGCTCTCTTGCTGTTTTTTCATCTGCATAAATCCATACCAATATCAGTTTTGCATCTGCTATTTCAGTTTCTAGCTCTAAATTATTTACCCAATCCTTGTTGTTCAGCTCACTAATAAATGGTGCACTACAAACAACATTGTTTCCAAGGCGAACATTTTCAAATGCATGCTTTAACAGCGTTTCATATTCTATACTTCTAACATTTGTTAAGTATATTTCACTTTCTCTATCATCTTTGTGTGAACCTAGTAATTCAAGAAGCTTTTCCGTATAAAAACGAGATATAGTATCTTTATCAATAAAGATGCACCTACCTTTTGAAAGTTCCTTGCCAATATAACTCTTTCCACTTCCTGGAACGCCACCTACTAATATTAATTTTGCTTGCATACTTTTCCTTTTTATTATTTCGACGCTTTCGAATAAGCGCCTAGCCTAACAGCTATTAGACCTCAAGCGATTGATATTAGCCACCATACTCACACGCGGCATATCCCCCTAAACCAGGGAAAATAAACTCACTTGAGGTATACCTCAACTTTTCAATCTCTCAAAAAGTCTTAAATTATCAATAGATTACACCTCGTTTTGCCAACTGCCCACTGCTCCAAATAGGTAGGCCGCAAGTGAGTTATTTGCATTTTTGGTATTTGCTTCAACAGCACTGTGCAAAATAACAGTTATTGAACTGACCATGCAATCTCTTTTTATGACCGAAGTACGCAACACCCTGAGAGTAAGGCACCATAGCTATAAAACTTAACAGTCGTATTGCTATTGGATCAAGTATTTTATTTGCTATCAACACATGAGACACACTCGGAACTTGGGGTCTGATCATGTCAGACAGGTTCTGCCTTACCTTGCCGCTCAGCATCGGGTTGCCGAAGCTTGTCTACCGTTAAGACCTGCTGGAAGTGGATACCCCGCTTAAAGGCGTTATCCCCAAAGCCTCACACCTCGGATTGCACCACAGCATGCTCGGGTAAGAGCATCTGGATGCACAGAAGCCCGAATCACATCATATGTATCAATACCTCAATCTTACCCTTGTGAATCGGACTTATGCGCCCCCGATTCTCTGATCGCACCCACGCTACCGCTCGGAGATAAGGTCATAGTTCCAGTCAGAACTGACAGAGCATGGTTCTCAATAGCTCAAAATAGAATTTTCAGCTGTATAGGGTACTGAAAATCAGGTGGTATGTATGTAGTAATAGAGCGCACTGCAAGTATGCGTCCGCGTGTTGTGTAATGGAAAAATAAATCAGTTACAGGTAGCAAGGCACAATCGAGCCTCAGAAGCAGCAAGTTACAACATCGATGCTCTATACTCACGACACATTCCAGGTTTTGCCGGGAAGAAACCAGCGAGATGGGTACGCTGCTACCGTGGCTCGACAAAGCTCACCTGAGATATTGCCGTGAGGCAACTGTGACTCTCTGCGAGCGATCAACTTATATATTCAGCTTTTGAGCTGGAATAACCTCCCCCAGAAGAATTTTGCTTCTGGCAATTTCATTCTCTGATCCCGCTCAGCCTCTCTCATTTTACGTGTTTCCGACAGGTTGATCTTTCGATCAAAAATCAATCTTCCAAGAGACAGATTCCAGGCCTATTGGCACCCGTGCCACACAGCCAGTTCACCGTCGTCTACCGACATCATTCCATCACCACCGCCGCAAAACAGGAGGCAACTCTGCGGTTATCAACGTCAAAAACGCCATACCAAACCCGGCCTTTATATAAAAAGGCAATGAGGTGCGCGTTTTAAACAGCTGGCATCTGTCTTGTTCCATAGAGAGCATCACTGCCCGCAACCCTTGCGTTACAGAGCTGTCCCGCCTGACCAGAGCGTGATCTGGTTTCACATTAAACAAAAACAGGGTTATCAGGACGGAAGTTCCCAGTGTACCGGACAAGGGCGGACGGGTGATTCTATGCCTCGTTATCACAGTAAAACAGATCGAAATTTTGGTTTTGGTAAGCAGTTAAACTATGCCGGACGTAACGCTTTAAATACCCTGATGACAGGGCAGCACCACAGCATTGCCACGCACTCAGAGCGCTGGCAGCGGTTTTGTGACTGGGCAAAGACTCGAAACATCAAAGAAGCCCATCAAATCAGCAACTTCATTCTGAAAGATTATGCTGACTATCTTAAAGCCAGGCTTAACGGGCAGGGCAAAGCTATTGCTGTATCCACAGCACAGAACCGATTGTCCACCTGCAATACAGTTTTAAAAGCACTGCGTGGCAACCATGATATTGCCATCAACCCCGCTGAAGTCCTGAACGCCAGGCGTTGTCATATCCGTACAGAACCACCGGAACTCAGTCGTGAAAAGCTGTCCGCTGCACAGCAGGAATTATGTGACCATGGGTATAATCGTATCGCTGCCTTGTTGGGCTTGTGTCGTGAATTGGGCTTACGCTCCAGAGAAGCGGCGTTGCTGGATTGCCAGAAAGCACTTTGTCAGGCCAGAGAGCAGGGCACCATTGATATAGAACGAGGCACCAAAGGCGGCAGGGGTAAATCAACAGTGACTAGCCCCAGTCGGGTTGAGCGATTAGTTCCTGTCAGTGATACGGCTATGAAAGCCCTTGAAACCGCAGCCGCACTCCAAAGTGGCAAAGATAACCTGGTGCCAGAGCATCAGCGTTTGCCGGATTTTCTATCGGCGGTTCGTCACTACAGTGGTGCGGTTTTGAAAAAACATGGGCTGAATAATCGCCACGATTTGAGAGCCGCTTATGCTTGTGAACGGTATCAGCAGATTACGGATACTTTTGCGCCCGTTATTGCTGGCCATCGTGAGTGTTCGAAATCATTAGACCGAAAAGCAAGAGAAATCATTGCTCAAGAGCTAGGGCATAACCGGACGGATGTGGTTGCAAGCTATCTTGCCTCTTCTCGATGAGTGGAAAAGAGTTATTGCAGACTGGCTCTGACTTCTTTGATGGTGATAAACAATTTGTTCGGGTATTGTCATTACCCGCCTGTTGTCGTGCCATCATCTGAAGGTAATGGTTCAGGGCAGGAACACCGCAATCAAAACGCTGGCGATTGTGTTTGCCCTTATCAAGAATCACCGTCTTTATGGGCTGTCAGTCCCTTTATATCGCTGGGCTGCCTGCTTTAATCTGGGATTAGGTTTGACCTCTTCATCTAAAGCCTTAACCAGTAATATGGCGTCTTGCTGGCTTAACTTCAGGGTTCGTTTTCTGTCTATGATTTGTCTGGCTTTCTCAATAGCAGCAGACAAAACAAAAGAGTTAATGCTGGAAACTCCGGTAATGGCAGCTGCCTGAGCCAACAGCTCCTTGGTGTCGGGATCAATACGGGCGGTGATTCTGGGTAATGATGTTGCCATAAGCCCTCCTTACTGTGTGTCAAAATGGCACATTAAGAATTGTTCAGTACGCATCAAAAATCTATTTAGCGTGTCAAATTGGCACATAATCAGATTCAGTAATCATCAGGCTTGCTGGTGCATGTTCAATATTTGGCAAGAATCGTTGTCAGGGAGCAGAGTGAAGGTAAGAAAGATACAAAGAGGTAGATTAAGGTTGGTTGATGCCGGAGGCATGTCCGGGCGACTGCAAGGCAACCTGCCACGTTCTACACCGACACCAACCAACGAAAGTGTAGACTAACGCAAAGCTGATAAGTTCAATCACGGCAAAGGCAAAACCCCCTACGCCCTGACCGCCGATCTCCCGAATGAAGTCGAAAACGTCATCAACGCTATCCACGGCAACACCACCCGCAAGAAGTGGACCGACAAGGTGAAGGACTGGCTGAAAGACCACCCCTACTTGGGCACAAAACGCGGCTGAAACCAGGGGCTGATCGACTGCTTCAATTCCATCGAACACTTTGAACGCTTTCGGCAGGCCGAACCTTATCATCTTACGACCTTCGGGCTGGATTAAAAAAGTCTATTGATGAAGCTTGAGGAGAGTAAGCCGCTGACCCGGTTCAGATCAGCGGTTTTCGGTTACAAAGCAACCTTGAATCAGCTGTAAACAGGCAAACGCTTGCAAATCGTCAAAACCTTCGCCTTCACATCCGCTATCACTTGCTCATTATCAATGTTTTCCAATACGTCGCAGATCCAGCCTGCCAGGGCAGCAGAATCTTCTTCATTGAAACCGCGACGGGTAATGGCCGGAGTCCCCATACGCAGACCACTGGTGACAAATGGCGAGCGCGGGTCATTTGGAACAGCGTTCTTGTTGACCGTAATGTTGGCTTTACCCAGTGCCGCCTCAGCGTCTTTACCGGTGTACTCTTTACCGATCAGATCCATCAGGAACAGGTGATCGTCGGTACCGCCAGAGACAATGTTGATACCCCGTTCCAGCATGACGCGGGTCATCGCCTGGGCATTTTTCACCACCTGCTGCTGGTAGGTCTTGAAGTCATCGGACATAGCTTCCTTGAAGCAAACCGCCTTGGCAGCAATCACATGGCACAGAGGGCCACCCTGGGACTCAGGGAATACGGCAAAGTTGAACTTCTTGTTCAGCTCTTCATCGTCGTTCGCCAGGATCAGACCACCGCGAGGACCGCCCAGAGTTTTGTGAGTGGTTGTGGTAACAACATCGGCAATACCCACCGGCGACGGGTAAACGCCAGCCGCCACCAGACCCGCTACGTGAGCCATATCAACCAGCAGGTAAGCGCCTACCTTGTCGGCAATATCACGGAAACGCTGCCAGTCGACAACACGGGAGTAGGCCGAGAAGCCTGCAACGATCATTTTTGGTTTGTGCTCGTCCGCCAGACGTTCAACTTCTTCGTAGTCGATCTCGCCGGTTTCTGGCTTCAGGCCATATTGAACCGGTTCATAAATACGACCGGAAAAGCTGACTTTGGCACCGTGAGTCAGGTGGCCACCGTGGGCCAGGCTCATACCCAGCACCTTGTCGCCCGGCTTAATCAAAGCCATGTAAACGGCGGCATTGGCCTGGGATCCGGAATGCGGCTGGACGTTAGCATAACTGGCACCAAACAGCTCTTTGGCGCGATCAATAGCCAGCTGCTCAGTCACATCGACGTGCTCGCAGCCACCGTAGTAGCGTTTGCGGGGATAACCTTCTGCGTATTTATTGGTCAGGACAGACCCTTGTGCCTCCATTACTCTGGGGCTGGTGTAATTTTCGGAAGCGATCAGTTCAATGTGCTCTTCCTGGCGAACCGCTTCAGCATCAATGGCAGCTTTGAGCTCCGGGTCGAACTCAGCGATGGACATGTCCTTTCTGAACATTAATGATTCCTCGGAATGTTGCCTGTTAATGAGGTTTTTCGGCGACCATTCTAATACAGATGTTCAGGATTTCGTATCGAAAAAGTTGTCTGTTAATTTGAGCAGGGCTGACTCGTCTGAATCAGCTTTCTGGCAGCCAGTCTTCTGTCATGATTTGTTCGAAGCTCCAGGGGGATTCAGCCGGGAAATTACTGGGTTTACATCTCAGGTCAGCCGCTGCATCTCTTTTAGCAGACTGGTAGGCCTTCGGTAGGATTTCACCAACCTTTGGGTTCAGGCTGGGACTGTCTTCAAGCAGATCAAGAATGGTAAATCGTTGTTTTGTGATGCTGACAAGCCAGCTTCTGTACCGGTCCCTCATGGTATTCTGATCGTCTTTGCCGGACTGCATTTGCCATTTGAGCAGATGCAGGAGCAATTCTTTTATACAACTTTTTAAAGACCGATACTCAGCTTTGCCCAAATCCTCTATTTCCTCAGCCAGATTGTTAATATCAAGCTCGTCATATCGACCCTGTTTGATCAGCTCGGCCTGACGATAGGACCAGCTGTAGAAGTCAGTGTCATACAGGTTTTCCATAAAAACACCTCCATCGCCCTACCAATGTAAGCAAGGCAGCCTTGATTTCAGAATCGAATTCAACAATGGATATTTAGCCTTCTGGCAACCAGTTGTCAGCCATAATTTGCTCAAAACTCCAAGGGGAGTCAGCCGGGAAATCATCGGATTTACATTTCATATCAGCCGCTGCCACTTTTTTTGCAGATTGATAGGCTTTTGGCATGATTTCATCAACCTTGCCGCTCAGGCCGGGGCTATCATCGAGCAGAGCAAGAATGGCAACTCGTTGCTTTGTGATACTAACAAGCCAGCTTCTATACCAGTCTGTCATTGTGTGCAGGTCGTCTTTCCTGGACTGCATCTGCCATTTGAGCAGATGCAGTAATAATTCAGTGATACAACTGCGTAAGGCATGATACCGAGCTTTGCCCATGTCTTCGATTTCCTCAACCAGATTGTCAATGTCAAGCTCAGACAACCGACCCTGCTTGATCAACTCGGCCTGACGATGAGACCAGCTGTAGAAATCAGTGTCATACAAGTTTTCCATAAAAATTCCTCCGTTGCCCTACCACTGTAGGCAAGGAACAGAAAGGAATCAAAATGAATGACACAGGCACAGAAGCCTTTGCGGGTAGGCTTTGCCCGGAGATTTAGCATGATTGCAAGTCGGTACGGGCATACAGAAAAACTTCAAAAGTGCTATTATTTCAGGGTTTTAGTTGAACCTGATGGATGCCCAAATTGTCACAATACGTCTATACCATGAATCGGGTGAGCAAGATTGTTCCCCCGAAGCGCCAGATTCTTAAAGATATTTCCCTCTCTTTTTTCCCCGGTGCCAAAATTGGTGTCCTGGGTCTGAACGGTGCTGGTAAATCCACTCTGCTACGTATCATGGCCGGTGTTGACCAGGAATTTGATGGCGAAGCCCGTCCACAACCTGATCTGAATGTTGGCTACCTGCCCCAGGAACCACAACTGACACCCGGTAAAACCGTCCGCGAAGTGGTGGAGGAAGCCCTCGGGGAAATCAAGGAAGCCCAGGACAAGCTGGAAGCGGTTTACGCCGCCTACGCGGAACCCGATGCCGACTTTGATGCCCTGGCGGCAGAACAGGCCAGGCTGGAAAACATTATTCAGGCCGCCGATGCCCATAACCTTGAGCGCAAACTGGATGTGGCGGCTGACGCTCTGCGTCTTCCTGAATGGGATGCTGTCGTGGACAACCTGTCAGGTGGTGAGCGCCGTCGTGTAGCGCTTTGCCGCCTGTTGCTCTCCAGCCCCGAAATGTTGTTGCTGGACGAACCCACTAACCACCTGGATGCTGAATCCGTGGCCTGGCTGGAGCGTTTTCTTGTTGAGTATCCGGGAACCGTTGTAGCGATCACCCACGATCGCTACTTTCTGGATAACGCTGCTGGCTGGATTCTGGAACTGGACCGTGGCCACGGTATCCCATGGGAAGGGAACTACAGTGACTGGCTGGAGCAGAAAGAAGCCCGACTTCAACAGGAAAGCAAGCAGCAGGACGCCCATCGTAAAGCGATGCAGCAGGAACTGGAATGGTCCCGTTCCAACGCTAAAGGTCGCCAGTCCAAATCCAAGGCACGTCTGGCGCGGTTTGAAGAGATGCAGTCCCAGGAGTTCCAGGCCCGTAACGAAACCAACGAAATCTACATTCCGCCCGGCCCACGCCTGGGTGATAAAGTTCTGGAATTTAATCATGTCTCCAAAGGCTTTGGCGATCGCCTGTTGATTGATGACCTGAGCTTCAGTATTCCCAAGGGCGCGATTGTCGGCATTATCGGCGGTAACGGCGCGGGTAAAACCACCCTGTTCAAGATGATTACCGGAGACGAACAGCCTGATTCCGGAACCATTGAACACGGTGACACGATCAAAATCTCCAACGTTCAGCAGATGCGTGACGAGCTGAAAGACGACAAAACCGTTTTCGAAGCCATTTCCGATGGCCAGGACATCCTGCGCATCAATGGCTACGAAATGCAGTCCCGCAAGTATATTGGCCGCTTTAACTTCAAAGGCGGCGACCAGCAGAAACGTGTGGGCGAACTCTCCGGTGGTGAGCGCGGTCGGCTGCAACTGGCTGCAACGTTGAAAGAAGGCGGCAATGTTCTTCTACTTGACGAACCTTCCAACGACCTTGATGTGGAAACCCTGCGTGCCCTGGAAGATGCACTGCTGGCCTTCCCGGGCTGCGCCATGGTGATCTCTCACGATCGCTGGTTCCTGGATCGTGTGGCCACCCATATTCTGGCCTATGAAGGTGATTCCAAAGTCACTTTCTTCGAAGGCAATTACACCGAGTACGAAGCCGATCGTAAAGAGCGTCTGGGCGAAGAAGCTGCTGGGCCTCACCGCATTAAATACAAACGTATTGATGCTTAATAAAGCCCGGAACTGTTTCTGAAACATTAAAAACGGTACTTATGTACCGTTTTTTTACGCGACTCGTTCCCACGCTGTGCGTGGGAATGCATACCCAAACCCACCATAACTGATAAGCCCTGCCATTTTCGTGTGCTTCTTTGTAGAACTTTCCAAAGAATCGACTAATCTTGTCATTTCTGCATAATAAATCAGGATTCAAGGGTATGCGTTTTAAGACACTCAGTGGTCTGTCTCTTAGTGTGTTGTATATGATTACAGCCTTAATAATTTCAAATAACGCACAATCTTCCGGAGCTGTTTTTGTTGGAAGAATGGGAGGGTTGGATGTTCAGGTTCAGGGAGATAAAGCCCTGTTTAGCAATAACGAACTCATTCATGATTACAATCCTCTGTCTTTGGCAATGAAGAATAAAGGTATTGAAAAAATAGCAATAGAACCGGACAAGATAGAAATACACCAATATAAAAACCACTTCCCGGACATTATTCATTTTCCACTACTGATTGAGCCAACCCCCACGGCTACAGGCATTAAAAGCATTGATCAAACCCGAGGGTTGCAGCTACTGAACAACAGCGTCCTGTCACTGGCGACCACCCTAATCGATAAAACCGTCGTTCTGCCAACCCCCACACTGAGCTCTTCACCGATGGAAGACAGTGCTAAAACCATCAGTCACTCCGAGATAGAGCTTTATCAAGAAACTCAAAATACGTTTTATGCAACCGCTTCTATCCCCATGCTGCCCCCTGTGTCCTCAGTAGCATCTGAGGGAGATTATATTGACCTTGAGTTTGAAACTTCCGATACCATCAGGGTTTATCCCAAAGCAAAGGACTCTGACGCAGCATCCGGTTTTTTTGAGCGGATTATCATAAAAGCGGCTGATAGCCCTGAGAAAAAAACCGACAATGACAATGGCGGGCAACAGGAACAGCAAGCGGCCAATTCATCGGCACAAAATGATGATTCCAATTCAGATGAAACTACGTCGGGCGCAGAAACCGCTTCAACCTCCACGCCACAATCAGAAGCCTCAGCCCTGGGTGAAAAAACGGACGGAACGCCAGAAACGCCTTTGCCCGACAAATTCCATAAGTACCACTCCATAGAAGACAGTACGAATGAAAACGTGGTCAGTGCCATACGAGCATTCATTGAAGAAAACGATGAACACGACCTGCCGTGGGTGGTACTTGAAAAAATTCATGGCACTAATTATACCCTCTGGACTGATGGCACCATTGTAAAGGCAGGCAAAAGAACGGAATGGCTTAGTGAAAATGACAATTTTTATAACCATCGCCCAGTCTATGAACAATACCGGGAAATGATTCTTGATATGCACCGTAAGTTCTGTAAAGAAGGCGATATTTTAAATGTCACGGGCGAGCTCTATGGCAAATCCATACAGAAACAAATCTTTTATCAGGACGATGTAAAATTTGCAGCTTTCGACATTTTCGTGAACAACTGGAAAATAGATTATCACACTTTTAAAGAATGGACTTCAGCAAGCGGTATCCCTACTGTTGCAGAGTTAAAAATATGCGACTCCTTTGAAGAAGCTTTTTCTTTCAACCCGGTTTTTCCAAGCCAGCATAGTCAAACCAATGATGTTGCTGAAGGTGTTGTTATTAAACCTGTCAGAACCAAATTACTAAAATATAAACGCCCTGTTATTTTAAAAATAAAAAATCCAAAATTTGCTGAAACCAACTTAAAAAAAGTATCAGCTGAAAAAAACAATGAATTGAGTGAAGATAATCAGGAACTACTTAACTTACTGCTTGCAAAAGTAACCAAAAATCGTTTTTATACAGTTGCCAGCAAACTTGAAAAATTAACAGAAAGCAATATCAATAGGTTCAAAGCCGAATTAAGCAGGGATATTTTTGCTGAATATGAAAGAGAGAACGGGATAACTGCAAAGGATAAAGTAAAAGATAAAAAACAATTGAAAATTATACAAACAGACGTATTTAAAGCAATAAACAAACTTTTGAAGGATCAGATTGAATGAGCAATTTCAGTAAAGAGTAAAAAGCATTTTTCTGATCATGATAACAGCATCAAGGACGAAGCTGTCCATAAAGGCCGTCCGTCTGGTCTGGATGAGCCTCACCTTATGAATTATCACCCTATCTCAGTCAGCACGACAGATATACGGTAAATATTTCATATCAATCAAGCAAGAATTAGAGATATTTACTGGAAATTTGATGATTTAGTGCCATCCTGTTGGTTTGCTTTTAGTTCAATCTGAGAAAAAAGGACTTTAACCTCAGTGACTGATTGCTTGCTCTGGATGTAGTGCTTACACATCCATTGCACTTTTATTGGACTTTATTTGAAAAAACTGGGCTGAGCGTAAAATTTTCGTGGCTTAGCATTTTGCCGGACTTGTAACTATTTAGTATGAGCATTAACCTTCAGGATTTTTTCATGTTAACACAAAAAGGTTTATCTAACGTCGTATATTTTTTTATGTTGTTTCTTGCTTTTTTACAATCGGCAACGGGATACGGTGATGAAACTGACCTGATGTTCTCCCAACCTTATGCTCCTTCCATGATCAATGAGTTAAGGCCACTCCCACCTAATATTTTCAACATGATGCTTACTTTTCAAGGAATGCAGGGCAAGAGTATGCTAACGATGGATTTATCGGGTCATGAGCCTTCCATAAGCTATGAAAAGTTCATGCACTGGATAGATACTTTTTTCTTATCCGGCCTTTTCAAAGATTATACGTGGAAAGTCAGGGCAGTGCCTGATACTGCTGGCAGATCAAAATACTCATCAAAGACTCTGCCCACCAATAATAATGAAGTTGTACATTTAGATCATTCATACAGTCAGCAGCCAGTAACAGACAGCCAGCAGCCAGTAACGGAGAAGGAAACTTCTGTAAACAAACCATCTGCCAGTGAGAAAAAAAATCGAAGTAATCGACGCAAAAACAAGCCGTCTAAACGTTTAGATAGAAAAATTCTTATTGAAGAAGAAAGGCTGGAACATCTCGAATTTGAGGCAAATTTACGCGGAATCACCTGGCAAGACGTTACCACAGATATTATTCCTGAAGATTGCCCTCGGGTCGTCTGGATGATAATGCATGAAGTTCATGATGCACTAAGGTCTAGCCCTGGCTCTGATGAAGACTCAAGAGATTTGACCGAAATATTGACAGCATTCGATCCTGCATTAGAACTGGTGTTCAAAGCAATGCTGCAAGCACTGGAGGGTGAAAAAGCAGCACATCTCTCCATCATCTGGCTCAAATATGGACTCATAAAGAGCAACAACTATGCGGATGTTGACAGCTGGCTACTTAAAGAAAAGCCTGAACCTCATTACGACTTTAGAGTTGAAGATATATCTATGTTCTACAATGGCGGATTTACAATATGGGGACGGGCTTACCTGGAGAAAAATAAATTAACAACAGCTAAGTTGTACACCAAAAAGCTGAACAAAAATCATTTCAGATCACAGGTATTATGGAATCTTATTTTTCAATTCCAAATAATGAAGAATCACATAAGAAAACAATCCCTTGATAATTTTAAAGAGTTCGAGAAAATTCTTCTCTATGTTTTGGATGATTTATTCTGTGAGACTAATGAGATCTGGAAATCTGAAAAAGCTCTGATGGCATTATGGCTCGATATGGAAATTGAGAGATACAAGGTGGATTTTCGTTGGAGACATAAACTCCGTCTACTAAGGTCAGATAGAGCAACTAGTTTGTTGTACGAAGACAATCTGCAAGAACCCCCACTGCCTGGCAACAACTCCAAAAAACGTAAATCAGAGGATATGGATGAGGGCCAGGCTGAAGGCCAATTTGAAGACCAGGATGAAGGCCAATTTGAAGATCAGGCTGAAGGCCAGGATGAAGGCCGTGATGAAGGCCAGGATGAAGGCCAGGATGAAGGCCAGGATGAAGGCCAGGATGAAAGCCAGGATGAGGGTCGAAAAAAGGTAAAACGAAAGCATTTTATAGACGTAATACACTTAGGTGAAAACTCTGCTTCAACCAGGTCAGGCCGTCAGGTCTTAACACCCAAACGATTCAAAGACTAGTACACGGTTTCAATGTAATTGACGTGTTCACTCTATCAATGGCACCCAGACTCCGTTCACCCTGAACGGAGTCTGGGTGCCATTGATAATCTGGAGCGTGAGAACGAGAAGATCGTGTTCAGTCATGACTGTGGCGGTTTTTCAGTTTATTATACATAGTTTCAGAATAGGCATTTGACACCAGCTTGATATATTCATTGACGGCAATTTTTCTGAGTTCATTCGTGAACAACAAAGAACCAATAGCGGCATCCGAGATCAAATCAGTTGTAATCTCTCTTCCTTCTTTTTTGAACTTCTCCAGTTTTTCTCTTGAGTCCCAGATGGATTTATTGACTTTCTCCCTCACGGCACCCCGACAGTTTGCCACAAACTGGCGTTCTTGCTCGTGAGTAAGAGCAGGTAAAGATACATTGCTGTACTGAATCTCTTCTGCCACCAGCTCAAGTAATTCAGAAAAGTTTTTGCCACCTGGAAAAAATTGCTGCATTCCTGCCTGAGACAGGTTGAGTACAGGTGAACTCCCCATTAGCTTTAGCATTTTAATCCCGTGTTCACCCTTGAATGACTTGGGTTGTTCTTTAATCCCCAACGCAAGCTCCCGGGCTGCTTTGAAAATAAGACCGGCATTGTCAGAATCACCTCCCATATCTTCAATCCAGTCTTTTACGGCTTTTTTAAAGAAGCTATGGGATATCTTCTGACGCAAAGCAGTATGATCCTGGCCGAACTGAACATTAAAATCAGTCTGATAAGCAGTGTTAGAATGGTCTAACCCATTTCTTCCTATTAGATAGGAACGCAGATCATTTACCAACATAATCGAATTCGATTTTTTATCGAATTGAAACACCAATGCATCACTCGTAAAATCAGCAGCAACATTATCAGGCTCTTGTGCAGAATCTTTCTGTGGAGGCAGCTTCAACGCATTTAATAGCAACAGAGCCTCTTTTTCGGTTATTTTGTGCGTTGCGGGGTCATACCCCTGAGAAAAAAAAGCATCAAATACCTTATTGACGTCAGCGTCAGGAAAAGCATTCTGAAGTGCAGCTTTGAAACTATCATTGACCTCAACACGCGTTGGCTCTTTATGCTTTGGCCTGAACAGTCGGCCAATCCATGACGTTTTCGGAACAATCTCACCCGATTTGGAATTATAACTAACACATTCTGTGAGATACGCTGCCTGATGCTTATCCGTCTCAGAAGAAAAAGCAGACAAAATAGCCCGGGAAAAGTGAACCGGGGCACCTTTACTTAAAACAGGTGAAGGGGGCGTGGCTACCACATCCCTTGCCAAAATACTTTTCCCCTTCAGGGTAGAACCGGGGGCTTCAGGCGATGTAGTATAGCGCTGGGAATTATCCACCGAACTGACCCGATATCCAAACACTAGTGCCTTAGCGGCCCTACTAACCGCAGCAATACGACCCTCGCCTTGATCCAGAGTCATTCTGTAAGTATGCTTGAACCCCTCCATACGGCCCATTGGCTTTTGATCCATTGTTTTATCATCTTCGTATTCACCTTATGATGCTGTGTCGGCTGAAAACTCAGGTGGATTAAATGAGTGAGACTTTCGTTAACGATTAGTGCAGCCAAGCATTAATATCCGTACCATTTCAACTCGCTCCCGTGCTGCTGCATCGGAGACAGCAAAGCCCGGGAGAAGGACAGTGATCAGTAAACTGAACCTACAGACTGCCCCTGCTAGTAGCGCAGTCAGGGCTCCGTATCAAAACTTTGCAGATCGTTTGGCCAGCTCCGGATTCCGGGGCGACATCGAGCTGGGTTATGCAGAGCGAACAGTGCTGGCCACTGACAACTCGATCTATCAAGTGTATCCGACAGGTGTTCTGTATCCCAAAGGCACTGAAGATCTGAGTAAAATTCTGACGCTGGCTAATGAACCTTCTTTTCAAACCATTGTGCTCTCGCCAAGGGGAGGTGGCACCGGCACTAATGGCCAGTCGCTGACCTCGGGGTTTATGGTCGACACCAGCCGCTATATGAATCAGGTACTGGAGATCAATCCGCAAGAGCGCTGGGCAAGGGTGCAAAGCGGCACCGTCAAAGACTATCTGAATGAACTGGCGGCAAAGCACGGCCTGTTTTTCGCCCCGGAACTGTCCACCAGCAACCGGGCGACCGTCGGCGGCATGGTGAACACCGATGCCAGCGGCCAGGGCTCGGTGGTCTACGGCAAAACCCGCCACCACGTCCTTGAACTGACCTCGGTCTTTGCTGATGGCACTGTGTGGCACTCATCACCTTTGACAGAACAGGAGCTTGATAAGATCTGTCAACGTGAAGACCGGGCCGGACACATTCACAAGACGGTGCTGGAAGCCTATAACCAGAACAAAGATCGAGTCGAAGCTGTTTTTCCAAAGCTCAACCGTAATCTGACCGGCTACGATCTGGCCAATATCCGCAGAAAAGAACCAGTGAACCCTGAAGACGTTGGCAAGTTTGATCTTAACGCCATTCTCTGCGGTTCCGAAGGAACTCTGGCCATGATCAGTGAAATCAAGGTCAACCTCCTGCCCATACCCGAAACTTCTGCACTGGTTCTGGTGTTCTATTCCAGCTTTCAGGAATCGTTGAGAGATGCTCAGTCTCTTATGAAAGCGACGCCCGACTCTGTTGAAACCATTGACTCCAAAGTCCTGTCTCTTGCCAAGGCAGACAGTGTCTGGGAGAGCGTCAAAGCCTATTTCCCGAACGATGTTGAGCACATAGACGGCATTAATTTTGTTGAATACACCGGTCAGTCAGAAACCGATATTCAAGAAGGTGTTGGACGCCTGCAAGCGGAGCTGGACAAGCCTTCAGACATTCAGCGGGTGGGTCACAGTGTTGTGACAGGAACCCCGAACGTTAAGAAGATCTGGAATATGCGCAAGCAGTCCGTGGGGCTGCTGGGTAATATGGAAGGCGACGCACGACCTATACCCTTTGTTGAAGACGTCGCTGTGCCGCCGGAGAACCTGGCTGCTTTTATTGCCCGTTTTCGGGCGTTACTTGATCGCCATGACCTGTCGTATGGCATGTTTGGTCATGTTGATGCCGGGGTTCTTCATGTAAGACCTGCCATAGATATGAAAGATGTTCAACAGGAGGTTCTGGTCAGGACCATCAGTGATGAAGTCTCTGCGCTGGCGAAAGCTCACGGTGGCGTCCTGTGGGGCGAACATGGCAAAGGGGTTCGCTCTGAGTATGCACCTGACTTTTTTCAGGATCTTTACCCGGTACTGCAAACCATCAAAAGTGCTTTCGACCCCCATAACCAGCTGAACCCTGGGAAAATAGCAACACCCGCCACCCAGGCATCAGAAACCCTGCTGAAGATTGACGGCGTACAAACCCGTGGCCAACTGGACAGAACCATTGAACGAAAAGCCTTCGATGCGTTTACCCGTGGCATGTACTGCAATGGTAATGGTGCCTGCTTCAACTACCATCCCAACAGCGCCATGTGCCCAACCTGGAAGGCCACTCTGGACAGAACGCAATCCCCCAAAGGCCGTTCAGGGCTGGTACGTGAATGGTTGAGACTGCAAAGCGCAACGGGCAGTAATCTCTCTGAGGCTATAACCGAAGCACGTCACTCCGGACTTTTCTATAACGCTATGGATAAGGTTCGTAACAGCCTTGAAAAGCTGCGAGGTAAGAAAGATTTCAGCCATGAGGTCTACGAAGCCCTGGACAGCTGTATGAGCTGTAAATCCTGTGCTGGTCAGTGCCCTGTTCAGGTGAATATTCCTGACCTGAGATCCCGGTATTTTGAGCTTTACCACACTCGCTACCTGCGCCCCGCCAAACATCATGCTGCTGCCATGCTGGAACCCATGCTGCCAACACTGGCAAAAGCCAGATCGGTTTATAACCGGGTGGCCAGCTCGGGTTTCATGAACAGGCTTGCTGCTAAAACATCGGGCCTTCAGGATCTGCCGTCTATCACCAGCTCATCGCCTATGGAAGACAGTTGTCGTTCTGGTGCCTCCATGGCTTCAGACAGCCTGCTTGCTGCCATGACAGAACAGGAGCTGAGCCGAACTGTGGTGATTGTCCAGGATGCCTTTACCAGTTTTTTCGAAACCCCGGTATTGACGGATCTGGTGGAATTATTAGTCAGGCTGGGGTATCGCCCCCTGGTTGCCCCTTATCAACCCAATGGTAAAGTACTGCATGTCTACGGTTTCCTGGGACGCTTTGAAAAAGTCGCGAAAAGCAATGCCAGGGAACTCAAAAAGCTGGCCGATAAAGGCGTAGCCCTAATCGGGATTGATGCCGCCGTTACCTTGACTTACCGGGATGAATATCGGGAAATCATGGGGGAAGAGGCACCCGGGGTGCAATTACTCTCGGAATGGTTTGCCAGTCAGGCGGACGCCATTCGTGGGCTTCAGTTAAACCTGAGCGGTGAATTCAAACTGCTGGGCCATTGTACAGAAACCACCAATGCCCCTGCTGCACCGGCACAATGGCAAACACTGTTTTCTGCCTGCGGACTCAAGCTGACTTACCAGGCTACTGGCTGCTGCGGTATGGCGGGTATCTACGGGCACGAAACCCGTAACCAGAAAACGTCCCGAAAACTGTACGACATGAGCTGGAAGGCAGTGGTTGAGAGTCAGGACAATCAAAATAAACTGGTGGCTACAGGCTACTCCTGCCGAAGTCAGGTTAAGCGTTTTGGCAACACCGAGATTCCTCACCCGGTTTCAAAGCTGCTGGCCTTACTGAACGGCTAACAGCTCCGACAATTCAGTACGATTCTCAATCAAATCAGCCAGCGTGTAACCATCTAAAACCGCCATGAATGCTGACATGGCGTCAGCCAGAACTCTTTTTAAACGACAATTACTTGATATTCGACACACAGGCTCATCACAGTCCACCAGCACCAGACTGGACTCCATCATTCTCACTACTGCCCCCAGGTTGACCTCCTCAGCAGAACGCCTCATCCGGAAACCGCCCCCTTTACCACGGACCGTAGTCAAATAGCCTTCCTGACCCAGGCGCTGGACAATCTTCATGACATGATTGCGCGAGAGGTCATACACCTCGGTCACCTCCTGAATAGAGATCAACCGTGCCTGTGGTTGCAATACCGAGTAAATCAGGATTCTCAGTGCATAATCGGTATATTTGGTCAATTTCATGGGCACTGTGGACTTTTTTTAAAGATGCATCTAGGATGCACCTAATAAAGATGCATTACAAATACATCTTTCAGAAAGACCCATTTGGAGCCATCCACCATGAGCCTCAGTGAAAAAACCATTAACATCGTCAAAGCCACCGCCCCCGTAATGGCTGAACATGGCGAGGCAATTACCCGCTACTTCTACCAGCTGTTATTCAGCCATCACCCGGAACTGCTGAATATTTTCAATACCTCCCACCAAAAGACAGGACGTCAACAGGCCGCTCTGGCAGCGGCTGTCTACGGCTACGCTGCCCATATTGATAATCTGGAAGCCCTGAGTGACGCAGTACGGCGTATTGCTCACAAACATGCCAGCTTCAACGTAAAGCCTGAACACTACCCCATCGTAGGTGAACACCTGCTGGCAGCCGTGGCCCATGTTCTGGGTGATGCAGCAACGGATGAGATTCTTGAAGCCTGGGCAGAGGCGTACCAGTTCCTGGCCAATCTCTTTATCGAAGTCGAAGAAGGGATTTATCAAGACAGTGAGGGGCATTCTGGTGGCTGGCGCGGCACCCGTGAATTCAGAGTGGCCCGGAAAGTGAAAGAGAGCGATCTGATCACTTCCTTCTATTTTGAACCAGTGGACGGAAAACCCGTTGCTGACTTTAAACCGGGACAATACATCGGTCTGTACATAACCCCGCACAACAGTGCAAACCGTTGCGTCCGTCAGTACAGTCTGTCCGATGCCAGTAATGGCAAAAGCTACAGAATTTCGGTAAAACGTGAAGGAACAGAGGCTATTCAGGGCGTAGTTTCCAACTACCTGCACGACTATGTACAGGAAGGTGATGCCGTAGAACTGAGTCCTCCAGCCGGAGATTTCTTTCTGGATACCCGTAATAAAAGCCCGGTCGTGCTGCTCAGTGGCGGTGTCGGTGTCACTCCGCTGCTCAGCATGTTGAATACCCTGACAGCCTCGGAATCCTCAGAACCTGTCCGTTTTGTTCACAGTGCAATAAACGGCAGTGTCCACGCTTTTTCCGACCATGTAAGCACTCTGGCAGAGCAGCGTGATAATCTTGAAAAAATTGTTTTCTACGATCAACCTGCAAAAGGTGATCAGCACTACGATCATGCTGGCCGTACCGATCTAAACCTGATTCGTGAGCAGATTGAAATTCCGGGGGCTCACTACTACTTTTGTGGTCCTTCAGGCTACATGTCCATGGTCAACAAAACACTTCAGGGCTGGGGGGTGCCATCAGAGAATATTCACTACGAGGTATTCGGTCCTCACAAAGACATCTGATCCCGGAGAGGGCTTCGCGCTCTCTTCCTGATGCATTTTTGTCACACCTCCCGTCTGTTTGTTGTTATCCGTCCGTTAAGTCTGGTTTCTGACACTCCTTTTACCCCTCCCACTGCTGCTAGATTTTCCATAAAGACGTATTAAAACAGGGAAGTAGGCGATGATTCCGAGTCTTCATGAACAGGTTCAAGACCTGACCCCAGATCATAAAAAATGTGCACCGAATACTGAGATTGGACTCCACGACCCATACCAACTGCTGACAGTGATCGCTACCTATAAAGACTGGATTGTCACCCGTCCAGACCCTGCGCACCTCAGCAACCTGCTCGGCTCCATGACTCAATCGGCCCACGATGTGAACCGACATCTCAACCTGAGTGACCGAGCTGTCTCAACCTTTGAAGCAACGATAGCGGGAGAGCGGGACTTATTCGTACTGACTCAGCAGGTCGCAGAGTTCCTGAAAACCCCCGCCTGTCAGATCATCCGTGCCAGAGAGCAACTGAGTAAAACACTTTATGTTTCTGTCCGGGCAAAAAAGCCCGAGCAAAATTTACAGGACAAACTGAACAAAACCATGCATGAAGGCTTTACAAGATTCTGTGACTTTATGGACACCACCGACCTCAACCAGCTTGTCGGATTCTATAACACAGCCCTGCTTGAATGGCTGGATGAATTCAGCCATCAATGCTCAGGTCAGGACGACCTGAGCGAGGTGTATCAGGCCACCCGGAACTGCGTTGATGAGTTTATTACGATGGAGCTTAGCCTATACCTGAAATACCCGAATGTGATTAGTCAGTGTAAGTCAGCTCTCGTACATCAGCTGATGTTTCTGATTCAACTGAACCCGGATATGGAAGAACAGTATATTGCCGTAGCGGCTCAACATTATCTGCGACGCCAGGACAGCTTAATGCCTTATCACTCACCCACTTTTCACAAAGCTGCTCGAAATACACTGCTACTGTCTGACTTTACTCAGGAAGAGCAGGTAACGCTGGCGTTCGTCAAACGGTTTCCACAAGCGGCTCTGGATATTGACCCCACACTGTTTGAAAAAGCACTGGCTGACCCTGAACTGCTCGACTTCTGGCCGGGGTTCATCGCCGAGAATGCTACCCGGCTCAGTGACGAAAACTGGCAACCGCTTTTTTCAGGAACGGCTCCTGTATTTCAAAAGCTGATTAGCCAACAAATGTCGGCATCACCACCCCTGGTTTGCCGATTCCCCAGAGCCTTTGCCCCTCAGGTAAAAAGCTTTTTAGAAGCCAACCCTGATGTGTTAAGCAAAGTGCTGAAGTTACCCAGACAGGTAGAGAGTGCGGGTTACCGAACCTTGATGGCCATTGCCCAATCACTCTCTTTGGAAGACCGCGGATAAGATTAAGTAGAAGCTAGCTTAGGCTCCAGCCTTTCACCCGCGGTTTCATCGTCATAGATCGTTTTGTCCAGTTCACCTTCGCTTCTGGCTACGACACTGGTGACCATAATGTCGCCCTGTACGTTCACCCAAGTGCGGGCCATATCCAGAATCCGATCCACTGCCGCAATCAGGGCAACCCCCTCAACCGGCAGGCCAACGCTGGTCAGTACCAGACTTAACATGATCAGGCCAGCACCCGGAACACCGGCTGTACCCACCGCTGCAAGCGTAGAAGTAAAGATGATGGTGAGATAGTTCGCCACCGTCAGATCAATACCGTAAGCCTGAGCAATAAACAGTGCACAAACCCCTTGATACAGGGCAGTGCCATTCATGTTCACAGTGGCACCCAGAGGCATGACAAAACTGCAGATGCTTTTAGACAGGCCCAGCTTTTGCTCACCCGTTTGCAAACTTACCGGCAGAGTGCCTGAGCTGCTGGAAGTACTGAAAGCAACCGTTTGCACGTTCATGGTCGCCTTCAGGAATTTACGCGGACTCAAACCATTGGCTTTCAGGAAGAGGCTGTACAGGCCGTAAATCAGGAAAGCACAGCCAAAATAGACAGAGCCAATCACTTTAGCCAGAGGTAGCAAGACATCAACGCCATTCTCACCTGCCACAGCGGCCATCAGACCAAAAATACCGTAGGGCGCAAAGCTCATCACAATGCCCGTCAGCTGGTACATAATTTCGGCACCGGACTCAATCAGCTTCCGCATGGGCTCGGCTTTCTTGCCCAGAGTGCTGATAGCCACACCGACAAACAGGGCAAATACAATAATCTGGAGAATTTCGCCATTCGCCATAGACATAATGGGATTGGCAGGAATCGTCGCCACCAGAGTATCGATCATGGACGGAGAATCTTTGACTTCACTGGCGGCAGGTGCAACAAGGTTCAAGCCTTCACCGGGTGCAAAGAAGTTACCGATCAGAAGACCAATAGTAATCGCAACCGCACCGGTGGTCAGATACAGGGCAATACTCTTCAATGCCACACGACCCATTTTGCTGGAGTCGTTCATCGAGGTCACACCGCTCACCAGAGAACAGAACACCAGCGGTACGATCAGCATTTTAATGGCATTAAGAAACAGATCGCCCAGCGGCTTGAACATGGCGGCTTCAGGGCCCATGGTAAAACCGGTAGCCAGACCCAGCACCATGCCAGTCATGATTTTCTTCCAGAGGGGAATCGTCTTCCACTTCTGATAAAGACCATTTTTCTGATCTTTTGAACGCATATTCTCTCCAGATAGAAAGCTTTACAGCCGTCAGCAATGAGGGGGCAGATTTAGAAAGGGGCGAAAAATGACAATATTTGTTAAACATTGCAATCGACGAAAAGCAGAGTGTTGATCTGGGTCAATTTAGTGAAAAGGTGGGAGAACAGAACAAAAAAATTAGTACTTAGTGCCTGCCCGAAAACCCACAAATAATCCGATGCAGCAGGCAGCAGCCAAAATTTTTTGATTAAAATTTAGCCTACTCATTTGAGGGTGCTACTTTTTGGTTAATTTCTGTTCATTTTATGAACAACTTCCCGATTTTTGGGCACAGAACATCCTCACCCAAAGGTGAACCTGGTTGCCAACAAGCCAGTTTCTCTTTTCAGGCCGCTTTTTTACTTGTCTGGACTGCCTGCTTTTGCAGCAAGGTACCCAATCGATGCAGATTGGTACCCAGAACTGCCAGCGACACATAACGACGGAAGCCATCAATGCCAGTATCCGGGCATCGGTCCAGCCCATGCTGTTCGAGGGCATTAATGTCAGATTCTACAGCGGAGTGCTTCCTTTTTGCCCTGATAAACTCCGGGTGTCGCTCACGAAGCCTGTCCTGTTCTGACCACCTGCCTTTTTTCGGCAACACGGCTCGGTCGAGAAATTCTTCCAGTTTTTCAAGGTTTTCTTTTGACCAGAAACCTCGGTCATAACTGACTTGTGATACCTGGGGAAATCGCTGTTTGCGCAGTTAATAACCAGCCGCAAGGTGCCAAAAACCAACACCCTTCAGAGATCCATTCCGGGACGCCCGTTACCTTGGTCAGCAGTTATCATACCCTCAAGCACGTGAAAAACCTGGTTTCTCAACTCGATATTTGTCCAGATATGCTGCAATGCCAGGAGTAATCGAGGAATATCGTCCCTTGACCTGAGGTTGAATGTAATGGCAGAGATGTCAACCTCGCCAAGCTGCATTTGTGGGTTGATGGTTTGGCGCATAAGTGGAAAAGGCTCGTTGTGGAAAATCTTCGTTCCCTATATTGGGCTATAAGCCTATGTTTTCAAGTGGTTGAGGGTTTTCGGACAGGCACTAAATATCATGTACTAACTAGGAGCCTGACCGAATAGGAGCCTGACCGAATCCATTTTCGAACTTAAAAAGCACTTCATTGATTCAAAGCTGGTCAAGTATAGAAATGGCATTTCCCATGGGGAAAGACTGACAGGCAAAGATGTTGAAGATGTTTATAGCGAAGTACAGGCAGAACTGTTAGAGATGATCATTTCCTTTCAAACCCTTATCAGGAATGCAGTTGATAACGAAAGCTATTTAAAGAATCGAACTGTTTGAAAAGCACAGCCATCAAGCATGCATATAGCTTGATGGCTGTCACTTGACTTCCTCCCAGCCGTGAACAACGGGGATTCCTACAACCAGTGCAGCTAAGCTCTAATATCCGTGCAGCCCTCGCTCTTACGCTACAGATTATCAATGGCACCCAAACTCCGTTCACCCTGAGCAGAGTCGAAGGGCGCTCAGGGTGAACGGCGTTTGGTTGCTATAGCGAGATACACCTTATTCGACGGGGTTCCCCAGACAATCTGCCCTACCTTTCGTTACGCTCATTCGATAAATCAACCAGAACAAATGTAAAGCAAAGTAATATCTATGAGAGCTTGCTGTAAAAATCAGATATGATCTCCGGGGACCAGACAACACATAAAAACCCCGACCTGCTATAGTGCCCGGAACAATACTCATGGAGTTATAACAATGACCACAGTGCAAGAAATCTTCGACAACATACCCAGCCGTTTTGATGCCAGCGCGGCTGCGGGACAGCAGCTCACTTTTCAGTTTGATATTACCGACGGAGAAACCTACCACATCATTATTGATGACGGCACTTGTCGTGTACTTAAAGGCGCCAGTGAAGACCCTGGTGTCACCCTGATCACAGACAGTGAATCCTTTGTCGGGATCATGACCGGTGAACTGGATGGCATGCAGGCTTTTATGACGGGCAAAGTACGCACCGAAGGCAATATGATGCTGGCTACCAAGCTCAACGACTTTTTCCGCAGAAAATAACTTTTTCCAGAGTCAATGCCCATCGGATCTGGTGAATATCAGCAGGTCTTCCCCTCTCTATCGGCATTTCTGATTGATTGGTATCATAGTGCCCAATCTGACATAGCCAACTTGTCAAACGAATCGATTTTCAATGCCCTTGCAAGCGGGAGCGCAGTTTTTATGAGTGAGCAGTCTCTGGTTTCGGACTTTAAACAAGCCATGCAGGAACTGGCAGCTTCCGTCAACGTCGTTACTTCCCGACATGATGGATCAAGAAATGGTCTTACGGCCACAGCCGTATGCTCTTTATCCACGGAACCGGCTGCCATGCTGGTTTGTATCCATAAAGACGTACAGGCTCTGGCAGAAATCAGGGCCAGTGGCTATTTCTGCATCAATGTTCTGAGTGCCGATCAGCAGAATGTGTCTGACGTATTTGCCGGTCGTTCAGGTGCCAGGGGCGAACAACGATTTCTGGAAGCCGGTGACTGGTCACCTTCTCAATCCGGAGCTCCTATGCTGGATGATGCTTTGGCCAGTGTCGTCTGTGAACTGAAGGAGATGAATCAGTCAGGTACTCACCATATCTGTATTGGCCATGTTCGCGAAGTTCGCCTGAATCAGGGGGCTTCGCCACTGATTTATGCCCAGCAACAATACGGCACTCTGACTGATCTGCCGGAAGCAGAAAGAGCCGCCTGAATAAAATAAAACAGAGGATTTCAGGGCATGCGTTTTGGCAAATTCATTCGGGAAGCCTTTTTCACCCTGCTGATCGGGGCCGCAGTAATGACGGCATATAACGTCTATCTGCAAAAAGACATGCCTTCAGGCATGGCTCCAGAGCTGCGCGCGATGCCTGTTAACGGAGCAGAAGTCGACCTTTACAAGCTGTCTGAAGAAAAGCCGGTGCTGCTTTATTTCTGGGCCAGCTGGTGCCGGGTCTGTCACTGGGTCAGCCCTGCGGTCAGTGATTTGTCAGAAGAGTATCAGGTCGTTACCGTGGCCCTGGTCTCGGGCAACAATGAGAAAGTGGCCCGGTATCTCAATGCCAAAGGGTTACACTTCCCTGTCATTAATGATCCTGAGGGCTCTATCAGCAGAGCCTGGAATGTCAGCGTAACGCCTTCCATTTTTATTATCAGAAACGGTGAAATCAAGTCCATCACCACGGGCTACACCAGCAAGGCGGGAATGCTCGCAAGGTTATGGATGAATCAATGAAATACCCATGCTATCTGACACTGGGAGGCTTGCTTCTCCTGATGTCGGGTTGTGCCACGCACAACCCCTTATCGCCACCAGAAACGTCTCTGCCTGCGGCTTTTTCTCAGTCCGGCAATAAAGCTCAAACCAACCTTTGGTGGCAAAGTTTTAACGACCCCCGGCTTAACATCCTTATTGAAAAAGCATTGACTGATAACTTCAGTCTGAAAGCGGCAACGGACAGGCTTCATCAGGCCCGGGCGGTTGCCAGACAGTCCGGGGCAGCATCGGTTCCCAGCATTGATGCAACCTTCGACGCCCGCCACAGCCGTCAGTCTTCCGGTAATACCGATCAATTTCAGATTGGCTTGATGGCGAGCTATGAAATTGACCTCTGGTCACGTCTGGCAGCCAGTGAAGCCTCGGCAATGTTCGATTTTCTGGCCAGCCGTGAAGCACTGGCCACTGCAAAAATAACATTGTCGTCTGAAGTGGCTCGTCACTGGTACGAACTGGTGACCCAGGAGTCCCTGATCAAGCTCTACGACCAGCAGATTGAAAACCTGACCCGTCAACTGTCCGTGATTGAGCTGCGATTCCGATACGGCCAGACACCGGCAGAAGACCTGTTGCAACAACGACAGCTGCTGGAAAATCTTAATGCCAAAAGACTCGCTGCCGAGCATCAGAAGCAACTGATCTCCCAGCAGCTGGCCCTGCTGACGGGGACAACGGAGCTGCCTTCAATGGCTATCCCGGAAACTCCGGAACTGAAACCTCTACCTTCTACAGGCGTACCGGCTGACTTACTGAGTCGTCGTCCGGATCTGAAACAGGCCTGGTTTAAGGTCGAGAGCCAAAACCAACAATTAATCATGGCCGAGGCCGACCGGTTACCTCAAATCAAACTCACAGCCTCATTGTTATCCAGCAGCTCGAACCTGTCTTCCCTGATGAATGACTGGGCAACCACTCTTGCGGCTGGACTGATAGCGCCCCTCTTTGATGGCGGGATGCGAAAGACCGAAGTCGAACGTCAGGAAGCTGCTTTGAGCGAATCTCTGAACACCTACTCGCAAGCAGTGCTTGAAGCTTTTACGGAAGTAGAAACAGCACTGACCCGTGAACAGTCGGAGCAACAGCAACTGGAAAGTATTGATAAACAGTTGTCGTTAGCGTTAAAAACAGAGCAGTTTAAACTGACCCGCTATCAAAATGGCGACAGCACTTTTCTTGAAGTGTTAACTGCACAACACAGCAGACTGGATCTGGAACAACAGAAACTGATCAGCAAGGGCAACCTTCTGGCTGAGCGCATTCAACTTCACCGGGCTCTGGCGGGTGACCTGAATACGGAAACCATTCGGAATGAAAGCATGGTAAGCACGGAACAAAATAAGGCTCAGGTCTCACACTAAAATGAAAATGAATGCATCGACCCAACACCTGAAAAAGCTTGCGGCACCGCTATTAGTTCTTGCCGTCTCAGTGACCATTGCATGGCAACTGATGACCACCTCCCCCAAAGCCAGTCGTGACGAACCTGAAAAACAAGCGCAAATGGTGGAGACGGTTACCGTTGAGAGACAAACCGTCAATATTCGTGTCAGTGGCCTGGGTACTGTTATTCCCAGTCAGTCTGTCACTCTTTATCCAGAGGTCAGCGGCAAGGTGGACAGTATCCTTAATGGCCTGATACCCGGCTCCCGGGTCAGGGAAGGTGAGCTGCTTGTGGCCCTGGATCAGGATGAATATAAGATTCTTGTCCGGGAACAGGAGGCAGCTGTCGCACAGGCATTGTCGGAATTGAAGCTGGAGCAGGGACAGCAAAATATTGCCCGGCAGGAGTATGAACTGACCGGCAATAAACTCTCCCCGGAAGAAGAAGCCCTGGTGCTCAGGCAGCCGCAACTGGAAGCTGCCAAAGCCGCCTTAAGTGAGGCTCAGGCGAATCTGGATCAGGCAAAACTGAACCTGAGTCGTACACAGATCACCGCACCGTTTAACAGTCAGGTCATCAACAACACCGTTTATCCGGGCAGTCAGGTCAGCAATAGTACCGCTTTGATGGAGCTGATCTCAACGGATCGCTTCTGGATAGCCATGGAAGTGCCTGTCGGGCAACTGAAATGGCTAAACTTTGCCAACGCAGGACAGACTGGCAGCACTGTGAAAATCACCAGCCCACAATGGCGTGAAGACTTTCGTAAAGGGACCTTGATCTCCGTATCCCCCGAACTGAACGACGGCTCTCTTATGGCAAAAGTCATTATTGAGATTCAGGACCCGCTGGCGCAACGGGAAGAAAATAAAGGAAAACCTGCCGTGCTGGTAAACGACCTGCTGCGGGCGGAGATTGTCGGCAAAAAAGTGGACCATGCCTTTGTCGTGCCTGAAGCACTGATCAGAAACAGCAATCGGGTCTGGGTGTTAGCTGAAAATAACACACTGGAAATCCGTACTCTGTCGCCCGTATACCGTGATTCCGAAAAAGCCATCATGCTTTCAGGGCTTGAAGATGGCGACCAACTGATCAGCTCTTCACTGACCACGCCTGTTAATGGCTTACCGCTACAAACAGCAGAAAAGCCTTTAGCAGCAGAAAAGCCTTTAGTTGCAGGTAAACAGCCATGAGCGGCATCAATGAAAATAAAGGCGCTATCGCCTGGATGGCCCGAGACCGGATCACCCCGAACCTGTTGATGCTGTTTCTGATCATCGGCGGCCTGTTTGTCACCTGGGGCATTAAGAAAGAAATCATGCCTGAGTTCGAGATTGACTGGATCGAGGTGTCTGTCAGTTATTCAGGGGCAACACCTGAAGAGATTGACCTAGGTATTGTGTTACCGGTTGAAAATGCCATTCGGGGCATTGAAGGCATTGATGAGATCCACTCAAGGTCCGTTTCAGGTTCAGCCGCAATCTACGTCAGTGTGATCGAAGGGCATGATGCCAACCAGTTACTTCAGGAAATCGATCAGGCAGTGAACCGACTCAGCACGTTGCCTAAAGACTCGGAAAAACCCCGGATAACCGTGCTCAGCCGTAAAAAAGAGGTCATGGAAATCATGATCTACGGTGATGTCGATAAGCGCATTTTGCGCACCGTTACAGAAAACGTCCGCGACCGTTTTCTACAAGATCCCGGACTCACTCAGGTTGAACTGGATCTGGCGCCCGGACATGAGATCCGGGTCAGTCTTGATCAAGACCAGCTGCAGCGCTACGAATTGACTCTGGAGGAAGTCTCTGACGCCATCAGCCATCACGCTTTTGATCAAACCTCCGGAGAAATTAATGCCACCGGAGGCGACATCAGCGTCCGGGTGCAGGAACGTCGTGAACAGGCTGACGCTTTCCGTGATGTTCCGATCAAAACATTGCCCAGTGGCAGCATACTGACATTAGGCGACATCGCCAAACTCACTAATGATTTCGACGACGATGGTATGGAAGCCCGTTATAACGGCCACCTGGCCGCCGGACTCACCGTTTACCGTATCGGTGACCAAACCCCCATCGGGGTATCGGATACCGTAAGAGCCATTCTTCCTGAAATACAGGCGCAATTGCCTCCCGGAGTCAGCATCGCGATCACCGACGATGACTCGGTAAACTTCAAGAACCAGATGGATCTGTTGCTGAAAAATGCCTTCCTGGGGCTGTTGCTGGTACTGGTGCTGCTGAGCTTGTTTCTGGAGTACCGTCTGGCGTTCTGGGTCACTATGGGAATTCCGACGTCCTTCCTGGGCGCTATGCTGTTGCTGCCCGGAATGGATGTTTCTATCAACATTATTTCCATGTTTGCCTTTATCATCGCCCTTGGGATTGTGGTGGATGATGCCATTATTGCCGGTGAAAACATCTACCACCGTCGTCAGGAAGGAATGGGCTTTTCCAGGGCTGCGATTCTCGGGGCCAGGGATGTCGCCGTACCACTGACGTTCAGTATCCTGACCAATATGGTGGCCTTTCTGCCGATTCTCACTCTGCCCGGCATGTTGGGTAAACTGCATCAGGCGACTCCGTTAGTAGTCATCAGCGTATTTGCCATCTCCTGGATCGAGGCCCTGTTTATTCTCCCCGCCCACCTGGGGCAAAGCAAAGACAAGCCAAAAGGTAAGATTGGGCAGCGACTGGACAACCTTCAGCAAAGTGTTGATAAACGATTAACGTCTTTTATAGAGACAAAATACAAGCCGGCGCTAAACAGCGTTCTCGATCGAAAATACCTGTCACTGTCCGTTGCCCTGGCCATTGTCGTACTGGTGGGAGCCTGGCAGGCCAGTGGCAGGCTGGGCTTTTATCTGATGCCCAGAACCGATGCCAACTTTGTCAGGGTCACTGCGGTTCATCCATACGGCAGTCCGGAAAGCAAAATCAGGGAAACACTGGCCATTATTGAAGCGGGCGCTCAGAAAGTGGCCAGAGAAAATGGCGGTGATCAACTGGTTAGCGGTATCACCACCATGATTGATAACGACATGATCAGAGTTTCTATGAACCTGACAGCTCATAATGTTCGCCCGATCAATACGGCGGAAGTCGCCAACCTGTGGCGGGAAGCCAATGGCGAACTGACCGACCTGCTGAGCATCAGTTACAGTACCACCGGCCATGGTCCGGGAGGTGATCCGGCCCTGACCGTTGAACTTAGCCACACGGACACAACGGTTCTTCAGCAGGCCAGTGAATCCCTCTCAGGGCAACTCGAGCAGTTTAGCGGCGTCACGGATATTTCCAGCAGTTTCGCCAGTGGCAATCCTCAGCTGGATATCCGTATCAGTGAAGAAGGCATGGCCCTGGGACTCACTGCCGATGATATTTCACAACAGTTGCGCAATGCCCTCTTTGGTGTGACGGCTATAAAACAACAGGATGGAAGGAACGAAGTCTCAGTAAAAGTTATGTTGAACGAAGGGCTGAGGCAGAGTGAAGCGGACCTTCTCAATATGATGATCCGTACTGACGACGGCAGCTATATTCCCCTGACCCGTGTTGCAGCCATTGGCAACAGTATTGCACCGTCAAGCGTCATCCGCAGGGATGGCAATAGAACCGTTGATATTACTGCAGAAGTGAACCCGAGAGGCTCGACACCGCAGGTCATCAGCTCTTTGGAAAACCATGTGTTTGACGTGCTCAAGGCAAAATATCCGGGACTGCAAATCACCCTGGGAGGAGACCAGAAACATGCGAAAAGAAGCATGAGCGCACTGTTAAACTCAAGCCTGCTGGCCATGCTGCTGATCTACGCTCTGCTGGCGATACCTTTCCAGAGCTTTACTCAGCCGCTGCTGGTCATGGCAGCCATTCCTTTTGGACTGGTGGGCGCGTTCCTGGGTCATATGATTCTGGGCCACACCCTGAGTATGATCAGTTTTATGGGCGTCGTGGCGCTCTGTGGTGTTGTGGTGAACGACAGTCTTATTCTACTCACTACCTACAACAAACACAGAAAGGATGGCAAAGATTGGCGAGCAGCGATTACCCAGGCCGCAACCCGACGATTCCGCCCCATTATTCTAACGACACTGACCACCTTTGGTGGCTTAGCCCCGATGATTTTCGAGACCTCCCGGGAAGCTCAGATGGTCATCCCCATGGCGATTTCACTGGGCTTTGGTATTCTCTTTGCCACTTTTATCACTCTGGCGATTATTCCCTGCCTGATTGGGGTTGGGCATGATCTCAAAAGCTGGCTTCAGGAAAGACGAGGGGGTGGAGCCACTTTTAGCTCAAACATCTGATGGAAAAAGGCCGCGATAGCGGCCTTTTTCTGAGGGCTAACTGTTGGGTGGCCACTTCCCGCTTCGTTCACATACTTCAGAGTTTTGCGAAATCCTTTAGTGCAGCCAGGCCTTGATATCCATACAGCCCCCTCGTTCATCCTAAGCGGAGTCGAAGGGCGCTCAGGGTGAACGTTACCCGTCAATTACATTGAAAGCGCGTACCAGTTTGTTAAGTGAGGTATGCATTACCACGCAGAGCGTGGGAACGAGGGAACTCCAATGGTTTGACTCGGAACTCCGATGGTTTGACTCAGGAACTCCGATGGTTTGACCCTGAACTCCGATGGTTTGACTCAGAACTCCGATGGTTTGACTCAGAACTCCGATGGTTTGACCCTGAACTCCGATGGTTTGACTCAGGAACTCCGATGGTTTGACCTGGAACTCCGATGGTTTGGGCAAGCCGATTAACACCCTGATGACAGGAAAATTATCTCGGATTTGACTGTCACAGGAGTCCAGAAAAAAGTAACCCCTCGCAGTGCGCTGATCTGACGGGAAGCGGGAGGGGTATTATTAAGCAGAAATATGGCGTAACTATCGGCAAAACCAAACATTAACGACCGATTGTTTACTACCAGTCATTAACCCAAACCCACATTATTCTTCTGCAATACCTGCTCAGCACGATAACTCGAGCGCACCAGGGCACCGGCCACGACTTCAACAAACCCTCTTTCCAGCCCCCACTGTCGATATTTTTCAAACTCTTCCGGCGTCACATAACGCTCAATGGGCAAATGGTTTTTGGTGGGTTGCAGGTACTGACCCAGGGTCAGGATATCGCAATCAATAGCCCTGAGATCGTCCATGGTCTCGATGATCTCTTCCTCGGTTTCACCCAAACCCAGCATCAGGCTGGTTTTGGTGAGTACATCAGGACGATATTTTTTCGAGTGAGCCAGAACATCCAGCGTCTGTTCATAGCTGGCACGTGGATCACGAACAGGATGTGTCAGTCGTTTAACGGTTTCGACGTTTTGGGCAAAAACAGCAATACCGCTGTCGACTACGGTTTCTACATCAGCCAATACGCCGAGGAAATCCGGGGTCAGTGCTTCAACATCGGTTTCAGGATTGACTTCCTTCACACGTTTTACGACAGCGGCATAGTGACCGGCACCGCCGTCTTCCAGATCGTCGCGGTTAACAGAAGTCAGAACCAGGTATTTCAGGTTCATCAGCTTAACACTGTTGGCCGTATGATCCGGCTCATCTTTATCCAGCCAGCCTTTGGGATTACCGGTATTTACCGCACAGAAGCGGCAGGCGCGGGTACAGACATCGCCCATCAGCATGATGGTAGCGGTCCCGGAACTCCAGCATTCATTAATGTTCGGGCACATGGCTTCTTCACAAACGGTACTCAGTTTGTGCTCATGGACGGTCCCTTTGACCTCTTTGAACTTGCTGCCGTACCTGGGCTTAATCCGCAACCACTCCGGCTTGCGCATAAAAGGCTGAACCGCTTCATCGGAGCGATTGCTGGCTTTGATGCCATTCTTTATGGCCGTGATGCCTTTTTCATTGACAAACTTTTCGCCACTTTGAATGCTAACAGTTGGAATCAGGTTGCTATCGGTCATAGATTCAGCCATGTTGTACCGGTTGGTAAATCGGTTCGTTCATTGTACCCAAGTTCTTCCATCAGGCACTCAAGTAAGCGATTGCTCACTTCATCCCACTGTACCGAGTTTCGAAACTCCCTGAGCTGGGTGACCTGCAAACCCTGGTAGCCGCAGGGGTTGATTCGGGCAAACGGTTCCAAATCCATATCCAGATTGAAACTCAAACCGTGATAACTTTTCATTTGCCGGAATCGCAGCCCCAGGGCCGCAATCTTGGCACCATCAATATAAACGCCGGGGGCATCGGGTCGGGCGCAGGATTCGACACCATAACTTGAAAGAACTTTGATGATGGCGCTCTCAATCGCGGACACCACTTTCCTGGGACCACTGCCTGAGCGTCGTACATCCATCAACAGATAAACCACCAGCTGACCTGGGCCGTGATAAGTGACCTGACCTCCGCGGTCTACCCTGACCACCGGAATATCTCCGGGAGCCAGAACATGCTCGGGCTTACCGGCCTGACCCAGGGTAAAGACCGGGTCGTGCTCGACCAACCAGAATTCATCCACCGTCTGCTCATCTCTGCCTGCAGAGAAGGCTTTCATGGCTTCGAATACGGGCTCGTAGGGCTGCCTGCCCAGGTAGCGGACGTTCAGCTTCATCAAAGTACCATTTGTACCCGGCCAGTGGCTTTCAGGTCTTCGAAGATCGCTTTCAGCTGAGGTTCCCCGGTGGCCCGGATCGTCACCATAACTGATGTGTATTTGCCGGTACGGCTCTCTTTCAGCCGGAAGTTGCCATCGTAATCCGGGGCGTGCTGCCTGACGATAGCGCAGACCGCTTCCTGAAAATCCGGGGCGGCATTGCCGACAATACGGATCTCGTAATCGCAGGGAAATTCAATTTTTGGCGCTGGTTGATCGGTCATTTTTTACACTGTCTATAAATGAAATACCTTCAGGCTTGGGTCTGAAGGTATTTGTGTTTCACTTTAGCCAAATGCTCAGAACAGTCCTTTAATGAACAGCCTGATGCTATCCCACAGTCGTTTAAAGAAACCGGCACGCTCTATTGCGGTTTGTGCTCTCAGTGGGACTTCTTTGACGATTTCATCATCAATCGTCACTTTCAGAGTACCCAGCTGTTGGCCAGCCTCAACAGGCGCTTCAATCATTGGATCAATATCCAGCGTCGCTTTCAGTTTCTTACCCGTACCTCTGGGTACTGTGACAATCAGGTCATCGTCGATGGCTACGTCGACCTGATTCTGTTTACCTTTCCAGACCGGTACTGTTTCAAGCGTTACGCCACCTTTTTTGACATCCACGTTCTCGAAGAAACGGAAGCCATAGGTCAGCAGTTTCTGGGCTTCGGCAGCACGCTGTTTCTCACTCTTGGCACCCAGGACAACGGTAATTAAACGACGCCCCTCGCGTTTTGCGGTTGCCGCCAGACCGTAGCCACTGGCTTCAATATGCCCGGTCTTCAGGCCGTCAACATCTGGGTTACTCCACAGCAGACTGTTGCGGTTAGCCTGGCGACGCAATGGCTTGCCGGTTTTCTTGTCAACACCGTACTGATAATACTTTTGAGCGTAGAGCTGATAGTACTCCGGGTAATCATTGACGATATGACGAGACAGTATCGCAAGATCCCTCGCAGTGGAATAGTGGTCAGACGCAGGCCAGCCTGAGGCATTGACAAAATGGGAGTTAATCATCCCCAGTCGTCTGGCTGTGTTGTTCATCAGCTGGGCAAAGGCGTCTTCACCGCCAGCAATATGCTCCGCTATGGCGACACTGGCATCGTTACCGGAGACAATAATAATACCTTTCAACAGTTCCTGTACCGGAACCCGCTCACCCACTTCTATAAACATGGTGGAGCCGCCCATTTTCCAGGCTTTTTCGCTGATCAGCACCTCATCATCACGATGAATATTGCCAGCCGCCAGCTCCACCTCGGCGATGTAAGCGGTCATCAGTTTGGTCAGACTGGCAGGATGGAGGGTTTCATCGGGATTCCCAGCAGCCAGAATTTCTCCGCTGTCAGCATCCATCAAAATATAACTGCTGGCAGCCACCTTGGGGGCGGCAGGAATGAGGGCGGCAGCCTGAGCCTGAGCTGCTCCGGTCGCCAGAATAAACAGCATACAGGCCCACCCAGCCAACCTTTTCAGTCGTCCCTGGCTGACCCGGACAGGATTTAATCGTTTGATCATTGTAGAAATTAGCTCTGAAATTCACGGTTGTCGGGCATTATAATGTTACCGACTCATGAGTTTAAGAGAAGCTTTGAAAATAGAATGTAATATGTTTATTGACTGGTGGGTCAAGGTCAGTCTGATACGGCACTACTCACCGGCAGCATCAGTGACCTCTTCATAAACCAGGTACGGCACGTCAAAATCACCTTCATCCAGCTTATCAAGGAGTTCTTCCAGGTGCTCGGGAGTTTGCACCGGCCCAATCCGAACTCGATAATAAGGGTCGGGCTGCTCTTCCCCCTTCACTACCTTGATATCGCTGCCTATGGTTTCAGCCACCTGCCGACGCAAGACCTGAGCATAGTGGTAATTCTTCAGTGCAGCCAGTTGCACAAAGAGCTGTTGATTATCGTCTTCAGCAGTTTTGACGGCAGCAAAGGATTTCACATCAATCCCTTCTACCAGCACATTAGCAACCCCGGTATTGGCGAACCCCAGCTTAACGGCAGCTGCATAGGTAAGATCAATAATTCGATCACCATGGAAAGGTCCACGGTCGTTCACCCGCAGTACCACTGACTTGCCATTTTGACGGTTAGTCACCTTGACGTAGGAAGGCAAAGGCAAAGTCTTGTGGGCAGCTGTCATTCCATAGAGGTCGTAAACTTCACCGTTGGCTGTCTGCTTGCCATGAAATTTGGTGCCGTACCATGAGGCCACGCCTTCTTCCTCATAGCCTTTGGCAGTTTCCATTGGGGTATAGGTTACGCCATTAAGTTCATAGGGAGAATCCTTAAACTGACCGTCGTGAGTGACCGGAATGGCATCAGGGATCTGGCTGACATCCCTTTTCTCTTTGGGCGGGCCATCCTCAATGGTGACACATCCACTTAACAGCAGAAGGGTCAGCCCCAGAAAGCTTCCTGAGATGGATTTTGTGTTCAATATCAGTTTCATAGCTAGTGTACGGCTTCAATGTAATTGATGGGTTCCCTCTATCAATGGCACCCATACCATCTCGTGCTGTAGAGTCCGTTTTTCAGGAGAGGTAGCATTCCCACGCAGAGCGTGGGAACGAGGGGCTGTACGGCTATCAAGGCTTGGCTGCACTAGTTAGACGACTTCCCGGCCAATGTCTTCGCTGACTTCGACGCAGATGTGTTATAGCTGGTTTTTACATCTGTTGCCAGTTGATAAACGGCCATTGCGTAAAGCTTGCTGCGGTTATAAGTCGTAATAACATAAAAGTTATGCATTCCCAGCCAGTATTCTGGCCCCTTGTCACCTTCCAGCTTGATGGCTGCTGCCTTGGCAGATTCTGGCAAAGCAGCTACCGGACGCCAACCCGAACTTTCCAGCTGCTTGAGCGTTTTTTTCGGCCTGACAGAATCAGACACTGCTTTCTCAAATTGGTTTCCGGTGACCTTTGCCTCGCTGACAATCGGCCTCCCGGCCCTCCAGCCATTTTCACTGAGATAGTTGGCAACACTGGCAATGGCGTCTTCTTCCTGTTGCCAGATATTGGACTGGCCATCACCGGTATAATCCACGGCATAAGCCCTGTAACTGGAGGGCATAAACTGGGGTATACCCATGGCTCCAGCATAAGAGCCGGTTAAATCTGACACATCCAGTTGTTGTTCACGGGTCAGAATCAGGAACTCTTTCAACTGCTTAGTGAAAAACTTGCTGCGCGGAGGATAATCAAAGCTCAGAGTAGAAAGCGCATCAAGCACCTTGAACCCGCCTGTTTGACGACCGTAGTAAGTTTCGACACCGATGATGGCGACAATGACATGGGCTGGTACACCGTATTCTTTTTCAACTCTGGACAGCGTTTTCTCATGCGCCTCCCAGAAGGTCACACCCAGATCTACCCGCTTCTCAGTCATGAAAATCTTTCGGTAGTCTTTCCACTCCAGACGCTTCTCAGCAGGTGCGCTGATCAACTCAAGTACTCTGTCAGACTTGTTCGCCTTGGCCAGAATATCCTCCAGTTCCTGACGAGAGAAATTTTCCTCCTTCACCAACTCATCAATAAACGCCTTCACTTCCGGCTGAAGCGAATAATCAGGCTGATCATCGACTGTGCTTTTTGCAGCATCGGCCAGCACCGATCCTGTTAAAAGACAACCGCTGAATAATACACCTGCCGTTATGAGTCGAAATGGCGGCAGTTTTAAACATGTTTTTACCCTTAAGGCCATAAATCCTCCCTGCTACTACTCTGGTGAACGCGGTTAGCTGATAGAACTCCATAGGGGATAATGCCTACTTTACCGCAGTCGTGAAGAGACAACTACCGTAGCTGTGTAATAACTTTGTCAGCAGAGAAATGTTATCGACTTTGCCCCAGGAATGTTTTGTGGGTATGTATCGACATCAATAAACCAAAGCCCGCCATCAGGGTAGCCAGTGAGGTGCCGCCGCGACTCACCAGAGGCAGAGGCACCCCTACCACCGGCAGCAGGCCACTCACCATACCCAGATTAACGAAGATGTAGACAAAAAACGTCAGGGTAATACTACCTGCCAGCAGTCGGTCAAACAGAGTCTGGGCCTTGAGTGTTATAAACAATCCTCGACCAATAATCAGCGCATACAGTGCCAGTAACACCAGACAGCCCATCAGACCAAACTCTTCGGCCAGCACTGCGATAATAAAGTCAGTATGACTTTCCGGCAGAAAGTCCAGGTGTGACTGGGTTCCCAAAAGCCAGCCTTTCCCGTACAGACCGCCCGATCCTATGGCAATTTTTGACTGGATAATATTCCAGCCCGCCCCCCAGGGATCACTCTGGGGATTGAGAAAAGTCAATACCCGCTGCTTCTGATAATTGAGCATAACAAAATGCCAGAAGCCCCAGATAGAAGGAAGGGCCAGCATCAGCGCAGAAAAAATCAGTCGTTTTCTCAACCCGGCCAACAGTAATACAAACAGACCTGAAGCACCGATCAGCAGTGAGGTTCCCAAGTCGGGCTGCCTGGCAATCAGTACCACCGGAATCGCAATCAGGGTCAGTGCCACCACAATATCTTTCAAAGAAGGCGGCAGCTGCCGTTTTGAAAGATAAGTTGCCACCACAATCGGCATAATCAGCTTGATGATTTCAGAAGGCTGAAAACGGATAAAAGGCAGTTGAATCCAGCGTTGTGCTCCCTTGGAGTGAATCCCCGCCACCAGCACAGCGATCAAGAGCACGACACCTGCCATGTATATCCAGGGTGACAGACGCATCAGCAGTCGAGGCGAAACCTGGGCGATGATGATCATGCCAACAAAGCCAATGAGCATATAGACAGCCTGTCGAATGACAATGCCCATATCCTGGCCACTGGCACTGTACAAAACAAACAGACCAGCGCCACAGACAAGCGCCAGAAAACCGGCCAGCATAAAGTCGATATGCAAACGCTCTGACCAGTCCTGTGCCTTGTGAAAGCCCTGTCCTTCATCCAGCTGGCGAACAAAATCCTGACCGGTCATTGTGCGCTCCTCTTGTTTTCAGCACTGGCCTGCACCTGTTCGGCGCTGGCCAGTTTGGGTAGGAGATAAGCATCCATCACCTCCCGGGCGATATTGGAAGCGCCGTTGTTGTTCTCCAACACAACAGCCAGTGCTATCTGGGGATCTTCGACCGGTGCAAAGGCCACAAAAAGACTGTGATCCCGCTGGAATTCCTTGAGTTTCTCGGCATCGTATTCTTCCCCCTGGGGAATACTGACCACCTGGGCAGTACCGGTTTTACCGGCCATTCGATACTTCAAGCCACGGCCAATTCGCCAGTAGGCTGTACCCCGGTTGAAACTGACCACTTTTTCCATGGCATTAATCACCAGATCCCAGTGCTTCTGATCCAACTCAATATCGCCGCCCCAATCAGGGCTTTGCAGCTCAGGAATGTCGTCTTTCACCAGACGAGGCTGGACGTGTTTCCCCCGGTTGGCAATCAAGGTCACCGATTCAGCCAGTTGCATGGGAGTGGTCAGCATATAGCCCTGACCAATGATGGCAATAACGGTTTCTCCCGGATACCAGGGCTGACTGTAAGCGCCCTGCTTCCACTCTGTTGAAGGCAGCAGACCCGTTCTTTCTTCATGAATATCAATACCGCTCTTGCGCCCCATGCCAAACTGGCTGAGAAAATCGTGAAGAGGATCAATCCCTATTTTTTCAGCCATTTGATAGAAAAAGGTATCGTTGGAACGCAGAATCGCCTGATTCAAATTAATCCAGCCATCCCCCTTACGGTTCCAGTTACGGAAACGGTGATCACTGCCAGGAAGTTGGAACCAGCCTTTGTCGTAGATCCTGTCATTTTCATCCACGACGTCATTAGCCAGCAGACCCAGCGCCACCAACGGCTTAATCGTGGAAGCCGGTGGGTACTCACCCAATGTCGCACGATTATAGAGCGGCTTTTCAATATCTGTATTCAGGTCGTTGAAAGAAGCGTAATCGATGCCGGTCACAAACAGGTTGGGATCGAACGCCGGGTTACTGACCATCGCCATTACCCCACCGGTCTTGGGATCCAGCGCCACGATGGCACCTCTTCTTCCCTTCATGGCTTTAATCGCGGCATTTTGCAGATCGGTATCAATATACAAGTGAAGATCTTTGCCGGGGGTTGGATTGACACGGCTCAAAACCCTGGTCACCCGCCCACGGGCATTGACTTCAACTTCCTGATAACCCGGCTTACCCAGCAATACCGGCTCGTAAAAACGTTCCAGACCGATCTTGCCGATGGTATAAGTACCGGTATAAAGAGCAGGATCAAGGTTCTTTAATTCACGCTCGTTGATTCGTCCCACATAACCGATGCTATGGGCAAAAGCGCTGCCTTCAGGGTATTCACGCACCAGCTCGGCATTAATCTCAACACCCGGCAGGCGAAACTGGTTGACAGCAATCAGCGCCGCCTGCTTGTCATTCAAGCTGAATTTGAGTGGCACCGATTCAAAAGGCCTGCGTCGTTTTATCTGCTGAAGGAAACGATCTCGTTCATTCTCACTAACAGGGATTAACTGGCCAATATCGTCAAGCAGTTGATCAAGGTCTTCGACCCGCTCTCGCACAATAGCCAGCGTCTGGGTAGAGCGATTGGTCGCCAGCAAATGACCATTGCGATCATAGATCAGTCCCCGAACCGGAGGCACTGTCTGCAATAACACACGATTTTCTTCAGACTGGGTAGCCAACTCGTCGTATTTGATCACCTGAAGGTAGAAAAGTCTGGAAACCAGCACCATGACCAACAGGATCATGAAGACCAGTGCCAACCAGACCCGGATACTGACAATCCGTTGCTCTGCTTTGTGGTCCTTTAGGGTATTCACCGGCATCTGTTTAGCTGTCTATTTATGGCTGTCTATTTATGATAAGGGTGGTTTTTGAGGATACTCCAGGCACGATAGACCTGTTCAGCAAGAACCACCCTGACCAGCGGGTGAGGCAAAGTCAAAGGCGATAACGACCATCTGAGATCAGCCTGAGCCATGACACTGGGATGGAGCCCTTCCGGCCCGCCGACCATCAGGCTGACATTACGGCCAGAATGCATCCATTCTCCCATATTGTCTGCCAGCTTCTCTGTCGACCAGGGCTTCCCCTTGATCTCCATCGTCACTATCAGGTCGCCCTGTCCTGCTGCTGCCAGCATCTGTCCGGCTTCTTTTTCCTGCAGGCGGCTGACGTCGGCCCCTTTGCTGCGACGGTTCAGCGGAATCTCAACCAGATCCAGCCTGAGGTCAGAGCCCAGGCGTCGGCTGTATTCCCGGTAACCGTCATCAACCCAGGCCGGCATTTTGGAACCAACGGAGATCAGACGAACGCGCATCAAGACAGCTCGGTAGCCTGCTGTTCTTCACTGTGCTCCCAGAGACGCTCAAGATCATAGAATGCACGGGTGGCTGGCATCATAACGTGTACGACAACGTCGCCCATATCCACCAGAACCCATTCGGATTTTTCCTGACCTTCTGTCCCCAATGGACGAGCACCGCTTTGCTTGCACTTATCGATCACATTGTCTGCTACAGATTTCACATGACGGTTGGAAGTACCGCTGGCGATAATCATGTAATCAGTCACGCTGGTCAGCTCGGAAACGTCCAGGCAGGTAATGTCGTTGCCTTTCATCTCTTCGATAGCATCAATGACCTGTTGCTTCAGTTGTTCAGATTGCATATATCTCTTTAGAACTCGATAAAAATCAAAAGCCAGGACACAAATTGTACAGGCTTTTGTCATAATTGTTTGTTGATTAAGTACCTAAGTACTTGAAACCCATATAATAGCTGCGATCATCAATCGTTAACGGGGTGATGGCAATCCGTTATTTCCGGATATGACCGTCGCCTAATACTACATATTTCTGTGAAGTCAGTCCCTCCAGCCCAACAGGGCCACGGGCATGAATCTTGTCCGTAGAAATACCAATCTCTGCGCCCAGACCATACTCAAAACCGTCCGCAAACCGGGTGGAGGCATTGACCATGACGGAGCTGGAGTCCACTTCTCTCAGGAAGTCCCGGCCCCGGCTATAACTCTCGGTGATGATCGAATCGGTATGATGAGAGCCATAATGATTGATATGCTCGATGGCTTCGTTCATATCACCGACCAGCTTAATGGACAGTATCGGTGCCAGATATTCTGTCTGCCAGTCTTCTTCTGTAGCAGCCAAAGCACCCGGAACCTTATCACAAACCTCCGGGCAGCCTCTCAGCTCAACCCCCAGTTTCTGGTAGCGCAGTGCCAACTCAGGCAGCAGGTCAGCAGCAACGGCGCTGTTGATCAGTAACGTCTCCATGGCATTGCAGACACCGTAGCGGTGAGTTTTGGCATTCACAGCAATGGCCAGTGCTTTCTCCCGGTCAGCCAGATCGTCAATATAAACATGGCAAATACCATCCAGGTGCTTGATCACAGGAACTCTGGCATCACGACTAATGCGTTCGATCAGGCCTTTACCACCCCTTGGCACGATCACGTCAACATATTCAGGCATACTGATCAGAGCCCCGACCGCCTCACGATCCGTTGTCGCTACCACCTGAACCGCTGCTTCTGGCAGGCCAACCGATGCAAGGCCCTTCTGAATGCATTGAGCGATCGCCTTGTTAGAAGCAATGGATTCACTGCCGCCACGTAAAATCACCGCATTACCGGACTTCAGGCAGAGACTGGCAGCCTCAATGGTTACGTTGGGTCGAGACTCATAGATAATACCAATCACTCCCAGCGGCACTCGCATTTTACCCACCTGGATGCCACTGGGAACATACTTGAGATCATCAATCGTCCCCACCGGGTCGGGCAGTGAAGCCACCTGTTTCAGGTTCTCGATCATGGTATCAATACCGGCATCGGTCAGCTCCAGCCGATCCAGCAGTGCGGCATCCAGCTCCCGGCGTCGACCGTTTGCCAAATCGACAGCATTGGCTTCACGCAGTAACGGTCGAGTCGCTTCCAGCTCAGTGGCAATCGCCAGCAGGGCCTGGTTTTTCAGACCCGTATCGGCTTTAGCTACCTCGGCACTGGCTTCCCGGGCTTTTTTGCCCAGTTCATGCATATACTCTGTTACCTGTTCAGTCACTGCCTACTCCTTGTTCACCTATCAGAAAACCAGAATGCTTTTCCCACCCCGATCGGTCAGACCACTGGGTCGGGCATTATAACCTGCTGATGGTGATACAGGAATGATGCTATCGCTGCATCGTTACATCGCTGGCTGGAGTGGCTTGTCCTCTGCCAACAGCGACTCTTTTTGTATCTGATTTCTCTGGGACTGGTACATATCCAGATACAGACCCGGCTCTGCCAGCAGTTGCTGGTGAGTTCCCCGTTGCACGATGCGTCCTTTTTCCATGACCAGAATCTGATCAGCATCTTCAATCGTGGTTAAACGGTGGGCGATAGCCAGTGTGGTCCGGCCTTCCCGCAGGGTTTTCAAACCTTGCTTGATGGCCTGCTCTGTTTCGCTGTCAATATTCGCCGTTGCTTCGTCCATGATCAGAATGCCAGGATCCTGGGCCAGCGTTCTGGCAAACGACAACAGTTGTTTTTCACCACTGGACAGCGATTGCCCCCGCTCACCCAGCAACTGGGCATAACCGTCCGGCAACTTTTCTATAAATCCGGCGGCCTGAACCAGTTGCGCAGCATGCCAGACTTCTTTCTCCGTCACATGCTCGTGACCGAGATGGATGTTTTCGGCAATGCTGCCTTCAAAAACAAAGGGTTCCTGAAACACCAATCCCAATCGTCGCCTCAACTCCTCCTCAGGAAAACCGGACAGAGGCTGACCATCAATCAAAATCTGGCCACTCTGATACGGATAGAACCGCATCAGCAAGTTAACAATGGAGCTTTTGCCACTGCCGGTATGACCGACCAGGGCAATAAACTGTCCGGGCTCCGCCGTAAAGGAAACGCCGTCCAGCGCCTTGTTTTTACCGTCGTAGGACAGCTCTACCTCCCTGAATTCAATTTTTCCTTTGGTGATCAGGGAGTCCTTGACCCTTTCCTGCTCCGATTCAATGGGTTCATCCATCAGCGTAAAGACGCGCTCCGCCGATACCACCGACTGCTGAAGTACCTGCATTTGCATGGTGACCTGGGTCAGTGGCTCAAACATCCGGTCCAGATAGTTGATAAAGGCATACAACAAACCAATTTCAATCGGCCCACTCAACGCCTGCCCGGTAAAGCCTCCCACCATTAATGCCAACGCCAGGGTTGCCGCCAGATGTCCCGCGGTTTCCGCCGGGGACGGGGTCCCATCGGCGCCAAACTTGTAACCATCATCGCGCGCTGTTGATGGCATCGGTCAATGCCGCGTCGAAGGCCCCAGGGAACGTCTCGGTTACCGTGCGTTCGCCCACGCCGCTCCAATCGACGCGACTGCGGTACCGCGTATCGGCGACGAAGGCGAGTAGGCGCTCGACACGTCGACCGGTATAGCCGTGCTGTGCCGCGCCGTAGCGCCGATAGATTCCGGGCGCCAAGTGCCGCGCTTTCGCCGAACCGACGGGCACGACGAAATAGTTCGGGTTGGTCATGGCGATCAGGCGCATCCAATCCGCCAGGGGAGGTTGCCGTACTGGTCGCGCGTCTCGGACGGCGTCGGGATTGCCCGCCAGCTTGCAGGCATCCAATTCTTGCGGCGGATCTGATCCTCCACCGGTTTCGGCAGCCGGCTCCCGCCGACGATATGCGGCGCGACAACGCGATCCAAGACCGCAGCCGTGCCGTCGACACCCGACTTCGATCCGACCTTGGCAGCCAACGAGGTCTTGGTCGCCTGTTTCACCCAGACCTGTTTCGGAAGCCACGGCGTCGGACGATCGAGCTTCGCTTGCAACTCTTTCTGCTCCGCCGCACGCACGGCAAATGCGGTCGTGTTGATCGCCTTGGCCGTCGCAAACGGGATCTGCTTCGCCAGCTCGCCGACAGCCCGACGCGTATCCGCCAAACCCCTGATATCGATCTTCACACCGTCACCCTCCGCACCACCCACGTTGCCGCCAACCGCGTCACGCTGGCCGGCACGTTGACCGGCACCTCCGCCGTCGACCACCGGAACTGGCAGTGCCCGCACTTGCGACGCCGCCGAATCACACCGTCCTCGTCGTCGTGCCGCCGCGTCTCGATCACGACGTGGTGCTCGCATCCGCAGACCGGGCATCTCATCGGCTCGCCTCCGTCTCGTCCCGCTCGGCGATCGAGGCCGCATCCGCAGCGCACGCCGCGCGGGCCTCTGCCGCCGTGGCGAAATGCCCCAGGCACTCGAAGCGCTGCGGGACATGCTCGCCGCGCCGGTAATGCTCGCGAGCACCCAGCGCATCCGGCACCTCGTGGTAGTGCACGCCGGGCGCCCGGTTGCGGCCCCAGGCGGAGTAGACCCAACCGCGGGCGCCTTTAGCTGCGCTCACCTGATGGCCGGTGTTCGCGCGCTGGCTGTAGCGATCTCTCTCGATCCATGTCAGATCCTTCATCGCGATTCACCCCAAAAGGTGACGATGTGACGATGGTGATGATGATTCCGGTCCCTACACATATTATGTTTATCAAAAAGGGACACTTTCTTATGTAGGGGTCAAACATCGTCACCATCGTCACCATCGTCACCCGTACCCGTCTCAGGCGGGGCTGGCGGTCGTCATCGACTCGACGCGCCACTTGACCCCGTGCTTGGATTTGCCGCCATGCACCACCCGGTAACCGCTCACGATGCGCCCCGACCATTGGCGTAGGCGGTAGCCCAGCTCCTTGGGAGACCACTTCCCGATGGCCCCGAGCACCGTCACGGCCGCGTCCTGCAACGCCGGATACTGCGGACCGTAGTCACCGCCCATCAGCGGTACGCGGGCAGTGATCAGCTCGTAGAGCTCCGCGGCCGTCGCCTCCTGCTTCCCTTGGATCTCCGACCAGGACACCATCAGGTCGACCATCCCGCCGAACTCATGGTCCTGTTCCCGCATCGACCCGGCAGGCCCGAGCGGATCCGGCCAGCCGGCCCACATCAGCGGGCGGCGCACCATGCGGTCCCACTGCTCGAACGACCCGAACGGCGGGGCATCGACCTTCGGGCACCCCGCATCGAGATACGCCTTCGCAATCACCAGCACGTTGCGAATCCCCTCGGCCCGATGCTTGAGCACATGCGCAATCGCATCGCGCTTGAACTCCCGCAGCTCCGGCCGCTCGCACCCCGCGTCGAGATTCGTCAGCACCGCCCGCCGAGTCAGATCCCCGATCAGCGTCAGATTGTTGCCCGTCATGTAGAGCGCCACGTTCGTCGGCGCCTCCACGATCCGCGACTGCGCCAACACCCGGATGGATTTGTGCGCTTGCGTGGTCACCTGGCACAGCACGTCCGATTTCACCGCCCGATCCACGTTGTCGAACACCGTCAACGCATCTCCCTTGAGCAACAGCGAGTCGATGCGCTTTTCCAACTCCTCCGTATCCTTCCCGATCGCCGCCACCGGAGCCGTCCTCCCCGTCGCCAACACCGACAAGCAATCCGCGAACAACGACTTCCCCGTCCCGGGGTCGAGGCACTGATGCACCCCAGCGGCGCAGCCGGCAGCACCCGACGCAACAGCGCCGTCATCGCCATCGCCAGCGCAGCGGATTCATCGGCGGGTGTCGCAAAGGGAAGGTATCGAAGAGGGAGTACAGCGCCCGAGACGACTCGGCGAGGTCCTCCGGGCTGATCTTGCCGATGGGCCGAATCTTCGGAGGATTGGACAGATACAACCCGGACGGCTTGTCGTAACCGGGTTCGGAGACGACCCTGCCGTCATGCGTCAGGGTGGGGGAATCGCAAAACCCCACGAGGTGATCGAACGGCCACTCGCCCGCCGGGCCAACAGCGTCTTGGCGATCTTCGACGGCGCATCCGTCTTGCGCCATTCCCCGGACCGACCGTCGAACCGCTTGAAATTGACCAGCCGGGTCATCGTGTCCACCAGCCACTCCGGGCTGATATCCAGCAACACGCCCGATCCGGTCGGTCGCTCCACGCCGGGAGAGGCACCTTCCCAGCGCCCGACCCGCACCAGGCGGTTCCCGTGCTGGTAGACCTCCGCCCCGCCCTCCATCAAATAGGCAGCAGCATCGTCCGTATTCTGCGGCAGGCGCCCGTTCTCGATCTCCACGACCGGCCGAGGATCATGGTCTGTTCCGCCCACCACCTTCAATTTCGGCCGCCCTGCAGGCGGTTCCGATGTCGACCCCGCTTCAGGCGGAGGGGCGGGGGAACGACCTCCTCGTGACGACCGGACGGCCTGGCGGATCGATCCCGCCAGCCCAGCGCAGCCGGATCAACCCCCAGCCGATCGCACAACCACACCGCCGCATCCGCAGCCTTCGCCGCGTTGCCCCACTCCAGAACGATATCGATCGGCGTCTTGCCCAGCTCCTCGCCGAAATCCATGATGCCCTCGGGCACCAAGCTGATATCCTCCTCGAGCGCACGGCCCAACGCCTTGGAGCTCACCCGGAACCCCGCGTGATACGGCACCGCCGCCGGAAACACCGCCGGCACCCACGCCTGCAGATTCCCCAGCGCCTTCGCGTTCACCTTCGCGAAGAAGCTCCCGTCCGGCACGCTCGCATCCCCGCGTACCGCAGCCATGCGCGGCGCGTCCGGCTCCACGGTGACCAGCGCAGCCAGCCACTCGGGAGCAGGCGCGGCCTTCGCACCGTCGACCGACGCCCACTCATACGCCCGGCCGTCCAACATGATCGACCCGGCCAAAATCACATAACCGCCATCCCCGCGCACATCCAGGTCCGGGGTCACCATCTGCCCGTTCGGGGCACGCTCGAACGGCACCTCCGGATACGCGCCGTCGCCCCACGTCTCGTGACCGATCCCGAGTCGAGAGCCCTTATTCGGTATCCGCCGACCGTCCCGAGGGTGCACAAAGAAGAAGTGCCGACCGCCCGATGCCGTCCGACACACCAGCGTCTCGGGCAACGGACCGAACGTCTCCGTCAGCAACGCCAGCGACTCCGCACCGCGTTGACCCGGCTTCACGTCCACATCCAACACCCAGACACCCGTTTTCGCCCCCGTCGGCATCCCGACGATGGCCGACGGATACCGGCTCCACCATTCCCTGATCTGCTTGGCGTCCGTCGTCGCGTCCAGGAAGCCGCGCCCGCCCGCCTCTTTCGAGATCGCCGGATGCTTCGTCTTCGCCGAGCACGGAAACACCGGTCGTCCCGAAGCGGCATGCGCAAGCGCAACCTGCAAATTCGGCGGGTCCGTCGGCGTGTCTTCGCGAGGATGCGTCATCCCGTTCATCCAGCCCCGTCCTCGGCCCGCGACCGCAAGCGCCGCAGATGCCCCATCCACTCATCCAACAGCCGAGCGGCTCCGCGGGCCTCCTCCGCGCGATTGATCAGGTGCGCAGCATCGCAGCCCCCGCCGTGGTCCCGATCGGCCTCGGTGCCCAGCTCGTCCATCACGTCGGCCAGATCCGACAGAGCGTAGCGCGCCTCCTGCGCCATCCGCAGCGCCCACTGCAGTCGCGACGGGCTCATGCCGCCACCTCCCGCGTCCTGCGTCCGGCCAAGCCCAGCGCGTGATACAGCTCCCCGCGCAGCATCTGCACGCTGCCCCGGTTGATCGCAAGCGTGTCGCGCGCATCCACCGTCACGCCCTGCTCCGAATTGTGATCCCGCCGGAACCGCACCCCCTCGCGCCGCAGATGCACCACCAGCCCGCCGAGCTCCCGCACCAGCGCGGCCTCCGGCTCGAACCGCACGTCGTCGATCACCACCGACAGACCCTGCTCGCCCGCATCGATCGCCCGCGCCCGCACCGAGCGCACGAACGCATCCGGGTCGATCGCCTTGACCATATCCCCCAGCGCCCGCAACGTCTGTCGCGGCGAGAGCGCGTGCTGCAGCGTGCTCAACGTCGCCGACCGTTGAAGATCACCCCCACCGCCTCGCCGACCGACCGGTGCGTCAGCTCCCGCGCGTGCTCGATCAACACATCCTCCATCCGCCCCCAGCTCAGCGGCGAGGCACCGCACACCACCTCCTTGCCCGGCCCCACCAAGTCCAGCAGCGACCACTCCGGATGCAGCGCCAACGCCATCGCCCGCAGCGGATCCGCGAACGCCAGCAACCGCCACCCGCCCTCCGCCGCCAGCAACGCCGCCGCAGTGCTCTTGCCCACGCCTGCCGGCCCCGCAAACCCCACCACCCGCGGGCTCACGACCCACCCCGGTCGCCAGATCGCAGATCGCCTGCAGGCGGACCGCCACCAAGCGCGATGCGTACTCGTCCGGCGTCATGCCCGCGCGCGTGGCCATGGCCAGCAAGTGTGCGGACGACAGCGCGTCCAGCTCCACCGTCACCGTCACCACCCCCGCGGCCCGCTCAGCCCCTGTGCGGGCCTCGTCGACGTGATCGACCATCTGTAGCTCCCCATCGTTGTTTTGTCAGGGCCTAATGCGCCCTTCCCTTCGCCCGCGCATCGCGCAGACTGTCCGTCAGGTCACGCCCCTCCAGGCCGTGCACCACCAAGTGCCGCAGCAACACCGCAGGAGGGATATCCAGTTGCAACGCCATCGAGCGGATCAACTCCGCCTGGCCCGGTTTCAGCCGAATTTTGAATTCTTCGACGTGGAGATTCTTCTCGACGTTCGTCGTCATGGCGGCCACTCCTTGCCTGGTGGATAAGCCCCGCCCTGTGACCGGGCAAGGAGCTGGTCCGATACCGAGCGCCTCGGGACCGGGCGCGGAAAAGGGGCCGGGCGCGCTGTTAGCGCAGTTCGCCCGACCGAAGATGCCGCATCACGTGAGCTGCACATCGGCGCAAGCACCGCGCAGGAGATGGACACGCTGCGGCTGCCGGTGTTGAGGCACCGCCGGCTGGCCTGGACACGAATAAAAAAGCCCGCGGGGGTGCGGGCGAAGTCGCGCGGCGGGCGCGATCGAGGAGGACATCGGGCAGCTGCCGGTGACCGACAGCGTGGCGCGGCCTGCGCGTGGCAGGTGCGCGGAACAGGACGAGCCCGTCGCGTTGGATACGGACCACCGCCCGACCTTCATGGTCGGGTGGATGGATGTCGCGACGGGCTCGGGTGAAGGGGTGGGCATGTCAGGCGGCCTTTTCTGATTGGCCGTCAAACACCTGCTCAAGGGTGATGCCGTAGAAGGTGGCAATCTTGCGGGCGAGGCGAAGGCTCGGTGCCTGCTTGCCGGATTCGATGCGAGACAGGTTCCCCGGATCCGTGCCCAGGCTTTCCGCGGCATCCTTCAAAAGTAAGCCGCGCGAGGTTCGTTGATGTCTCAGTCCGTTCATGCCCCTAAGATTGCGCATTCCGCAATAGACTGTCAAGGCGAAATTGCGGCGCACGCTTACCGCTTCGAGATGTCCGCGCGGCGACGATGTGCATATGCTCACCAACATAGACATCGGCCGCGCGATCGATCACTTGATGGTTGATCGCGGGTACAACCAGAAGCAGCTCGCGGAACGCGCAGGCGAGATGGACACCGCCAACCTCAACCGGATCATCAAGGGCAAACAGGCCGCCACGACCGACCGCCTCGAAGCCATCGCCAAGGCACTGGATGTGAAAGTATGGGAGATTTACCGCCTGGCGGAGGATGGACAGCCCCCAAGGAGGGAGACCCACGGAAGGCCGCGCTGCATGAGCTGATCGACACCATCGATCCGGCTCTGCTCGATTCGGTCTTCCGTCGATGGCGTGATGATCCTGAGAAATCTCCCGCAGACACCCGCCCGACCCGCCACCGTCGGCGCGCTTAAAGACCTTCCTCCCAAAACCAAGCTCCGCTAGTCGGGGCTTTTTTGCCTTTCGCTTACGATTGCGCTTGACGCAATGGCTGGACGCGGCTAGGATGATTGCAGGTCGCGCAATTTAGGGCGATCGCAGCACAGGAGACGGCCATGGCCCCCTACAAGATTCAATGCAAAGCCCGGCAGTACCGCGCAATCCTTTGGCAGGATGACCAAGTCTCACCGTGGTTCTTCACCCGCGTCGAAGCGCTGCATTGGGCGTTCGTGACCATTGCGCGCATCGACGCTAAAAAGCCAGTCACTGTGTAAGAACCAAAGAGCGCAAGCGAACCAGAGCGGAGGAAAGAAACAGCGACCTGGAGTGAACCATGGGTATTGAAAGAAACACGGGGTGAGAGTGAGTCATCTTGAGGGAAAGAACCATGATTGCAGATCGAGCCATAGCACAAGAGAGAACCAAAGCACTTGATCGAGCCAAACACCGGGAAAGAACCAATCAAAACGATCGAGCCAACACACGCAAAAGAACCATAGGACCCTGATCAAGCCACATACGAAGACAGAAACACGATACAGAAGCAAACCACTAAGGGTGAAAGATCCAGATTTGAAGAGTGAGCCAAAAGCAACGAAGGAACTACTAAAGCGAATCGAGACAGCCGCGACAAAAGAACCAGGACGTACGATCGAGCCAGATCGGGGAAGAGAACCATTACTGGTGATCGAGTCACATACGAAAGAGTTAGTCACATTCTACGAAAGAACCAGCGTGTTGAAGCGAGCCAGTCAGGTGAAAAGAACCAGTGTAAAGGAGCAAGCCAAAAACTGCGAAAGAACCACGTACATCGATCGAGCCAATGTTGCTGAGAGAGCCATTAAAGGTGATCGAGCCATCCCCGATAACAGAACCAGGAACACCAAGCGTTTCATCAACCGTCATCAATCAACCCTAAGGGTACGCATATGACAGACCAAGTCACACAGGAAACCCGAATCGATTCCTACGAATCGATGATGACCGCCAACGCCGCATTGCTTGACGAGGTGTTCAACGACGCCAAGTTGACCGCGGCCGAGAAGATGAAAAGCTTCTCCATCGGCGTGCGCAACCAAGTCCTTCTGAGCCGCGATCTGGCAAGCCGTCGCGCCGAGCTGTTCAAGTACGGCATGAAAGCGAATGGCGAACTGAAGTCGCTGAACTTCAACCCGATGGCCGATAAGGCCGCGTAACCAAAACGGCCGCCCTGGTGGCGGCCAACCGGAGAGAACCAATGCACGCCGAACTTGAATCGATGCTGACGCCCGTCTACAAGCTGACCCGCGACATGACCAAGGGGTTGCGCCAAAACGGCGGAGGGGTCACCGACTCCGAAGCACGCTATCTGGTCGATCTGTACTACAACATGCAGGCGAACCGGATTGCCGTCGGCAACCAATCCAAGGGGCTTGAGCGCGACGCCAAGAAGTCCGGCAACACCGCCGAGCCGCACGAGGCGATCGACTGGGTCGGGAAGCAATTTACCGCCCTGGAAGACTCGGTCGCGAAGCTGCTCGCCATCTACACCGAGACCCACCCGATGGCGTGGTTCTTTGACCAGACAACAGGCATCGGGCCGATTCTGGCTGCCGGGCTCTTGGCCCACATCGACATCAATAAGGCCCCGACCGCCGGGCATATCTGGCGATTCGCCGGACTGGACCCGAACGTTCAATGGTGCAGCCGGGAGCAGGCCAAGGCGATCTGGACCGAGACGAAAGGCCCGAGCATCGAAGAGCGCCTGGTTGCGGTCGCCGAGAAGGTCGGGCGCAACCCGGCCAACCTGATCCACATGGCAACCCATAAGCCGGATGGCACCGAGGTGAAGCTGACCGAGGCGAACGCTTGCTCGGCGATCTCGCGCAAGCCATTCAACGGCCCTTTGAAAACGCTGTGCTGGAAGATCGGCGAGAGTTTCGTGAAGGTCTCCAATCATCCCGACGGCTTTTATGGTCGCGTCTACCGTGAACGCAAAACCCTGGAATGGAAGCGCAACCTCGCGGGGATGCTGTCGGATCAGGCCACGAAGGCGCTGACCGGAAAGAAAATCGGCAAGCAAACCGACGCGCATGCTTGGTACTCGGGCGGATGTAGCGCCGAGAAAGCGCGCGCGCTGTTGGAGTCAGGCACCACGCCGACCGCGGCAGCCTGCAAAGCCGACGACGATTATCCGGGCGTTCCCATGCTTCCGCCAGCTCAGATCCAGATGCGGAGTCAGCGCTACGCGGTAAAGCTGTTCCTTTCGCATCTCCAAGAGAGTTGGTGGCGCCAGGAAACCGGCACCGAGCCGCCCGCGCCTTGGGTGATCGCGCACGGCGGGCATGCCCATTACATTAAACCGCCGCAGATTGCGCAAAAGTAGATTGAACGAAGCCCGAGCGGATTGCCGCTCGGGCAGCCACCCCGACCGAAAGAACCATGTTCAAGGATCGAGCCACGATAAGTGAAAGAACCAGTCCGCGCGAGCGAGCAAGAAGGGCCGAAAGAACCAGTACGCGCGAGCGAGCCACAGTAAAGGAAAGAACCATAACCCGGGATCGAGCCATGATGACTGAAAGAACCATCGCAGCTGATCGAGCCATCAATAACGAAAGAGCCAAGGCGAACAATCGAGCCAGTATCGGGAAAAGAACCAAATCGAGAGATCGAGCCAAGCATTTTGAAAGAACCAAAGCCGGCGAGCGAGCCAATGTACAAGAAAGAATCACTGCGCACGATCGAGCCATTCATCTGGAAAGAACCAGTCAGCAGAATCGAGCCATCCATCTTGAAAGAACCAGACAGCAGAATCGAGCCATCCATGGGGAGAGAACCAGGCGAAGCAATCGAGCCAAAAAGCCGAACGAATCAAGGATGGCGATCGAGCCATTTCCATCGAAAGAATGAAATACCTTAAGCGAGACAACCGCAAGGAGACCGACACCATGAGAACCAAGACCACCCTCATCCTCGCCGCCCTCATCGCCGCCACCATCGCCCCCGCACCCGCCAGCGCAGGTTTGTGGCGAATGTACAAATGCACCGGCGAGCACGGCGAGACGGTTTTCAGCGACCGATCCGGCTCCGGCACCGCGTGCGCCGAGATGTGGATCGAGACCACGCGGTCCGACAGCTCGGGTTGGGTGATCACCGACAGCCGGGTCCGGACAACGCAGGACGACGACCGGGAGCCCTCCCAATGACCAACACCCTGATCCTGATCGGCACCTTGAGCCTGGCGTTCGCCGCGTTGTGCGCCCTGTCGGACTGGGCCGTCCCCCGCATGGTCACTTTGCGGCGTCGCCGCCGGATCATCGCCGCGCGCCGCACCGCGGCACTGGCTTCATGGATGAGCGAGGAATGGCGATGAGCATCGCCGTCGACAACCTGCAGCGGGCGTTGCGCGACATGAGCCGCGGCGACCTGACCGACCTGACCATCGAACAACTCGACCGGCTCGAATCCGAGCTGAGCACCTGGTCCGCCCTGGCGTTCGTCGCCGCCATGGCCAAGCGGGCCGCCATCCGCGACGTGGAGATCGTGCAATGACATTGGAGCAAGCCATCGCCGCCGGCGCCCTCTGGCTCGAATCCGGCTTCTACGCCGACCGCTTCCAGACCGGCGTCGATGAGTTCGGCGACAGCGTCAGCACCTGGTTCTGCCGGGACTGCGGAGCTGCCGATGCGGACCCCGCCGAGGGGTGCGACGAGTGCGGGTTCGGTCAAATCGAGCCGGACGACGACGACGACGACGACACACGGGAGGTCGCAGCATGAACGGAGGCATCTATACCGCCGGCCCACTCTATCGGCCCGATCCGGGAGCCCCGCTCAGGGACTATCGCCCCCGAGATGCCCCCGCGCTACCAGCCGCGCGAAATGCAGCGCGAGCAGATCGGACTGCGCCCGACGCCCGAGCCGGTCGTCGCCTGCCGCGCCGATCAGGGGTGTGCGCCCACGATCACCCCGCAGCAACGCGAGCGTGCCGTCAAGGCGACAGCTCCGGCCGCACGGGTCAAGGCCAAGCCCAAGGACCGCGGGGCTGTCGGGAGCACGATGCTGCCCTCCCTGACCCAGCGCATCATCAAGCGCATCAAGGCCAAGCATGGGTGGGTGAGCGTCGCGCAACTGATCGCCCTGGCGCCCGAGCGCCTGGACTCCAAGGGCGTCGCCAACCTGCTCCACCGCTACCGGTCGACCGGGCAGATCGTCCAGCGGCGCTCGGAGGACGGCACCCAGCTCGAGTATTGCTGGGGCCCGTTCAGTCGCGCCGACGAGCAGCGCGCGGCGGCCTCGGGCCGGAGCATCAGCCCGGGTCGCTGACCTTTTGGATTACCGGCACGCTCCGCGCGGACCGCGAGCGCTGGATGTCCACGCAAGAGCTCGCCGCGGCCATTGCCATCGCCGCCACGACCCTGGACGCGCCCACGCCGGCCGTCATCTCTACCCGCTTGAGCCCCTTGCTGCGCTCCGGGCGGCTCGAGAAGCGCCCGCGCGAAGGGGCGAAGCACGGCCACGGCTCGACGATGGAATACCGCCTCACCACTGCATTTTGACCAGGGAGATGGACCATGATCGGCAAATGCAACCCCAACGCCAGCCAAGCCCGCCGCGTGCTCTACGCCTGCGCACTGCTGCGCAGGGCCGGCTGTCGGATCCTCGCCGCATCCGCCAACGGCGCGCCCCGGATCCGCGTCGACCGCCGGCCGCGCATCGACTGGATTCAGCCGGGACGCAAAGTCACGTCGGCGCAATTCGGTGTCCTCGCCGCCCGCCTGGACGATATCCAAGTCGAGTGGACCGACCGGAGGTACTACCTGTGACCGATCCGACCAACTGGCGGGGCACGCGCGACGCCTATCTGAGCGCCGTAGCGGGCCGGGTCCGCCTATCGCGCGCCTTCGACGCGGCAGGCCTCGCAGGCGACCTGATCAAACGCGAGCAGATCTATCCCGCGCTCGCCGTGGCCCGGTACGCCGAGGAGCAGTGCAGGCTGGCGTTCCAGCAGGCTACCACCGACATCGTCAACCGGCTCGAAGAGGCAGCATGATGGGCACACACGAAAAATCCCCCGCCCGCGTGGCGATCGAGGCCGATGTCTTGGCGTACCTGCAGGGCGCCGCGCGCCCCTGTTCCGCCGACGAGCTCTACCAGGTCTGCGACGCCGCGGACGACAAGGTCACTATGGCCCGCATCATCGGGCACATGCGCGAGGCCGGGACCATCGTCCGAGACGCCGACATCGCCCGGGCGAGCCCGGCGGCATGCCGGCCAAGACCAAGGGCTCGCGCGCGGTCGCGTCCTACCGTCTGCCGAGCGCTGCGGAGGCAGCCGCACGAGTCGCGGGGGCCGCACTCGACGCCGTCGCCGACGAGATCGCCGCGGAGTATCGCGCGATCGAGAGCCGCGCAGCCATCCCGGTCGACCAGGGCGTCATCGGCCAAGGCAAAAGCGCGGAGATTCTCGCCGCCGCGCAGATCGCCCCGCCCCCGACGTCCGCACGCCCGAGCGCCTTCGACGCCGGATACCGCCCCCGAGGACATCGACACCGCAGGGAGCTCCACCAACGGCGACGAATACGCATCCCCGTGGGCGCACATCCTCGCCGACGGTGACGCGGAGGACCATCGGTGGGAGTCGGATTTGCTGCAGGCCTGCGAGACCTCGCGCGAAGCACTGATCACGATCGCCGACCAGCTCCTCGCCGGTCACCCGGTGTGGAGCGCCGCGCGGTCGGTGGATCGCCGCATCCAGCGGTTGGCGGACGATTATGTCTGAGCGCACCCCCGTACCCGACGGCCTGCAGCCCCTGGTCCTGCAGGCGCTGGAACATGGCGGCTTCGACGGCCTCTACCTGGAGTCGTCCAGCGGTTACGCAGGCGAAGGCGGAGACGCCGGCTGTGCCTGCACCCTCGCCGACCTGATGCCCTGCGATGCGCCCTGCATGGAGTGCCGACCCGGTTACCTGCAGCCCCTCACCCACGCCGAACGCGTCGAGCAGGATCTGGACTTCCGCATCGGCCCGACCAAGCACCCGACAGCCGATGCGCTCGAAGCGCTGGGCCAGCAGCGTCTGTTCGCAAGCTGGGACCCGGCCAGCCCCGACAACCCCTATCCGACCCCGAACGCGGAGTAGCCCCCATGCGCGCCGATACCTATGGCACACCGACCGAACAGATCCGCTCCCGCGCCGGCTGGATCAACGCCACCACCCGCCGGGCCAAGATCCGCCGCGGCGAGGGCATCCCCTCGGCCGCACCTGCGCGAACTGCGCCCGCTGGTCCGGCAACGTGATCGACACCCGCGCGTTGTGCCGACACATGGGCTGTTCCACCCAGCACGCCGCGCTGTGCGATCAATGGGCATCGGCGCGCCCGAGCCACGTCGAGCATCCGCAGCCCACCCGCCCGAGCGTCGAGTAGACCATGCAGACCAAGGCGCTCCCGAGCTACCTCGCCGCCCGCGCGCTGCAATGGATCGGTCCGCCCGGCATGGACCTCGGCGTCGCCCCCGGCTGGTACCCCATCGTCCCGGTCCTGCCCAGCGACGGCCGACCCTGGCCGTCCGCTACGCCCTGGCCCGCCGCCGACACCTACCGCCCCGACCTGGAGCTGATGCTGCAATGAGCAAGGCCAAGAAGTACGAATGCCGGGCGACCCAGTACAGCGTCAGCCGCAGAGGGGATCCGATCTACGCCGACGGCACGACCCGGATCGACATCGACGACGAATCGGGCGGGGAGTTTATCGTCCTGGCGCAATCCAGTCTGCACCGGGATGCACGCATCACGATCGACCCGGCCGAATGGCCGCTGGTGCGCAAGGCGATCGATCGGCTCGTGAAGGCCTGCCGATGACGTGGGATGAATACGGAATGTCCATCGCGCGCGCCGTCGCAGCCAAATCCAAGGACCCGAGTACCCGCGCCGGCTGCGCCCTCCTTGACCGGGAGGGGCGGGTGGTCTCGACCGGCTTTAACGGCCTGCCGCGTTGCGTGCCGGACGACGCCGCCATCCTCGAGCACCGCGAGACCAAGCTCTCCCTGGTCCTGCACGCGGAAGAAAACGCCCTCCTGTTCGCTCGCCAGTCGCTCGACGGCTGCACCGCCTACGTTTGGCCCATGCCCCCGTGCTCGCGGTGCGCCGCCAAGCTCGCACAGGCCGGCATCCGGCGCGTCGTCGCGCCTCAGCCCTCCGGCGAGCAGATGGCGCGATGGGGCCCCTCGCTGGAGCTCGCCGCGTGGGTGTATCGGCATGCCGGGATCGAGTTCGCACAGGTCGACCGTGATGCGTGACCAAGCCGGCGCGGGGCGCCTCGCCGAAGAGGTCACCCGCTGCTACGACGCCGACTGCCCGCAATCCGCCCGGTGCGCCCGCTGGCTGCACCGATACGAGATCACGCCGCGCACCCCGAGCGTCGACAGCCTGTTCCCGTTCGACCGGCTATCGGTCGTTTACGATACCTGTCCATCGTTTTTGGAGTTGATATGACGCGTGAAGAAGCGAGAGATAAGGCGGTCGACAACTGCGACGGCTTTGATGCCGGTTGGGATGCGGTCGGGGTGGCGAGATGAGCGACACATACCGCGTTTGGTGCCCGGATGCCGGGCACGAAGGGCCGGAGGACGGCATCACCATTACGGACGCCTACAGCGCTCAGAATGCCGCGGAGATATGGGCAGATCAAAGCGACAGGGAAAGCGGAGACTACACCATCGTAGGCGGATCCGAGGCGACCGTTCGCGTTCAGGATCCGGACGGCGAGATCACCGAATGGGTTGTGTTCGGCGAGCAGGTTCCGAGCTACAGCGCGACGGAGGCGAAATGACCAACACCGACAAGCGCTGCGGGACGTGCAGGCACCACGGAGCGCCGGTATTCAGCGGATCGAGTCAAGGGCGGTGCGAATGGGTCGATCATCTCACTGATGGCATTGCGGTCCCGCACTGGTTTCGGCCGAAGCGACCGATCACGCGCACTACCGACGGGTGCAGCGCATGGGAGGCGAAATGAGCGAATGGCAACCGATCTCAACGGCGCCGACATCCACTCGAGTGCTTTTAGCGTGCAAGCGCGGCACCGTCTTGATTGCCTTGCACGGTAAATACCTGGGATGGATGCGCGACGATTCTGGCGGCAGGATTTTCGACGAAATCACCCACTGGATGCCGCTACCGGAGCCACCGAAATGATCCACGACATCCGCTGCGGCACCTGCCGCTACTTCGCGCCGGCGCCGATGGGCCAGGACCATCCGACGTTTTGCTCGTTCGACATCCCGGGCGACCTACCATACTGGATCCGGTATGCGCTGGATGGCGCCGATGAGTATGTCGGTCCGGATGATGGTGCACATTGTGATGCGTGGGAAAAGCGGGCGGAGAAGCCGAAATGAGCGCAATCGACGAAGCCAAGTCATACCTCGGGCAGCTCGCGCCGCGCATCTCGGCGAAGGACCGCCGAGTGGCGCGCGTGATTCGAGGACTGCTTGCCGATCGCGAAGCGACTTGCACATGGACCGACGACCCCGAAGGAATCTGGCACACCGACTGCGGCGAAGCCTTCGAGGTCCATGCCGGATCGCCCGGGCAGAACGGCTTGAGGTATTGCTGTTTTTGCGGGCGGAAGCTCGCGGAGGGGTCGACGTGAACATCTACCACATCCGATACAGCACCGACACCCATGAAATGGTGGCGTCGATCGTCGCGGAGAGCGAGGATCAAGCGCGCAAATTGATCACAGGCAAGCCCAGATTCGAAGCGATTGACGAGGTTTGGTCGGAGCTTGTCAGGTCGCCGCATCTGGTCAGCGATTCAGGCTGGCACAAGGAGTCGCTGCGATGAACACCACATTCCTACTCATGGCCGAATACGGCACCACCGACATCCCGCTCGAAACCGTCGCCGAGAAGTATCTTGCACTCGGTGCGCGGGCCGCCGGCACCAAAGCCGCGAAGGGCGAATTGCCCTTTCCGGCCTACAGGCCGGGCAGTCAAAAAAGCCCGTGGCTGGTCCGCATCACGGATCTTGCCGCGTGGCTGGATGCGGAGCGGGCGAAGGCTGCTGCGGATGTGGCGAAGCGGAGGGTTGCTTGAATGCCGTGCGCGCCTTTCGTTTTGCTCTCCGGCGGGAACTGGAACAACACGTCGAACGCCGGCGTGTGGGCGCTGGACCCGAACAACAACCGCACGAACTCGAACGACAACGGGGTCGTTTGCTTTACCCGGTCGTTCCGGATCAGGCTAGAAGATGGCCGATACATTTTCATGGATTGGCATCGATTCTGCGGCCCGACGTTCTACGCGGATCGCGCGATGAATCGATTGATCGACGATTGGTGGGACGATCCATCAATATGCAAGGCGTTGGACTGGTTTACGGGTCGCGGATTCAAGCGCCTAGTCACCCCACTCCACCCGCCCCGTCTTGCGCGCCGGCACATTGACGTAGATTTGCAGCGAGGACCAAGAATCGTGGAGCGTCACGCGCTGAATCTCGGGGATGGTCCACCCGTCTTCGGCGAGCCGACTCGCTCCGCATCTTCTTAGGTCGTGAAAGTGCAGATCCTCGATCCCGAGAACGTGCATCGTCCGCGTCCACCTCGCCGAGACGGTGCGCGGATCGAACGGGAGCATCAGCGGCTCGTCGAGCTTGCGACCCGGTAGCGCCAGGATCGCCTCGACCACAGTGGCGAATCGCTCAGTCACCAGCATCTCGGCGTCGTGCCCCGCAGACCCGCCGGGATGCTTTAGATCCCGGATCAGCCACACGCGATGCTCGCGATCATAGTCGGACATCCTCATCCGGCACAGCTCCGACAGTCGCCGACAGGAATAGATCGCCGCCCACATGACCAGATCCATCGGCGCACTGCCGACCCGTCCGCTCGGTCGGTGCGCGCGAAACCATGCGTCGATCCTCGTCAGCTCGTCGTCGCTCGGGCGCCGCTTGCGCCGGATCGGCCTGGAGATCATCCGCTCCGATCTGCTGATGTCCGTCGCGTCGGCCAGGGCGAGCGGATCGACCGCAATCCCGAGCGCGAGCCGGGCGTACTTAAAGACCACCCGCAGCCACGTCAAATCATTCGAGACCGTTGCCCCGCCTGCCCCGCCCTCGCGCCTCGCCTGCACATGCGCCACAACCCGAGCCGCCGTCAGCCCTACTGCGAGTTCACCCGCGATCGGTTGCCCGAGCAGGAACCGCAGATGATCGCCCTTCGTTCGCCCAAGCGGCTCGATCGCCTCGCGCGCCTTGATGTAACTGCGAATCAAGTCTCCGACCGTGAGCCCGGCATGATCCGCGCGCTTCGCCGATTCCGGGTCCGAGCGCAGTTGGTCCTCGCGCTCAAGCGCCCACGCCTTGGCCGCAGCCCGTCGATTGAAGGTCTTCGCCTCGCTGTGCCAGACGACGCCGGCCTTTTTGAGTCTGATCTGCGCCGTGTAAACTGTCGTGCCGTCGCCCCGCTTGCGTGCTGAGATCGTCGCCATGCTTCGCCCCGGTGCTAAAACCGGGCGTTGTAGCGCTACCGCGTAGCATTTGGCAACAGAATAATTGCGAATCAGGAAAAACAGTGCAGAATAACGACAGGCAGGAACCCCGAGAACCCGAGCAACCACGCGCAACCCCATGCCGCCGAACGGGTGCGCGACTTGCGGTTGCCCCGATGCTCGATCGGTCGGACGACGCGCCCAAGCTCCTGAATCATCAGGCGATGAGTAGCGGGTTAGTCGGTGCTGTAGTGCTGGCGTAGCACCCTCGCGCATCTGCCCCGTGAGTTGCGCGAGCAGGGCTTTGGCTTCGGTGATGCCGGAGATGGTGACGGGCATGGTTACGGCTCGGGCGCCGCGTCCACCTCAAGCGAGCCGGAGGTTACCGGCTTTTCGCAGCGCATGATCAGATCCTCCGACACGAGCGCTGTCGTTCTGACCTCGGTCACGACCGTGCAGGCCTGCTCGTTACCTTCGCCGAGGCCCACATACCGCAGGGTGAAGTCCCAAATCTTGTGATCGACGGTGTCCTCGATCCGGTAGCGCTGGTACTCCATGCCCGGGGTCGGCTGCTCGAAGGCGCAATCGGTATAGCCATCGCCGAGGAACAGTAAGCCGTAATACCGCGAAGAAGCGCCGAATTCGATCACGTCGCTACTTTGATATCGCTCCCAGTCAGGGAGCGCGGCGTCGTAAGCGGCTTGACACGCCGACGGAAATCCTGCGATGACGTGATCAACGGCCTGGTCAATGTATGCGTTGGCGACCGTTGCGCCCGCGAAGTCGAAGAGCGCGCCGAGCGTAGATGTCGAGACGTTGATGGTGACGGTCTCGCCGTCCACGGTTTTAGACACGGTCTCATCCGCCGGGATAAATCGCCGATATGGCGCGTAAGGGCTCGACGTGAGCCAAGACGACCAGATCTCGCGCCCGACGAGCAGGCCGCCCTCCTCGCTCGGGCCGTCTCGCTTCATCAGCGCACGGTCGATGTTGGCCGCATCCGTCCGCGCGGCAATGCACTCCTCAACCGGAACCGGTTCCTCCGGGACTGGATTGGAGACGTAGATCGCCGGAACCGTCTCGATCGATCCGCCCTCGCAATCGAGCGAGGTAAAAAGTACTCGCCGCCATCATCAGAGCTTTCGTAAAGCGGGCGCATCACCAGCGATTCCAGGTCAGGGGCGAACCCGGCATGAAACTGCACCTCGCCGGCCACAATGTGCTCGTACAGCGCGCGCGCCTGATCCCACCGGAAATCCTCGGGCATCCCATAGGCCCATGCCCCGCCCATCGAGGTCAATACGATCTCGTGAATCATCATCCTGTCGCAACTCCTTGTGTTGGATGCCCAGCCGACGGCGCGGGCCGATTGCCAGACCGCCATGGCTGCCGCGCGGATCTGCTCGGATGTCGCTGTCGACCAATCAAGCCCGGTTGACGCTGTGCGGGCCGGAAAGTCGATCAAGACATCATCCCCGACCTGGTAGCGATCTGTAGCGCAATGCCCGACGGCAACATCGAGCAGCAGCTCCGCGGGTGGCCCCTGAATGTCGGCCGTGGCGTTGATCAGGTTGCGCAACGCCGTCGCGACCTCGGTCTCCGCTTGCGTCAGGGCGAATTGGCGCGTCTGCAGGCATTGGGCGTCATGCTGCGCTTTCGCGGCGATGCAATCCGCCGTGGCTCCGTCCACGCACGCCGAAAAGATCGCTTCGACCTGTTGCTCGCACGCGGCGAATTGATCGAGGCAATACTGTTCACCATTGGCGTCCTGTGCGATCGACAGGCAATAGTCGCGCGCGTCGATGCACGCCAACATCGACTGTTCGCGGCTGTACTCGCAGACCTCGTTACGTGGCGCGGTGCAGTCCTCAACGCTGTAGCCGTCTTTGCACGCCTGGATTTCCGCGAGGATTTCATCTCGCGCATCGATCGCGTCGTCGTATTCCTGCCGCGCGACCCCGAGCCGAGCATCAAGCTCGCCGGATTCGTCGAAGAATGCGCCCGGAGGCGTGCACTCGATATTTCGGCGCGATACACGCGTGCCGAGCGTGCCCGGCAGGATGGCAGGGTCGATGCGCACCCGGAGCGGTTTCTCGGGGTCCGGCCAACCGTCCGGGTTGGCCGGATCGTAGATCGCGGTGACGGTCCCCGTGCGCCACGTCGGGCGCCACGTTTCCGCGCCCGGCGCGAGAGCCGAATCGACGAACAGCACATCGGCGGGCAGTGCGCGCGCGTCGTGAGCGCACGGGTTGACCGACGATATCGATGTGATGACCGCGCGACCCGAGACGGTCGCGACGGTGACGGCGTGTTCTTCCGACCCGGTCGGCTCCTCCGGGACATCGCCTGTCTTCAGATCCGCGTTGTACTGCGCGGACCACGCCGTCGCCATCTCCGCGCTCGACTCGATCGCCTCCAGTTCGTTGAGCCTGCGCGCGGCCGCTGTGCGCTTGGTCCTCTCCCAGGTGATCGCGATCATCGCGTCCTGCAGCGGCGCGAGGGCCTCGACCGCGCTGGCTTGCGCCTCCGCTATCACAGGCGCCCACTGCGCTTGGCATGCCTGCAAGTGCGCGACCACAGCATCCGCGCACAGCCGATCGATCGCGGCGAGCGCGCGGCCCCGGACAACTTCGGCCTCTTCCCTGCACGCCTCGCGCGTATCATCGCAGGCGTCTTGACAGGCGCCGTCGCCGATGGCGCAGGCAAAAAGGCAATCGCTCCAGGCGTCGTCGCACGCAGCGCGAGCGGATGAGTAAGCGGCCTCCGCTTCGGCGATCTTGGCGTTGCGGCATTGCATCTCGGTGTAGGACTCCCGGCACTCGGTATAGCCCGCCATCGCCTCGCCGACAGCTTCCATCGCAGTGTTGTAGGTCGCGCGGTAAGCCGCCTCGTGTTTGCGAAGCTCCTCGAGGACGCGATCAATCCCTTCGATCTCGACCCGGCGCGCCTCGATCAGAGCCGCGAGCAGGGGCGTCTTGCGCGGGATCGCGACCGTGTAGCGCGATTCACCCTGATTGGCGGTGACGTAGCCGATGGGCATCTATGCGCCCTCCGCGAGCGTCGCTACTTCCATCTGCGCGGACAACCCGGTTTCGGAAACCGCCACGCTCCACGTCACCACCCCGGCCTCAAAAAAGAGCCCTCGAATTGGATCGTGTCCCCCGGCCGAATGGCTGCGCGCGGCTCGATCCGTAGGCGCTGCTCCCCGTCGAACGTGCTGTATTGGTAGAGCACGCGCGAGACGCGATACGTGGCGCGTGGCGTCTGGGCCCGGCTGGCGTTGCCAGAGATTGTGATCGCCTGATTGTTCGGCCCGCGGTCTCCCGGACGCTCCCGAGTGCGCCGCGCATCAGCTCCTCGGTGGCCCCGTCGGTGTCGCTCCAGATGACGATCTGCCCATTCGGGCGGTCGTCGATCGCGTCGATGTAAGCGAGCGATGGAATCACGACCTGATAGTAAGATGCCGTATCCCGCCTGTGCCTGACCTGAAACGACCGGATCGGCAGCACGGCATCAGTGCGGCCATCGGGTGCGCCGGTGAGCATGCAGCGGTAGAGCGTGACGCCCGAGGCTGCGGCTTCTGCGTTGGGGGAAAGGCACGGCCGCGAAAACTGAGCGGTTGGAATAAACCGTCTAGGTGTATTCGCGCATTCGATTGAGCTGATAAGAGCCGAGCCTCGCCAAATAGATGATCAAGGCTAAGGCGGCCTGCCGCAATTTCACTTTCAGCAAGAAGAGAAATCTGTGAAATCAGTGCGTGCGCACGAATCTGCGCTTCAGCGGCCTCCGCACTGGTTTCGTAGTATACGGTGATCGAGTAGGTGTTGTTTGTTATTACGTGGTTAAGGCTCGAGCAGGGGGCCTCTCCGTCGGAGCTCCACGTTCTATACGCCTCTAGCCTGAAAACGATATTCCCTGCAGCCGTGCCATTGAACACACTGACGCCGTATCGGCCGTACTCCATGACGCCGTCCCAATCCCCGAATCCGGCCGTCCAAGCCGTTTCTCCGCGGGACAGCGTGGGGGACACAACACGCGACTGTTGTTCGCTCCTGTATCCGCTGCCCCATGCGTTTATCTCGTACGAAATGTCGACGCCGGTGATCGATGCGCCTGCGGGGAGCGCGAGCGTCAAATCGGTATAGCAAGTCGCGACCCCGGCCGCGCTTTCGGCAACGGGGCGGCCCCCAAGGGCATAGGTCGCCGAGACTTGGGGCATGGGTTACGCTAGCAGCGCGGGGGCGGGGATGACGACGGAGAGGATCTCCAGAGGAGCGCCTGCAATGATGACGAGCGTATTGAGCACGCAGAAGCCAGCGACTGCCTCCGTGCCCTGCACGCACGGCACCTGGATATGCGGATCGCCATCCCCGTCAATGATTTGCGCATAGCTTGCCGTGCCGCCTGCAGGGGAGGAATCCTCCTGTGCAGCGATGGCGATTGTGATGTCTCCGGTCGTGCCGCTCACGGCGGATGCCGCGTCGTCGATCGTGGCGGAGGCAAGCAGGACATCGGCGGCGGAAAAGATGCCGATGGTCGATGCCCCGGCGCCCGCGGTGATGACGCCGAGTGCTGCGGTGTAGCCTGCGCTGACGAGCGCGAGGGAGTATTCGGTAGCCATCTAAGCAATCCTCCGGGAAACCCAAAACGTAAGCCGCGCCCGTGTCGGGCTCGACAGTTGGTGATCCTTAACCCTGCCCTCGTAGAGCCCGTGGTCGAGCGACAGGCGGCACAGCGGATAGGCGGCGATCTCCGCGAGCATATCCGCCTGATCGAGCGTCAGCCCACGCAGTTGCAGCGACAGGGCTCGGTCGGCCTCGCTATAGCCGCCGTCGTTGACGACCGCGTCGCCGTCGAGCGTAGCGCTTCGCGTCATCCGCCGGGTGCGCGTGCGGGTGTCGGATGCCGGGTCGATGTCGAGTTGCGGGGGCTCGCCGAACCAGAATGTTGTGGGGGTGAGGTACGCGATCATGAGCCGCACCCGAGCAGGAAGTCCTCGTAGCTGCCGGCGATCTGGACGCGGACCTTGTCCACCACCGAGAACATAAACGCCTCCAGGGCCGGCTCCAGGCCGTCCGAGCTTATTTTGATTTCCACGCCGCCTTTTTCGAGCAGGGCGGTTTGGGCTTCCATTCGGCGGATTTCCGCTTCGACGAGGGCGATCTGCGACTTGGCGAGGTCTTCGCGGATCTTGTACTCGCGCTCAATCCACTCGGCGATTTTGTTCTTGTCGAACCCGCTATCCAGCCCCGCCCAGATGCCGAAAAGCTCGGTGAGCACGTCGCCGGTATTCTGGAATGATGACGACATCGCATCGAATGCGGCGATGGTGCGGCTGGCGTCGGCCTCGATCTGCGCGACTGCGATATCCGCCCGCGCCTCGAAGATGGCGACGCGTTCGGCGGATTGGATCTTTTCCCATCCGAGAATGAAATCCGCGCTCGCGCGGGTCATCAGCTCGGCTTTTTCGGCTGCGGCTTTGAGCTCTTCGCCGCCGTCGTGGACGCTATCCGCGCCTTTATCCGCAGCGTCGGCGATGTCGATCCATTTGCCGGTTGCGGCGTCGAACACCGAGATCAGACCGCGCGTCGTGGTCGACAATGCGTCCGTTGCATCGGATGCCTCGACGGTGCCGTCTGCCGTGAGCTGCAGGGCCGGGTTGAGCAGGTTGAACTCGGCGACGAGCCCGTCCACGCCGATCTCGTCGAACGATGCACCAAGATCTTTTGCTGCGCTCTCGGCCTCAATCCATTTGCCTGTAGTCTCGTCCCAAACAAGCTTCCCTGAATTGACGAGGTCGTTGAACTCCTCCATCGTGAGATTGGTCAGGCCGATCTCGGACCCCAGGCTCTTCAGCGTCGCCTCGGACCGGGCGACGGCGTCATCCGATGCGCCGATGAGCGGCGGAATATCCTTAAGCCCGAGCAACCATTCCTCGAGAGCCTCGTCGAGTCCGGTAACTTCTGCGATGTATTTGCCGACTTCGAATCCGGCAAGCGCGACGGATGCGCCCGCAATCACCGGCCCCAACGCGGCGAATGAACCGACCAGTCCTTTGGCTGCGCCTGCCGCGCCGAGAGCGCCGGACAGCGAGCCGACGGTGCCGGCAACGATGTTGGCCGTCGTCGACAGGCCCAGGAAATAGCCGATGGCTGATTGCACTTCCGGATCTAGATCGGCAAACGACTGCACTAGCCATCCGATGGTATCGAACAGCGGCTGGAGCCCTTCCATCACGCCCGACGTGACGTTAATCATCCCGGTGAACGCATCAACGGCGAGTTGAATCGCCTCGGCCAGCCCCTCGGGCGTCGTCAGATCGACACCGTCGAACAGGCCGGACAGTGCTTCGTTGACGCCTTCCATCGCGTCCTCGAACCCGGACCAGTCAACCAGGGCGAGTGCTTCGGGAAGGTTTTCCGCGGCGGTTGCGAGCATCGCCGCGAGGTCGGCAATAAAGCCTTCTACGATCTCGAGCGGGACGTCAAATGATCCCTGATCAATGCCTTCGCCGATGCCGTTGAATACATCGGTCAACCCTTTTGACAGGTTGGTCATCTCGGGCAGCAGCTCGGACCCGATCTTGATCAGGATCACGTCGACGGCGTTGCCAAGCACCTTATTCACGTTTTCGAACGTGTCGGCCATGATCTTGTAGGCCGCATCGGTCGACCCCGCCGCGCCGTCCATCGCTTCGAGGTTGCGCGTGAAAACTTCGGAGGAGTTGGACGTGAGCGCCAAGACCGCGTTCAGCGCCTCGGTGGAGCCGAAGAACCGCGCCATCTGATCGACATTGCCGCCGGTCGCGGTGTAGAGGTCTTGGAGCAGACCCTCCAGCCCTTTCGTCTCCAACGCCGAGACACCGAACGCAACGCCTAGCTCCGCTGCCGCATCCGAGGCCCCTTTCGACGGGACAATGATGTTGGAGAGCGCAGCTTTAAGCCCGGTCGCCGCCTCACTGGTGCCGATGCCGTTGAACGTCAGCGTAGCGAGTGCGGCGCCAAGGGTCTCGATCGGCACGCCCACGGCCGCGGCAGTCGGCGCGAGCTGGCCCATGGAGGAAGACAGCTCGGGGATTGTCGTGACACCGAGCGCGACGGTCTTGAAAAACACGTCGGAGTAACGCCCGGCCTCCTCGGTGCTCTCCCCGTAGGCATTGAGCGTCGGGACCAGAAGTGTCATGGCCTCGTTAAGCTCGGACTTGCCCGCCACCGCCATCAGCTCGGCTTGGCGTACGACGTCAAGGGCGTCCCCGTAGGCGACGCCCGCCGAAATGGCGTTGTAGACGGCGCCATTGATCTGCTCGAACGTCTGGGTAGACGTGGACCCGTAGGCAAGGATGTCGTCGGTGAACTCCCCCATCAGCTCGGGGGACAGGCCGATGAGGGTATTGATCTCGGAGGTCGCGGTCTGAAACTTGGCAGCCTCGTCGGTGCTCCATTTGAGCATCGTCACGCCGAGCGCAAGCATCGCGGCATCTGCGGCGAGGATGCCCGCGGTGAGGTCAGCCATCGGCTGGGTGGCATCCTCGATCGAGCCCGCCATGTTGTTGACATTGTCGATCGCCGCCGCGAACCCGGCGGCGGTCTCGTCGATCGCGCCGATGACGATCTCGATTGTGCTTTGCAGGTCAGCCATGGTTTAGGGTCTCAGCCCACAGATTCCAAAGGCACACTTCGACAGCCGTCAGGCGACCGCCGGGGAGGATGTCGGGCCGGAGCTCGTAGAGGGGTTTGCTGAACTTCCAGCCGATGGCGCAGGCGTTGCGGACTCCGGGGGTCGCCCAGAGCTCCGCGGCTTTTTTCAGCGTGGGCGCCCTCCCCGGTCAACCGGTTGATCTCGTTGAACAGTCGCTTGAACACGACCGGGTAGGCTTCGCCGAGTTTCGCGGCGTGCTCGTGCGAGATGGCCGGGGCCACGCTGCCGAGCACCAGGGCCTCGAGCTGTTTGGCGTAGACGGCCTCGATGTCGTCGGTGCGCCCGAGCAGGGCGCGCACGCTCGCGGTGATCTCTTTCGCGGCTCCGGACTCGATAGCCGCGGCCAGGGCGGCGGCGGCCTGGCCGCGGCGTTCGGCCATCTCGATCTTGACCAGGTCGTTGCCGTTGAGGCCGCGCACGCGCCAGACGGGTTTCTCGCCGGGGTCGAACCACGCGGCCAGGTCGGCCACATCCACATCGCTCTCCGGCATGGAGAGAGACGCGGATGCAAAGGCATCCGCGTGGAATGTCATGCGACCACCCCGACAGACGGGCTTTCGGCGGAGATGGTAAAGGTGCCGGCAATCGCCCCGGAGGCCGGATACGCCACTGCAGCGCCGAGCGTGCCAAGCGCCATACGGTAGGGCACGGAGCGGGCGCGATCCGGCCAAAACTTGAACCACGACTTCTCGCCCGCCACTTGGATGATCGGGTCGGTCGTGCCGTCCTCGAGGAGCGCGCTGAACCCGCCCTGACCGATTGACCGCGACTCCGAGCCCTCGGCCCCGCCGTAGTATTCGGTGGAGCTGATCGAGTAGGTATAGGCAGGATCCTGCCATGCGCTGGCCTTGGGTACGTCTGCGAAAATCGGCGTGGCGTAAGCGGCGTAGACCTTTTAGCGGCAGCTGCCGTGTGAATGGCGGCGAAGGGTGCGGCAAAGCTCACGGTGCCCGTGAGATAGTCGATGCCGGTGCGGGCCGGGACGTTGAAGAACTCTTGGTGAATACCGGGCGTTTGGAAAATCTGCGCAGAGGTCACCGCAGCCGCGGCGATGACGGAGCGGCGGACCTGTCCGATCTCGATCGCGTCGACCGGGACGTAAGCGGGTCCGCCGGCTGCATCGCGGGTCTCGATCAACGCCGCGCCGACGGTGCCGTCCTCGACCGAGACGGCGCCGTCCTCGTCGACGATGACCGAGCTGATGCGCGCGGCGGTGCCCTCGGAGCCGATGCCGACGGTCTTGGTGGTCGCCAGAAACGACACCAGTTTGCCGCTGATGTAGGCCGTGCCGCCGGCGATGGCGACGGTGTTTTCGGTGGCGTGCGCGGTGATCTTACCGCCGGTCAACAGGCCGTCGACCAGGATCTCGGGCTCATAGCCGGAGCGGCGCGACCAAGGGGCCGCGGCGCCGACGAAGTCGACCCCGGAGCCGGTCAAGGGAGCCATGGCGTAGGGCGTTTGGCCGGCCTCGAACTGGATTTTTGCGTCTTTTGCGGATGCCATGTCGATATCCTCAGATGGCGTTGTCGGGATCGACCGGGTCGGCCGAGTAGGTGATGGTGTAGGTCAGGCGGGATCCGACCATGTTGCCGGGCTCCTCGGGGAACACGGGCGCCGTGCTGTCGAGCGTAATGCCCTCGACCAGGGCTGCGAGGGTCGGGTCGGGGGTGGCGAGCACTTGGGCGACCTGCGCGGACAGCCGGTCCGCAATCTCGTAGGGCGGCGGCAGGTAGTCCGGGGCATAGACGGCCGCGCTGATGGTGTACTGCGCGGCGCGGGTGTCGCAGCCGTAGCGGCGCTCGACCGACTCGGTGCCCGGGGTGATGTAGATCGTCGCGCGCTCCTCGAAGGCCCCGCGGTCCGGGCCGACGGTGACGTGCGCGAGCGGGTCGAGCAGGGCGGCCAGGCGCGCGGTGATGCGCGTGCGCACGGGCTGCGGCACGTCGGCGAGGATGGAAGCGGTGCCGAGGAGGGTCATGCCAGTGCCTCGCCGGCCTGACGCCAATAGCCCGGCCATTTCGCGGGGTGTGGTTTTCCGGGTCTCCAATTATTTAAGTAATAGTCCCACCCGCCGGCATGGTCGGTCGGCAGCGGCGTAGGGTCGGTCCAGAGCAGCAGGCGCGCAAACCCGGCCGCGAGCACGTCGTGCCCTTCCAGGCATCGCCAGATATGTGGCGCGCTGAAGGGGACATGGCATGCCTGGCACAGATTCCGCGCAAGCGCGGCGGATGCGGGATGCCTCATCACGCCGGCCACGCCGCCCGCGCGCTCGAACTGCCACCAGCCCCGCGCGGGGCCGGGTTGCCGCTCGCGATGACTTGGGCGCGGTGCTCGAGCGCGGATTCCTGCAGCGCGATCGTCAGCAGCATCTGCAGCGCGGCATCCCGGATCGGCGGCCCGCCGATGCCGTGCAGGACGTGCAGACCGGGCAACAAAATCTCGATCTTGAATTGACGCGGGGTCATGGCTGTTGCTCCTTGAAGTAACGCCGCTCGTCGTGCTCGGCCCGCTTACCTGCGTTGAAGGCCGACACGGGACGGTGGTAGCCCATGACGCGGGTCCAGATCTCGCAGCGGGTGCGCTCGCTGTCCGTGAGTCCGGGGAGTAATACGCGCACGCCCGATGACAGTCCTCGGGGACCTTGCGGCTCATCGCGCATTCGGGCGGGTCGCGCTCGATGAGGTTGGCGCAAGGGGTTTGCATGAGGCTACTCACGGCCGCTTGCCTCCGCCGAGTTCAAGATCCCGAATCCGATCAAGGGAGATCTGCACTCGCTCATTAAGCTGATCCCGCTGCTTTTCGAGCATCTCAATGCGCCTGAGCCACGGATCTCGCTCGCGATAATACTGCTCCACTTTGGCGCCAAGGAGTTCAGCGCGAGATGCGCAAGCCCCAAGTTCAGCAAGAACACTGTCACGAAAACCAACCCAGGCCGATGATAGTACCCATGCCAACGAGAGAGCGCCCACCAATGATGCGATCGATGCGAATGTCCGCTCGCGACCGTCTCCGGGTTCGCGTCTGCGTCGGTAGGTTTCGACTTCGTCATTGCCCATCTCACTTTTCCATGCGCTCGTAAGCAGCTTGAATTGCTACCAGCAATACGCGCTGCGGAATGCCGGCAATGGCTCCGCGCACGGAGGAATTCGGATCTTTCAGCGCCGTTATCACTTCTCGGAATTTCTCCTCGCCGGGGAGATCAAGCTCATCGACAGTACGCACCAGCGTATTGATCCGCATCTTCACTTCGGCGGGGATCTTCGGCTCCAGCATCCGGTAAATGGCTTCGGCCAGCGCAAAGAGATCGAGGCGCGAAGCTATGGCGATTAAGGCGTTGACCAGAAGTTGTTGCATCATTCCACCTCGCATCGAACGAAAGGACCAAACGCCATGAGCGTCTGGATCATGGATAGCTCACTCGCCGAATAGCCCGCGAGGGTCTTTGTGTCCGGTGTCGCTCCCGGTCGACACTGGGTCACGGCGCAGCCGGCTAGGCAGACGGATATCGTGAGTGCCGACGCGAGCAACGAGAGTTGGATCAATCGGGTTCTTACGCGCCGCATTGCGGTAGAGTCCTATCAGCGTCGCCACCGTTGCCGCGCCCATTGCCAGTGCTTGCGACAATTCCCCGGCATCGACGGCCATGCCCGCGAATCCGAGCAGCATCGACGCCAGGCCCGCAATCAAGCTCCAGTGCGTTCCCGAGACCCACCACGGTTCAGCTGGTGCCGGGCTTACGACCGGAATACTGATCTCGACAGACGGGCGCGAGGCCCAGTATTGGGAATAAGCCCGGATTGTCACCGGCCCCCAAATGCCGTCGTCAGCGGGATCGCCGTTTGAAAGAGTTGGCTTAAGGAATCCAAGCCGGATCATATCCCGTTGGATCAGCCGCTTTTCTTCCTTGGAAAGCTCGTCGATGCGGAGAGGGTAGCTCATGGCTCGGACTCCCATTCCCATTGAAGCCGAACCCGAGTCGGCGGGGCGACGACGGGCGTCGGCATATAAACGGCTTCGAGCGTTGCCCATTCCGAATGCCCGCCGTTGATGCCCCATGCGCGGATCTTGAGCAGCACCGTCTCACCGAACGTCAGCCCGAGCGCGTCGCAGGGAATGGATCGCTCAGCCGGACCTAGCCCCGTCACTCTGCGCTCCCCGACAAAGACCCCGAAGCCGCCGATCTTGGCTTGATCTTCCTCCGAGTAATCCCACGCGAGCGTACAGCCCTCATACGCAGGCACGCTCTGCGCTTGCGCCACGCTGTACCACGCACCGAATGCCAGCACGCCGATCGACACCCACAGCACGATCCAAATCCGCGCCCACAGCCGCCGGTTGCACTCCGCAGCCTCGCGATGCGCGTCGATGATCTGAAATAGTAGGATGCCGAAATAAGCTCCGTCTTCGCGTTCGGTCATCGATAAATCCTCCGCGACACGTACATCCCGCCCGCGAATGCAAAGGCCGCGACCGTGACGATCAGCGAGATGCAGACGGCGCTCATCAGTCAGCAATCGTCGCATTCAGGAAGTCGGGCAGTCCGGTATAGACTCCGCCGGCAATGGCTCCCCATCTGTCGCTCATCGCTTGAGCTTCGGCGGTAATGCCGAACGTCTCGGCGAAGACGGTGCCGCCTGCACCCACGGCTTCGGCACGCATTCCGTCGAGCTTTCTCAACGTGGCGAGCCCGTCGCGAATCTTGTCTACGGCAGCGGCAATCTCATTCCCGCGCGCATTGTTTCGGTCGATCTTGCAAATGACGGCCATGATTAGACTCCTGACAGCAGCCGAATGGCCGCGAGTTGTTGGGATAGGTTTTCGGGCGTTGTCGGCTCGGCCAACGCTTCGTTCGCTTCGCGCTTTGCGCGATCGGCGGCCTGTTGCGCCCATTCGGCGGCCAGTGCGGCTTCATGCGCCGCAGCCGCAGCCGCATCGATCGCGGCTTGTCGCTCTTGCTCGGTGCCCGCAGGCTCGCGGTAGTAATGCGGCCCTTGAGCGTCTTCGGCGAGATGCCAGGGGCCATAGCCGAGCGGGGCCGGACCCTCGGCGGTGATGTGCCGCAGCACGCCGAGACTGGCGAGGCGATGAATATCCTCGCGACGGATCAGCGGGGCGACGGGATGGCGCAGGCCGTCGCGCAAAATGTGGCTCGGCGGCAATTGGTGAGCTTCGGTCATGTACATGTCGCGCGCTCCCCGGAGGATGCTCCGGGAACCGAGGATATTGGAGGTGGTAGCTCAGACAAATTGTGTCGAGCGAGTAGGGCTTTTCGGCCTTTTTGACCTTTGTGTCGAGCCAGCGATTGTCTAGAGGCTCTATCGCTAGGCGGTGAGCTTCGGTCATGTACATGTCATCCTCCTATATGCCGGCGGGAGCGCCCGGTACATCGCCGGGGTTCGGCGTCTGACCGTCGCAATCATGTGTCGCAGACTGTGCGTGCGCCTGGCGTGCCCGAGCACCGAGACGACGGAGTCGAGCTTTCCACGCGCAACGGATCGGCGCAGCGTATAAAGGCTGTGCTTGCGAACGAATCGCTTGCGCGCCCAGGTACGGTATCCGACGAAGTTGACGCCGCGCTGTACGGTCGCGATCGTGGTGCGCGAAAGCTCCAGCCCAAGCCGGTCGCGCATGAACGCGGCAATGCGCTCGCGATACTCCACGCACTGCTCGCGGGTCAGGCCGAACAGCATGAGATCATCGACATAGCGGCAATAGCGCTTCACGCCGAGCTCGCGCTTGACGAAATGATCCACGGGATTGAGATAGATCAGCGCGTAAATCTGGCTGAGGAGGTTGCCGATCGGGATGCCGACAGGCGACCCGTAATCCGCAAACTGCATCATCACGCCGATAAAGCGGCGGTCTTTGATCTTGCGCTCGATCAGCGTGCGCAGTACCGCGCGATCGATGCTGTAGAAGAATTTTCGTGCGTCGAGCTTGAGCGTGTAGCTGTCGCGCGGACTGGCCTTGAGTGCCTGCTGCGCATAATCGGCGGCGCGGTGCGTGCCGTAGCCCACCCGGCAGGCAAACGACGCGGCGATAAAGGTCGGATCGAAGATGGGCAGGATGACGCGATAGATGGCGTGCTGCACCACGAGATCACGAAAAGCCGGGGCGTAGATCACGCGCTCTTTCGGCTCTTTGACGACGAATCGGAAGTAGGGCCGGGGCCGATAGCGCCCGCTGGTCAGCTCCTCGCGCAGCATGTCGAGGTGATACGCAAGCCTCCGCTCGAACTCGAAACAGGCGCGGGTGTGATGCTTGCCGCGAGAGGCAGCCGCATACCCCGCATAAATGCTTTCCGGCGTAAACGCAGCCTCGAACAAATGACCGATGCGCTTCATCGCGCCTGACCTTCGACACCGTTGCCGGCCCTACCGGAAAGGCGGATGCACTCCGATTTCGCGCTTGCGCGCAGGAAAACGTCTCCCTGTGTTCCACCATTCCGTTGCCGGATGCGAGGTGAATCAGAGTCGGCCTGGCCCCCAACGTTGACATTCGAGTTGCCTCGGACATTGTTGCAATTCAACGTCCAGACTCCTGCGTTCGCCTCGTTGTTCCAGTTCCCGCCCGAAATCGGGCACATGTTAAGACGTCTCCCTTCACTGCTCTTTGCCTCCTGATTCCAGCCTCAGCCACCCACCGATCATCCGCCCAAGCTCGTCGATCATTCGACTCAAGACCAGGTGTCTGTGGATAGCCTGCGCCTCCGGCGACTCGGCGGACGGCTGACCGTCGCGGAACTGAAAATAGCCGAGACTGTGCGCGAGATTAACGAACATCCGCAGCTGCTCGTGGCGAATGTCGAGGTTGGTTAGCGTGGTTTTCTTGTGATAGCGCTTTTGCGCTTCGACGATCAGCGCATACACGTCGTACAGCGCATTCCGGATCTGCTGTGCGAGCGCGTACTTTTCATGCTTCGGAAAATGATTCAAATACAAATTGACCTGACGCGCGGTCTCGATGAACCGCTGATTCAGGTTGGCTTCGGAGTGAAGGCCCATCGCTATCGCTCGGGCCAGCCAAAGTAACAGGCGGCCCGGCCCCCAACGCGGACAGACGAGCTGCCCCGGACAGCGCCGCAATTCAACGCCCAGACCCCCGCGCTCGCCCCGGTGTTCCAGCTCCCGCCCGAAATCGGGCACATGGCCGCAGGCCGGTAATCCCAAAACCGTCGCTTCCGAATTCGGCCGTGCCCGCCGTACTGGCGCCCGCGGCGAGCATGCCGCCCATGCCTGCGAATGCCCAGGCGTTGCCTTCGGTGGCGGCGCTGAATGCCTGGCTGGCGCTTGCGTAGCGTGTAACGGCGCTGCGCGCGATTGCGCTTTCATAGGTGGCGCCGAGATTGTCGTGAAGGTCCGAATACCCGGCTGCGCTCCACAGATCCGTAGACAGGGTCGTGCCGCCCGTCACATCGACGATCGATGCGGCCTCTTTGAAAATGAGGAAATGGGAGCCGTTGCTCGTGAATCCGGGCGTGACTTCCCAGACGTTGCCGTTCAGATCGGCAATGCCCGAGTTTTGACCGTTGTGCGTGGATTTTGCGAATGTCGACGCGCTGCCCGTCAGGCCGCAGAAGTTGTAGCCGCTTCGAGGTCCATGAGCAGCTCGTGTCGTCCACGTCGGTGCGCGCAGCGTTATTGCTGTTGTTGCCTTTGGGGTAGTTGGCGCCGGCCATGTACCAGCCGCAGCGCTCGGTCGATGACGACGCCTGTGCATGGGCGTAGGACAGCATCGCCAGCGCAGCCCAGATGAAGCGGCTGTTGCAGAAGAAATCCTGGCCCCGCGTTTTGGCGGCTTTGAGCGCGCCGGCATAGATGTTGTCCGTCGTCGTCAGGCCGGTGAGCAGGGAGCCCCAGCCGTTGCGCGAGGCGCTGCTCGAGAGCGGATCGCCGTTTTTGATGCTTCCCGCAACCACGTTGCCGTTGTAGCTGTTCGCGCTCCACTGGTATTTGTCCACGAATGCGCCGGGCATAACCTGCCCGCCGTCGACAAAGGCCCGGTGCAGGGCGTAGCCGGACTGCGCGGCGTGGGCGCGGTCGCGGAATGTCCAGATGTTTTTGATGTCGATCGTGTTGATCGACAGACCATTCGAGCCCGTGCCCCATTTGTAGTAAAACGCGGGCACATAGGCCGCGACCGAGCCATCCAGGTAGGTGTAATTGCCGTAGCCGTCCGCATCGGGTGTCGTGTGATCCGCTGCCGGCTCCCAGCCTGCGGGCACCCGATCGTAGGGCGTCACGCCCACGCCGAAGCCCCAGGCGCCCGGCGTGCCGATGTCGTTGTGACGGCGGCCTGCGCGCATCAGCATCGACTGCAAATGCCGCTGCATACTCACGCTGCAATCTCCACAGCCGCCACCGCCGAGACGAGGATCACGCCGTCGCCCACGCTTGCGAGCGAGCAGACAATCGGGTCATCGCCGGGTGCGAGGCTGATGGAGTCGAGACCGCCGACCTGATTCCAGCCGACCGGGAAGGGGGCGATCCACGGGCCGTCGTCTTCGGCGCCCGAGCCTTCGCCAGTGCCGGGCGGGTTGAAGACCACGGTGCAGTAGTAGCCGGTCGTAGCAGCGTTGCCGCCGCTCGGGATGGGCGCGGTCCAGGCGACATCGACGTCCTCGGTTAGAGCGACGTGATGGATCGAGCCGTTGAGCGGGGTGGCGAGGCTGCCGTCTGTGATCGCGGCGGTTGTGATCGCGGCAGGCTGTTCTGCGGTATCTGCCAAATCGCCTTGGGCGGCGGTCGCATAGTCGTCATCGTCGGTATAAGCCGCAGACCCGAGCCCGAGCGCGGTCTTAAGCGTCGCTTCCGCTGTCTCGTCGGCGTCGATTGCGGTTGCGATTTCTTGTGCGGTTTGATCCGCTGTAGCCTCGTTTTCGATGTCGTCGAGCTTGAGCTTGTCCGCGGCGGTCAACAGGCCGTCAGCGCCGGGGGTGCCTTCATCGACATAGGGCTCGGCGAGGTCGTCGGGCTGGACAGCACCCAGAATCACCGTCATCAGCTCGGTGCCCTCCTGCTCGATCTGGAACCCGGATGCGGGGCTCTGATCTTCGTGGGGTAGCGGCTCAGACATGTGCTTTCTTCACCTGAAATGTTTCCCAGCCGACTCCGCCGGGCTTGCGGACCATGAGGGGCTCCCAGCCGACTCCGCCGGGCTTGCGGACCATGAATAGCTCGAAGCCGGGGGCGGGGCGGTGGCCCGACGCGCGATGCGCGCTGAACGGCCGGAATGCGGCGAATGGGTTGAAGGCGCGCATGCTCAGATCACGACCACGTCGGCGGTTGCGACCGGGGCGCTGGCCGGGAGCTTGCCCTAGCCGTGGCCGGTGCCGTTGGCGCGGGTCACGCCGTGCTCGAGGCCGGGCGGGACCAGGGCGCCCGCGGTCTCGACGGCGGGTTCGGTTTCGGCGAACGTGACTTCCCAGAGGGTTTCCGCGCGGCACTGTGCGGTGAAGCTCTCGGCCGCGGCGTCGACGATCTTGACGTAGGCGGTTTTGTTGATCTGGACCGTGGGCATGTCGGCTCCGGGCTAGGGTTCGGGGTCCGGCTCGACCGGCTCGGGCGCGGGCTCGGCGAGGCAGGCGATAGGATCGTTCGGCAAATAAAGCGTCTGCTCGAAGCGCACGGCGCGCGAGTCGTAGCCGTTGGCGCCGGGGCGCCACTCGGCGGGGATGGCGGCGATGCCCTCGGGGGCGGTGACGGCGGCGCCGAGGCCCCAGCGGTTGCCGGGGCGGCGGCTTGGCGGTCGTCGGCTCCGGCTTTGGAGACGAGCACGGCCACCGCGCTGGCGAGGACATCGAGCGCGACTTGCAGGTCACCGGCGGTGCGGGTGCTGAGCACGACGTGGATGACCGGGGAGATGCGCGCGGGGACGTGTGCGCGCAGGGGCATGCCGTCGGGCAGGGTGATCAGGTCCGTGGTCTCGAGCTGCAGGTAGAGCGCCGGGGTGTTGAGCGGGCGCGTGTTGTCGAGGAGCTCCGTCGGGTCGTAGGGCCCGTAGGTCTGGATCCGGTCGCCGAAGGTGTCGCGCAGGGTCTCGATGACCGCGGCGTGGTAGGCGTCCAGGGTGGTGGTGACGGGTACGCTCATCATTGCCACCGGTTGGTCGGATCGGGACGCGGGGCGTCGGTGGGGTCGACCAGGAGGGCGACGCGGGCCATCCCGTCGGCGGGAGGATCGACGTCCACGACGAGGAATCGCTCGGCGGTGTCGCGCTTGACGGTGATGACAACCGGGGTGTTGCGGCTCAGGCCGACGGTGTCGGCGGCGAGCAGGTGGACCTCGGGGTTCGGGGTGTGGCGTAGGTTGAGCGTGGCACCGATCTCGGGCCACGGTGTTTTGGGCTGCGGGGCGCGCACGAACACGCCGACGACATCCCGGCCGCCCGGCAGGGCGACCGGCACGCCGAACGTCCGCAGCTGTGCGGCATTGACGCGATCGGTGAGGTCGTCGAGGTGGCTCATGGGTGCGGCTGCGGCTCCGGATCAGGCTCAGGTGTGGGTGAGCTTGATGACGGCGCGCGGGCGGGTGCAGAGGTTGATGGGGTTGGACTGCGCTTCGAGGTCCACGCCCTTGCCCATGCGCCGCAGCTCCTGCTTGGCGTAGTAGGGGATGCCGAGGGTGTTGACGGTCTCCATGTAGTCGGCCGGTGCCCAGCGGGTGATGAACAGGTCCGGGACGCCCAACGGGATCAGGTAGGCGTGCTCGTCGTCGATAAACTCGGTGTTGCCGACCTTGCCGTAGAGCTCGCGCCAGACCACGCCGCCGAAGCTGAATCCGGAGCGCGGATCGTTGCGGAGCATTTCGCCGTCCATGTAGCGATCGAACGCTTCCTTGGTGTCGCCGTGGTTCACCAGCAGGTCGAAGAAGGTCTCGCCGCACAGGGCGACGAATCCGTTGACCATAGAGCCGGCGACCGCCTTCTCGGACAAGCGCTTGGCTTTGATGATCAGGGCGCGGATGTCGGTGCCGGCCTGGTCGAGCTCCATCGACTGGGACTGCTGGGAGACGTTGAACGCATCGTGGATGTCGAGCAGGGTCGACCCGGTCGCGTCCAGGACGAGACCCTTGATCGCGCCCATGCGGTGGTAGGTGATGGTGGCGGAGAGGTTGCGACGCATGCGGTCGAGCTCGTCCTGCACCATGCGCTCGACCACCTCTTCCTCGGTCTCGGAGCCGAACGCGCGGACATTCTGCACCTGGTCGGCGTTGATGCCGCCACGGGTGGGCAGGTGGATCGCGGTGAAGGTCTGGCCGTCGCGGGTGCTTTTGTTGACCGGGTCGGCGTCGGCGCCGCGAGGGGCGGCCGGGACCAACTGCAGGCTGTCGCCTTTGCGCTCGACCCAGGCGGTCGTCGTGCTGATGCCGCGCTCGCCTTGCAGGAACAAAGCGTCGACCACGGACGGGACGGCCTGGCCTTCGGTCACATGGTTGATCGAGGCAGTCAGGCTGGAGACGCTGAAGGCGTCGCTGTTGAAAATATCGAGAGTGGGCATGTCGGCGCTCCTCAGCGGACGATGATGTGACGAGCTGCCAGGGAGGCAACGGCGGCGGCTTTCTCGGCGTCGGTGATGCCGGTGTGCCAGGTCAGGGCGGCGTCGTCGACCTCGGCGAGGCGGGCGGTGATCACGCCGTCGGCGATGGCCTCTGCGGCATCGACGCTCTCGTAGAGCACGGCGACGGCGATCTCCGCACCGGTCACGGCGTCTGGGTTGTGCTGGATGTACTGGCCGGTGCCGGAGACATCCACATACAACAGATCGCCCGCGGCCCAGGGCGTGGTCCCGACGCCGAGGGTGAGGTTGAGGTGCGACCCGGCGTAAGCGACTCCGCTCGCGGCGGACTGCAGGGCAAGACCGTTGGGGGCGGTGATCGACCACTGCGCCGGGGTCGCCGGGTCGACAACGACGGCCGCCGTGCATTCGAGGACGTAGCGGCCCGGCAGCGCTTGGGCGCCGAGCGTGACCGTGACCGAGGCGAGCCCGGTATCGGCGCCCGTGTTGCCGGATGCGGCGGCCGTCAGGGCCACCACGCTCTTGGTGAGCTGGCCGAGCACGGTGCCGGCGACCAGGTCGGCCCCGGCGGCGATGACGGCGGACTCGCGCGACTGCGCGCCGTTGGATTCGGAGAGCAGGTAGTCGCCTGCGCGGGGGCCTTCAGTGATCATGGTCATGGCTGTTTCCTCTGTGCCGCCTTACGCGCGGCCTGGATCGATAGGACGTTGGGGGCGGCTTGCTCGGGGTGCCGTTGAGCGCGCCGTGGTCGGAGCGGATCGCGCTCTCGCCCTCCACCATGCGGTAGGAGTAGGCGAGGCAGATGGCGTCGACGGGGTCGGTGCGCAGGCTGTTCAGGGTGGCATCGAAGTGCGCGGCGAGCCCGGCGGCCTGCATGCGGTCGCGCAGCCGGGCGGCTTGGGCGATCTGGGAGCGGACTTCCGTCTCGGTGGCCCTGGACGCCAACAGGCCGGGGACCAGGGCGAGGAAGCCCTCGGTCTGGCACAGGTCGACCAGGGTGCGCGGATCCATCGCGGTCTGGGCGGCGTGGAGCGTCACGCCGCGCGCGGCAAGGGCGGTGTTCAGGGCCGGCAGATCCGCGGCGGTGACGGTCGCGGGGATAACGACGGCATCGGGATCAAGGGCCGGTACGGGCTCGGGCTCCGGCTCCGGCTCCGGCGCGGGGGCGGGTGTCTCGGGAACATCGGCGGTGTCCTGCTCTTCGGGTTCGGCGGCGATCGCATCGGCGCGGGCCTGGACGGCGTCGCGGGCACGCTCGCGCATCGGGCGCATGTCGTGACACGCGGCCTGCTTGAGCGGCTCCTCGATCCGGTCGGCGAGGCCCCACGCGATTGCTTGCTCGGCAGTGATGGTGGTCTCGCGGGCCATCATCGCAATCAGCTCGTCGCGGGTGAGGGTGTCGTTGGCGCGGGTCAGGTAGGTGTTGACCAGGATGTCGCGCGTGGTGTCGAGATCGTCGGCGAGGTTGAGGGTCTTGGTCGCCGCGGCGCGCAGCTCGTCGGCGTTGGAGTAGCCCCAGATGTCGAGGAACGCCATCGGGTCATGGATCCAGAGCGTCGTGTTCGAGGGCATCACGACCTCGTCGCCGGCCATCGCGACGATGGACGCGATCGAGGCGGCCTGTCCGTCGATGACGACGGTCACGCGCGCCTTGTGCCGACGCAGCTCGTTGTAGATCTGGATCCCGTCCGGGACCGAGCCCCCGCGCGAGTTGATGTGCAGCTCGATCTCGCCGACGTCCAGCGCTGCCAGGGTCGCGGAGAAGTCGCGCGCGGCAAGACCGGTTTTCTCACCGGTCCACCAGTCCTGAATTCGCCGATGTCGTCGTAGATGTCGATGCGCGCCTTGTTCTTGGACGCGTTGACGATGCGGTACCAGCTCATAGGGCTTGGTCTCCTGGTGCGGTGGCGATCAGCTTGGTGCGCTGGCGGATGGCGTATTGCGCGAGGCGGGCCTTGCGCTCGGGGTAGTCGATTTCGGCGGCGATCAGCGCGGCGTTGCGTTCGCGCACCAGGCGCAGCAGCTCAAGGTCTTCGTTGCTGAGGCTCGATTCGTCCAGTGCTTTGAAGGCGCCGTTCACGGCCCAGTTGCACAGCTTCTGCTCGCTCATGTAGTGCACGGCGGTCGTGTCTTTGCCGTGCTCGGAACGCATGTCGATGATGGAGTCGGTCAGCACTCGGCTGGCGTCGCGCTTGCCCCGGACCAGGTCGGCGCGGGGCGGGTTCTTGAAGGCGTCGCGGTAGTAGAGGTAGGCGTCGACAAGCTTGCGCTGGCCTTCGCGGGATTTCTTGCCTCCTAGGAACGGCATCACGACAAGCGCTTGACGCTCGTCAAGCCAAAACACGGGCTGCGACTTTCCGCGGGCATCTATGTAGTCTCGCGGCTCAAGTTTAAGCCGCGAAATATCGTCGGCGAGCTCGCGGCGGATGGCTGCGAGAACGTTTTTATGCGGACGCTCAAACAACTCCGCAATCTTCAGGCTCGACACCATCGGCTTGTTGCGATGGATCTCGATCACGCCCGCGATCTCGTGATGGGTTACACTTTGCTTAGCCATGATCGGTACCTGCTTTACTGGTTGTGGCAAGAGCCCTCGCGCGGTGACAGCCGCTCGGGGGTTCGTCGTTTTCGGGGATGCTGCGCACGCGTTCATGCGGCACCCGGCGTGGTCGGTGCGGGCGTCATCGCCCAAGGGTCGTCGGCAATCTGCGCGTCAATCTCCTCAGCCGACGGCCCGGGCTGTTCGTCGATCGCGGTGATGCGCGACGTCAGATGGGCGCCGATGGCCTTGATCTTGGCCTCCACATCCTGCGCCGGGTTGACGTAACGCCAGCCGTGCGGGCGGGCCTGGACGGCGAGGTAGTCGTGTCGGGTGGTGGCGTAGCCGGGGGCCGGGAGGCGGCCGGCGAAGACGGCGGCGTCCATCCACCAGGACCACACACCGAGGCAGACCTGGAAGATCAGCAGGTGGTCTTGGGCGGCTTCGATGGATCGGTGAAACTCGTTGAGCACGGCGCGGACGAGGCGGTCGTTGACCTTGGACCAGTCGCCGGTGACCAGCTCGAAGGGCACGCCGAAGCCGGCGCAGATCTTGAGCAGGACTGTGCGGCTGTAGGCGTCCAGGCCGGCGCCGTTGTCGTCGGCGTCGAACAGTTGCAGCTTCTCCCCGGGCGAGGCCGAGGAAGGTTCCGGGCTCCACGTCGATCTGGGGTGCGTCCAGATTGGTGATGGGCGCGCCGGTGAAGGGGTCGAAGTGCCAGTCCTGGTCCGTGAACGCCTCGCGGTAGACGGCGCCGGTGAAGGGGGCGCGGGTCTGCTTGCGCATCAGCTCGGCGTCTTCGTAGGTGTCGAAGGTGCGCGCGGGGAGCAGGGAGCGCACGGCCGTGGGCTCGCCGCGGCGTTGGCCGGGGCGGGTCGGCAGGTAGTGATGGATGATGTCCTCGGCCGGGACGCGCACCTGTCGGTTCCAGCCGCTGCCGCGGGTGTCGTCGCTCGGGTGTGCGATGTAGGGCCAGTAGGCGACGCGGGCGCCGCGGGGGTCGAACTCGATGGCGTCGCGGATGCTGTTGCCGTTGGGCAGGTCGCGATGATCGCCGACGGGCATGAACTCCGCTTCGAGGATCTGGACCTGCAGCGGCACGGCAAACGCGCTGTCGTTGGTGCGGCGCCGACGGCGCACAAAGACCTCGCCGGCCACGCGGCGGGCGCGCACGGCCTGGGCCTGCTGGCCGCCGAAGTCGAGCGTGCCCTCGGGGTCGAGCTCGCGGCGGGAGCGCTCCCAGAGGGAGACGGCGGCCTTGCGGAACTCCGGATCCTTGGCGCGCGGGCGCAAGGTCACGCCGACACCGACCTCGTTGGAGACGAGGCGGTCGATCGCGGACCACAGCCAGGGGTTGTTGCGCTCGGCTGCGCGGGCGCGGTTGCGTAGGGTCGTGAGGCTGTAGCTGAGGGCCTGATTCGGCCCGGAGCCGGGGGCGTTCCAGCTGGAGCCGCGGCGCGCGACGGTGGCGGACTCGTAGGCGCTGTTGCGCATCGGGCGGCCGCGGGAATCGAGAAGCTGGACGGCGGGGACCAGGGCCATCGTCAGACGCCCTTGCTCACGTTGACGCGGAAGGCCGCGGGCCGACGCTGTCCGGATGCGGCGTCAAGCTCCGAGTCGACCAGGGCGAGCGCCTGGCGGATCTCCGAGACGGAGCGGTACTGCACGAGGCGCCCGTCGGCGAATTTGACCATCATCTCGCCGCCGGTTAAGGCAGCGCGTAGACGGTCACGGTCCTCGGTGGTGTAGGGCATGCGCAGACGGCTCCTTGAGGTCTGCGCATAGTGTGAGTTGTGGTTGGGGTCACTGTGTAACCCCATATCTAGTGTTTGTGAGGGGTGGGACCATTTTCTTGGGGGCAGGGAAATGGTTTGCTTGTCGGTCAGTGTTTTGTGCGGGGCTGACCGACTTCCTCCCGGGCACGCTCTACGATCGCCTGCATGTCGGCGATGCAGCACTCAGGGCAGACGGTTCGGCCGTCTTCGAGTTGCCAATCCTCGCACGGTCGTTTGTTTAGCTCGATCTCGCGGCCGCAGTCTGCGCAGTGCATAAATTGCACACTTTTTTGTACTTTTTCGTCGTTCATTGCTGACTCCACGGCCGCAGATCCGGAATCGCATCGACCACGCGATACCGCCCCGGCCAGCGTGCTTTAAGCCCTCCACGGGTCCAGGCCGCAACATCAAACCCCGCGCCTTGCTGCGTGTCGGGGATCAACCGGTCGGTCTGCTCGGCGACCAGGTGCACGGCAAAGGGGTAGTCGGTCCCGTCTTCCCACATCAGCTCGAAGCGCATCCCGACCGCCCTGGTCGGTCCAAGGTCCGCGCGAGACGATGACCTCGGTCGCGTTGCGCATCTCGCGCAGGCAGTGCTTCTGGCTGTCGGGGATCAGCAGGCGGGCGCAACCGGCGTTCCAGCTCAGAAAGAACAGCCCGGCGCGCGCGTGCTCGCTGGTCCAGTAGTCGGTCCAGTCGATGGCTTGGCCTTTGTTTTGGATGATGGTCATGGGTTTTCTCCCTTCTCCCGATACGCCCGCAGCGCGCGACGCACGCCCTCGGTCAGGTTATCGTCGCCGATTCGCCGCGCCTTCTCGACCAGGTTCAGCGGCAAAAGAATCGAGATCTGCCGTGTCGCAATCGGGTTGTCCGCGGGCGGCCGGCCCGGGCCGCGTTTGGTTTCGGTCATGTCGCATCCTCAGCGTAGAGCCGTAGCGCCACGTTGATGAGATCGGTCAAATCGTCGATGGCGGCACTCTTGGGCTCGACGTACAGCAACGCCATCCGCGCGCCACTGAGCCGGTCGATCGCCGTATCGTAGTGGCCGGCGCGCCATGTGCCGGCGATGGTGTCTCGGATCAGGCTCTCGGTGTTCATGTGGTGTCCTGCCCAGACGGAGCCGGGCGGTTGGGGTGATTAGGCCAGCTCGCGCGCGGCGTCGGAGTCGAGGAACTCGTTCCATGCGCCGTCGTTGGTCAGCATGTCCTCAAGCCGCGCCATTTCGAGGGTGCCGGCGTCTCCGGTCGCGATCGCATCGGGGGAACATCCCTCCGTGTTGTACTCGACTTCGATCTCGACGCTGATTTCTGCGCCCGGGAAACTTGACTCGGCCGCCGCGCGATACCGCGCGGAAAGGAACTCTGCGTAAGCCTCGGCCGCCTCGTCTTGGTCGCTCCAGCCTTCGCCGAGGTTGCCTGAAAGGATGGTTCCGGTGATGTTGATTGTGGTCATGTCGCCTATCCTCTTGGCCCATTGCGGGGCCGTGGTTGTGATCAATAATCCCGCTTGTGGCTCGGCGTGTTGTCTGCGCGATCCGGGGTCTCGGCGCCTTCTGCAAAGCCGTAGCGGGGGTCGGTCTGCCATGCGTTTTCGGCGTTGATCTTGCGCTCGGCCGCGGCGAGCCGCTCACACTCAGCCTGGAATGCGGCATCCTTGGCGATCAGCGCGGGATGCGACGCAAGCGCTGCGGCGATCAGATCGGCCTCGCCGGGGAGCAGCGCAACGCGCGATCCCATCAGGTGCGTGCCGCCCTTGGCCTTGGCTGCTGCAACCAGCGCAGCCGTTCCGGAGCCTTTCACCTCGGAAAGCGCCTTGATCTTGGTGCCGAAAGGCATCGCCAGCGGAGCGCTGTTCAGTGTCACGGTGATTGCGCCGTCCGTGTCGATCGAGATGGTCAGCGGGCTGCGGTTGATGATGGTCTGCATGGCGTCTCTCCGGTTGGTTGTCGTCGTTGCCCCTTGCTTGAATATAATACTAGCATGTAATTATAAGAGCGCAAGGGGGCGAAGACGAAAAACCGGGATTTTTTATTGAGGGGTTTGGGCGCGCGGGTCGGGCGGATCCAGGTCTAGGGTCTGCTGGCGTTGGGCGTCGTCGATGCGGCGGCTGGCGATCTCGAAATAGCTTGGTTCGTAGTCGATGCCGATGAACCGGGCCTCTTCGAGGACGGCGGCGACTCCGGTAGAACCTGAGCCCATAAAGGGGTCCAGCGTGACGCCGCGTGGCGGGGTAACCAAGCGCACCAGATAGCGCATCAGCTCGACGGGTTTTACGGTCGGGTGCGTGTTGTCGGTGTCGCGGTCGGACTTGTTGGCTTTGGCGCAGTAGAAGAAGCGGGCGGCGCTGCCTTGGTTGCCTTGATACAGCGTCGGGTTGTCGTACCCTCCGCGCTTGCCGTAGATCCGGTTTTCCGACGTGATCGATCCTTGATTCAGTGTGCCCGATTCCGTTTGCGGAAACAGCGCGACCACCTCGGGCGAGCCGTCGTGAATGAGGTTCGCGGGGAACCGGCCAAGAGTCGTCTCGCCAACGGCTTTCGATCCCCCTTGAAGCGATCCGTCCATGCGCCCGGCATAGGCGTTGTTGTTCGTCTGTTTCGGGTCGATCTCGCGCAACGGGCGACCGCCATCCGCAGTAATCCGACACCCATCCACATTCAACGCCCCGCAGCCGTGCTTGAGCACATTCCCGGCGACGGTGCCGTCGAGGGGTTTGCGCGCGACGATGATCGGCTCAAACGCTGGTTTTAGAGATGTCCCGAATCCTTCGTATTCTTTGAGTAATTTGCCGCATCGCGGGCATTGGCCACGTCCGTGTAATGCTCGTCCATCCAGTGCTCCAGATGACTCGCGTAGACCTTCAGGTTCTCCGGCCTGTTGTCCGCCCGATCCCGGTTGATGTGATGGACCTCCTCCTCCGCCGTCAACGATCGGCCAAGTATCTTCTCGGCTACCGGAATGTGCTCCAGAACATACCCATTCTGTCGCGCTCGCGGATGGCTCGGATTCCGTATCATCCGATACCCTTTCTCCGGCTCGATATAGCTCCCCCGCTCCACGCCGGATTGTTTTCTCCTGCCAGCTTCGGATTCGGACCCCTCGGGCCAAACGCCTTGTGAACCTTGTTCCTGCAAGCCGTAGAGCAAAACTTTCCCTTGTTCTTGAGGAGCAGATTCGGGCGTCGGTAGATCGCTTCCCCGCACAAGTCGCACGTCGTGTTTGGTTGTCTGTTTGCCATGCCCATCTCCAGTTTCGTGATGGATACATGATACAGCATTCCCACTTTCAGAACAAACACATACGCCAGCTCTGCGCAGGTTAAAGCCTTTGCTAAACCCGGACCCGTAAACCCACATCACCGTATCGCGGATCTCCCATCCTGCATCCTCGATCGCGACAGCGAGCCGGTGGAACGTGCGGGTGCCGCCGAACGCAAGCAGATGGGCGCCGGGCTTGGCGACACGCAGGGCTTCCGTAAATGAGTCGTGCATGAATTCCTGGTAAGCAATGCCCTCGCGATGCCTTGTGCGCTGCTGATCCTTGCTGTTCGCCGGATTGTGGTTGCCGCCGACGTGATCGAACGTGTTGGGCTTTGCCGCCTTGCGCTCGACAAAAGACTTTCCGCTGTCCCACTCCTTCCCCATGAACCCAAGGCCATACGGCGGATCGCAGACGATCGAGTCGACAGATGCGGGGTCCATCCCCGCATCACGTCGAGACAGTCGCCGAGGTGCAGCACGGCCTTCCCGACCACAACGGGGGTTGTCATGCCGGTTATCTGGCCTTCTGCCGAAACCGCACCGGCCGTGCCGTCGGCACCACGGCGCGCGGTAGCGGGTCGACGGCCTGACTGTCGGGCAGTGACGATCTCGGGGTTGTCGTCCCAGTCGGCGGCCCAGGTGCGGGGCTGCTGCCAGTTGAACTTGTCGGCGCCGAGGCGGATCAGGCCGGCGTGGGCGTAGGTGTAGAGGTCGAACGCCTCGTTACGGGGGCTGACCTGCTCCCAAGTGCCGTCGTCTTTGCGCTTCTCCGCGGTGAGCTCGTCGAAGAACCAGGTCCCGAGCCATGCGGGCCAGTGCATGTAGCCGGGGCCGGGGTCGGTGCGGCCCATGTTGTTGTTGATGATGTCCTTGAGGGTGTTGGTGTTGATGAACCACACGGGCACGTCGCCGCGGGACTCGGCGTTGCGGTCTTTGCGCTTGGTGGTGTCCGGGTAGCGCTCCTCGAGCTTGGGGGCGGAGCGGCCGCTCGCGCCCTTCACGAGCATCAGTTTGTTGGACAGGCCGCGCAGGCGCAGCGATCGGTAGAAGGCGTAGGCGCGGTCGGTCACGCCGTCTTCGCCGCCGGTGTCGCAGACGGTGAGGTGGACGGGCATGTGTCGGCCGCTGCCGTCGGCCAGGGGGTAGGTGCGGTCGATGACCTGGTGGATCAGCACGTCCCAGTGCTCCACATGGGTGCTCATGTCGAGGCGGATGCTGTCGTCGTCGGCGTCGAGGTGGCGGATGTTGAAGCGGTCGATGATCCAACTCTCCAGGTGCTCGCCGTAGCCGATCATCTGGACCACGAAGCGCCGATCGCGCCCGCCCTGGATGTCGACGGCCGCGAGGATGAAGCGCACGCCGTGCGGAACGACGCGTCGGGGCATCTCCTCTTTGCGGCGGGTGAGGCTGTTGCTGTCGCGCGTGGCCTGCAGGGAACGCGACAGGTAGGGCATGCCCATGTCGAGGTTGTAGGTGTTGCGCAGGGGCTCCTCGTCCGCGGTGGTGTCGTAGACGAACTCCGCCTGCAGGTAGGCGCGGACGATGGATTCCCACTCCTGGTACGCGGCCGACACGCCGGTCAGCCAGTAGCTGGCGTAGGGTGCGTCACGCGGCTCGCCGACGACACGGCCGTCCTCGATTCGACCGCCGGCAGGCACCCACAGGCCGGCGCGCGACATGGCCTGTTTGTGCGAGGGGTCGATCAGGCAGCCGTTGGCGGTGCAGATCAGGTGCACCTCGCCGATGGCCTCGGGGATCGTGGCGCCCAGGAGGTCTCGATTGTGGGCGAAGCTGAAGCCGCTGAAGTCGCTCGGCTCCATGAAGAACTCGCCGCAGTGCGGACACGGCAGGTAGCGGCGGCACATGGTGCCCTGGTTGTAGAGCGCAACGGCGCCGGGTGCGGGCGGGGCTTCGTGCGGGTGTCTCAGGCTGTACTTGGGATCGGTGACCTCGTAGCCAGGGAGGTCTCGACGTAGGTGCGCCCCCGGCTGAGGAACGTCTGGGTGCGCTTTTTGGCCATGAGGAAGGGGCTGCTCCTCCTTCCACCGACAGGGACATCCGGTCCATGTCGGTGATGGCCATGTATTTGATCGTCTCGCCGGACAGCTGGGAGGCGGACGGCCAGCCGATGTAGAGCACGTTGCCGGACTTGTGGGTCTTCTCGAAGACGTTGTTGTCGCTGGCCCGGCCGGTCAGCTCGGCGCCGAGGGTCGGGCTCTCGCGGTACATGCGGCGGAGGTCTTTTTCGAAAACTTCCCGGCCTTGTCCTGGCTCATGTGCAGGACCATGGCGTCGGACGGATCGCAGGTGATGATGTAGGCGAGAAAGCCCAGGAGTGCGCCCGTCTTGCCGGTCCGGGCGGGGCCGATGAAGATCACGGCCTCGTAGCGCCGATCGATCAGACGGTCCATCGGCTCGACCATGTAGGGCGTCAGGTCCGGGTTCCAGGGCTCGGAGCCGCCGGAATCGGTGTGCAGACGCAGATGACGCATCGCCGCCTCGGACACGCTGATGTGCTCCTGCGGGCGGGCGGAGCGGGCGACCTCGCGGCGGATCGAGACGGCGCTGGCGTAGCTCATGCCGCCTCCGCCGTTCGGCCCAGTCGGAGCGCGCCAACGACAGGCGCTTCTCCAAGACCGCGATCGCATCGGTCGGGAGCCGACAATCGCGCTCGAGCACATCGGGGAGCGTGTCGAGAAACTGGTTGGTGATCTTGATCACCAGCGCGAGCTGCTCGCGAACCTCCTCGGCGGGGACCAGGTGCTCTTGCTCCCGCTCCAGATGCACGCGCTCCCGCTCGGACTGGTACCAGGCGCGGCGCTCCAGCGGCGGCAGATCCTCCGGGTTCTCCACCCGCCCCGAGCTCGCCGTCTCCGCCTGCAGCAGCGCCCGGCACGACGGCCCGAGCCGATAGACCGGGTAGCCCTTGCGGTCGCCGTCGGGAGCCACGCCCGCGGCGGCCAGGCGCTTGCCGACCGTCTCCCGCGCAATCCCGAACTCCCGAGACAGCGCCGAGAGGCTCAGGCGGATACCGTCGATCTGCTCGATCACCTGTTCGTTCATGCCGCCTGCCGAGACATCGCTAACCCCTTGACGCTTTCCCTAACCGCCTGTTTCATATGTGCCGCCGAGACCCCTAGAGCCCGAAAAACTGTCGAAAACCGAGCCGC